>NZ_CP091507.1:0-1364992 GCF_022870845.1 Uruburuella suis
CCCTCGCGCATGGTGGTTTTCCTCGATTTCGTCACTGCCGCCCCAAACGTGCCGCCCAAAAGCGTGCGCGTCAACAGCGTCAAACGCGCCGTGCTCAAGCAAAACGGCCAGCTCTTGGCCATCCAATACGGCGAACAAGGCCTGCGCTACCCGCTGGTTATCGAAGGCCGGCCCGACACCGACATTCTCGAATTGGTGGGCAAAGACAGCGATTGGGTGGCCGGCGCGCTCGATGCATCCAATATCAAACAACAAGATGTTTATGTGGGCGAATATCAGGACGGGCAGCTGGTGCTGCATGTTTATGAGAAGTAAAACCATTCAAAAAAATAACCTTACAAAATAAAAGCAATTCGATAGCACCAACCGCGTAGTTTGGCCATCGGCCAAAGCGATGTGCGTGCCTTGTTCTGCGGACGAGTGTCGGATTCAAGAATCCGACCTACGAGCGGCCTGTTTGTATATTATTTTTTAGGATTGGTATAAATAATTATTTGAATATATTGAATATTTACAGATATGCATAAGAATATGAATCAAGGCCGCCTGAAAGATTGATCTTTCAGACGGCCTTTTACTTTCAATCTGCATGACTGATTTGAATGTGCGTATCCACCCAATCCTGCCAATCCAAAACAATTTCTTCTTGCTGATAGCGTTGTTTGACTTGTGCCAAAGCAAGAGCCGGTGATTCAGATTCCAGTGTGACCACACGGCGAAGGGTTTCTTGGATTTCAATTTGAAAAAGCGCCATGGTGATTCCTTCAAGATTTGGATTGGGGAATTTTGCGGTATTGCCCGCGCGCTGAAAATTCGATGATGCCTTGATTACGCAGCCATTGCAATTGCTGGCGGATTTTGTCTTTGATGTGGCGGTTGGCGGGAAATTGCTGTTGCAACACATTTTCAAAAGCATACATTTGCGCCAAGGTGAATTGCTCGGGAAGCGCCTCTACGCAGCGCATCACCGCCAGCAACCAGCCTTTGCCTTCGTTTTTTTGTTGACGCAAAAACAGGTTTTGCTGCCATTGCCGATGCACGGTTTCAGACGGCATCACGATGCCTTTGTCCACCAGCAGGATTTTGCCGCTGTTTGGCAACGCGCCGATATTGATGTTGCACCCGATCCAGCCCGCGCGTTTTGCGGTTTCAGGCAGCGGTTTGCGCCGGATAATCATTTCCGGCGTGAAAAAATGTTTCGGCACCAGCATCAATTGCCGCACGGAATAATCGGCTTTGTTGTAGCTTAAAAAGAAAAAATTGGGATTATCTGCCGCTTGAATGCGCGCCAGCATGGTGGCATAAGCGCCATCGTTAATGACTTTTCCCGCTGATTTGGCCTGTTTGCTTTTCAGCTCGAACTGCTCGGCGCAATTGGGGCAGTCAAAATCTAAAACGGGGCGGTTGTTTGCCGCTTTTGTGATGTGTGCACAGCCGCAACTGGGGCAATAGGCGTTTTCGCCCAACCAGTTTTCGGTGAGCACGCGGGCAATTTGAGCGGGGCTTTTATAGCCTTTAGCCAAATCGGTGTTGAAATATAAATTCATAGGATAATGGATAGAATGATTAATCAATGCCGTCTGAAAACGTTCAGACGGCCTTTTTGTTATTTATTCTTTTTCCAAACCTTTCAAGCGATACAAGGCTTCCAGCGCCTCCCTCGGCGACAATTCATCCGGCTGGATTTCTGCCAAAGCTTGCAGCAATGGATTTGGCGCGGCGGCGGCTTGTTCATCTGCGTAGGTTGCAGCTTCATCTTCTTTCTCTTCGCTTTCAGACGGCCATGTGTTGAAAATATCCATTTGCGGCTGATTCGCAGCGGCTTGCTGCTCGAGCGCGTCTAAATGCTTGTGGGCAGCCTTGAGGGCGCGGGCGGGCAGGCCGGCGAGTTTGGCCACGGCGATGCCGTAGCTTTTGCTGGCGGGGCCGGGCTCGATGTGGTGCAGAAACACAATGTCTTGCCCTTCTTCAAGCGCACTCAGGTGCATATTCACGGCGGTGGAGTGGGCTTCGGGCAATTTGGTCAACTCAAAATAGTGGGTGGCAAACAGGCTGAACGATTGGTTTTTCTGCAACAAATGCTCGGCGATGGCTTGGGCGAGGGCGAGGCCGTCGAAGGTGGAGGTGCCGCGGCCCACTTCGTCCATCAGCACCAGTGATTGCTCGGTGGCGTGGTGCAGAATATAGGCGGTTTCGCTCATTTCCACCATAAAGGTGGAGCGGTTGCCGGCCAAATCGTCGGAAGCGCCGATGCGGGTGAAAATTTGGTCGATGGGGCCGATTTTGGCGGCTTCGGCGGGCACAAAGCTGCCGGTGTGCGCAAGCAGGGTAATCAGTGCCACTTGGCGCATATAGGTGGATTTGCCGCCCATATTGGGGCCGGTGAGCAGCATCAGGCGGTGTTTGTGGTCGAGCGCGGTGTGGTTGGCGGTGAAGTGGCGCACTTGTTGCTCGACCACGGGGTGGCGGCCGCCCTCGATTTCAATCACGGGATAGTCGGCGAACCCGGGCGCGGTGTAGCCGCGCTCTTGGGCATGGCGGGCGAAGGTGGCGAGCACATCGAGCGTGGCGGCGGCTTTGGCGGCTTGCTGCAATTGTGGCAGGGCGGCTTGCAGGTTTTTCAATATTTCATCAAACAGTTGTTTTTCGAGCGCGAGCGCGGTGTCTTGCGCGGCCAACACTTTTTCTTCAAAAGTTTTCAGCTCGGGCGTGATGAAACGTTCGGCGTTTTTGAGGGTTTGGCGGCGGGTATAATCTTCGGGCGCTTGCTCGGCCTGCACTTTGGATAATTCGATGTAAAAGCCGTGCACGCGGTTGAATTCCACTTTGAGGGTGGAGAGGCCGGTGCGCTCGCGCTCGCGTGCTTCCAGCGCCAGCAAAAATTCATCACCGTGGTTTTGAATGTGGCGCAACTCATCCAATTCGGCATGATAGCCGTGATTAATCACGCCGCCGTCGCGCAGCCACACGGCCGGCTCGGGCAAGATGGCGGCTTGCAGCTGCTCGGCAATGGGCAAAGTGGCGGGGAACACGGCTTGCAGGGTGTGCAGCAGCGCGGAAGGGCTTTGGGGCAATTCGATTTCATTTGCCAGCAGCAACAGGCTGTCGCGCAGAGCGGCCAAATCACGCGGGCGGGCATTGCCCACGGCGATGCGGGCGGCGATGCGTTCGATGTCGGCAAGGTTTTTCAGACGGCCTTGTAAGTCGGCATAATGGTTTTGCAGCTCGGCCACGGCTTGCTGGCGGGCGCGGATATGCTCGCGCCGGCGCAGCGGGTGGTGCAGCCATAGGGCGAGCAGACGGCTGCCCATGTGGCTGGCGCATTGGTCGAGCGCGGAAAACAGGGTGGGCGCTTTTTGGCCGCTAAGGGTTTGGGTGATTTCGAGGTTGCGGCGGGTGGCGGCATCCATGCCGATGTATTGGTTTTCGGTTTCGAGCGAAAGGCCGTCGAGGTGTTGCGGCAATTGGCTTTGGGTGAGGCGGATGTAGTTGAGCAGCGCACCGGCGGCGCCGATGGCGGCAGCGTGGGTTTGTTCGTCCAGCCCGAAGCCGCGCAAATCTTGGCTGCCGAAATAGTCGGTGAGCAGCTTTGTGCCGCTGTCGGGCGCGAATTGCCAAGCGTTCAGCCGCGTGATGTTGGCTGCTTGAATAGGTGGGGCATTGGCGGCATCGGGCAGCAGGATTTCCGCCGCTTGCAGGCGTGCCAATTCGTCGGCGAGTTTATCGGGCGTGGTGAGCTTGGCTTTGAATTCGCCGCTTTGCAGCGAAGCCCAAGCGAGGCCGATGTGTTTTTTGTCGCTTTTCACGCTGCACACGGCCACGATGCGGTTGGTTTCTTTGTCTTCCAGAAAGGCGGAATCGGTGAGCGTGCCGGGGGTGACGATGCGCACAACCTTGCGCTCTACCGGCCCTTTGGTGGCGCCCACTTCGCCCGTTTGCTCGCAAATGGCCACGCTCTCGCCCATTTTAACGAGCCTGGCCAGATATTGCTCGGCGGCGTGATAAGGCACGCCGGCCATTTTAATCGGCTCACCATCGAGCTGGCCGCGGGTGGTGAGGGTGATGTCTAAAAGCTTGGCGGCTTTTATGGCATCATCGAAAAACAATTCGTAAAAGTCGCCCATGCGGTAAAACACGAGCTTATCCTGATGATCTGCTTTGATGCCGAGATATTGCTGCATCATCGGGGAAACGGGTTTGCTCATGGCGGCTTTGCCTTGCGGAAAACAAAGCGCTTATTGTAGCAAATGGCGGCTAGGGTCTGTTCACAATTCATCCGCGAGTAAGATTTTGAGCGCAAAAGCGTGGCTGCAAGGCGAAAAGCGCAGCAAGGTTGAACACCTTGCGAGCATTTTCAACGCAGTAGGCACGTTTTTGAGCCAAAATATTGTCGCGTGATGAAATGTGAACAGACCCTAGGCTAGCCTAGGCACGCTTGTGCAAAGATTGGCGATGGCTGATTTTAGGGTGTTGATTCTATGCTAGAATGCGCCCAACCGCGCTTCAGACGGCCTTTCTGCAGGGAACCGCGCCGCTTTGGCGCGGTCTTTCTGAATCGTTATTCTTTTTTTATTTAGGCCGTCTGAACGCTTTTCAGACGGCCTCGAGACACCCATATGAATGTTGCCAAATTTTACCGTTTTGCCCTGATGGGGCTGGCCGCCGCCGTGCTGGCCGCCTGCGGCACCAAAAAAACCGTGCCGCCCACCACCATGCCCGTGCCGCCGGTGACACCCGGCGCGCCCCTGCCTGCGGGCACGCCGCTGCCTTTGGGGCACAGCATCGCCCCCGGCGGCGGCGCGGCCTATAAAGTGGTGGCGCATCAAACGCTGCCGCAATGGCCGCAGCAAAATTTCAGCAGCAGCCTGCGCGCCTTCCAGCTCGGCTGCGGCCGCTTGAAAGCGCAGCCGGCGTGGCAGAATGTGTGCGCCCAAGCCGCGCAAACCCCGGCCAACGATGCCGCCGCCAAAGCCTTTTTCGAGCAATATTTCACGCCCTGGCAAGTGAGCGGCAACGGCCAGCTCGGCGGCACCATCACCGGCTATTACGAGCCGGTGCTGCATGGTGATGTGAAGCAAACGGCCAAAGCGCGTTTCCCGATTTACGGCGTGCCCAACGATTTTGTTTCGGTGGATCTGCCCGCCAATCTGCGCAACAGCAAAGCCGTGGTGCGGGTGCAGCAAACCGGCCCCAACAGCGGCAGCATCAATGCCGCCGGCGCTTATAGCGCCGATTTGTCGAAATTTCCGATTAGCGAGCGCACCCGCGCGCTCAAAGGCCGCTTTGCCGGCGGCCAATTTGTGCCTTATTACACCCGCACCCAAATCAACGGCGGCGCGCTCAACGGCAAAGCGCCGATTTTGGGCTATGCCGATGATCCGGTGGAATTGTTTTTCCTGCACATTCAAGGCTCGGGCCGCCTGAAAACGCCCTCCGGCCAATATGTGCGCTTAGGCTTTGCCGATAAAAACGAATATCCTTATGTATCGATCGGCCGCTATATGGCCGATAAAGGCTATCTGCCTTTGGGGCAAACCACCATGCAGGGCATCAAAGCCTATATGCAGCAAAACCCGCAAAAGCTGGCCGAAGTGCTGGGGCAAAACCCGAGCTATATTTTCTTCCGCCAATTGCCGGGCAACGATGAAGGCCCCATCGGCGCGCTGGGCACACCGCTTTTGGGCGGCTATGCCGGCGCGGTCGACCGCCACTACATCACCTTGGGTGCGCCGCTTTTCGTGGCCACCACCCACCCCGTGAGCAATTTCGCCCACAACCGCCTCTTGATGGCGCAAGACACCGGCAGCGCGATTAAAGGCGCGGTGCGGGTGGATTATTTCTGGGGCTATGGCGACGAAGCGGGCAATGTGGCCGGCAAGCAGAAACACACGGGCTATGTGTGGCAGCTGCTGCCCAATGGTGTGTTGCCGGAATACCGGCCTTAACGGTTTGGCAAAAACAAGGCCGTCTGAAAGCCGTCAGTACTATTAGCCGCCAAAAGCGGCGTAATACCCATTCAAAAAGGTAAGCTAACAAGGCGGCGAGCCTGCGACAGTACAGATAGTACGGCAAGGCGAGACAACGAAGTTAGGTTATTTTTTTGGATTGGTATGACAAAATAAAAGCAGTTCGACAGCACCATCAGAACAAGCGTCGGATTCGAGAATTCGACCTACGGGCTGCCGAAAGCTTGCCTGTGTACGGTTAAACCGTACCGATGCGGGTTAAAAAACAAGGCCGTCTGAAAAATTTTCAGACGGCCTTGTTTGGTGTGTTTTACTTCACCTGAATCAGGCAACGCGCTCGATTTTCGCGCCCACTTTGCCCAGCTTCTCTTCAATATGCTCGTAGCCGCGGTCGAGGTGGTAGATACGCTCCACCACGGTTTCGCCCTCGGCCACGAGGCCGGCAATCACCAGGCTGGCCGATGCGCGCAAATCGGTGGCCATCACGGTGGCACCCGAGAGCGTGGCCACACCTTTCACGATGGCGGTGTTGCCCTCGGCGGCGATGTCTGCACCCATGCGGTTGAGCTCGGGCACGTGCATAAAGCGGTTTTCAAAAATGGTTTCCACCACTTTGCCGCTGCCCTCTGCCACGGCATTCATGGCCATAAATTGCGCCTGCATATCGGTGGGGAAGCCCGGGTGCGGCATGGTGCGGATGTCCACCGCTTTGGGGCGCTGCTGCATGTCGATGGCGATCCAGTTGTCGCCCGCTTCGATAATCGCGCCGGCTTCGGCCAGCTTGTCGAGCACGGCTTCCATGGTTTTCGGCGCGGCGTTGCGCAACACCACTTTGCCGCCGGCCATCGCCACGGCGCATAAAAACGTGCCCGCTTCGATGCGGTCGGGCACCACGCTGTGCTCGGCGCCGTGCAATTCTTTCACACCCTCCACCGTCATGGTGGCGCTGCCGATGCCGCTGATTTTGGCACCCATTTTCACCAAACATTCGGCCAAATCGACCACTTCGGGCTCAATGGCGCAATTTTCCAACACGGTGGTGCCCTCGGCCAAGGTGGCGGCCATCAAAAGATTTTCGGTGCCGCCCACGGTGACCATGTCCATCACCACGCGTGCGCCTTTCAAGCGGCCGCGGGCTTTTACATAGCCGTGCTCAATCACGATTTCCGCGCCCATGGCTTCCAGGCCTTTAAGATGCTGGTCTACCGGACGCGAACCGATGGCGCAACCGCCGGGCAGGCTCACTTGGGCTTCACCAAAGCGCGCCAGCGTGGGGCCCAGCACCAAAATCGAGGCGCGCATGGTTTTCACCAATTCATAAGGGGCGATGGTGTTGTTCACCGTGCCGCCGTTGATTTCGAATTCGGCGATATTGTCGGTGAGCACGCGCGCACCCATGCCTTGCAGCAGCTTTTGGGTGGTTTTCACATCGCGCAGCATGGGCACGTTTTTCAGGCGCAGCGTGCCCTCGGTGAGGAGGCCGGCGCACATCAGCGGCAGGGCGGCATTTTTGGCGCCGGACACGGTGATTTCGCCGTTGAGCGGGCCGTTGCCGGTAATTTTGAGTTTGTCCACAGAATGTCTTTCGTAGCGCGGCGCAGGCTTTCAGACGGCCTGTGCACAAAAATGGGGGAAATGAAACGGTAAATTATAATGGATTTTAAACGGATTGCGTTTTTGTGACAGGTAAAATTCAGACGGCCTGCATGCACACAGGCCGTCTGAACGCTTGCGCAGATAAATGATTAGGGTCTGTTCACAATTCATCCGCGAATAAGATTTTGAGCGCAAAAGCGTGGCTGCAAGGCGAAAAGCACAGCAAGGTTGAACACCTTGCGAGCATTTTCAACGCAGCAGGCGCGCTTTTGAGCCAACACTTGCCGCGTGATGAAATGTGAACAGACCCTAGCCCTGCTTGGCCGCCCATTCCGCCGGCGTAGCCGCGGTGGTGATGGAGAGCGCGTGCAATTCGTTGCTGGCCAATTTATCCGCCAGGCCGTCTTTAATCAGGCGGTGGCGCGCCAGCCGGGCTTTGCCCTCGAAGGCGCTCGACACGATGTGGGCGAAAAAGTGGTGGCCGTCGCCCTCTACTTCGATGTGTTCGCAAGGCGCCACGGCGGCAATCATTTGTTTGACTTCTTCGGGGGTAAGCATAATTTTCTTTCAACAATGGTTCAGACGGCCTCAACAGCGCCGCGCATAATCGTGCATATTATACAGATATTGCCCGCTGAATCATGCAACAATATTCTGTATAATCGGTCTCACTTTATTTCAGACGGCCTGTTTGTCCGAACAACAGGCCGTCTGAAACCCACCCACCGAGCACAATCATGATCCGTTTCGAGCAAGTTTCCAAAACCTATCCCGGCGGCTTTCACGCGCTGAAAAATGTCAGTTTCAATATCGACAAAGGCGAAATGATTTTCGTGGCCGGCCATTCCGGCGCCGGCAAATCCACCATTCTCAAGCTGATTGCCGGCATCACCAAGCCCACCACCGGCAAGGTGTGGATGAACAATCAAGATATCGGCAGCCTGAACGACAACCAAATCGGCTTTTTGCGCCAACACATCGGCATTGTGTTTCAAGACCACAAAATCCTGTTTGACCGAAATGTGATCCAAAACGTGCTGCTGCCGCTGCGCATCATCGGCTACGACCGGGCGCAGGCCGAAAAGCGGGCGCGCGTGGCGATTGAAAAAGTGGGCCTGGCCGGGCGCGAAGGTGCCGACCCGGTAACGCTTTCCGGCGGCGAGCAGCAGCGCCTGTGCATCGCCCGCGCGGTGGTGCACCAGCCCAGCCTTTTGATTGCCGACGAGCCTTCCGCCAACCTCGACCGCGCCTATGCGCTCGACATTATGGAATTATTCAAAACCTTTCACGAAGCGGGCACCACCGTGATTGTGGCCGCGCACGACGAAACACTGATGGCCGATTACGGCCACCGCATTTTGCGCCTGCAGGAAGGCAGGTTTGCCGCATGAAACATTATCTCTCGCTCCACCTCGAATCCGCCCGCAACGCCGCGCGCCACTTTATCCGTCAGCCTTTTGCCACTTTGCTGATTTTGCTGATGCTCGCCATCGCGATGACGCTGCCCTTGGCGCTTTATTTGGGCGTGCAAAGCGGCCAGGCCGTGCTCGGCAAGCTCAACGAAGCGCCGCAAATCACGCTTTATATGGAATTGAGCGCCGATGAAGTCGACAACGAAGCAGTAAAAACCCTGCTCGCCGAAGATGCGCGCATCAGCAAAAGCGAATTTATCGGCAAGCAAAAAGGGCTGCAAGAATTGCAGCAAAGCATGGGCGCGCAGGATTTGGTGTCGATGCTCGATGACAATCCGCTGCCCGATGTGTTTATCGTTACGCCCGACGCCGGCACCGCGCCCGAGGCCATGCAGATTTTGCAGCAGGATTTGAGCGAATTGCCGATGGTGGAAGCCGCGCGGCTCGACACCGAATGGATGCAAACGCTCTATCAGATTAATGCCTTTTTGCATCGGATTTTCTGGTTTTTGGCCATCACCCTGAGCGTGGCTTTCGTGCTGGTGGCGCACAACACCATCCGTTTGCAGATTTTGAGCCGCAAAGAAGAAATCGAAATCACCAAGCTTTTGGGCGCGCCCGCTTCGTTTATCCGCCGCCCGTTTCTTTATCAAGCCGCTTGGCAGAGCCTGCTTTCCGCCGCCATCAGCATCGGCCTGTGCGCCTGGCTGATGCGCGCCAGCCAGCCGTTGATCAATCAGATTTTCCGCCCCTACGGCCTCAACATCGAATGGCGCTTTTTCCACGCCTGGGAAATTCTGATGGTGCTCGCCGTGGTGACCGCGCTGGGCATTTCCGGCGCCTGGCTTGCCACACAGCAGCATTTGCTCAGCTTTAAAGCCAAGCGTTGATGCGCCGCGCAGCAAAGGCCGTCTGAAAAAGTTTCAGACGGCCTTTGTGTTTTATGCGGCGGCAAATTTTTATGCACGCAGTTGCGCCGCAAAAAGCGCGGCCAAAAAATGCTACAATCAAGCCTTTGTTCAACCCAAGCCCTGATCATGAAAAAAGCCACCCCCAAATCTTTCGAAGAAGCCCTCAAGCGCCTCGAAGCACTCACCCAAGCCATGCAAAGCAGCGAAATGCCGCTCGAAGAAGCGCTGGCCGCCTATCAGGAAGGCAACGAGCTGGTGCAATATTGCCAAAACAAGCTGGCCGAAGTGGAGCAAAAATTGCACGTGCTCGATGAGGGCGGATTAAAGGAGCTCAGCCTTGAAGCCGAATAATCTGCACAGCTGGCAAACCCGCGCGCAAGCGCAAACCGAGCTGGTGCTTTCGCGCGCGCTGCCGCCCGAAACGCAAAGCCCCGAAGGGCTGCACGAAGCCATGCGCTATGTCACCCTCGGCGGCGGCAAGCGCTTGCGCCCGCTGCTGGTGCTGGCTGCATCCGAATTGGGCGCAGCCGATGAAGCGGCGGTGGCGCAGGCGATGGCGGCGGTGGAATGCATTCATGTGTATTCATTGGTGCACGATGATATGCCCGCAATGGACAACGACAGCCTGCGCCGCGGCAAGCCCACCTGCCATGTGCAATACGGCGAAGCCGCCGCCCTGCTGGCTGGCGACGCCTTGCAAACGCTGGCATTCGAGCTGCTCAGCCGCCCCACCAGCCTGCCGGGCGCGCGCCAGCTGCGCATGCTCTCTACGCTGGCGCAGGCTTCGGGCAGCCTAGGCATGGCCGGCGGCCAGGCGATTGATTTGGCCAACGTCGGCAAAGCCATGAATCAGGCTGCGCTCGAACAGATGCACAGCCTCAAAACCGGCGCGCTGATCCGCGCCGCCGTGGCGCTGGGCGCGCTGAGCTGCCCCGATGTAGATGACGAAGGCCTGGCGCGGCTCGATGATTATGCCCGCAAGATAGGCCTGGCTTTCCAAGTGATAGACGATGTGCTCGATTGTGAAGCCGACACCGCCACGCTGGGCAAAACCGCCGGCAAAGATGCCGATGCCGACAAGCCCACTTATGTGAAATTAATGGGCCTGCCCCAAGCGCGCGCTTATGCCGAAGCGCTGGTGGCCGAAGCCGTGGCGGCACTCGCGCCGTTTGGCGAAAAAGCCGCCCATTTGCGCAGCCTGGCCGAATTTATCACCGAACGCAAGCATTGAGCGGGCATGATGCCGAAAGCCGTAAGCGTATGTATATATTGATATGCAAGAAAAAGTGATGCAAAACCACACTCTATAACGGAGTAGCTTGGGTTGCTAAAGCCAAGGTTTCAGACGGCCTGTAGATTTGTTGGGTTTACAACCCAACCTACCCGCTGAAACGTTGGGTTTACAACCCAACCTACCCGTTGTGCCACTTTTTTTATGCATTCCGCTAGGGTCTGTTCACATTTCATCCGTGCGTAAGATTTTGAGCGCAAAAGCGCGCTTGCAAGGCGAAAAGCGCAGCAAGGTTGGACACCTTGCGAGCATTTTCAACGCGGCAGGCGCGTTTTTGAGCCAAAAGATTGCCACGAGATGAATTGTGAACAGACCCTAATATAAGGAGAGGCCGTCTGAAACTTTTTCAGACGGCCTTTTGGTTTACGGCTTTAATTTTGACGGGCTTCTTTAAAGCCGCGTTTCAAATGCACCATCAACAGCGCCACGGCGGCGGGGGTGATGCCTGAGATGCGGCCGGCCTGACCCACGGTTTCGGGGCGGTGCTGGTTGAGCTTTTGCTGGGCTTCAGCGGAGAGGCCTTTCACTTTGCTGTAGTCGATATCGGTGGGCAGTTTGAGGGTTTCCAAATCGCGGCGGCCTTCGATTTCTTCGTTTTGGCGATCGATATAGCCTTGGTATTTCACTTGGATTTCCACTTGCTCGGCCACTTCGGCAGCCAGCGCTTGCTCAGGCGCGGCTTGGGGCAGGCTCATCAGGGCGGCGTAATCGAGATTGGGGCGGCGCAACAAATCGTGCAGATTGGCTTCACGGCTCAATTTTTGGCCGAACACGCGCTCTTGCTCGCTTTCGGGCAGCTTGGCGGGAGTGTACCAAGTGCTGCGCAAACGCTGGATTTCGCGCTCGATGGCTTCGCGCTTTTGCTCGAAGGCCTGCCATTGGTCGTCGGAAACGAGGCCGATTTGGCGGCCGGCTTCGGTGAGGCGCATATCGGCGTTGTCTTCGCGCAGTTGTAATCGGTATTCGGCGCGGCTGGTAAACATGCGGTAAGGCTCGTTTACGCCTTTGGTAATCAAATCATCTACCAACACGCCCAAATAGGCTTGCTCGCGGCGCAGCAGCAGCGGATCTTGCCCGCGCACATATTGCACGGCATTGGCACCCGCCAGCAAGCCTTGTGCGGCGGCTTCTTCATAGCCTGTGGTGCCGTTGATTTGGCCGGCGAAAAATAAGCCTGCAATGGTTTTGGTTTCGAGGCTGGCTTTGAGGTTGCGCGGGTCGAAATAATCGTATTCGATGGCATAGCCGGGGCGCAGGATGTGGGCGTTTTCCAAGCCTTTCATCGAGCGCACAAGGGCGAGCTGGATATCAAACGGCAGGCTGGTGGAAATGCCGTTTGGATAATACTCATGGGTGGACAGCCCTTCCGGTTCTAGGAAAATCTGGTGGCTGTCTTTATCGGCAAAGCGGTTGATTTTGTCTTCAATCGAAGGGCAATAGCGCGGGCCCACGCCTTCGATTTTGCCGGTAAACATCGGGCTGCGGTCGAAGCCGGAGCGGATGATATCGTGGGTTTGCTCGTTGGTGTGGGTAATCCAGCAGCTCACTTGCTGCGGATGCATGGCGGCATGGCCGCGCACGGAAAACACCGGCACGGGTGTGTCGCCGGGCTGCTCGGTGAGTTGGGAAAAATCAATCGTGCGCCCATCAATGCGCGGCGGCGTGCCGGTTTTGAGGCGGCTTTGCGGCAGTTGCAATTCTTTCAAGCGGCCGGATAAGCCTTGTGCGGCAGGGTCGCCCGCGCGGCCGCCGGCGTAGTTTTCCAAGCCGATGTGGATTTTGCCGGCCAGAAACGTGCCGGCGGTAAGCACCACGGCGCGGGCTTTAAATTCCACGCCCATAGCGGTGATGACGCCGCTGATGCGGTCGCCCTCGAGGGTGACGTCGTCTACCTGTTGTTGGAAAAGCTCGAGATTGGCTTGGTTTTCGAGCATTTCGCGGATGGCGGCTTTATAGAGAATGCGGTCGGCCTGCGCACGGGTGGCGCGCACGGCGGCGCCTTTGCTGGCATTGAGGCGGCGAAACTGGATGCCGCTCATGTCGGTGGCCAGCGCCATCGCGCCGCCGAGCGCATCGAGCTCGCGCACCAAATGGCCTTTGCCGATGCCGCCGATGGAGGGGTTGCACGACATTTGGCCGAGGGTTTCGATATTGTGGCTGAGCAAAAGCGTTTGCGCGCCCATGCGCGCAGCGGCGAGCGCGGCTTCGGTGCCGGCATGGCCGCCGCCAACCACGATTACATCGTATTGTTTGGGGTAAATCATCATTTTTGTATTGGCTAACCTGTGTGTGGCGGACAACAGCTTTTTTGTGCTGCGCCCGAGAAAATAGCTCTGAATTGTACGCCGATTCGACAGTGGACACAATGCGCGCGTATGGCTTGAAGATGTTGAATTTACATAAGAAAGCGGCTTCCGGGAAAGGTTTCAGACGGCCTTTTGACAAGCGGCGCTGCAAACTGCGGCTTGCCGCCTTTGTCCGCCCGCTCCGGTGCAGGACTGTTGTGTTTATTGGCTGTCGGATTCAAGCATCCGGCCTGCACGCGGCTTCGGCTCTGTGTGCGCATGGTGTTGTGCGGCAAGCTCTGCCAGCGCCGCCCACAGCCGCCGTTTCTGCTCAGGCGCGAGCTTTTTCACCAAAGGCTCGATGCGGGCGGCTTCGCTGCGGCTGATGGCGGCATAAAGCAGGCGCATTTCCTGCGGCTTGTGCATACGCGTGAATTTGGCGCCTCGTCCGGCGCAGTGTGCGGCAAAGCGCTCGTCGGGGCGGTTGCTGATGCCGCAATAGAGCGCGCCGCCGTGGCACAGCAGCAGGTACACACACCAGCCTTCATCGGAAGCGGCAGCAGCGGGCAGCTTGAATTCGCTTAAATCGTTCATTTCGATATGCTATCACCGAGGCCGTCTGAACATCAAATTTCAGACGGCCTTGTGTTTTATGCATACGCTATTGCCATCAACACGCAAACATTTTACCAATCACCCGGCCTTTAATACCAATTCTAAAAAATAACCTTACAAAATAAAAGCAGTTCGGCAGCACCATCTGCGTAGGTCGGATTCTTGAATCCGACGTTTGGCCAACGGCCAAAGCGATGTGCGTGCCTTGTTCTGCGAACAAGTGTCGGATTCGAGAATCCGACCTACAGGCTGTGGTGAGCCGCGCCTACAATTGTATCAATATCATCAAAGCGCCAATATTTTGCCAAACGCTCGGCTGGTAAAAAAGGCCGTCTGAAAGCGGATAAATGCTTTCAGACGGCCTTTAACTTTGGCAATGCGTTACAGCACTTCAATCAAACCGGCCGCGCCCATGCCGGTGCCGATGCACATGGTCACCATGGCATAGCCTTTTTCACCACGCTCGCGCAGGCCGTGGATGGCGGTGGCGGCGCGGATGGCACCGGTGGCGCCCAGCGGGTGGCCCAGTGCAATGGCGCCGCCGTTGGGGTTGACGATAGATGTGTCCAAATCCAAATCGCGGATAACGGCCAGCGATTGGGCGGCGAAGGCTTCGTTGAGCTCGATCCATTTCATATCGGCGAGGCTCTTGCCCGATGATTTCAACACGGCCGGAATGGCTTCTTTGGGGCCGATGCCCATGATTTCGGGCGGCACGCCGCGCACGGCGAAGCCTTCGTAGCGGGCGATGGGGGTGAGGTTGTAGCGCTTGAGCACTTCTTCGCTCACCACCAGTAAAGCGCCGGCGCCGTCGGACATTTGCGAGGAATTGCCGGCGGTGACGCTGCCTTTGGCGGCAAACACGGGGCGCAGCCGAGCCAGGCCTTCGAGCGAAGTGTCGGCGCGCGGGCCTTCGTCGGTGTCGCACAGCTTGCGGATTTCTTTCACTTCGCGGCCGGCCAAATCGGCGCTGCGGTAAACCGCTTCAATCGGGCTGATTTCGGCTTTGAATTTGCCCGCCTCAATGGCGGCCAGCGCGCGTTTGTGGCTTTCCAGCGCAAATGCATCTTGGTCTTCACGGCTCACGTTCCATTGTTCGGCCACTTTTTCGGCGGTTAAGCCCATGCCGTAGGCGATGCCGAGGTTTTCTTCTTTGGCGAAAATTTCCGGGTTGAGCGACACTTTGTTGCCCATCATCGGAATCATCGACATGCTCTCGCTGCCGGCGGCAATCACGGCTTCGGCTTCGCCGGTGCGGATGCGGTCGGCGGCGATTTGCAGCGCGTTGATGCCGGATGAGCAATAGCGGTTGATGGTGATGCCGCCCACGGTGTCGGGCAGGCCGGCCAAAAGCGCGGCGATGCGGGCGAAGTTGAGGCCGGATTCGGCTTCGGGAAAGGCGCAGCCGGCCACCACATCGTTGATTTCTGCGGGGTCGAAGCCGAGGGCTTGAGCCACCACCGAGCGGATCACATGCGCGAGCATGTCGTCGGGGCGGGTGGTGCGCAGCATGCCGCGCGGGGCTTTGCCGATGGGGGTGCGGGTGGCGGCTACGATGTAGGCATCTCTTAATTGTTTCACAGTGTTCTCCTGTTGGGTGGCCGTCTGAAATATATGGATTGGCTTTCAGACGGCCTTTTCAGCGGTTGGGTGCAGGGTGTGCGCACATTATCCGAATGCAGGGCTTGCACCGCACATCCTGCTGTTGTTGCTTTGCCCTTGCGGGCAAATGTCGGATCGAGCATCCGACCTACGGCCTGATTTGTTTCAGACGGCCTGTTTATCAGTTGCGCAGCGGTTTGCCGGTGGACATCATGTTTTCGATGCGCTCGAGCGTTTTCTCGTTTTTCAGCAAATCGACAAACACTTTGCGCTCCAAATCGAGCAGCCATTGCTCATCGACCAAGGTGCCGGGGTCGACGTCGCCGCCGGTGATCACCCAGGCGATTTGGCTGCCGATGTGCATATCGTATTCGCTGATAAAGCCGCCTTCTTTCATATTCAGGAGTTGGCCTTGAATCGAAGCGGCACCGCTGCGGCCGGCCACGGGGAACAAAGCAGGCACGTCGGGGCGGAAGCCGGAATCGGCCATGGCGCGGGCTTCGTTAAGCGCCACATGCAGCAATTCGTAGCTGTTGAACACCACCACATCGCTCTCGCGCATAAAGCCCAATTCTTTGGCTTCGATGGCGCTGGTGGCCACTTTGGCCATGGCCAGATTCATGTAGCGGTCTTTCAAGGCCGCCAGCAAATCGCCTTGGCTGGCGCGTGCGGCTTGCAGCGCGAAATCTTTGGTGCCGCCGCCGGCGGGAATCAGGCCCACGCCCACTTCCACCAGGCCGACATAGCTCTCAAGCGCGGCCACCACTTTATTGCTGTGCATCACAAATTCGCAGCCGCCGCCGAATGCAAAGCCTTGCACGGCCGACACGGTGGGGATTTGGCTGTAGCGCAAATTCATTGAAGTGTCTTGAAACAGCTTCACCATGCTTTCAATCGCTTCGAAATCGCCGGTGGCAAATTCGGGCATCATCGATTTCAAATCCGCGCCCACGGAAAACGGCGCTTCGGGCGCCCAAAATACCAGCGCTTTGAAGTCTTTTTCGGCAATGGCAATGGCTTGGTTGATGCTTTCGAGCACGGCGCGGCTGATGGCGCGCATTTTGTTGAGGTTTTCAATCACCAAAATTTCGCCGTCGAGGGTGAAGCCGCGCATCACGTCGGTTTCAAACACGGTGGTGCCCAAAAGCGGCAGGGTTTCGCCCAAGAGCGGCGCGGGGCGGATTTGGCGGCGATACACATCCAGCGCTGAGCGCGGGTCGTAATTGCCGGTGGTGAAATTGAGGCTGCCCTCGTTATTGTGGAAGGCTTCCACGCCCTTGAGCCACGCGGGCAAGGCGGCGCTGCTCATGGTGTGGCCGGCATCGATATCGGCTTGAATCCACGCGGCCACTTGCTGCACGCCGGCGGCCTGCCAGATTTCCAGCGGGCCCTCATCCCAACCGTAGCCCCAGCGGATGGCGAAATCGATGTCACGCGCGGTGGTGGCGATGCTTTGAGCGTGCACGGCGATATAGTGGAAAGAATCGCGCAACACCGCCCACAAAAATTGCGCTTGCGGGTTTTGGCTCTCGCGCAGGGCGGCGAGCTTTTTGCCCCAATCTTTTTCTTTCAGAATGTCGGTGACTTCGCTGTCGGCTTTTTTATTCGAAGCCACATATTCGCCCGTTGCCGGGTCGATCATCATGATGCGCTTGCCTTCTTTTTTGAAGATGCCGGCTTTCGTTTTCGAGCCGAGCGCGCCGTTGGCAATCAGCGCCTGCAACCAGGCGGGAATGCTGAAAAACGCGTGCCACGGATCTTTGGGCAGGTTGTCTTCCATGGTTTTGGCCACATGGGCGAAGGTGTCCAAGCCCACCACGTCGGCGGTGCGGTAGGTGGCGGATTTGGCGCGGCCTAAGCGGCGGCCGGTGAGATCGTCCACCACATCAAAACGCAGACCGAATTTTTCGGTGTTGTAGATGGTGGCCAGCATCGAAAACACGCCGATGCGGTTGCCGATGAAATTGGGGGTGTCTTTGGCGCGCACCACGCCTTTGCCCAGCGTGCTCACAAGGAAGCGCTCGAGATTGTCGAGGTATTCGGGCGCGGTGGCGGCGGTGGGAATCAGCTCCACCAAGTGCATATAGCGCGGCGGGTTGAAGAAATGCACGCCGCAAAAGCGGTGTTTCAAATCAGCGGGAAATTTTTCGCTCAGGGTTTCTACAGACAAGCCTGAGGTGTTGGTGGCGAAAATGGTGTGTTCGCCCAAATGCGGTGCCACTTTGTTGTAGAGGCTCTCTTTGATGTCGAGGCGCTCGGCCACGGCTTCAATCACCAAATCGCAATCGGCAAGCTCGGCCAAACCGTCGTCGTAGTTGGCAGCGCTGATGTAGCTGATGGCATCTTTGCCGGCCAAGGGGGCGGGCTTTTGTTTTTTCAGCGCGGCAATGGCTTTTTCGACGATGCCGTTTTTCGGGCCTTCTTTGGCAGGCAGGTCAAACAGCACCACCGGCACTTTGGCGTTGGCCAAATGGGCGGCAATCTGTGCACCCATCACGCCGGCGCCGAGCACGGCGGCTTTGCGGATGACGAAGTTTTTTGCGGTCATGGTAATCCTCTCTCTTTTGTTGCCTTCGGGTTTCAGACGGCCTCTTTATTTTCTAAGGAGGCCGTCTGAAACTTCAGGTGGGGTTAAAACTTGTAGGTGTATTGCAGGCCGAGAATATTGGCGCTGCTCTTGAAGTTGGCGCTGCCGTTGGTGCGGCTCGATACGCAGGCTTTCGAGCCCGCGCCGGCCTGTGCTGCCCCACACCAGCCGTTTACATTGGCGCTGGCGTTTTGGATAAACAGATGGCTGTAGGCGGCGTTGATGCTGTGCTGCTTGTTGATGTCGTATTTCGCGCCAAACGAGAGCCAGATGCGGTTGCTGTCGGGCAAGGTGCTCATGCGGTAGTCGGCGCTTTTCACCGGCGATTGGTCATAGGCCACACCGAAACGCAATTGCAAAGGCTCGCTGTATTGGTAAGACGTGCCCACGGCCACTTTATAGGTGTTGCGCCAGTTGGGGTTTAAGATGGTTTCGTTGCTTTGGGTTTGCCCGCCGGTGGTGGGGTCGGCCACAACTTTGGCGTTGCCGTATTTCAGGTGCGCCTGGTTGAAGCGCGAGTGGCGCGTCCAGGTCACATCGCCGTAAACATTCCATTTCGGGTCGATTTTATACATACCGTGCAAAGATAATGATTCGGGGGTGGTGATTTTCACCGAAGCATCTTCTTTTTCGGCATAGCCCGCGCCGCGGATGGTGGGTGCCAACACCGGATTGGCAAAGCCCGGGCCTACCAAATGCCATTCGGCATCGCCGCTGAGGTTGTGTTCTACTTTGGAGCGGTAGTTCACACCCACGCGCGCACGCTCGTTGATGTCCCACATCCAGGCGAGGTTGTAGCCGAAGCCCCAATCATCGCCGTGTACTTTGGCATAGCCGTCAGCCATGCCGTTGGCACCGGCAAAAGCACCGAAGTTGGCATATTGGCGCAGCTTGGCTTTGGAATTTTGCGCCACCACGCCCAGCGCCACGGAATGCTGCTCGTTCACTTTATAGGCCACGGTGGGTTGCAGGGCGATGGTGCGCAGGCTCAATTCGTTGAGGTTGTAGCGCAACACCGAATTTTCATCATATTCGGTGCCCGAGCCGAAAGGCACATACATGCCGAAGCCCAGCCACACTTTGTCGTTTACCTGATGCGAAATATAGCCGTGCGGCGCAATCACCACATCATCGGTGATTTTGCCGTCGCGCTCGACATTGGCCGAGCCGTCGGGCGCACGGGTGATTTCGCTGCCGTCGGGGTAATAGGCTTTGCCATCTTTATATTTCACGTTCGGGGCCACGATGTTCAGGTTAATCGTGGCTTGTGTGCCCTCCAGCTTGGTGAGGCCGGCGGGGTTGTAAAAGAGGGTGGAAGGGTCGGCGGCTTCGGCGGCCGATGAGTTGGCCGTGGATTGGCTGCTCACCGATTGCGTGCCGAAGTGGTAGCCGGATGCCCAGGCCGATTGTGCCAAGAGCGCGGCGCTGATGATCAGGGCGCTTTGCTTGATGCGGGTGGTGTTGATTTTCATGTTGTTGCTCCTCTAAAGTTTTATAAAAGTTTTCAGACGGCCTGTAATGTGAAGCCGAACTTACTTTATAAAACAATTTCTCCGTTTATAGAACGATTACTTTATATAATTTGTTTGTTTTTAACGAATCTCTTGTACTGCAGGTATTTTTCTTGTGGCTTTTCAGACGGCCTGTGGCTTTGCGGCCGTCTGAAAAGTGTTGCTTAATGTTAACACCTTATGCGCAGCGCTTAGAAAACGTGGCGTTCGAGCAGTTTTTCATCGTGCTGGCTGAGCATCATGTCGAAATCATCCACCATAATCACGTTGCGCTTGAGCTGGCGCGCGCGGGTAACTTGGTCAAACTCGGCCTGGCTGATGTCGCCGTTGTCCAGCGCTTCTTGCAATCGCAGCGCGGGCGAGGGCTGCACGAGCTTGCCTTTGCGAGTAAGGTTGCGCAGCTTTTTCTCCACCGGCTCGGCGGCAATCACGGCGGCGTGGGCAATGGGCAAGAGGCCGATGGCTTCTTCTTCGTTATCCGGCACAAACATGCCTTTTGAAAGGCGCTCGAGCATGCCTTCGTTTTTCATCATGTCGTCGGCCACGCGGCTGGCGAGCTTGTCGGCCGGTGCGCTGATGTTGTGGCCCAGCGGCATGGCAAGCACACGCAGCACCCACGCCAAGGGGCGCATCGGCAGGTTGCGCAGCAGGCCGTCGAGTGCGGTTTGCGCGTCATACAGGGCTTGTTCGACGGCATAGCGCATAATGGCCAAATCTTCTTTGGGGCTGCCTTGGTTTTCAAAGCGTTTCAACACGGCGCTGGCGATAAAGAGGTTGGACAAAATATCGCCCAAGCGCGCGGAAATCTTCTCTTTAAACTTGAGGCTGCCGCCGAGGCTGAACATGCTCATGTCGGCCACCAGCGCAAAGTTTGCGGCCAGGCGCGTCATTTGGCGGTAGTAGCGGGCGGTTTCTTTGCTGCCTTGGGGTGCAGCGGTAAAGGCACCGTTGGTGAGCGAGAGCCAGAAGCTGCGGAAAGCGTTGGTGAAGGCGAAGTGCAGGTGGCCGCCGAATGCTTTTTTGAAGGCTTTGGCATCATTGTCCATCGCGGCGCGCATTTCTTTCAGCACAAACGGATGGCAGCGAATCGCGCCCTGGCCGAAGATAATCATGCTGCGGGTAAGGATATTCGCGCCTTCCACGGTGATGGCCACGGGAATGGCTTGGTAGGCTGCGGCCAGATAGTTGCGCGGGCCCAGCACCACGGCGCGGCCGCCGTGAATATCCATCGCGTCATTCAAGGTTTTGCGCATGCGTTCGGTGTTGTGGTATTTCAAAATCGCCGAAATCACGCTGGGTTTTTCGCCGCTGTCGAGCGCGGTGAGCGCCAAATCTTGGGCGGCTTCCATTTGATAGGTATACATGCCGATGCGCGATAAGGCTTCATCCACGCCTTCAAATTTGCCGATGGGCAGGCCGAATTGGTCGCGGATGCGGGCATAAAGCGCGGTGGTGTAGCTCGACATTTTGCCGGCAGCCACCGAGTTGGCGGGCAGGGAAATGCAGCGGCCCACCGAGAGGCATTCCACCAACATCTGCCAGCCTTTGCCGGCATAATCCACGCCGCCGATAATCCAATCGAGCGGGATAAACACATCTTTGCCCCAGGTCGGGCCGTTCATAAACACGCTGCCGCCCGGGAAATGGCGACGGCCGATTTCCACACCTTCGTGATGGGTGGGAATCAGGGCGCAGGTGATGCCGATGTCTTTTTTATCGCCGAGCAAGCCGTCGGGGTCGTACATTTTAAATGCCATGCCGAGCACAGTGGCCACGGGCGCGAGGGTAATCCAGCGTTTTTCCCAGGAAATGCGGATGCCGAGCACATCGTTGTGTTGTTCGCCGGTGGTCGGGTCGGTGTAGCTGCCTTTGCACACCACGCCGAAATCGGGAATGCTGCCTGCATCAGAGCCGGCATGCGGGCTGGTGAGCGCGAAACAGGGAATTTCCAAGCCTTTGGCCAAGCGCGGCAGATAATAATTTTTCTGCGCTTCGGTGCCGTAGTGTTGCAGCAATTCGCCCGGACCCAATGAGTTGGGCACCATCACGGTAACGGCGGCGCTGCCGGCGCGGGTGGCCACTTTCATCACCACTTTGGCGTGGGCATAGTTGGAAAACTCAAGGCCGCCGTATTCTTTTTTGATAATCATGCCCAAGATGCCGCTGTCTTTAATGAATTGCCAGGCTTCGGGCGGCAGATCTTTGGTTTCGTGCAGCATTTTCCAATCGTCGAGCATTTTGCACAATTCTTCCACCGGCCCGTCGATAAAGGCTTGCTCTTCGGCGCTCAAGGAAGGCGTGGGGAAAGCTTTGAGCTTGCTGAAATCGGGCTTGCCGGAAAAAAGCTCGCCATCCCACCACACGGTGCCGGCATTAATCGCATCGGCTTCGGTTTCCGACATGGCCGGGGTGATTTTTTTATAGATGCCGAAAATGCGGCCGAGGATAAAATCGCGCGCAGGCGGCAGGCAGCAGGCTGCTGCAATAACCAGCACGGGGATATACGCCCACCACGAAGCGCCGCCGAGCGCCAGGCCGACAACGGCGGCCAGCGAAATCAGCCAGGCGGGGCTGCGGAAGTAGGCGGCAATGCCCACCAAAACAAGCAGCAGGATAAGACTCAGCATTTCGGTTCTCCTTTGGTTTTCTCAACTGAGGTTTCAGACGGCCTTTCGAGCCGTGTTGTGCATTTCATGTTGTTCAAACATGGAATAGGGATAAATCGTTAAAGAGGCATTTTCAGCCCGGCCACCACAAAGGGGCGCACATGGCGCGCCACCTGGGCGGCGTTTTTGGCATTCACGGTGCTGGCCGGTGCCAGCGCTTTGAGCACATCGTTGCCGGCAAAGGCGTTAAACAACGTGCTCAAGGCCAAATGCATGCGCCAGCGGCAGGCTTCGGGTGGCAAATCAGGCAGTGCGCGGGCAAAAGCGGCATAAAGGCGGTCGGATAATTCGGAAAATTCCAGCGCCAACGCTTCGCGAAAAATTTTGTATTCATCAAGCATGAGCCGCGACACGAGCTTGGCGGTGGTGCCGGCCTGGCCGTCGGCTGCGTTGACCAAATTCAGGCACGAAGCGATAAAGCTGTCGGTAAGGTGCTCGGGCGTGAGCGCCTGCTGCTGCGATTCGGCCGCTTGCAGCATGGTGAGCACATCTTCTAAAAAGGGCGCAATGCGGCGGTGGATCACCGCCAGAAAAAGCGCTTCTTTCGAGCCGAAATGGTAATGCGCGGCGGCCACGTTCACTTGCGCTTCGCGCATAATCTGCCGCAGCGATGAGGCGAAAAAGCCGTGCAGCGCAAAATGGCTTTCGGCGGCGCTCAAAATGCGGGTGATGGTTTGGCTGTCGTGCGGGTTTGTGCTCATGCTCTAATTATTCAAAAAAATTGAAACAATCGTTTGAATGAAACATACGTTTGAATTTGATTGATGTCAACACTTTATCAAAAAGTATTTTAGAGCTTAGGTTCAGACGGCCGGGAAGAAAAGAGAAGTTCTTTCAACTTCGTTGAATATCAGGCGGTGCGGTTGGGCATGATTTTGAATCAGCCGGATTCCAAGCACGGAGATGAATGCGTGCGGCCACAAACCGTTGCCGCACGCATTCAGTCAAAACCATTTTGCCGCAAACAAACAGGCCGTCTGAACATAAAGTTTCAGACGGCCTGTTTGTTTGCCCATAATCGGCTTGGGGTGATACACAATCGCGCTGCGTGTGCATACCCGCCACGCTTATCCGGCCATTCAGCGTTGCGGCGCTTGGCGCTCTTGCTGCGGCATTTGGCGCGGTTTGCCCGGGCGATCGCCGCGCTCGGCGCGTTTGTTTTGGCTCTCTTGCCATTGTTTTTGCTGCGCCGGTGTCAGCACTTGGAAAATCGCATGGCGTTTTTTCAGCTGCTGCATCTCTAAATCGGCATGGCGCTGCTGAGATTGGGCGCGCGCCTGCTCGCGCTCGGCAATCAGGCGGCGGGCGGCGGCTTCGTCAAACGTTTTGTTGGCAATCAGGCTTTGCTCGGCAGCCCGATGCGCTTGGGCTTGCGCGCGCATTTGATTGCGCTGGGCTTCGCTCAGCTCGGTTTGAGCGGGGCGGCCTTCCTGCAAAATGGCCTGAATGCGGGTTTTCTGTGTGGCACTCAAATTGAGCGCCTGCAAATCGCGCGGCAATTCGCCGCGTTTGAATTCGCGCGTTTGCTTGGGTTGCTGCATATTGGCGGCAGAATCGGCGGCAACGGCTGCACCGGTGATGCCCAACAGGGCGGCTGCAGCAATGGCGGTGATTTTTTTCATTTCGGTTTCCTTGTTTGGTTTGGAGGGAATAACGGCTGCCATCATAGCCATTTTATGTGTTAAGACGGCCTTTGTTTGGGTAAATCATGTTTGAATTGGCGTTAAACCTGTTTTCACGCAAGAAAGCTTTCAAGGCCGTCTGAAAGCTTTCGGGCGGCTGCGGCTGCCCGGGCGGGCGAAATCCGCTATAATCCCGCTGCAAACCTCTATCTTGATAAGGAATCCGGCATGAAACTACTCGTTATCGGCAGCGGCGGACGCGAACACGCGCTGGCGTGGAAACTGGCGCAATCGCCCAAAGTATCCGCCGTGTATGTGGCGCCCGGCAACGCGGGCACTGCGCGCGAGCCCAAGCTGCACAACCTGCCCTTGAGCGCACATGCCGATTTGATGGATTTCTGCCGCCGCGAAGGCATCGCCTTTACCGTGGTCGGCCCCGAAGCGCCGCTGGCCGCCGGCGTGGTAGACGATTTTCGCGCTGCCGGCCTGCGCATTTTCGGCCCCACGCAATATGCGGCGCAATTGGAAAGCTCGAAAGATTTCGCCAAAGCCTTTATGGCCAAATACGGCATTCCCACCGCGCACTACCAAACCTTTGAATCGGCCGCGGCCGCGCATGATTATGTGGCAGCCAAAGGCGCGCCGATTGTGATTAAGGCCGATGGGCTGGCCGCGGGCAAAGGCGTGATTGTGGCGCTCAGCGAAGATGAAGCGCATGCGGCCATCGACGATATGCTCTTGGGCAACAAAATGGGCAACGCCGGCGCGCGCGTGGTGATTGAAGACTTTTTGCAAGGAGAAGAGGCCAGCTTTATTGTGATGGTAGACGGCGAAAATGTGCTGCCGATGGCCACCAGCCAAGACCACAAGCGCCTGCTCGACCAAGATCTGGGGCCCAACACGGGCGGCATGGGTGCCTACAGCCCCGCGCCGGTGGTGACGCCCTCGGTGTATGAGCGCGCGATGAACGAAATCATTCTGCCCACCGTGCGCGGCATGCAGGCCGAAGGCCACCCTTTCAGCGGCTTTTTATATGCCGGCCTGATGATAGACAGCCAAGGCGCGCCTTACACCATCGAATTCAACTGCCGCTTCGGCGACCCCGAAACACAGCCGATTATGAGCCGGCTTGAAAGCGATTTGGCCGACTTGCTCGAAGCGGGCATCGCGGGCAAGCTTGACGGCGTAGAAGCCCAATGGCTGCCGCAAACCGCCGTGGGCGTGGTGCTGGCTGCCGCCGGCTATCCCGACACGCCGCGCAAAGGCGACATCATCAGCGGCTTAGATGAAGCCGACCAAATCGGCAAAGTGTTTCACGCCGGCACCTCGGCCGATGCCGAAGGCCGCATCCTCACCAACGGCGGGCGCGTGTTGTGCGTGGTGGGCTTGGGCGACGATGTGGCCGCGGCCAAAGCGCAAGCCTATCAGGCGCTGGGCAAGGTGCATTTCGACGGCATGCAATACCGGCGCGATATTGCCGACAAGGCGATTAAGGCTTGAGCCGTTTGGCGCTGCTTGTGCAAATCAGTAAAAGGCCGTCTGAAACCAAAGTTTCAGACGGCCTTATATATTGCACCCCATGAAACAGGGGTCTTGACAAGATTTAAATTATCTTAACGCATCGCCCCTTTAACCAGCCAAGTGAAGGGGCGAAATCATGACTAAAGAACAAATCCAATCCATATCTACCGATAACAAAACCGTTATTGTCAACAAAATCAATAAAAAATACGAGCTGACTTTTCGTAAACAAAACCGTCTGATGTGCACAATTTGGCTGCACCACTATCAGCAAATTGACCCGATTATCACAAAATTTTTAGCAACCGGTGAAGTGGATGCCGGTGGCGTTTGGATGGTGTAAGCATGAGTGCGCAAATTGTCCAAAAAGAGGCCGTGGCGGCGGCGGCTGATGGCGGGCGCGCTTGCGCGCGCGCAGCAGACGCTGACGC
Organism: Uruburuella suis; assembly: GCF_022870845.1. Classification (GTDB taxonomy): domain Bacteria; phylum Pseudomonadota; class Gammaproteobacteria; order Burkholderiales; family Neisseriaceae; genus Neisseria; species Neisseria suis. The sequence goes on from NZ_CP091507.1 coordinate 26,017, forward strand.
GCAAGGCCGCCCCCCTAGACTAACAGGGGGGGAGCAAGCCAAAAGCCCAAATGTCACGGGTACGGAGCAAGCTAGCCAAATTGAATATTTTTCCCATTTCATCACAGACGGGAAAGGCCGTTTGATTGAAGTACCACAGCGCAAAGGCAAGCAAGACGGCGTATTTATTGACTGGATTAGCTTTACTTTTCACGAAGATACCTTGTTGCAATATTCAAAATGCCCGTTGGTCTCTGACAATGAATATATGTATGTCTTGAGTGCTGAGCTTAAGCGCATTTTCGGATTCGGCATTTCGCACAAGTGCAAATCAAAGGGAAACAAGTTTTATGAAATGATGTTTCGGCTTGGCTCAGATGAAGCCGATTATGGTGAAGTTCATTACGGCGGCCAGCGTGACACCGTTTTGATTGAGCTTAAAGGCTTGGGCTGCAACTTGGCAGAAAAAGGCTGGGAAAGCCGCTTGTGCGAATTTTTAAAATCAGCCCTGCGCCCCCGCATAACCCGTGTTGATTTGGCATTGGATTTTTTCAGCGGTGAATACAGTCCTGAACAAGCGCTTTTAGATCACGATAACGGCTTTTTCGACAATCACAATATGCGCCCGAAATCTGAAATGTATGGCACTTCATGGCGCAAGGAAGACGGTAGCGGCAAGACGTTTTATATCGGCAAAAAGAAGAACGCCCGTTTTGTGCGTGTGTATGAGAAAGGCCGCCAGCTTGGCGATAAAGATAGCAAATGGTGCCGTTTTGAAATCCAGTTCAATCATGGTGATATAGAAATTCCCTTGGATATCCTGCTTGATGAAGGTGGCTATTTCTCCGGTGCATTTCCCATTTGTTCAACTTTTGAAAATATGAGCCAAGAAAAGCGCATTGCAGTGCGTGAAAAAACATTGAATTTGAGTTTTGAGCACAAGATTAAGCATGCCAAAAATGCGGTTGGCCGTCTGATAAATTTTATGGTTGATGTCGGCTTAGATGAAAAGCAAATTGTGGAAATGCTCAAATCTGATGATGACGGAAAATATCCAAAAGGGCTTGAGCCTGAACGCTTTGACGTGGAAGAACTGTTAAATCATAAGCAAGATGAATATTTGCACAATTCAGCCGAAGCCGATTTAGCTCGTGAAATGGATGAATATTTAAGCTTTGTAACGTCATCGGAATTTAAAGGCAATGAGCGGCTTCTTCCGTTTGAAACAAAGCTGAATAAGCAGGATGAAGAATATGAAGTTTGGCTATCCCGCCAAAACATGAAAATGTCATCGGAAGCAAAGCAGCTTGAACATGCAGAATTTGAACATCAGGAAATGATAGCCCGTATCAAATGGCAGAATATGAAATATAAGTATTCGCTGGCAACTTTTAAGAATTACCGCAAAAAACCGTTTTAAGAAAACCCCTCCCTAAATTGAAAGGAAATGAAATGTTTGAACAAAATCAGATTGTCCAATACCCCGCAACTTTGTTGGGTGCAAAGAAATTCAAGGGCGATATCGACGGTAACAAAATCGATAGCTGTACCGTGCTCGTTGCCACGCAAATGCCGTCTCAAACGGGCAATGCAGTGGGCTTTACAGCGGCCAATATGCGCTTTGGCGATTCCGACAATTTCAAGCGCTTGGAAAACCTCAAATTTCCCATTGCGGTCGTAATCACGGTTGAAATGACTTCAACGGGCAAAGGCTTATCGCCTGTACTTCGTGATTTCAGTGTTCAGCCTCAAGCGCCTGCCAAGTCTTAACTGAAAAGGGGGGGGGCTTTATGTCTCAATTTGAAGAAAAGTACATCGTTCAGGATTTGGAAACACATGAGTTTCTCTATCCTGATCCGTTCGGGGATGTCGGCCAAACACCCAATATTAAATCTGCGGGTCATTACGACACGCGAGAAGACGCATTAAGCGCGGGTGTGGAAGAAATCGGGAATGAGTTTGTTATTTTCTCGTTTTTTGTAAGAGCCGAAAAATAACCAGTTTCAAGCTCGGCGGGTGGCTTGGATATCCTTCACATAGCCCGCAACATCTATTTTTTTAAAGGAAAACAATCATGAAATTCATGAATCAAGCAAAGCGCCACGGCGCAAAACTGGCTGTTGTAGTGGCCGCTCCGCTCGCCTTGGCTGCGCAAGCCTATGCGGCAATCCCTGAAGAAGCAAAAACCGCCATTGAAGGCGCAAAATCTGATGGTATTGAAGCCGGTTGGCTCGTAATTGGTGCTATTGCTGCTCTTTTCGTCTTCTCACTCGTTCGCCGTGTTTTGCGCTAAGAAGGCCTGAAATGTACTACCAAGTCGGAAATCAATGTTTAGAGCAGCAACAGGCCGAAAACGTCTATTTCGGCTTGGTGGTACCTGTGCTTACACAAGAGGGCCAAATCATAAAGCCCGAACACAACGGCACTGCGTGGCAGCTAAACGGCCAAATCATCCAAGCAAATCTGCCCGAATGCAATCCTGCCGAAAGCGTTAAGAACGGCTTAGAAATCGGCTGGCTCGTCTTTGGCGTTATGGCCGCGTGCTACTTTGTAATTGTCATAAAAAGGCTGCTTAAATGATTGATATCTACTTTTTGCTAGGCCTTGCCGTGCCCGTCATCATCGGCATGATGATTTTTAAAGACTGATAAATATGCTAAATTCACGCTTTCGACAAACCAATAACGAAAGTGAGAATTTAAGATGTTTTATATCACAGAAGACGAATTAAGATTCAAACAAGATACGGTTAAAGAATATTTTAATCAAAAGCTTAATGCTATCTGCATGTCTGAATTATTTATTTTGAAAGATAAATATCCTGTCAATGCAGATTATTTTATTAACTTCGCAAAAAGCTATTTTCAATTTTATTTGAATAGAACTTATTTAGATGATGTTGTCGTCTTTTTTGAGGATGGTTCTATTTTGAAAATTCATTTTAATGAAAATGGGTTCAGTTGGTCGGAACATTATGATAGTCAAATTTCAACTGCATTTTATTATGGCCGTTATTCTATTCGGCTTTAGTTTTGTCGCGTTTAGTGCTGAATTGCAGGTCGTGCCGTCTACAGGTAAATTAGGTTATCCCGTTGGTGATTACAATGCTAACGGTATTCGTACTTGGAGAACCTTAGACGGCAATTTTGTTAAAGAGTATTCGGCTAAATATGATAGAAATTTGTTCATTCGTGATTTAGAGCGCAAAGTTCGTTCCGCCAATACCGTCCCCGTTGTCATAAATAAAAAAGTCCCCAAAAAAACAGTACTAACAAACCTCTTGAAGCTCGCTCGTGTCGGCGGTGGCGCTGCTGTGGGTGTCGGCACCGGCCCCGTTGGTTGGGCTTACAACGCCTACACCGCCTATACGCTTGTTGAGCCACTTTTGAGGGCAGAAGATTACGTTTGGGATAATGACAAAAAGGATTTTGTCACAACAAAAGACTACGTCATGGTCGTAGAAGCGTCTGACAATAAACAAACTATTATGGCGCGATATGGCATATCAAAAGATAGCTATAAATATGGCTACACCTCGTATAAATACGCCGCTGACGGCCTATGCAATAAAGCTACATCTTTACTGAAGCATACTATTGCTCGCGGTGCGTTTCACGATTACACGCCTAATGGCTCGCTCTATACCGGTATTTGTGAGGTTGTTAAAAATGGTGATGAAAGAGCTTTGGCAATTTGGCGAATAGAGGAAAATAGGGATAAAGTAATAACACAATCGGAATTTGATGAAATTATCGGCCCTCAGGCCGATCAGTCACCAGATAGATTTGTAAACGCAACCGCCTATCAAAGTGGTGAAGTCCCCGGCGAATCTGAAGCAGGCGTAACCGTCCTCAACAATACGACAGCACAATCATTGCCCTACACAAACGCCAATGGGCAAGTTGTACAAACCGTTTGGAATTTTACAACCATCATCAACGCCGCCGGCCAGCCTGAAACGCGTGTCACCTCTCACGATGTGCCACGCCCCGATTTGCAACCCGATTCCCCGCAAGCGCCAAGTACGGGCGGTAGCACCGGTTCAAACCCCGGCAGCAACACAGGCGGCCAGCCCGGTTCAGACGGTTCGCCCGGTTCAGACGGTTCACCCGGCTCAGACGGTTCGCCCGGTTCAGACGGTTCACCCGGTTCAGACGGCCAGCCAAAACCTAACCCAAATCCCAATCCCAATCCAAACCCTAATCCAAATCCAGACGATAAGCCTGATGAAAAGCCGCAAGAAGGCTTCTTGTGTAGCCTTTTCCCCGATATTCTCGCCTGCCAGCTAATGGGTGAGCCTGATGAATCTATATTTGATGATATAGAAATACCTCAAGCAGTTAATGATACGACTTGGCAGCCAGATAATTTTTTACCGTTAAACGGTGTTTGTCCTCAACCTAAAATTTTTCATGTTGTTGGCCGCGAATTCAGGATTGATTATTCCCCTTTATGTTCTTTTTTGGAAAATGTCCGTTTCATGATCCTTTTGGCTTTTACTGTTGCAGCTGCTTATATAAGCTTTGGCGGATTGAGGAGTGATAAATAATGCCTGTTGCTTTGATACCATTTATAGCGTTGACGCTCAAATATCTTGTTGTAAGGTTGTTGATTGCGTTTGGTGTTGCCGCTGTTACATATGCTGGTTATTCCGTTGCAATGACTACTTTTAAAGACTACATAGTTCAAAATATGCAGTCTATGCCTGTTGATATATTGAATCTCCTTTTAATTTCGGGGTTTGGCCAAGGTTTGGGCTATATATTTGGTGCATTCGCTTTTAAGGTCGCTATGACAACAATTAACAAAATAACTATGCTAGTACCGGCTGGGGGTAAATCATGATCTATTTATTCACAGGCAACATGGGCACCGGCAAAACAAGCCGCGTGGTCGCCATGATTTTAGACAACGAAGACAATCTATTTAAAATGACGCTGGAAGACGGCACCGAAGTAGATAGGCCGCTTTATTTTTGCCACGTTGACGGCTTAAACGCCAAAAAGTTCAAGGCTCACGAACTAACAGAAGAGCAAATTCAGGCCGCCCCGCTGCGTGATGTGATACCGCAAGGCGCGGTGTTAATCGTGGACGAAGCACATTACACCTATCCCGTTCGGGCAGCGGCTCGCGGTGTGCCGCCCTATATCCAAGAATTGACTGAGCTGCGTCACCACGGCCACACCGTTATCTTGATGACCCAACACCCCAGCCAGCTTGATATTTTTGTCCGCAACCTCGTTTCGAAACATACACATATTGAGCGTAAAGCCATCGGCCTGAAGCAATACAGTTGGTACAAATGCGTTACCAGCCTAGACAATCCCGCCGCCGTATCAGGCGTTGAATCATCAGGCTTCAAGCCGCCTAAAAAAGCGTTTCCGTATTATAAATCATCCAATCAGCATAAAGGTATGCGCCAGAAGATACCTAAAGCCGTCTGGGCGCTTGTGCTGATTTTGGGTTTTATCGGCTGGAAAGGCTACGGCGTTTATAGTTCATACCAGCGCGGCGTTAATCCCGAAGTTGTACAGACACAAGAACAAAGCCAGCAAGCCGAATCAATACCTGAAATGCAGGTGTCCAATAGGGCCCCATCTGCTTCTATGGGCGGCGATTTGACCGCCACGCTGTTTGTGCCCACGCTGGCCGAAAAGCCCGAATCCAAGCCGCTTTACAACAGCGTGCGCCAAGTAAAAACCTATGAGCGTATCGCGGCCTGCGTTGGCGGCGGCCAAAGCGGTTGCACCTGCTATAGCGATCAAGCCACGCCGCTTGCCGAAGTCACAGAAGCCATGTGCCGCGAATACGTCAAGAACGGTATACCGTTCAACCCGTATAAAGACGATAGTCAAGCCTTTCAGGCGGCCTATAGCCAGCCTGCTGATACGCATGCCACCTCAGGCCGCCAAGTGGCCGTAATGGGCGGGAAATCGCCGCAAAGCCTCATGTACGACAATTACGCAAAAGGAGGCCTCAATTAATGAAAATCAGATATACCGATTATGAGTCTGAACGAGATTTGAATATTCACTTCATGTGCATTATTGCTTTGGTTAATTTTGGCATGTTTGAATTCATTAGATTGTTTTTGATACTCTATTTTAATAGTTGATTAAATTACTCAACCTACCAGTGCAAAAAACGGCCACGTTCGTGGCCGTTTATAAACTGGGCGGGTTATTGACTAAACAGCATAATCAACGCTAATATAGCTCTAACGTCAATCTTGACTGTAAAAAGCAATTTCCCAAATCTCAAGGTAATTTGCATTTTAAAAATCTCCTGCTTGGTTAAAAACTCGGCAGGTAAAGCAAAATCCCTAAGTTGCAGCTTGGGGATTTTTGCTTTTCCCGCCTGCTGCATTTTGGTTCCAATTGTTCAAATCTAAATCATAATTTTCCTTTCTATTTTCAGTTGATTAGTTCGTCACCGGGGATTTTTCCATTAACATAAAATCTTTCTCGTTCTGCACTTTCCCCGCTTCATCGGGATGGAGGAGCTGAGAGAGGGGCAAACCTTAGTGACACTGTTTTTTTTATCGGTCTGGTATCGCATCGGTCGGGGTTGCGATTGACTTAAAAGATGATTTGCCCGGGTTGCAAGGGGAAGGTTTGTAAAGACGGCTTTATCGTCTTTATGAATACCCCTTGCAACCCGGGCAAATTGTCTTTTAAATCGCGTTTAACCCTGACTGAAGCGATACCAGACCGATAAAAAATACCAGTGGCACGGCACGCTAAGCAACCTTACCTGAAGACGCTTCAAACCTAATCATGTACCATAAAGACGGCTCGGATATGCGCATATCCGAACCAAGGCAATCTAGGCAGTAAAGCGGCCAAAACCAGCATTAAAGTTGCCACAAAGATATGCCGGATTGCCTACCCAACTCCGAAAATTGAATATCATCAAAGCCGCTTCGGTAGGCTGTATAGATAAGGATAATTGCCCGTGAATGTAATTGGATTGGATATATCAAAAGACACAATAGACGTTTGTCTAGATCCGACAAAAGGAGATAAAAGCTATTTGAAGATAGAGAACAGCATAAACGGTTGCAGGGTCTTGCAAGACTGGATTAAAACAAAGAAAGTGCGTAAATTTTTAGTGGCAATGGAAGCAACGGGAATCTACTATGAGCAAGCAGCAGATTACCTGAGCCGCCATGCACCTGTTTACGTCATTAATCCGCTTAAGATAAAAGAATACGCAAAAAGCGTATTTTGCCACACCAAGACGGATAGAGCCGATTCAGCGTTAATAGCAGATTATGCTAAGCGCCATTCAGACAGACTTAATACCTATACCATTCCACACGATAGGCAGCTACAGCGCCTGATAAATTTGCAATTGCAACTTAAAGAACAAATAAAACAGGCAAAAAATAGGCTGCACGCATCACAAGACGATTTTATAGCTGATACTCACAAGGCAATAATCTGCTTTCTTGACGCCAAGCTTGACCAAACGGCCAGCGAATTAGACAGCCTGATTAAGCAACAAAATGCTTTAACACGGCATTTTGAAAACATCAAAACAATACCCGCTATCGGCAAAGAAACAGCATTAATGCTGCTTCACCATCTCATGGCAAAACCATTTCAGACGGCTAATAAATTCATCTCATTCGCGGGATTAAGCCCAAAAATCGAACAATCAGGCACAAGCGTGGACAGGAAACGAAAAAACAAATACGGGCATAAAAAGCTAAAGCAATCGCTATTTATGCCCGCCCTCGTAGCGTTCAGAATGGGCGCATTTCCGCAATTTGTAAAAAATCTGCAAGAATCAGGCAAGCCAAAGATGGTGATTATCGTGGCCATTATGCGCAAACTGGCAAAACTCGCCTACTATATCTTCAAAACAGGCCAGCCATACGACAAATCGCGGCATCAAGCAGCCTAACCATAATTAACAAAGCCTGCATCTATGACTTAAGCATAGATGCAGGCTTATTGCATTCTCAAAAAAAGTTCAAACTAAATTCGCAATAAAATCAGTTAATTGCAAATTAATTTAAATAACTATGTTGACTGTGCAATATATCATCTTTGTGTATCATGCGTACGATTGCGATTTATAGTGGAAGGAAAGAAAAACTTATACAGGCGAATGTAACAAGCCATATGCAGAAGCCGTTTAAACCGCGTGCGTGGCTGCGCCACACACCCTGCACACGATGCTAAATTTCTTATTTTTTTATAAGTTTTTCATTCATTCCACTATATTTATATTTTGACAAAGCCAATCGGATCTATGTTTTTTGTTCAGACGGCCAATAACGTTGTAGGTCGGATACTTGTATCCGACATTTTCTCAGCCCCGAAAAATCTTGTTCTGCGAACAAGCGTCGGATTCGAGAATCCGACCTACGCCCACTTGTATCCGACATTTTCTCTTGTGCAAATCAGTAAAAGGCCGTCTGAAACAAAACTTTCAGACGGCCTTTTGCTTTACCGCTGTTTATTCCGGCCGCATTTGCGGGAACAAAATCACATCGCGGATGCTGGGCGCATCGGTGAGCAGCATCACCAAGCGATCCAGCCCGATGCCGCAGCCGCCGGTGGGCGGCAGGCCGTATTCCATGGCGCGGATGTAGTCGGCATCGTAGTGCATGGCTTCGTCGTCGCCGGCATCTTTTTGCGCCACTTGCGCTTTGAAGCGGGCGGCCTGGTCTTCGGGATCGTTCAATTCCGAATAGCCGTTGGCCAGCTCGCGACCGACCACGAATAATTCGAAGCGGTCGGTGAGGCCGGGTTTGCTGTCGGATGCGCGCGCTAAGGGTGATACTTCAATCGGGTAGTCGATGATAAAGGTGGGGTTCCACAGTTTGCCTTCGGCGCAGCCTTCAAACAAGGCCAGTTGCAGGCTGCCGATGCCGGGCGCGGGTGGGATTTTTTCGCCGTGTTTGACGATTTCCTGCTTCAGCCATGCTTCATCATTCAGCTGCTCGTGGGTGTATTGCGGATTGTATTTTTGAATGGCTTCCAGAATGGTGAGGCGCTCAAACGGGCTTTCCAAATCCACTTCGCGGCCGTTGTAGCTGATTTTGGCGCTGCCGCAGGCGGCAATGGCGGCGGCACGGATTACGCCTTCGGTCATTTCCATCATGCGCTGGTAGGTGCAGAAGGCTTCGTAGAATTCCATCATGGTGAATTCGGGATTGTGGCGGGTGCTCATGCCTTCGTTGCGGAAGCTGCGGTTAATTTCAAACACGCGCTCCAAGCCGCCGACCACCAGCCGCTTTAAATACAACTCGGGCGCAATGCGCAAGTAAAGCGGCATATCGAGCGCGTTGTGGTGGGTGGCGAAAGGCTTGGCCGTGGCACCGCCGGGAATTGAGTGCATCATCGGGGTTTCCACCTCGAGATAGCGTTCGTTTACCATATGGTGGCGCACGGTTTGGATAATCTGGCTGCGCTTGATAAAGGTATCGCGCGATTCCTGGCTGGTAATCAGATCCACATAGCGTTGGCGGTATTTGGTTTCCTGATCGGCGAGGCCGTGGTGTTTGTCGGGCAGCGGGCGCAAGGATTTAGACAGCAGATGCAGCTTGCTCACGCGCACGGTGAGCTCGCCGTGGTTGGTTTTAAACAAGCTGCCCTCGGCGGCGATGATGTCACCCATGTCCCAATGTTTGAAGGTTTGATGCGCTTCTTCACCCACGCCTTGATTGTTGATATAGAGCTGGATTTGGCCGCTCATGTCTTGAATGGTGGCGAAGCTGGCTTTGCCCATGGCGCGTTTGAGCATCATGCGGCCGGCCACTTTAACGGGAATTTCCTGCGGATCTAAATCGGCTTTTTCGAGCGCGCCGTATTGCGCCTGCAAATCGCCGGCAAAGCTGTCGCGTTGGAAGTGGTTGGGAAAGGCGATACCGTGTTGGCGGATTTCGTTTAGTTTTTCACGGCGCAAAGCAATGATTTGGTTTTCGTCGAGCTGAGCCTCTTCGGCCTGCGGAGTGTGTTGGTTTGTCATTTTGGTATCCGATAAATAAAGACAGGCAGTGTGCACTGCCTGCTTATACCCCATTCAAAAAGCAACCCGGTGGCCTTGTGCCGCTTTGTCGGCTTATTTTTGAATGGGGTATTATTCAATGATTTGGGGCATATTTTACGCGGTTTTGCGCCGTTTGAGTAGGGACGCGGTGCAAATGCCGTTGGATGGGCTTTTATCGTGCCAAAGGCCGTCTGAAAGGCGGCAATGCTTTTCAGACGGCCTTTGAGCGTTTTAAAGATTACAACACTTCCACCGCGAAATCGGCCAGCCGCGAGCGCTCGCCTTGTTGCAAGGTGATGTGGCCGAAATGCGGCCAGCCCTGAAAGCGGTCGACCACATAAGCCAGGCCGCTGCTGCCTTCGGTGAGATAGGGCGTGTCGATTTGGGCGAGGTTGCCCAAACACACCACTTTGGTGCCGTTGCCGGCGCGGGTAATCAGGGTTTTCATTTGCTTGGGCGTGAGGTTTTGCGCTTCGTCGATAATCAGAAATTTATTCTGAAACGTGCGCCCGCGCATAAAGTTGAGCGATTTCACCTTGATGCGGGCGCGGATTAAATCGGCGGTGGCTTTTTTGGCCCAGGTGCCGAATTCGGGGTCGCCCTCGCTGCCCAGGCCGGTGAGCACTTCGAGGTTGTCTTCGAGCGCGCCCATCCACGGGTTCATTTTTTCTTCTTCGCTGCCGGGCAGAAAGCCGATGTCTTCACCCACAGGCACGGTGATGCGGGTCATGATGATTTCGTTGTAGCGTTTATGGTCGAGCGTTTGGTTGAGTGCGGCGGCTAGGGTGAGCAGGGTTTTGCCGGTGCCGGCCTGGCCGAGAATGGTGACCAAATCGATTTCAGGGTTCATCAAAAGATTGAGCGCGTAATTCTGCCCCCAGTTGCGCGCGGTGATGCCGAACACGTTGTGGCGGATATTGCTGTAGTCTTTCACGGTTTGCAGGGTGGCGCGCCCGCCTTGCTGCTCGATTACGCGCACTTGCAGGGTTTGCGCTTCGTTGTGGTCGAGCAGCAATTCGTTTACGCGCAAAGCGTCGATATCGGGGCCGGCCACTTCGTAAAACACGCTGCCGGCTTCTTGCCACGAATTCAGATGGGTGCCGTTGTTTGCCCAAAAATCGGGCGCCAGCTCGCGGTAGCCGCTATAAAGGATATCGCTGTCTTCCAGCACTTTATCGTTGGTGTAGTCTTCGGCGTGCAGCCCGAGCGCGCGCGCTTTGATGCGGATATTGATGTCTTTAGACACCAAGGCCACATCATCGTAATCGCTGATTTTGTCGGAAAGCGCCTTCACAATGGCGAGAATTTGGTTGTCGCCCTTGCCAGTGGGCAGGCTCTCGGGCAGCGGTGCGGCTTCGATGTGGGTTTGCAGCACGAGCTTGCCCTGCGCTTCGCTGCGGCCGGTGCAGGAAAGCGGAATGCCGCTGCTCAAAAGATGCGGGCCGGCATTAATCATTTCATCGAGAAAGCGGCTGGCCTGGCGGGCATTGCGCGCCACGTCGGACATGCCTTTTTTGTGTGCATCCATTTCTTCGAGCGTGATGATGGGGATATAAAGATCATGCTCTTTGAATTTAAACAGGCTGGTCGGGTCGTGCAGCAGCACATTGGTGTCGAGAATAAACAGCTTGCGGCCTGAGCCTTCGAGATTGGGGGACATAAGCGGCGCCTTCTGTGGGGTTGGAGAAAGTTAGAGCGGATAAAGCGCAAATGGTGCGGGCAAGGCAGCATATCGGCAGTGTGTCAGCGCTGTTTGACAATCAGATGACTGTTTGCTTTTGTAAAGACAACAATCTGTAATAAAAGGCTATTTTTAAATTTGCACATATTTTTAAATTTGCACAAAAGCAGCCGCAGCATGGAAAAGTGATATTGTTTACAAGTGAATATAAGCGTAAAGTGCAGCAGAAATCAATTGCAAAGCCGCATTTATGGCCAAAAAATTTCCTATTTTCCCCAAAAACCCCGATCGCATCTGCTGGGGCTGCGACAAATATTGTGCCGCCACCGATTTGCAATGCGGCAACGGCTCGGAGCGCATCCAGCATCCGTTCGAACTCGACGGCCCCGATTGGTATCGGCAGGGCGACTGGCGCAATCTTCTGAGCCAAGCGCAGCAAATCGAGCTGGGCATCCTGCCTGCGCCCCAAGCGGCTGCCAAACCGGCCAAACCGCATATCCGGCTGCCTGTGCGCAAACGCACATCATATCGTTTTGTCGATTCATCTGACGCCAATTGAAAAAATAAGCTAACGAGAAAACAAGCCGCAAACCAATGGCTGGGCTGGCGACCGCCAAAGCCGCAACCCAACATTTGCTTATCAACAGATTGATTTTATAAAGCCATCCGGGTTTTATGGGGTGACGCCTGCGGCTAAGCCAATCTACGCCGATAGCGTTGTAATACCAATCCAAAAAATAGCCTAACTTCGTTGTCTCGCCTTGCCGTACTATCTGTACTGTCGCAGGCTTCCGCCTTGTTAGCTTACTTTTTTGAATGGGTATAAATCATCTTTATTTTGTCAGGTTGTTTTTTAAAATAGGCATGAGGCCGTCTGAATATTTTTCAGACGGCCTCTTTATCTTTTCGCAATCATTTCACCGCTTTTCACAAATAAAAACAATTTGTATTTCTAATTAAATAGGAATAGATTGGCAATCGTTCCTATACTAGGCATCTCAACCATGTTTATCGCTTTTTTAATCATGCTGCGCGAAGGCATTGAAGCCGCGCTGATTGTGGGCATTGTGGCCGGCTTTTTAAAGCAGTCCGGCCACGGCCATTTGATGCCCAAAGTGTGGCTGGGTGTGGCGCTGGCGGTGCTCTTGTGTTTGGCGGTGGGCTATGGCATCCATCAAGAAACCGGCGAAATCCCGCAAAAGCAGCAAGAGCTGGTGGTGGGCATTATCGGCTTGGTGGCGGTGGCCATGATTACCTATATGATTTTGTGGATGAAAAAAGCCGCCCGCTCGATGAAGCAGCATCTGCAGCAATCGGTGCAGGCGGCGTTAAACCGCGGCAACGGCCAGGGCTGGGCGCTGGTGGGGATGGCGTTTTTGGCGGTGGCACGGGAAGGGCTGGAGAGCGTATTTTTCTTAATTGCGGTGTTTGAGCAAAGCCCTTCTTGGCGCATGCCGGTGGGCGCGCTGCTGGGCTTGGCCGCAGCGGCGGTGATGGGCACGCTGATTTATCAGGGTGGCATGCGGCTGAATTTGGCCAAATTTTTCCGCTACACCGGCGTGTTTTTAATTGTGGTGGCTGCCGGTTTGCTGGCCGGCTCGCTGCGCGCGCTGCACGAAGCGGGCGTGTGGAACCATTTGCAGGGCATTGCCTTTCATTCGGCGCATATCCTGCATGAAGACAGCCCGCTGGGCGTGCTTTTGGGCGGCTTTTTCGGCTATACCGACCACCCCACTTGGGGCGAAATCGGCGTGTGGCTGCTGTATTTGGTGCCGGTGTTGTATTGGTTTTTGCGCGGCACCAAGCCTTTAAATCCAAGCCCGAAAACAAGCTAAATCATTGTCTTGCCATATTATTTTTTTGAATTGATCCTTACCTATCAAGGCCGTCTGAACATTATTTTTAACCACCATTGAGATTCAACATGAAAACATTTCGCATCACTGCCTTATCCGCCTTGCTTGCCTTAGGCCTCAGCGCCTGCCAACCGCCCGCAGCCGACACACCGGCCACCGCATCCGGCGCATCTGCGGCCAATACCGACGGCAGCGTGAGCATTGCCGTGAACGATGCCGCCTGTGAGCCGATGGCGCTCACCGTGCCCAGCGGCCAAACCGTGTTCAATATTCAAAACAACAGCGGGCGCAAACTTGAATGGGAAATTTTAAAAGGCGTGATGGTGGTAGATGAGCGTGAAAACATCGCCCCCGGCCTGGCCGATAAAATGACGGTAACGCTGTTGCCCGGCGAATACGAAATGACCTGCGGCCTGCTCACCAACCCGCGCGGCAAGCTCACCGTCACCGACAGCGGCTTTAAAGCCACCGCATCGCAAGCCGATATGGCCAAGCTGGAACAGCCCTTGGCCGAATACAAAGCCTATGTGCAGGCCGAAGCCAAAGATTTAGTGGCCAAAACCACCGAATTCACCGCCGCCGTGAAAGCTGGCAATATCGCCAAAGCCAAATCGCTGTTTGCCGCCACCCGCTATCACTATGAGCGCATCGAGCCGATTGCCGAGCTGTTTAACGAGCTCGATCCGGCCATTGATGCGCGCGAAGACGATTTCAAACAAGGCCCCAAAGACCCGGCCTTCACCGGCTTTCACCGCATCGAATACGCGCTGTGGGTGGAAAACAGCACCGCCGGCGTAAACGAGATTGCCGACAAATTGCTGGCCGATGTGAAAACCCTGCAACAAGAAATCGACGTGCTGTCGTTCCCGCCCAATAAAGTGGTGGGCGGCGCGGCGGTGCTGGTGGAAGAAGTGGCCGGCAGCAAAATCAGCGGCGAAGAAGACCGCTACAGCCACACCGATTTGAGCGACTTCCAAGCCAATATCGAAGGCGCACAAAAAATTGTCGATTTGTTCCGCCCGCTGATTGCCGAAAAAAATCAGGCGCTGCTCGACAAAACCGATGCCAATTTCAAAACCGTCAACAATATTCTAGCCAAATACCAAACCGCCAACGGCTTTGAAACCTACGACAAACTCACCGAAGCCGACCGCAAAGCACTGCAAGCGCCGATTAACGCGCTGGCCGAAGATTTGGCGCAACTGCGCGGCACACTGGGTTTGAATTAACACTTTTGCCGTACAACAGGCTTTCAGACGGCCTTTTAAACAATAAAGGCCGTCTGAACAAGTTTTGTCATGTTAAGAAAGCTCTGAAAAACTCTGACGAGTGGATTTTGCCGGCATTTTTATACTAAGCCCGTAGGTCGGATTCTCGAATCCGACATTTGGCCGCCAAGGCCAAAACAAACGCGGCAAGCTTGTTTTGCAAACAAATGTCGGATGCAAGAATCCGACCTGCCCATTACAAAACTTTCAGACGGCCTAAGCAGCTCAGGCCGTCTGAAAACCTGATTCATCAACCCCAACCCAACATCCAACCATGACCCAATCCCACACCCCCGCCCAACCCGCCAAACGCACCCTGCTCAAAGGCGCGCTCGCCGCCGGTGCCGCCGGCCTTGCCGCTGCCGCAGGCGGCTTTGCCTATGGCGAGAAAAAAGGCCGCGCCGATGAAAAAACCGATGCCGCCCAACACAGCCGCGAAAGTTACCCCTGCTACGGCACCCACCAGCAAGGCATCACCACCCCGCACCAGCCGTTTGCCATCATGGCCGCGTTTGACGTGTCCGCACAAACGCCGAGCCAACTTGAAAACCTATTGCGCACCCTCACCGCCCGCATCGAATTCCTTACCCGTGGCGGCGAATTGCCCGACGGCGACGCCAAGCTGCCGCCCGCCGGCAGCGGCCTCTTGGGCAAAACCTTCCGCCCCGACGGCCTCACCATCACCGTATCCGTGGGCGCCAGCCTGTTTGATGCGCGTTTCGGGCTGGCCGATAAAAAGCCCAAGCACCTGATTGAAATGGCGCGTTTTCCCAACGACAAACTGGCCGCCGAATGGTGCGACGGCGATTTCAGCCTCCAAATCTGCGCTCTTTCCCCCGAAACCTGCCAAAACGCCCTGCGCGACTTGGTGAAAAACACCGCCCAATACGCCATTATCCGCTGGAGCATCGACGGCTTTTTACCCAAAACCGAGCCCGGCGCCGCCGCGCGCAACCTGTTCGGCTTTCGCGACGGCAGCGGCAACCCCGATGTGAGCAACCCCCAAACCGCCGATGAAGTATTGTGGACCGGCATCGCCGCCAACAGCCTCGATGAGCCCGCTTGGGCGAAAAACGGCAGCTATCAAGCCGTGCGCCTGATTCGTCATTTTGTCGAATTTTGGGACCGTACTCCCTTGCAAGAGCAAGAAACCATTTTCGGGCGCGAAAAATACAGCGGCGCCCTACTGGGCATGAAAAACGAACACGACAGCCCCAACTACGCCGCCGACCCGCAAGGCAAAACCATTCCCCACGACAGCCATATGCGCCTAGCCAACCCGCGCAGCCCCGAATTTATGCAGAAACACCAATTGTTCAGACGACCTTTCGACTATTCGCGCGGCCTGGCCAAATCCGGCCAATTGGATGTGGGGCTTGTGTTTATCTGCTACCAAGCCAATCTGGCCGACGGCTTTATCTTTGTGCAAAACCTGCTCAACGGCGAGCCGCTGGAAGAATACATCAGCCCCTTCGGCGGCGGCTATTTCTTCACCCTGCCCGGCGTGCAGGCGGGCGAATATTTCGGGCAAAGCCTAATGGCGTCTGCATAGCAATTGCTTGGGCGGCTTTTAGCAAAAGGCCGTCTGAAACTTTTTCATACCCATCCAAAAAAATAACCTTACTGCGTTGCCTCGCCTTGCCGTACTGTCTGTACTGTCGCAGGCTTCCGCCTTGCAAGCTTATTTTTTGAATGGATATCACCGCTATTTAATACGGTAAATAGCTACCATAAAGCGCCAATTGGCGCTATTTTCCTCTATTTATCATGATTTTTCATTTTGCCCTTTGGCAGCCTGATTTCTTTTCCATCGCTTTCATGTATACTTTTTTGCATTCCCATAAATTCAATTAATCAGGAAACACACACCTATGGCAAAGAAAAAAACCTTCCCGCTGCCCTTGTGGTCGCTTATTCTGCCGCTTTTGGCTTGGGGGCTTTATTTTATCGGCATATCGGGCAGCGGCTGGCTCGAGGCGGTGGCGGCAATATTGCTGGCCGGCAGCGTACTCTCGGCGGTGTATCACGCCGAAGTGGTGGCACACAAAGTGGGCGAGCCTTTCGGCACGATTATTTTGGCGGTGGCCATCACTATTATCGAAGTGGCGCTGATTATTTCGCTGATGGTGGCCGGCGGCGACAATGCCGCCTATCTCGCCCGCGACACCATTTTTGCGGCGATTATGCTGATTCTCAACGGCATTTTGGGCTTGTGCCTGCTGATTGGCGGCTGGAAATACCGCGAGCAGTTTTTCGGCAAAAAATCGGCCAACACCGCGCTGATTGTGTTGGTGTCGATTTTGGTACTCACGCTGGTGCTGCCCAATTTCACCACCAGCACGCCCGGCCCCACCTATAACGATGCCCAGCTGATTTTTGTGGCGATTGCTTCGCTGGTGCTCTACAGCGCGTTTATCATGGTGCAAACCGTGCGCCACCGCGATTATTTTTTGGCCGATGATGATGAAGACGGCCACCATCATGCCGCGCCGCCCTCGCTGAAAGTGACCTTAACCAGCCTGGGCTTTTTGCTGATTTGCTTGGCGATTGTGGTGTTGCTGGCCAAATCGCTCTCGCCGGCGGTGGAAGGCATGGTGGCCTCTATCGGCGCACCGGCTTCGCTAGTGGGCGTGATTATCGCCGCGGTGGTGCTGCTGCCGGAGGGGCTGGCCGCTGTGCGCGCCGCCAGCCGCAATCATCTGCAAACCAGCCTCAATCTGTCGCTCGGCTCGGCGCTGGCCTGTATCGGCTTGAGCGTGCCCACCGTGGTGGCCGTGTGCCTGATTTACGACATCAACCTGGTGCTGGGGCTGGACATCAAATCGATGGTGTTGCTGGGGCTTTCCGTGTTTATCGTGATGCTCTCGCTCAATCAGGGGCGCACCAATATTCTTTACGGCGTGGTGTTGCTGGTGAACATGGCCGCTTATATCTTCAATATTATCGTGCCCTGAAGATTCATCCGTTCAAAGGCCGTCTGAAAAATTTTCAGACGGCCTTTTGCTGTGATGCTTATGTTCAATTATACCCATTCGAAAAATAAGATAACAAGGCGGCGAGCCGAAGACAGTACATCTAGTACGGCAAGGCGAGACAACGCAGTTAGGTTATTTTTTTCGAATGGGTATTAGAAATCCCTGTTTCAAGTGTTTGGTATAATCAACCATGTTTAATGCCAACTCATTCAAAATCTTTTGCTGGCTGCCGCTTTTGGCCGCCTGCCAAAGTCCGGCCGCCGCGCTGCCGCATAGCGAAACGAGCGAAACCGTTGCGCTCGACGCCAAGCATTATGTGGCGGTGCAGCGCTATTGCGCAGGGCCGCCGATAGCCGGCGTGTTGTTTTACCAACCGCACGAAAACGAAGCCACCGCCCGCCGCGCCACGCTTGATGTTTTGGCGGCGCGGGGGCAAGGCTGTTTATTGGTGTTGAACCACGACGGCCGCCGCCAAATCCATTTTGAAGCGGCAGACCGGCCCGCCCGCTTCGACCCCAACCGCATCTACACCGCCGCCGGCCGCACCGCCACTTTGGCGCAGGGCGGCAACCGCAGCGAAGCGGCGCAAGAAACCATCGCCGGTTTTGCCGATTATCTGCTCCAACATCACTTGCGCCGCGCCGCCTTTATCGTGGCCGTGCACAACAACCGCAGCGGCGGCACCGATATCGGCAGCTACACCCGCGGCGCGCTGGCTGAAGACACGGCCGCCGTGTTTATCAACCCCGCGCACAGCCCCGATGATTATTTCTACACCACCGATGAAGCCGCGTTTGTCTATTTCAAATCGCGCGGCTTCAACGCCATGCTGCAAAACAACCATCGCGTGCGCGACGACGGCTCGCTCTCGGTTTATGCCGCCCGCCACGGCATCGGCTACATCAACGTTGAAGCCCGCCACGGCCATGCCGCCGAACAACGCGAAATGTTACAGGCGCTGCTGGATTATCTCGATGGCGGCACATGGCGCCGCTAAAAAGCGCAGCCTTCCTGTAGAGTGTGTGCCATAGGCACGCACGCGTTTTTCATTCAACACAAGGCCGTCTGAAACATTAATGAATGTTTCAGACGGCCTCGGTTTTTCTCGTTAGCAAGTCAACACAAACCGCTTATAGATACGGCAACTAATTATTGAATATTCACATCCTCTTGCCCGCAGCAGAAACCTGTTCCCTCTCCCGTGGGAGAGGGCTAGGGAGAGGGCAACAAGCCAAAGGCTTGTTTGCCGGCATCTGAAAATGTTCAATATTTAATTGCCGAATCAATAAAACGCGTGCGTGCCTATGGCACACACCCTACGGGCGGCAGTTTTCGGTTTCTAAACAAAGGCCGTCTGAATAGTTTTCAGACGGCCTTTGGTTTTTTATATCATCAGGCTTTTTTCACAAATTCCGATTTCAAATTCATGGCGCTGCCTTCGATTTTGCAGGCAATATCGTGATCTCCCTCCTGCAGGCGGATACCTTTCACTTTAGTGCCCTGCTTGATCACTTGCGAAGAGCCTTTCACTTTCAAATCTTTAACCAACACCACGGTGTCGCCATCGGCCAGCGGCGTGCCGTTGGCATCTTTGATCACCAAAGCGGCTTCGGTGGCTTCGCCCTCTTGCCATTCATACGCACATTCGGGGCAAACCAGCTGAACGCCGTCGTGATAAGTGAATTCGGAACCGCATTGCGGGCAGGCGGGCAGGCTCATAATGTGCTTTCTGTGATGATTGATGCACCGATTATAGCAAATTCAAAAAAGAAGGCGCAAAAGGCCGTCTGAACAGCACCGGTTTGCTGACGTTCAGACGACCTTTTCCCAATATGCGTTTATTTATTCATACACTTTGAGCAATTCCACTTCAAACACCAAAGTGGCATTAGGCGGAATCACACCGCCGGCGCCGCGCGCGCCGTAGCCCATTTCAGGCGGAATGGTGAGCTTGCGTTTGCCGCCTTCTTTCATGCCGCTGAAACCTTCGTCCCAGCCCTGAATCACCTGGCCTGCGCCCAGCACGATGGTGAGCGGCTGGCGGCGGTCGAGGCTGGAATCAAATTTGGTGCCGTCTTGCAGCCAGCCTGTGTAATGCACGGTAATTTCTTTGCCTTTTTCGGCTTCTTTGCCCTGGCCGGTGGTGATGTCTTCAATAATCAGGCTCATGCTGTTTCCCTATGGTTGTGGTGTAAACCGGGGCAGGGTAACATATTTCATTTCAATTGCCCACGCATTGATGCAGCGGAAATTTGGCTTTGGCGGCGGCTTTGATGCCTTTTTTGCGCTCATGGCGCTGCCATGCTTTTTCGTGGAAATAAAACACCACGGTGTTGGCCATCGGCTCGATCAGCGCCACGGCGCTGGAAATGCCGATGCTGCCGGTGAGCAGATAAGCGATGCTGAAGGCAACGCCGAAATGTAAAATGGCAAAAGTGATGGTTTTCAACATGATGCTTGCTCCTGAATAAGCCTGCGCTGTGCAAGTTGTTGTTTAGTCTGTTTCATTAAAATAAATGATAATCAATCGCAAATAAAAAGTACAGTTGATTCTGCCAATTTACATTTAGTAAAAAACTATCCTTTTTTATTATTCAATAGAAAGTAAAATATGACCGCCCTAAAAATTGCCGTGCTTGAGCGCGAAACTTTGGTAAACCGCCCTTTTGCCTTTGATTTTGCACACAGCCTGCGCGAATTTAGCAGCATTGAATCGGCCGACACCGCCGCCTGCATTGCCGGCGCCGATGTGGTGATTACCAATAAAATCATGATTGATGCAGGCATGATTGCAGCCAATCCGCAGCTGAAGCTGATTGCGGTGTCGGCCACGGGGGTGAACAATGTCGATCTCGATGCAGCGCGTGCCGCCGGCGTGGCGGTGTGCAATATCCGCGCTTATGGCAATGAATCGGTGGCCGAGCATGCGTTTATGCTGATGATTGCGCTGATGCGCAATTTGCCGGCTTATCAGCGCGATGTGGCGGCCGGCTTGTGGCAGAATTCACCGGTGTTTTGCCATTTCGGCGCACCGATGCGCGATTTAAACGGCAAAACGCTGGTGATTTTCGGGCGCGGCGGCATCGGCAACACGCTCGCCGGCTATGCGCAGGCTTTCGGCATGCGGGTGGTGTTTGGCGAACACAAACATGCAGAAGAAGTGCGCGAGGGCTATATGGCTTTTTCCGAAGCCATTGAATGCGCCGATGTGGTTTCGCTGCATTGCCCGCTCACCGAAGCCACCGCCGATATGATAGGTGAGGCCGAATTGCGGCAAATGAAAGCCGGCGCGATATTGATCAACTGCGGCCGCGGCGGATTGGTAAACGAGCAGGCGCTGGTGGCGGCGCTGAAATATGGGCAGCTTGGCGGCGCAGGCTTTGATGTGCTCACCGAAGAGCCGCCGCGCCACGGCAATCCTTTGCTCAGCGCGCGCCTGCCCAATCTGATTGTTACCCCGCATATGGCTTGGGGCAGCGAAGAAGCGCGCAACCGCCTGTTTGATATTTTGGTGGCCAATATCAATGGCTTTTTTGCCGGCAAGCCGCAGAATATTGTGGTTTAGGGCGTCCTGACAATTCGTTTATGAGGGGGATTTTGTTTCTGCAAATGCAGATGCAAGGCGAAAAGCGCAGCAAGGTTGGCCACCTTGCGAGCATTTTCAACGCGGCAGGCGCGTTTTTGAGTCAAAAGATTGCCACGAGATGAATTGTGAACAGACCCTAACGCCTGTGGATAATTTTGTGGATAATTATCAAACAACCAAAGGCCGTCTGAAAAATACTTTCAGACGGCCTTTTGATATATACATTATTATAAATTTATTTATTATATTTTGTTTGATTTTATTAATTAAAAAAACAATAGCTTAATTAGATAATACAGGCCGTCTGAAAGCTTTCAGACGGCCTGCAATAAATCAAACCGGTTTAAACATCGTAAGTGGTGGAAGCGGTGTCGCCGCCGGTGCCGGTCCAATTGGTGTGGAAAAATTCGCCGCGCGGCTTGTCGGTGCGCTCATAAGTGTGGGCGCCGAAGTAATCGCGTTGCGCTTGCAGCAGGTTGGCGGGCAGGCGCGCGCTGGTGTAGCCGTCGAGGAAGGTAATCGCCGAGGCCATGCACGGCATCGGAATGCCGGCTTCAATCGATTTGGCCACCACTTTGCGCCAGGCAGGCAGGCAGTTTTCCAGAATTCTGCGGAAATAATCGTCGCCGCCGAGAAACACCAAATCGGGGTTTGCTTCGTAAGCATCGCGGATATTGCCCAAGAAAGCGCTGCGGATGATGCAGCCTTCGCGCCACAACAAGGCGGTGTTGCCGTAATTGAGCGCCCAATCGTTCACTTCGCTGGCTTCGCGAATCAGCATAAAGCCTTGTGCATAAGAGATAATTTTCGAGGCCAGCAAGGCTTCGCGCAAGGCTTCCACCCATTCGGTTTTGCTGCCTTCGATGGGCGAAATGCGGCTTTCAAACAATTTGGCCGCTTCCACGCGCTGCGCTTTAAACGACGACACGCAGCGGGCAAACACGGCTTCGGAAATCAGCGTGAGCGGAATGCCCAAATCCAAGGCATTGATGCCGGTCCATTTGCCGGTGCCTTTTTGGCCGGCGGTGTCGAGAATTTTTTCCACCAAAGGCTCGCCGTTTTCATCTTTGAAGCCCAAAATATCGGTGGTGATTTGAATCAGATAGCTGTCGAGCTCGGTGGTGTTCCAAAGCTTGAAAATTTCGTGCATTTCATCATAGCTCAGCCCCAAACCGTCTTTCATAAATTGGTAGGCTTCGCAAATCAGCTGCATATCGCCGTATTCGATGCCGTTGTGCACCATTTTCACGAAATGCCCCGCGCCATCACGGCCCACCCAATCGCAACAAGGCTCGCCGGCCGGCGTTTTGGCAGCAATCGCCTGCAAAATCGGCTTCACATAAGGCCAGGCTTCTTCATTGCCGCCGGGCATAATCGAGGGGCCGTTGCGCGCGCCCTCTTCCCCGCCCGACACACCGGCGCCCACAAAACGGATGCCTTTTTCAGCCAGCTCGCGGGTGCGGCGGGTGGAATCGGGATAATTGGCATTGCCGCCGTCGATAATGATGTCGCCTTTATCCAAAAGCGGCAGCAAATGCTCGATAAATTCGTCTACCACTGCGCCTGCACGCACCATCAGCATGATTTTGCGCGGGCTTTCCAGCTTTTCCACCAATTCTTGCAATGAATGGGCGCCGATAACATGAGTGTTTTTAGCGGGGCCGTTTAAGAAATCGTCCACTTTTGAAGTGGTGCGGTTGAAAGCAACGACTTTAAACCCTTTGTCGTTCATGTTGAGAATCAGGTTTTGACCCATTACGGCCAAACCGATTACGCCGATGTCGCCTTTCATCACGTGTCCTCGATTAGGTGAAGTTTAACTGTTCTACTTTACCTTATTCAGTAGGTTAGCGGCAATGTTTGATTTGCTTGGGGCTTGATTTATGAAGACAATATTTTCATTTGCCGATTTGGCGCAAGAATGTGCTGATTCCAAACAATACATATAGATTTAAAATAATAAAATGATATTGATATTGAAGCAGCCCTTTTTCTGTGGATAATCGGAAAACGCAATAAAAAACAATTCAATAGGCCGTCTGAAAGGCTGGGGCATTGAGGCTTCAGCGCTGTGGAGCAATGTGGATAAATATAGCAGGCATTGAAATTTTGTGGATAATGCATTTATTGTGCACAGCAATGCAGCAAGGATAGCCACAGCAAAATCTTCAGACGGCCTGTATCAAATCTATCTGCCTGAGCAATTCAACCCAACCACAAAAAGGATTCCGCATGAAAACCCCTTGGATTTTAACGGCTGCCCTGCTTTTGGCCGCCTGCCGCAGCGGCGGCATGGCCGATGTGGCGGTAAACCCCGACACCCACGCGCCCGAGCAAGGCAGCGGTTTAACCTCGCAGCAATTGGTGCATGCGAAAAAATTTATGGCCGCATCGGCCAACCCCTTGGCCACCGAAGCGGGCTATGAAGTGCTCAAGCAAGGCGGTAGCGCCATTGATGCGATGATTGCCATGCAAACCACCTTGAGCTTGGTGGAGCCGCAATCATCGGGCTTGGGCGGCGGCGCGTTTTTGGTGTATTGGGATAATCAGGCCAAAAAGCTCACCACGTTTGACGCGCGCGAAACCGCGCCCAAAGCCGCCACACCGGCTCTGTTTCTCGATAAAGCAGGCAAGCCGCTGGAATTTATGCAGGCGGTGGTGGGCGGCCGCTCGGTGGGCACGCCCGGTGTGCCCAAGCTGATGGAAGATGTGCACAAACGCTACGGCAAATTGCCGTGGGCAGGCTTATTTGATTACCCTGTGCGCTTGGCCGAGCAAGGTTTTGCCGTGTCGCCGCGCATGGCCGCATCGATTGCGCAAAACGAGCAATATCTGCGCCGCTATCCGGCCACGGCTGCTTATTTTCTGCCGCAAGGCCGGCCTTTGGCAGCAGGCGCGGTGTTGAAAAACCCGGAATTCGCCCGCAGCGTGCGCCTGCTTGCCCGCTCGGGCAGCGCGCCTTTTTATCATGGCGCGCCGGCACAAAAGATGGTGAAAACCGTGGCCGCAGCGGCCGATAATCCGGGCAGGCTGGCCATGGCCGATTTTAAAGCCTACCGCGTGATTGAGCGCGCGCCCGTGTGCCAGGCTTATCGCGAATACGAAATTTGCGGCATGGGCGCGCCCAGCTCCGGCGGCTTGGCGCTGGGGCAGATTTTCGGCATTTTGCAGCACCACAATTTGAGCGGCGGCAACCCGAACGACATCAACAGCTGGCGCTGGCTGGGTGAAGCTTCGCGCGTGGCATTTGCCGATCGCGGCTATTATGTGGCCGACCCCGATTTTGTGCGCGTGCCGGCGCGACAAATGCTGTCGCCCGATTATTTGAAGCAGCGTGCGAATGCGATTGCCGCCACTAAAGCGGCCGCTGCCGAAATCAAGCCGGGCAGTTTCAGCCAAAATATGGCTCTCGGCCGCGCGGTGGAGCTGCCTTCAACCAGCCATTTGGTGATTGTGGATGCGGCGGGCAATGTGGTGTCGATGACCACATCGATTGAAAACGCTTTCGGCTCCACGCTGATGGCCAACGGCTATCTGCTCAACAACGAGCTTACCGATTTTTCGTTTGAGCCCGAGCAAAACGGACAAGCCGTGGCCAACCGCGTGGAAGGCGGCAAACGCCCGCGCTCATCAATGGCGCCGACCATTGTGTTGAAAAACGGCGCGCCTTATCTGGCCGTGGGCTCGCCCGGCGGCAGCCGCATCATCGGCTATGTGGCCAAAACGCTGGTGGCGCATTTAGATTGGGGCATGGATATCCAGCAGGCGATTGACCTGCCCAATATGCTCAACCGCGGCAGCGCTTACGAATTGGAAGAAAACACGCCGGCTGCAGCCAAAGCCGGTGCGCTGGAGCGCATGGGCTATCCGGTGCAGGTGCGCGATTTGAATTCGGGCGTGCAAGGCATTGTGATTCAGCCGCAGGGTTTGCAGGGCGGTGCGGATCCGCGGCGTGAAGGCAAAGTGATGGGCGATTGAGTTTGATGGTTTGTAAACGAAATGCCGTCTGAAAAGTTTTCAGACGGCATTTTTCATCTTGCTTCAATCACATTCAAGCCACATCGGGCAAGCCGTGAAAAGCGGCGGGCAAATCTTCTTCGTGCTCGAATTGCACCCATTCGTAAGCGCTCTCGTCTGCCAACACCGCGCGCAGCAAGGCGTTGTTGATGGCGTGGCCGGATTTATAGCCTTCGAATGCGCCGATAATCGGGTGACCGACGATATAAAGATCGCCGATGGCATCGAGAATTTTATGGCGCACAAATTCATCGGGATAGCGCAAACCTTCGGGGTTGAGCACATCGGTGTCGTCAATCACAATGGCATTATTGAGGTTGCCGCCGAGGCCCAGATTGTGCGCTCTCATCAGCTCCACTTCCTGCATAAAGCCGAAAGTGCGGGCGCGGGCGATTTCTTCCACATACGATTTGCCGGCAAAATCGATTTCAAAAGTGGGATTGCTGCGGTTGAACACCGGATGGTCGAATTCGATGGTGAGGGTGACTTTAAAGCCGTTATAAGGCGTAAAACGCACCCATTTGCCGGCTTCTTTCACTTCAACCGTTTTCAAAATTTTCAAAAAACGCTTTTGCGCCTGCTGATCGACAATGCCGGCATCTTGCAGCAGATAGATAAACGGCAGGCTCGAGCCGTCCATAATCGGGATTTCGGGCGCATTCAATTCAATCAGCGCATTATCCACGCCATAAGCGGCCAATGCCGACATAATATGCTCGATGGTGCCCACGCGCACGCCGGCTTCGGTTACGACGGTGGATGAGAGGCGGGTGTCGTTGATTAAATAAGGCGTGAGCGCAATCACAGCACCTTTCTCACCGCTCAAATCGGTGCGCCGAAACGAAATGCCGCTGTTTTCCGCGGCCGGATGCAGCGTGAGCGCCACCCGTTCGCCCGAATGCAGGCCCACGCCGGCAACATGCACAGATTTGGCCAATGTTCGTTGCAGCATATTGTTTCCTCTGAATATTTTTGTTGATGTTGGTGCGTATCATACGATAAAACCGCGCCAACAGCCTATTATTTTTAATAGTATTTACCAATTAATCTGATAAGCTCGAAGGCCGTCTGAAAGCGTGTGCGGCAAAAGTGGATAAGCCCGATTTATTCACATACCGTGGGAAAAATGGGATTTTTATCCCCAAAAGCGCGTAAACCGCACACAGGCTTATCCGGAAACTTTCATCTTAATTAGCCATTTGTTTTTAATTGTAAAATATGGTTTATCCACAAGACAGCCCCTGCTTCATCTAATATCATCTTTATATATATTTACTTATTTAATTAAAGTCGGGCAAACTTTTCAGACGGCATTGCAAGCTCAACAGGCAGGCATAGCTTGTGTTAAATCAGATTTATGTTGTTTGCAGTAAGTAGTGTTAGGTAGTAATTTTATTTCATGGTAAAAAGCAGCCATCTGAAATTTATCGTTATTTCTGAATATTTCTAGGAGCAAAATATGAGCATTAAAGTTGCGATTAATGGTTTCGGCCGCATCGGCCGCTTGGCATTGCGCCAAATCATCAAAACCGAAGGCCTTGAAGTGGTGGCGGTAAACGACCTCACTCCGGCCGACATGCTGTTGCACCTGTTTAAATACGACACCACCCAAGGCCGCTTTCAAGGCACTGCCGAGTTGAAAGACAACGCCATTGTGGTGGACGGCAAAGAAATCAAAGTGTTTGCCGATGCCGATCCGGAAGCCTTGCCCTGGGGCGAATTGGGTGTGGACGTGGTGCTCGAATGCACCGGCTTTTTCACCACCAAAGAAAAAGCGGAAAAACACATCAAAGCCGGCGCCCGCAAAGTGGTGATTTCCGCCCCCGGCGGCGACATGAAAACCGTGGTGTTTGGTGTGAACGAAGATATTCTCGACGGCAGCGAAACCGTGATTTCTGCCGCTTCCTGCACCACCAACTGCCTGGCGCCGATGGCCGCCGTGCTGCAAAAACAATACGGCGTGGTGGAAGGCCTGATGACCACCATTCATGCCTACACCGGCGACCAAAACACGCTTGACGCACCGCACCGCAAAGGCGATTTCCGCCGTGCCCGTGCCGCCGCGCAAAATATTGTGCCCAATAGCACCGGCGCGGCCAAAGCCATCGGCTTGGTGATTCCCGCGTTGAACGGCAAGCTCGACGGCTCTGCCCAGCGCGTGCCCGTGGCCACCGGCTCGCTGACCGAGCTGGTGACCGTGTTGGAAAAAAACGTGACCAAAGAAGAAATCAACGCAGCCATGAAAGCCGCGGCCAATGAATCTTACGGCTACACCGAAGAGCAATTGGTGTCTTCAGACGTGATCGGCATGGAATTCGGCTCATTGTTTGACGCCACCCAAACCCGCGTGATGACCGTGGGCGACAAGCAATTGGTGAAAACCGTGGCTTGGTATGATAATGAAATGTCATACACCTGCCAATTGGTGCGCACCCTGCATTATTTTGCAAAATTAATCTGATTAATCAAAGATTTACGCTTTATATAACACGCTTCATAAATAAATAATATTAATCAGCAAAGGCCGTCTGAAAACTTTCAGACGGCCTTTTATTTATAGTGAAATCAAAGAAAAATGGATACAGAAATAAGAAATTTCAAATTGCGTGTAGAGTGTGTGGCTCAACCATGCACACGGTTTAAATGATAAGGTTTAAACGATAAATTGAAAGTCTTTTGCAAAGGCATCGAGCCAAAAAAAGATCTGCGCCAAGCCGTTTGGCGTTTTTCAGACGGCCTGAGGCTCAACCGCGATTATCGTGGCGGCTTTTTCCTCAATTTGAAATTTGATTTCATAACCGGCCACGCTCATCACATACACGCGCTCAGGAATATTTTGATAAGCCGGCCGCGGATCTTGCGCGATGCTTTGCGCAATCAGCTCGCGCGTGTTTGCGGATAAGCCGGTATCGGTGCCGGGCAGCCAGGCCACTTGCAACAAATCGGGCGCGCTGAGGGCAAAGCCGGCCGCGGCTTCTGGCCGGGCTTCCACAAACGGGATGTAGGGTTTGATGTCCACCACCGGCGTGCCGTCGAGCAAATCGGCGCCGCTGCAATAAAGTTTGACGGTTTTACCGCATTCGATGCGCTCGAGTTTGAGCAGCGACAAGCCCAAATGATTGGGGCGGTGCGGGCTGCGGGTGGCAAACACGCCCATTTTCTGCTTGCCGCCTAAACGCGGCGGGCGCACCAGCGGCGACCAGCCTTCATCGAGCACGCCGTGAAAAATAAAATGTATCCACACATAATCAAAGCTTTCAAGGCCGCGCACGCTGTCGGCGTTGAATTCTGCGGCCAATTCGATGCATACTTCGGCAGCCGGCACCAACCCGGGCTGCCGCGCCACGCCGAATTTTTGTTGGTAGGGTGAATGAACCGTGGCAATACTGGTGAGGGTGTGCTGCATAGAGAGGCCGTCTGAAAAATAAGCGTGAAGCGGCTTATTTTAACAAATGAATCGGGCGGTGTAAGCCGATTGGCAAGCGTATCAGCAAATTTTATGGCTTGCACACAAACTATATTTATTACGTTAACGAAGAGAGAGGCCGTCTGAAAGAAAAGCTTCAGACGGCCTGATAAAGCAGCATAAAACATCGTTTTATTTTGCGTTGAATGCAAGGCAGCAACGCTAGAATAACAAGGCTTTTTCGCTATATAATAGCGGATTCGTATGCTTGGAGAAGCGGCATGATTGTGTCGATAGATGTGGATGCGCAGAAAACTTTTTCGCCTTTATGCCCGCAAGAATTGCCGGTAGCCGAGGGTGATACGATTGTTGCCGAGCTTAATGCGCAAGCGGCGCTGGCCGATTTGCGCGTGATGAGCAAAGATGCGCATAGCCCGTCGGCCAAATGGATTGTGGATAAAGCTGTGGATATGTTGCAGCCCACCGGCATGCCCAATGCCGATCTCACTTGGGTGCCACATGCGATTGTCGGCACACCGGGTTTTGAGCTGCTCGATGGGCTGCCCGCGGCAACGGGCTACGATTATTGCGTGTGGAAAGGGGTGGACCCGGAATTTCACCCTTATGGTGCCTGCTTTCACGATATTGATGAAAAGCTTTCCACCGGCCTTTTGGAATGGCTGCACAGCAAGCAGGCGCAAACCGTGATTGTGGGCGGCTTGGCCACGGATTATTGTGTGAAAACCACGGTGTTGCAATTGCTTAAAGGCGGCGCTTGGCAAGTGATTGTAAACGCGGCGGCTTGCCGCGGCATTGCGCCGGACACCACCGAAGCGGCATGGAACGAAATGATGGCACACGGCGCGATTGTGCTTGAAAATGCAGCAAAAATTTCTGAATATATTAAAAATCAATAAGTTATTCAGAGTATTCTTAAATATGTTTCACGTGAAACATCATGGTAAGAAAGCGATATAGCCGATGAAAACGCTGTTGGTACGCTTATCGAGCATGGGCGATTTAATCCACACCTTGCCGGCTGTGGACGATTTATCACGCATGCGTCCGGATGTGAATTTGCATTGGCTGTGCGAAGCCGGATTTGCCGACATCGCCAGATTGCATCCGTTTGTGCGCCAAGTGCATGAAATGCGTTGGCGGCAATGGCGTAAAGATTTGCTCAGCCCGGCCACTTGGCGGCAAATAGGCCGTCTGAAACAAGATTTGCAGCAACAGCATTTTGATGATGTGCTCGATAGCCAAGGCTTGGTGAAAAGCGCACTGTTTGCCAAAATAGCCCATGCGCCGGTGAAAGGTCTTGATGGCAGCAGCGCGCGCGAGCGCTGGGCAGCGCTGGCTTATCACCATAACTATGCCGTGCCCAAAGACAAGAATGCCGTGTGGCGCAACCGCATGTTATTTGCGCAAGCATTCGGCTATGCCTTACCCGATGAGCAACATTTCGGCTTGGTGGTGCCGGAAAGCGCGCGCTTGCCGGATTTGCCGGCGCATTATTATGTGGCGCTGCATGCCACCAGCCGCGACAGCAAATTGTGGCCTGTTGAAAATTGGTTGGCCTTGCTGCAAAAACTGCATGATCACAGCGGCCTGCCGGTGTATTTGCCGTGGGGCAATGCGGCTGAAAAAGCGCGCGCTGAAACGATTGCGGCCCGTTTGCCGTTTGCGCGGGTGTGCGCTAAATTAAGCCTGCTGCAAGCAGCTTGGCTGCTGGATAAGGCTGAGGGCATTGCCGGGGTGGACACCGGCCTACTGCATTTGGCCAATGCGCTCGATAAACCTGTGGTGGGTATCTACACCGATACCGACCCTTTGAAAACCGGCGTGCAGGAATCGGCGTGGGCTAAAAATCTCGGTAATGCCGGCTGCATTCCGAGTGTGGATGAAGTTTATCAAGCTTTACAAAACAGCATAGCGGCTAAAGCGCTTGCAACAGCATTCGATTAGAACGAAAAGTCTAAAAAACAGTAAAGGCATGAAGAAGATAGCGGCCGGCTCGGGTATAATACAGGCCGTCTGAAGCGTTGAAACCAAGCGGCGGTTTTCATCAGGCATCATCAAACAACTGGTGGTGACTGATGAAAATTTCTGCTTCATATTATTTCCGGCATGCCGGTTAAAGGAGAACCCATGAAAGCGTTGGTCGCGGTAAAGCGCGTGGTGGACTATAACGTTAAAGTCCGTGTAAAAGCCGATGGCTCGGATGTTGATATCGGTAATGTCAAAATGTCGATGAACCCGTTTGACGAAATTGCGGTTGAAGAAGCCGTGCGTTTGAAAGAAGCCGGCAAAATCAGCGAAATCGTGGCGGTGTCGCTGGGTGAGAAAAAATGTGAAGACACTTTGCGCACCGCACTGGCCATGGGCGCAGACCGCGCCGTGCATGTGGAAACCGATGCCGTGCTCGAGCCTTTAACCGTGGCCAAGCTGCTTAAAGCCGTGGCTGAAAAAGAGCAGCCGCAATTGCTGTTGCTGGGCAAACAGGCCATTGATGACGATGCCAATCAAACGGCGCAAATGCTGGCCGCTTTGCTGAACGCACCGCAAGCCACGTTTGCCAGCAAAGTGGTGCTGGCCGGTGATGAAGTGGTGGTGCAGCGTGAAATTGATGGCGGCATCGAAGAAGTGGCTTTGAAGCTGCCGGCGGTGATCAGCACCGATTTGCGCTTGAATGAGCCGCGTTTTGTGAAGCTGCCCAATATCATGGCGGCCAAGAAAAAGCCGCTGGAGAAGCTCACGCCGGCCGATTTGGGCGTGGACACCGCATTGCGCATCGAGGTGGTGAAATATGCCGAGCCCAAAGCGCGCCAAGCCGGCGTGAAAGTGGCCGATGTGGCCGAATTGGTGGCTAAATTGAAAAACGAAGCCAAAGTAATCTGACGGAGAGCAAAATGAGCGTATTGATTATTGCCGAGCACGACAATCAGCAATTAAACCCCGCCACCCTGCATGCCGTTAGCGCGGCAGCCAAATTGGGTGATGTTCATGTTTTGGTGGCCGGTGAAGCCGCCGGTGCAGTGGCAGAAGCTGCCCGAAAAATCAGCGGCGTGAGCAAAGTATTGTTGGCAGAAGCGCCGCATTATGCCGCGGGCTTGGCCGAAGAGCTGGCGCCCTTGGTGGTGCAGCTGGCTGCCGATTATTCAAGCATCGGCGCTACGGCTACGGCTTTCGGCAAAAACCTATTGCCGCGCGTGGCGGCTTTGTTGGATGTGCAACAAGTGTCTGATCTCACCGAAGTGGTGGATGAAAAAACCTTTGTGCGCCCGATTTATGCCGGCAATGCATTTAAAACTTTGCGCAGCAAGCAAGATAAATTGGTGCTCACTTTCCGCGCCACGGCTTTTGAAGCCGCAGCGGCCGAAGGCGGCAATGCCGAGATAGTGGAAGTGACTGCCACGCCAGCACAAAATTTGAGCCGCTTTATCAGCCGCGAGCTGATTCAATCCGACCGCCCCGAGCTGACACAAGCCAAAGTGGTGGTATCCGGCGGCCGTGCTTTGGGCAGCGCCGAGCAATTTAAAAATATTATGGAGCCGCTGGCCGATAGCCTGGGTGCTGCCATTGGCGCTTCGCGTGCGGCAGTTGATGCCGAATATGCCGCCAACGACACGCAGGTCGGCCAAACCGGCAAAGTGGTGGCACCGCAGCTTTATATTGCCGTGGGCATTTCCGGCGCAATTCAGCACACTGCCGGCATGCAAGACAGCAAAGTGATTGTGGCCATCAATAAAGATCCCGATGCACCGATTTTCAATATTGCCGACTATGGTTTGGTGGGCGATTTGTTTGAAGTGGTGCCACAACTCACCGCAGCGCTGAAAGCATAATGTTTCACGTGAAACCTATAATCTGCTGTAAGTAGCTTGCTTTTGTGTTTTCATCATCGGCAAAAACTTTATGCTTTGCGGCATAAGGTTTTTGCTGTTTTTATTCAGACGGCCAAAACCTGCCTGTTTTTATGATTAGGCCGTCTGAACCACAGGAATAATCATGAATTCTTTGCATTCCCCCGATGTGCTCTCTTTTGCTTCTGATAATTATGCCGGTGCGCATCCGCAGATATTGGCTGCCGTCGCCGCTGCCAATGGCGGCCATGTGGCGGCTTATGGCTATGATATCTATACCGAAAAACTGCAACAGCTCATGCGCAGCCATTTTGGGGAGCAGGCGCAATGTTGGCCGGTGTTTAACGGCACCGGTGCGAATGTGCTGGGTTTGCAAGCAATGATGCCGCGTTGGGGTGCCGTGATTTGCGCCAACAGCGCCCATCTCAACACCGATGAAAACGGTGCACCACAAATAACCGGCGGTTTGAAATTGTGGCTGGTCGATGCGCCCGACGGCAAGCTCACGCCGGAATTGATTGCTCGGCAAGCTTGGGGCTTTGGCAGCGAGCATCGCGCCCAGCCGTTGGTGGTGAGCATCAGCCAAACCACCGAATGCGGCACATGCTACACCGCCGAAGAAATTCGCGCCATTGCCGATTATGCCCACAGCTTGGGCATGAAGCTGCACATGGATGGTGCCCGCATCGCCAATGCGGCTGCTTATTTGGATACCGATTTGCGCAGCATCAGCAGCGATGCCGGTGTGGATTTGCTTTCGTTTGGTGGCACCAAAAACGGTTTGCTGTTTGGCGAATGTTTGGTGGCTTTATCGCCGGATGCGGTGGCCGGCATGGCACATTTGCGCAAAATCAATTTGCAATTGGCTTCCAAAATGCGGTTTATTTCCGCCCAATTTATTGCCTTATTGGAACATGATTTATGGTTGGAAAATGCCCGCCACAGCAACCGAATGGCGGTGAAGCTGGCGGAAGGTTTGCAGCAGATTGAGGGTGTGCAACTGCTGCATCCGGTGCAATCCAATGCGGTGTTTGCCCGCCTGCCCGAGGGTGTAGCCGATAAAGCGCGTGCGCAATTCGCTTTTTATGATTGGGATCAGAGCGGCACCGTGCGGCTGATGTGCAGCTTTGACACACAGCCGGCGCATGTGGATGCTTTGTTGGATATTATCCGAAAAGCCTGTGCATGAGCGTGGACACCTACCGCACCGTAGCGGGCACATCCAGCGCTGAATTCAAAGACAAAGGCAGCCGCTTTATTGCTTTTGCCTATCCGATACGCCGCGCCGATGAGGTAAAAGCCTTGCTTGAGCCTTTGCGACAAAGCCATCATAAAGCGCGCCATTGGTGTTATGCTTACCGCGTGGGCACCGATGGCCTGCAATTTCGCGCCAATGATGATGGCGAGCCGGCCGGCAGTGCGGGCCGGCCGATTTTGGGGCAGATTGATTCGGCGGCGCTTACTGATGTGTTGGTGGTGGTGGTGCGCTATTTCGGTGGCACGCTTTTGGGTGTGCCGGGCTTGATTCATGCTTATAAAACCGCTACCGCTCTGGTTTTGCAGCAAGCCGATGTGGTGGAAAAAAACATTGAAAAAAGCCTGTGGTTGCGCTGTGAATATCCCTATTTAAACGATGCCATTCGCATTGCCAAGCAACATCAGGCTGAAATCGTGCAGCAAGATTTGCAGCTCGATTGCCGATTGCAGGTGCGGGTGCCGCTGGCGCATTATGCCGCGGCATTGGCTGCCTGGCAGCATATGCGCACCATCGATGTGCTGGAAGAGGAAGATCAGGCATCGGAGGGCTTGGCATAATCCAAGCAATTGTCAAAGTACAATCGTGCTCATTCAAATAGTAAATTGATTGCTGCTTTGTTACTCTTTATACTACATTGCACGATGCATAAGAAAGGCCGTCTGAAACTTTCAGACGGCCTTTCTTATGCCAAATTCCGTTTTATGTTCAATCTAAAAAGCAAGCTCACGGCCTTGTGTTGGCTCCCTGTGCTATTTGTGGCGAGCCGCCTGATTGTCTTATACCAATCCAAAAAAATAACCTAACTTCGTTGTCTCGCCTTGCCGTACGTGTGTACTGTCGCAGGCTTCCGCCTTGTTAGCTTACTTTTTTGAATGGGTATTATTTTCAGGTACTACAGAAAACAAAAAACCTGCCCGTTTGCACAGGCAGGTTTTTTTATTTGGTGGGTCGTGAAGGATTCGAACCTTCGACCAACGGATTAAAAGTCCGCTGCTCTACCAGCTGAGCTAACGACCCAATAAGCTCAAAATTATAGCGAATAGGTGCTAAATGCGTCAAGCTATTTTTATTCAAATGGGCAATTTGCTTATCAAAATACAACCGTTTTGATGAAAAAATAACCGAGCCAAAGCAGCTATGCTATGATTTTCCTACCGCTGCTGCCATCAGTGGCGGCGTTTGGGATTTGTCTGCATTACATGCGATGAAAACAAACCCTGAATCTTGATCAAATTAAGGACGAACGACAATGAAAAAAATTCTGACTGCCGCCTTTATGGTGGCTGCGTTGGCTGCATGCTCGCAAGAAACCAAGCAAGAAACCAAAGAAGCCGCCCAAGCCGTGGCTTCTGATGTGAAAGATGCAAAAGCGGATGCGGCTTCGGCTGTGGATGCTGCTGCTGTTGCCGCGAAAGAAGCCGGTGCAAAAGCGGCTGATGCCACTAAAGAAGCCGGTGAGAAAGCAGTTGACGCCACTAAAGAAGCTGGCGAAAAAGCGGTTGATGCCACTAAAGCAGCTGGTGAGAAAGCGGCCGATGCCACTAAAAATGTGGCAGAAGATGCCGTAGCCGCTGCCAAAGAAGCTGCTGAAAAAGCCAAGGAAGCCGCCAAATAAGCGTTTGTAAAAAGGCCGTCTGAACTTATTGTTCAGACGGCCTTTTTTATGCTTCAGCCCGTTGCTTTTATTCCACCACGATTTTCGGAAAGCGGCTGCTGAAATCTTTGCCTTTATCGGCCACGGCCAGCGCCAGCGCCCACGCGGCATGGGTGTAGATTTCGGCGATGGCCGGTTGGGCTTCCTGCATCTGCTTGACCGTGCCCGCATCCATGGCTTCACGCACGGGCAGGCTTAAGGGCAGCTGCCCCAATAGCGGCACGCCCAGCTTGTCGGCAAGATGTTTGCCGCCATCATGGCCGAAGATGGCTTCGCTGTGGCCACAATGGCTGCAAATGTGCACCGACATATTTTCGAGCACGCCGAAAATGGGGATATTCACTTTTTGAAACATATCCACTGCTTTTTTGGCATCAATCAGCGCGATGTCTTGCGGGGTGGTGACCACCACCGAGCCGGTGACGGGGATTTTTTGCGACAGCGTGAGCTGGATGTCGCCGGTGCCGGGCGGCAAATCGATAAAGAGATAATCCACATCGGCCCATTCGCTTTGAAACAGCAGCTGCTGCAAAGCCTGCGAGAGCATGGGGCCGCGCCATACCACGGCTTGGTCGGGATCCACCAAAAAGCCGATCGACATCACCTGAATGCCGCCTTCGGCCACCACGGGCACGAGCTTGCCGTCGGCCTGTTGCGGCTTGCCGTCGGCCACGCCCAGCATGGTGGGCTGGCTGGGGCCGTAAAGGTCGGCATCGAGCACGCCCACGCGTGCGCCCATGCGCGCCATGGCCATGGCCAGATTGGCGGTGGTGGTGGATTTGCCCACGCCGCCTTTGCCCGAGGCCACGGCGATGATGTTTTTCACGCCTTTGATGGTGGCCACGCCAGGCTGCACTTTGTGTGTGCCAATGTGGGTGGCGATACCCAGATGTAGCGGCTGCGGGCCGCTCAAATCGTGCAAGGCCGTCTGAACGCGTTCGGCCAGCTCTTGGCCGATAAAGGCGGTGGGAAAGCCGAAGCGCAGGCTGATGTGCAGGCCGTCGGGGCGTGCTTCGAGCGATTCAACGGCTTGCTCGCTGCCGATGGTGCGGCTGCTGTGGGGAATTTCTACCGCATCAAGTGCGGCACGGATAGCGGGAATATTCATGGTATTTGCCTTTTGTGATGTGTGGTGCCGATTTTAACAGATTGGCGCTGAAGCCGCGCCGCGCAGGCCGGCTTTTCAGACGGCCTTAACGCAATTTAAATTTTGCGGTGGGGTGAAAAGTGGATAAGTTTGAATAATTGAGGATATTCAACCATCGGCTGTGTTTGCACAATGTTGTTTCAGTTTTCAATAAATCTTGCCGGTTCGCCATTTTGGTTTGCGTTGGCCTAGCGGCTTTAAAACATGGCATCAATATGCAAGCGTTTTGCCGGGCTTTCAATCGTGCAGATAAAGGGCGCCGGCGATAGGGTTTTAACACAGGCCGTCTGAAACGCAGTGTTGCCGTGTGTTATGGAAAAATTGCTATATAATTGTCCAATCAGCGGTTTATTTTGATTGCAAACACAATAGGAGCGGCATTATGACCAAAAAAGTCGGCAATAAAGTGGTGATTATCGGCACCGGCGCGGTGGGCATCAGCTATGCATTTTCCATGTTTAATCAAGGCCATTGCGATGAGATGGTGTTGATTGACCTCAACCGCAAAAAAGCGCTTGGCGAAGTGCGCGATTTGCAAGACGGCATTTTGTATGCGCAAACGCCCACCCAAATCAAGCTGGGCGATTATGCCGATTGCGCCGATGCCGATATTGTGTGCATTTGCGCCGGTGTGCCGCAGCGGCCGGGCGAAACGCGGCTGGATTTGATTGATAATAATTTGAAGGTATTCCACAGCATTGTCGGTGCGGTGATGGGCTCGGGCTTTGACGGCATTTTTCTGGTGGCCACCAACCCGGTGGACGTGCTCGCTTATGCCACTTGGAAATTTTCCGGCCTGCCCAAATCGCGTGTAATCGGTTCGGGCACCATTCTCGATACGGCGCGCTTGTGCAATTATGTGGGCGAGGCTTTCCGTGTGGCGCCGGTGAGCGTAGATGCCTATATGATAGGCGAACACGGCGACAGCGTGATTGCCGCCTGGAGCGCGGCCAGCATTGCCGGTATGCCGCTGAAAAAGCTTTTGGCCGCGCATGAAAACGGTGAGCAGTTGATGAACGATATCCACAGCCATGTGCGTGATGCCGCTTATGCCATTATCGAAGCCAAAGGCGCCACCAGCTACGGCATCGGCATGGGCTTGAGCCGCATTTCCAACGCCATTTTGCACAACCAAAACGTGGTGTTGACCGTGTCTACGCTGTTGGAGGGCGAATTGGGGCAAGAGGGCGTGTATATCGGTGTGCCGGCAGTGATCAACCGCAAAGGTGCGGTGCGGGTGTTTGAAGTGCCGCTGGATGAGCATGAGCAACAACGTTTTGCCGAATCGGCGGCCTTGCTCAAAAGCTATCAGGCCAAAGTGGATGATTTTCAGCCGTAAAGATGTTTCATGAAATTTCAATCTTAAAACAAAGATTTGAAGAAAGAATATCAACGATATAAACCATTTCGGCGCCGCCGCGCAGCTTTGCCAACTCCAATCGATCCACTTTATCACGGCGTGTGCCGTTATTCCCCTAGTGCATCATCAAAAGGAG
This sequence comes from Uruburuella suis, assembly GCF_022870845.1. GTDB lineage: Bacteria > Pseudomonadota > Gammaproteobacteria > Burkholderiales > Neisseriaceae > Neisseria > Neisseria suis. The sequence goes on from NZ_CP091507.1 coordinate 64,205, forward strand.
CTTCATCATGATTACCGACCGCAACCAAGTGACCGAAATGATTATCGCCGCCAAAGTGGCCAAAGGCTTGAAATGGGAAGAAGTGGCCGCCCAAGTGGGCTTGAGCAAAGAATGGGTAACCGCCGCCTGCTTGGGGCAGATGGCCTTGGATGCCGAGCAGGCCGAAATCATTGCCGATATTTTCGATTTGGGCGAAGATGCCGAAAAATGGCTGCAACAAGTGCCCTATAAAGGCTGCCTGCCCACCGCCGTGCCCACCGACCCGCTGATTTACCGCTTATACGAAGTGATCAGCGTGTATGGCACCACCATGAAAGCGCTGATTCATGAAGAATTCGGCGACGGCATTATGAGCGCGATTGATTTTTCGATGGACATCCAACGCGAGCCCAACGAGGCGGGCGACCGCGTGAATATCGTGATGTCGGGCAAATTTCTGCCGTATAAATCTTATTGATGGTTTGAAAAAAGGCAAATGCCGTCTGAAAATGTTTCAGACGGCATTTGCCTTTTGTGACAATATCTCGCTTTTCAGACGGCCTTACAAACCCAGCGCCCAAGGATTATCGCCGTTCATGCACAAATCATCGGTGCGGCATTCGAAATGGGCGAAAATCTGCGCCACAATTTCATCTTCATCATCCACAATCTGCATTAAATCCAAATCCGACGGCGAAATCATGCCTCTTTCCAAAAGCTGATCGCCGATCCAATCGATCATGCCCTGCCAAAAGCTGCGTCCCACCAAGATAATCGGCCGGCTCGGCGTTTTGCCTGTTTGCACGAGGGTGAGGCTTTCAAACAATTCATCCAGCGTGCCGAAGCCGCCGGGCATCACCACATAGGCCACCGCGTGCTTCACAAACATCACTTTGCGCGGGAAAAAATGCTGGAATTTAATCGACAAATCCTGATAAGGGTTGGCGCCCTGCTCGTGCGGCAACACAATATTCAGCCCCACCGCCGGGCTGGCGCCGGCAAACGCGCCCTTATTGGCCGCCTCCATAATGCCGGGGCCGCCGCCGGAAATCACCGAAAAGCCCGCGTCCGACAATTTGCGCGAAAGCCGCTCGGTAAAAAGATAATCGGGGTGGTCTACCGGCGTGCGGGCGCTGCCGTAAATGCTCACCGCCGGCTGAATGGCGCGCAGCTCTTCGCCCGCTTCCACAAATTCGGAAATGATTTTCAACACATGATACGACTCGCGCGCGTGCACTTCGCGGCGCACATCTTCCGGTAGGCGCGGGTGGGGCAGCTTTTTGCTCAGGCTCATGGCAGGGCTTTCTGTTGGATTGGCTCGGCCTTTATTCTATAGCCGAATCGGCATATGCGCCATACGGCAGCGCAAACGGGCATTCATACCAATCCAAAAAAATAACCTAACTTCGTTGGCTCGCCTAGCCGTACTATTGATTCGGCAAATAAATATTGAACATTTTCAGATACCGGCAAACAAGCCTTTGGCTTGTTGCCCTCTCCCTAGCCCTCTCCCACGGGAGAGGGAACAGGTTTCTGCTGCGGGTAAGAGGATGTGAATATTCAATAATTAATTGCCGCATCTATAGGTGTACTGTCTTCGGCTCGCCGCCTTGTTAGCTTACTTTTTTGAATTGGTATCAGACGGCCAAGGTTTGTTTTTTGTTTTGAAGGTAAACATCCAGGCCGTCTGAAACATTTATCTTTCAGACGGCCTTGAATATAAATATAAATGATAAACGCATGTAGGCATGAATACGGCCATCATCCAATTTATCGACAATCAACACACACGGGCGCAGCCTTGCCCATCCGGCGCCAAGCGCGATATAGCCGAAAATTATTAGCATAGCGATTTAAATTCTTTCTCTTTTGAGCACAGATTGATTACAGTACCAAACTGCACCCATTTCATCAGGACAACCATCATGCCGCTGCTCTCCGCCCGCCACATCACCCTGGGCTACACCCACCAAGGCAGCCTCACCACTATCTTGCAGGATTTTTCGCTCGATGTGGCCGAGGGCGAGCTAATCGGCCTGATGGGCCCCAGCGGCGTGGGCAAATCTTCGCTTTTGCGCGTGTTGGCCGGGCTGGCCAAGCCTTTGAAGGGCGAGGTGCAATTATTCGGCAAAACACTCACCCGCCCGCACCCGCGCTTAGGGTTTGTGTTTCAACAAGCGGTGCTGCTGCCGTGGCTCAATGTGCGCGACAATGTTTCTTTCGGCCTTGATTTCAAAAGCCAACCCGAATTGGGGCGCGCCGCGCGCCGGGCGCGGGTGGAAGAAGCCATTGAAGAAGTGGGGCTCTCGCACGCGGCCGAGATGTTTCCCGCCGAGCTTTCAGGCGGTATGGCGCAGCGCGTGTCGCTGGCGCGCGTGCTGGCGCGCAACCCCGAAGTGTGGCTGCTCGACGAGCCTTTTTCCGCACTCGATGCAGTAACGCGCACCGAAATGCAGGATTTGCTGCGCACGCTAATCAGCCGCCACAACGCCAGCGCGGTGATGGTGACACACGATATCGACGAAGCGCTGATTCTGGCCGACCGCGCCATCCTAATCGGCAACAAGCCTGGCCGCCAAATCGGAGAATGGCAGCTTGCCCTGCCTTATCCGCGCCACGATGCGCTGCTGGAAATGAACAGCGAGCGCGTGGAAATTCTGCAGGCGCTGCGCGATGCCCACGGCCATAAACGGCAGGTGGAAACGGTGGAATTTGTGATTTAGGCCGTCTGAAAGCCACAAACTCAAACCGATGACGATCCTTTCAGACGGCCTGTATCAATCAAAAAGCCGCAGCGTGGGTTTTGCCCACAAAAGCAACCTGGTTCAAGCAATTGATTGAGCAGGAAATATTTCCAGTTTCAGACGGCCTGTAAAAACAAAACCAACACACGCAAGGATTCAAAATATGCCCAGCCGCCGTGAATTTCTCAAGCTCGCCGCCCTGTTTACCGCCGCCGGCAGCCTGCCGCTGCTGCAAGCCTGCGGGCAGCGCGCCGAGCAAAATCCCGATGCGCCGCTGAAAATCGGCTATCTGCCGATCACCGATGCCACGCCCTTGCTGGTGGCGCACGCGCAAGGTCTGTTTGCCAAACACGGTGTGAATAATGTGGCCAAGCCGGTGCTGTTTCGCAGTTGGGCTTCGCTGGTGGAAGCCTTTCTCAGCGGCCAAGTCAACCTGATTCACTTATTGTCGCCGATGAGCATTTGGGCGCGCTACGGCAGCGCCTCGCCGATTAAAGTGGTGATGTGGAACCATATGGCCGGCTCCGCGCTCACGGTTGCGCCCGATATTGCCAACATCGCCGGTTTGGGCGGCAAAACCGTGGCGATTCCGTTTTGGTATTCGATACACAACGTGGTGCTGCAAAAGATTTTGCGCGAACACGGCCTCAAAGTGGTGGAGAAAAACCCGCAAGCGGGCGAAGTGAAATTGAGCGTGATGGCGCCTTCCGACATGGTGGCCGCGCTCGCTAACCGTGCCATTGCCGGCTTTATCGTGGCCGAGCCGTTCAACGCCGTGGCCGAAGCCAAAGGCGTGGGTAAGGTGCTGCGCTTTTCCGGCGATGTGTGGCGCGACCACGCCTGCTGCGTGACGCTGATGCAGGAGCACGATATTGCCCGCCGCCCCGAATGGGTGCAAAACGTGGTTTCCGCGCTGGTGGAAGGCCAGGCTTGGGCCGCCGGCCACCGCGCCGACACCGCGCTGATGCTCTCCAAACAAGGGCCGCACAAATACACCCCGCATGAAGACAAAGTGCTGCAAAACGTGCTCGCCCCCGCGCCCGAAGCCTGGGCGCGCTACACCGAAAGCGGCATTATCCGCCACCCCGAATGGCACCAGCGCCGCATCGATTTTCAGCCTTATCCCTATCCTTCCTACACCGAAAAACTGGTGGAAATGCTCAAAGAAACCCATATCGCCGGTGTGAACCGTTTTCTTGATGAATTAAGCCCGCAGCATGTGGCGCAAGATTTGGTGGATGCGCGCTTTGTGAAGCAGGCGGTTGAAGCCGGGCAATTCCAGCAATTATTCGGCTTAAACGGCTGGACGCGCGAAGAAATGATTGCGGTGTAGCGTAGAGATGTGAAGAGATGGCGGTTGTGGCTAAGCAAACTTGCGGTTTGCCTACCTCGAACCCCAAAAAACAAAACAAACCGCCTGAAGCTTCTTCCAACCCTTTCAGACGGCCTTTATAAAAAAACAGCACACATCAAGGAACCCCTATGCCATCTTCCCTGAAAACCCCCGCCCTCAGCGCCGCCGGCTTACTGATTTTGCTGATTGTCTGGCAAATCGGCACCCAGCTCTTGGCAGAGCGCATGCCGCTGGCCAATATGCTCGCGCCTGTGCCCACTTTCCAGAGCCTGTGGGATTTGCTGATTCACAACCAGCTCACCGGCCACATTATCGCCAGCCTCAAGCGCGTGGCGGTGGGCTTGCTGTGGGCACTGGCTTTCGGCGTGCCGCTGGGGCTGCTGATCGGCCAATCGGCGCTGGCCGAAAAGCTCACCGGCACATCGTTTCAATTTTTGCGCATGATTTCACCGCTCTCGTGGATGCCCGTGGTGGTGATGCTTTTGGGCATAGGCGATGCGCCGATTTATTTTCTGCTCGCCTTTGCCGCCGTGTGGCCGATTCTGCTCAACACCGCCACCGGCGTGAAAGCCATCGACCGCCAATGGCTGCAACTCGGCCATTCGCTCGCCGCCACCCGCCGCGAAATGCTTTTTAAAATCATGCTGCCGGCCGTGTTCGGCCACATCCTCACCGGCCTGCGCTTAGCCATCGGTGTGGTGTGGATTGTGCTCGTGCCCTGTGAAATGTTGGGTGTAAACGAAGGCTTGGGCTATTTTATTCTCGACACCCGCGACCGGCTTGCCTATTCCGAATTAATGGCCGCCATTGTGCTCATCGGCGCGCTCGGCTGGCTGCTCGATGCTGCCACCCGCAAACTGCATTCGCGCTGGGTGCATTGATATAGTGAAATGCATAAAAAAGCGCTACGGCGTTGCTGCGCCTTGCCGTACTGTTGTATGCTCTGCGGCTTGTTGCCTTGTATCGCTTTATTCTGCATTCCACTATATTTAACGACACAGGCCGTCTGAAAGCGTTATGTTTTCAGACGGCCTTTTGTATTATCATCGGGCTGTTTACTTTTTACCGGAGGTCGGAAATGTTGTTTCATCCGCAAGAAATGCAGCAGCAATATGAGCAATATCAAGCGCTTTGCCGCCAGCTGGAAGCCGCGCAGCAGCAATGGCAGGCCGCTGAAACCCTGTGGCAGGGTTTGCAGCTTTATTATCAAAGCGAACAATGGCTCGCCGATCACGACAGCGATTTAAACCTCGTCACCGCCGAGGGCGAATATTCGATTCTCGACCAAGACACGCTGTGGGAAGCCACGCAGGCGCGGCACGAGCGGGCTTTGCGCTGGATAAGGTTGGGGCTGGAGGCGGTGGAAAAGCCGTAAACCTTGATGGTGTGCACCTTATCAGGCCGTCTGAAGCTTTCAGACGGCCTTTCTTATTTCCTTTATAATCAGCCTATCTTGAATCTTTCAGACGGCCTTGAATTATGTCTTCCCAAACCCTGCTTTTAGTCGACGGCTCATCTTATCTCTACCGCGCTTATCACGCCATGGCGCCGCTCACCGCGCCCGACGGCACGCCCACGGGCGCGCTTTACGGCGTATTGAACATGCTGCGCCGCCTGCGTGCAGACAACCAGCACGACCATTGCTGCTGCGTGTTTGATGCCAAAGGCAAAAATTTCCGCCACGATATGTTTCCTGACTACAAAGCCACGCGCCCGCCCATGCCGGATGATTTGCGCCCGCAGGCCGAGATGTTGCCCGAGTTGGTGCGGCTGATGGGCTGGCCGGTGCTGGTGGTGCCCGATGTGGAAGCCGATGATGTGATTGGCACGCTGGCCAAAGCCGGTGAAGAAGCGGGCTGGAATGTGGTGATTTCCACCGGCGATAAAGACATGGCGCAATTGGTGAGCGAACGCATCACCCTCGTCAACACCATGAAAAATGAAACGCTCGATATTGAAGGCGTGAAACACAAATTCGGCGTGCGCCCCGACCAAATCATCGATTATCTGGCGCTGATGGGCGATAAAGTCGACAACGTGCCGGGCGTGGAAAAATGCGGCCCCAAAACGGCGGTGAAATGGCTGGAAAGTTACGACTCGCTGCAAGGCGTGATGGCGCATGCCGATGAAATCAAAGGCAAAGTGGGTGAAAATCTGCAAGCCGCGCTGCCGCGCCTGCCGCTCTCTTATGAATTGGTTACCATCAAAACCGATGTCGATTTGCACGGCGAATTGCCTGAAGGCCTGCACAGCCTGCACCGCCAAAGCCCAAAATGGAGCCAATTGGCGGTGGAATTCAAGCGCCTGAATTTCCGCACCTGGCTCAAAGAAGCCGAAACCCGCATCAGCGAAGGCAACGGCGAAGATTTGTTTGCCACGCTCGATATCGGCGAACAAGCTGCGCTGGCAGCCGAGCGGCCGCTTGAAATAAAAAATACGCTGCCTGAAGCCCCGCAAACGCTCGATTATCAAGCCATCACCACCGAAGCCGCCTTTGCCGAATTGCTGGCGCGGCTCGATATGGCCGAAGCAATCGGCCTCGACACCGAAACCACCAGTCTCGACGCCATGCAGGCGCGGCTGGTGGGCATCAGCATTGCCTTTGCGCCGGGCGTTGCCGTGTATATTCCGCTCGGCCACACGCCCACCGCCGCGCCCGAACAATTGGATTTGCACGATGTATTAGGCCGTCTGAAACCTTATTTCGAATCAGGCCGTCTGAAAAAAATCGGCCAAAATCTGAAATACGACGAACATGTGTTGTACAACTACGGCATCAAATTAAACGGCATTGCCGGCGATGCCATGCTCGCTTCCTATATTGTGGAAAGCCACTTGGGGCATGGTTTGGACGAATTGGCCGAACGCTGGCTCGGCCTGCCCACCGTCACCTATGAGAGCCTGTGCGGCAAAGGCGCCAAGCAGATTTCGTTTGCCGATGTGGCCGTTGAGCAAGCCACCGAATATGCCGCGCAAGACGCCGATTTCGCCTTGCGCATCGAAGGCCGTCTGAAAGCGCAAATGGATGCCAAGCAGCTTGAAATGTATGAAAAACTCGAGCTGCCCGTGGCCGAAGTGCTGTTTATCATGGAGCGCAACGGCGTGCTCATCGACAAAAACGAGCTTGCCCGCCAAAGCCACGAATTGGGCACCGAATTGGTGCGGCTTGAACAGCAGGCCTACGAAATTGCCGGCCAACCCTTCAACCTCAATTCGCCCAAACAATTGCAGGAAATTTTGTTCGGCAAAATGGGCATTCCCACCAAAGGCCTGAAAAAAACCGCCAGCGGCGGCGTGTCCACCAACGAAGCCGTGCTCGAGCAGCTCGCACCCGACTACCCCTTGCCCAGCATCATTTTGCAAAACCGCAGCCTCGCCAAGCTCAAATCCACCTACACCGACAAGCTACCTGAAATGATCAACCCCGCCACCGGCCGCGTGCACACCACTTATGCCCAAGCCGTGGCCATCACCGGCCGGCTCGCCAGCAACAACCCCAACCTGCAAAACATCCCCATCCGCACCGAACAAGGCCGCCGCGTGCGCCGCGCCTTTGTTGCGCCCGAGGGCAGCAAAATCGTGTCGGCCGACTATTCGCAAATCGAATTGCGCATCATGGCGCACTTGAGCGGCGACAAAACCCTGCTCGAAGCCTTTCAAAACGGCGAAGACGTGCACCGCCGCACCGCCGCCGAAGTGTTCGGCATCGCCCCCGAAAACGTGGGCAGCGAGCAGCGCCGCTACGCCAAAACCATCAACTTCGGCCTCATTTACGGCATGGGCCAATACGGCCTCGCCAAATCGCTCGGCATCGACGCCCTCTCCGCCAAAAGCTTTATCGACCGCTACTTCGCCCGCTACCCCGGCGTGGCCGACTACATGCAGCGCACCAAAGAGCTCGCCGCCGCGCAAGGCTACGTCGAAACCGTGCTCGGCCGCCGCCTGTATCTGCCCGGCATCCACAGCAAAAACGGTAACGAGCGCGCCGGTGCCGAACGCGCCGCCATCAACGCCCCCATGCAGGGCACCGCTTCCGATTTAATCAAACGCGCCATGATAGACGTGTGCCATTGGCTCGCTTCAGACGGCCTTGAGAGCAAACTGATTATGCAGGTGCACGATGAATTGGTGCTGGAAGTGCCGGATAGCGAGCTGGATTTGGTGAGGGCGAAACTGCCCGAGATTATGCAGCAAGCGGGGGAAATGGATGTGCCGCTGTTGGCGGAAGTGGGTGTGGGGGATGATTGGGAAGAGGCGCATTAAGGTCAGTTGACTGATATAAAATTTTAAAAAAAGTGAGTCGCCAGCGCAGCCTGTGTGTAGGGTGTGTGCCATAGGCACGCACGCGTCTTAACCAACTTGCGTTGGCTTTTTAATTACAAACGCCCAAGGCCGTCTGAAACATTAATCTCCCAAACGGCCTCAGGTTAAATGAAAAACGCGTGCGTGCCTATGGCACACAGGCTACACAGGCTACGCTGGCTTTATCAGAAAAACGATGCCGATTTATTCGCCGCGCTGCGCGATTTCGACACCGCCTATTCGGCCTATGCCGATTTCCAGCGCCAAATGGAAGCCTATTGGAGCCTGGTTTACCTGCAGCAGCAAGGCATTAAAGAATTAACCGCCACGCTTTTGAAAGACGATTTGGTGCGCATCGACGGCCTGCCCATGGTGGCGCGCGCCGGCGGCATTCCGTTTGATGCCCTGCCGCGCACGCAAATGAAAGTGAGCGTGGCCGAAGTGGATGCCGACAAGCAGTTTATCGCGCTCAATTATGTGAAAGCCGTGGCACCGCCGAATGCCGCGTGAGGAATGAAACAAAGGCCGTCTGAAACCCTTTTCAGACGGCCTTTGTTTTGCTTCAAACTTGACAGGCTTCTTGCTTTATTCTATGATCAAATCAATAACCCCCCCTTCTCTGAGAAGCCAAAGGCTGGTGCAGTACAGAGTTGGGGGCTTTCTTTTTTCAGCTTGATTCACCTGTTCCACAGCTGCCAACGTTCCAGATCCATTCCATCAGGAATGCCGAAGCGCTGAAGATTGACCTCATTGACTGCACCCCCTCGAACAATGGGAAATTTTTTGATGGTATTTTTCACTCTGATTTTCCATTCCGAATTCGGGCAAATATTCTGCATCATCCATTGCATCAAACAAAAAGCGGTAAACGCTTGCTCATTATTGAGCCGTTTCCACTGCGGGCCTTTAATGGCGGCCAAGCTGGCACGGCCGACAATACCGCGATTCCATAAGCGGCCGTGGTGTGCGGAAATATTGCGTACTGTGTTGAACGTATAAAGAAATGAGCTTAATGCTTTACCTGAGTGGATACCGTATTTTTTAGCAATTTGGTCGCTGTATTTAAATTCTAAACCTCGAAATAAATTGGACAATGTTCCGAAATCCCACACTTCGCATCCGACCCAAATAGGCAGCGCACCGTCATAATGGTGCATATGGTGTTGTACAAAAGAGCTTTGCCGCTCCGATTTGACATCGTTTTTCTGTTTTTCCCTATTCAGCAATTTTTGGTAGTTGCTCAACCATTTCGCATGTTGGAAATTGACTGAATCTTTTTGGAAAAATGTAGGATCTTCGTGTGCCAAGGCATGATGCTTGCCGAGTAAATAGGCAACCTCTACTTTTACGGCTACTTCAATCCGCTCTAAAGCATCCATAGCCAGCACCCTTAATGCTTTATCAAACATATACAGTGCCAACACATCATTAAAATAGGTTGCTTCGGCAAAACAATCTGCACGGCGTCCGCTGCCGTCAAACTGACGGAAGGGATAAAAATAGCCACTCAAACGGTAATAGCCTAATTTAGACAAATAATGCAACGCCTTGTCTCTATCTTCTACAATCATTCCGCGTTGTTGTAATAATGTTAATTGGTCTTCAAAAGAAGTCCATATTTTAGGTGACTTGATTGCCATTATTTTCCCGTACTGCTGTTTTGCTGTGAATTTTCCAACCGTTTTCAGACGGCCTCTCTGCATACCGCCAACAGCGCTTCTCCGTATTTCGCGGTTTTTTCCTCATCCATGCCGTGGATGTCGCGCAGACCGGCTAAGGTTTGCGGCTGTTTGGCGGCAATGGCGCGCAAGGTGATTTTGCTGAGCACTTGGTAATCTTCGAGATTTTCGGCAGCGGCGGTTTGGCCGCACCATTGCAACAAGGCGCGCATTCGTTGGCGGCGCTGTTCGGCGGCAGGGCTGAGGCCGTCTGAAAACGGGGCGCACACGGCAAGAATGCCTGCACCGTATTTTTGAATGCGCACGTCGCCCAAGCCGTAAATGCTTTGCACATCGAGCTCGGTGGCGGGGGTGTTTTCCACCATATCGCGCAGGCTGTCGTCGCTGAAAATTTTGCCGGTGGTTGTGCCTTCGCTTTGTGCCTGCTGTTCGCGCCAAGCGCTTAGTGCGGCCTCTAAACCGCGTGCGCGTTCGCTACTCGGCTCTGCACCGGCAGGCGCGGCTTCAGACGGCCGCTCCCCTTGGCAGACGGCCAATATTTCTTGGCCGAATTTATTGATTTTGGCTTCGCCCAAGCCGTAGATGTGGTGCAGATCGGCGGGGGTTTGCGGCATTTTTTCCACCACATCGCGCAGGGTTTTGTCGCCGCAAATCACATAGGCGGGCACTTCTTCGGCGCGGGCTTTTTCCATGCGCCAGCTGCGCAAAGCCTGCCACAGCCGCTCTTCGCGCTCGGTGCGCAGCCATTCTTCTTTCGGCTTTTGGGTGGCGGCTTTTTCGCGCTTGAGCGGGCGCAGCCACACGGCTTGGCTGCCTTTCAATACGGCTTTGGCCGCTTCGGTGAGCTGAAGTGATTGGTGCAGCGTGACGTTTACATTCAAAAGCCCCAAGCCGATGCATTGGCGGATAACGCCGCGCCATTCTTTGTCGCCAAGCGCATCGCCGATGCCGAAAGTGGACAATTTATCGTGGCCGTTGCGCGCCATCCAATCGTCACCCTTGCCGCGCAACACGTTAATCACATAGCCCGCGGCAAAGCGCTGGCCGACGCGATACACGCAGCTTAATAATTTTTGCACCAACACGGTGCCGTCAAAGCGCACGGGCGGGTGCAGGCAGTTGTCGCAATGGCCGCAGGGCGCGCTCGTTTCGCCGAAATGCTGCAACAGCATCACGCGGCGGCAGTCGGCGGTTTCGCACACGCCGAGCATGGCATCGAGCTTTTGCAATTCGATGTTTTTCTGCATCTCTTCGCTGGCGCCTTGCTGAATGCGTTCGCGCAAAATCACCCAGTCATTGAGCCCGTAGCAGAGCCAGCTGGCGGCAGGCAAGCCGTCGCGGCCGGCGCGGCCGGATTCCTGATAGAAATGCTCCACGCTTTGCGGCATGTCCAGATGCGCCACAAAGCGCACATCGGGCTTGTCGATGCCCATGCCGAAAGCCACCGTGGCCACCACAATCACGCCGTCGTCGCGGGTGAAGCGGCGTTGGTTGGCTTCGCGCGTTTCCATGCTTAAGCCGGCGTGATAAGCAATGGCATCGAGGCCGTGTCCGCATAAAAAGGCAGCCACATCTTCCACTTTTTTGCGGCTCAAGCAATACACAATGCCGCTTTGGCCGGTCATTTGCTTTTGAATAAAATCCAGCAGCTGCTTTTTGCCGTTGTTTTTTTCAATCACTTGGTAATAAATATTCGGGCGGTCGAAGCTGTCGATAAATTCGGGCGCTTGCTCCAGCTTGAGATAATGCTTGATGTCGGCGCGGGTTTCGGCGTCGGCCGTGGCGGTGAGCGCGATGCGCGGAATATCGGGATAGCGCTCGGCCAAAAGCCCCAATTGTTGGTATTCGGGGCGGAAATCGTGCCCCCATTGGCTCACGCAATGCGCTTCATCAATGGCAAACAGGCTGATGGTGTTTTGATCGAGAAAGCGCAAAAAGCGCTCGTTTACCAGCCGCTCGGGCGCCACATATAAAAGTTTCAGACGGCCTCGGGCAATATCTTCGGCGATTTGGCGCACTTCATCGGGATGTGTGCCGCTGTGCACACAAGCCGCAGCCACGCCGGCGGCATGCAGGCCGGCTACTTGATCGTTCATTAAGGCAATCAGCGGCGACACCACCACCGCCACACCTTCGCGCATCAACGCGGGAATTTGATAGCAGAGGCTTTTGCCGCCGCCGGTGGGCATCAGCACCAGCAGGCTTTCACCCCCGGCCAGCGTGTTGACAATGCGCTCCTGCCGGCCGCGGAATTCGGGATAACCGAACACTTCGTGCAAAATCTGCCGGGCGGCGGGCGGGTTGGTCATGGAGCGAAATCCGTTATATGATAGGAAGCTGTTATTTTATCGGTTTTAAAGGCCGTCTGAAAGGAAACCCATGAATATTTCCCGCGCCCTGCGCTATACTGCGGCCGCCTCGCTGGCCGCTTTTCTGGCTGCCTGCGCCGGCACCGGCACCCAAGTGGCCGGCAACTGGCAGGAAATCGGCACCACTGGCAACGGCAACATCAAAGCGGCCATCGACAAAAGCAGCATCAAGCGCAACGGCGAATTGGCCACGTTTCGCGATAAAAAAACCGTGGTGAAGCTTAGTGAAGAGCGCTTTGTCAACACGCCCGCCTACAAAACCGCCGTGGGCGAGTGGGAAATACACTGCCGCAACAAAACCTACCGCCTCACCGCCTTGCAGCTTATCGATGAGCGCGGCCAAGTGCTGATGAACGAGCGCTACACCGCCACCAATCTGCGCCCGATGTCGGTGATGAGCGGCACGCTCACCGAAAAGCAATTTGAAGTGGTGTGTAAAAAATAAATGCCCATTTAAAAATAAAAATCATCGGACGCCGCTGCGCGGCCTGATTATCTGCGTTTTAGGTTTAGTGTAAATTCCAGGCCGTCTGAACGGTTTCAGACGGCCTGCCCCGTATCATAAAAGGAATCCGACCCATGAAAAAAATCACCGCCCTGATGCTGTTTGCCGCCGCCGGCCTGGCGCAAGCCAACCCCGCCGATGAATTATTGAGCGCGCAAGCCGCTTTCCGCCAAGCCTTGAGTGCGCAAAACAGCACCGGCAGCGAAATTGCCAACCTGCAAAGCAACCTCACCGCCGCGCGCGCCCGTGCGCAGCAGGCACAAGCCGATGTGGCCCGCTATGAGGGCGAGCTGCAAACCGCCACCGCTGCCAAAGCGCAAAACGATGCCGCCCTGCAAGCGGCCGGCGAGCGGCTCAATGCCGCTTGGAGCGCCGCGCGCAGCGCCGGCGTTGCCCAGTGAGCCGCGGCGCATGCTATAATCGCGCCGCACACGGGCAAAACAGACAGTCGCCGCGCATCGCGTAAGGCATGCGGGGAGGAAAGTCCGGGCTCCAAAGAGCAGAATGCCGGCTAACGGCCGGGCGCGGCAACGCGACGGAAAGTGGAACAGAAAGCCATACCGCCGATGGCTGCTTCGGCAGCACAGGTAAGGGTGAAAAGGTGCGGTAAGAGCGCACCGTGCACTTGGCAACAAGGCGCAGCAGGCCAAACCCCATTCGGAGCAAGACCAAACAGAACACCACGACGCTGCTCGCCGAGTGTTCGGGTAGGTTGCTGGAGCGCATCAGCAATGGTGCGCCTAGAGGAATGACTGTCCGACGACAGAACCCGGCTTACCGTTTCGCCCGTGTGCCCTTATTTCATTTATTGTGTTCACTTCGCCGCATACCGTTGCGGCTTCCCATTCTTCTGAAAGTGAAAGCATTTTTTCCAAAGGCATATCGATGCAAACCGCCGCCTATTGCCCCGTTCACACCGCCCTCAACATCATCGGCGGCAAATGGAAAATGCTGATTATCCACCATTTGTCGCACACGCCGCGCCGTTTCAACGAATTGCAGCGGCTGATGGCCGACACCAGCCGGCGCATGCTCACGCTGCAATTGCGCGAGCTTGAAGCCGCCGGCCTGATTCACCGCCACGATTACCGCACCGTGCCGCCCAAAGTGGAATATTCGCTCACCGAATTCGGCCGCACCCTGCTGCCGGCCATTCAAAGCCTGCACGATTGGGCGCTCACCTATCAGGCGCGCTGCAACGAAATTCTTGCCACACATCAAACCGATGCCGATGAGCGGGTAAACAAGCCTGCCGATTTATGATATAACGCTTTTTGACCTAAACCACCTCGGAGCAATTGAATGGAACTCGTATTTATCCGCCACGGCCAAAGCGAATGGAACGCCAAAAACCTGTTTACCGGCTGGCGTGATGTGAAATTGAGCGAGCAAGGCCTGGCCGAAGCCGCTGCGGCCGGCAAAAAGCTGAAAGAAAAAGGCTATCATTTCGATATCGCCTTCACTTCCGTGCTCACCCGCGCCATCAAAACCTGCAATATCGTGTTGGAAGAGAGCGATCAATTGTGGGTGCCGCAAATCAAAAGCTGGCGTTTGAACGAGCGTCACTACGGCCAGCTGCAAGGTTTGGATAAAAAGCAAACCGCCGAAAAATACGGCGATGAGCAAGTGCACATTTGGCGCCGCAGCTACGACACCCTGCCGCCGCTGCTCGATCCCAATGATGAATTTTCCGCCCAAAACGACCCGCGTTATGCGCACCTGCCCAAAGATGTGGTGCCCTGCGGCGAAAACCTGAAAGTCACCCTCGAGCGCGTGCTGCCTTTTTGGGAAGACCAAATCGCGCCGGCCATTATTGCGCGTAAACGCGTGCTCGTGGCCGCCCATGGCAACAGCCTGCGCGCGCTGGCCAAACACATCGAAGGCATTTCCGACGACGACATCATGGCGCTGGAAATCCCCACCGGCCAGCCGCTGGTGTATAAGCTGGATGATGATTTGAATGTGATTGAGAAATTTTATCTGTAATACCAATTCAAAAAAATAATAAACAAACAGGCAGCCCGTAGGTCGGATTCTCGAATCCGACACTTGTTCGCAGAACAAGGCACGCACATTGCTTTGGTCGTTGGCCAAACGTCGGATTCAAGAATCCGACCTACGCGGATGATGTTGCCGAACTGCTTTTATTTTGTAAGGTTATTTTTTAGAATTGGTATAAGGTGTGTGCCTGTTTGGTAGCATAAAAGCAGAGGCCGTCTGAAACGTTTCAGACGGCCTTTTGTTAATGTATGCCGGATTAGCGGGTTTGCGCGATGCGCTGCTGCAAAATCGCGCCCACTTTGGCAATCAGAATATCCACGGCCACGCCGTTGCGCTCGTCAAACGGGATAATAATGTTGGCGTGGCGCTTGGTCGGCTCCACAAATTGGATGTGCATCGGCCGCACTTGCTCGATATATTGCCCCACCACCGATTCGATGGAGCGGCCGCGCTCGAGGCAGTCGCGTTGCAGGCGGCGGATAAAGCGCAGGTCGGCGTCGGTGTCGACAAAAAGCTTGATGTCCATCAGGCTGCGGATGTTTTCGTCATAAAGGGCGAGTATGCCTTCGAGAATAATCACGTCTACCGGCGGCTGGTGTTTGGTGTGGCCGGCGCGGGTGTCGCGGGTGTAGTCGTATTGAGGCAGCTCGACGGCTTTGCGCTCGAGCAGCTGGCCGAGCTGCTGATAAAGCAGGGCATTGTCAAACGCATCGGGATGGTCGTAATTCTGCGCGCGCCGCACTTCGGGGCTGAGGTGGGCCTGGTCGTTGTAGTAATAATCCTGCTCGATGATGGTGATGGGGTGGCCGCTGAAGCGCTCGTAAAGCGCGCGCGACACGGTGGTTTTGCCGGAGCCGGAGCCGCCGGCCACGCCGATGATGATGGGTTTGGCATTCATGATTTTGTCTTTGGATGGTGATGCGGCAAAAGCGCTATTATATAAGATAAGGCCGTCTGAAAGGATATTCATACCCATCCAAAAAATAACCTGACTTCGTTGGTTCGCCTTGCCGTACTATAGTGGAATGCAAGAAAAAGTGATACGGCAGGTAGGTTGGGTTGTCAACCCAACAAATCCACAGGCCGTCTGAAACCTTGGGTTGATCAACCCAAGCCACGCCGTTGCAAAATGTAGTTTTGTGTCACTTTTTCTTGCATTTCACTCTAGCTGTACTGTCGCAGGTTCACCGCTTGGTCAGCTTACTTTTTTGAATGGGTATTCAGACGGCCTGCGTATGATTTTATATCAATGGATTTTTTGCAGACGATAGCGCGCATCGTTGCCGCTGGGGCTGCCGTCCAATCGAAACGCTTGGGCAAAGCCCGGGCCGATTTGGAATTGGCGGGCATCGGCATAATTGTCGAGCTGCACGGTTTGGCCTTCGTCGGTCCAATAAAATTGGCCGTTCACGCTGGCGCTGCGGTTGCCGCCTGCGCGCAGATAGGTTTGGCTAAGCGTGTAGTGCAGATCGGGTTGCAGCGTGAGGCGGATTTGAATGCCTTCGCAATCGGCGCAGGGCAGAGTGCCGGCGTAGGTGCCGGCCCAAGCGGGTGCGGCCATGTCGGCTTGGGCAATATCGGCTTGCGGTGCGCCGGTTGCGGCCGGGGCGGCGGTGCAGGCGGCCAGCAGGCATGCGGCGGCGAGGGCGGGAAATTTAAACATGGCGGCTCCTAAACGAAGGGGTGAAGGGATTCAGTATAGTGAAATCGCGGCTCGGCGGCCAGAATCCGGCTTAAAGCTTTGAAATGGTTGATAGCAAACAGGCCGTCTGAAAAGTTTTCAGACGGCCTGTTTATAATACCAATTCAAAAAAGTAAGCTAACAAGGCGGCGAGCCGCAGACAGTACAACTAGGGCGTCCTGACAATTACTTGTCATAAAAATAATCAGATAAAAGAAAGGCAGATAAGTTAAAATTTTTGTCGCCAAGCAAAACATACTTATCTGCCATGCCTCGAACACTACTCAAAGATGAATACTGGTCAAAGCTGTTAAACATTCTGCTCGATTTAGGCGTTTACCACAAGAAAAATCTGCGCCTCAAAATAGAAGGCATACTTTACCGCATCAGAACCGGCATACCGTGGGAAGACATCCCGCCGTTTTTCGGTAAAGGCAATTCCCTGTTGCGCCTCTTCCATAGATGGTCGGAGAAAGGGATTTTTCAAAGCATACTCAATGCCTTGACCGAATTCCCCGATATGGAATGGGTATTTATTGACGGCAGCTATGTCAAAGTCCACCAACATGCAGCGGCAACTGTTGGAGAGGCAGCCGCTGTCGGCCACAGCCGTGGTGGCAATAGCACTAAAATTCATTTGGCTGTCGATGCCTGTGGAAACCCTGTAGGTTTCAAGGTCACATCGGGAACGGTTAATGACATTACTGCGGCACCGGAATTGCTGGATAGCGTAGATTTATCCTCAACCGAAGTGCTGACTGCCGACAAAGGTTATGACTCTGACGCTTTCAGGCAGTTGCTTGCCGATATGGGCATCAGGCCGAATATTCCTTATAAAAAAGACAGGGAGCGTCTGAATGTGTGTATGGATTGGTATTTGTATAAAGCGAGGCATTTGGTAGAGAATGCCTTTGAAAAATTGAAACATTTTCGTGCGGTTGCCACCCGTTACGATCGTTTGAAAAGGCATTATGAAAGCGTAGTTGCTTTAGCTTGTATTATGCTATGGCTGCCTTTATGACAAGTAATTGTCAGGACGCCCTAGGGCGTCCTGACAATTACTTGTCATAAAAATAATCAGATAAAAGAAAGGCAGATAAGTTAAAATTTTTGTCGCCAAACAAAACATACTTATCTGCCATGCCTCGAACACTACTCAAAGATGAATACTGGTCAAAGCTGTTAAACATTCTGCTCGATTTAGGCGTTTACCACAAGAAAAATCTGCGCCTCAAAATAGAAGGCATACTTTACCGCATCAGAACCGGCATACCGTGGGAAGACATCCCGCCGTTTTTCGGTAAAGGCAATTCCCTGTTGCGCCTCTTCCATAGATGGTCGGAGAAAGGGATTTTTCAAAGCATACTCAATGCCTTGACCGAATTCCCCGATATGGAATGGGTATTTATTGACGGCAGCTATGTCAAAGTCCACCAACATGCAGCGGCAACTGTTGGAGAGGCAGCCGCTATCGGCCACAGCCGTGGTGGCAATAGCACTAAAATTCATTTGGCTGTCGATGCCTGTGGAAACCCTGTAGGTTTCAAGGTCACATCGGGAACGGTTAATGACATTACTGCGGCACCGGAATTGCTGGATAGCGTAGATTTATCCTCAACCGAAGTGCTGACTGCCGACAAAGGTTATGACTCTGACGCTTTCAGGCAGTTGCTTGCCGATATGGGCATCAGGCCGAATATTCCTTATAAAAAAGACAGGGAGCGTCTGAATGTGTGTATGGATTGGTATTTGTATAAAGCGAGGCATTTGGTAGAGAATGCCTTTGAAAAATTGAAACATTTTCGTGCGGTTGCCACCCGTTACGATCGTTTGAAAAGGCATTATGAAAGCGTAGTTGCTTTAGCTTGTATTATGCTATGGCTGCCTTTATGACAAGTAATTGTCAGGACGCCCTAGGGCATCCTGACAATTACTTGTCATAAAAATAATCAGATAAAAGAAAGGCAGATAAGTTAAAATTTTTGTCGCCAAACAAAACATACTTATCTGCCATGCCTCGAACACTACTCAAAGATGAATACTGGTCAAAGCTGTTAAACATTCTGCTCGATTTAGGCGTTTACCACAAGAAAAATCTGCGCCTCAAAATAGAAGGCATACTTTACCGCATCAGAACCGGCATACCGTGGGAAGACATCCCGCCGTTTTTCGGTAAAGGCAATTCCCTGTTGCGCCTCTTCCATAGATGGTCGGAGAAAGGGATTTTTCAAAGCATACTCAATGCCTTGACCGAATTCCCCGATATGGAATGGGTATTTATTGACGGCAGCTATGTCAAAGTCCACCAACATGCAGCGGCAACTGTTGGAGAGGCAGCCGCTATCGGCCACAGCCGTGGTGGCAATAGCACTAAAATTCATTTGGCTGTCGATGCCTGTGGAAACCCTGTAGGTTTCAAGGTCACATCGGGAACGGTTAATGACATTACTGCGGCACCGGAATTGCTGGATAGCGTAGATTTATCCTCAACCGAAGTGCTGACTGCCGACAAAGGTTATGACTCTGACGCTTTCAGGCAGTTGCTTGCCGATATGGGCATCAGGCCGAATATTCCTTATAAAAAAGACAGGGAGCGTCTGAATGTGTGTATGGATTGGTATTTGTATAAAGCGAGGCATTTGGTAGAGAATGCCTTTGAAAAATTGAAACATTTTCGTGCGGTTGCCACCCGTTACGATCGTTTGAAAAGGCATTATGAAAGCGTAGTTGCTTTAGCTTGTATTATGCTATGGCTGCCTTTATGACAAGTAATTGTCAGGACGCCCTAGTACGGCAAGGCGAGACAACGAAGTTAGGTTATTTTTTTGGATTGGTATAATTGGCAATTGCTTTACGGCTTGCTATATATCCGATCGAATTCGGCACCGTCGGCGAAAAACTGCTTGTGTGCCTGCGCCCAGCCGCCGAATTCCTGGTTGATCGACACCAGTTTCAAGTCGGCAAATTGGTGTTTGAATTCGGCCAACACCGCGGGGTTGGCGGGGCGGTAGAAATGTTGGCCGATCAGGCGCTGTGATTCGTCGGTGTAGAGCTGCTGCAAATAGGCGGTGGCCACTTCGCGCGTGCCTTTGGCATCCACCACGCTATCCACCACGGCCACCGGCGGCTCGCACAAAATCGACAGCGAGGGGGTGACGATTTCAAATTGATCGCCGGCCTCTTTCACCGCCAAATAAGCTTCGTTTTCCCAAGCCAAAAGCACATCGCCCAGCCCGCGTTGGGTGAATGAGATGGTGGAGCCGCGCGCGCCGGCATCCATTATCGGCACGCGCCGGTAAAGCTCGTGCACAAATTCGCGTGCCTTGTCATCGCTGCCGCCGGGCTGGTGTTTGGCCCAGGCCCAGGCGGCGAGGAAATTCCAGCGCGCGCCGCCTGAGGTTTTGGGGTTGGGGGTGATGATTTGCACATCGCCTTTCACCAAATCGCCCCAGTCGCGGATGTTTTTGGGGTTGCCTTTGCGCACGAGAAACACGATGGTGGAGGTGTAGGGCGTGCTGTTGTCGGGCAGCGCTTGCTGCCAGTCGGGCGAAATCAGCGTTTGGCTGCCGCCGTTGATGGCGTCGATGTCGCCCGCCAGCGCCAGCGTAACCACATCGGCTTTAAGCCCGTGCTGCACGGTGAGCGCCTGCTTGCCCGAGCCGCCGTTGGATTGTTGGATTTCCACGTCTTGGCCGGTTTTGGCTTTCCAATATTGTTTGAAAATCGGATTATAAGCCTGATAAAGCTCGCGGGTGGGGTCGTAAGACACATTCAATATCGACACTTTTTCTGCGCTTTTGCTGCTTTTCGATGCGGCGCTGCCTTGGTCGCAGGCGCTAAGCGCCAATGCCAGCGGCAATGCCAGCCACAGTGATTTGAAGTTCATTTTCCGTGCCCTCTGCTTGATGAGATGAGCCAATATAGCAGGCTTGACGAGCGCGGCTAAATACTGTTTTTTTGTTTGTTTATAACGAAAAGTGCTGAATCATCAACAACAAAGAGGCCGTCTGAACGTTTCAGACGGCCTCTTTGGCGCGCGCATAACGGGGTTGGGTTCAGCGCCCCATTTCGCCCTGGATGGCGCGGATATTGGCTTGGCGGTCGCGCACGGCTTGCTCGAGGCGGCTGACTTTGGCTTTGTCGCCCTTGCTTTTGGCCACGTTGAGCTGGGCTTGCTCGCGCACTAAGGCGGCTTGCTCGTTGCGGATTTCGTTTTGCAGAATCTGTTTGCGCGAAAGCTGCGGCCGCGCGGGTGGGGCGGCGATCACCGGTGCGGGTGTGCGCGGCCGGGCAGACTGGGCTTTGCTGTTTTTCGGGGCGTTGCGCAGCTTGATGCGCATCGAGGGCGAGGCGGCATCGGCGGTGTTGGTCACGCCGCTGGGCTTGGGGGTGGGCAGGATTTTAATGTCGTCATAAGCGCCGAATTGCTCTTTTTCCCACAAACGGGTGATGGGTTCGCCATCGGCGGCAGATGCGGCTTGGTCGCTGATGCCGTTCATTTGCGAAAGCGTGCAGTGCGGGCCAAGCTTTTCGGTGGTGAACACGGCTCTGCCCTCGCTTCGGCAGATATAGGTGGCTGCTTGTGCGGGCAGGGCGGCGGTCAGAAAAAAGGCAGCGGTGTAATAGAAAATCGGTTTCATAAGCGGGCGGGCGGGAAAAGTGGCTTAATTATAGCCATGCGCCGTGTAAAGTTGGGTTGGCGGGGTTAAACGGTAGGGATTGCGGGGGCATCGGCAATGTGGCGGAATATGGTGTTATTCGAGGCCGTCTGAAACGCCCGGCGGCCAGGCTTCATCAGGCGCGGCAGTAATGCAGAACGATACACCGGCATAATCGAATTGCAGCCGCCAGGCATGCAGAAACAGGCGCTCGGCCGCTTGGCCGCCATAGAGCGTGTCGCCCAAAATCGGGCTGCCCAGGCTTTTCATGGCCACGCGCAGCTGGTGGGTTTTGCCGCTTAAGGGTTGCAGCACGAATAAGCGCAGGCCGGGGGCAATGCTGCGGCTGTGAAAGCGGGTGAGGGCCGGGTTTTGCTGCGTGCGCAGCAGCTTCCATGCGCCGCGCCGCGCTTTGGCCATGTCGCCTTTCACCCAGCCCTGCTTTTTGGCGGGCTTTTGGCTGCTGAGGGCCAGATAGGTTTTGTGCATGCTGTGCGCGGCAAACTGCTGCGCCAGCACCGAGGCGGCTTCAGGGTTGAGCGCCAGCAGTAACACGCCGCCGGTGGGCTTGTCGAGCCGGTGCAGCAGCCACACCCGCGCCACGCCGAGCTGCTGTGCTAGCCGGCCGGTGAAGCTTTCTGCCGCGCCATCTTGGTGCACGCAGAGGCCGGCGGGCTTGTTGATTGCCACAAAATCGGGGTGGCGCAAGAGGATTTCAAACATATATCGGCTTTCAGACGGCCTCACGCCCATCCAAAAAAATCATTTTACTTTTTTGAATGGGTGTGAAAAATCAGCTTAAGGCAATACCGCTGCCGAGCAAGGTGGCGGCACCCAAAATGCAAAACAGCGCGCAGGCAGCCAGGCGCACGGCTTTGGCGGGAATTTTCTTCATCAGCGCATGCCCCAAATACACCACCGGCACATTGGCCAGCATCAGCCCCAGCGTGCTGCCGGCCACCACCCACAGCATGGATTGGTATTTAGCGGCCAGCAGCACGGTGGCGATTTGGGTTTTGTCGCCGATTTCGGCCAGGAAAAACAACACCACCGTGGCGCCGAATGCGCCGTATTGCAGCCAGCGGTTGTTGGTGGCGCCGTCTTTATCGGGCACCAAAAGCCACAAGCCCACGGCGATAAAGCTGATGCCGACGATCCACTTCATCATTTCGGGCGACACAAATTGCGCCAGCCACACACCGATAACGGCAGAGAGCAAATGATTGAGCAGGGTAGACACAAAAATGCCCGCGATAATGGCGCTTTTTTGATTGAAGCGGGCGGCCAGAAAAAGCGCCAGCAATTGGGTTTTGTCGCCGATTTCGGCAATGGCCACGGCGAGGGTGGACGAGAGAAAAGCTTCCATGTGCAAGATACTCAAAACCGTGGGCAAACAAAAAAGCACGCCAAGCGCTGCCCACAGAGGCGGCCTTGCGTGCCTTAAGTCTTGCCTGTCTTCGCTTGAGCAAAGATGCCGTTGCCATGCCGAGAGCGGCAAGTGTGTTGACAATGGCTCCGCGCGCCTGAAACACGCGGATGGCTACTCCCTTAAGAGCGGGAAGCCGATATTATAGATTTGTTTGGTGCGCAAGGCAATGCACACGCTCGGCAAACGCCGGTTTTTCAGACGGCCTGTCGGATTTATGCCGCATGGGCAGAGCGCTTATCCGGTGGGAAAGTGCAGCGGATTTGCGTAGGATAAAAGGCCGTCTGATACCCATTCAAAAAAATAACCTGACCAAATAAAAGCCGTTCGACAGCACCACCTACGGGCTGCTATAAGTTTTACAAATGCCGTCTGAAAGGTTTTCAGACGGCATTTGGCATGAACATGATGGCGTTTATTTGAATGGCGTTTGTTTAACGCACGGTCATAAATTCGGCCACATAATCATCGGCCGGTGCTTCGAGCAATTGCTGCGGCGTGCCGCTTTGCACCAGCGCGCCGGCGTTGAGTATCGCCATTTGGCTGCCCAACTTGAGCGCTTCGCCCACATCGTGGGTGATAAACACAATGGTTTTACCCAGCCGCTGCTGCAAATCGAGCAGCTGCTCTTGCAATTTGGCGCGAATCAGCGGATCGAGCGCGGAAAAAGGCTCGTCCATCAGCAAAATATCGGTGTCGGCCGCCAGCGCGCGCGCGAGGCCGACGCGTTGGCGCATGCCGCCGGAGAGCGCATCGGGATAGCTTTCTTCATGGCCGCTCAAGCCCACTTCGTTGAGCCAATAGCGTGCCTGCTCGTGTTGTGCGGCCATCGGCAGGCCGCGCACGCGCAAGGCGTATTCGGCGTTTTGCAGCACGGTTAAATGCGGCAGCAAGCCGAAATGCTGAAACACCATGCTCACTTTTTGCTGGCGGAAATCGCGCAGCGCTGTTTCGCTCAGGGCGGTAACGTTGGTGCCGCCCACCCAAATTTCACCGCAGCTGGGCTCGATTAAGCGGTTGATGTGGCGCACCAGTGTGGATTTGCCCGAGCCCGATAAGCCCATGATGCAAAAAATGCCGCCGCCCGGAATGGTGAGGCTGATGCGGCGCAGGCCCACTTGGCAGCCGGTGGCCTGAAAAATGTCTTCACTCGGCGCATCTTGGCGCAACATGGCCAGCGCTTTGCGGCAGGCTTTTTCTTTGCCGTAGATTTTGCTGACGTGTTCGAAGCGGATGGAAGTCATCAATATTTCCCGTTGTGGTTTCAGACGGCCTGTGCCTGAAGAGAAAAAGTTGGTTTGAAAAGGTTGGTTTTCAGACGGCCTTGCCGCTGCGCCGCCCGTAGGCCTGAGTGATGCGGTCGATAATAATCGCCAAAATCACAATCGCCGCGCCCGCTTCCACACCCTGGCCGATGTTGAGCGTTTGAATGGCTTGCAGCACATATTCGCCCAAGCCGCGCGCACCGATCATGCTGGCGAGCACTACCATGCCCAGCGACATCATCACCGCCTGATTCAGCCCCGCCATAATGCTGGGCTTGGCCTGCGGCAGCAGCACCCAGCGCAAAAGCTGCCAACGTGTGCTGCCGAATGATTCGGCCGCCTCTATCATTTGCGGGCTCACTTGGCGTATGCCCAGCGCGGTGAGCCGCACCAAAGGCGCAATGGCATACACCACCGTGGCAAACAGCGCCGGCACTTTGCCGATGCCAAACAGCATCAACACCGGAATCAGATACACAAAGCTCGGCATGGTCTGCATCACATCGAGCACCGGCGAGAGCAGCTTGTGCAGGCGCGGGCTGCGTGCCATCCAAATGCCCAACGGAATGCCGATAATAATGATAAAGAGCGCCGAAGCGGCCAAAAGTGCCAACGTCTGCATCAAAGCCGGCCACAGGCCGAGCGCGCCGATGGTGTAGAAGCCGAATGCGCACAAAGCGGCAAACCACAGCTTGCGCGCCGCATGCCAGGCGAGCGCGGCCACCGAGAGCAACACCAGCCAAGCAGGCAGCGCTTGTAGTGCGCGCTCCAGCGGCAGTAGCAAAGTGTTGAGGGTGAATTGGCTCAGCAGGCGGAAATCGCTGCCGTAGTTTTGCACGGTTTGCGCCAGCGAGCGGTTGAGCGCGCCGGCAATCGACCACGAAGCAAACAGGCTGCTGCTTTTCGCTTCGGGCATGCCCAGCGAAGCTTTCAGACGGCCTTGGGCTTCATCCGACACCCAATCCGCCCAAATTTCAGGATGCTGCTGCAAAAAAAGGCGCGCCTGCTCGCTGCCGCTGCGCTTGTTTTCCGTCATTTCCAGAATCATGCGGTTGAGCGTGTGCGGCTCAAACTGCATTTTTTCAATCACCGCCACCAAATCGGGGTGAGCCGCTTGAAACGGTGCCGACACGGCTACCGCCAATTGCGATGCCGGAAAGCCCGACACGCAGGCCGAAGTGTTGCCCGCTTGCAGCAGATTTTGCCAGCAGGCTTCATCGTAAGGCGGGAATTCAAGTGGCACGAAGCGGTATTTCGCCATCAGGCCGGTGGGCTGCCAATAATAAAACAAGAGCGGCTTTTGCTGCTCATAAGCTGAGGCAATGGCCGCATCCAGCGCCGCGCCGGTGCCGGGGTGCACATTATTGAAGGTAGCGGCCAGGCCGGTGTTGGCGAGCAGGCGGGTGTTGAAGGTTTCGCAGGTCCAGCCGCTGGGGCAATTGAGAAAACGCGCTTTATCGGGCGCTTCGGGGTCGGTAAACAAGCCGGCAAAGCGCGGCAGATCGGCCGCACTTTTCAAATCGGGATGCGCGGCCTGCACATAATCGGCCACATACCAGCCTTGCTCTGCGCCGCCTTTGAGCGTGTTGCCGATCACCGCCGCGCGCCCCTCGGCCACGGCTTGCTGCATAATCGGCGAGCGCCCCACCCATTGCTCGGCGATAATCTGAATATCGTTTTGCGCCAGCGCCGTTTCCAGTGCCGGCGTGGTGCCCGGCACCGATTCGGTGGCGCAGCCGTAGCCCTCGTGCAGCAAGGTGTTGAGCACGGCGGTGGTGAATTGGCCGCTTTCCCAATCGAGCGCACCCAGCTTCACTGCTTTATCGGGCGCACAGGCGGCAAACGCGGTCGGGGCAAACAGCAGGCAAACCAGCAACAACAGCAAGCGGCGCATGAAAAGCCTTTCAGACGGCATGGGGCGGATAAGCGCAGTGTAACCCAAAATGCCGTTTAAATCCGCCCAAAGCCGCATGCCGGCTTGTTTTCGCGTAAAATATACCCATTTACAAGCCTCTGAAAAAAAGAAAGTATTGCCATGCACGCTACCGTTTATCTGGAAGAGAGCGACTATATCGCCTTATGCGATTTGCTCAAGCTCGCAGGCCTGGTTGAAAGCGGCGGCCAAGCCAAAGCGCTGATTGCCGAAGGGCAGGTGTTGCGCAACGGCGCAGTGGAAACCCGCAAAACCGCCAAAATCCGCGGCGGCGAAGTGATTGAGTTCAACGGCGCGGTGCTGGAAGTGGAAAACGGCCATGACCCAGAAACTGAAGCCTGAAGATTTAATGCCCGAGCCGGTGCGCCCCGAAGCGTGGGAATGCTGCGGCAGCGATTGCGGCGACGCCTGCATTCAAACCATCTATTGGAACGAAAAAGCCGAATACGATGCGCAGCAAAAAGCATGGCGCGAGCAGCAGGCGCAGGAAGAGGCCGAATAAACCGGCAAACGGCAAAACAAAAAGTGCTTGTGCTTAATATTAAATGGAAATATACTTCACCTTTCAAGTAAAAGTGAAGGAAATAATATGTTTGAACCAAGCAATCCGATTAAGCTGGATTTATGGGTGCGTTTGTTTGAAGTGCGCGCGCTGTTGCAGAAAAATCTTGAGCGCCCGCTAAGTGCGCACGGCATCGGCATGTCGGAATTTATGATTTTGCACACGCTGAGCAAGGCGCCCGAGCAGCGCATCAGCCGGATTCATTTGGCCGAATCGGTGTCGTTAACCGCATCGGCGATCACCAAGCTGCTCAGCCCGATGGAAAAACTGCATTGGGTGGCCAAAGAAAAGCACGAGCGCGATGCCCGCATGAGCTTGGTGGTGCTCACCGAATCCGGCCGCACCCTGTATCACGAAGCGCTGGCCACGTTAAACGCCAATCTCGAGAGCGCATTGGTGCGGCTGGGCGATAAAGAGATTCACACTTTGCTGGCCTTGCTGGCAAAAATTTAAGGCTCGCCATGATTGATTTACATTGCCATTCCACCGTTTCAGACGGCATGTTGCCCCCGCGCGAAGTGGTGCGGTTGGCGCACGCCAACGGCTGCACCCTGCTCGCACTTACCGACCACGACCACACCGGCGGCCTGGCCGAAGCGCGTGCCGAAGCGGCGGCGCTGGGCATGGGCTTTGTCAACGGTGTGGAAATTTCGGTAACGTGGCGGCACCGCAGCGTGCACATTGTCGGGCTGGATTTCGATATCGCAAACGAAGCGCTGCAAAGCCTGCTCGCCCAAGTGCGTCAAGGCCGTCTGAAACGCTTGGCTGCGATTGCCGAAAAGCTGGAAAAAAAAGGCATAGTCGGCGCTTATGAAGGCGCGCTCGCCTTGGCGGCCAACCCCGAAATGGTGAGCCGCACCCACATTGCCGATTATTTAATCAACAGCGGCCATGTGCGCAACAAAGCGCAGGCATTCAGCAAATATCTGGGCGACGGCAAAAGCGCCAGCGTGGCGCATGAATGGGCGAGCTTGGAAGATTGCGTGGCGGCGATTAAAGGCGCAGGCGGCTTGGCGGTGATTGCCCATCCGATGCGCTACGGTTTTTCCGCCACCGCCAAGCGCAATCTGTTTGAAGAATTTAAAGCTCTGGGCGGCGACGGCATTGAAGTGCACAGCGGCAACAGCGATAAAAACGACCGCCTGAATTATGCCCTTTTGGCCGAACGCTTCGATCTGATGGCCGGCTGCGGCAGCGATTTCCACCGCTTGGGCGATTACAGCGGCGGCACATTGGGCGCGTGCCCCGAGTTGCCGCCCGATTGCAAGCCGGTGTGGGCAAGCTTTCAGACGGCCTAAACGTTGAAATCGCCCTAATACTTGAATATCTGCCAATAAACCTTTCAGACGGCCTCATCAAGGCCGTCTGAAAAAAAAATAACAAATAAAGGAACACCATCATGGCACAATTTTTCGCTATCCACCCCGACAGCCCGCAAGAGCGGCTGGTGAAGCAGGCGGCAGACATTATCCGCAAAGGCGGCATTGCCGTTTACCCCACCGATTCCTGTTATGCACTCGGCTGCCAATTGGGTGATAAAACCGCAATGGAAAAGATTTTGCAGATTCGCAAAATCGACCTCAAGCACCACCTCACGCTGATGTGCGCCGACTTGAGCGAGCTGGGCACTTATGCCAAAGTGGACAACAGCCAATACCGCATGCTCAAAGCCGCCACACCGGGCAGCTATACCTTTATCATGCAGGCCACCAAAGAAGTGCCCAACCGCACGCTGCATCCCAAGCGCAAAACCATCGGCCTGCGCGTGCCCGACAATAAAATCGCGCTGGCGCTGCTGCAAGAATTGGGCGAGCCCATGCTCAGCTGCACACTGATGCTGCCCGAAGACAGCGAGCCGCTCACCGACCCCTATGAAATCCGCGACCGCCTCGAACACGCGGTGGATGTGATTATCGACGGCGGCTGGTGCGGCACTGATCCCACTACCGTAATCGACATGACCGACGGCGTGGAATTGGTGCGCGAAGGCAAGGGCGATAAGACGCTGTTTGGTTTGTGAAGCGGCTTTATTTTTGAAAATCTTTCAGACGGCCTTTCCAATCAAACAGGCCGTCTGAACACATCATCACCACAAGGAAATCTCAATGGGCAATTTCAATTTAGGCATATTTTTATTGGCGGTGCTGCCGGTGCTGCTGGCGATTACCGTGCACGAAGCAGCGCACGGTTATGCGGCGCGCCATTACGGCGACCACACCGCCGAGCAGCTCGGGCGGCTCACGCTCAACCCCTTGGCGCACATCGACCCCATCGGCACCATTGTGGTGCCGGCGGTGATGTTTTTCACCACCGGCTTTATGTTTGGCTGGGCCAAGCCCGTGCCGGTGGTGAGCCGCAATTTCCGCGACACCCGCATCGGCATGCGCATGGTGGCGATTGCCGGGCCGGCATCGAATTTTGTGATGATGTTCGGCTGGGCGGTGTTGATGATGCTCTCGCCGCTGGTGCCGGAAAACTTTCAAAATCCGATGCAGCAAATGGCTTATTTCGGCGTGATGATTAATGCGGTGCTGTTTGTGCTCAATATGCTGCCGATTCTGCCGCTCGACGGCGGCCGCTTTGTGGACACGTTTTTGTCGGCCAAGGCCTCGTTTCAGTTTCGCAAAATCGAGCCTTACGGCATGTGGATTCTGATTGCGCTTTTGTTTACCGGCCTGCTGAGCAAAATCATGCAGCCTTTTCTGGCGCTGGTGTTGGGCATCGTGCAAGGCTTTATGCGCTTGTTTGGCGGCTGATCAAGCGCATCAGTGCAGTAGGTGCGATTAGCGCAGCGTAATCATACGCATGAACCCTGCCACACACCTCAAAACCAAGCAGGCCGTCTGAATATCCAAGTTTCAGACGGCCTGCAAGGCTTTAATCAACTTATACCCAACCTGAAAAATAATATAGTGGAATGAAAGAAAAACTTATACAGGCGCATGTAGCAAGCCATATGCAGAAGCCGTTTAAACCGCGTGCGTGGCTGCGCCACACACCCTACACATGATGCTAGATTTCTTATTTTTGTATAAGTTTTTCATTCATTTCACTATACAACCAAAGGCCGTCTGAAAATCATTTTCAGACGGCCTTTGGTGTGATGCAAAAGCTTATACGCGGCTGCGGTTGGCTTCGGCTAAAAGTGCGAGCATTTCTTCGGTGGCATCCCAGCCGATGCAGGCATCGGTGATGCTTTGGCCGTAGACTTCGGGTTTGTCTTGGCGGCCGGCCACGAGGTGGCTTTCCACCATCAAGCCCATGATGTTGTTTTCACCGGCGCGCAATTGCTGCGCCACATCTTGAGCCACTTCCATTTGGCGGGTGTAGTCTTTGCGGCTGTTGGCGTGGCTGCAATCCACCATCAGCTTGGGCGTGACGCCGGCTTTGGTGAGCTCTTCGGCGGCGGCTTTTACATGGCCGCTGTCGTAGTTGGGCTCTTTGCCGCCGCGCAGAATCACATGGCAGTCGGCATTGCCGGCGGTGTGCACAATGGCGGAATGGCCGGCTTTGGTTACCGATAAAAAGTGGTGCGGGTGGCTGGCGGCGCCGATGGCATCGATGGCGATTTTGAGGTTGCCGTCGGTGCCGTTTTTAAAGCCCACGGGGCAGGAAAGGCCGCTGGCCAGCTCGCGGTGCACCTGGCTTTCGGTGGTGCGCGCGCCGATGGCGCCCCAGGCAATCAGGTCGGCATAATATTGCGGCGTGATCATGTCGAGAAATTCGGTGGAGGCGGGCATGCCCATGTCGTTGAGGGCGAGCAGCAGCCGGCGCGCCTGGCGCAGGCCGAAGTTGATGTCGAAGGTGCCGTCGAGGTGCGGGTCGTTGATGAGGCCTTTCCAGCCCACGGTGGTGCGCGGTTTTTCGAAATACACGCGCATCACAATCAGCAGCTCTTTTTCGTATTTTTTGCGCAGAGGCAGAAGCTTGCGGGCGTATTCGAGCGCGGCTTCGGGGTCGTGGATGGAGCAGGGGCCGATAATCAGCAGCAGGCGCTTGTCGCGGCCGTGCACCAAATCGGCGATTTCTTGGCGGGTTTGGTGCACCAAATCGGCGGCGGTGTCGCTGATGGGCAATTCATAAAGATGGGCAATCGGGGGCAGCAGCTCTTTGACTTCTCTGATTTTAACGTCGTCGGTTTTGTGTGCGTTCATTATGCTTACTTAAGGTTTGAATAATGCAGCAAGCTTACGCGCTTTTGCTTTTTTTTGCAAGCCGAGCTGGCTTTGTGTTGGTATTTTATTGCGTAAAACTACGATTATTTTATTTTATCGTATTTTAAATTTTATAAATCGTATTTTTTGGCATGATGTTTTAAAGGCCGTCTGAAAGCTTTCAGACGGCCTGTGTTTTATTTGAAGTAATAATCGGGCGGCACGTCGAATTGCTGCAAAATGGCTTTGAGCCCTTCCGACCATTGGGCGCGGATGTTGTGCAGATAGGGGTCGCTGTCGTCCACACGGATGCCGGCGGGCAGGGTGCAGCTGTTGCGCCGATACACCATTAAGTCGATGGGAAAGCCCACGGATAGGTTGGAGCGTATGGTGGAGTCAAACGACACCAATAAGGCGCGCACGGCGTCTTCGAGGCTGCTCTCGTGGTTGATGGAGCGGTCGAGTATGGGCTTGCCGTATTTGCTCTCGCCGATTTGGAAAAACGGGGTGTCTTCCGTGGCGCTGATGCAGTTGCCTTCTTGGTAGATTTGGTAGAGCTCTTGCGGCTGCCCGTTGATTTGGCCGCCGAGCAGAAAATTGCTGCCGAAGCCCTCTTGCATGTGGGCGCGGTGCTGGCTGGTTTTGGCCACGCTGCTGGCCTGCTCGCCCACCAGCATGGCGCAGTCGAACAGGCTGGGCAGGTTGAGCAGGTTGGGTGCGCTGCCCTGCGCGATGCCGCTGCGCAAAAGATTGACCACGGCTTGCGAGGTGGCGAGGTTGCCGGCGGTGAGCATGATGATGCTGCGCTCGCCGTCCACGCCGAAGGTATACATTTTTTTAAATGTGGAAATGTGGTCCACGCCGGCGTTGGTGCGGGTGTCGGAGGCAAAAACCATGCCTTCTTTCAGATTGAGGGCGGCGCAGTAAGTCATGTGTGTTCCCCGGCTTGGGCGGTGTAAATGTAAAGCGCTGAAATATAACACAATCTTGGGTGCAGCAAAAGGCCGTCTGAACGCTTGATAAGCGTCCCAAATAAGCTTGCTGCGTTGCCCCGCTGGGTGAGCTTATTTTTTGAACGGGCATTATTGCGCCTGCTGCACCTGCACCGAAAACGACATTTGCTCGGTGCCGCCGCCTTGGCGCATGCCGCGCACGGGGGCGGCGTCGTTATAGTCCAGCCCCACGGCCAGCTGCACATGGTGGCTGGGCTGGAAAAGCTGGTTGGTGGTGTCGAACACATACCATTTTCCGTCGAGGCAGGCTTCTGCCCAGGCGTGGCTGGCCAAGTGGGCATCGTCGTCGCTGAGCAGATAGCCCGACACATAGCGGGCAGGCACGCCCAAGGCGCGCACGCAGGCTAAAAAGACATGGGCATGATCCTGGCACACGCCGCTGCCCAGCGCAAAAGCTTCGGCGGCGGCGGTGGCCACATGGGTGGTGCCGGGAATATAAGTCATGTGGTCGAGCACGGCGCGGCTCAGCCGCATCAGGCCTTGCCGGTCGGGCTCGCCGCCGGTTTGGATTTCGGCAAAATCGCGCATGGCTTCGTTGCAGCCGGTGAGCGCTGTGCTGTTGAGAAACACCAGCGGATGAATGCGCTTATCGAGAATATGCTCGGCGCTGCCGCCGATTTCCACCGTGCCTTGCGCCTGGATTTCGAGCGACTGTACCGGCCCTGCGAGGTTGAGGATGGTGCAGTAGTTGCCAAAGCCGTCATACACTTCGCTGCTCAAGCGCGGCAAGGTCATGCGCCAGGAAAGCACGCGTTGGTGTGCCAGCGTTTGCGGGGTGAGGCGCAGGCATTGGATGCTGTGTTTGACCGATTCGTTGTAGCTGTAGCGGGTGGTGTGGTTGATGTGGATTCTCATACGCCCTCCTCAAATAATTGGGTGAGCCGCTCGTGCCAGCCGTAAAACTGGCGTTTGTCGGTGGTGTAAACCAAGGCTTGCGATTGCTGTTTGATGCGATCCCAGCCGGTGTTGGCGGGCAGGCTGGTCACCACATCGGCCAAATAGCGGTAGTGGCGGCTCTGGGCGCTGCCTAAGCGGATGCGTGTGTCGAGCATTTCCACATAATCGCCCAGCTGCCAAAAGCGGGTAACATCACCGCTTTGCTGCAACATGGCCGCGCTGCAGGCGTGCAGCTGGAAGCGGGCGGCGCGGCGGCTGTCGGCCTGATTGAGGCGCTTCACTTGGTTAAACAGCTCGGCCGCATCGCCGTCGATCACGCCGCGCACGGCCTGCACATTGTCGTTAATCGATTCGAAAAGCTGCGGCATGGCGGTTTCGTTGAGGTAGCGCTTGAGGTGCTCGAGCTTGTCGCCGCCGGGTTCGAGCGGCCAGCCCAAATAGCGCAAAAGCTCGCTGCGCTGCTGGCTGCCGCATTCGAGCACGCGCGCCGGCAGCTCTTGTGTGCGGCGCATGTAGCGGCCGAGCCAATAGAGGTTATAGGCGGTAGACATCAATAAAATATTCATGAGGCGTCTCCTGTTTCAAGCACCCAAGTGTCTTTCACGCCGCCGCCTTGGGATGAATTGACCACCAGCGAGCCTTTGCGCAAAGCCACGCGGGTGAGGCCGCCGGGCACAATGCGCACTTTATCGGGCGCAGTGAGCACAAAGGGGCGCAAATCGATGTGGCGCGGTGCAATGCCTTCTTCCACGCAAGTGGGGCAGGTAGACAAGGCCAGCGTGGGCTGGGCGATAAAGCCTTCGGGATGGGCGAGAATGCGGGCGCGGTAGGCTTCGATTTCGGCTTGGCCGGCTTTGGGCCCCACCAGCATGCCGTAGCCGCCCGAGCCTTGGGTTTCTTTCACCACCAATTCATCCAGATGCGCCAGCACATATTTCAAATCATCGCTTTTGCGGCATTGCCAAGTGGGCACGTTGTGCAAAATCGGCTCTTCGCTCAAATAAAAGCGGATCATGTCGCCCACAAAGGGGTACACCGACTTATCATCGGCCACGCCGGTGCCCGGGGCATTGCAAATCAGCACATGGCCGGCGCGATAAGCCGCCATTAGCCCGGGCACACCCAAAATGGAATCTGGGCGCATGGCCAAGGGGTCGAGAAACGGGTCGTCGAGGCGGCGGTAGATCACGTCCACACGGCGGCGGCCGGCCACGGTTTTGGTGTAAACGATGTTGTCTTCCACAAACAAATCATAGCCGTGCACCAAAGGCACATTCATCGCCCGGGCTAAAAAAGTGTGCTCGTAATAGGCGCTGTTGTAGCGGCCGGGCGTGAGCACCACGATATTCGGGCTGTCGCGGCCGCAGCAGGCGGCCAATGTGTCGTAGAGCTGCTGCGGATAGCTGCTCACCGGCCGCACCTGCTGGCGGGCAAACACTTCGGGCAGCAGCGATTCGC
This sequence comes from Uruburuella suis, assembly GCF_022870845.1. Lineage (GTDB taxonomy): Bacteria > Pseudomonadota > Gammaproteobacteria > Burkholderiales > Neisseriaceae > Neisseria > Neisseria suis. The sequence continues at coordinate 98,185 of NZ_CP091507.1, forward strand.
TGATGTTGCGCCCTTCCAGCATGTAGGACACGCCCGAGGGGGTGCGCAGATTGTCTTCCAACACATAATAGTGGCCGTCGCCGTGGCGGATCAGATCAATGCCGCTGATGTGGGCATAAATCGGCGCGGGCAGGTTGATGTTGTGCATCCAGGGTTGATAGCAGCCATTCACCAACACTTGTGCCGCCGGCACGATGCCGGCTTTGATGATGTGTTGCTCGTGATAAATGTCGTGGATAAACATATTGAGCGCGCGTATGCGTTGCGCGCAGCCCGCCTCGAGAATGCGCCATTCATCGGCCGGAATGATGCGCGGAATGATGTCGAACGGAATCACGCGCTCGGTGTTGCTCGCTTCGCTGTAAACCGTGAAGGTTACGCCTTTGCGGTAAAACATCGCCAAGGCCTGTTGGTTGAGCGATTCGATATCGGCCGCATCCGTGGCCGCCAGCCAAGCCGCCACCGGCTCGCAGCCCGGGCGCGCCCGGCCGTCGGGCAGCAGCAATTCATCGTAAAATGTTGAGGGTAGCGGCGTCATGCGTGCTCCTGATCGAAGGTTGTTTTTATGATTGGAGAATAGGCTTGTTTTAATCAGATTGTCAACAATATGCTGGCGAAATAAGTGCGCTTTTGCATGATTGGGGTTGCGTTAAAAAATAGTGCATTTATTCGACTTATTATCATAAAGCAAGATAAGTCGTTGTGCAGAAATAAAGCAGGCCGTCTGAAAATTTTCTTTCAGACGGCCTTTTTGATTGTGACGGAATGTGCCTTTTAAATGAGTATGATTGTGCCGCCAAAGACGCGGCGTGCGTATCTCGCTGTTGTGGCGGAGCATTCAAATGCATGCATGCAATGGCGGCGCTCGGTTATGCATATCTGCGTTTCGCCAGTGAAGTTATGCGAGAGGCCGTCTGAAAAGTTTCAGACGGCCTCAAAAGCAGATGCTGCGGAATCAATCTCATGCGCCCGATATTCAAACCGGCGGGCGTTGCTGATTATTTTTCCAGCTCTTTATCGATTTCTCGATATAGGGCGGCAAAGTCTGGCTCGCCGACAAAGGTTTTCAGAATCTCGCCTTTTTTGTTGATGAAAAACGAGGTGGGATACACTTTGGTGCCGAAAGCTTTGCCCACGCTGCCGTCGGCGTCATACATCACGGCAAAAGGCAGCCCGCGGCTGGCGGCATAATTTTTCACGCTCTCGAGCGGGTCGTAAGGCTCGGAGATGGCGAGAATCTGAAAATCTTTGCCGGCATAATCTTTGGCGGTTTGCACAAGCTTGGGCATTTCGCTCACGCAGCCGGGGCAGGAGGGATACCAAAAATTAATCAGGGTGACTTTGCCCTGCAAATCGGCGTTGGACACGGTGCGGCCGTTGAGGTCGGGCAGGGCAAATGCGGGCGCGGGCTGGTTTTTCGGCCACAACACCACGGCAAGCAGCGCCGCCACAATCAGTGTGGCGGCCAATATCACGGTTTTTTTCATGCAATCGGTTCGGCTAGGGAAACAAGATGGTTAAACAAGGCTTCGTTCAAATCGGTGGCGCGGCCGGTTTGGCCGCTCACCGGCACTAAGGTGAGCTCGGCTTCTACCACGCTTTTATCGCTGCCGGCCAGCACGATGTTTTGTGTGAGCAGCACTTGGCGCGGCTGCACATCACGGATGTGGCTGTTTATCTGCAACACATCACCGGCGGTGCTGGGACGGCGGTAGCGGATGTCGATGCGCGCCACCACAATCATGTCGCCCTGCAAAAGCGGCAAGAGTTGGTGTTGCTCGAAATAGGCCCAGCGGGCTTCTTCGAGAAATTCGAGATAGCGCGCATTGTTAACATGGCCGTAGCCGTCGAGATGGTAGCCGCGGATGCGGATGGTGGTGGGGTTCATAAATAGGCCGTCTGAAATCGATTTAATTTAAGGTGATGGCTTGAAAGGCTTCGCGCTCCAAAGGCTCGGCCGATAAATCGGTGATGATGGTGGAGAGCTGGATGTCGAACCATTCGTTGAAAATATCGGGGTGCAAATCGGGCCATTGGCGCTCGTCCTCACACCAATCGGCCAATTCGGCAGCGAAAATATCTTCGAAGCGCGCTTCGATTTCTTCCCACACTTCATCGGCGCTGTCGCAAGGGTTGACCAGATAGGCGTTGGCATCAGCTTGCAAATCTTCAAGCTCGATGTCGCTTAAATCCACATCGGGCAAAGATTGCAGCCAGCGCCAAAAAGGCTCCAGCGGCATCAATAGAAATACGCTGCGGTTGATTTCATACATGGTCGTGCTCCTTGTGGCAATGCAATGCTTAACGAATGCATCATAATGGCAAAACGGTGCCAAGTCATCTGTTTGATGCGGCAGAGGTGAAAAAGCAAGGCGGGTTGCCTTGCTTTTTCAGACGGCCTAGATAAAAACAGGCTGCTGTGATTGCGCTTATGTTTTCTCAATATTGCAGGCGGCTGTCGGGCTGCCACAGGCCTAGCATAATGCCTTCATCATTAGGGAGGGCGGTTTCCAGGCTGATGGGCTGTGAGCCGGCTTGAGGCTTTTCAGCCGGCTGCATTTCGATCGGCTCATAATCGGCGGCCGCAGGGGCGATGCTTGGTGCAGCCGGGGCGTTTGCGGCATCCAGCTGCGGCAAGGCGGCTTCATTACCATCGCCGCTGCCGACCAAGTCGTCGATGTCGATATTGTCATCTTCGCCGTGCGGCAGAGTGCCGCCCACTTGCTGGGTGCGCAAACGCATATAGACATCACGCATATAGGCATATTTATCTATCGCGGCGGAATCGAGGCTGTCGGTAAGATCGAGCAGGCTCTCGCGCGTGTTGACGGCATTGATGGCTTTGCTGCTGATGCGCACGGCCGTGCTGTGAAAAATGGTGTTGTCCAGCGGATAGGCGGCCACGATGGTGGTGCCGACGCTGTCGCGCACGGTTGAGGGGCCTGTGAGCGGATACACAAAATAGTTGCTGTTTTTCCAGCCCCATGAGGCAAAGGTGTCGCCCAAGGTGTTTTTATTGTTGGGCATTTCGCCCGCGCCGGCGATGTCGATCAGGCCGCCGAGGCCGAAGGTGGTGTTGATGCCCACACGCACCAAGTCTTCGCTGGCGCGCTTGATGTCGAGACGCAAAATATTGCTGCCGAAGCTGACCACATCGCGCAGATTGTTGTAGAAATTGCTCACGCCGGTGCGTACCGGGCTGGGTGTCACGGCACGGTAGCCGCGCACCACGGGCGTGAGCACGTAGCGGTCGGCGGTGTCGTTTACCTTAAACATAAAGCGGTTGTAGCCTTCGTAAGGGTCGGCCGGGTTGCTTTCTGCCCAGGCGCTTGTGCTGGCGGCCAAAGCCAGCGCCACGATGGCGGCGGTGCGTTTATTCATGTCGGGCAATCTGTGTGTCGATTTCGTAAAGCTCGGCCAATGCCAGCACCGAGGCGGGAATGTGGCGCAAGGTGATGGCGCCCTGCTTGAGGCGCAAGGCGCTCAGCAGCAGCGAGAGGCAGGCGGAATCGGCCTGCGCCACGCCGGTTAAGTCGAGCGTGTGCACTTCTTTCAGACGGCATTGCTGCTCAAAACGCTCATAAGCGGCGCTGCTCACGGTTTTCACGGTGATGTCGCCGCCCAAATGCAGCACCTGCTCGCGGATTTCGGTGTTCATGTTTATTTGCTGCCGTTTTTGGCTTTCAATTCGGCAATTAAACCGTCAATGCCTTTGCTTTTGATGGTTTCGCCAAACTGATTGCGATACACGGTCACCAGGCTGGCGCCTTCCACGGCCACATTATACACGCGGTAGCGGTTGCCGCTCTGATAAGTGGTGAAATCCATATTGGCCGGCTGGGCGTTTTGGCCGGCGGGCTTCACTTCCACACGCACCACCACTTCTTTGCCGTCGCGGTTGACAACGGGGTTGTCTTTCACCACCACGTTGGCATTTTTAAATTTCAGCATGGTGCCCGAATAAGTGCGGATCAGCAGGGTTTGGAATTCTTTGGTGAGCGCCTGCTTTTGCGCATCGGTGGCTTGGCGCCACGGATTGCCCACGGCCAGCGCGGTCATGCGCTGGAAATCGAAATAAGGCATGGCATAAGTTTCGGCTTGACGGCGCACGGCGGCATCGTTGCTGCCGTTGGCTTTTTGCAGAATGTTCAATACTTCGGTGGCGTTGCTGCGCACTTGGCTCACGGCTTGGGCGGGCGTGGCAAAAGCCATGCTGATGCTCAACACGCCGATGCTTAGGGCGCTCAATAAGGCTGATTTTTTCATGTGGGTTCCTTTATTTTTCAGATTCAGTGTGTGTTGGGTTCGCCGCTGCCGCCTTCTTCAGCGGGCTTGGCGCTGCCTTCGGTAAAGCTGGTCATCAGCCTGCCGATTAAGTTTTCCAGCACCATGGCCGAGCTGGTGATGCTGATGGTGTCGCCGGCGGCCAAATGCTCTTCATCGCCGCCTTGGGTGAGGCCGATGTATTGCTCGCCCAAAAGGCCGGAGGTGAGAATTTGCGCGCTCACGTCGCTGCTGAATTCATAAGCGCTGTCTAAATTGATGCTCACTTTGGCCTGATAGGTTTGCGGGTCGAGCGCGATGCTGTCTACACGCCCCACGAGCACGCCGGCGGCTTTCACCGGCGCTTTGGTTTTCAGGCTGCCGATATCGGTGAATTCGGCATACACGGTGTAGGTTTTGCCCGAGCTGCCGGCCAGCGCATTGCCGCCGGCCACGCGGAACGACAAAAAGCCGATGGCCACCACGCCCAGCAGCACAAACAAACCTACCCAAAATTCCAAAACACTTTTTTTCATCGTATCACTCAGTAAACATCAATGCGGTTAAAATAAAATCCAATGCCAGCACGGTGAGTGCGCTCGACACCACGGTGCGGGTGCTGGCGCGCAAAATGCCCTCGGATGTGGGCACGCAGTGAAAACCCTGGTGCACGGCAATCAGCGTCACCGCCACGCCGAACACGGCAGATTTAATCAGGCCGTTGAGCACATCGTAATCAAACGAAATATTGCTCTGCATTTGCGACCAAAAAATGCCGCTGTCGAGCCCCAGCCATTGCACGCCGATCAAATAAGCGCCATACACACCGGCCACATTGAAAATTGAGGCCAAAAGCGGCATGGAGAGCACGCCTGCCCAAAAACGCGGCACCACCACGCGCGCCACCGGATTCACCGCCATCACATTCATGGCCTCAAGCTGCTCGGTGGTTTTCATCAGGCCGATTTCGCTGGTCATCGCACCGCCGGCGCTGCTGGCAAACAAAATCGCCGCCAACACCGGCCCCAATTCGCGCAACAGGCTGGCCGCCACCATATAGCCCAACACATCGGCCGATTGAAATTTCGCCAATTGCGTGTAGCCCTGCAAACCCAGCACCATGCCCACAAACAGGCCGGACACGGCCACAATCAGCATAGAGAGCACGCCGGCAAAATACACTTGCCGCAGGGTGAGGCGGCCGCGCGTGAGCGCCGTGCCCGACTGCGCCAGAATCTGCCCCAAAAAAAGGCAGACGCTGCCGAGCGCGCGGATAAAATCGAGGGTTTTCGCCCCTATGGTTCGGATAAAGTTCATGTGTTCAATAATCAATGGTTTGCTTTTTCAGACGGCCTTAATTTGATCAAGAGGCCGTCTGAAACATTCAGCCCAGCAAGTCTTGCTGCAAAGTGGTGGCGGCCGGATAACGGAAAGCCACTGGCCCGTTGGGCTCGCCGTGCACAAACTGGTGCACCCAGGGCGAATCGAGCTGGCGCATCTCTTCAGGGCTGCCGGAAAACACCACCTCGCCGTGTGCCAGAAAAATCACTTGGTTCACAATAGCCAGCGATTGCTCGATGTCGTGGCTCACCATCACGCTGGTGGAGCGCAACGCATTATTGATGCGGCTGATTAAATGGGCAATCACGCCCAGCGAAATCGGGTCGAGGCCGGTAAAAGGCTCGTCGTAAAGCATGATTTCCGGGTCGAGCGCGATGGTGCGCGCCAACGCCACCCGCCGCGCCATACCGCCGGATAATTCAGACGGCATCAGCTTTTCCACGCCGCGCAGGCCGACGGCATTTAATTTCAAAATCACCAAATCGCGAATCACTGCTTCGGGCAGCCGGGTTAATTCGCGCATCGGAAAAGCCACGTTGTCAAACACCGACAAATCGGTAAACAGCGCGCCATGCTGAAACAGCACGCCCATGCGGCGGCGGTGTTCGTATAATTCGGCCGCGCTAAATGCGGCCACATCTTTACCCTCTACCAACACCTGCCCCTGCTGCGCCCGCAGCTGGCCGGTAATCAGGCGCATCAGCGTGGTTTTGCCGCTGCCCGAGCCGCCCATAATGGCCGCAAAATTACCCTGGGCAATCTGAAAATTCACATTGCTCAGAATCGGGCGCTCGCCATAGGCAAAAGCCACATCTTTTAATTCGATAAAAGGGGTAGTCATCGGGCGGAATCGGGCGTTCTTCAAAGTGTTGTATTTTAATGGTTTGCTGTGGGTGCCGCAAACGTTCAGACGGCTTTTGCGTGAAAAAATACATCATTGTATGTAAATTGCTGATATTGCTTTATTTCAAGTGCGAGGAAAAAATACCACACTTTTGTGCGAGCCGGCATGAAAAGGTGTAGTAAAATTTCATATGAATAAAACGGCGGTGCTGAAGCATGGCTGAATGGATATGCAATTGAAATAATTGAGGGTTTGTGTTTTCAAGGCTTTGAAAATCAAACAGGCCGTCTGAAAATGCGTTGCTTGGTTTAGCTGCGCTTTCAGACGGCCTGTTTGCTTACTGGGTAACTTTCTGATTATTGGCCGTATTGCCCGAATAGGCAAACAGCGCTTTCAAAGCAAACGCCAATGTTTCCGCATCCACAATGCCGAGCACATGGCGGCTGTCGTAAAGTTGCAGCAGAAACCCCGCCATTTCCTTATTGCTCACTCCCCCATCACCCGAAACGTCAAACTCACCCTCGGCTCGTGCACTTTGGTGCTTTTCATCACTGCGTGCAGCCAATGGCGCTGGGTGTTGCCGCGCATCACAATCAGCTGGCCGTGTTGCAGCAGCATTTCGCGTTTTTCCTGCGTGCGTTTGTGTTTGAAGGCGAATTTGCGGGTGGCGCCGAAGCTCAGCGAGGCGATGGCGCTGCCCGGTGCCAGCTCTTTTTCGTCGTCGCTGTGCCACGCCATGCCTTGTGTGCCGTCTGCATAAAGGTTGAGCAGGCAGGAATTGAACTGCGCGGGGCTGACGGCGGCAAGCTGGGTTTCTACCATTTGTTTGATGTCGAGCAGCAGCGGCTGCCATAAAAGTGCGGTGCGGCGGATGCCGGAATAAGTGTAGGCAAACGCGCGTTCGCCATACCACGCCACTTGGCGCGCGGTGGTGCGGTGTTGGCCGAACACCACCGCTTCATCGTGCCGCCAGTCGATTTCGGCCAGCAAAGTGCGCAGATATGCATCGGCTTGCGCAGACGGGAACACGATGCCGTAGTCGTTTACCGTGCCGTCATAAGGCAGCAGATTATCGCTTGGTTGCGGCGCGAAGCCGAATAAATCCGCCATCATTCTGCCGCCTGTGCCGGTGCCAATTCTTTGGCCAACAAAGCCATTTTGCGGCCGCGTTGCCAGCGGTAGCCGCCGATAATGCCGCTTTCGCGAATCACGCGGTGGCAGGGAATCAGCACCGCCACCGGATTGCTGCCCACCGCACTGCCCACGGCGCGGGCGGCGTTGGTTTGGCCGATGGCCGCGGCGATGCTGCCATAGCTTTTCAGGCAGCCTGAAGGAATCTGCAACAGCGCCTGCCACACTTTAAGCTGAAACGGCGTGCCTTTTAAATGCAGCGGCACCGTGTCGGGCGCGCCCCCGCCAAACACCGCCAAAGCGCGCGCGTGCAAAGGGCTGGCTTGCTGCACCCGCTCGGCAGCGGGATATTCCGCCGCCAAATCGGCCAAAGCCTGCGCGCGCTCGTCGGCAAACGCCATAAAACACACGCCTTTTGCCGTGGCCGCCACCAGCACCTCGCCAAACGGCGTGGGCGCAAACGCATAATCAATGCGCAGGCCGGCGCCGCCGCTTTTGTATTCGCCCGGCGTCATCCCCTCGATGTGCACAAACAAATCATGCAAGCGCCCGCCACCCGAAAGCCCCGCCTGCCACGCCGCCTCCTGCACACTGCCTTGCTGCTGCAACACCTGCTTGGCATGTTTGATGCTGATGTGCTGCAACATCTTTTTCGGGCTCACCCCCGCCCACGCCTGAAACTGGCGCTGCAAATGCGCCGCGCTCACATGCACTTGCGCCGCCACCGCCGCCAACGAAGGCTGCTCCTGCGCGTGGTCGTAAAGGTATTCAATGGCCGCCGCCATGCGGGCAAATTGGATTTGTTCGCTGTTCATCGTGCTGCTCCTGCGGTTTATTTAAAGCCATGCTAAAACAAATTCAAAATAGAAACGACCCGATTCTTGCGGTTTTGAAGAAAATATGGAAATAAGGCCGTCTGAAACCGCACTTTGCTTTAAACAAGTGTTTTCAGACGGCCTTAGTTTTTACTTCTGCATCTTTGCTGAACGGGATAACAAACATTTTTCCGGAGCAATATACTGCCTGCAAAGAGCCGGAAATACCCCGTGCTCATCACACAAGTCCATCGTCAAGGCTTGCAATTTATTTTCCACACAGACAACTGACACTCAATCGCCGCCTTTTCCGATAACGCCCACCCCCTAAAAACGAAATAGCCAGCATCATGCGCACCATACTGCCGCTGTTGCCCGAGCACCAAGAATGTGCCGGGCTGGAGATTGTATGTGTACCGTACCTATTAAGCACAAAACTCACTCCTGTGTTGGTGATCTTTCAGATGGCATTTTGCTTTTGGGCGAGTCAAAAAGAATATCGCTTAAATCTTAGTCAAGAAACAGAATTATTATATTTACATGATGAGATACAAAAAGCAGTATTTATATGAACCAGCATTTATCTATGAAGGCTATTTTCTCCTTGCCAACCCTTGCTTTTTTTAGCAGCGTAATTTTGACCTACCACCGCTTTTTTAATCATTTTTCCAAGACTTGGAGAAAGATGCACTTCTTGATTCCGGTTTAAATTCAGGCGCTTTAATTTTTACTTTCATAGGAAAAGGAAAATCCACACCTAATAATAATGCCTCTCCCTGACCTAAAACAGGCAAGAAAGCCGCAGAACGATTATCTATTGCACCTACTGCTTTTTTAACTATTTCCTGATCTTTCTCATTGGTTAAACGATGAACAATCAAAGTACCTATTTGACTGAGTACATCTTCAGGGATATCTCTTGGACGTTGGGTTGCAATCACAACATTTAAGCCGTATTTCCTACCTTCTTTGGCAATATCGCCAAATGTATTTAAATTCATTTTGTTGATCTCATCACCAATTACTTTATTTAAAAATTGATGTGATTCATCAATAAACACAATTAACGGTTTTTCATGGCTAATCATATTATCTCTTGCACAAGCAAGCAATTTCCGTCCTATTGCATTAACTAACAACTCTCTGGCATTAGCCTCAAATGGCACAGCAGATAAGTCTAATCGAACGACTCCATTTTCAGATTGACAAATTTCATCAATAACAACTGGAATTGTTTTAAGTGTTTCATCACAATCTAACATCCATTGTAAGTGCGAATTATTTTGCATAGCTTTAATTCGGGAAATAAGATTTAAGCAATACCCAATATCATTATCTGCCCTCTTTCCCCATATAGAAGGGTCGGGATTTTGAGATGATCCACCTGTAGGCCATACACATTCCAAAATAATTTGTTCAGCTAAATTTGAAAATTTCCAAGAAATGTTTTGGAAGTTTTGAGTAATGGATTGAACGGCAATCTCAAAAGGCTGTTTTTTTTGTTCAGCTTTTTCTAAATTGCCCGTAGTTTTTATAGATAAATTATGATTAGTTTGGCCTTCGCACTGGGTTACAACTTTCAAGCTGCGGATAGCCTCTTCAAGTTTTGGAGCCTGACTTCCTGCAGATGGTCTAAGCAATGCCCTTATATCTGAGTCAGTAAACATCCAATGTGGATACGCTACTTTATTTTGTTCAGTTGCATCAAGGTGCTCACCTACATAATAGCTATTAGCATAGGAAAGATTAGCATATTCTCCGGTTGCATCCAGTAATAATACTTTTCCACCTTCTTGATGAATATTTTCAATAAGATTTGCCATTGTATAACTTTTGCCACCGCCAGTTGAACCCAAAATAGCACAATGACGAGAAAAAAGTTTTTCTGGTGTTAAATTTATTGTAACGGAGGAATTCCCAGCCATTTCGGCAACTGGAAGTTGAATATTACTATCATAACTATTTATTTTACCTTCAGCTAAAAGTGACACCAATTTGGGATGAGCGGCATAAATTTGTGCGCCTAATTTAGGATATTGTTTAATTCCTTTATGGTTAACACCTGTTTCAACATCCACACTGACCAATAATTGAACCAAACCTATTGGATTATTGGCAAAATAAATATCATCTAGGCCATCAACACTGAGTCTTTCCCCATTTTCTAGCCAAACTTTAATCACTCTTCCCAAAATTGAAGTTTGCCCGCAGTCAATAAAAATAAACTCATTAACTTCACCAATGGGAACACGGCTTCCTAGAAGCCAAACCTGTTCTCCTGTGCCCGCTTTAGTTAAATTAATTTTTGCCTCGGTAGCGGATATTTCCGTTAAACTTCCAATTCTCCGCTTAATATCATGAGGTGAAAACCATACATTCATCATTTGTCCTCTATCATAATTTTTTGAAAGATTTTGAAAATATTTTCTTCTGGTGTTGCCTTATTTCTGTCGGGAAGTTGCTGCACAAAATCAGCAAAACTGCTATCTATAAGTGTGATTCTAGAATCTCCGGCTTTAACAGACTCTATTAAGAGTTTTCGAATTTCTTTATTAAATGAACCCTCTTCATTAAATAAGGAGCGAGTACTGATCATTAACAATAGTTCTGGATTAGTCCTTAGTGCCATTGTGATGGCATTATTGATATGTTTATCATTAAAACCGAAGCCTAAACATAAAATAGCAGTTTTAGGTTTTTGTATCGCTTCCAAAAAACTGGATATCATATCCAAATAAGGAGACTCATAAGATGTTTGATATTTGTTACTGCTAGGATAAATAATAACTGGCTCACCTATTTGTTCATTAGATATTCTTTTGTGAATACCTTGTTCTGTTTTCACCCAGTCTACGGAACCATGAATCTTATAGAGATGGAATACATTAGGCAAATAAGTGCTTGTTTTATCATTGGACTGGACTCTATGTACAATATCATAATGAAACCAAATAGGATTAAATTGATATGGTTGAGAATATTCAAAACCATCAATTACAATCATCCCAATATTGGAAGCTGACGTTTCAAAGGCTAAATCATAATTTGTTGTAAAAACCTTTAACCGCTTTTGTTTAGGTTGTCTTTTTCCCAAGACTCTCAATAATTTATTATGATGCTCCCAGTCTTTATGGCTCTTGATTTTGTTAGTAAAGTCTGTTTCTTCTAATATTCTATTTTTAGCATTTTTAACAAAATTCTCTAATTGCTTTAGTCTGCGTTCAGATAAGCTTCTCAAGGATAAAAATGTATCGCAGCGTGATAAAAGTAATTCAATATCATGGGCTATACATTCATTGCCGTTTTTATCTTTCCATTTTTCAGCAAAATCATCATATTTAGTATAGTTTTTTATATCATCAAATATTTTTTCATCCATTGTGTAACAGGCATGCCAGAGATCAGTCATGCTTGGTGCTACTTTATCACCGGTAGAAATGTTAAATGTTAATGATGTGCCTGAACCTGCCAAAATGATAATATTTTCAGCATCTAAAATTTGATTCAAAGATTTATGTAGTAATGCTTGATATTTTTTTTGTTCGTCATCTTGTTGGTCGGTGAGGTCTAGTTCAACGGGCTCTTTGCTAGAAATATCTGAAGATAAAAATTTAATGCTCATATAACCTCCTAATGTAATTTAAGTATTGAATACTACATATAATTTAGCGTTTGTTAAATAAGAAAATTAATCTGAAGAAATGTCGGAAATTATGAACTTATCAAATAATTAAACCCTCACCAACGCCATCATCCCCTCAAAACGAATACAAAGCCGATTTTCTGCCGGATGCTTCTTCTTTCACGCTTAATATCCCTTTCCCCGCCAATGATTTCGTAAACCGATTGGCAGTAGCGGGCGGAATGCCGGTCAGTTCGGCAAGGCGGCTGTTGCGGAAAACGGGATGGGTAAATACAAAATCAAGCACCGTTAATGAATGTTTGGAGGACAGCGTTTCAGTAAACACGGTTTTCATTCCTTCATATAGCGCATGGATATTTTGGACGATGGCCAGATTATGTACCGCTTGTAAAAAGAAGGCGCACCAATTGTTCCAATTTTACCAATCAAAAATCCATAAAAATGATTAACAAAAAATCTTGTCAATCACCCATGAGGTACAACAATGCTTGTTAATCAATTTAATCTGCTTTTGATTAACAAGGCCGTCTGAAACCGCACTTTGCTTTTCAGACGGCCTCAAGTATATTAAAACAGCGAATTCAAGCATGAAACAAGCATTCAATAAGGAAATCCAATGAAAGTGATGATTTTCGGTGCCAGCGGCATGGTGGGGCAAAGCGTGTTGCGGCAGGCTTTGCAGGCGGATGATGTCGGCGAAGTGGCGGTGGTTGTGCGCAAGCCTTTGTCGCAGCAGCACGCCAAATTGCGGCAGATTATCGCCGCCGATTTGGGCCGTGCTCAAGCCGAGCTGGCGCAGCTGCGCGATTTCGACGGCTGCTTTTACTGCGTCGGCGTTACCTCCGGCGGCATGAACGAAGCCGATTACCGCGCCTTTACCCACGACATGACGCTGGCGGTGGCCGATGCGCTGCTGCCGCACAACCCGAAGCTGCATTTCGTCTATATCTCCGGTGCGGGTGCCGACAGCAGCGAGCAGGGCAAAACCATGTGGGCGCGGGTGCGCGGCACCACTGAAAACGCACTGCTCAAACGCGGCTTTGCGCAGGTAAACAATTTCCGCCCCGCCTTTATCGAGCCCATCGGCGTGCAGTCGCAAACCGCCTCCTACCGCTGGATGTACCGCCTGATGACGCCGTTTTTCCCGCTGATCAATCGCTTCAGCGCCTCCGCCCTCACCAGCGTGCAACTGGGCAACGCCATGCTCAACGCCGTGCGCTTCAACGAAAACCGCCCGGTGCTGGAAGCGGCAGAAATCCGGGCGCTGGGCGAGCGGCGGGCGTGATGTTTATCGCGTATCGCGGTAAAGAAAGGCTGCCTGAAACCGCACTTTCGCTTTAAAACGGGTTTTCAGGCAGCGTAGGATGTGTGGCGCAATCGTGTATATAGAAGCCGTTTAAACCGCATGCGAGGTTGTGTCGCACACGCTACACGCGGTTTAAAATTGATTATTTTTATATCCGTTTTCTTTGATTTCACTATAAAAAGGCCGTCTGAAACCGTTCAGACGGCTATATCGATATCAGCGGCACAGCGGCTTCGGCGCGTTGGCGCTGGGTTTGTTGTGGGACATGGCGCAGGCGAATATTTTTTAATAAAGCAATCATAAGGAGGTTTTATGAACATTCTGATTATCGGCGCCAACGGCCGCGTCGGCTCTCAATTGGCGCAAATATTGGCCGAGCAAGGGCATATTGTGCACGCTGCCGCCCGCCGCGCAAGCCCGGATTGGGCGCACGAAAATATCCGCCATCAAGCGCTCGACCTCACCGCGCCGCTGGCCGACATCAGCCAAATTATTGCCGCCATCCGCCCCGATGCGGTGTATTTCACCGCCGGTTCGCGCGGCAAAAACCTGTTGCAGGTGGATGCGTTTGGCGCGGTGAAAGCCATGCAGGCCGCCAAAGCCAACGGCGTGCAGCGCTTTATCCTGCTCAGCTCGGTGTTTGCCTTGCAGCCCGAGCGTTGGGGCGAAAAATTCCTGGCCGACATCACCGATTATAATATTGCCAAATATTTTGCCGACCACTGGCTGGTGCACAACAGCGGCCTTAACTACACCCTATTGCAGCCCGGCGCTTTGCAGGAAACCGCCGCCAGCGGCAAGATTCAAATCAATGTGGTCGAGCCGCTGCCCAATGCCATCGGCAATGTGGCCGCCACACTGGCCGCCTTGCTGAACGCGCCGAACACCATCGGCAAAGTCATCAGCATGGCTGATGGCAGCACACCAATTGCCACCGCACTTGAGGCCGTCTGAAAGAATTAAATATGAGTATTCAAGCTGTTGAATTGATAAAAGCCTACCGCCTGCTCAATATCGGCGCCACCACCCTGATTTCCGCTAAACACGATGGCGTGGAAAACGTGATGGCTGCTGCTTGGGTTGGCGCACTCGATTACCAGCCGCCCAAAGTCACCGCCGTAATCGACAAAATTGCCTACACCCGCCCGCTGATTGAAAAAAGCGGCTGTTTCGCCATCCAAATTCCCGTGGCTGCGCAAGCCGAACTGGTGCTGGCCATGGGCGAAAGCCGCCACGACCACCCCGACAAACTGGCCAACGTGCCGCTGTTTTACCCGCCCGGCTTCGACATCCCGCTCGTGCAAGGCTGCGCCGCCTGGCTGGTGTGCCGCCTGATTAACGAGCCGCACAACCAGCAGGCGCACGATTTGTTTATCGGCGAAGTGGTGGCCGCATGGGCAGACGAGCGCATTTTCAAACACGGCCATTGGCAGTTTGATAACGCCCCCGATGAATGGCGCACTCTGCATTACGTGGCCGGCGGCCAGTTTTATGCTATCGGCAAGGGATTTAATTTGAAGCAGGGGTCGAATGTGGACGATTGATGACGGATGGCGATGTTGGTTGATAAAAGGCTACCTGAAAATATATTTTGTTTTCAGGTAGCCTTTTATGGGTTTTGGGTTTGCATAGTGTGCGCTTTAGTGAAAATCATCCCTTCAGTAGGTCGGCTTCTTTGTATGTTGTTGCATCAAGGCCGTCTGAAACCGCTTTAAGTGGAAGTACGGTTTCAGACGGCCTTGGTAATTTCCGTCACCAAGCGGTTTAAGCGGGATTCAAGAACGGTTTTATTTTTCAATTCGCACTCCCATATGGTCACCACTTTAAAACCGAGGGCTTGCAATGAGGATTCATTTTTAATATCACGTTGACGGTTTTTCGTAATTTTGTCCTGCCAAAAATCCGTGTTACTTCGCGGAATATGCCCTTTATTGCAAGAATGACCGTGCCAAAAACAACCGTGTATGAATACGACGGTTTTATATTTTGGTAAAACGATATCCGGTTTTCCCGCATAGCGCTTATCGTTTTTCCGGTAACGGAAACCTTGCGAGAAGAGGAATTTTCTGACCAAAATTTCCAATCTGGTTTCTTTACCATGTATTTTCGACATGATTTGGGATCGTTTGTCGGGAGTAAAAATATCAGGCATACGGGCATTTATTCCGGCTCAGAATCCTCTAATCTCCGTTGTAAATGAGACAATAGTCCGAGTGCATCCAAACAGTCTTTTTCCGAAAATAAATTAGAATTTTTTAGATCTTTAATCTCTTCGTGAGCAATCGGGTTCCTACAGCCACTGACAACTCCCATTGAGAGGAATTTTTGTCCGTCTTCTATTGTAGATAATGTATTAGGTGAAAATGGTTGCCCATTAGATTTACAAGTATATTTTTTAGTTACCGTTAGTTTTCTCTTGCTACGGTCGGCTCCAAAGGCTTCACCCATCAATCCATGATCTGATGATTGGCAGCTTCCTGATTTATCTCGGGTATTTGTAATATATCTTTTTACACTTTCTGAAAATGCTTGGTAATAATCTTTTTGTTCATAATATGTTTTAGAAGCATCCTGAATATCAGGATGCAATCCCCGCCAATGGTAGTAAGGATATTCGGGAACCAACCCGTATAATGCCTTAACAACTTCCGCTTGCTGTGGAGCGGTCAATTCGGAGTTTTCGACATGCTCTAAAATTTCTTGCACCGGTTTCTTTATTTCTTCAGGCAGCCTGCTTTGCCAAACTGCCTTATCAATTCCATTATTTTCTTTAATTACTTTGTCTTTTTTCTCCTTTCGCTGTTTTCTCCAATCACGCTCTATGAATGCAACGATTTCAGCTAAAAAAGATCGTAAGTCCGATGTGGTCGGGTGTTTCCAATCCAAAGAAGTCCTATCGGTAGAAATCAAATCTTCATCGTCGTCGTCAATGAAATCGACATTCAGCCAACCGGTAAGATATGAATAAAAATGACTGGATTCACTGTTTCTAAAAAACTCGGGAGCATTTACCATCCGCCCATTTGCAAACAAAGAAATTCCTTTCATATTGTTTTTCAAAGGCTTCTCCGTTGTAATGAATTTTCCTTGAATTAAGCCGCTAAAATCATATTGGTCGGACAATCCGGCGGATTTAACAATTTCAGAATAGTTCCATTCGAATTCCGCTTCAACCGCTTTATATTTCGATTTACTATCGATAATCTGTGGAGCAGAGCCGTTTAAACTTATTTTGATAATGAATCGTTCATCGGGAAAGTCGAATAAGCGTGCCAGATGATTGGCATAGTTATCCAACGGATAGCCTTGCTTTTTTGTTAACTCCGTTAAAACAATGGTTGTACCATTTGGCGCATCAGGGGAATGTTGCCGGACGGATGCAGGTTGATAATCTCCGTCACTCTGAAGAATTTCCGAATAATTCAATGTAAAATCAACTTGCTCTTTATTCTGAACCGTAGATATTTCGATTTTATTTCCCAATCCGAACAAAGCCAGTTTGCCTAAACCTTTCTTACCGGTAGGTTTCCGCCCGCAAGGGGAAGATTGCTTTTCTTTCCGTCTATTTCGACCTATCTTTAAGTAAAAATCATTGACTTCATTGAAGCTCATGCCGATGCCATTATCTCGGATAATAATTTTATGCTCCGGCGTATCAAACAGCTCAACGGATACCTCCGTAGCACATGCGTCATAAGCATTTGCAACCAGCTCGGCAATGGCGGGAACCGTATGCGAATACATTTTTACGCCGAGATGTTCGATAACCGTCGGTTGGAAACTCATTTTTAATTTTTGATCAGGCATATATTTTCCCTATTTGCTATGCTGAGTATTATTTACAATCGCCTCGCCGATTTGCTTTGCATATTTTGGAGGTACGGCATTACCGATTAATCGGGCTATCTTCTCTCTGCCGTTGGCTATAAAAATATATTTTTTTGGAAAAGATTGCAGTGTGGCACCTTCGCGTAAAGATAAAGCCCTATCTTCCTCCGGATGGACGAACCGCCCGTTGGAAATACTAAAAAATTTAGTCGTAATAGTAGGAGAAGGACGATCCCACCACAAACGACCGAAAGTATCCTTAAAACTTTCGTTTTTTCCAATAAAACATTGCAATTGCAATTCCGGATTATCGGCGAATGCCAAACGGTTACCGCCGTCTTTAGGTACCAATTTAATCCGTCGCATATTTATTTCGGAAAGTCCTGCGCAACTATGGATAAAACCACTATTATCTTGATGCCCTGCGGGAATCCGGGGAAATCCGTTTCGTTCGCCCAAAACATCTCTTACCGTTAATATCTTTCCACGCAATTCGATTGGTTCTAGTTTTTTGGAAGTTACTCGATTAGCAATCAACGTAAAGCGTTTACGGCTTTGGGGTACTCCATAATTTTGAGTGTTATGGATGCCGAAATGAACAATATATTCCAGTGATTCCAAAGTTTCTATAAATACATCCAAACCGCTTTCTTTTTGCCTCCGGGCAATCCCTGGGACATTTTCAACAACTACATAGCCGGGTTCGAAATGTTCTATGAACCGTTGGAATTCTTTTAGTAAATTTTTAGATTGTTCGGATTTTTCTTTACTGGTTTGAATGACACTCCAATATTGGCAGGGACTACAACCGATTAGAATCAAATTATCGTCTTTCTTTTGAAGACCTAATGACTCTTCTAAATCTGACTCAGTCAATTTAAAAACATCGGCATGAATAAAACGCGCATCTTTAATATTGGCTTCATAAGTTTCTTTGCAGCTGATTTCATAATCAATCCCCGCCAAAATCCGGATTCCGGCCGATTGCAGTCCATAGCTCATTCCGCCGCCGCCGCAAAAAAAATCAACTGCTTTTAATTGTTTATTTCCCATAATTATTTCAATTAGAATTTTTAAATTTAAATAGCATTAAAATTGTCGGTTGACAATCTATCCATCACAACCGAAGATGCGGTTAATTGTTTTTCATACCGCTCCGCTTATGCATATTTCAAGGGGGTAACGAATAGTCAATGCGGTAACGAATAGTCAATGCGGTATTACCAAATATGATATTTATCCGTTTTTGATATTACAACATCTTAGAGTTGAAGGCAAAAACATCCGTCGGAAATAAAAATAAGTAATTACAATAAGGTATATACATTTTTTGTATATCCGAATGAAAATTGCAATGCCATTTATTCAATTGATAGTGTGTATAACACATTTAAGGCCGTCTGAAACCAAAGTGCGGTTTCAGACGGCCTGAACACATCAAACTCAATCAAAGCAATTGCGTTTTGCGGATATCAGCCAGGGTGGCGGTGCCGGCAAGCTGCATCACCATTTCCAGCTCTTTGTTCAGCAGCTGCAATGTGGCGTTCACGCCTTGGGCGCCGCCGAGTGCCAGGCCGTAGTAGACCGGGCGGCCGAGCCCGACCACGTCGGCGCCGAGCGCCAGCGCTTTGAACACATCTTGGCCGCGGCGGATGCCGCTGTCGAAAATAATCGGCACTTTGCGGTTCACCGCTTTGGCGATTTCCGGCAACACGGTAAAGGTGGCGGGGCTGCCGTCGAGCTGGCGGCCGCCGTGGTTGCTGATCCAGATGGCGGCGGCGCCGGCGCGCAGGGCGGTGAGGGCGTCTTTGGGGTGCGAGATGCCTTTCACAATCACCGGCAGGCCCGATTCTTTGGCCACGAATTTAATCGATTCGGGGTCGATTTTGGTGGCAAACGCCGAATTCAGGGCGTGGATGTCGCCGCCGGCGCCGGAGGAAAGGTTGCCGAAGGGCAGCGGGAAGGTGAATTTGTTGATGGCGTCGGCTTCGCGGTTGCCGGTGGCGGTGGTGTCGACCACCACCACAATGGCCTGATAGCCTGCGGCTTTGGCGCGCCGGATCAGCGAGCGGCTTACGTCTTGATTCTGCATCAGATAGAGTTCAAACCATTTGGGGCCGGTGCTGGCGGCGGCCACTTGCTCCATTGACAGGGTAGATACGGTGCTGAGTGTGAGCAAAGAGCCGGCATCGGCGGTGCCTTTGGCGGTGCCGGCTTCGGCGGTGGGGTGCGCCAGCCCTTGGCCGCCCATCGGACAGACAATCACCGGCGAAGCCAGCGGAATGCCCAGAATGGATGTGCGCATATCCACGGTGTTGTGCCCGGTGAGCACGCGCGGGTAAATTTGGCGGCGCTCAAAGGCGGCGCGGTTTTCTTTGAGCGTCCACTCGTCGCCGGCGCCGCCGGACACATAGCCGAAACCGCCCGCCGGCATCACCATGCGGGCTTGCTCTTCAATGCGCACCAAGTCATACAGCTGCGGCATCGACGCGGGGGTTTTGAGCTGGTAGCTCGGCGGGTAGCTCACCAAAGGCAGGTCTTGCGCCCAAGCGCTGCGCAGAGGCAGCAGGCCGCCGAAAGCCGCGGCAACGGAAGTGGCGGCCACGGATTTGAGCAAGGTGCGGCGTGAGGGATGGGTGATACTGTCCATACGGATTCTCCTTATTGATTGAATGCGGTGATGCCGGGCATGCTGCGCCGGCGCTTGTGCGGCAGCATCACTCATCGGCTTTGGATTCAATTGAATGGTAATGATGCTCGAATCAGTATAGCGGCGCTTTTTTGATTTGCAAACAGGTGAGGACGGGTGGAAACGGCTTTAAAACCAAAGGTGATGAGGCGGGTGAAATATTGGTGCAATAAAATGATTTTTAGGGTTTGAATCGTCAAACCCAAGGCCGTCTGAAACCCTTTCAGACGGCCTTTGTTCAGCTGAAATAAGCCGCTTTAAAACATGCTGTTTGAATTGGCCGATTGCGCGGGGATGGCTTGCACCACATCCCAGTGTTCCACGATTTTGCCGTTGCTGTCGACGCGGAAAATATCCACCAGCGCGGTGCCGCGGTCTTGCGGATTATTTTGGCTGAACACATGCAGCGCCACCAAATCGCCCTCGGCTATCACTTGTTTGACTTGACTGCGCCGCTGCGGGTTGGCCTGCAGAATTTTGGCAAAGGTATTGATAAACGCCTGCGCGCCATCGCCTACATTGGGGTTGTGCTGGATATATTGGCTGCCGACATGCTTGTCGACCGCTTCTTGCAGCTTGTGCTGATTAAAGGCCAGTTCGTAAAAATCAAGCACCACGGCCTTATTGCGCTCAATCTGGCTTTGCGCTTGCACGGCGGCGCGGGTTTGGGGGCCGGCATGGCTGGTGCAGGCGGCGGTGAGCACGGTGGTGGCGGTCACGGCGGCAATCATTAATTTTTTCATATCGGCTCCGGTTGTGGTTGATTGAGGCCGTCTGAAAACAAAATTTCAGGCAGCCTGTGTTGATTATACTGATACTTCAGCCACGGTAAAGCGTTGGAATAAATGCGCTTTTTTCTCGGCATCGTCGGCAATGGCTTTGGCCAAATCGTCCACATGAATACCGGCGGGGGCGGCGCCGCTCATTAATACATCGTCTTGGCCGAAGCGGTATTTGCCTTTGGGCTCAAACGGGCTGCCTTCGTAAAACATTGCCGGCGGGCTGATAAACGCCCAGTTTACATCGCGGCGGGGGCGCAAGTCGGTGAGCAGATTGCGGGCGGCGTTGGCGCCGGCAAAAATTTCTTGCGGAAACTCGGGCGTGTCGATTAATTGCAGGCCGGGGGCGACATAGAGGCTGCCTGCACCGCCCACCACCAGCAAATAAGGCACGGCAGCGGCTTGGGCGGCTTCGGTAATCGCCGCGGCGCCTTTGGCAAAGTCGGCGCCGATATTGGGGTTGTTCCAGCCGGGGTTGAACGCGCTCACCACCGCATCGAAGCCTTGCAGTTTGTCGGCGAAGTCGGCGGCGTTCACATCGGCAGCCACGGCGGTTACATTGTCGGCGGCAAACACTTTATCGATGTTGCGGGCAAATGCGGTCACTTTATGGCCGCGGGCGGCCAGCTCTTTCACTACGGCATTGCCCACATAGCCGGTGGCGCCAATCACAGCGATTTTCATATCAAGCTCCTTGTTTGTGTTTCGATTAATACCCATTCTAAAAATAATATACAAACAGGCAGCCCGTAGGTCGGATTCTTGAATCCGACACTTGTTCGCAGAACAAGGCATGCACATTGCTTTGGCCGATGGCCAAACGTCGGATTCGAGAATCCGACCTACGCGGATGGTGCGATCGAACTGCTTTTATTTTGTAAGGTTATTTTTTTAATGGGTATATATATAAGATGGAGTGCAGTATAAGGCCGTCTGAAGCGCTTGATAATCCGTGGTTTGCTGTTTATATTATTAAGCTTGGCTTAATAAAGGCTACCTGAAATGCAAGAAATCAAACCGCTATTGGTTTTCGCCGCCGTGCTCGAACACGGCAGCATGAACGCCGCCGCTGCTGCGCTGGGCATGACGCCTTCCGCCGTGAGCCAGCATATTTCGCGGCTGGAGGCGCAACACGGCGTGAAGCTGCTGCACCGCTCCACCCGCCGCCTCACCCCCACCGATGCGGGGCAGGCCTTGGCGCAATATTGTTTGCGTCTGCGCCACACGCTGGCCGACACCTTGCAAGCGCTCGATAATCTGAAAACCGAAGCCGCTGGCGATTTAAACATTGCGCTGCCTTCCGGCATGGCACACGCGCCGCCGTTTCAGGTAGCCTTGCAGCAGCTGCAACAGCACTATCCCGCCATTCGCCCGCAACTTTATTTCAGCGACAGCTTGGCCGATTTAAAGCAAGGCGATATCGACATCGCCCTGCGCGGCGGCAACCACGCGCTGGATGCGCCCGACTTGGTGGCGCGCCCGCTGGCCACATGGCATTGGCAAATCGTGGCCGCCCCCGCTTATCTGGCCGCACGCGCGCCGATCGACTCGCCGCACCAATTGGCCGAACAACAATGGCTGCATTATCTGCCGATACACGCCATCTTGCTGCGCGGCGAAGAGCGCCATGTGCTGGAAATCGAGCGCAGCATGTTGTGCAGCCAGCTCGCCGCCGTGAGCACGCTCACCCAAGCCGGTTTGGGCTTGTCGATGCAGTTGAGCGGCGAAACCGCCGCCCTGATTGCCCAAGGCCGCTTGTGCGCGGTGCTGCCCGATTGGACGCTGCCCTCGGTGCGCATCTATGCGGTGACGCCGCACCGGGTGCAGTCGGCCAAAACCGAAGCGGCGTTGAGGGTTTTGCAGCGTTGTTTTGCTGTTGATTTATAATCTTTTATGTCCACAAACCAAGAGGCCGTCTGAAAAAGATTCAGACGGCCTCTTGGTTTGAACAAACCCTAAGCGGCTTCCCAATAATCAATATAAAGCTGCAATTCGATATTGTTGCGCCATTCGTTGGCCACGGGGCGGTAAACGGTGCGGATGCGCGCTGGAATTTCATCGGTGCAGCGCCAAAACATGGCTTCGAATTCGCGCCCTTCTTTTTGCAGCCACACTTTTTTGTGGTTCACGCCCATGGCCTGCTGGCGGATGACGGCGAATTCGTCGGTGAAGCTCGGCGGCGCAAAGCCTTGCCCCCACACCTGCATGGCCAGGTGCTGGGCTTGCGCCAAGGTGATGTCGGCGGCGCTCAGGCTGCCGTCGGTGAGGTAGGTTTGCGCCAAATCATCGGCGCACACCAATTCGCGCACGGTGTGTTCGAAGGCCGTCTGAAACGCATCGAGTTGCTGCGCCATAATGCTCAAGCCCGCGGCCATGGCGTGGCCGCCGAATTTGAGAATCAGGCCGGGGTGGCGCTTGGCCACCAAATCGAGCGCATCGCGCAGGTGCAGGCCGGGAATGGAGCGGCCGGAGCCGCGCACTTCGCCATTGTCGGCCGGGGCGAACACAATGGTGGGGCGGTAGAAACGCTCTTTCAGGCGGCTGGCCACGATGCCCACCACGCCTTGGTGGAAATCTTCGCGAAAAGCCACCAGCGTGGTTTGCGTTGCGCCCAGCTGTTCGGGAAAAGCGGCCAGCGCGTCGTGCAACATTGATTGCTCGATTTCGCGCCGCTCGATATTCAGGTGGTTGAGCTGTTCGGCCAAGGCGAGGGCATCGGCTTCGTGTTCGGCCAAAAGGCAGGCGATGCCCACCGACATATCGTCGAGACGGCCGGCGGCATTGATGCGCGGCCCCAGAGCAAAGCCCATATCGAAAGGCTGCGCTTTGCGCCAATCGCGCTTGGCCACTTGGAAAAGCGCGCGGATGCCGGGGCGCATATTGCCCGCGCGCATACGCTTGAGCCCTTGCGACACCAAAATGCGGTTGTTGTGATCGAGCGCCACCACATCGGCCACGGTGCCCAGCGCCACCAAATCGAGCAGGCTGCCCAAATTCGGCTCGGCCAAGCCGTTTGAAAAGCCGCCGCGTGCGCGCAAATCGGCGCGCAAAGCCATCAGCACATAAAAAATTACCCCCACGCCGGCCAGATTTTTGCTCTCAAAGCCGCAGCCGGCTTGGTTGGGGTTGACAATAATGCAGTCGGGCACGGTGTCGGCGGGCAAATGGTGGTCGGTGATAATCACCTCCAGCCCCAAGGCCTGCGCCCGCGCCACGCCGGCGAGGCTGGCAATGCCGTTGTCTACCGTGAGCAAAATTTGCGCACCGCGCGCCGCCGCCATGTCGGCCAGCTCGGGTGTGAGGCCGTAGCCGTGCTCGAAGCGGTTGGGCACCAGAAAATCCACCGCCGCGCCCATACTTTGCAGGCCTTTCATGCCCACGGCGCAGGCGGTGGCGCCATCGGCATCGTAATCGGCCACAATCAAAATGTTTTCCCGCGCCAGCACCGCATCGGCCAGCCGCGCGGCCGCTTCGGCGCAGCCTTTGAGGCTTTGGTGCGGCAAAAGGCCGGCGAGCTTGTCTTGCAATTCGGCCGGCGATGCCACGGCGCGTGCGGCACACAGGCGCGCCAGCAGCGGGTCGGCTCCGGCGGCAATGAGGCTTTGGCAGGTGTCGGGGTTGTAGGCGCGGGTTTGGATTTTGGCAGACATGGCGTTCAGATGCGGCGGGAAAGGCGCTATTGTAACGCTAAACGGCGGCCCGGGGTTTGTCCGCCTTTCATTTTGCGGCAAGTGTTGGCGTAAAAACGCGCCGTCTGCGTTGGAGCCGTCTGCGTTGGAAATGCGCGCAAGGCGGCCAAACCTTGCTGTGTTTTCTGCCTTGCAAACACGTTTCGGTATTCAACATCTTATTAAAGACACAGGCCGTCTGAAAAAACCGGCAAAAGCCTTTCAGACGGCCTGATGTATTTTATAATCCGGTTTTTATTATTCCGATGGAATTGAATCATGTTGCGCCGAGTCATGTTGTGCTGTGTGTTGTTGTGCGCCCAGGCCGCTTTTGCGCTGGATTTCGGCCGCATGCGCGCCGATGAAGTGGCGGTGTATGTGCAGGATATGCAAAGCGGGCAGGTGCTGGTGTCGCACCGCGCCGATGCCGCGATGAATCCGGCTTCGGTGATGAAACTCGTTACCACTTTTGCCGCTTTGCGCACGCTGGGCGACGATTACCGCTGGCTCACGCAATGGAAATCCGCCGCGCCGGTGAGCGGCCACACGCTGGCCGGCGACATTTATTGGGTGGGCAGCGGCAACCCGGTGCTGGATCAAAACGATTTGCTCGATATGCAGCAGCAATTGCGCGATCAGGGCATACGCAAAATCAGCGGCCGGCTGGTGCTCGATAGCAGCGTGTGGCCGGATTCGGGCAGCGCCGAGGGCTTTGGCGACGATGCCGGCGAGGCTTTTGCCACGCCGCCCAGCCCGCATATGCTGGCCTATAAAGTGGTGTGGGCCCGGCCCGAGCGCAATGCTGATGGCGAAGTGGTGATGGCGCTCAACCCGCCGCTGCCCGATGTGGCTCAGGAAAACCGGCTCAGCGCCTATGCCGGCGCGGCGGCCTGCCCCTCGCTGAAGCCTTATGTGGCGGCGAAATATGCCGACGGCGTGCTGTCGTTTCGCGGGCGGCTGCCCGAGAGCTGCTTGGGGCAGGAAATGTTTGTCAACATGCTCGATGCGCCCGATTTTGCCGCCCGCAGCTTTATCAACCATTGGCGCGCATCCGGCGGCGAAATTGCCGATGGCGCAGGCGCAGGCCGCGCACCGGCGCAAGCGGCCACCTTGGCGGCCAACCAATCCAAGCCCTTGGCGGCTGTGTTGGCCGACATGAATAAAGAGTCTAACAATGTGATTGCCCGCAGCGTGTATCTGGCTTTGGGCGAGCAGGCTGCGCGCGGGCGCAAGGGCACGCAAAACGCCGAAGCCGCCGTGCGGCGCGCGCTGCGCTCGGCCGAGCTGGATGATGAAACGCTGGTGTTGGAAAACGGCTCGGGTTTGTCGCGGCGCGAGCGCGTGAGTGCACGTTTTCTCGGCGAAATGCTGGCCGCCGCCCGCCGCAGCCCGTTTCAGACGGCCTTTACCGACAGCCTGCCGATTGCCGGCAACGACGGCACACTGAAAAAGCGTTTCCAAAACATCGGCAGCCCCTTGCGCCTGAAAACCGGCACGCTCAAAAACGTGCGCGCGCTGGCCGGCTATTGGCTGCCCGAAGCGCCGCAACACCCGCTGGCCATTGTGGTGCTGCTCAACAGCGAGCAATCGGGCGCTTATCTGCCCGATTTGGATAAGCTCGTGATGCAGCTTTTGCCTGCTGCCGCAGAAGCAAACCGCCGGCCGGATTCGCCGTGAAACGATGTATATCAACGAAGGCCGTCTGAAACATAGGTTTCAGACGGCCTTTTTCCAAACTTGCCGCAAACGCATGCGCACAAGATTGATACTTAAATCACGCCTGCGCTTTTGCACAACCCGCCATCAACCGCGCCGCGGAAAAAACTGCACCGCGCTTTCGCCCTCGGGCAGCAGCAGCTTTTTCACCGCATGGCCGTGTATGGTTTCCAACGTGATTTCCACAGGTTTGCCGCTTTGCCACATTTGGTTGATCACGGTGCGGGCGGCGGCTTCGTCGCTCAATTGCAGCGCCTGCCACAAGCCTAAGGTTTCCATGTCTTGCCAAAAGGTTGCGGCGGCGCGATAGCTCAGCGAGAGCTTGGCGGTGTCCATCACCGGGTCGTAAAAGCCGTGGTGGAAAAGCATATCGCCCAAATCGTGCATATCAATCAAGGTGGGTGCGCGGCAGTCGATGCCCTCGGCATTTAAGCGGCCGATTAAATCTTGCAGGCTGTCGATGCCGAAATGGGTGAAAAACAGCAAACCGTCGGTTTTGAGGTGGCGCGCCCAGTTGTCAAACACAGCCGGCAAATCGTCGGCGGTGATCAGGCTCAAATTGGCCCACAGCATATCGGCAGCGGCTTCGGGTAGCGGCTCGGCCAAGCTTTGCTGATGCTGCGGCACGATTTTGCCGGTGAGCTTTTGCCACAAGCCGCTTTTGCGCGCAGCGGCGGCAGCGGCGAGAAAGTCGGCGCGCGGGTCGTATTCGGCAAACGCGGCTTGCGGATAGCGTGCGGCCAGCAGGCTGCGGCTGATGTCGGCATCGGCGCCGATGAGTGTGATGCGCTCGGGCGTGCGCGTGAGGATTTGCAGGCGCTCATCGGCGTTTTGGGCTAAGTGGTGATGGATTTGCCAGCGCTCGGGTGTGTTCATTGGTTCACGCTTTGTCTGTAAAAAATAAATCGGTTTTCAGACGGCCTGCCGCTTAAGCTTAATACAAACAGGCCGTCTGAAAGCCACATCAACAACGGTTGAAAAAATCAGCCAGCCAAGCGGCAAATTGCGCTGCATGGGTGAGAAAAGGCGCGTGGGCAGCTTTCTCGATAATGTGCAGCTCGCTGTGCGGCAAATGGCGGTGCAGATATTCGCCCATGCGCGGCGGCGTGATGCTGTCTTTGCCGCCGAATATCAGCAGCGCCGGTGCGGCGATTTGGGGCAGAAAAGCGCGCGCATCGGCAGCGGCCACGGCATCGAGCGCGGCTTGCAGCGCGGCGGGTGCGCCGTGCTTCACAATATCGGGCAATATTTTTTCCAGAATCGGTTGTTGGTCTTTGGCGTATAAAAATTGCAACTGTAGAAACTGTTTCATATATTTGTGGTAATCTTGGCCGAACAAGGCCACCATTTTTGCCAGCGCCGGGTTGCTCAGCCCTTCGGGATAATCGGGCGCGGCCTGAAAACGGGCAAAGCTGGCGGTGAGGCAGAGCGCGCGCACTTTTTTGGGGTGGCGTGCGGCCAGATAAAGCGCCACTTGGCCGCCGAGCGACCAGCCTAAAATGCAGGCCGGCTCATCGATTTGCGCCGCCAGCGTATCGGCGGCGGCCGCCACGTCGAATGTGCCGCCAAAAGGTGCTGCGCCGTGGCCGGGCAAATCGGGCGTGTGTATGCGCCAATCGGCGGGCAGGCGCGGAACCAGGTCGTCGAAAATATGGTGGTTGGCGGCCCAGCCGTGAATCAGATAAACATTTTTGGCAGGATTTTGCATGGGAATGCTTTCTTGGTGGCGGCAAAGCGCCAGCTCAAAACGGTGTGTATTATGCCACGATTCGGCCGCCGGCTGCGGGCTGTGCGCCGCTTGCGCCGCCGATTTGCAAAGCGTGCGCACCGATGCGGCGCATATGTGCCCGCAATGCGCCGGCATAAGCACCCTCGGCGCGGTGTGCGGGCGCTGCCAGCAAAAGCCGCCGCCGTTTGAGCGGCTGTGGGCTTCCGTGTATTATGAACCGCCGGCCAGCAGCATGCTGCATGCCTTCAAGCATTTAGCCGATTTGAGCATGCGCGAGCCGCTGGTGGAAATCATGCGTGCCCACCCGCCGCCGTGGCTGGCCGATGCCGAAATCGGCGCGGCGTTGGCCATGCCCTTGAGCAAAGCGCGGCGGCTCTACCGCGGCTTCAATCAGGCCGATGAGCTTGCAGCGCGGCTGGCGCAGCATTACGGCTGGCCGCTGTTGCCGCGTGATACCGTGTTCAGACGGCATCACGCACCGCAAAGCACGCTCAAAAGCGATGAGCGCCAACGCAATGTGCGCCATGCGTTTGCCGTGCAAAGCGGCTTGGTTAAGAACTGTAACCTGTTGTTAATCGACGATGTTGTGACCACAGGCGCAACATTAAATGAATTGGCCCGCGTGCTAAAAAGGGCGGGGGCTGGGCGCATTTTTTGCTGGACGCTCGCCCGCGCGCAAATGAAAATTTTTTGACGCACCTGCCTGCTTCGGGCATAGTGCCCTAGATTAAGTGACTGATTTATATGTTTACTGTTGTTTTGTACCAGCCCGAAATTCCTCCGAACACGGGCAATATCATCCGCCTCTGCGCCAACACCGGCGCCGATTTGCATTTGGTCAAGCCGCTGGGTTTTCCGCTCGATTCGAGCAAAATGAAGCGCGCCGGCCTTGATTATCACGAATTTGCGGCGGTGCAGGTGCATGAAAATTTCAGCGATTGCCTGGCTGCTTTGGCCGGCCGGCGCATTTTTGCGCTCACCACCAAAGGCAGCGCGCGCCCCGACAAGGCGGCGTTTGTGCCGGGCGATGTGTTTTTATTCGGCCCCGAAACCCGAGGTCTGCCGGCTGAGATTCTCGATGGTTTGCCATCGGCGCAAAAGCTGCGCCTGCCGATGCAGCCGGGCAGCAGAAGCATGAATCTTTCCAACACTGTGGCCGTGATGCTTTTCGAAGCCTGGCGGCAGCAGGATTTTTCAGGCGGCATATAAAGCCGCTTGTAATTTAATATGAATTTCGTCTTGAATACATGAAAAATCAAGGCGCTGCGTGTTTGACTCAAGAATTGGAACCTGTTTTGACTAAAGCCAAAAATATTTTTTTCGTCGGCGCATTTACCGCCATCGCCATCGGCAGCGCGCTTATCAGCCCCGCTGCCGCTGAATCTGCCCCCTCAGCCCGGCCTGCCGTGCGCACCGTGAGCAGCAATGCACTGCCCGATGCGGTGGTGAAAGCCGAAAAGCTGCACCGTTCGGCCAATATGAGCTATCAGGTGGCGGGCAAGCGCTATTATCCGATGAGAAAAGTGGCTGAGTTCTCCCAAACAGGCAAGGCTTCATGGTATGGCAACAAATTCCACGGCCGCAAAACCTCCAGCGGCGAGCGCTACGACATGAATATGATGACCGCCGCCCACAAAACCCTGCCCATTCCCAGCTATGCCAAAGTAACCAACCTGGCCAACGGCAAAAGCGTGGTGGTGCGCATCAACGACCGCGGCCCCTTCCACAGCAGCCGCGTGATGGATTTATCCAAAGCCGCAGCGGGCAAGCTGGGCTTTATCAATCAGGGCACCGCCAATGTGCGCGTTGAGCAAGTATTGCCGGGCAGCGGTGAAACCCTCGCCGCCAATGCAGGCAGTGGCCGCAATATTTATGTGAACCTGAAAAGCTTCGGCAGCGAAGCCGAAGCCAAAAGCTATCTGAGCCAAACCAGCCGCCACCTGAACAGCGCCCAGAGCGCGCAAAAAGTGGTGATGGTGAAGCAAAACAACCAATATGTGGTGCGCATGGGGCCATTTGCCCAGCAAGACCATGCCGACAGCGCCAAGCGCCAGGTGCAAACCGCCATTTAAGCGCCGCCGCTTCTTTTCAGACGGCCTGTGTGATGCAGGCCGTCTGAAATTTTTTGCATGCGCCTATGCTATACTTTCGGCTTGAAAACACACAAAGCAGGCGTGAAAAATGATCGGCAGATTAAATGGCAAACTGGTGGAAAAGCAGCCGCCGCAAATCGTGATTGATGTGGGCGGCGTGGGCTACGAAGTGGATGTGTCGATGCAGACTTTCTACACCCTGCCGCCTTTGGGCGAGCCTGTGCAGCTTTTCACCCAATTGGTGGTGCGCGAAGATGCGCATTTATTGTTCGGCTTCGGCTCGGCGCAAGAGCGCGCCACGTTTCGCCAGCTGGTGAAAGTGAGCGGCATCGGTGCCAAAACGGCGCTGGGCATTTTGAGCGCCATGAGCGCCGGCGAGCTGGCACAGGCGGTGGCGCAAGAAGATGTGGGCCGCCTCTCTTCTGCGCCTGGCATCGGCAAGAAAACCGCCGAGCGCATGGTGCTGGAATTGCGCGGCAAGCTCACCCCCGCTGCAGATGGCGGCCTGCTGGTGCCTGCGCCGGCGGCCGATGAAACCGACGATATCGTCAGCACGCTTTTGGCCTTGGGCTACAACGAGCGCGAAGCCAGAGCGGCGGTGAAAAATCTGCCTGTGGGCACCGAAGTGGGCGAGGGCGTGCGGTTGGCGTTGAAAAATCTGCTGAAATAAAGCCGTATCTGCGCTGCAAACGATGGCCGATAAATTTCATCATTGCTCTGAAGCTGCCATTGAACCCAACCCGCGCTTGGCGGCCTTCATCCCCGTATCCAATGCGTAGATCGGATTCTCGAATCCGACATTTAGTTGAGAGAGAGGGGATTTGGTTACAGGCCGTCTGATACCAATCCAAAAAATAACCTCACTTCGTTGTCTCGCCTTGCCATACTATCTCTATAGTCGCAGGCTTCCGCCTTGTTGGCTTACTTTTTTGAATGGGTATGAAAAGTTGTTTAGGTTCAAACATTTTTTCTTGTTTGAATAGAAAACAATCACTGTTTAAAGTCGTCTGAAGCAAGCCGATAGGTTTGCCGGGCAGCCCCCAAAATTAATTTGTTTGGTTATATATTACCGCCTGTATTATGTTTTCAGACGGCCTGATGATAAATGAAGGCCGTCTGAACGCATACGCACCAACCGACCATAAAAACAATCTTTGAAGCACCGGCTGCTTCACAAACGAAAGCTTTATCAATATGTTCAGCAAGATTTTCAACTGGTTTGAAACCCGCATCGATCCTTATCCCGACGACGTGCCGCAAACGCCCGAAGGCAAAAATGTGGTGTCGTTTATCTGGTCCAACCTCAACGGCCTGCACGGCTGGCTTTTGGGCTTGACGATTTTATCGGCCGGCTTGGGCATTTTATCGGCGGTGCTGTTTCAATATATGGGGCAGCTTGTGGATTGGCTGGGCAAATACACGCCCGCCCAATTGTGGGCGGAAAAAGGCGGCATGCTCACGCTGATGGCGGTGGTGATGCTGCTGAGCATTGTGTGGGCGTTTGTGGCTTCCAACGTGCGCCTGCAAACCCTGCAAGGCGTGTTTCCCATGCGGCTGCGCTGGAATTTCCACCGCTTGATGCTCGGCCAGAGCCTGGGCTTTTATCAAGACGAATTTGCCGGGCGCGTGTCGGCCAAAGTGATGCAAACCGCGCTGGCCGTGCGCGACACGGTGATGACGTGCACCGATATGCTGGTGTATGTGGCGGTGTATTTGATCACTTCGGGCGTGATTCTGGTGGCGCTCGACGGCTGGCTGCTGCTGCCGTTTGTGCTGTGGTTGGTGTTGTTTGTGGGCATGATGCGCGCGATGATTCCGCGCTTGGCCAAAACCGCGCAGCGCCAAGCCGATGCCCGCAGCCTGATGACCGGCCGCATCACCGATGCTTATTCCAACATCACCACCGTGAAGCTTTTTTCCCACGGCTCGCGCGAAGCCGCTTATGCCAAAGCCTCGATGCGCGAATTTATGCAAACCGTGCATGCGCAGATGCGCCTGGCCACGGGGCTCGATTCGGCCAGCTATGTGCTCAACGTGTCGCTCACCGTGGGCACCGCCGCGCTGGGCTTGTGGCTGTGGAGCCAAGGCCAGGTGGGCGTGGGCGCAGTGGCCACCGCCACCGCCATGGCTTTGCGGCTCAACAGCATGTCGCAATGGATTATGTGGGAATCGGCGCGCCTGTTTGAAAACATCGGCACCGTGCAAGACGGCATGAACACGCTCTCCAAGCCGCACACCATTGTGGATTTGCCCGATGCCCGCCCGCTGGTGGTGCGCCACGGCGAAATCCATTTTGATCACGTCGATTTCTCTTACGAAGCGGGCAAGCCCCTGCTCAACGGCTTCAACCTCACCATCCGCCCCGGCGAAAAAGTGGGCTTGATCGGCCGCTCGGGCGCGGGCAAATCCACCATTGTGAACCTGCTGCTGCGCTTTTATGAAACCAACAGCGGCAGCATCAGCATTGACGGCCAAAATATCCGCAACGTTACCCAAGAGAGCCTGCGCAAGCAAATCGGCTTGGTCACGCAAGACACTTCGCTGCTGCACCGCTCCGTGCGCGACAATATTCTCTATGGCCGCCCTGATGCCGGCGATGAAGATATGTATCGCGCCGCCGAGCAGGCCGAAGCGGCTGAGTTTATTCCCAATCTTTCCGATGCCAAAGGCCGGCGCGGCTACGATGCGCACGTGGGCGAGCGCGGTGTGAAGCTTTCCGGCGGCCAGCGCCAGCGCATCGCCATTGCCCGCGTGATGCTGAAAGACGCGCCGATTCTGCTGCTTGATGAAGCCACCAGCGCGCTCGATTCCGAAGTGGAAGCCGCTATTCAGGAAAGCCTTGATGCGCTGATGGAAAACAAAACCGTGATCGCCATCGCCCACCGCCTCTCCACCATCGCCGCTATGGACAGGCTGATTGTGCTCGACAAAGGGCGCATTGTGGAGCAGGGCAGCCACGAAGAGCTGCTGGCCAAACACGGCCTTTACGCCAAATTGTGGGCGCACCAAAGCGGCGGCTTCTTAAACAGCCATTCCGAATAAAGCGCTTTATGCAGGCAAACCACGCAGGCCGTCTGAATATTAAGTTTTCAGACGGCCTGTGTTGTGCGGTGCAAGGCATGAGGGCGGTTATGCCGCCTTCCACATCAGAAAGGCTTGTTGCAAAAAGCTCTGGCCGTCTGATACCAATAAAAATAAATAAGCTATAACCGTCCCATGCCTAAACTGGCCCCAAAAAACCACCCACTCACCGAGCATGATTTTATCAAACTCGCCAAAACCGAACCCCACCCCCGGGCTCGGACACGCTTGTTTATACTGCACCAACTGCAACAAGGCCAAGCACCCGAAGAAATCGCCCCACAGTTCGGATTGAATCCCCTTACCATGCACATATTGCGGCGCAAATATTGGGAATTCGGCATTGAACAGGCCATTTACGACAAACAGCGCCCAGGCCGCAGCAGCAAACTAAAGCCGGAAGACCATCAAGCCTTCAAACAACGTATCATCGAAGCGCAAGAAAAGCGCGAAGGCGGCAGGCTCACGGCCGAAGACATCCATACCATCGCCGCTCAAGAATTGAATGCCCACTACAAACACAGCAGCAGCCTGTATCCTTTATTGCACCGTATCGGCATGAGCTGGATAACCGCCCGCAGCCGCCATCCACAGGCAGACCCGGAAGCGCAAGACGCTTTTAAAAAAACTTTGTTGACGAAGTAAAAGCCGTATTGCCCGAACACATCAAGCCCGAACAAGTCGACATTTGGTTTCAAGACGAAAGCCGCATCGGACAACAAGACAGTCTCACCCGCGTATGGCACGAAAAGGGAAAAAGGCCTCGCCTTATTCGCCAATCATGATGCCAAAGTGTGGTGTGGCGGATTGTGGCGGGAAAGAAAATTCTGCCGCTGGCGGCGCATGAGGAAGCGATTGGCTGCGGTGAGCTGTTTTGCTTCGAGCAGCGCAGCAGCTGGCAGATTGTGCAGCAGGCTGGGCGCGGGCAGATTTATGCGGCCGAATTGCTGTTGCTGGATCAGGCGGATATCGATGCGTGCATGTTATTTAGGCCGTCTGAAACAAAAAAACACGCTACGAAGGCAAGCGCAGCCGTTTGTGTTTCACCGGCAGCCATCGCAGGAGGGCGGGAAATCTGGCAGCGGTTGGCATCTGCCGATGAACTTATGCATGCCGATATTCAGGCGCTGCTGGCTTGGCAGCCAAACTCCGATAGGCGATATTACCGCTGCTTGCGGCTATCAATCCGGCGGCCATTTTGCAGCGGCATTCAAGCAGCAGTTCGGTTTTTTGCCTTCTGATGTGCGCATGTGACCCAATCGGGCTAAAGGCCGTCTGAAACTATTTTATACTGCTTTATACTGCGGCCATTAATGAATAGCGGTGGAGAAACCGATGAGCCAAACAAACACGCCCAGCCAGCACTGGCAGGCGCAAACTTATGCCGACAATG
Organism: Uruburuella suis; assembly: GCF_022870845.1. Taxonomy (GTDB): domain Bacteria; phylum Pseudomonadota; class Gammaproteobacteria; order Burkholderiales; family Neisseriaceae; genus Neisseria; species Neisseria suis. Next base: position 132,504 of record NZ_CP091507.1, read on the forward strand.
CCCGTTTTGTTGCCGATTATGGCGTATCGCTGCTCGATTGGCTGCAAGCTGACAAAGGAGAGCGAATATTGGATTTGGGCTGTGGCGACGGCGTGCTCACGCAAAAAATCGCCGCCTCCGGCGCCCAAGTGCTCGGCTTGGACGGCAGCGCCGATTTGGTGGCTGCGGCGCAGCGTTTGGGCATCCATGCCGTGCAGGGCGATGGGCAGCAACTGGCGTTTGAGCATGAATTTGATGCCGTGTTTTCCAATGCCGCGCTGCATTGGATGACCGATGCACAAGCGGTGGTGCAAGGGGTGGCTAAAGCGTTGAAGCCGGGCGGGCGCTTTGTGGCGGAAATGGGCGGCAGCGGCAATATTGCCGCGATTCAGACGGCCTTGCAGCAAGCATTGAGCGCTCACGGTTTGCAGGCGCAGCCATGCTGGTATTTTCCCGATGCCGACACTTATGCAGCCTTGTTGATGGAAAACGGGTTTGCCGTACAGAAAATCATGCTGTTTGCCCGGCCCACACCTCTGCCCTGCGGTGTGGCGGGCTGGTTGGCCACTTTTGCCGAGCCGATGCTGCCGGCCGGATTGACGCCGGCTTTGCAGACGCAAGTGTTGAATGAAGCCGCTATTGCAGCCGAACAATATCTGCCGCGTGATGAGCAGGGTGCGGTGTCGGCCGATTATGTACGCCTGCGTTTTGCTGCTGTGAAAGCAACGCTCGGCGCGATGTAAGCAGCTTTTACCGATAAACTTTGCGGCGTTTTCTACTTTTGTGATGAATTAATTCGATGGTTGTCATAGAAAGGCCGTCTGAAACAAAATGTTTCAGACGGCCTCATCTTTATATTTCCCCGTTTGCCCCTATAATCAACCGCATCATTCTTTTCAGACGGCCTGCCGCACCAAAGGCCGTCTGAAACACACCCACAAGGAAACTTTATGAGCAATGTATTGTTGAATCTGGCCGATGAGCCGCGTTACGATGAAATCACCACCGCCGACATCAAGCCCGCCATGCAGGCGGCGATTGCCGAGGCGCGCGATGCGATTGCCGGGGTGAAGGCGCAGGCCGACATCACTTGGGGCAACACGGTGGAGCAGCTCACCGACATCACCGAGCGCGTGGGGCGCATTTGGGGCGTGGTGGCGCATTTGAATTCGGTGGCCGACACGCCGCCCTTGCGCGCGGTGTATAACGAATTGATGCCCGAGGTCACGGTGTTTTTCACCGAAATCGGCCAAGATATGGCGCTTTACGAGCGCTTTAAGGCGATTAAAAACAGCGCAGCGTTCGATAAGCTCGATGCGGCGCAACAAACCAAGCTGCAACACGATTTGCGCGATTTTGTGTTGAGCGGTGCGGAATTGCCACCCGAAGCGCAGGCCGAATTTGCGGCGCTGCAAACCGAGGGCGCGCAATTGGCGGCGCAGTTTTCACAAAATGTGCTCGATGCCACCGATGCGTTTGCGCTTTATTTTGATGATGCGGACGAATTGGCCGGCCTTACCGAAGAAGCCTTAGCGATGTTTGCCGCTGCCGCCGCGGCCGAGGGCAAAAGCGGCTATAAAATCGGCCTGCAAATGCCGCACTATATCGCCGTGATGCAATATGCCGATAAGCGCGAATTGCGCGAAAAGCTTTATCACGCTTATGTGACCCGCGCCAGTGAATTGAGCGATGAGGGCAAATTCGACAACACCGCCAACATCAACCGCCGCCTGGAAGTGGCTTTGCGCGAGGCGCAATTGCTGGGCTACCGCAATTTTGCCGAATTGTCGCTGGCCACCAAAATGGCCGATTCGCCCGAGCAAGTGCTGGCTTTTCTGCACGATTTGGCCCGCCGCGCCAAGCCTTTTGCCGAAAAAGATTTGGCTGAATTGCAGGCTTTTGCCCGCGACTCTTTGGGCTTGGCTGATTTGCAGGCTTGGGATGTGGCCTATGCCGGCGAAAAGCTGCGTCAGGCCAAATATGCCTTCAGCGAAACCGAAGTGAAAAAATATTTTCCGGTGAATAAAGTGCTCGGCGGCCTGTTTGCGCAGATTCATCGCCTTTATGGTGTGAACCTGATGGAAAAACGCGTGCCGGTGTGGCACCCTGATGTGCGCTATTTCGAGCTGGAAAAAGGCGGCAGCATCATCGGCGGCGTGTATTTGGATCTCTATGCGCGCGAGGGCAAGCGCGGCGGCGCCTGGATGAACGATTACCGCGGCCGCCGCCGCTTTACCGAGGGTGATAAAATCGGCCAAATGCAAACGCCGGTGGCTTATTTGGTGTGCAATTTCACCCCGCCCGTGGGCGGCAAAGAAGCGCGCCTTTCCCACGATGAAATCATCACCCTCTTTCACGAAACCGGCCACGGCCTGCACCATTTGCTCACGCAGGTGGACGAATTGGGCGTGAGCGGCATCAACGGCGTGGAATGGGATGCGGTGGAATTGCCCAGCCAGTTTATGGAAAACTTTGTGTGGGAATACGATGTGTTGGCCGAAATGTCGGCACACGAAGAAAACGGCGCCCCGCTGCCGCGCGCATTGTTCGACAAAATGGTGGCGGCGAAAAATTTCCAGCGCGGCATGTTTATGGTGCGGCAAATGGAATTTGCGCTTTTCGATATGCAGATCTACAGCCAGAGCGAAGAAGGCCGTCTGAATGAATGGCCGCAAGTGCTCGAAGCCGTGCGCCGCGAAGTGTCGGTGGTGCAGCCGCCGGCGTATAACCGCTTTGCGCTGAGCTTCGGCCATATCTTTGCCGGTGGCTATTCGGCGGGCTATTACAGCTATTCATGGGCAGAAGTGCTCAGCGCCGATGCTTATGCCGCTTTTGAAGAAAGCGATGATGTGAAAGCCACCGGCAAACGCTTCTGGCAAGAGGTGTTGGCCGTGGGCGGCTCGCGCAGCGCGATGGAATCGTTTAAGGCTTTCAGAGGCCGCGAGCCGAAAATCGATGCCTTGCTGCGCCACAGCGGCTTTGATGCGGATGCGGCTTGATGATTCTTGTGTTTAACCTTTAAAGCGAGAGGCCGTCTGAAACCTTTCAGACGGCCTCTCGCTTTATTTTTATCAAATCATCAAAAAAAGGTTGACAGTAAAAAAGCAGTTCTATATTATGCACGTCTTCGGGTCGTTAGCTCAGCTGGTAGAGCAGCGGACTTTTAATCCGTTGGTCGAAGGTTCGAATCCTTCACGACCCACCAAACCTACCGAGCGGCCAATCTTTTTGAGATTGGCCACTCGGTTTTTATCGGCTGCAAACCGCCGGATTTTTTGAAAAGAATTATCTGCTGAAGCCGCACAAACAAAAGGCCGTCTGAAAGAAATCTTTCAGACGGCCTTTTGTTATTTCAAACCGCTTACAAGCTGCCGTTGCTGCGTTGGCGGCCGATATCCGCTGCGGCGGTGAAGAGCACATCGGTTGAGGAATTGAGCGCAGTTTCGCAAGAATCTTGCACCACGCCGATGATAAAGCCCACGGCCACCACCTGCATGGCCACATCGTTGGAAATGCCGAACAGGCTGCACGCCAAGGGAATCAGCAGCAGCGAGCCGCCGGCCACGCCGGATGCGCCGCAGGCGCTGACGGTGGCCACGAGGCTGAGCAAAATGGCGGTCCAGAAATCCACCGTGATGCCCTCGGTGTGGGCGGCTGCCAGCGCCAGCACGGTGATGGTGATGGCTGCGCCGGCCATATTGATGGTGGCGCCCAGCGGAATTGAGATGGAATAAGTGTCTTCATGCAGGTTGAGCTTTTTGGCCAGCGCCATATTCACCGGAATATTGGCGGCGGAGCTGCGGGTGAAAAAGGCGGTGACGCCGCTTTCACGCAGGCAGGTAAACACCAGCGGATAAGGATTGCTGCGGATTTTCCACCACACGATGATGGGGTTGACCACCAGCGCGATAAACAACATGCAGCCCACCAGTACGGTAATCAGCTTGGCATAGCTCACCAGCGCGCCGAAGCCGGTTTCGGCAATGGTGGAAGCCACTAGGCCGAAAATGCCCAAAGGTGCAAAGCGGATTACCCATTTCACCACGGTCGACACGGCATCGGCCATATCGGCAATCAGGGTGCGGGTGCCTTCCGAGGCATGGCGCAAAGCCGCGCCCAGCACCAGCGCCCAAGCCAGAATGCCGATGTAGTTGGCATTGGCAATGGCGTTTACCGGGTTGGCCACCAGATTCATCAGCAGCGTTTTCAACACTTCCACAATGCCCGAGGGCGGGGTAACGTCGATGCCACCGGTGGGCACGAGAATAATGTTGGTGGGAAACATAAAGCTGGCAATCACGGCCGAGAGCGCGGCCAGAAAAGTGCCGATGATATAAAGCACGATAATCGGCTTCACATAAGCTTCGTTGCCTTTTTGATGCTGCGCAATCGCACTCATCACCAGCACAAACACCAACACCGGCGCCACGGCTTTAAGCGCACCCACAAACAGGTTGCCCAAGAGCCCCACGGCCATACCCGCTTGCGGCGAGAGCCACGCCAGCGCGATGCCGAGCACCAAGCCGATGACGATTTGTTTGACCAGGCTCACACGGTTCATCATATGGAGAATCGGATTTCCGCTTGCCATGATGATTCCTTTAAATAATGTTAAGAAAGGCTAATATTCTAAAATAAAATACCTGCTTTGGGGTGTTGTTTTTGAAAATAGAACAAACAGCCATAAAAATAAATATTATTAAACGAATATGTTATTATTTGGCATGTTTTTTGGAATAAACAGCAACTTTTATTTTTTCGTGCACCGGCGCAGGTTTTGAATGTCTTATGCAGTGGCCGGATATTTTGTTGAAAAAATTGGCCGCCGCGCCCGCAGCAGCTTCACCTAGCCGCCAATTTGCGCTGATGCGTTCAGACGGCCTGAGGGCTTCTGCAACGCGCTGAAAATGATGTTAGAATCGCCGTTTATGCCTGTTGCCGAGCCGACGCCGTATTGCCTTTTTTTATTCATATGAACAAACACACCGCCACCCTGATGATGACCACGCTGGCGCTTGCCTGTGCACAAGCGTTTGCCGATGAGCCTGCCTTCGAGCAGCCGAAGGCGGCCGATTATGTGCCCTCGGGCAGCCGTGCTGCCGCTGAAGATAAGGCCGCGCAAACGCAGGAAGAAGGCGGCAACCTGCCGCTGAAATATCCGGTGGAAATCCGTACCGACAACAGCGAAGTCAAGGCCATGCTGCAAGAATACCTGCCGCTGATCACCCAGCAGCAGCAAGAAGTGCTTGATCGCGAGCAGGTGGGTTTTTTGGCCGAAGATGCGCCTGATAACGTGCAAACTATGTTGCGCACCAAAGGCTATTTCAATGGCCGCGTTACCGTGTCGCCCGCGGGTGAAGGCTATGTGGTGGCGGTGGCGCCCGGCCCGCAAACCAAAATTGAAAATGTGGGCGTGGCGATTTTGGGCGATATTCTGCAAGACGAAGATTTGTCGGCCTATTATAAAAATGCTTTGAATAATTGGTCTTTGCCTGTGGGCGATGCGTTTAACCAAAGCGATTGGAGCAGCAGCAAAACCGCCGTGCTCTCGGCAGTTACCCGCAAAAAATACCCGCTCGCCACGCTTTCCCACAGCCAGGCCACCATCAATCCGACGCAAAACACGGCCGACTTGAGCGTGACGGTGGAAAGCCGCCAGCCGGTGTATTTCGGCGATATCGACATCAGCGGCACACAGCGTTATCCGGTGAGTGTGGCGCGCGGGCTGGCGCGATTTTCTCCCGGTTCTCCTTATGATTTGGATAAGCTGCTCGATTACCAGCAGGCGCTGGAGCAGGACGGCCATTATTCCGGTGCATCGGTGCAGGCCGATTTTGAAAATATGCAGGGTGACCGTGTGCCGGTAAAAGTGGCGGTGTCGGAAATGAAACGGCAAAAGCTGGAAGTGGGCTTGCGCTATGATTCGGAATACGGCCCGGGTGGGCGCGTGGGCTATGATTATTATAATCTCTTCAACCGCGGCTACATCGGCTCGGTGGTGGTGGATGGTGATAAATATGAAACCACGGTGGCCGCCGGTATCAGCCAGCCGCGCGACAATCACGGCCATTATTGGACCTCCAATGTGTCCTACACCCGCTCCACCACCCAAAATCTGGAAAAAAATGCCTTGAGCAGCGGTGTGTGGCATGTGCGCGACCGGGACGGCATCGAATCGCGCCTCGGCCTCGAATACATCACCGAAAGCCGCCGCGTGCCCGACACCGATTATGATCTCGGCCGCAGCCACGCCACCATGCTCACCGCTTCGTGGAAGCGCCAAAATATCGAAACGCTGCTGCGCCCCGAAAACGGCTATTATCTCGACGGCAAAATCGGCAGCACCTTGGGCACTTTGCTTTCATCCACCCAAGTGGCGCGGGCAACCGGCCGCGCCGGCTATTATTTCACCCCGGAAAACAAAAAAATCGGCACCTTTATCGTGCGCGGCCAATTGGGCTATGTGTATGCCAAAGAAGATAAAGATGTGCCCTCTACCCTGCAATTTCGCACCGGCGGCGCCACATCGGTGCGCGGCTACGAGCTCGACAGTATCGGCCTTGAGGGGCCCAATAATTCGGTGCTGCCCGAGCGTGCGTTGGCCGTGGCCAGCTTGGAATACCAATATCCGGTTACCAAAAGCTTCTCTGCCGCCGTGTTCCACGATATGGGCGATGCGGCCGACAATTTCAAAGAAATGACGCTCAAACACGGCACCGGCGTGGGCGTGCGCTGGTTCAGCCCGGTGGCGCCTTTCTCGTTTGACGTGGCTTACGGCCATCAAGATAAAAAACTGCGCTGGCACATCAGCCTGGGAACCCGATTTTAATGATGCAAACAACCGATATTGCCCCGATGCCGTCTGAAAACGCTGTAGAGCATGCCGGCAAGCCGCCTGAAAAAAAGCCCGCCAAACGCCGCTGGCTCAAAGGCATCGTATGGGCGCTGGTGCTGGCAGTGCTGCTGCTGTGCGGTTTCGTGGCTTGGCTCGCATCCACCGAATCGGGCTTGCGCTTCGGCCTCTATCGCCTGCCCGCTTGGTTTGGCGTAAACATCACCTCGAAAACGCTGCAAGGCACCTTACTCAAAGGCTTTCACGGCGATGAATGGCGCATCGAAACCGAAGGTGCCGATGTGGACATCAGCAGCTTTGTGCTGCGCTGGCAACCGCAAGAATTGTGGCAGAAAAAGCTGCATATCCAGCGCATTGCCGCCGGCGACGTCCACATCACCAGCAAGCCCGTGCCGCCGCAAGAGCCCACGCCTTCAAGCGGGCTGCCCAAGAGCGTGAGCCTGCCTTTGGCTGTGGCTGTCGACAGCGTGGAGGTGGGGCGCATCACCAGCGGCAAAGAGCAAACCCTGCTGCTGCGCCGCATTCAGCTGGCTTATCAATATAACCATCAACAGCACTTATTGAATGTGCAAGACCTGCAAACGCCTTGGAGCGTGTCGGCCGGCCGCATCACGCTCGGCCTGCAAACGCCGTTTGCGCTCAACGGTGCTTTCGACAGCACCGGTGTGCTCGACGACATCAGCGTGGAAAACCATGTGCGTTTGAGCGGCAGCTTGCAAGATGTGGGCGCGCGCACCCATCTTTCCGGCAAAGGCATCAGCCTCAATGCAGAAACCATGCTGCACCCGTTTGCTGAAAAACTGAATGAAAAAATCGACCATATCCAAATCAAGGGCGACGGCATCAACCCGCAAGCCTTTATCGCCGGCCTGCCCGAAGCCAAGCTGGATTTTGACGCCACCGTGGTGCCGGCATTCGCAGAAGGCTTGGCGCTGGAAGGCTCGATCGATTTGCTCAACAGCGCCGCGGCGCCCGCCGATGCAGGCGGCATGCCGGTGCGCACCTTGCTGGGCGAATTCACGGTAAACGACGATGGCTTGATAACCATTTCAGACCTCACCGCGCAATTGCTGAAAAAAGGGCAGCTCAAGCTCTCCGGCAGCATCAACACCGATAAGCAGGCGCTCGATTTGGCGCTGCTGCTGCAAGATATTGTGGCCGCCGATGCGCTCAAACAAAACCTCAGCGGCAGCCTCAACGGCGAAATCACCGTGAAAGGCGGCTTTGATGCCCCCGAAACCGCGTGGCAATTCGACACCGGCACAGCGAAAAGCAGCGGCCTGGTGCAGCTGCAAAACGACACCGCGCTCGGCCAGCAAACCGTGTTGCTGAAAAAAGCGCAAATTCTGCCCAACGGCGGCGGCGAAATGAATGCCGAAGGCCGCTTGGAGTTGTTTAAAAACCAGGCGCTGCAGCTGGCCATCAACAGTAAAGATTTCAACCCGGGCAAGCTTAATCCCGCCTTTCCCGACGGCCGTGTCAACGGCGACATCAATGTGGCGGGCGAGCTGGCCAACAATATTTTCAGCGGCAAAATGCAGTTCGGCCCCAGCGTGCTCTCAGGCGTGCCGCTGCGCGGCAGCGCCGATGTAGTGTATGAGCAGGCACATCTTTCCCGAGCCGTGGCCGATATCTTGCTCGGCCGCAACAGCATCAAAACCAACGGCAGCTTCGGCAAGGCGGGCGACCGCCTCAATCTCGACATCAACGCACCCGACCTCGAGCGCTTCGGCTTCGGCTTGAGCGGCCTGATTGTGGCCAAAGGCTATGTGGCCGGCGAGCCGAGCAAAATCGAAGCCAATTTGAGCGGGCAGGCGCGCAATGTGCGCATACAAAAAGCCGTGGCCATCAACCAGCTCGATTTCAAGCTGCAAGGCTCGCCCGATTACAGCCGGCCGCTCGATATCGAGCTGAAGGGCAACCGCATCGTAATACCCGGCAGCAGCGAGCCGACGGTGGTGGATGCGGTGAATCTGTTTGCCAAAGGCACCGGGCGCAGCCATCGGATTAACGGCGGCGGCAGCATGGCGCTGGGCGGCAAGCCTTACAAGCTGGAAATCGATGCCAACGGCGGCCTCAACGAGCAAAACCAATGGAAGGGTGTGCTCAGCGTGCTCGACATCAGCGGCGCATTCAACCTCAAGCTGCAAAACCGCATGAATCTCGAAGCCGGTGCCGAGCGCGTGGTGATGAGTGCTGCGCGCTGGTCGGCCATGGGCGGCAGCCTGAATTTGGAGCAATTTATTTGGGATGCGAAAAACGGCATCACCACCAAAGGCTCGGCGCAAAATCTGGCGGTGTCGGAGCTGCACAATTTCTACACGCTGCCGGTGCAGCATAATTTGGTGCTCAGCGGCGATTGGGATTTATCCTACAGCCAAAACGCACGCGGCTATTTCAATATCCGCCGCCAAAGCGGTGACATTGAGCTGCCCTACCGCAAGCAGATGCTGGGCTTGGGCGCGCTCTCGCTCAACACCCGCTTTCAAAACGGCCGCATCGATAGCACGCTCGAGGGCGTGACCGGTTATGGCACGGTGGGCGGCAACCTCGTGATCAGCCAGCAATTCGGCAACGACATTATGCTCGCGCCCATCAGCGGCCGATTGCGCATCAGCGCGCCCAATCTGGATGCTTTTCGCAATTTCCTGCCCATCGGACAAAGCCTGCGCGGCAGCCTGCTGGGCGAAGCGGCGATTGGCGGGCGCGTGGGCGAACCTTCGTTTGACGGCACGCTCAACGGCGACAATCTGTTTTACCGCAACCGCGAAATCGGCCTTGTGCTCGACAACGGCAGCTTGCGCTCGCGCCTGCAAGGGCAGCGTTGGCTGATCGAGAGCCTGCGCTTCCAACGCGGCGGCACGGTGCAGCTCAGCGGCGCGGTGGGCTTGCGCAACATCGAGCCCGATGTGAATGTGCGCATGGTGCTCGATAAATATCAGGCGCTCGACCAGCCCAACCGCCGCTTGGTGCTCAGCGGCGAAGCGCAGCTGCTCTACACCGAAGCCAACGGTGTGACATTGGGCGGCACCATCAAAGCCGATTCCGGCCATTTCGGCTTTCAAAAAGGCGGCATGCCCACGCTGGGCGATGATGTGGTGGTATTGGGCGAAGCGCCCAAAGCGCCGGTGGCCACCACGCCTGTGAATATGAATTTAATGCTGGATCTCAACAATAATGTGCGCTTCAGCGGCTCGGGGCTGGATGTGACGTTGGGCGGCCGGCTCAATTTGGTGGCCAAGCCCGGCCAGGAAGTGCAAGGCGTGGGTACGGTTACGGTGGTGAAAGGCCAATACAAGGCCTACGGCCAAAATCTGGAAATCAGCAAAGGCAATATTTCGTTTGTGGGGCCGCTCTCCGATCCCAATCTGAATATCCGCGCCGAGCGGCGGCTCTCGCCGGTGGGGGCGGGTGTGGAAGTGCTCGGCAGCCTCAATAATCCGCGCGTGACTTTGGTGGCCAACGAGCCGATGAGCGAGAAAGACAAGCTTTCGTGGCTGATTCTCAACCGCGCCAGCAGCGGCAGCGACAGCGATGAAGCCGCGCTGGGTGCGGCAGCAGGGGCGTGGCTGGCCGGCAACATCAACGATAAAATCGGCCTGGTGGATGATTTCGGCTTCACCAGCCAGCGCACGCGCAATGCCCAAACGGGCGAGCTTAATCCGGCCGAGCAGGTGCTCACCGTGGGCAAACAGCTCACCAATGAATTGTATTTGGGCTATGAATACGGCATCGAGAGCGCCAGCCAGTCGGTGAAATTGATGTATCAGCTCACCCGCGCCGTGCAGGCCATTGCCCGCGTCGGCTCCGAATCGTGGGGCGGCGAGGTGAAATATTCCATTCGTTTTGATTAATAATCAAAAAGGCCGTCTGAAACCTTTCAGACGGCCTGTGCAGTTATTTTGTTTGATTGGCAGATTATATTGATGAACATACGCTGGCTTTACACTCAATTATGGCATGTTGCGCCGCCGCTGATCCGCCGCTATTTGCGCCGCAGAGGGCAAAAATCAAGCGCTTATCTTGAGCATTGGGGCGAGCGTTTCGGCGCGCCGATGGCAGAGCCTGTGCAGCAGCCTGTTTGGATACATGCCGTGTCGGTGGGGGAAACCCGCGCCGCCGTGCCGCTGGCGGCCGCGTTGAAACAATATTTTTCCGATGCGCCGCTGCTGCTCACCCAAATGACCCCCACCGGCCGCGCCGCGGCCGAGCAGCTTTTTCCCGATGCGCAATGCCGCTATCTGCCTTACGACAAGCCCGCCTATATCCGCCAGTTTCTCGATGAACACCGCCCGCGCCTGGGCATTTTGATGGAAACCGAAATCTGGCCCAATTTGATGCACGGCTGCCGCGAGGCCGGCGTGCCGCTTTTTTTGGCCAACGCGCGGCTGTCGGAAAAATCGCAGCAAGGCTATCTGAAAATCCGCCCGCTGGTGGCACCGGCGCTGGCCGGCCTGCGCGGCTGCTATGCCCAAACCGCCGCCGATGCCGAGCGGCTGCACTTTATCGGTGCTTCCAACGTGCATGTGTGCGGCAACAGCAAATACGACATCACGCCGTCTGAAACCATGCACGCGTGTGCGGCGGCCTTCAAGCAGCGCATCGGCAACAGGGCGGTGGTGGTGTGCGCCAGCACCCGCGAACACAAAGGCGTGGATGAAGCCGCGCTGTTGCTGGAAGCCTGGCAGGCCTATCGCGGCGATGCTTTGCTGGTGATTGTGCCGCGCCACCCCGAGCGCTTTCAGACGGCCTTCTCTTTGGCGCAACAACACGGCTTCAAAGTGCAAAAACGCAGCGACAACCAGCCCGTGGCCGCCGACACGCAAGTGTGGATAGGCGACAGCATGGGCGAATTGTTCGGCTATTATCTGGCCGCCGATATTGCCTTTGTCGGCGGCAGCTTGGTGGACACCGGCTGCCAAAACATCATCGAGCCGATTGCCTGCGGTGTGCCCACGCTGTTTGGCCCTTCTATCTATAATTTCGCCGCCGCCTGCCGCGGCGCGCTTGAAGCCGGTGCGGCGCGGCAGGTGTTCAGCGCCGAAGAGTGGCAGCATGCAGCCGCAGAATGGCTCGCCCATCCGGCCGATTGCGCGCAATATGCGCAAAAAGCACAGGCATTTATCAGCCAACATCAAGGCGCCAGCGCGCGCATGGCGGATAAAATCGTTGAAGCGGTGGCAGCGGATAGGCGCTGATGCGCACAACATGCTGCTTGATTTGAAATGCGATAGTGAAATGCATAAAAAAGGGCTACGGCGTTGCTGCGGTGTATTGTCTGCGCCTTGCTGCCTTGTATCACTTTCATTCTGCAATCAACCGTAAAAAGGCCGTCTGAAACGTTTCAGACGGCCTTTTTACGGTTGATTGTCAACAATATGTTAATAATAAATTGATTTTGTTATTGATAATGCAGCGTTTTATTTTTGTAAATAAATTACAATCTTTGTGTTGAATCTATTAAAATGCAGGCATCCGGTTGGCCCGCAGCATGGCATGCGGCCGCCGCAATTTGGAGACACACGATGATCGAACAATTTCACCAATGGATTAACGACCTCAACGGCCCCTTGTGGAACGGCTTGGTTTATCTGCTTTTGGGCACCGGCCTTTTCTTCACTCTTGCCACCGGCGCGGTGCAGGTGCGCCTGTTTGGACGCAGCATCAAAGAAATGCTCGGCGGCCGCAAAGCCGGTGACGACCCGCACGGCATCACGCCGTTTCAGGCGTTTGCCACGGGGCTGGCCAGCCGCGTGGGCGTGGGCAATATCGCCGGCGTGGCGATTGCCGTGTCGCTCGGCGGCCCGGGCGCGGTGTTTTGGATGTGGGTAACGGCGCTGATCGGCATGAGCTCGGCTTTTGCCGAATCATCGCTGGCGCAGCTTTTCAAAGTGCGCGACCACAAAAACGGCCATTTCCGCGGCGGCCCCGCCTATTACATCACCCAAGGCCTCAAGCAGCATTGGCTGGGCGTGGTGTTTGCAATCAGCCTGATTCTGACTTTCGGCTTTGTGTTTAACGCGGTGCAGGCCAATTCGATTGTGGCGGCCACCGAGTCGGCATGGGGCTGGAACAAACACCTGGTCGGCGTGGCCTTGGTGATTTTAACTGCGCCGATTATTTTCGGCGGCATCCGCCGGGTGTCGAAAGTGGCTGAAGCGATTGTGCCGCTGATGGCGCTGCTCTATCTTTTGATGGCGCTTTATGTGATTGCCACCAATTTATCGGCGGTGCCCTCGGTGATTGCGCTGATTTTTGATAAAGCATTTGATTTCCAAGCGGCGGCCGGCGGCTTTATCGGCGCGGCGATGGCGCAGGCGATGATGCTGGGCATCAAGCGCGGCCTGTTTTCGAATGAAGCCGGTATGGGCTCGGCGCCGAATGCGGCGGCCGCGGCTGATGTGAAGCATCCGGTGAGCCAAGGCATGATTCAGATGCTGGGCGTGTTTGTCGACACCATCATTGTGTGTTCGTGCACGGCCTTTATCCTGCTGCTCTCCGATGTGCACACCACCACCGAGCTCACCGGCGTGCAGCTCACCCAAGCGGCGATTGTGAGCCACGTGGGCGCATGGGGCGCAGATTTTTTGGCGGTATTGTTGTTTTTGTTTGCTTTCTCATCAGTGATTGGCAACTATGCTTATGCCGAATCGAATGTGCAGTTTATCAAAAGCCATTGGACGATTCTGGCGGTGTTCCGCATGTGCGTGCTGGGCATGGTGTATTTCGGCGCGGTAAACAGCGTGCCGCTGGTGTGGGATATGGCCGATTTGTCGATGGGCATGATGGCTTTGATTAATCTGGTGGCCATCTTGGCTTTATCGCCCTTGGTGTTTATGCTGCTCAAAGATTATCAGGCCAAGCTGAAGCTGGGCAAAGAGCCGCAGTTCAAGCTCTCTGAGCACCCGGGCTTGAAGCGGCGCATCAAGTCGGATATTTGGTAATTTGCTGCGATGATTGAAAAAGGCCGTCTGAAAAGATTTTCAGACGGCCTTTTGCTTTACCAGCCCACTTGAATCGAGCGCGCGCCCAAAAGGGCTTCGAGGCGGTGAAACAAATCGGCGCTGGGGCTGATGCTCCAGCGGGCGCCGGGGCGCAAATCGCCGCCGGCCGCTGCGTTGCGATAGCTCAATTGCAGCGGGATGCGGCTGCCTTCTTGGCGGCTGCTTTCAATCAGCTCGGCCAATGCGCGGATGTCGTGATGCGGTGCCAAGCTGAGGCGCACGCTGCGGGCGAAGCGTTCGCGCGCGGTGGAGAGATCGAGCACGCTGTTGGCCATGATGCGCAGCGCATCGCCGCCGCTGTAATCGTCGCGGCTGATTTTGCATTCCATAATCAGCACGCGGTCGGCTTTCAGACGGCCTGCCGCTTCTTCGAGCACTTGCCCGCTCACCATCACTTCGGCTTGGCCGTTTTGGTCTTCCACGGTGGCAAAGGCGATTTTGCCGCGCCGTCCCATCATGGTGCGCACGGCGGTAACGAAGCCGGCCACGCGCACATGCTCCTGCGGCTTGAGCTTGTTGAGGCGCAGCGGGGCAAATTGGCGCACTTCGGCGGCAAACGGGCCAAAAGGGTGGCCGGAAAAGTAAAAGCCGAGCACTTGTTTTTCTTCGGCGAGCTTTTCCGATTCGCTCCATTCGGGCGCATCGGCAAGCTGCACCGGCTCGATGGCGTCTTCCATCATGTCAAACAAGCCGCCTTGGTTGGCATTGGCCGCTTTTTGTTCGGCGTTGCTCATGGCCAAATCGATGTTGGCCAGAAGCATGGCGCGATTGGGGTGGATGCTGTCAAACGCGCCGCCGCGTATCAGCGATTCCACGGTGCGTTTGTTGATGTGCGCTTTGCCTACGCGTTCGCAAAAGTCGAGCAAATCTTGAAACGGCCCGCTTTGCCGTGCGGCCACAATCGCTTCCACCGCCGCTTCGCCCGTGCCTTTCACCGCGCCGAGGGCATAGCGGATTTGGCGTTGGTTGTTGGGGGTGAAGCGGTAATCGGATTGGTTGATGTCGGGCGGCAGAAATTCGAGGCCGTTGGCGCGCGCGTCGTCGTAAAAAAGCTTGAGTTGGTCGGTGTTGTCCAATTCGCTCGACATGGTGGCGGCCATAAATTCGGCCGGATAATGCGCTTTGAGCCAGGCGGTTTGGTAGGCCACCAGCGAATAGGCGGCGGCGTGTGATTTGTTGAAGCCGTAGCCGGCGAATTTTTCCATATAGTCGAAAATTTCGTCGGCTTTTTGCTGGGCAATGCCTTTTTCAGCCGCACCGGCCACAAAAGTGGCGCGCTGCTTCACCATTTCTTCCACTTTTTTCTTGCCCATGGCGCGGCGCAGCAAATCCGCGCCGCCCAATGTGTAGCCGCCGATCACCTGCGCCGCCTGCATCACCTGCTCCTGATACACCATAATGCCGTAAGTGGGCGCGAGCACATCGCTCAAAAGCGGGTGCAGGTATTCAAAGCGCGCGCCGTGCATGCGGTCGATAAAATCGGGTATCAAATCCATCGGCCCCGGGCGGTAGAGCGACACAAAGGCAATAATCTCTTCAAACTGCGTGGGCTTGGCCTTTTGCAGCATTTTTTTCATGCCGGTGGATTCAAACTGAAACACCGCAGTGGTGTTGGCGGTGGAAAAAATTTTGTAGGCGGCCGCATCATCAAGCGGAATCTGGCTCACGTCCACTTTTTCGCCGGTGGTTTGGGCGATAAAGTTTTGCGCCATTTCGATAATGGTGAGGTTGCGCAAGCCCAAAAAGTCGAATTTCACCAAGCCCACGTCTTCCACATCGCCTTTGTCATACATCGACACCGGCGAGGCCGATTCATCGGCCTGATACACGGGGCTGAAATCGGAAATCTTGCCCGGCGCAATCAGCACGCCGCCCGCGTGCATGCCCAAGCCGCGGGTGAGGTCTTCGAGCTTTTTGGCCAAATCGATTAATTGGCCGGCATCTTCGTTGTTAATCAGCGTTTGGATTTCGGGCTCCATTTCCATTGCTTTTTCAAGGCTCACCGGGCGGTTGGCCTCGAGCGGAATCAGCTTGGATAATTTGTCGCACAAACCAAACGGCAGCTCGAGCACGCGCCCCACATCGCGAATCACGGCTTTGGACGACAAGGTGCCGAAAGTCACAATCTGGCTCACCGCATCGGCGCCGTATTTCTCGCGCACATATTCAATTACGCGGCCGCGGTTGCTCTGGCAGAAATCGATATCGAAGTCGGGCATGGACACGCGCTCGGGATTCAAAAAGCGTTCAAACAGCAGCGCATATTCGAGCGGGTCGAGATCGGTAATGTTGAGCGCATAAGCCACAAGCGAGCCTGCGCCCGAGCCGCGCCCCGGCCCCACCGGGCAGCCGTTGTTTTTCGCCCAGTTGATGAAATCTTGCACGATGAGGAAATAGCCCGGAAAGCCCATTTGAATGATGATTTTCAGCTCGAAATCCAGCCGCGCCTGATATTCGGGCATCTGCGCCGCGCGCTCGGCTTCATCGGGGTAAAGTTGCACCATGCGCTCTTGCAGGCCTTGATTGGAAAGCAGGCTCAGATAATCATCGAGCGACATGCCGTCGGGCGTGGGAAATTGCGGCAGAAAGTTTTTGCCCAGCGTGATGTGGATATTGCAGCGCTTGGCGATTTCCACCGAATTTTGCAGCGCTTCGGGCAAATCGGCAAAGCGCTCGGCCATCACCTCGGGCGACACGAAAAACTGGCTCGGCGCAAATTCGTGCGGGCGCTTTTTATCCGCCAACACCCAGCCGCCGGCAATGCACACCCGCGCCTCATGCGCTTCGAAATCATCGGGGTTGGAAAACTGCGTCGGATGCGTGGCCACCACCGGCAAATCGAGCGCGGCGGCAATTTGCAGGCTGCCGGCCACCGAAGTTTCCCATTGCGGCCGCTCGGGCAGCCGCTGCAATTCCAAGTAAAACGCATCGGGAAACCAAGCCGCGTATTTTTGCGCGGCGGCTTGGGCGGCTTCTTCGTGGCCGTTGAGCAGATTGGCGCCCACTTCGCCATAATGCGCGCCCGAGAGGCAAATCAGGCCGCTGTTGTCGCCCTCGGCCAGCCAGCTTTGGCGCAGCTCGGCATGGTCGATATTGCGGTCTTTGCCCACATAAGCGGCGGTGAGCAATTCGCTTAAGCGCAGATAGCCCGCATCGTTTCTCACCATCAGCATCGCGCGAAAAGGCTTTTCGGGCGCTTCGGGGTTTTCAATCCACACATCGGCCGAGGCAATCGGCTTGATGCCGGCGCTGCGGCAGGCTTTGTAGAATTTCACCAAGCCGAAAGTGTTCATCAAATCGCTCACGCCCAGCGCCGGCAGGCCGTAAGCGGCAGCCTGCTTCACCGCTTGCTTGATGCGCACGGTGCCGTCGGTGATGGAAAATTCGGTGTGCAGGCGCAGGGGAATGTAAACAGGATCGGTCATGGCGGGGCTGTGTGAAAAAGCAAAACGCTATTGTAACAGGTTTCGTTTGCAGGGCAGGCCGTCTGAAGTTTTTTCAGACGGCCTTTAAGCAACAGACAAACCGCAACCGCACATGTGTTTTCGAGCCGGCGGCCCGGCTTTCAGACGGCCTTAAAAAGTATAGCGCAGCCCCACATTGAAATGGCGGCCGGGTGCGGTGAAGGCGTCGGCATTGGTGGCGTTGAAAGAAGAGGGAACGTCGCGGCCGAGCGATTGGTCGAAGCTGCCTGCATAAGTGCTGCGGGCGGCCAAGTAGGAAATGTCGCCCCAATCCCAATATTTTTGGTTGAAGAGGTTGGCTACGCCGGCCGAGAGGCTGAGCTTTTTGGTGGGACGCCAATAAGCGCCCACATCCACCAAGGTATAGTGGCGGGTGGGGTTATACATATTGCCGCTGATTTGATCGGATGATTTGCCGTTGGCGCGGGTGAGCAGCACATTGCCGCCCCAGCGTTCGGTGTCGTAGGCGGCGCCCAGTTGCAGCTTGAGCGGCAAAATGCTGTTGATGGGCTGCTTGCCGCCGTTGTTGTCGCCGCTGCCATCGGTGTCGGCGCTGTTTTTGGTGTAGCCGCGGGCGAAGGCGAGATTGCCGTTGAGCGTCCAGCGTGGGGCGAATTTCCATGCGGCCTGCATTTCGGCACCGTAAATGCGCGCGCGGTCGAAGTTGTGGTATTGAATCAGCCACAATTGGCGGCCGGGAATGTAGGTTTGCTGGGTTTTGTAGTCGATAAAGTTTTTATAGAGGTTGTTGAAGGCGGCCAGCCGGTATTCAACGGTGCCGGTGTTGCCGCGCACGCCTATTTCGAAGTTGTCGGCATATTCGGGCTTGAGCCGTGCATTGCCGATAATCGAGTAAACATTATTGATGCCCCAAGAGCTGGAGATTTGCTGGGAAGACGGGGCATGAAAGCCGCGCGAATATTGGGCATAAGGCTGAAAGGCGGCGGAATGTTTCCACACAGCGCCGATGCGCGGGCTCAGTGCGTAGCGGTGTTGTTTTTGCACCTGGGCAATGTCGCTGCTGATTTGTTGGTAGTCGGCTGCATCGGGGCTGAGTTGATAATAGTCGGCGCGCAGACCCGGTTGCAGCAGCCAGGTTTCGAAATCAATGTTGCCATCGGCATAAAGGGCGGCGGTGGTGCGCACGGTGTCGGCGGAGGGGTCGTGTATCGGGCTGAAGGGGCTGTTGGCGGCAGGCGTTTGCACGGCATCGTAGCGTAAATCGTGACGGGCAAATTGCAGGCCGTAGCGCCAATCTTGATTCAGACGGCCGGTATTGATGTGGCTGAGCGCTTCGCTGCGCACGCCCCACACAAGGTCGCGGGCGGCACCGGTGTCGGTGCGCGCGCTGCGGCTGTTGCTGCGTTGGCGCAGATTGTCGGTGCGGCTGTCTTGCCAGTAGATTTGGCTGTCGATTTGCTGCAAATGCCCCTCTTCGCTTTGGTAGCGGTGTGCCAGCGAGAGGCGGTTGCGGGTTTGGCTGTCGCGGGTGCGGTCTTCCGTGTAAGTGCCCAGCTGCGAGCGCTGATCCAGCCATTGATGGCGGCGCAAATGCTCGCCGGTGAGGCTCAGGCGGTGTTCGGGTGCAATCTGGAAATGGTGTTTGGTGAGGAAATAGCGGCTGTTGTAGTCTTGCGGGTCGGCTTCAGTGCGGCTTTGGCCGTCGCCGCCCACATGGCCGCGGGTTTCGGTTTCGTGGCCGAGGCGGTAAGTGCCCATTAGCATACCCTGCCAAATGCCGGTGCTTGCTGCTGCGCCGCCGCCGATATGGCGGCTGCTGTCGGCACTTTGATAGCCGCTTTGCACATAGGCGCCGAAATTTTCGTTTTGCAGCACATCGGCCGGCTCCAGTGTTTTAAACTGCACCGAGCCGGCCAGCCCTTCGGCTTCGGCGCCGCGCGCGATGGTGGTGGCACGCAAGGCGGTGGGTTCGATAAAATTACCGCGCCCGAAAGCGAGCCCGGCTGAGGCGAAAATCCGGCTTTCCTGCGCTTCGGGCAGGGGAATGCCGTCCATGCTCATGCCCACGCGGTTGCCGCTCAGGCCGCGGATATTCACCGAATCATTGCCTTGGCGGGTGCGCTGCAAGGCGCTCACGGCCACGCCGGGCTGGTTTTTCAGCAAGGCTTTCAAATCGGCAGGTTGCTCGCGCTCGATTTGTGCGGCACCGATTTCGCTTACCGTGCGCGCAGGCGCGGTGGCCTGCACATTGACGGTGGGCAGCTCGATGGCGGTGTCGGCGGCATAAAGGGTGCTGCTGCAGGTGGCAAGAACGAAAGAGAGTCGGGTGAGTTGCATCGGGTTTCCGTGTGTGTATTGTTTTAAAGTGCCGATATTATAAATAATAATTATTTTTATTCAATGTAATATTTTTGAGAGCGGCGGCAATTTTTTCAGACGGCCTTGTGCGCACGCACCGCTTGGCCGAATTCTGCTAAAATTGCGCTCCGATTATCCGGCCGCCGATACAGGCCGTCTGAAAGCCCAATAGCCCGCAAATGAATATTTTTTATGAAGAATCCGGCCAATTCAAAGTGGCCGCCGTGGTGCAGAAAAACGATGCCACTTATCAGGTCGACACCCAACACGGCAAGCGCACCAAGGTGAAAGCCAATAATGTATTTGCCGAATTCGAGATGCCGATGGCTGATTTTCTGGAAAAAGCCCAAGCCGAAGCGGCCGAAATCGACACCGATTTGCTGTGGGAAGTGTGCGGCGAAGCCGAATTTTCCGCCACCGCCATTGCGGAAGACTATTTCGGCCATGCGCCGAGCCAAATCGAGCTGGCCGCCACGCTGATGGCGCTTTATGGCGCGCCGATGTATTTCTATAAAAAAGCCAAAGGCGTGTTTAAAGCCGCGCCGGAAGAAACGCTCAAGCAGGCTTTGGCCGCCATCGAGCGCAAAAAGCAGCAAGATGCGCAAATCGAAGCGTGGGCGGCCGAGCTTCAGCAAGGCGGCCTGCCCGCCGAAATCGGCGCCGATTTGAAAACCATTCTGCACGCGCCCGACAAACAAACGCTCACTTATAAAGCCTTCACCAAAGCGGCCGATGCCATGAAGCTCTCGCCCCTAGCTTTGGCGCAGCAAAGCGGCGGCGTGGCTTCGATTCCGCAATATTTGCGCGACGGCTTCGAAATGAAATATTTTCCGCGCGGCATTGCCTTTGCCGATTTGCCCGTGCCCGCTTTGGCTGATTTGCCCCGCGCCGAAGTGGAAGCCTTCTCAATTGACGATGACGCCACCACCGAAGTGGACGATGCCTTGAGCCTCACCGATTTGGCCGGCGGCGGCAAACGCGTGGGCATACACATTGCCGCACCCGCGCTGGCCATCGCGCCCGGCAGCGACATGGAAAAAACCATCGCTGAGCGCCAAAGCACCGTGTATTTCCCCGGCGACAAAATCACCATGCTGCCCGAGAATTGGATCGCCGCCTTCAGCCTCGATGCCGGCGGCTACCGCCCCGCTGTGAGCATTTATTTCGATGTGGATGCCGATTTCAACGTCAGCGCGCCGGGGTGCAAAATCGAAGCGGTAAACATCGTGGAAAACCTGCGCATTCAGGCCATCGAGCCGCATTTCAATGCCCAAAGCGGCCTAGATGCCGAGGGCGCAGCCCTGTTTGCCCACCACCGCGATTTGATTTGGTTTTACCAATTGGCCATCGCCCGCCAAAAAGCGCGCGGCAAATACGAGCCTGAGCGCGCCGCACAATATGATTACAGCATCGAATTGGCTTCAGACGGCCTGGTTTCCGTGGCCCGGCGCGAGCGCGGTTCGCCCATCGACACCTTGGTGAGCGAAATGATGATTCTGGCCAACAGCACTTGGGCCCAAATGCTCGACCAAGCCGGTCTGCCCGGCCTTTTCCGCGTGCAGCCCGCGGGCAAAGTGCGCATGAGCACCCAATCCGAGCCGCATATCGGCATGGGCGTGCAGCATTACGGCTGGTTTACCTCGCCGCTGCGCCGCGCCGCCGACTACATCAACCAAAAGCAGATCATCAGCCTGATTGACCCGCAAGCCGCGCCGCTTTATCAGAAAAACGATGCCGATTTATTCGCCGCGCTGCGCGATTTCGACACCGCCTATTCGGCCTATGCCGATTTCCAGCGCCAAATGGAAGCCTATTGGAGCTTGGTTTACTTGCAGCAGCAAGGCATTAAAGAATTAACCGCCACGCTTTTGAAAGACGATTTGGTGCGCATCGACGGCCTGCCCATGGTGGCGCGCGCCAGCGGCATTCCGTTTGACGCTCTGCCGCGCTCGCAAATGAAAGTGGCCGTGGCCGAAGTGGATGCCGACAAGCAGTTTATCGCACTCAATTATCTGAAAGCCGTGGCACCGCCGAATGCCGCGTGAGAGGGTGAAACAAAGGCCGTCTGAAACCCTTTTCAGACGGCCTTTGTTCTGCTTTCAGCTTGACAAGTTTCCTGCATCACTCTATGATTAACACTAATAACCCCCCCTTCTCTGAGAAGCCAAAGGCTGGTGCAGTACAGAGTTGGGGGCTTTCTTTTTTTAGCTTGATTCACCTCTTCCACAGCTGCCAACGTTCCAGATCCATACCATCAGGAATGCCGAAGCGCTTGAGATTTACCCTTGAATTGTAAATTCAAGTTGAAAACCGATATTACGCCCCGCCCACCAATATCTTCTATAATCCCCGATATTCCTATCAAACTTCAAACAGAAAACCCTCCATGCAAAAACCGGAAACCCTATCCCTAGTCACCCACGCACTCGACACCTGGCAGGCGCAGCTGTGGCGTGCGTTGCCGGATATGGTGTCGGCGCTGATTGTGCTGCTGATTTTTTATGTGCTGGCGCGGCTGCTGCGCCGGGCGGCGGTGCGGGTGTATGCGCGGCTGTTTCCGCATAATAAAACGGGCAAGCTGGTGGGCTCGGTGGTGTATGGGGCGATGTGTTTTTCGGGTGTGGTGCTGGCGCTGGAAATTTTGAATTTGGCCAGCTTTATCACACATATGCTGGCCGGCGCGGGCATTATCGGCATTATTGCGGGCTTTGCGCTGAAAGATGTGGCTTCTAATGCGTTTGCCGGCTTTTTGCTCAAATCGCAGCGGCCTTTTGAGGTGGGGCAATGGGTGAACATCAGCCAATATGTGGGCACGGTGCAGGAAATCGGGCTGGTCACCACGGCGGTGCAAACCATTGAGGGGCAGATGGCTTATGTGCCCAACCAGTTGGTGTATAACGGGGTGTTTTTGAATTATTCAACGTTGGGCAAATGGCGGATTACGCTTTCCAGCGGCGTGTCTTACGGCGATGATCTGGCGCATGTGCAAAGCGTGGCGCTCGCGGCGGTGAAGGGCTTGGATTGTGTGGTGGATAAAGAGGATATAGCGTTTTATTTCACCGATATCGGCGATTCGGCTTATTTGTTTCAAATTTGGTTTTGGATTGATTTTCAGCAATATCCGCATTATATGCAGGCCAAAAGCGAGGTGATTATGCAGCTGAAACAGGCGTTTGCCGAGGCGGATATTGATATTGCCTATAATGTGACCACGCTGGATTTCGGCGTGAAAGGCGGGGTGAATCTGTTTGACAAGGCGGTGCAGGTGCGCGATGTGCAATGATGTGTGAATAAAAATGAAAGGCCGTCTGAAAAGGGTTTTATGCCCATTCAGACGGCCTTTTCCATATTTGATTATTCTGTGGCTCACAACAAAGCTTCCGGCGATTCCGGCAAAATCTGGCCGCCGTCCACCACCAGCGCCTGCCCGGTGATGTAGGCGTTTTCGCGGGCGGCGAAAAAGGCGGCGGCGTAGCCGATGTCTTCGGGGCGGCCGAGGGTGTGGGTGGGAATGGCGGCCTTCATTTGCTCAAGATAGGTGTCGCCTTGCGCTTGCAGGCCTTCGGTGAGGATGTTGCCGGGCTGGATGGCGTTGATGGTGATGCCGTGGCGGGCGTATTCGAGGGCGGCGCTGCGCATAAAGCCGAGTTGGCCGGCTTTGCTGGCACCGTAATGCGCCCAGCCGGGAAAGCCGGTGATGGGGCCGGTGATGGATGAAGTGATGATGATGCGGCCGTAGCCTTGCGGTTTCATTTGCAGCAAGGCCGCCTGCACCATAAAAAACATGCCTTTGAGGTTGACGTTTTGCATGGTGTCCCAGTCGGCTTCGGTCATGTGTTCCAAATCGGCTTGCGGGAAAATGCCGGTGTTGGCGCACAAAATGTCCACACGCCCGTATTGCTGCACCACTTGCGCAATCAGGCGGCGGCAGTCGGCTTGGCGGGTGACGTCGAGCGGGTAAAAGTCGGCACCCAACGCTTGGGCGGTGGCTTGGCCGGCGGCTTCGTCGATGTCGGCCACCACCACAGTGGCACCGGCCTGCCGCAGCACGGCGGCAATGCCTTTGCCGATGCCTTTGGCGGCACCGGTAACGATGGCGATTTGGTCTTGCAGGCTGAATAAGGGCAGGTTCATAGCGGGCTCCTTTTTTGGGGTTGATAAATTGAGTTTATCAAAATTTATTTTTTATTTCAAATAGATGTGGGATGGCCTCAGTGTTTTGTCGGTGCTGTTTAAAGGCCGTCTGAAAACTTTCAGACGGCCTTTAACTCAATATTTTGAAAAATCCGCGCAAGCGCATTGAAGCGGCCGCCAAATTCCCTTACCCTTATCTCTCTATCATCTATCAAACCAGCGGAGCCTGCCGATGAACAAAGCTGCCGACCCGATTGCCGCCGCGCTCGGGCAAACCATTGCTGAACGCGGGGCGGATTATTACCGCAGCGGCAAAATTTTATCGGTGCAGCAGCAAAGCGATGGCGCTTGGCGGGCGCAAGTGGCCGGCAGCAAGCGGCAGGTTTATCGGGTGCAGCTGCGCTTTGGCGCCGATGGTGCCATCCGCCAGGCTTTGTGCGATTGCCCTTATGATGCTTTGTGCAAACATATTGCGGCGGTGTGGTATGCCGTTTCATCCGGTGAGCCGCCCGAATTGCCCAAAGCGCCGGCGCTGAAAAAGCCGGCCAAGCCGCGTGCGGTAGCGGCGAAGATGGGCTCGGCAAAGGCGCAGGCATTGCTTGATGAGGCGCGCGCCTTATTCCGCCGCTATGCGCGCGGCTGCGATTATCGGCAGAGCGGCGATTTGGGCGATGCGGTGTGGACGCTGCTGGAAGATGCCGATGTGTTGTTTGATGAAGATGCGTTTGGCTTTCACCAAACCGTGTATCAGCGGCTGAACAAAATTATCCAATATTCCGATGATTCAGACGGCATCTTGGGCGATGCGATTTTTCACTGCATCGAAATGAGCAACACGATTTATCGGCAAGCCGAGCCCAAATTGCGCGCCAAAATCGAAAAATTTTGGCAGAGCATATTGGCCGACTCTGATGAGCATTGGATTGTGTTTGATGAAACCATCGCGCTGTGGCAGGCTGCGTTATGCGAATCGGGTCGCGCCGATGCCGTGCTGGCTTGGCTCGACGCGCAATACACGCGCTTGAAGCGCGACGGCTATGAGCGGGAGCGCCTGATTCTGCGCAAATATGAAGTGTTGGCATTTATTGATGCGGCGCAGGCGGAAAAATGGCTGCAAGATCATTTGAGCATTCCCAAAATGCGGCGCATTGCCGTTGATAAGCTGATGGCGCGGCAGCAATGGGCGCAAGCCGAGCGCTTGTTGGTGCAGGGTTTGGAAAAGGCGTTGGCCGGGCATCAACAAGGCATGGCGAACGAATGGCGCGCGCTGCTGCTCGAAGTGGCCACGCAAACCGGCCAACAGCAGGCCGCGCAGGAATATGCCGCAGCGCTGGCCTTTGGCGGCTATAGCATTGATGAAAACTATTATCAGCGCTGGCGCGCGCTGATTTCCGCCCAAGATTGGCCGGGTGCATTTGCGCAGCAGGAAATAAAATTGCAGCAAAACCACGTTCGGAGCGATGCGCTGGCGCAGCTTTATGCCTTGGAAAACTGCACGCAAAAATTAGGCGGCTTATTGCAGCAAACCCATCAAGCGCATTTGCTGGAACAATATATCGACTGCTTGGACGAAGCGCAGCAAAATAGCGCAGCCTTGCATTGGCTTGAGCTGATGGTGGCAGAAGCCGCTATGCTCGCGGAGCGCAAGAAGTATGCCGAGTGGGTGAAGAAGCTCAACCGCCTGTATGATCGCTTTGCCGTGGTGCGCGAGCCGATGGCCGTGCAAATGGAAGCGGCGCGGCAAATTTATGCTAGGCGACCGGCGATGTTGCAGGAAATGCTGCGCTTGAAAGCGGTGAAATAGCTTGAACGAGCGGGCGTTTGTGCGCCCGCTTGATTATGGGGTTAATAGGGTTTGCAAATGAATCAGGCCGTCTGAAACTTTATTCAGACGGCCTGTTTTATGATGGGCAACGGTCGGCAGCCCTGCTCAATAAGCCAGCAGCATCACCGGCTTGGGCAGCGACACCGATTGGCCGGCATCGGCGAGCAGGCCGGTGTGCGTGTTCACGCGGTAAACTTTCACCGAATTGCCGTCGCGCGAGGCCACTAAAAGCCAGCGGCCGCTTTTGTCGATTAAAAAATCGCGCGGGTGGGCATCGGTGGCTTGTTCGCCCACTTTGCTCAGCAAGCCGTCGGCGGCAATTTTGAAGATGGCGATATTGTTGGTGCTGCCGCGGTTGGAGGCATAAAGGTGGCGGCCATCGGGCGAGATTTTAATGGCGGCGCTGCCTTTATTGCGCTCGCCGGGCGGCAGAATATCGGTGGATACCACCGTTTGTTTGTGCACCAACGTGTTGTTTTCAAAATGGAACACGGCGATATTGCCCGCCCATTCGTTGAGCACATACACAAAGCGCTCATCTTGGCTGAACACCAAATGGCGCGGCCCCTCGCCCTCGCCCAAACGGTAAACGCGCGGATCTGCCTGCAGCGGCTGCATCGCGCCGGCATCAAAGCGGTATTGGTAGATGCGGTCGTTACCCAAATCGGTAACCAGCATCAAATCGTTGCGCGGCCCGAACACGGTGGTGTGGGCATGCGGCTGGCGGCCGAGGTTGGGCAGGGTGAGCGATTGGCGCGGCGGGCTGATGCCGCCTTGTGCTTCGAGATCATAAAGGGAAACATTGCCGCTGCTGTAGTTGGCCACGGCCAGATGGCGGCCGCTGTGATCCACGGCCACATAGCAGGCGGCGCTGCCGTTTACCGGCTGGCGGTTGATAAAGCTTAAGCTGCCGTTGCGTTTGTCGAATCTAAAAGCGGAAACTTCATCGTTTTGGCTGCTGTTTTCATTCACAGCGTAAAGGAAATCGCGGTTTTTCGACCACGCCAAATAAGAAGGATTGCGCACATTTTGCGTGTTGCCCACGCGTTTGAGCGCGCCGTTTTGAGGGTTGAACGAAAGCGTGTAAATGCCGTCGGTGTGCACTTCATCGGTGTAGCTGCCCACCAGAATATAGCTCTGCTCGGTGCTTTGTGCCGCGGCCAGCGCCGATGCGCCCAGCAGCAGCGCAGATAAAAGCTTTCTCATGATTTGCCTCCTTTGTGGTTATCTTTGATTAGAGGGTAAAAATTTGCATAGGTTGCCGAATAGTCATTCTTTTCTATTTGGATTGTAAATTCAAGCAGAAAAGAGCTGTCCGGTTAAGAAAAGCTTTTGGGTATTTTGATTTTTTATTGTTCAGGTTTCAGCTTTGAATAAATGCCAATAGATCCGGATTAATCACATCGGCATTTATTGTTAACATTCCATGAGAATATCCCGGATAAACTTTCAACGTGCCATTTTGTACCAATTCGGCTGACAATTTTCCTGAAATTTCAAATGGCACAACCTGATCGTCATCACCATGCAAAACAAGCACGGGGACAGAAATTTTTTTCAAATCTTTAGTAAAGTCGGTTTGAGAAAATGCCACAATGCCGTCGTAATGGGCTTTGGCGCCGCCCATCATCCCTTGGCGCCACCAGTTCTGTATTACTGGTTCTGAAGGTTTTGTATCCGGGCGGTTAAATCCATAGAAAGGACCTTCGGGTATGGCACGATAAAATTCAGCACGGTTTTTAAAGAGCTGATTTTGGAAGTCGTCAAAAATTTCTTTCGGCAATCCATTCGGATTTTTATCGGTTTTGACCATCAACGGTGGCACAGCACTCACCAATACTGCCTTGGAAACATGAGCTTCACCATGTTTGGCAATATAATGTGCAACCTCGCCGCCACCGGTTGAATGGCCGATGTGCACCGCTTTGTCGATGCCTAAATGTTTGACCACAGCCGCAACGTCATCTGCATAATGATCCATATCATGACCATCCCATACTTGAGACGAGCGGCCATGGCCACGGCGGTCATGTGCGACAACACGATATCCTTTTCCGAGAAAATATAATAATTGTGCATCCCAGTCATCCGAGCTGAGCGGCCAACCATGATGGAAAAATAATACTTCTGCATCACGCGGCCCCCAATCCTTGTAGAAAATTTCAACGCCATCGTTTGTTGTGATGTAGGCCATGATATAACTCCTCAATAATTATCTAGATGGATTGAGCAATTTGCTCAATTGTCATATTGCCTGAAAGTGCTTGGTTTAACCATTCAAGTTAGACCAAGGCCGTCTGAAAAAATTGAACTGCCCTCATAATATTGGACATTTTTAAGCCACTAAATCAATCATTCTTCAAGCGGCGGTTGCAAACTGGGTTCTGTATGCCACAGGACTCAGTTTTTTCAATTTCAAACTCAATCTTTCATGGTTGTAGTAGCGGATATACTCGTGTATTTCCGCTTCCAATGCCTCTATCGAAGCAAATGTGCGGTTGTGGAAGCATTCCGTTTTCAGCACCGCAAAAAAGCTCTCCATCGGCGCATTGTCCCAGCAGTTGCCTTTGCGCGACATGCTTTGGGTGATTTCGGCTTCTGCCAATTGCGCGCGGTAGGCGCGGCAGCGGTAGAGCACGCCTTGGTCGGAGTGCAGCATCGGCTTTTGCGCGCCCAGTTGCGCCACGGCCTTCGACAGCATGGTGGCCACCATTTCGCTGTTGGGGCGGCGCGATAGGTGGTAGCTGCGGATTTCGCGGTTATACAGGTCCAGTATCGGCGACAGATACAGCTTTTGGCCGTCGCATTTAAACTCGGTCACATCGGTCAGCCACTTTTCATCGGGCTTCTCGGCGCTGAAGTTGCGGTTCAGCAGGTTTTCGGACACTTCGCCCATGGCCGGCGGGTAGTATTTTCGCTTCTCTCGGACAATGGCTTTTAAATTCATTTTCTTCATCAGCCGTTCTGCTTTTTTCTTGTTCCACGATAAGGCGGCGGCAATACGGCGGGCGCCGTAACGGCCTTTGTGTTGGTCGTAAACGGCACGAACGGTTTGCATGTCGGCCAGGTCTTTGTCGGGCTTCTGGTTGCGCTTCCGGCTGAAGTAAAAGCTACTTCGCTCCATCTTTGCGGCAGGGAGCAGGTATTTGAGGGGATGGTTTGCCCTTAATGCTTCGATGATTTGCGCTTTTTTGGCGTTGCTGTCTTCTGAGGAAAAAGGGCTTCGAGCTTTTTTAGATAGGCGACCTCGGCTCTGAGGTAGCCCACTTCTTGCAATAGCTCATCCTGTGTTTTTTCTTTATCGGGTTTGTCGGCAATAAAGGGGTTGGTTTTTTTGTCAGCCATGGCTTGGGGATGCTCGAGTGCCGCGAGTCCGCCGTGTTCGTAGGCGGCAATCCAGCGGCGTAGGTGGGTGCGGGACATTCGAAATGCGTCGGCGGTGAGCTGCTGGCTTCGAATGCAATAATAATGCATAACGGCTTGGTATTTGAAGTCTACGGTATATTTGTTCATAAGAAAACTGCACCTTTATGGGTTGGATGGGGGTGTCCAACTTTTGGGGTGCAGTTCAAATTTCAGACGGCCTTGGGGTCTGTTCACATTTCATCACGCGGCAATATTTTGGCTCAAAAACGCGCCTGCTGCGTTGAAAATGCTCGCAAGGTGTTCAACCTTGCTGTGCTTTTCGCCTTGCAGCCACGCTTTTGCGCTCAAAATCTTACTCGCGGATGAATGGTGAACAGACCCTAGGGTCTGTTCACCATTCATTTCACGATGCATTTTATCCGGCTTATCTCAACCGAACACGCCCACCAATTGCAGCAGGAAAAGCACGGCAAAGCCGGCCAGGTAAATCAAGCCCAGCCAGGAAAAAGCCAGCATGCCGCCGCTGATGCGGTGTGCGCCGCCGCGCACCAGCATCAAGTTGAGCCAGGCAAACACCGGCGTGGTGAGAAAAGCGGTGATCATGGCAAATTTCAGCATCGGTGCGAGCGCGCCTTTGAAAAACAGAATCACCACCATGCCGGCGGCGCAGCCGAGCACGGTCCAGATATAGAGCGCGCGGGTGCTGTAGCTCGTTTCACCTTTAATCAGGCGGAAGGCTTCGGTGTTGGCGCGCGAATAGCCGTCCACCGCTGTGAGCGTGGTGCCGAACATGCAGAAAAAAGCGATAAAGGCCACCAGCCAGCGCGACCAATCACCAATGGTGCGGGCATACATATCGATGAGTTGGGCGATATAGGCGGGGCCGGCCAGCTTCACCTCGGTGCCGGTGCCGTATTGCACCAGCGCCCCCAGCGCCAAAAACACCAGCGCCAACAAGGCCGAGCCGATGTAGCCGACGTTGAAATCAAACAAACCGTCTTGATACGACACATGGTCCAGCTTGCGCTTCACCGCCACCCACAGCGAGTTGATGGCCGAGAATTCAATCGGCGCGGGCATCCAGCCCATCAGCGCGATGATAAAACCCAGCGCCGCCATATTCCACGGCGAAGCCTCGATAAAATCGGGCGCGCGCGGCGCGCCGCCGTTGGCCGCTGCAATCGCCACCGCCGCCACGGTAGAAGCCGTGAGCGCAATCATGATTAATTTAGACACTCCGTCCAAGGCGCTGTATTTTCCCGCCAGCAACACCAAAAGCGTTACCGCCAGCACGCCGCCGGCCAAAATATTGATGCCGATGCCCGGCAGCATAAAGCTCAATATCGCCGCCGTGATTAGCGCCACACCGGCAATATTCACCACCGTGGCAAAAAGATTGAGCACAAAAAAGGCCCACAGATAAGCCGGGCTTTTGCTTTGATAGCCCTCCAGCAGGCTTTTGCCTGTTTCGAGCGTGTATTGCGCGCCGCAGCGGAAAAACGGATATTTAAACAGATTCACCAACACCACAATCATGGCCAGCTGCCAGCCGTAAATCGCGCCGGCCTGCGTGGATGCGATAATGTGGGAGCCGCCGACAGCGGCCGAAGCCATCAACACGCCGGGGCCGATGGCCTGCAATTTGCTGCGCCAAGTGGAGCGCGGTTCGGAAATGGAAGAAACCGGGGTATTCATAAAAATAGATTTTTCAGATTGACAAGTTGTCGAATGATACAGAATTTATGTATTTCACAACAGTAATCATGCAGATTTTTAGACAAAAGTATAAGCTTGTGTGGCATTCAAGCTTTTTTTAGACATTTCAATATGGTTTTGAAATTGATAACGAGTTTGAGCTGTTTTTCATCGGTGCGGCAATATAGCCAAAAATTTGATGCCGTCTGAAAACGTTCAGACGGCATCAAGCAACGGATGGCGCACCATGCGGCAAAGCGTGCATCTATTAAGATGGCGGTTATTTGTTGTGCTTAATACGCAGAAATGCGCCCGCTTTGCACCAGCGCATCGGCTTCGGCCAGGCGCTCGACCGTGCCCACATCTAGCCACAGCCCCGCGTGGCGGCTGCCCGACACGCGGCTTTCATTCATGGCTTCGCGCAGCAGCGGCGCAAGTTTGGCGGGCTGATGCCGCGGCGTGTGGCGGAACAGCGCGGGCTGATACACGCCCATACCGCTGAAGGTGAGCGCGTAGCCTGCGGCTGTGTCGGAAGCCACTTTGCCATTATCTTGCAGGGCGAAATCGCCGCTGCTGTTGTGCGGCGGATTGTCGACCAGCCACAAATGAGCCAGCAGATTGCCGGCTTGCAAGGCTTCGGCGGCGGCAAAAGCGGCTTTAAAATCAATATCGGTGAGCACATCGCCGTTCACCACCAAAAAAGGCGCATCGCCCAGCAGCGGCAGCGCGGTGGCAATGCCGCCGGCGGTTTCCAGCCCTTTTTCCCCTTCGGGCGAATAGGCAATGTGCACGCCATAGGCCGCGCCGCTGCCCAGCGCCGCTTCGATTTTCGCACCCAGCCAGGCATGGTTGATTACGATTTCGGTGAAGCCGGCTGCTTTGAGGCGGCGAAGATGCCAGCCGATCAGCGGCTCGCCGCCGGCTTGGAGAAGGGGTTTGGGACAGGTATCGGTGAGCGGGCGCATGCGCTCGCCGCGGCCGGCGGCCAATATCATGGCTTTCATGGTTTATCCGTTGGTTTTCTGTTGATGAAATATTGAAAATATAGTGAAATGCAAGAAAAAGTGACACAAAACTACATTTTGCAACGGCGTAGGTTGGGTTGATAAACCCAACGTTTCAGACGGCTTGTGGATTTGTTGGGTTTACAACCCAACCTACCTGCCGTATCACTTTTTCATGCATTCCACTATATACATCGCCGCTCGGACTTTTTTTAGCCCGATATTTGGCGGCCAAAACAAATGTGGACATGATTTGTCATCAATCATTGATGGCTAAACAAGTTGTTTCACATCACCGCTTGGCAAACGTGCCGCTTGCGATTCTCGCTCCCGCATCAAACACGGCAGACTCTAAGCTGCTCTCTGAGGGGGCGGGGGCAGATTGCAGGTTGTTTGGACGATTGGGTTGCAGGCCGGATTCTCGAACCCGGCATTTGCCGCGGCCCTGATGCTTGTTCTGCGAACAAGTGTCGGATTCGAGAATCCGACCTACAGACTGCCCGTTTGTATATTATTTTTTTGAATGGGTATTATTCTTCTTTCACGCATACAAGAGGCCGTCTGAAACTTTTCAGACGGCCTCTCGGCATCATGCTTTAAGACGGCGTGCGGATGTCGATAAAAGCGCTTTCATGCAATTGGCGCAGCAAATCGGTGCTGGCTTGCTGGGCTTTTTGCTCGGCAAGATATTGGCGCACGGCATTGCGCTGGCGCTCTTCGGGCGTGCCGGCATCGCGCACTTCTTCCAGCTTGATTACATGCCAGCCGAATTGGCTGCGCACCGGTGCGCTCACCTGGCCGGGGCGCAGGCGGTGCACAGCATCTTCAAACTGCGGCACCATCTGGCCATCGGCAAACCAGCCCAAATCGCCGCCGGCCGCGGCGCTGCCGTCTTGCGAGTATTCGCGTGCCAAGGTGGCAAAATCGGTGCCGCTGCGTGCCTGGCTATAGATTTTGCGGATGCTGCTCTCGGCGGCAGCCGCGGCATTATCGCTGTCGGCGCGCAGCAGAATGTGGCGGGCGCGGTATTGGCGCACCGGCTCGCCTTCGGGCAGGGTAACGCCTTGCTGGGCGGCGCGGTTGATAAAGGCATCCACTTCTTCATCGCTCACGCGTGCATGCTGCATCACGGCTTGCTGCTGCACTTTTTGGCTGATGATGCTTTGGGCGATATTGCGGCGCAAGGCGTTGCGGCTGATGCCTTGTTTGGCGGCTTGCGCATAAAGCGCGGCAACGGTGGTTTTGTTGCTTTGGGCATTGTGCGCGAGCGCTTCATCGATTTCGGCATCGGTGGCACCCACATTGTTGCGCTGGCCTGCCTGCACCACCAGCGATTGGTTGATGAGCTGCCCCAACACCTGACGGCGCAATTCGGCATCGCTCACGTTGCTGCCTTTGGGCAGGCTTTGACGGGCGCGCGCCACGGCTTGGTTGAGGTCGCGATAGGTGATCACATCGTTGTTGGCCACGGCGGCAATGCCGTCGACCATTTTCACATCGGCGGCTTGGGCGGCGGGCAGTGCTGCGGCAAAAAAGGCGGCGAGCATCAGGGGTTTCAGGTTCATTTTTGAATTACCTCGTTGGTTTTGCTATAGCCCGGAATGGCCAAGCGCAATTGTTCGAATGGGTTGTTGCCGATATTGCTCAAATCTTTGAGTTGCAGGCTGAAGAGCACGGCGTTTTTGCTGCTGTTGAGCCCGGTGACGTAATGTTGCGCCACCACGCTGGCGCTCCAGCAGCCGCAGCCGCTTTTGTATTCGAGGCCGACGAGCATATCGAGCGGGCGGCTGACGTTGAGCGCGTAGTTGTAGCGGGCCACGGCATAAAGGTTGTTTTTCAGCGGCCATTGGGCGGCCAGATCGACTTGGCTGAGCTTGTCGTAAAAATAGTCGCCATCGCTTTGCAGGTAGATTTTTTCGTTGCGGCCGTATTTGTAGCGCGCGCTCAGCACTTTTCCGGCTTCGGGGTTGTAGCGTATGCCGGCGGCAAAGTTTTCCACCCGGCTTTGGTTTTGATTGTAGTGGATATCGGTGTCGATGCTCACGCTCTGGCTCACGTTGCCGTGAACAAAGCCTATCCAGTCGGAGCGGTTGCGCTGGTAGCGGCTCACGCTGCCGTCGAGCAATACGTTGTCGTTTTTAATGTAAAGCTTCTGCCCCATGCCGGCGCGGAGCAATTCGGCGCCGGTTTCGGGGTTGAGGATGCGGGTTTGCACGGCGGTGGAAATGCTGTTGGCCGAATTGATGCGGTCGTTGCCCGAATAGAGGTTTTCCCGGAAAAGCTGGTCATAGCTGAAGCTGTTTTCCGAGCTGTCGAAATTGGGCAGGTCGTTTTGCGATTTAGTGGGAATATAGTTGTAAAAAAGGCGCGGCTCCAGCGTTTGGATATAGTTGTTGCTAAATAAGCGGGTGCGCCGCTCGAAGGTCATGCCGCTGTCGATATTGAAAATCGGCAGGGTGCGGCTGGTGGTGCGCCCCGATGCGCCATCGAAGCTGTCGAGATCGTAATAAGAGGTGTGCACGCCGATTTTGGGGCGGATATAGCCCCATTGGTTGTGGAAATCCCATTTCACGCTCGGGTAAACCACAAAGCGGCTGCCCGATTGTTTTTCATCGTGCTCGAAGCGGGTGTATTGGCCGAACACGTTGATTTGGGCGTTGCCCAGCGGCTTTTGCCAGCGGGTGGAAAAGCGCGGCATGAGGGCGTAAGGCTCGGTTTTATAACCATCCGAATTGGCCAAGGTTTGATATTTCTGCACCGTGGCGTAGCTGTCGAGCGTGCCGCCCCACAAGCGGGTGTTGTGGTTGAGCCAGGCTTGGCGGTTGAGGTTGACGTTGCTGGCGATGTCGTCGCGGCCGTAGAAATCGCGGTAATAATCGTTGTCGGATACTTGGTTGTAATCTATGCCGCCGCTAAGCGTGGGGGTGAATTGCTGCTGGTGCTGCCAGATTAGGTGTGCGCGGTTGTTGTGCTCACTGCGGCGGTCGTCGGGCATCCATTTGCCCTGAATGCGGCCGGCATAAGTGGGCTGCAGATAGCGGAATTGGGCGCCCAGCTGCACACCGCGGCCGGTGATGATGCCGGGAGTGATGGTGGCATCGTAATTGGGCGCTAGGTTCAGATAATAAGGCGTTTCCACTTCCACGCCGTCGGAGCTGATTTTCAGCGCAGGCACCAGCAGGCCGCTTTTGCGGTTGCCGTTGAGCGGAAAATCGGCCCACGGGGTGTAGAGCACGGGCACGCCGCCAAACACCAACGTGGCATTTTGGGCCACGCCGATGCCGGTGTTTTGGTCGGCCTCGATGCTTTTGGCTTTGATATACCAGCTCGCATCGCCCGGTTGGCAGGTGTTGAACAGGGTGTTGGTTAAGGTGTATCGGCCGTTGCCCTGCATTTGGGCGCGCTCGCTCACGCTTTGGAAGCGGCGGCCGTCGTGCTCGGCATCCAGCCGTGTGTCGGTGCTGCTGCCGCTGCCTTCGGTGAGGTTGTATTCGATTTTGCTGCCGCTGATGGTGGTGCCGTTTTGATAGAGCGTGAAGCCCTCGCCGGCGGTAACCACATCGCTGCTTTGGTTATAATCCACCCATTTGGCATTGAGCACCTGATCGTTGCGCTCCACAATCACATCGCCCTCGGCGCGCACGGTAACGTTGGTTTGCCCCGCCACTTCATCGGCGCTGATGCGGGTGTAGTCGGCCGGCAGTGGCGCTTCACCGCTTCTGCGGATTTCGGGCGCGGCATGGGCGGCGGCTTCTTCGCCGAGCTTTTCGGGCGAGCAGCTCAGGCAGGTGCGGCCGAGCGACAAATCATCGGCAGCTTGCGCGCCGGCCGCGCCAAAAGCCGCAGCGAGCGCCCACACCAGCGGTTTGAATGAGAATGAACGAGCCAAAATATCACCTTAGAGTCGGTTTGCCAGTCGGCATGCCTGCCATGAGATTTATCAAACCCAAGCAGCCGCTATGTTAAAATAGCGTTTATTTTAACCTGAAAACCACCATGCAACGACAAACCGAATTAAAAAAATGGCTGCAAGGCATATTCCCCGACCAAAGCTTAGAATTAACCTTTGCCGCCGCCGATGCCGATTTCCGCCGCTATTTCCGCGCCACGTTTTCAGACGGCCAGAGCATTATCTGCATGGATGCGCCGCCCGATAAAATGAGCATTGCACCTTATTTGAAGGTGCAAAAGCTTTTCGACATGGTAAACGTGCCGCAAGTTCTGGCGGCCGATGAAGCATTGGGCTTTATGGCGCTTTCCGATTTGGGCAACACCACGTTTCTGGCCGCCATAGAGCACGATGAGCGCGAAATCGCGCACAAAGCCCTGCTGCTCGAAGCGATTGACGAATTGGTGGTGCTGCAAAAAGCCAGCCGCGCCGGCGAATTGCCCGAATATAGCCGCGAAGTGATGCTGCGCGAAATCAACCTGTTCCCCGATTGGTTTGTGGCCAAGGAGCTGGGTAAAACGCTCAATTTCAAGCAGCGCCAATGGTGGCAGCAAACGGTAGACACGCTCTTGCCGCCCTTGCTCGCGCAGCCGCAAGTGTATGTGCACCGCGATTTTATCGTGCGCAACCTGATGCTCACGCAAGGCCGCCCCGGCGTGCTCGATTTTCAAGATGCGCTCTACGGCCCGATTTCGTATGACTTGGTGTCGCTCTTGCGCGATGCCTTTATCGAGTGGGAAGAAGAATTCGTGCTCGATTTGGTGATACGCTATTGGGAAAAAGCCCGCGCCGCCGGCCTGCCCGTGAGCGCCGATTTCGATGCATTCTACCGTGAGTTTGAATGGATGGGCGTGCAGCGCCACTTGAAAGTAGCCGGCATTTTCGCACGGCTCTACTACCGCGACGGCAAAGACAAATACCGCCCCGAAATTCCGCGCTTTCTCAACTACCTGCGCCGCGCCGCCCGCCGCTACAACGATTTGGCACCGCTTTATGCGCTGCTGGTGGATTTGGTGGGCGATGATGAATTGGAAACGGGGTTTACGTTTTAAGTTTTAATAAGACCAAAGGCCGTCTGAAAGCTTTCAGACGGCCTGCTTGAATAGTTACCGCTTTTAAAAAGAAAACAGCTATGAACCTACTCGGCGCGCTGGCCAAAGTCGGCAGCTTAACCATGGTGTCGCGCATACTCGGCTTTGTGCGCGACACGATTATTGCGCGCGCATTCGGCGCGGGCATGGCCACGGATGCTTTTTTTGTGGCCTTCAAGCTGCCCAATCTGTTGCGGCGGGTGTTTGCCGAGGGGGCGTTTGCGCAGGCTTTTGTGCCGATTTTGGCGGAATACAAGCAAACGAAATCGGAAGAAGCCACGCGCGCTTTTGTGCAGCATGTGGCCGGTTTGCTGTCGTTTATTTTGGTGATTGTCACCGCCATCGGCATTTTGGCCGCGCCGTGGGTGATTTATGTGTCGGCGCCGGGCTTTGCCAAAGATGCGGATAAATTCGCGCTGTCGGTGGATTTGCTGCGGGTGACTTTTCCTTATATTTTGCTGATTTCGCTTTCATCGTTTGTGGGCTCGATTCTGAACACTTACCACAAATTCAGCATTCCGGCTTTCACGCCCACGTTTTTGAATATTTCGTTTATCGTGTTTGCGCTGTGGCTGGCGCCTTATTTCGAGCCGCCGGTGATGGCGCTGGCGTGGGCGGTGTTTGTGGGCGGCTTGCTGCAATTGGGCTTTCAGCTGCCGTGGCTGGCCAAGCTCGGTTTTTTGAAATGGCCGAAGCTCAATATCAAAGATGCGGCGGTGAATCGGGTGATGAAGCAGATGGCGCCGGCGATTTTGGGCGTGAGCGTGGCGCAGATTTCGCTGGTGATCAACACGATTTTTGCATCATTTCTGCAATCGGGCAGCGTGTCGTGGATGTATTATGCCGACCGCTTGATGGAATTGCCCACCGGCGTGCTCGGCGTGGCCTTGGGCACGATTCTGCTGCCCACGCTGTCGAAGCATGTGGCCGGCAACAACACGCAGGAATTTTCTGCCCTGCTGGATTGGGGCTTGCGCCTGTGTATGCTGTTGGCGATGCCGGCGGCGGTGGGGCTGGCGGTGCTCTCGTTTCCGCTGGTGGCCACTTTGTTTATGTATAAAGAATTCACCCTCAATGATGCCGTGATGACGCAAAACGCGCTGATTGCTTATTCGTTCGGCTTGATCGGCCTCATTATGATCAAGGTGCTGGCACCGGGCTTTTATGCGCGCCAAAACATCAAAACGCCGGTGAAAGTGGCCATTTTCACGCTGGTGTGCACGCAGTTGATGAACTTGGTGTTTGTCGGCCCCTTGCAGCATGTGGGGCTGGCGCTGGCCATCGGCTTGGGCGCGTGCCTGAATGCGGGCCTGCTTTATGTGCTGCTGCGGGCAAAAGGGCTTTATCAGCCGGGCGCAGGCTGGAAAACCTTTATCGCCAAGCTTGTGCTGGCGCTTTTGGTGATGGGCGGCGGCTTGTGGGCGGCACAGGCTTATCTGCCGCTGCAATGGGTGGGCGCGCACGGCCTGCATAAGGCGGCACAACTGATGGCGCTGGTGGCGCTGGGCGTGGTGCTTTATTTCGGCTCGCTGGTGGCGCTGGGCTTTCGGCCGCGCCATTTCAAGCGCTCGGAAATGCAGTAAGATTCAATATCATCAGAGAGGCCGTCTGAAAGCTTTCAGACGGCCTCTTGATTTTTTATGCGGCATTATCGTTTATAATCATTTCAAGCAGCCGGCCTATCCGCCGAAATAACTAGCCGCTAAGCACAATGCAGCATCTACAAAAAACACGCTGCGGCATACAATAAAATCGTTGAAAAATAATATCCTACACCACACCACGTTAAAGCGAGCACTGCCATGTTAACCGACGCATTTGGCCGCACCGTAGATTATCTGCGCATTTCCGTGACCGACCGTTGCGATTTGCGCTGCACCTATTGCCTGCCCAAAGGCTTCAAAGGCTTTTCCGTGCCCAAAGAATGGCTCAGCATCGAAGAGCTGGCGCGGGTGGCTTCGGCTTTTGCGCGGCTGGGCACCAAGCGCTTCCGGCTCACCGGCGGCGAGCCGCTGCTGCGTAAAGGTTTGGCCGATTTGGCGGCCGAAATCAACCGCCAACCGGGTGTGGAAGATATTTCGCTCACCACCAACGGCACCCAATTGGGCAAGCAGGCACACCAATTGCGCGCCGCCGGTGTGCGCCGGCTCAATATCAGCCTCGATTCGCTGCGCGGCGATTGCGTGAAAGACATCACCGGCACCGATTGCCTGCCGCAAGTGCTCGAAGGCATCAAAACCGCCAAGGCCGCCGGCTTTGAGCGCATCAAAATCAATATGGTGCCGCTCTCTGGCATCAACGATATTGATTTGGACGACATGGTGGCTTTCTGCATCGAAAACGGTTTTATCCTGAATTTGATCGAAGCCATGCCGATGGGCGCCACCGGCCAGGCGCATGCCAAAGTGAGCCTGCAACCCGTGCTCGCCGATTTGCAGCAGAAATTCGGCCTCACACCTTATGAAGGCAAAATCGGCGGCGGCCCCGCGCGCTATTGGCAAAGCGGTAGCGGCGATTTCACCCTCGGCCTGATCACGCCGATGAGCCAGCATTTTTGCGCCAGCTGCAACCGCGTGCGCTTGTCGGCCACCGGCAATATTCACTTGTGCTTGGGGCAGGAAGACAAAGTGCCGCTGCGCGATTTGCTGCGCGACGGCTGCAGCGATGCCGAGCTGGAAGCGGCGATTCGCGGCGCCATGATGATGAAGCCGGAAAAGCACGAATTTGTAGAAAACCCGCACAAAATCATCCGCGTGATGGCGCTCACCGGCGGTTGAATATTGTCGGCAGCATGGCATAAATGGCATAAATGGCATAAACAGTATTTTGCAGAGGTTTGAGGCCGTCTGAATGCATGATGGCGGTGAAGGCCGAACATGAATAGTGATAATGAAATAAAGGATAAAGTGCTAAAAGGCGCGGAAGCGCTGTGGCATTTTATCCTTTATTTTCAGCTATATTATCTGGCATAGCCTTAAATTAGAGCTTTATTAGGCAATTAAGTTCTTTCTAAATTTATTCAGACGGCCTGTTTTACCTTTGATGGCTTCTCTTAAAGAAAAATTTCACACCTTTAAAATCAGGTGCATTTATCTGCGCAAATGGAGTTCATACACTATGCATATCCATTGGCAAACAATGGATTGATTTCGCAATCAGGCTGAAATTATTTGGAAAAGGAAATCATCATGAAAAAAACCGTAATCACCACTTTTGCCGCCGTTGCGGCTTTGTCTGCCGGCCTTGTGGCCGCTAAAGGTGCCCATGAACCGAGCTGGCACACGCAAGACCACGGCGAAATCCCCGGCTTGCAGGCTGTGCCGAAAGATAATGCCGAGCGTGCCGAAAAAAGCGACGACAGCGTGAAATTGGTCGCGCCCGCAGCCCAAACACAAACCGAAAGCGACAACACTTACGTTCCGCTGCGCCGCACCGAAAGTCGTTGATACCCATCGCTTGAATCAAGCTGAAGGCCGTCTGGAAGCAATGCGTTCAGACGGCCATATTGATGTTTTATATTTTCCTATTAGGAAATAGTTGTTCAATAAAATTCATATTTATCAATCAAAATAAAATCCATACAATACGCACATCGATTGGCAAACAATGCCTGATACCCAAAACCAACTGAA
Organism: Uruburuella suis; assembly: GCF_022870845.1. Taxonomy (GTDB): domain Bacteria; phylum Pseudomonadota; class Gammaproteobacteria; order Burkholderiales; family Neisseriaceae; genus Neisseria; species Neisseria suis. The sequence goes on from NZ_CP091507.1 coordinate 172,819, forward strand.
ATCATTGAAAAAGGAAACCCTCATGAAAAACACCGCAATCACCACTTTCGCCGCCATCATTGCTTTGTCTGCCGGTTTGGCCGCCGCCAAAGGCAGCCACCAGCCGCAATGGCACGCACAAGACCACGGCGAAATTGCCGGCTTGCAAACGGTGCAACACGACAACATCAAACGCGCCGCAAAAAATGACGACCGCACCCAATGGGTGATGCCCGCCGCCGCACAGGCTCAAGCCGATGAAGCCTACCGCCCGCTGCGCCGCACCGAGAGCCGCTGATACTGAATCCGGCAAAAGGCCGTCTGAACACCATGCGTTCAGACGGCCTTTTATCATGCAAAAAATGTTATGATAAAGGCCGTTTGCAACACACATGCACAGGAACCGCCATGCCCTTATTGGACAGCTTCAAAGTAGACCACACCCGTATGCACGCCCCCGCCGTGCGCGTGGCCAAAACCATGACCACGCCCAAAGGCGATGAAATCACCGTTTACGATTTGCGCTTTTGCGTGCCCAATCACGAAATTCTGCCCGAAAAAGGCATTCACACCTTAGAACACCTTTTTGCCGGCTTTATGCGCGACCACCTCAACGGCGATTATGTGGAAATCATCGATATTTCGCCGATGGGCTGCCGCACCGGCTTTTACATGAGCCTGATCGGCACACCCGATGAGCAGCAAGTGGCCGATGCCTGGCTCGCCGCCATGCAGGATGTGCTCGATGTGCAAAACCAAAGCCAGATTCCCGAGCTCAACGAATATCAATGCGGCACTTATCAAATGCATTCGCTCGGCGAAGCGCAGCAAATCGCCGAAAACATTTTGAAGCGCAAAGTGGCGGTGAATAAAAACGAAGATTTAACGCTGGATGAAGATTTGCTGAATGCCTGATAAATAAAGGCCGTCTGAAAGATGCGGCTTCTATATCTTTCAGACGGCCTGAGCCGCAATGACGGACCGGAAAGATTTTTGAAGGCTGAGCGGCATTTTAAAAAAGCCTCTGCTTTTGCCTAAATTTCAGGCCGTCTGAAACAAAATGAGCCCTGCGCAAAACACCCTTTTTGTTGCGCCTGCGCAGGCAGGCGCCCAGCCTGAAACACAGCTTCAGTTGTCGGGCAGGCAGGCATTATCAAAGCGAAAACAATAAACATTTGATTCTATAGAGAATTTATTTTTCAGAATTGTGAACAGACCCTAGGGTTTGTTTACATTTCATCACGCGGCAATACTGGCTCAAAAATGCGCCTGCTGCGTTGAAAATGCTCGCCAGATATTCAACCTTGCTGCGCTTTTCGCCTTGCAAACGCGCTTTTGCGCTCAAAATCTTACGCACGGATGAAATGTGAACAGACCCTAGGCACCCGCCTGCGCGGGTGCGACAGATATAGTGGAATGCAGGAAAAAGTGATACAAAACTATAGATTCGGCAATTAAATATTGAAATTTCAACATTAATCCCCATTTCTCCCCAATGGAAAAAGAAGACGGAAGAAAACTTGCAGCCGAAGCCCAATTCGAACGGCGCAAGCAAGCAGTCAGACTGCACAAACAGGGCAAAACACCCGAGCAAATCGCCGAAATGCTCGGCATGGGTCATGTCACCGCGCGCTCAGCCATCAAAATCGCCGAAGCAGACGGCATCAAAGCATTGGCACCCAAAAAGCGCGGACGCCCATCAGGAAGTTGCCGCCAACTGAGTGAAGAGCAGGAAGCCCACATACAGCGCCTTATCTGTGAAAAGCGCCCCGAGCAGATGAAAATGGACTTCGCCTTATGGACTCGGGCGGCGGTTATGGCCTTGATCAAGCAAGAGCTGGCTATCGAATTGCCGGTACGTACGGTAGGCGAATACCTCAAGCGCTGGGGGTTTACGCCGCAAAAACCCATCCGGCGCGCCTACGAGCAACGTCCCGAAGCAGTGAAGCAATGGCTGGAGGAAACCTATCCCGATATCGCCAAACGGGCAAAAGCCGAAAAAGCGGAAATCCATTGGGGTGATGAAACAGCGGTAGTCAATACCGATGTACGCGGGCGGGGTTATCAGCCCAAAGGACAAACGCCGGTAGCCTATACCGTAGGCGGGACACGGCATAAACTTTCGATGATTTCAACGGTGACCAACCAGGGCAAGGCACGCTGGATGATTGTGGAAGATGCATTCAACAGCGACAAGCTGATTGAGTTTCTGGAAGCATTAATCAAAGATGCCGGTAAGAAAATCTTCCTGATACTGGATAACCTGCGGGTTCACCACAGCAAGCCGGTCAAAGCCTGGTTGGAAAAGCATAAAGAGAAGATCGAAGTGTTTTATTTACCCAGTTACAGCCCGGAGCTGAACCCTGATGAACGGTTGAATGCGGATTTGAAACAAGCACTGGGCTCGCGTGTTCAGCATCGTACAAAAGCGAAACTGAAGCAGGCAACGGAGAATCATATGCGGATGCTGGAGAACCATCCTCAACGGGTGGCTGCGTATTTTAGAGATCCGAAGGTGAAGTATGCTGCATAAACATTTCAATATTTAATTGCCGAATCAATAGGCACTATAACAGGTAGGTTGGGTTGTTAAACCCAACGTTTCAGACGGCCTGTGAGCTTGTTGGGTTTTCAACCCAACCTACCCGTTGTGTCACTTTTTCCTGCATTCCACTATATTGGCTTTTGCAAAGGTCTCAAAATATTTTTCCATACCATGATGGCGGCAACGGTGCCCTATAGTGGAATGAAAGAAAAACTTATACAGACGCATGTAGCAAGCCATATGCAGAAGCCGTTTAAACCGCGTGCGTGGCTGTGCCACACATCCTGCACATGATGCTAAATTTCTTATTTTTGTATAAGTTTTTCATTCATTTCGCTATATGTTGCCGCTTTGATGATTTTCCCCATTTTGCCCAAACACCTGATTTTATGAGCCACTCCGACACCATCCGCATCCTCGGCATCGACCCCGGCAGCCGCGTTACCGGCTTCGGCGTGATCGATGTGTGCGGGCGCGAGCAGATTTATGTGGCTTCCGGCTGCATCAAAACCCCGCCTGCCGCGCCTTTGGCCGAGCGCATCGAAGTGATTGTGCGCCATCTTGATGAAGTGGTGCGCACTTATCAGCCGCAGCAAGCCGCCATAGAGCAAGTGTTTGTGAATGTCAACCCGGCGGCCACGCTGATGCTGGGGCAGGCGCGCGGCGCGGCCATGGCGGCGCTGGTGATGCATCAATTGCCGGTGCACGAATACACCGCGCTGCAAGTGAAGCAGGCTGTGGTCGGGCGCGGCAAAGCGGCCAAAGAGCAGGTGCAGCATATGGTGGTGCACATGCTCGCGCTCTCCGGCACGCCGCAGGCCGACGCCGCCGACGGCCTGGCCGTGGCGCTCACCCACGCCTTGCGCAACCACGGCCTAGGCGCGCAATTGCAGCAAGGCGGCCTGAAAATCAAGCGCGGGCGCTTTCAATGGTGAGCGTTGTTTAATACCCATTCAAAAAAATAACCTTACAAAATAAAAGCAGTTCGGCAGCACCATCCGCGTAGGTCGGATTCTTGAATCCGACGTTTGGCCATCGGCCAAAGCGATGTGCGTGCCTTGTTCTGCGAACAAGTGTCGGATTCGAGAATCCGACCTACAGGCTATAACAGGTAGGTTGGGTTGCCAAACCCAACGTTTCAGACGGCCTGTGGGCTTGTTGGGTTTTCAACCCAACCTACCCGTTGTGTCACTTTTTTTATGCATTCCACTATAGTACGGCAAGGCGAGACAACGAAGTTAGGTTATTTTTTTGGATTGATATAAAATGCTCTGCGCTGCTGAATGCAAGTATGTGCAAGACACAAAGGCCGTCTGAAAATTTCTTTCAGACGGCCTTTGTGCGGCTTGAGGTGCTTTAGCGCTGTTGGCAGGCGCGGTAGAAATCGATGAGGCCGTTGGTGGAGCTGTCGTGGTGCAGGGTTTGGTCGCGGTTGAGCTCGGGCTCGATGGCTTTGGCCAGCACTTTGCCGTATTCCACACCCCATTGGTCAAACGGGTTGATGCCCCATATCGTGCCTTGCACGAATATTTTGTGCTCATACATCGCTAAGAGCATGCCCAAGTTGAACGGGGTGAGCTCGTCGATCAAAATGCTGTTGCTGGGCTGGTTGCCGGGAAACACTTTTTGCGGCGCCAGCGCATCGCGCGCGGCTTCGGGCAAATCGGCCAGCTCGGCGCGGGCTTCGGCCAGCGTTTTGCCGCGCATAAAGGCTTCGGCCTGGGCAAAGGCATTGGCCACTACAAAACGGTGTTGGCGGCCGACCTTATAGGCGGTGCGCATCGGCACGATAAAGTCGCTCGGAATCAGCCGCGTGCCTTGGTGCAGCAGCTGGAAAAAAGCGTGTTGGCAGTTGACGCCTTCTTCGCCGAACACAATCGGGCCGGTGTCGAGCGCCACGGAGCCGCCATCGATGCCGCAATGCTTGCCGTTGCTCTCCATATCGAGCTGTTGCAGATAGGCGGGCAGGCGGCGCAGGTTGTGGCTGTAGGGCACCACGGCGTAGCCCGGCGCCTGATAAAAGTTGTTGTACCAAATGCCGATCAAGGCCAAAAGCACGGGAATATTGCGCCGATAAGGTGTGGTGAAGAAATGCTCGTCCATGGCGCGGGCGCCGCGCAGAAATTCGCGGAAATGCTTTTCGCCGATGGCCACCATCAGCGGCAGGCCGATGGCCGACCACACCGAATAGCGGCCGCCCACCCAATCAAACATGGCGAAAATATGGTCGGCGGCAATGCCGAAATTGCGCGCAGCCTGCACTTCGCTGGTGATGGCCACGAAATGGCGGGCGATGTCGGCCTCGCGCAGGCCTTGATCGCGGAACCATTCGCGCGCGGCATGGGCGTTGAGCAGGGTTTCGGGGGTGCCGAACGATTTGCTGGCAATGCTGAACACGGTGGTTTCGGCTTTCAGGCCGGTGAGCACTTTGGCGATATTGGCGTCATCGGCATTGGCCACGAAATGCACGCGCACTTGTTTGCGGTAGGCGTGCAGCGCCTGGGTGGCGATTTGCGGGCCCAAATCGGAGCCGCCGATGCCGATGTGCACCAAATCGGTGATGCGCTCGCCGGTGGCGCCGGTGTGGCTGCCGTTGATCAGCTTTTCGGCAAAAGCGAGCGTGCGGTCGAGCTCACGGTGGATGTGCGGCAACACGTTTTCGCCGTCTACCAGCACCGGCTCGGCATCGGCGCTTTGGCGCAGGGCGGTGTGCAGCACGGCGCGGTTTTCGCTGATGTTGATGCGCTCGCCACGGCGCATGGCCTGCGCCTGCTCGGCCACTTGGGCGGTGTCGGCCAATTGGCAGAGCAAATCGAGCGCGGCGGCATCAATGCGGTTTTTGCTGTAATCGAGCAAGAGGCCGTAGAGGGTTTCGTGCATTTCGGCAAAGCGCTGCGGATTTTGTTCAAACTGTGTGCGCATGTGCACAGCGGCGGTTTGCTGCCGGTGTTGTTGCAGGGCTTGCCAGATGGGGGTTTCGTTTATATTCATCGCAGTATCGGTGGGTGGTTTCAGACGGCATGTTATCGGATTGCGCTAAATGGCGGCGTGTTTGCGCCGGCCGGTTGCTTTCATTATAGGCAGGCTGCATGAAATTTGTGTGTAAATCCGCGATTATTTGATGCAGCACCGACCAATCAGCTATTCAGCATAGTCTTATTTGGCCGCGGCCACGGCAGATTGGTTCCCGGCGGCCGCCAAAACCGCCGGCCGGCCATGTGCCGCTTTATCGCCATCTGATTCAAAAAATAAGCTTACCAAATAAAAGCAGTTCGACAACACCATCTGCGTAGGCCGGATTCAAGAAATCCGACCTACGGGCTGCCTGTTTGTATCTTATTTTTTGAATGGGCATAAAACGCCCTTGCAGCGTTTCAGACGGCCTCGGGCAGCTTGATGAAATGAGTGCGGTAATAGCGCATCTCTTCGATGCTTTCCATAATGTCGTCCAGCGCCTGGTGCGAGCCGCGTTTGACCACGCCTTTGGCCACGGCCGGATGCCAGCGGCGCGCCAGCTCTTTCAGGGTGGACACATCAAGATTTCGATAATGGAAATAAGCTTCGAGCGCGGGCATGTAGCGCACCATAAAGCGGCGGTCTTGGTGAATGGTGTTGCCGCACATGGGCGTGGCTTTTTCGGGCACCCATTCGGCCATAAAGGCCAAAAGCTTTTGTTCCACTTCGGCTTCGGTGTGTTTGGATGCGCGCACGCGCTCGGTGAGGCCGGTGCGGCCGTGGGTGGCGGTGTTCCATTCGTCCATGGCGCCGAGCACTTCATCGCTTTGGTGGATGGCATACACTTCGGATTGCGCCAGCACGTTTAAATCAGGGTCGGTGATGATCATCGCCACTTCGATAATGCGCTCGCGCTCGGGATCGAGCCCGGTCATTTCCATATCGAGCCAGCAGAGGTTGTTGGGGTTTTGCGGCATTTCAGACGGCCTTTGTGTCGGATAAAAATAATCAAGATATATTATAAGGGTTTTGCGAAAGATATTTGAAAGGCCGTCTGAAAACTTTGAAAAACGTTTCAGACGGCCTTTGGCTGCGCATTCAATCGCTGCGCATCAGCCCACTTTGTCGCCCGGCGCGGCGCCGGCATCCACATCCAGCAATTTCAGCTTGCCATCGGCCGTGGCGGCGGAAAGAATCATGCCTTCGCTCACGCCGAATTTGGCCATTTTGCGTGGGGCGAAGTTGGCCACGGCAATCACCATGCGGCCGTTGAGCTCGGCGGGGTTGGGATAGGAAGCGGCGATGCCGGAGAAAATCACCCGCTGTTCAAAGCCGAAATCGAGGTCGAATTTGAGCAATTTGGTGCTGCCTTCCACCGCTTCGCAATTGAGCACTTTGGCCGCGCGCATGTCGATTTTCATAAAGTCGTCGAAGCTTGCCTGCTCGGCCACGGGTGCGAATTTCGAGGTGTCGGCGGCGGGCGCGGCTTCGGCGGCGGCGATGCTTTGTTTGTTGGCTTCGATTAAGTTATCCACTTGTTGTTGCTCCACGCGTTGCATTAAATGTTGGTATTTGTTGATGCTGTGGCCGTCTGAAAGATGTTTTTCGGCATCGGCCCAGGTCAGTTGCGGCAGATTCAAAAATCCGGCGGCTTGCTCGGCCACTTGCGGCAGCACCGGCGCGAGATACACGCTCAGTGTTTTAAACGCATTAATCAATTCGCTGCACACTTCGTGTAGGCGCGCATCCTGCCCTTCTTGTTTGGCCAAATCCCACGGCTTGTTGGCATCCACATATTCGTTCACCGCATCGGCCAAGGCCATGATGTCGCGCAGGGCGCGGGCGTATTCGCGGTTTTCGTAATCGGCGGCGATGGTTTCGCTCTGCGCCGCCAGTTGTGCCAGCAAGGCGCTGTGTGAAACATCTTTCAGACGGCCTTCAAAACGCTTGGCGATAAAGCCCGATGCGCGCGCGGCGATGTTCACATATTTGCCGACCAAATCGCTGTTCACGCGAGCGATGAAGTCTTGCAGGTTTAAATCAATGTCTTCGATGCGGCTGCCGAGCTTGGCGGCGATGTAGTAGCGCATCCATTCGGGGTTGAGCTTTTGCTCGAGATAAGAGCCGGCGGTGATAAACGTGCCGCGCGATTTCGACATTTTTTGGCCGTCCACGGTGAGAAAGCCGTGGGCAAACACGCCGGTGGGGGCGCGGTGGCCGGAAAATTTCAGCATGGCCGGCCAGAAAAGGGCGTGGAAATAGAGAATATCTTTGCCAATAAAGTGATACAGCTCGGTTTGGCTGTCGGCTTTGAAAAACTCATCAAAATCAATGCCGATACGGTCGCACAGGTTTTTAAACGAGGCCATATAGCCCACCGGCGCATCGAGCCAAACATAAAAATATTTGCCCGGCGCATCGGGAATTTCAAAGCCGAAATAGGGCGCATCGCGCGAAATATCCCAATCGCTCAGGCCGCCTTCGCCGTTTTCATCGGGCACAAGCCATTCTTTCATTTTGTTGAGCGCTTCGGGCTGCAAATGCGGCTGCACGCGGCCATCGGCCAGGGTGGTGCTGCCGGCCGTCCATTCTTGCAGGTAATCGATGCAATCGCCAAGCTTGAAGAAGAAATGTTCGCTCTCTTTGAGCACCGGTGTGGCGCCGGAAATGGCCGAATAGGGCTTGATTAAATCGGTGGGCGAATAGGTGGTGCCGCACACTTCGCAGTTGTCGCCGTATTGGTCTTTGGCGTGGCATTTCGGGCATTCGCCTTTCACGAAGCGGTCGGGCAGAAACATGTTTTTTTCGGGGTCGAAAAGCTGCTCGATGGTGCGCGCTTCGATTTTGCCGCCGGCTTTGAGGGCGCGGTAGATTTTTTCGGAATAGGCTTTGTTTTCCGGCGAATGGGTGCTGTAATAATTGTCGTAGCCGATGTGAAAGCCGGTGAAGTCGGCCAAATGCGCTTCGCGCACTTGGGCTATCATGTCTTCCGGCGAGAGACCTTGTTTTTGCGCGGCCAGCATCACGGGCGTGCCGTGGGTGTCGTCGGCGCAGCAATAATAGCACTCGTGGCCGCGCATTTTTTGAAAGCGCACCCAGATGTCGGTTTGGATGTGTTCGACCATGTGGCCCAGATGGATGCTGCCGTTGGCATAGGGCAGCGCGGAGGTGACGAGGATTTTGCGTGTCATGGTGGTGTGTTCTTTAATCATGAAAATCAATGGCGTGGATTATAGCGTTTTTCAGACGGCCTTTGCGGCTTTCTTTGAAATGGATTGGACAAGATAGAGGCCGTCTGAAAGCGTTGGGCGGCCGGAATTTGATTTAGGTCGGGAAAGCTGCGCGTGCCCGTAGGTTTTATGACGGATATTTGTTAGACTGCCGCGATAGGCAAAAGCCATATAAAACAAAACGTCTTATATTTATTCCTCAACAGAGAGCCTTCACCATGAACAAAAATACCGGCATCAAAGCCGCGCTGTTTATCAATTATTTTGTGTTTGCGATATTGCTCAACAGCGTGGGCATCGTTATCAAGCAATCGCTGGCCAATTACGGTGTTACCGAAACCGAGGCCAGCATTCTGGAAGCGTTTAAAGATTTGCCCATCGCTTTCGTTTCTTTTTTTGTGGCTTCGTTTTTGCCGAAGTTCGGCTATAAAAACAGCATGTTGCTGGGGCTGGCGCTGGTGTTTGGCGCTTGTCTGTATATGTATACGGGTAATAGCTTCGGCAGCGCCAAGGTGTTGTTTGCCACCATCGGCGTGTCGTTTGCCTTAATCAAAGTGTCGGTGTATTCGATGATCGGCCTTTTCACCCGCAGCAAGGAAGAGCACAACACCATGATGAGCTCCATCGAGGGCTTTTTCATGATCGGTATTGCTTCGGCTTATTTTATTTTCCCGGCCTTTTTCGATGCGGCCAACCCGGATGCGTGGCTGCGCGTTTACCTTTTGCTGGCGGGGCTGGTGGCGCTGGCTTTTTTGCTGCTGCTGTTTTCCAAAATGGATGTGGATGTGCCCAAAAGCGAGGGCAGCGTCGCCGAAGATTTTATGGGCATGATCAAGCTGATTGCGCTGCCTTTGGTGATTTTCTTTGTGTTGAGTGCGTTTTTGTTTGTGATGGTGGAGCAAGGCATCATGACGTGGCTGCCCACGTTTAACCACCATGTGCTCGCGCTTTCCGACACTTTGAGTGTGCAGATGGCCAGCATTTTGGCTTTGTCGCTGGCGGCGGGGCGCTTTTTGGCCGGCCAGTTGGTGAAAAAATTTCACTGGACTAAATTGCTCACGGTTTGCTTGCTGCTGGCGATGGGCATTGTGGCGTTTGTGCTGCCGCGCGCACTCGATTACCAGGCCGCGCCGGTGCACAGCTTTGGCGATATTCCGATGATCGGTTTCGTGTTTCCCTTAATCGGCCTCTTTATCGCGCCGGTGTATCCGCTGATTGCTTCGGCCACGCTCTCGGCCTTGCCGCAAAAAATGCACAGCGCCATGACCGGCCTGATTGTGATTTTCTCGGCGCTGGGCGGCACGCTCGGCTCGCGCATCATCGGCATGCTGTTTGAGCATGTGGGCGGCGCGAAAGCATTTTATTTTATGATTATCCCCATCAGCCTTTTGATTATTGCCCTGTGGCTGCTCAACAAATTCATTAAGGACTACGAAAATGCACATCAACAAGCCTGAAGTATTAGCCGCCCTGCTCGCGCAGGAAGACACCACCGGCAGCAAAACCATCACCGTGGAAGATAAAGGACCCAAGCATTTCACCGTGCGCGCTGCAAACGGCGATGCGCTGGAGGCGCGCGGCACTTATCACCTGGCCAATTTATTGCAGGAAATCTGGCTGGGCGAGGGTGAAATCGACCCTGAAAAAATCACCCTGCCGCCGCTTGAGCGCATCGATTACCTGATGCGCACCCATTATTGGCGCACGCTCACCCGCCGCATGGATGCGGATAATGTGCTGGCGGTGTTGTTTGACGAAAAACGCGCCAGCGACAGAGGCTATTTATATGTGCCCGAAGCCGATTCAGACGGCCTCGAATATTACCGCCGCATCTGCGCGGCGCACCCGAATATCGAAATCATCCCGCTGCCCGCGCCGCCTTTATCCGATGAATACCTGAAAAGCATCGAATACAAGCCCGGCCTGTTGGCCTTGAAATACGATGCCCAAAGCGGCAAACCGCGCCCTTATGTGGTGCCGGGCGGGCGCTTCAACGAAATGTATGGCTGGGACAGCTATTTCATCGCGCTGGGCTTGCTTGAGCACGGCGAATACGAATTGGCGCAAGGCATGTTGGAAAACATGGCTTATCAAATCAAGTATTACGGCAAAATGCTCAACGCCAACCGCAGCTATTACCTCACCCGCTCGCAGCCGCCTTTCTACACGCCTTATCTGGCCGCCTTTATGGCCGCTTGCGGCGAACGCGTGTCGCCCGAATGGCTGGCTGAGCATATGGGCATTGCGATTGCCGAATATGAAAACGTGTGGATGAACCCGGCCACCCGCCTCACCGAAATCGGGCTGAACCGCTATTTCGGCGAAGGACACGGCCGCCCGAAAGAAACCGAGCCCGGCCATTTCGATTTCGAGCTGCAAAAATATGCCGACAAGCATGGCCTGCCTGTGCGCGAATTCGAGCGCCTTTACGACGAAGGCAAAATCATCGAGCCGGCGCTCGACCGCTATTTCGTGCACGACCGCAGTATGCGCGAAAGCGGCCACGACACCACCACCCGCTTTGACGATGTGTGCGCCGATTTGGCCTGTGTAGATGTAAACAGCATTCTTTACCGCGTGGAAACCGACCTGGCCGCGCTCACCGACCAATATTTCGGCGGCCGCTTCGATTATCAGGGCAAAAGCTACAGCGCCGACTATTGGCGCGCGCAGGCGGCCAAGCGCCAAGCGCTGATGAATGACTATTTGTGGCACGAAGCCGAGGGCACGTTTTACGATTTCAACACCGTCAAAGGCACGCCGCAACCCTTTTTATCGGCCACCAATCTCTTGCCTTTGTGGGCAGGCTGCTGCACGCCGGCACAGGCCGAAAAATTGGTGCGCACGCAATTGCCGCAGCTTTTGCAGGTGGGCGGCATCATGTCGGCACAAGTGTGCAGCGATGCGCCCGGCCCCGAGCGCCAATGGGACGGCCCATACGGCTGGGCGCCGCACCAAATCCTGATTTGGGAAGGTCTGCAACGCTACGGCTTTGCCGATGAAGCCGCCGAAGCCGCATTTGCTTGGCTGAAAATGCTGGTGCGCGCCACGGTGGAATACAACGGCCTGATTACCGAAAAATTCAATGTGCAAAAAGCCTCGCACAAAGTGGACGCGGAATATGGCAATGTGGGCGCGGCATTCGAATATGTGCCTGCCGGTGGCTTCGGCTGGACCAACGCTTCGTTTCTGCTCGGCCAGCATTATTTGAGCGAGGCGCAAAAGCAAGTGCTAAACCGCTTGGCCGATGAAGTGGACGCATAATACCCGTCCCCGAAAGCAACCTTACTGCGTTGGCCCGCCGCCTTGTAAGCCGACTTTTTGAATGGCATAACCTGTGTTGAGGCCGTCTGAACGTTTCACCGTACCGCCGCCCGTTTGCCGGACGGCGGTTTTTATTGTGCGGCCAAGGCGTTGCGTTTGAGCCAGATGCAAACAGAGGCCGTCTGAAATAATTTCAAAGCAATCATAATCACAATAATCACGTAAATTACAAACGTAAAGCCCGCGCCAAATCAGGTAATACCGGCAACTCGGCACTTGTGCGGCAGTCTATCCGCCACGATACTGTGCAGCGCACGGCGGCCTTGCCGGCTGCCACCCCTTTTTATTCCAACAGGAGCCCTATCATGAAAAAAGCGTTATTAACCGTTTTGGCCTTGGGTGCCACCGCCGGCGCCGTGGCCGCGCCGATGAGCACCACGTTTACCGGCCCCGCCGTTGAATTGGGCGCAGGCGTGAGCAAAACCGACATCAAAAACAGCAATCTCGACAAAAAAAGCAAAGCCGATATCGCCATTCGCGGCAGCTATAATGTGGATTACGGCAGCAATTGGATTGGCGGTGGTGAAGTGGCCTATAAGCCCTTGAGCCGCACCTTGGGCAGCAATGCCGATGGCAATGCCAAGCAGAAATACGATTTATCCGCTTCGTATATCCAAGGCTACCGCGTGACCAGCGATGCCATGCTCTACGGCAAAGTCGGCTACCACTACGGCCGCTTTGAAAACCCCCGTGGCGATGCGCAAGGCATGAACGGCCTGGGCTACGGCCTCGGCGCCAAATATGCCGTCACCCCCAATGTGGAAGTGGGCGGCGAATGGGAGCAGGTGCGCTATAAAAAAAGCGGCGACAAAGCCACCAATAATGCCTTTATGGCCACCGTGGGCTATCGCTTTTAATACATTTCAAGCATAACAAACGAGGCCGTCTGAAAAGCTTTCAGACGGCCTGTTTGTTATGCTTGTAACGCAAATACCCATTCTCAAAGAAACTTATTTTTTAGACTGGGCAGCGGTATTTTTCGGCGCATCCGCGCCCACCACCACGATATTCATGTTTTGCGGCTGCACGCGCCGCTGCCAAGCGGCTTTGATTTGGGCGCTGCTTATGGCGGCCACGGCTTTGGGATAGGCTTCGAGATAATCGTCGGGCAGGTTGTAAAAGCCGATCAGGCTCAGGTATTGCAGCAATTTGGCGTTGGTGTCGAAGCGCAGGGGAAAGGCGCCGACCAAATTGCTTTTGGCTTGCTGCAATTCGGCTTCGGTGGGGCCTTCGGCCACAAAGTCGGCCAGCACTTTTTGCGCGGCGGCCAATGCCGGGGCGGCGTTGGTTTTTTGAGTGCTGAAGGCAATGCTGAAGGCGCCGGCTTCGGTGGCGGGCGCGAGGTTGCTGTAGGCGCCGTAGGTGTAGCCGTATTGATCGCGCAGGGTTTTCATCAGGCGGCCGTCGAAGCCGCCGCTGCCGAGAATGTAGTTGCCCACCACCAGCGCATAATAATCGGGGTCGTCACGGCGGATAAGCGGCATGCTCATCACGATTTGCGCCTGCTCGGCGGCAAAAGGAATATCACGCCGTTGGGCGTTGCGCTCGGGCACAGGCGGCACGGCGGCGCTGCGGCTGCTTTTTGCCGGCAGGCCGGCGAGCACGGTTTGAACCAAGGCTTCGGTTTGGCGACGGTCGATGTCGCCCACCACCGCCACGATGGCATTGTTTTTACCGTAGCGACTGCGGTGGAAGGCGCGTATGTCGGCCAGCGTTACCGCGCGCAGGCTCTGCTCGCTCGTGCGGGCGCTGCTGCCGTAGGGGTGGTCGGGGTAATCTAAAAGCGTGGCGGCGCGGTCGGCCACAAAAGCGGGGTCTGTTTCGTTTTGCTGCAAGGCGGTAACGCTTTGGTTTTGGCGGCGGCGGAACACTTCGGCATCAAAACGCGGCTCGGTGAGCGACTGATTCACCAATTTCAGCGCGGGTTGCAACACCTCGGCGCGGCTCAGGCTGCGCAGGCGGATGCTGGCGCCCTCGTCGCTGCTGCTGCTGCCGATGTCGGCGGCCAAATCGTTGGCGCGCGCGTTAAACGCTTCTTCATCCAGCGTGCGCGTGCCATCGGTGAGTATGGCGGCGGTGAAGTCGGCCACTTCACCTTTGCCCGGCGGGTTAAAGGCCGCGCCCGCGCCTTTAAAGCTGATTTGCACATCGACAATCGGGTTGTCGTGGCGTGCCACCAGTAGCACTTGCGTGCCCTCGGCGGTGTGCCAGCGCTGGATATCGACGGCGTGGGCGCTGAACGGCAGAGCGGCGCAGGCCAGCACCAAAAGGCTGCGGGAAAGAGAAAGATGCATGGCAGAAATGCTTTCAAGATTAATTTTTAACATATTGATTTTTAAATGGCTTGAGGCCGTCTGAACGTTTTCAGACGGCCTGCTTTATTCGGGCTGCACCACCACCACGGTTTGGCGCTCGGGTGTGAGCAGGCGCGCGGCGGCCTGCACTTGCGCGGCATCTACGCTTTGCAGGCGGCGGCGCAATTCGGCCTCATCGCGATAGCTGAAGCCGCGCGTTTGCAGCTGCCCCATCAGCGAGGCTTGCGCGCTCATCGAATCGCGGGCGTAGATTTCCGAAGCGGCCATGCGCGTGTGTACGCGGGCAAGCTCTTCATTGCTGATGCCGTGGCGGGCAATATCGGCAATTTCCGCTTCCAGCAGCTTTTGCAATTGAGCCACATCGGTGCGGTCGGCAGGCATGGCCACCAGCGTAAACAAAGCCGGGCCGCGGCTGAACATATCATAGCTTGCGCCCACATCCAGCGCCGCTTCTTTGCCGCGCACCAAATTTTTATCGAGGCGGCTGGCGCTGTTGCCGCTCAGAATATCGGCCAACACATCAAGCGCATAAGGCAGCGTGTCGTCGAGCTTTTCCAAAGTAGGCACGCGATAGCCGAGCGCGAGCAGGGGCTGGTGGGTCACGGCGCGGGTTTCGGCGCGTGCCGGTGCGCGCACTTGCGGCTCGGCCAGATTTTGGCGCTCAGGCAACGCGCGCGCTTGAATCGGGCCGAATAATTGCTGCACCGTGCGCAGCGTTTGCGCCGCATCCACATCGCCCACAATCACGAGCACGGCATTGTTGGGCGCATACCAGCGCCGATACCAGCGGCGCAAATCCGCCGCTTTGAGTGCGTGCAAATCGGCCATATAGCCGATAATCGGCGCTCTGTTGGCATCGGTTTGAAAGCTGCTCAGATAAAGCTGCTCCCATAATTTGCCGCCGGGGCTGTCTTCCGTGCGCTGGCGGCGCTCTTCGCGGATTACGCTCATTTCGTTGGCAAAATCTTGATTGCTGAAATTGAGGTTGGCCATGCGGTCGGCCTCCATTTTCAACACTTCGGGCAAATTGGCCGCGGCCACGGTTTCGAAATACACGGTTTCGTGGCGGTTGGTGTAGGCATTGTTCTGCCCGCCCAAAGCCGACACGCGGCGGCTGAATTCGCCCGAAGGCACCGAGGGCGTGCCTTTAAACATCATGTGCTCGAGCGCGTGGCTCAAGCCCGTTTTGCCGGCCACCTCATCGGCGCTGCCCACCCGATACCAAAGCTGTGCCACCGCCACCGGCGCGCGCGCATCTTCTTTCACAATCACTTTCATGCCGTTGGGCAGGGTTTCAGCCAGCGTTTGCGCCCACGCGGGCAGCGCGGCGGCCAGGGAAAAAATCAATAAAATGCGGCTCCACATGGCCGAATCCTTTCACAATAAACGTGCACATGGTAGCTTTTATGCGCTTGATAAACAAGGCCGTCTGAAAACGCTTCATCATGATTCAAGCGGCCTTGCCCGGCCAAAATAAGCTACAATACCGCCAAACCTATTTTATCTTCTTCCGCCCAATCCGAAGGAAAACCATGTTCAGCTTTTTCAAACGCAAGAAAAAACCGGAAACGCCCGAAACCGCGCCCGAGCAAAACGCCCAGCCGGTTGAAACGGCCGAATCCGCACCTGCCATTACAGCGCCCGAGCACACGCACACCGAGCCCGGCCACATTCCCGTGACAGTGGCCGAATTCGAGCAGCCGCAGCCTTTGAGCGAGCACGCGCGCGAAACCGTGGCCGCCGATGCCGCCACGCATCCGTTGAGCCGCTTTGCCCACGACATCGCCCACTCCGAATCCCATCCGGCCGAAACCTTGGCGCCGGATGCGACCGAAGCCGCCCCCGAAACGACCGAGAGGCCGTCTGAAACCGAAGCCACGCCGGCCATTGCCCCGTATGTGGACATACACACCGAGCCCGGCCATATTTCCGTGGCCGTGGCCGAATTCGAGCAGCCGCAGCCTTTGAGCGAACATGCCCGCGAAGCCGTGGCCGAAGATGCCGCCGGCCACCCTGTGAGCCAATTGGTGGCCGATGTGGTGGGGGGCAGCGACAAGCTGCCCGAGCAGTTCGACCCCGAAGCGCCGGTGGGCAGAATTCATGTGCCGCAGCCCGCGCCCGAAGCCGCGCCTGCCGAATTGAGCGGCCATGCCGCAGCCGATGCGCTCAAACAGGCCGACAGCATCGCCACCGTGGCCGCCGCCGTGCCGGTTGCCGCCGCAGCGGCCGCAGCCGAGCAAGCCGCTGCCGAAGAGCCGGCCAAACCCGGCTGGGCGGCGCGCCTCAAACAAGGCCTCACCAAATCGCGCGACCAAATGGCCAAATCGCTGGCCGGCGTGTTTGGCGGCGGCCAAATCGACGAAGATTTGTATGAAGAGCTCGAAACCGTGCTGATCACCAGCGATATGGGCATCGAAGCCACCGATTATCTGATGAAAGACGTGCGCAAACGCGTGAGCCTCAAAGGCCTTAAAGACGGCAACGAATTGCGCGGCGCGCTCAAAGATGCCATTTACGAGCTCATCAAGCCCTTGGAGCAGCCGCTGGAGATTCCCGCACGCAAGGAGCCGTTTGTGATTATGCTCGCCGGCATCAACGGCGCGGGCAAAACCACCTCTATCGGCAAATTGGCCAAATATTTCCAAAGCCAAGGCAAGTCGGTGCTGCTGGCCGCGGGCGACACCTTCCGCGCCGCTGCGCGCGAGCAATTGCAGGAATGGGGTGCGCGCAACAACGTGACCGTGATTTCGCAAGCCTCGGGCGATTCGGCCGCCGTGTGCTTCGATGCGGTGGAAGCGGCCAAAGCGCGCGGCATCGATATTGTGCTGGCCGACACCGCCGGCCGCCTGCCCACGCAGCTTCACCTGATGGAAGAAATCAAAAAAGTGAAGCGCGTGCTGCAAAAATCACTGCCCGACGCGCCGCATGAAATCATTGTGGTGCTCGATGCCAATATCGGCCAAAACGCCGTCAACCAAGTGGTGGCCTTCGATGACGCACTCGGCCTCACCGGCCTGATTGTCACCAAGCTCGACGGCACCGCCAAAGGCGGCGTACTCGCCGCGCTCGCTTCCAGCCGCCCGATTCCCGTGCGCTATATCGGCGTGGGCGAAAAAATCGACGACTTGCGCCCGTTTGACGCACGCGCGTTTGTGGATGCGTTGTTGGATTGATGGGCGGCTTATGTGGCTGCAAAAGCGTAATCGTGTGAACGATTACGCTTTTTTAAAACATCGTAATCAGGAAATGGTATAACTTATAGCAGCATGTTGCAAAAAGCTCAGGCCGTCTGAACGTTTTCAGACGGCCTGTTGGTTATTTATCCGACTCAGGCTTTTTTATCCGGCTGCATATTCAGCACGCTCAAGCCCGGCAAATCGGCAAAGCCGCGCTCGCGCACGATTTGGCAGAAGTTGTCGAGATAGCTTTTGCCGGCATCTTCGGCGCGCATGGCGGCGTAGAGCTCGCTTTGCAGGCCGTTTGAGGTGATGGGGCGGGAAATCACATAATCTTTTTCGAGATAAGGCATCACCGTCCAATAAGGCAGTGCGGCAATGCCGCGGCGGCTGGCCACAAGCTGGATGATGGCGATGGTGAGCTCGCTGTGGCGGCGCGGCGGGTTGATGCCCGCCGGCAGCAGCACTTTGCGCAGCAAATCGAGCATATCGTCGGGCACGGGATAGGTAATCAGGGTTTCATCGGTAAAATCTTCGGCCTGCCACACGGCTTTGCCGGCCAAGGGGTGGTCTTTGGCGCAAATGCCCACCATTTCATAAGCAAACAGCGGCTGATAAATGATACCGGTTTGCGGCACGGCTTCAGACACAATGGCCAAATCGGCGCGGTGGCTGAGCAACAAGCCCACCGGGTCGGCCTGAAAGCCCGACACGATATCGAGCTCCACTTGCGGCCACAGCGGGCGGAACACGCCCATGGCCGGCATCAGCCAATCGAAGCAGGTGTGGCATTCCACGGCCAGCCGCAATTCGCCCGCTTCGCCCTCGATAATCTGCGCCATGTCGCGCTCGGCGGCCACCACTTGCGGCATCAGGTCGCGCGCCAGTTGCAGCAGGCGCTCGCCGGCGGGGGTGAAACGCAGCGGGCTGGATTTGCGCTCGAAAAGCGGCGTTTCGTAATAATTTTCGAGCGCGCGGATTTGGTGCGACAAAGCCGATTGGGTGAGAAACACGCGCTTGGCGGCCTGCGACACGGTGCCGGTTTCTTCCAGCGCCAGCAGGGTTTTGAGGTGGCGCAATTCGATGATGGATTCCATGAATGATTTGTGTGTGATTATGAATTTCGTTCATTATAGCGATTTGCGTGGGGCGCGCCTAGGCTTTCAGACGGCCTCTTTGGAAATCTGTTTATAAATCAATGTATTGTTAATATGTTATAATGAGCCGTTTTCATTTATTTGATATGTGATTCATTATTCTCTATTTTTTGTTTTGCATTTGAAAACCGACATGACACTCACGAATAACCAACTAAGGAGCCAACATTGTCTGTTCATCAGCCCCAAAATCCCAAAAAGACCGCTTTGCAATACAAGCCGGCCACTCGAGCCGCTTCTTACCGCCATTTGGGCATGTTTGATGCGGATAAAAATTTCCAGCCGCGCGCCTCGGCCACGCCCGACACGCGCATCGACAAATTCACTTTTTTCGGCGTGTTGCTGATTTTGCTCGGCGTTACCCTGCCGCTGGTGCTTTTTCCCGAGCAGGGCGCCGATTGGGTGGCGCACACCAAGGCTTTTGTGACCAACACTTTCGGCGGCGCTTATCTGGCTTTCGGCGTGTTGGCGGTGGTGTTTGTGGTGTATATCGCGGCTTCCGATATCGGCAACATCAAGCTGGGCAAGCCGGCCGACGAGGTGGAATTCAAAACCGGCTCGTGGGCGGCGATGATGTTTTGCGGCGGCATCGGCGCGAGCATTCTTTATTGGGGCGTGTTGGAATGGGCTTATTATTATCAGGGGCCGCCTTTCGGCATTGCGGCAGGCTCGCCCGATGCGGTGCGCTGGGCCTCCACTTACGGCCTGTTTCACTGGGGGCCGGTGGCCTGGGCGATTTATTTGGTGCCGGCGGTGTCGATTGCCTATTTCGCCCATGTGCGCAATTCGCCCGTGCTCAAAGTGAGCCAAAGCCTGATGCCGCTTTTCGGTGAAAAATTCACCCGCAGCAATTGGGGCAAGCTTGTGGATGTGTTTTTCGTGTTCGGCATGATAGGCGGCGGCGCCACCACGCTGGGCTTGGCTTCGCCGATGATCACCGAGGGCTTATATGAATTATTGGGCACGCCCAACAGCCTTTCCATGCAGCTGGGCGTGTTGCTGCTCACCACCATGATTTTTGCCTACAGCGCCTATCAAGGCTTGAAAAACGGCATTCAATTTTTATCCAACATCAATTTTTATCTGGCCATGGCTTTTTTGATTTTCGTGCTGCTGGCCGGCCCCACCGTGTTTATTCTCAACACCGGCCTCGAGAGCATCGGCCGCTCCGTGACCGAAATGGTGCGCATGATGACTTGGACGGAAGCCTTCGGCCAATTCGAGCAACACGGCTTCAAGCGCACGCATTTCCCGCAAGACTGGACCGTGTTTTACTGGGCGTGGTGGCTCGTGTTTGCGCCCACCATCGGCTTATTTATCGCCAAAATCTCCAAAGGCCGCACCATCCGCCAAATGGCCGTGGGTGCCATCTTTTTCGGCTCGCTCGGCTGTGCCGCGTTTTTCATTGTGCTGGGCAACTACGGCCTTTATCTGCAACTCAGCGGCGCGCTTGATGTGGTGAATATCTTAAACACACAAAGCCCCACCGCCACCATATTCGCCATACTGGGCACCCTGCCGATGGCCAAGCTCGTGATTGCCGTGTTTACCTTGCTTGCTGTGATTTTTACCGCCACCACTTTCGACAGCATCTCCTATATTCTCGCCTCGGTGGTGCAGCACGAAGTGGACGACGAGCCGCACCGCTGGAACCGCCTATTCTGGGCATTCACCCTTTGCCTGATGCCCGCCGCGCTGATGTTTATCGGCGGCCTCTCCACCCTTCAGACGGCCTCGATTTTCGCCGGCGCGCCACTCTTGCTGATTATGAGCCTGATTATGCTCTCCACCATCAAAGCCGCGAAATACGATTTGCACTATCAGCCCGATTATTCGCTCAAAACCATCCACATCGAAGCCCTGCCCGAAAGCGCTCCGTGGGAGCAGGGCGAAACCTCAGAAGCGCCCGAAGGCTCGGTGCTGGCGCAGCAGGCGCAATATGAAGAGCAGCGCCAGCAGGAAGAAGAAAACAGCCGCGAGCCATAAGCGGGGATAAGCATGCAAAGAGGCCGTCTGAAAGCTTTCAGACGGCCTCTTTGCATGTGCAGCCAATCAAAATATTTGTCATGTATTTTCATATTAATGTAAAATTCATATTTACATATTCATACAAATATTGCAAATATCAATGCACTTAATAACAAATGTAATCAAATACGCTGCTGTTTTTACGTTTCTTGTCTATCCTCATGCCGCATCGGCCAACGACGCCGACACCGAATTCAACCGCAACCAGCAGCGCCAGCAGCAGCTCGACAATCGCTTGATTCCTGATGTTGACGTGCGCTTGGGCGGCGATTTGCCGGCTCGCGCCCCGTTCAAATTAGGCGCACCCGAAAGCCCGTGTATGGCGGTGCAGGAAATTACCCTCAATGATGCGCCCGACGAATTCGCCTTTATTGTGCCCACGCTGGTGAAGCAATCCGGCTTCATCCCAGGCATGTGTTTGGGCAGCAAGCGCCTGCAACATTTGCAAACGCTGGCGCAAAACATCGCCATTGCCAAGGGCTTTCTCACCAGCCAAGTGTATATCGCGCCGCAAGATTTGGCTTCAGGCCGTCTGAAACTCAGCGTAGAGCCGGGTCGGCTCGGCAGCATACGCTACGAAGAAAATCAGGGCGATGCCGCCAGCGTTGGCCGCATTTCCGCCTTTGCCAATAAATTTCCCAACCAAAGCGGCGATATTCTGAATCTGCGCGATTTAGAGCAGGGCTTGGAAAACCTGCGCCGCCTGCCCAGCGTGGCCGCCGATATCCGCATTGAGCCGGGTGAAATGGAAGGGCAGAGCGATATTGTGGTGAGCTGGCAGCAGCCGCGGCCGCTGCGTTTCAACATCAATGCAAACGATGCCGGCAGCAAAACCACCGGCAAATATCAGGGTAGCCTGGCGCTTTCGCTTGATAATCCTTTGGGCTTGAGCGATTTGTTTTACGCCAGCTACAGCCATGATTTAGGCCATAAAGCGTCCTACACCGATGCCGAAGGCATCACCACCGGCAGCGGCACCCGCGGCTACAGCCTGCATTATTCCGTGCCGGTCGGCCATTGGCTTTTTGCATGGAACCACAACGGCTACCGCTATCACGAAGCTGTGGAAGGCATCCACACCAACCTCGATTACAACGGCAAAAGCCATCACAGCAACATCAGCGCGAGCAGGGTAGTGTTTCGCAATGCGCGCCACAAAACCACGCTTGGCGCCAAGCTGTGGCAGCAGCAAAGCCAAAAATACTACGATAACAATGAAATCGAAGTGCAGCGCCGCCGCACCGCCGGCTGGGCGGCCGATATCGACCATCGGGCGCAGCTCGGCTGGGGCAGCCTTTACGGCAGCTTGGCCTACAAGCGCGGCACCGGCATGCGCGGCAGCCTTAAAGCGCCGGAAGAGTTCAACGAAGAAAACGACATCATTCCCGGCACTTCGCGCATGAAAATCATCCATGCCACGCTGGGTGCGGCTGTGCCGTTTCAAATCGGCCGCCATTATTTTTCTTACGATGGCGAAATATTCGCCCAATGGAACAAATCACCCTTGGTGTCGCAAGACCATTTGGCCATCGGCAGCCGCTACACCGTGCGCGGCTTTGATGGCGAGCGCAATCTCAGTGGCGAGCGCGGCTGGTATGGGCAAAATAACCTCAATTGGCATTATCTGCCCGAGCATCAAGCCTATCTCGGCCTTGATTACGGCCGCGTGTCCGGCTTGAGCACTCGCGGCTTGCCCGCGCAAAAATTGGCCGGCGCCGTGATCGGCCTCAAAGGCGCGCAAGCCTTGGGCGGCCTGCTGAGCTACGACGTGTTTATCGGCAAGCCCTTAAGCAAACCCGCCCATTTTCAAACCGAGCGCACTACTTACGGCTTTAACCTCAACTACAGCTTTTAAACCAAGGCCGTCTGAAAATATTTAATCCAAGGGAAATATAAATGAACAAGCACCTGCATAAAATCATTTTCAACAAAAAGCGCGGCTGCATGATGGCCGTGGCCGAGCATGCCGCCCGCGAAGGCAAATCCACGCAAGACAGCTCCGCGCGCGCCGGCTTCACCCTGCAAGCCGGCATGCCCATGCTGGCCGCTTGCGGCGTGTTGCTCGGCGGCATCGGCTTTGCCCAAGCGCAAATCATTGCCGACAAATCCGCCCCCGCCAATCAGCAGGCCGCCGTGTTGAAACACAGCAGCGGCGCACCGTTGGTAAACATCCAAACCCCCACCGCCAAAGGCCTCAGCCACAACCGCTACACCCAATTCGATGTCGACAACAAAGGCGCCGTGCTCAACAACAGCCGCACAGCCAACCCGAATTTGGCCAAAGGCAGTGCCAAAGTGATTCTCAACGAAATCCGCAGCACCAGCCCCAGCAAGCTTGCCGGCATCATCAGCGTGGAAGGCAGCAAGGCAGACGTGATTATCGCCAACCCGGCCGGCATTCAGGTAAACGGCGGCGGCTTTAAAAACGCCAACCGCGCCGTGCTCACCACCGGCGCACCGGTGATTAAAGAGGGCGCGCTGCACCAGCTCGACATCCGCCAAGGCACGGTTGCCATCGGCGCGGGCGGCCTCAACGATGCAGGCAGCACCGGCGCGGGCTACACCGAAATCCTCAGCCGCGCCGCCACCGTGCAAGGCAAAATCCAAGCCAATCAGCTCACCATCGCCACCGGCGCGCAAAAAATCGATTATGCAAGCGGCGAAATCAGCAGCGGCAGCGCCGCCGGCACCAAGCCTGCGCTTGCCATCGACACCGCCGCCTTAGGCAGCATGTATGCAGGCAGCATCACCCTGATTGCCAACGAAAAAGGCTTGGGCGTGAAAAACGCCGGCACCTTGCAGGCCGAGCGCCAATTGGTGCTCACCTCGGCCGGCAAAATTGAAAACAGCGGCCAAATCCGCACCACATCCGCCGCAACCGAAGCCGCGCCCACTTATTTGAGCCTCACCACCACCGACCAAGCGGCCAACAGCGGCAACGGCGATATTGATTCCACCGCCGGCAAAATCGAGAGCAAAGGCCTGATGGTGGTCGATGCCGGTCGCGATTTGGTGCTCAGCAACACCGCGCTCAATCAAAGCAACGTTCAGACGGCCTCCGCCATCATTCTCGATGCCGGCCGCCATATCCAAATCAACAAAAAAGCCGCGCTCACCAACAGCGGCAGCGGCGCCATCAGCGCAGCCGCCGGCGGCAACATTACGATAAACGACGCCAAGCTTGGCAGCAGCGGCCAAATCTACACCGCCGCCCAAGGCAGCAACCACCTGCAAAACAACAGCACCCTCAGCGCCAAGCAAGACATCAGCATCTTGGCCAACGGCAATGTGCAACTCAATGCCGGCCATCTGGCCAGCAGCGCAGGCAGCATCCACCTTGAAGCCGCCAAGCCTGCCTCACTTGCCGCCAACCCGGCGCCCGCCAATGCTAATATCAGCGGCGGCAGCCTCAGCGCCGCCAAAAACATCGTGGCGCTGGCCGATAACGACATCAGCGCCACCACCACCATCAAAGCCGCCGAAGCCGTTTACCTGCATGCCGGTAAAAACCTTAATCTCACCGTGGGCGCAGAGCTGCCCGCCGCCACGCAAAACGTGAGCCTGAAAGCCGGCGAAAAAGCCTTAATCGGTGCCGCTTCGCCGAAAAATCTGAATGCAGCCAAAGATTTGAGCATTGCCGCCGGCAGCATCACCGTGGAAAGATTGAATCTTAAAGCCGGCAGCGGCAACCTCAGCCTAAGCGCCCAAAGCGGCGACCTCGGCCTTGCCCCCAACACCCAATTAAATGCCGGCCAAAATATCGAAGCCGCCGCCTTGCAAGGCAATATTGTTTCAGACGGCCTAAACGCCACCGCCGCCAACGGCCACCTCAGCATCATGGCCAACGGCCGCGTTGACTTGCTGAGCATCGGCACCGCCGCCGCCAAACTCAGCGGCAAAACCGGCGTGGCGCTCGGCTCGGTGGGCAAAGGCCGTCTGAAAACCGACAACACCGACATCACTGCTGCCGAAGGCGATATCCGCTTGGTGTCCGGCGCAGACATGATTATCGGCAACGGTAAGCAGCAAAACACCTTGCTCGCCCGCCATATCCAAGCCCAAAGCAGCAACGGCGCCCTCAGCATCAATCAGGCTAAAATCAGCGCCACCCGCGGCGCAATCCAGCTCGAAGCCAAACAAGATTTAACGCTTAACCAAGTGGCCGCCACCTCATCGCAAAACACCACCATCGCCGCCGATGCCGGCAAAGTGCATTTGAATCAGGTAAATGCCAGCGCCGGGCAGCATATGGCCATCAGCAGCCGCAACAACCAAATTCTGCAAAACGACAAACAAAGCACCGCCAACACCCTCAAAGCCAACGGCGTGCTCTCTATTCACAGTGACTGGCTGCACCACGCCAACAACAGCCATATGCAGGGCGGCGCCGTGCACCTGAAATCCAACGGCAGCAACCTCAACCTCGGCAGCGGCAACAGCAGCCTGAAAGCCCTGAGCAACCCGGTGCTGAAAAACGATGCCAAGCTGAAAAGCCTTGATGGCAGCATCAATATCGAAGCCAAAAGCGATGTGTATATCCAGCCCGGCTATACCGTTGCCGCCGATGGCAACTTCCACCTCAAAGCCGGCAACAAGCTCACCCTTGCCGGCAAAAGCGGCAACAAAGGCAACCCCAGCGGCACCACTTCCACGCTCAGCGCCAAAGGCGACATCAAGCTGATCGCTGGCGAAGCCGATATTCAGGCGGCCAAGATTGCGGCAGGGAAAGATTTGACCGTGGGCACGACTAAAGGGCAGTTGAATATCACAGCATTAAAAAATGAATTTAGTGATTACATATCCATTAAGAAAGTGCAAGAATTAAATCAACAAATAGAGCCTTTAGCTAAAGAATTGGAAAGACTAACCAATAATCCTAAATACGCTGGAGAGAAAATGGCGTATGAAGCAGCTATTAGCTCGTATAAAATGAAGATGGAAATGCCAAAAATGTATCGTGATGATGCATTTGAGAATTTATTGTTGGATATGGCAAAGAAAAGATTTGCTAAGCACGATGCACCTGTTAAGCCTATTCGTGAGTATAAAGAATATCTGGATTTGATGTTGGAGCTATCTTCTCAAAAAGGCAATGGTCATGAATATTTAGGTAGTGAGCTGAATGGAAGAAATATTAATCTGCTTTCAGCGCAAGGTATCAATATGGAGGCTGCTACGCTTACTGCTGCCCAACAAGTTGATTTGCAAGCAGCAGGGTTATTACCTTCTTCATCGGCAGCGGCGATAAAAGGGGAACGGCAAGCGTCAATTATGATTAATGGTTTATCTGAATTCTATGAATATGGTAAAGAAAATGGCAATGACTATAAATATGCGATGTTCAATAAGCCAAGTAAAATTTCTGCAGTCGGTAATGTAAATATTATTGCGCCCAATGACAGTGCCAACAGCCATTTGATAATAAATGCTTCAGAAATTAATTCTGAACGAGGTAAGATTAAATTGCAATCTTATGGGGATATTCTCTTGAGATACAATCAAGAAGGGTTCTATTCTTACCATCATGGTGAATATACAACCAGCTCTTTCTGGAGTAAAAAACATCATAGTCATACCAATATCCGAGAGGAAATCAGACCTTCAATTGTCAAAATGAAAGGAGATAAAGGCATAGAACTTAAAGCTGGACAAAATATTGCCGCATATGCAACAGAGTTTGATGCTCCTAGAGGTAGTATCAATATTGCAGCAGGCAAAGCTTTATCCTTATTTGCGGTTGATAAAGTATTTCGTGAACAAAATAGCAGCAATTCTAGCAGGAAATTTTTGAGCTTTATCAAGGTGGGAAGCTCTTCTAATAAATCAACAGCCTATGTTAATGAGATGCTTCCTGCTACTTTACAAGCTGAAAAAGCTGATACTCAATCAGGCTGGGATACCTTATTACAGGGCACTATTTTTAAAACTTCACTCGAAGGTGCCACTATCCAAGCCGGCGTAGGCGAAAATGCCCGTAAAGATGCCAAAATCATCCTGCAAGGCATCAAAACCACGGTGCAAAAAGAAGAAAGCAGCGAATCCAACGCCGTGGTGTGGCAAAGCATGGCCGGCAGCGGCAGCATGGTGGAAACCCTCGCCCTGCCCAAATTCGAAGGCCCCACCCCGCCCAAGCTCAGCGCGCCCGGCGGCTATATTGTCGATATCCCCAAAGGCCAGCTCAAAACCGAAATCGAAAAGCTCGCCCGCCAGCCCGAATATGCCTATTTGAAGCAATTGCAGCTTTCCAAAGATGTCGACTGGAATCAGGTTAAGCTGGCTTACGACAAATGGGATTATAAGCAAGAAGGCCTCACCGGCGCAGGCGCAGCCATTATCGTGATTATCGTTACCGTGCTGACCTACGGTGCCGGCACCGGCGCAGCAGCCGGAGCGGCAGGCGGTGGCGCAGCAGCAGGAAGCGGTGCGGCAGGTGCAGCCGCGGCCACAACAGCCACCACGGCTACCACTACCGCAGCAGCCATGCAAGCAGCAGCTTTGAACAGCCTCTACAGCCAAGCGGCCATTGCCGTGATCAACAACAAAGGCAATGTGGGCAAAGCCCTGAAAGATCTCGGCCGCAGCGACACCGTCAAACAAGTGCTAACAGCCGCCGCCACCGCAGGCGTGTTGAGCGAACTGAGCGGCATTGCCACCGCAGCGGGCAACCAAGCCAGCAGCGCCACCGGCTATGATTGGACAGGCACCTTCACCACCAACCTGATTAACACAAGCAGCGCCGCAGCCACCTACACCGCCATTAATGGCGGCAGCCTGAGCGACAGCTTGGAAAAATCAATATTAGCCGCACTGGTTCAAACCGGTCATGGTGCAGCTGCAAGCAAAATCAAAGGCATCACGGCAGGCGACAATGTACAGTTTTATCAGCAAGTCGCCCATAAAGTGGCACATGCCGTGGCCGGCTGCGCCGCAGCGGCGGCAAATAGGGGCAAATGCCAAGATGGCGCCATTGGCGCGGCAGTAGGTGAGATTGTGGCAGAAGTTTACGGTAAGCCTGCCAATGCAACGGAAGAGGCCAAATTGCTCACGCTTTTCAAGGTGGCCGCCGCTTCCGCAGCTACGCTTGCAGGCGGAGATGCCAATACCGCTGCCAATATTGCAGAAACGGCGGTGAGGAATAATTATTTACTTCGCAAAGATTGGGATGATTATGATAAAAAACTGAATAGTTGTGGTACGGATAAGAAGTGTGTAGATAATGCAAAAAAAGAGCTAGTTGAATTAAGCCGTAAAAGAAACAATGAATTATTAAATGTATGCCGTGCTGATCCAGATAGTA
This sequence comes from Uruburuella suis, assembly GCF_022870845.1. GTDB lineage: Bacteria > Pseudomonadota > Gammaproteobacteria > Burkholderiales > Neisseriaceae > Neisseria > Neisseria suis. The sequence continues at coordinate 200,825 of NZ_CP091507.1, forward strand.
ATTCATGTAAAACTAAATTGAAAGATGCCAACCTTTCCACTGAAATTACGAATCAAATGATTGATAAGTATAAAGAGAATAAAAAATTCTCTGGAGATTTAAAGAATAGCAGTATATCTATTAAGGATTTTTATGTGCCAGATGCAACAACATTGAAATATCTTGATACTGCATGGAAACAAGTACCTATAGGGCAATATGTTGCAATTAATTTGAATAGCCCAGAGATTTTAGGATTGGGGTATGGAAGTAGAGTAATTGTAAATACTCGAACAGGAGAAGTATTCATTTCTGTTGCCGGTTCATCAAATTTTAAAAATATTTCAGATGTATCTATAAAAAGTTTTAAATCAGGAGGGTTTAATATTGTTATGGGAAGCATTCTAAATACCTCGGATTTGGAAAAAATTAATATTGATAAAACAATTACGGCAGCATTGCAAGGGACTTCTAATGGAGGACAAATTTGTATTTATTTAATATGTGGCGGAGGAGCAAAAACAATAGGTGGAGACACGGTAAAATACTCAGCAGAACTAGGTTTAGGCACGCCTAGCATTTCATTAGGGGTTGAAAAAGTAGCAAGAATAGGGCAAGTGGAATATCAAAATGGGAAATGGAATTGGAAATGGGAAAAATAATTAAATATCAAAATATAATCAAACATCTAATTGGAATTGCATTGTTTCTGTTAACGGCAATATTGATGATGTGGCTTTCATCACCCAATGGGCCGATTTACAACAGTAAAACAAAAGGACTAGATGCACAAAAATTGAAAATTCAATCAGAAATTATGCAATTTTCTGATCAGTATCAAATAATATTGAAGGGAGAAGGTTTTAGGGCTGGTATAGCTGGGATGGCTTTTGAAATCAAAGGTAAAAATAATGAGCCAATTGAAATGCAGGATATTCGGGCAAGAGTGGTAGATCTTGGCTTTAGTGATAAATATTTATGTCGGGGAACAGAAGGAATCGGCTTGGATAGTGATTATTACACAGATGAGGGGATGTATCAGAAAGTGTTTCTTCAATGGCGAAATCCTGCAGAAAAATGCAAAAAACATTGAACAAGAGTAGCCTGTGCATAGGATATATGCCATAGACACGTACGCGTCTTAACCAGCTTGTGCTTCTAGCTTTCGATGATAAAAAAACTTAAGGCCGTCTGAAAAATTAATCTTTCAGACGGCCTTGTTGTTAAATGAAAAAACGTGTGCGTGCCTATGCATCTGCACTTACCAAGCGGCACGGTCGTCACCGGCACTTCCGCGGCCATGGCAAACGCCGCCTTCCTGTCGCTGGCCACCCAAGCCTCTATCAGCTTGGTCAACAACAAAGGCAACCTTGGCAAAACCTTTAAAGAGCTGGGCAGAAGCAGCACCGTTAAAAACCTCGCCACCGCCGTGCTCACCGCCGGCGTGGCCGACAAAATCGGCGCCACCTCCGCACTCAACAACGTCAGCAACACCGAATGGGTAAACAACCTCAGCGTCAACCTTGCCACCGCCGGCAGCAGCGCCGTGATCAGCACCGCCATCAATGGCGGCAGCCTGCAAGATAGCCTGGAAAGCGCCATATTGTCCGCGCTGGTTCAGACGGCGCATGGTGCAGCGGCGAGCAAGATAAAAGATTTGGATAATCACTATATCGCCCATAAAGTTGCCCATGCCGTGGCAGGTTGTGCCGCAGCGGCGGCAAATAAGGGCAAATGCCAAGATGGCGCGATTGGCGCGGCAGTGGGTGAGATTGTGGGAGAGAAATTGCTGGGCGGTAGAGACCTTAGCAAACTGCCTGCAGCAGAGCGTGCTGCAGAAGAGGCGAAGATAATTGCTTACTCGCGCTTGGTCGCGGGTACGGCTGCAGGGTTGACCGGCGGCGATGTGAATGTGGCGGCGGATGCGGCCAAGGTGGCGGTGGAGAATAATACTTTAAGAGAAGAGTTGATTTTAGAAGTGCATCGGCATGATGAATTTATGAATTCACTCAGTCCGTCAGAACGGCAACAATGGCAAAAAGCTTTCCAAGATGCAGATTTGGAAACCTTGGATATTGCGGCATTTGCAGCAACTTTATACCCGATTACGGGAGGAAGTGTTCGAGGAATTAAGTGGACAGCGGATGCGGCAAAAACTTTTCAGGCATGGAATGCTACACGATTAATCACCGTAAATTTTGTGAAAAACCCCAAAACAGTATGGGGGAAATCTGCGGTGGATATTGCCAAACAGTTTGAACGGGCAGGGTATTCGACAACTATCAGGTCTAGCAATAGACAGGGAAGTCTAGCTAAGATTGTTGAAATAAAAGGGCACCCCTCCATTCAACAGATCCAAATTCACCCAGGAGGAGGCCGGCACGCCGGGGCATATTATAAGTTGTCAACCACAAATAAAGGGGTCGTGAAAGTTGTGGATAAGGGAACTTATATTCCTACTGTTGGGGAAAAAGCACAAATTATTTATAAATAGGAAAGAATGAAATGAATGAGCGCGACTTATTTTATTACAATAAAATTAAATGGATTTTAATGGCAATGGCTCAGTCCTCTGAGGAACAATTAAGCCTATTTCCTCCTGATTCTCTAGTTGGTGATGAACTTTTTTCTGAATATGAAGCTGCTGTTTTAGTTGATTTAGATCCTGTTATTCAATATGGATTTCTATCGCTTCAGCAAACTGATGCATTAAAAGAACTGCACGCATATATAGTGAGCAAATGTGGTGTGGAGTTTGAACATATTTGGTTAGATAATGAACAATTAGATGGGGAAGAATGGCAGATTATTCGTAAGCTTTCGAAAAAAGCTATTGAAATTTTCGGGTGGGTGCTTGAGAAACCGAAACCGTTATATAGTATGGTTATTGATGTAAATGAATAATTTGCGTAAGTGTAGCAAGCGTAGCCTGTGTGTAGAATATACGTCATAGCAAGCGTAGCCTGCATGTAGGGTATGTGCCCTAGGCACGCGCGCGTCTTCTCCGGCTTGTTTTTCTGGATTTTGATGGTAAAAAAGCTCAAGGCCGTCTGAACCTTGAACTGCACCCCAAAAGTTGGACACCCACCATCCAACCCAAAAGGTGCAGTTTTCTTATGAACAAATATACCGTAGACTTCAAACACCAAGCCGTTATGCATTACTACCGCATTCGAAGCCAGCAAGCGTAGCCTGTGTGTAGGGTGTATGCCATAGGCACGCACGCGTCTTAACCTGCTTGTTCTTCTAACTTTCGATGATAAAAAAACTTAAGGCCGTCTGAAACATTAACCTTTCAGACGGCCTTACTGTTAAATGAAAAAACGTGTGCGTGCCTATGCATTTGCACTTACCAAGCGGCACGGTCGTCACCGGCACTTCCGCGGCCATGGCAAACGCCGCCTTTCTGTCGCTGGCCACCCAAGCCTCTATCAGCTTGGTCAACAACAAAGGCAACCTTGGCAAAACCTTTAAAGAGCTGGGCAGCAGCAGCACCGTTAAAAACCTCGCCACCGCCGTGATCACCGCCGGCGTGGCCGACAAAATCGGCGCCACCTCCGCACTCAACAGCACCAGCAACACCGAATGGGTAAACAACCTCAGCGTCAACCTTGCCAACGCCGGCAGCAGCGCCGTGATCGGCACCGCCATCAATATCAATGGTGGCAGCCTGCAAGACAGCCTGGAAAGCGCCATATTGTCCGCGCTGGTTCAGACGGCGCATGGCGCAGCGGCGAGCAAGATAAAAGATTTGGATAATCACTATATCGCCCATAAAGTTGCCCATGCCGTGGCAGGTTGTGCCGCAGCGGCGGCAAATAAGGGCAAATGCCAAGATGGCGCGATTGGCGCGGCAGTGGGTGAGATTATGGGAGAGAAATTGCTGGGCGGTAGAGACCTTAGCAAACTGCCTGCAGCAGAGCGTGCTGCAGAAGAGGCGAAGATAATTGCTTACTCGCGCTTGGTCGCGGGTACGGCTGCGGGTTTGGCTGGTGGCGATGTAAATGTGGCGGCGGATGCGGCGAAAACTGCTGTACAAAATAATCTTTTGGCATTTAATCCGAAGAGTGACCCGAAAGCCAAAAGACGATTTGCGGATAAAGTAGAAAGTGAATTAGGCGGAAAATTTGAATTGAAAGGTACAGGAAAATTCAACAGCTTGGGCTATGAGATTATGGTGCTTGTGCCGGTGGGCAATGCAACCACGGCGAGTTTAAATGCCAAACAGTTGTCATTCTATAATATGCTGAATAATGTTATTCAGGATAAAACGGGAACAGCCCAGATTACTCTAGTTTATAATGATAAATTAACGGCCGGTGGCTCTTGGATAACAGGGCGATTTGATGTTGCTGATATGGAAAAATTAGATGCCAACAAGATTATATTATCTGGTAATGCGCTTATTGCCCATGAATTCAATGAGCAATTGTCGAAAAATAAATTAGGGTTAGCTCCTTTCCAAGGAAAGGAAGATCACTATTATGCTGAATCACATAATGATGCAATAGCTAAAGAAGTTGGCATGATAAAAGATATTATAATAATTGCTGATAGCGCTGAAATTAATGGTAAGAAATATTCAAGAATATATTTTGATGAAAATAAAAAGCAAATATTTGGAGTGAATGTTGGTGATGTTCAGAGTACACCAACGGGGCTTATCCATATTTTTGATCCCAAACAAATATTGATTCCAGCTGGTAAGGATGGAAATTATATAATTAATATTAATAATAATAGTTATACGTTTAAACCATAAAGATAATTTCAAGGAATTTTCAATGAAAAATTTGATTTTTTTATATTGTATTTTTTTGACTGCCTGTGCTTCTCGAATAAGCACTGAACAGATTGCATTAGCAGAGCAGGCTGCCTTAAGGGATGCCGTTACTCGAGATCCTCATTTTAGTAACTCCAATTTAAATAATTTCCCTGGTGATGGATGGTTCAGTCCCTATTCAGGAAAAATTATTTTACCTTCGGATCAAAATTGTATTCTTGAAGAAAAAACGGACACTAGATTCAGTAATGATCAGAATAGAAAAATGTTTAGAGTAAATTGTTTTTAACAAGCATAGCCTGTGCGTAGGGTGCAAGCCATAGCAGACGTAGCCTGTATGCCATAGGCACGCACGCGTCTTAACCTGCTTGTTCTTCTAACTTTCGATGATAAAAAACTCAAGGCCGTCTGAAAAATTAATCTTTCAGACGGCCTTGCTGTTAAATGAAAAAACGTGTGCGTGCCTATGCATCTGCACTTACCGAGCGGCACGGCCGTCACCGGCACTTCCGCCGCCATGGCAAACGCCGCCTTTCTGTCGCTGGCCACCCAAGCCTCTATCAGCTTGGTCAACAACAAAGGCAACCTTGGCAAAACCTTTAAAGAGCTGGGCAGAAGCAGCACCGTTAAAAACCTCGCCACCGCCGTGATCACCGCTGGTGTGGCCGACAAAATCGGCGCCACCTCCGCACTCAACAGCACCAGCAACACCGAATGGGTAAACAACCTCAGCGTCAACCTTGCCAACGCCGGCAGCAGCGCCGTGATTGGCACCGCCATCAATGGTGGCAGCCTGCAAGACAGCCTGGAAAGCGCCATATTGTCCGCGCTGGTTCAGACGGCACATGGTGCAGCGGCGAGCAAGATAAAAGATTTGGATAATCACTATATCGCCCATAAAGTTGCCCATGCCGTAGCAGGTTGTGCCGCAGCGGCGGCTAATAAGGGCAAATGCCAAGATGGTGCGATTGGCGCGGCCGTAGGCGAGATTGTGGGAGAGAAATTGCTGGGCGGTAGAGACCTTAGCAAACTGCCTGCAGCAGAGCGTGCTGCAGAAGAAGCGAAGATAATTGCTTACTCGCGCTTGGTCGCGGGTACGGCTGCGGGGTTGACCGGCGGCGATGTGAATGTGGCGGCGGATGCGGCCAAGGTGGCTGTGGAGAATAATACTTTAAGAGAAGAGTTGATTTTAGAAGTGCATCGGCATGATGAATTTATGAATTCACTCAGTCCGTCAGAACGGCAACAATGGCAAAAAGCTTTCCAAGATGCAGATTTGGAAACCTTGGATATTGCGGCATTTGCAGCAACTTTATACCCGATTACGGGAGGAAGTGTTCGAGGAATTAAGTGGACAGCGGATGCGGCAAAAACTTTTCAGGCATGGAATGCTACACGATTAATCACCGTAAATTTTGTGAAAAACCCCAAAACAGTATGGGGGAAATCTGCGGTGGATATTGCCAAACAGTTTGAACGGGCAGGGTATTCGACAACTATCAGGTCTAGCAGTAAAGGTAGCGGGAAAGCCACTATTCTTGAAATTAAAGGCCATCCTTCAATATCACAAATTCAACTACATCCGGGAGGTGGGCGACATGCAGGTGCTTATTACAAGCTCTCTACAACAAATAAAGGGATTGTGAAAGTGGTAGATAAAAAGACATATGTTGCTACGCCAGGTGAGAAGGCAACAATTATTTACAAGTAAGGAAAAATTAATATGATCAGCTTAAAACAATATTATTTTGATAAGTTCAAATGGTCTTTAATGGCATTGGCATCATCATCTTGTGTTCAAAAAAACTTACTTCCGGAAAATTCCATGGTTGGAGAAGAAATTGTTTTAGAGTATGAAGAAGCGGTTGGAGAAAATTTAGAGAGAATACATGAATATATAGATATTACAGAAAAGCAATTAGTCTTGTTAAGAGATTTAGATGCTTACATCTCAGGTAAAAGTGGAGAAAAATATGCTTATTTATGGCTTGAAAATAGTAGCTTGGATGATTCTGAATGGCAAGAAATTAGAAGCCTGGCTATGGGCGTTATTTTGGCATTCCACTGGGAAATGGAAATTCCAAAGGCTTTGTATAGTGAAGTAATTAATGTAAATGAACATGATAATTTCATTTAATCAATATGTTATTTTAATAGAAATATATTTTTGAGTTGGGACAGCAAGCGTAAAGGTAGTCAAGCAAGCGTAGCCTGTGTCCTGTGTGTAGAATGTGTGCCATAGGCACGCACGCATCTTAACAGGCTTATTCTTCACAGCTTTTGATGGCAAGAAACTCAAGGCCGTCTGAAACATTAATCTTTCAGACGGCCTTGTTGCTCCCTTGCTGCTCAATGAGAAAAAGCGAGTATGCCTATGGCACACATTCTACATGCGAATTACGCTTGCTTTCAGACGGCATCTTTAATCCCGGCGACACCGCTAACCAAAACCAATGCCATTGTAAACTGCACTCATCCGGCCTTAAGCAAACAAACGATTTAAAACCGGCTAATACCAATCCAAAAAAATAACCTAACTTCGTTGTCTCGCCTTGCCGTACTATCTGTACTGTCTGCGGCTCGCCGCCTTGTTAGCTTACTTTTTTGAATTGGTATAAGGCCGTCTGAAACCTTTCAGACGGCCTCGCAAAGCCCATGATTAAAATTCATGAAACCATGCAAATTAAGCGTTTGCTTCCTTGAAAAAAGTTATTCAATATAGCAGCATCGAAAGATTTATCCCCTTATACCCAACAGGAAACCCATATGAACACATTCCATTTGAGCGGCTATCCCCGCATCGGCGCGAAGCGCGAGTTGAAATTTGCCGTAGAGGCTTTTTGGAAAGGCGCGAAAAGCGAGGCTGAGTTACAGGCGGTGGCGGCTGAAATCCGCCGTTTGAACTGGGCGGCGCAAAAAGCGGCCGGTGCCGATTTGCTGCCGGTGGGCGATTTTTCGTTTTACGACCAAGTGCTCGACACGCAAGTGGCGCTGGGCTGCATTCCCAAGCGCTTCGGTTTTGATGCGGCCAATCTGAGCCTGCCCGAATATTTCCAGCTGGCGCGCGGTAATGCCACGCAGTTTGCGATGGAAATGACCAAATGGTTTGACACCAACTATCACTATATCGTGCCCGAATGGCATGCCGACACCGAATTTGCCGCGCATTCTGCCAATCTGATTGCCCAAATCAAAGAAGCGCGCGCGCTGGGCCACGATATCAAGCCCACGCTGGTGGGCCCGCTCACCCTTTTGTGGCTGGGTAAAAAGAAAGAAGAATTTGGCTGCCGCGTGGCAACCCTGCTGCCGAAGCTCTTGCCCGCTTATGCGCAATTGCTGCGCGAATTGGCCGCCGAGGGTGTGGATTGGATTCAAATCGACGAGCCGATTTTGGCGGTGGATGCGCCCAAGCCTTATCTCGATGCTTTCCCGGCTGTGTATAAAGAGCTGGCCAACACCGGCGTGCGCATTATTATCGGCACTTATTTTGCTTCAGTGGCCGAGCATCTGAATCTGCTGAAAAACCTGCCGGTGCACGGTGTGCACATCGATGCCGTGCGCGCGCCCGAAAGCGTGGCGGTGTTTGCCGATGCTTGGCCGGAAAACAAAGTGTTGTCGGTGGGCTTGATTGATGGCCGCAACGTGTGGCGCGCCAATTTGAGCAAAGTGATTGACACTTTGGCACCGGTGGCGGCCAAATTGGGCAATAATTTGTGGATTGCGCCGAGCTGCTCGCTCTTGCACAGCCCGCAAGATTTGGCGGTGGAAGAAAAGCTCGATGCCGAAATCAAATCTTGGATGGCGTTTGCCGCCCAAAAATTGGTTGAGCTGGGCGCAGTGAAACAAGCCCTGGCACACGGCAAAGAGAGCGTGAAAGAAGCCATTGCCGCATCTGATGCCGCCGCGGCTGACCGCGCCACCAACAAGCTGATCCACAACGAAGCGGTGCAAAAGCGTGTGGCCGATCTGCCCAAAGGCGCCGATCAGCGCAAATCGCCGTTTGCCGAGCGCATCAAAGCGCAGCAAGAATGGATGAAATTGCCGATTCTGCCCACCACCACCATCGGCTCATTCCCGCAAACCACCGAAATCCGCCAAGCGCGCGCGGCCTTTAAAAAAGGCGAATTGAGCGCGGCCGATTACGATGCGGCGATGAAAAAAGAAATCGCTTATTGCGTGGAAGAGCAGGAAAAGCTGCAAATCGATGTGCCGGTGCACGGCGAAGCCGAGCGCAACGATATGGTGGAATATTTCGGCGAGCAATTGGCCGGCTATTGCTTCAGCCAATTCGGCTGGGTGCAAAGCTACGGCAGCCGCTGCGTGAAACCGCCGATTATTTTCGGCGACGTTTCCCGCCCCAATCCGATGACGGTTTATTGGTCTTCTTTCGCGCAAACGCTCACCAGCCGCCCGATGAAAGGCATGCTCACCGGCCCGGTAACCATGTTTAAATGGTCGTTCGTGCGCGATGATGTGCCCTTGAGCGTGGTGGCCAAACAAATTGCGCTGGCCTTGAATGATGAAGTGCTGGATTTGGAAAAAGCCGGCATCAAAGTGATTCAAATCGATGAGCCGGCCATTCGCGAAGCCATGCCGCTGAAAAAAGCGCAATGGGATGAATACTTGGCCTGGGCGTGCGAATCATTCCGCCTTTCCAGCACCGGCGCGGAAGACAGCACCCAAATCCACACCCATATGTGCTACTCGGAATTTAACGACATTCTGCCCGCCATTGCTTCAATGGATGCCGATGTGATCACCATCGAAACTTCACGCTCGGATATGGATTTGCTCACCGCCTTCGGCGATTTCAAATACCCGAACGACATCGGCCCCGGCGTGTACGACATTCACAGCCCGCGCGTGCCCACCGCCGCCGAAGTGGAGCATTTGCTGCGCAAAGCGATGGACGTGGTGCCGGTTGAGCGCTTGTGGGTCAACCCCGACTGCGGCCTCAAAACCCGCGGTTGGCCGGAAACCATCGAGCAGCTGAAAGTGATGATGGAAGTAACCAAAAAGCTGCGCGCCGAATTGGCTGCCAAATAAGCAATAGGGCATAGTGCGCACGCCGCGCTTTTTACGGCGCAATCGTACGCATGAAACCCTACGGCTTATATGCAGTTCAAATGCCGTCTGAAAGTTTTCAGACGGCATTTTTGATTGTAGAAAGCAACCGTAGGTCGGATTCTTGAATCCGACACTTGTTCGCAGAACAAGGCACGCATATCACTTTGGCTGATGGCCAAACGTCGGATTCTCGAATCCGACCTACGCCTAGCCGCATAGGTGCGCACTTAATCGTGGAATGCATAAAACTTGTATCCACAAACCCAAGCAGGTCGTCTGAACATCAAAGTTTCAGACGGCCTTTTTAATTAAAGCTTTCATTTCGTTATTTTCAAGTTTGACCTTGCTTATGGGATTTCCCCCGCCCTGCTTTCACGCTCCGCCGCCCAAAAATCGCGCCACCCATGCGCCCGCCGCCGGCGGCTTGAGGTATAATCGGCGGCATTGTGCCTTTTGGCTGCCCACCACAGGAAAACGAAAATGATCAATACTATTGCCGCCTTATCGCCGCTCGACGGCCGCTATGCGAAATCTGTTGAAGCGCTGCGCCCGATTTTCTCTGAATACGGCCTGATGCGGGCGCGTGTGAAAGTGGAATTAAACTGGCTCAAAGCGCTGGCGGCCGAGCCGAAAATTGTGGAAGTGCCCGCATTCAGCGATTTCACCATTGCCGAAATCGACAAAGTGGCCGCCGATTTTTCGCTCGATGATGCAGCGGCGGTGAAAGCCATCGAAGCCACCACCAACCACGATGTGAAAGCCATCGAATATTGGCTCAAAGAGCGCTTTTCAGGTGTGCCCGAAGTGGCCGATGCCAGCGAATTCATTCATTTTGCCTGCACCAGCGAAGACATCAACAACCTTTCCCACGCGCTGATGCTGCAAGAGGCGCGCGAGCAGGTGCTGCTGCCGCATCTGGCCGAAATCACCGCCAAGCTGCAAACGCTGGCGCACGATTTGGCCGCGGTGCCGATGATGAGCCGCACCCACGGCCAGCCGGCCACACCCACCACGCTGGGCAAGGAAATCGCCAATGTGCTTTATCGCTTGCAGCGCCAAATCCGCCAAATCGAGGCGCAGGAATTTTTGGGCAAAATCAACGGCGCGGTGGGCAATTACAATGCGCACATGGTGGCTTATCCCGATGTGGATTGGGAAGCGCACTGCCAAGCTTTTGTCGAGCGCGGCCTGGGGCTCACGTTCAACCCCTACACCATCCAAATCGAGCCGCATGATTATATGGCGGAATTTTTCCAAACCATCGCGCGCATCAACACCATTTTGATTGATTTCAACCGCGATGTGTGGGGCTATATTTCGCTGGGCTATTTCAAACAGAAAGTGAAAGCGGGCGAAGTGGGCTCTTCCACCATGCCGCATAAGGTAAACCCGATTGATTTTGAAAATTCAGAAGGCAATTTGGGCATGGCCAATGCGGTGTTGGGCTTTTTGGCCGAAAAGCTGCCGCTCTCGCGCTGGCAGCGCGACCTCACCGACAGCACCGTGTTGCGCAATATGGGCGTGGGCACGGGCTACACCATTTTGGGGCTGGTATCGCACCTGCGCGGCCTGAACAAGCTCGAAGCCAACCCCGCCGCGCTGGCCGCCGATTTGGATGCCACTTGGGAATTGCTGGCCGAGCCGATTCAAACGGTGATGCGCCGCTATGGCGTGGCCAATCCGTATGAAAAACTCAAAGACCTCACGCGCGGCAAAGAAGGCATCACGCCGCAAGTGCTCACGGTGTTTATCAACGCGCTGGAGATTCCCGCCGAAGCCAAAGCGCAATTGCACGCACTCACCCCCGCGCTTTATGTGGGCAAAGCCGAGGAATTGGCGCGGCGTATTTGATTTTGCATTTGATTTTGATAGCACAGCAAAAGGCCGTCTGAAAGGTTTCAGACGGCCTTTGTGCATCTGCTTAATCGGGCTTGTCGCCGGCGTCCGGCACGCTGTGATCGGTGGGCTTAACCACATCGCCCACCAGCTGCGTTACCGGATTGATACCGGCCTGCTCGCGCACCACGGCTTGCTGCTGCTCGGTGAGCGGCGGGTTGACGGCCACGGCATCTTGCTCGCGCTTTTGCTCGGCTTCTTCAAAGCTTTCATAAGGCTGCGGCTTGATTTTGCCCAAATCGGGCGGGCTTTTTTTAAACAGGCTCATCTTGTGCTCCTTTTTTCGTGAAAATCCGGCTTCAGGCGCGGTGGTGCTGCGCCATGGCCAGGGCGGTGTCTACCGCCACAATTAGGCTGCCGGAATCGGCTTTGCCGCTGCCGGCCAGCGTGAGTGCGGTGCCGTGATCCACCGAGGTGCGCACAAAGGGCAGCCCCAAGGTGATGTTGACGCCTTTACCGAAGCTGGCGTATTTCAACACCGGCAAACCTTGGTCGTGGTACATGGCCAACACGGCATCGGCGCCTTGCAGCATAAAGGGCTGGAAAAGCGTGTCGGCCGGATAAGGGCCGTGGATATTCATGCCGCCGGCGCGCAATGCTTCCAGCGCGGGGATGATGATGTCGATTTCTTCATGCCCCAAATGGCCGCCTTCGCCGGCATGCGGGTTGAGGCCGGTAACGAGGATATTCGGGTTTTTCACGCCGAATTTGCTGCGCAAATCTTGCGCGAGAATGGTAGCCACCGATTCGATCAGCGGCCGGTTGATGGCGGCGGCGATGTCTTTAAGCGGCAGGTGGGTGGTGGCCAGCGCCACACGCAAGCCGCCGCCGGCGAGCATCATCACCACTTGGTCGGTGCCGCTTTTTTCGGCCAAGTATTCGGTGTGGCCGGTAAAGGCAATGCCTGCATCGTTGAGAATGCCTTTGTGCAGCGGCGCGGTCACCAGAGCGGCAAATTCGCCCGCCTGCACGCCCTCATAGGCGCGGTCGAGCAGTTGCAGCACATAAGGCGCGTTTTCTGTGCTCAAGCGGCCGGCTTCGCAAGGCGTGCGCAGGGGAATATGCAACACTTCGAGCACGCCGGCGGCCGGTGCGCGCGCGGCATCGTAGTCTTGCAGCTGCACGCTTTTGCCCAGCGCTTGGGCGCGCGCCTGCAATAAGGTTTTGTCGCCCAGCACCACGCAGCGGCAGGGCAAATCGGCTTCGGGCAAATCCAGGCAGATATCGGGGCCGATGCCGGCCGGCTCGCCGCTGGTAACGGCCAAAATGGGAACGGTCATGATGATGCTCGTGGTGTGGATGGATATGCGAATCAGTATATAGCGAAGCGGCGGCTAAATCCAGCCGCGGCGGTTTGCTGGGTTTGGCTTAATACCAATTCAAAAAAGTAAGCTAACAAGGCGGCGAGCCGCAGACAGTACAACTAGTACGGCAAGGCGAGACAACGAAGTTAGGTTATTTTTTTGGATTGGTATAATTTGAATCATCCGCACAGAATATTAAAGGCCGTCTGAAGATTAAAGTTTCAGACGGCCTTCGCTTGCACGCAATTGGGAGAATGCGTGCGTACGATTACGCTGCGTTAATCGTACCTACTGTGACTTCAGACGGCCTTCGCTTGCCAACTCTTGCGGTTATTGTGCTTCCGGCGCGTAGGTTGGGTTGGAAACCCAACCAATCCCTCAAACCGCTTGAAATGTTGGGTTTGGCAACCCAAGCTACGCGCCATGGTTGGCGTGCGGCTGGGGTTGAATCACTTGCACAGAATGTTAAAGGCCGTCTGAAGATTAAAGTTTCAGACGGCCTTTGCTTGCGCGCAATTGGGAGAATGCGTGCGTACGATTACGCTGCGCTAATCGTACCTACTATGACTTCAGACGGCCTTCGCTTGCCAACTCTTGCGGTTATTGTGCTTCCAGCTTATAAGCCAGCACATAATCGCCCAGCGTGGTGCCCACCGAGCCGTGGCCGCCGGCCACCAGCACCACCATTTGCTCGCCTTGGCTGTTGAGGTAAGTCATCGGTGTGGCTTGGCCGCCGGCGGGGATTTCCACATTCCACAACACATCGCCGCTGTCGAGATCATAAGCGCGGAAATTGTTGTCGACGGCGGCTGCCATAAACACCACGCCGCTGCCGGTAATCATCGGGCCGCCGATGCCGGGCACGCCCATTTTAATGGCCAGCCCCAGCGGGTTCATATTGCGGATGGTGCCGTTTTTGCGCTGATAGTAAATCTTGCCGTTTTGCAGGCTGGCGGCGGCCACAAAGCCCCAGGGCGGCTGCTGGCAGGGCACGCCGATGGGTGAGAGGAAGGGGGTGAGGCTGATGCCGTAGGGCGCGCCGGCATTGGCGTTTACACCATGCTCGCCGGTGTTGACGCCGCCGCCTTTGTTGATTTCACTTTGCGGAATCAGCTTAGACACAAAGGCCAAATGCAGCGGCATGCCGAACATCACTTGCTTTTTCGGGTCAACCGCAATCGAGCCCCAGTTAAACACGCCGAAATTGCCGGGATACACAATGGTGCCTTCCAGCGAGGGCGGGGTGTAGCGGCCGGAATAATTGAGCTTGTTAAATTCGATGCGGCAAAGCATTTGATCCACGAGGCTCGCGCCCCACATTTTTTTCTCACTCAGCGGCTCGGGGTTGAAGCTCAAGCCCGACACGGGCTGCACGGGCGAAGCCCAATCTTCGGGTATGGTTTGGGTGGAGCCGGCAGCCACTTGGCCGATGGGGATAATCGCTTCGCCCGTGGCGCGGTTGAGCACATACACATCGCCCTGCTTGGTGGGCACGACCAAACCCGGCTCCACGCCTTTGGCGGTGGTGATGTCGACCAGGCTGGGCTGGGCGGGCGTGTCCATATCCCACAAATCATGGTGCACAAATTGCTGCACCCAGCGCGCTTGGCCGGTTTTCAAATCAAGCGCCACCACTGATGAGGAATATTTCTCTTCGGCGGGGCTGCGATACATGCCCAATTGGTCGGGCGTGCGGTTGCCCATCGGGAAATAGGCCAGCCCCAGCTTTTCATCGGCGCTGGCGGTGGACCAGCTGTTAGGCGAGCTGGTGGCGTATTTTTGGTTGGGATTGTTGGGGTCCAGATGCAACATAGCAGCCGATGAAAGGCTGCTTTTGGCAGAGGAATGTGTTTGGTTTTTTTCAGACGGCCTCAAAACATTTTCATCATAGCACGACTTTTCCACCGCCAATACGGTTTGTATTCATTATTATTGCGTGGTTTTTATGTGGCAATAATGATAAAAAGGCCGTCTGAATACTTTTTTCAGACGGCCTTTGCAGCACGTAGATCGGATTCTCGAATCCGACACTTGCTTAAAGAGCAAGCATATCGCGCGTATTCGGCCTTGCGGCCAAATGTCGGATTTGAGAATCCGACCTACAGCTGTTTTGCGCGGTTTAAATTGAAATTGCGGGGTTTGATTTTTCCCGTAAATTGCCCAAGCCGTCGCTTTCCCATTGAAAACCATCGCTGTCGGTAAAGCTGATGCGGTGGATAATGTGTTTTTTACTGGTTAGTAATGGGGTGAGCAGCCCGTCATCGTAGTCTTTTGGGTGATCGAAAAGATATTGGCCCTCCGGTTCCTTATGTTTATAGGGCACGAAAAACCTGCCCGGCGGAATCACTTTCACATATTGATAGCTGAAATGGACGGTAGGCGTGGTGGCGCAATATTCGCCCTCAATCAACAAGTCGTAAAAAGGGCGCTCGGCCACATTGTTCAATACCAGCCCCCAAGCATAAGTACCTTGTTTTTGTGCTGCAAACCACACCGAAAGCTTGGCCGGCTCACTGCGACGGCGCAGCTGCTCTTGCATTTTTTCATTATTTTTACCGTCTTCATAAAGCTGCTTGGCGCGTGTGCCTGCTTTCCAGGCTAAAAAAAGCGCCACGGTTGCAATAAAGGCATTTGCCCATTCACTTGCCGCGCCCCAATCCATTTTATTATCTCCAATGTCATATTTTAAAGATAATAAAAAGGCCGTCTGAAACCTGAAAAGTTCCAGACAGCCGCAGTTTCTTTCAGACGGCCTTCTGCATCACACGCCCTGTTTCAAGCTCGCTTCGATAAAGCCGTCCAAATCGCCGTCGAGCACGGCTTTGGTGTTGCCCACTTCGTGGCCGGTGCGCAAATCTTTGATGCGCGAAGAATCGAGCACATAAGAGCGGATTTGGCTGCCCCAGCCCACATCGCTTTTGCCCTCTTCGAGCGCCTGCTTTTCCTCGTTGCGCTTGCGCATTTCCAGCTCAAACAATTTCGAGCGCAGCATTTCCATGGCGGCCGCTTTATTGGCGTGTTGCGAGCGGTCGTTTTGGCATTGCACCACAATACCGCTGGGCTCGTGGGTGATGCGCACGGCCGAATCGGTTTTGTTGATGTGTTGGCCGCCCGCGCCGGAAGCGCGATAAGTGTCGATGCGCAAATCGGCCGGGTTGATGTCGATTTCAATGCTGTCGTCTACCTCGGGGTAAACAAACACCGATGAAAACGAAGTGTGGCGCTTATTATTCGAATCAAAAGGCGAATAGCGCACCAAGCGGTGCACGCCGGTTTCGGTGCGCAAAAGCCCGTAGGCATATTCGCCCTCTAAGCGGATGGTGGCGCGGTTTACGCCTGCGATTTCGCCGTCGTCCTGCTCGAGCACGTCCACTTTAAAGCCTTTGCGCTCGGCATAGCGCAAATACATGCGCAAAAGCATGCCCGCCCAATCTTCCGCCTCGGTGCCGCCGGCGCCGGCGGTGATGTCGATAAAGCAATTGTTGGGGTCGGCCGGCTGGTTGAACATGCGCTTGAATTCCAAATCGGCCATTTGCGCCTCGAGCGCGGCCACATCTTGCTCCACCGCCGCAAAGCCCGCTTCGTCGGCTTCTTCCACCGCCATTTCAATCAACATGCGGTTGTCGTCGATGCCCGTGGCGATGTGCTCGAGCGTGAGCACAATGCCCTCGAGCATTTTGCGCTCTTTGCCGATTTCCTGCGCTTTTTTCGGGTCGTTCCAAAGCTCGGGGTCTTCCGAGAGGCCGACCACCTCTTCAAGGCGCTCTTTTTTGCCCGCATAATCGAGATACACGCGGATATCCGCGCTGCGGCCCTCAAGGTCGGATAAAGTATTGTTGAGCTGGTTGATGGCTTCTGCTTCCATGATCTTCTTTTCGCTATCGAATTCAACCGAGTATTGTACTGGATTTTTAAAACTTTGGGGCAGCGCAACCGCGCAGGCCGGATTCTCGAATCCGACCTGCGGAAACGGCGAAACTGCGTAGAACCTGCGTAGGTACGATTAGCGCAGCGTAATCGTACGCATGGCGCTTGCACCACACCCAAAACCCAACCAGGCCGTCTGAACACATAAAAACATTTTTCAGACGGCCTGAGATCTTTGCAAAACCAGATATCTGTCGCACCCGCGCAGGCGGGTGCCCGGTGCAAAGCAGCGCTTTGCTTGCCTCATGCATTCTTAAAAAGAATAAATTCTTTATAAAATCAAATATTTGATTGTTTTCGTATTGGTGGCGACTATTTGCCCGACAACTGAAGCTGCGCTTCAGGCTGGGCTCCTGCCTGCGCAGGAGCGACGGAACGGGCATTTTGCAAAGGTCGCAGGCCGTCTGGAAAAGAGTTTCAGACGGCCTGTGCGCCATGCGTACTACGGCCTCTACGGCGGTTTGCGTCACATGCAATCATCAGCAGGCGTAGGTCGGATTCTCGAATCCGACACTTGTTCGCAGAACAAGCATCAGCGCTGCGGTGAATGTTGGATACAAGTATCCGGCCTATGAAAACTTAAATTTAAAAAAGGCCGTCTGAAAAATCTTTCAGACGGCATCGTATTCAATCACAACCGATTAATGTGAATAACCATTAAACACCACCCCGCAAAAATCAGCGCGCCGGATATTTCGCCAGCGCCGCCCGAATCTGCGGCAAAGCCGCGCGCGCTGCTTCTTCGCCGAGCTTGATGGCCTGGTGCTTCTGATCAAAGCCGCCCACCGCGCCCAATTGCTGCACCTTGGGCTTAATCACCACCGTGGCCTTGCTCAATTCCTGATTCAGCGCCGACACGCTCATAATATTCAGGCTCTGATCCAAATAAGAGAAAAAGCCCGAATCCGAAAGCTTGGCCGGGCGGGCGGAAATATCCACCGCAATCACCACATTCGCGCCCATATTGCGCGCCGCCGTTACCGGCACCGGCGCCGAGAGGCCGCCGTCCACATATTTATGCCCGCCGATTACCGCCGGCTGAAACACATTCGGAATGCTCACCGAAGCGCGCACCGCCTGGCCCGTGTTGCCCCGGTTAAACGCCACCATCTTGCCGCTCGAAAAATCCGTGGCCACCGCCGCAAATTTCACCGGCAAATCCTGAATCGCGCGACCGCCCACCTTGCGGTTGATATAATCTTGCAGCTTTTGCCCCTTGATAAAGCCCGTGGTGGATAAAGTTAAATCCACCACATCGGCTTTTTCCAAAATTTCCGCTTCCAATTCCAGCCGGTCGGGGCTCATGCCCGAAGCATAAAGGCTGCCCACCACCGCGCCCGCGCTCGTGCCCGTCACCATATCAATCGGAATATTGTTTTGGCGCAACACCTTGATCACGCCGATATGGGCAAAGCCCTTAGAAGCCCCGCCGCCCAGCGCCAGCGCCACCACCGGCTTGGCCGCAGGCTGCGGCTTGGGCGCCGGCGCCTGCGTGCTGCCGCAAGCGGCCAAAAAAAGCGCCGCAGCAGCATATAAAAAAGCGCGGCGGGCAGGGCGGGCAAAAGATAAAGTAAGCATAGCGTTTAAAATCAGCGTGATAACAAAAGCCGCATTATAACGCGCCCGCGCTTAAAGAAACATCAAGGCCGTCTGAAAAAATGTTTCAGACGGCCTTTAAATCAAAAACCTTAAACCCGAAAAACGCGTGCGTGCCTGTGGCACACACCCTACACACGAACCAAGAAGCCACCGCCCGACGGTAGGGTGTGTGGCGCAAGCCACGCACGCGTTTGGCGGGTGGAATGGTTTATGCCCCCATGCCGTCTGAAAAGAAAAAGCCGTCTGAAAGAAAAGTTTCAGGCGGCCTTTAAATCAAAAACCTTAAACCCGAAAAACGCGTGCGTGCCGGTGGCACACACCCTACACACAAACCAAGAAACCGCCGCCCGACGGTAGGGTGTGTGGCGCAAGCCACGCACGCGTTTGGCGGGCGATGCAGGGCATAGGCCGGATGCTCGAATCCGACACTTGCTCGAAGAGCAAGCATATCGCGCCTATTCGGCCTTGCGGCCAAATGTCGGATTCGAGAATCAGCAAGGCGTAGGTACGATTAGCGCAGCGTAATCGTACGCATGGCACACAGGCCGTCTGAAACCTCTTCTTCAGACGGCCTGTGTTTGTTTTATAAAAACCGAAGATTTCATGCGTACGCACGCCGCAAAAGCGCACCATGCCGAAAAAAGTTCCCGAAAATGGCAAAAAAATGACAAATTTTGTCAGCCTAACAATCTGCGGCAGCCCCAAGCCCCCGATTTTCACCGCAAATATTCCCCCAAAAATAAAAATAAACGCAAATAAAATCAACAAAATAATAATTTAATTTCACAAAATCCAAAATCTGGCACACCGAATGCTTAACTAAAATCAACCGCCAAGGCCGCAGCCGAAACAGAGCAGCGGCAGCCAAGCCCAAACGGTGCAGTATTCCTTCTTCATTGTTGTACCCTGAGCAGTATTAGCAGTAACCATAAAAAAACGTGCCAAGCACATTACGGGATTTTTTTTCATAACAAACTATTCACATTTTAACTGGAGTTCAAACACATGAAAGCTATTCAAAAAGGTTTTACCCTGATCGAGTTGATGATCGTTGTGGCGATTATCGGCATCTTGGCAGCAATCGCGCTGCCGCTGTATCAAAACTATATTGCCAGCTCGCAAGTAACCCGCGTGGTTGGTGAAACCGGTTCACTGAAAACTATAGTAGAAACTTGTATGTTGAATGGTCGTACTACTGTTGTTACTGCTGCTGGTACTGCTGCTGGTACTGCTGCTGGTACTGCCGCCGGTAACTGCCAGTTAGGTGCAACCAAATCGAACTTGATGACTGAGATTCCCTCTGTAAAAATGGATGGTACTGCTGCAACTATTACCGGTATTTTTGGTGACAGCGCTGCTACTGCGATTGCCGGCAAAAAAGTTATTTGGACCCGTTCTGCCGATGGTTCTTGGGCTTGCTCTACCGATGCTGATGAGAAATACCGACCGGCTGGCTGCACTAAGACTGCCAGCTAATAAGTAGTAACTTAAATCAACGCACCGCTTAATCTGCGGTGCGTTTTTATAAGCGGTTTCCGCTCGGATGACCGCCCCTGAATAATAAGAAAATCCCAACATAGCCAAAGGCACGACTATGTATGCACATGAATTTCCGCCAAGCCGCCTTATTCGCGGCTTCACCCTGATTGAGCTGATGATCACTATTGCGATTATCGGCATTCTTGCCGCTGTTGCCTTGCCGCTTTACCAGCAATATGTGGCCAAAACCCAGCTCACCCGCGCCGTGTATGAGCTGAATTCCACCCGCGTTGCCATCGAAACCATCTTACTGCGCGGTGGCTTCCCCACCGTGGACGAAAGCCAGGACGGCCAAACCGGCGATAACGGCAAAACCTACGAATACATCGGCCTCAACGGCAGCAATCCCGCTTCCAACATCATCCGCCTGGCCACCATCAGCGGCAGCGGCGGCACATTCCAAGGGCTCGAAGGCGAGATGGGCGGCGACGTGGCTTCCGTGCTAAACGGCGCCACCATCCAAATGCTGCGCAACACCGATGGCGCATGGCAATGTGAAATCACCCTGCCCGCCGCCGCCGCCAACACCGGGTTGGATGTGAACAATTGCACCATGAAAGCGCCGTAGCCAGCGCCGTAGCGCCGTAGGTACGCACGCCGCCCAAAGGCGGCGTAATCGTACGCATGCGTTTCGCACATCGCGCACGCTATCGGCGTTAAGTTGATGAAAACCTCACAAGCCGTCTGAAACTTGGCTATTCAGACGGCTTGTTTGGTTTTTGGGTGTGCGGTGAGTTTCATGCGTACGATTACGCTTTGTTTTGACAAAGCTAATCGTACCTACGTCGGATGTCGCTTTGAATGCAGCGCCGTAGGTACGCACGCCGCCCAAAGGCGGCGTAATCGTACGCATGCATCGCACACATCGCGCACGCTATCGGCGTTAAGTTGATGAAAACCTCACAAGCCGTCTGAAACTTGGCTATTCAGACGGCTTGTTTGGTTTTTGGGTGTGCGGTGAGTTTCATGCGTACGATTACGCTGCGCTAATCGTACCTACGCGGTTTGCGTTCGTTTCCGTAGGTACGATTAGCCAGCGTAGCCTGCATAACCCATTCCACCCGCCAAACGCGTGCGTGGCTTGCGCCACACACCCTACCGTCGTGCGGTGGTTTTTTGATTCGTGTGTAGGGTGTGTGCCACAGGCACGCACGCGTTTTTCGGGTTTTTGATTTTGGAAATAAAGGCCGTCTGAAACTTTTCTTTCAGACGGGCTTTTCTTTTTCAGACGGCATGGGGGCATAACCCATTCCACCCGTCAAACGCGTGCGTGGCTTGCGCCACACTCCCTACCGTTGGGCGGCGGTTTTTTGATTCGTGTGTAGGGTGTGTGCCACAGGCACGCACGCGTTTTTCGGGTTTTTGATTTTGGAAATAAAGCCCGTCTGAAACTTTTCTTTCAGACGGGCTTTTCTTTTTCAGACGGCGTAGCCTGCATAACCCATTCCACCCGCCAAACGCGTGGTGGCTTGCGCCACACACCCTACCGTTGGGCGGTGGTTTCTTGATTTGTGTGTAGGGTGTGTGCCACAGGCACGCACGCGTTTTTCGGGTTTGTGATTTGGGAAATAAAGGCCGTCTGAAATTTTTCTTTCAGACGGCCTTTTCTTTTCTAAGCGCTTTGCTATGATTGAAACGAACAAATAATAACAAGCCAGCGTAGCCTGCATAACCCATTCCACCCGCCAAACGCGTGCGTGGCTTGCGCCACACACCCTACCGTCGGGCGGCGGTTTTTTGGTTTGTGTGTAGGGTGTGTGCCACAGGCACGCACGCGTTTTTCGGGTTTGTGATTTTGGAAACAAAGGCCGTCTGAAATTTTTCTTTCAGACGGCCTTTTCTTTTCTAAGCGCTTTGCTATGATTGAAACGAGTAACTAATAACAAGCCAGCGTAGCCTGCATAACCCATTCCACCCGCTAAACGCGTGCGTGGCTTGCGCCACACACCCTACCGTTGGGCGGTGGTTTCTTGATTTGTGTGTAGGGTGTGTGCCACAGGCACGCACGCGTTTTTCGGGTTTTTGATTTTGGAAATAAAGGCCGTCTGAAACTTTTCTTTCAGACGGGCTTTTCTTTTCTAAGCGCTTTGCTATGATTGAAACGAACAAATAATAACAAGGGAAATAAATGTCTCATTATCGTCGGAATTATCTTGCGGGCGGCACGTTTTTCTTTACGGTAAAATTGGCAAATTCAAAATCCTGCCTGCTGGTCGAGCAAATTGATTTGCTGCGTGAAGCTTATGCTTTTGTGCAACAACGTTATGCTTTTGAAACGGTGGCGGTTTGTGTGTTGCCGAATCATATTCATGCGGTTTGGGCTTTGCCTGATGGCGATGATGATTATTCGCTGCGCTGGCGTTTGTTGAAAACGAAATTTTCCGATGCATTCGAATCGCTTGAAAATATTTCTGCAAGTAAGAAGCGGCGGCGGGAAAAAGGGATTTGGCAACGGCGCTTTTATGAACATACGGTATGCGATGATGCTGATTTGCGGCGGTGTGTGGATTATGTGTATTTCAACCCGGTGAAACATGGCTTGGTGAATAGCGTGAAAGAGTGGCCGTTTTCTTCATTCCACCGTGATGTCCGGCGAGGCTTGTTTGCGTTGGATTGGGGCGGAAGTAAGGAAAGCTCGGTGATGAATTTGGGGGAATAGGGATTGGCGTTTATATTTGAGAACGCGTGCGTGGCTTGCGCCACACACCCTACCGTCGAGCGGCGGTTTCTTGATTTGTGTGTAGGGTGTGTGCCATAGGCACGCACGCGTTTTTCGGGTTTAAGGTTTTTGATTTAAAGGCCGTCTGAAACTTTTCTTTCAGACGGCCTTTTCTTTTTCAGACGGCATGGGGGCATAAACCATTTCCCCGCCAAACGCGTGCGTGGCTTGCGCCACACACCCTACCGTCGAGCGGCGGTTTCTTGGTTTGTGTGTAGGGTGTGTGCCATAGGCACGCACGCGTTTTTCGGGTTTAAGGTTTTTGATTTAAAGGCCGTCTGAAACTTTTCTTTCAGACGGCCTTTTCTTTTTCAGACGGCATGGGGGCATAAACCATTTCCCCGCCAAACGCGTGCGTGGCTTGCGCCACACACCCTACCGTCGAGCGGCGGTTTCTTGATTCGTGTGTAGGGTGTGTGCCATAGGCACGCACGCGTTTGGCGGGTTTGTGATTTTGTCAATAAAGGCCGTCTGAAAGTTTCAGACGGCCTTTGCTTTCAAGCGGATGTTGCATTAAGCCAGTAATCTGAGCAGGCTGCGGGCGAGGGCGGAGAGCATGGCCAGATCGGTTTGCTCATAGGCCTGCATGGCGCTGATTTGCTGGCCGGCTTTTTCCAAAATGCTTTCGAGCCCGGCGCGTGCTTCGGCGTTGCCATCGCTGGTGAGCCATTTTTCGGTGGCGAGCAGATGCAGGGTTTGGATGTCTTCGCGCACGGCTAAGCAGGCTTGGTTTTGCCATTGGTTGTGGCGCGGCAGGGCGGCAATGGCGCGGTAGAGCCAGCCCATGCTCAGCTTTTCCGATAGGGCAAAGTAGGCTGCGCCCACTTCGGCGAGGCCGCGTTGCTGCTGCTGCGCCAAGTCGAGAATGGCGATGCTGTTTTCGGCATAGGGCAGCCGCGCCAAGAAGGCGGTGTCGGCATCGTCAAACACGCCGAAGCGCTGCAATTTGGCTTCTTCTTTCTGCACGCCGGGGTGTTGCTCGGCGCGCACCCATTGTGGCAGCTGTTGCAGCAATTGCTGCACGGGGGCGCGGTAGCGTTCGATAAAGGCGCCGATGTCGCCAAAGGGCTGCTTGTGGCGCAGCAATTGGCGTGCCACGCGGTTGAGCAGGCGGGCGAAGGCGGCCATGAGCTGCATTTGCTCGCGCGCGGGCATGCGGTTGTCGAGCGCTTCGATTTGGGCAAAACGCGCTTCGCCGTCAAACAATTCGCTGGCTATCCAATAGGCGCGCACCACATCGGCCACGCTGGCATCCATTTCGGTGCTGAAGCGCTGCACAAAGCTGATGCCCATGCGGTTGACCACGCGGTTGGCCAGCTGGTTGGCGATGATTTCGCGCTTGAGGTAATGGCTGCTCATTTGGTCGGCATAGCGCTGTTGCAGGGCGGCGGGGAAATATTGGGTGAGCACGGGCAGAAAGTTGGCATCGTCGGGCAAATCGCTTGCGAGCAATTCGCTTTGGCAATGGATTTTGCTGTAGGAGAGCAACACCGCCACTTCGGGATTGGCCAGCCCTTGCTGCGCTTGGTCGCGCTGCTTGATTTCGGCATCGTTGGGCAGAAATTCGAGCTTGCGGCTCAAGCCTGCGTGTTCGCGCAAAAACATAATCAAATCGGCATGGGCGTGTAAAAAGGCGTGCGGATTGAGCTGGTTCATGGCGAGAATCTGCGTTTGCAGGTAGTTGTCGCGCAGCACCAAGGCGGCCACGTTGTCGGTCATTTCCTTGAGCAATTCGTTGCGCTCGGGCAGGGTGAGGCGGCCTTGCTGCACTTGGGCGCCGAGCAGGATTTTGATGTTCACTTCGTGGTCGGAGCAATCGACGCCGGCGGAATTGTCGATGGCATCGGTGCAGCAGCGCCCGCCTGCCTGCCAATATTCGATGCGGCCAAGCTGGGTGGCGCCGAGGTTGCCGCCTTCGCCCAACACTTTGGCTTTGATGTCGCGCCCGTCTACGCGCAAATCGTCGTTGGCACGGTCTTGCGCTTGGGCGTGGGCTTCGGTGCTGGCTTTGATATAAGTGCCGATGCCGCCGTTGTAGAGCAGCTCCACATCGGCTTTGAGCAGTTCGTGAATCAGCACGCTGGGCGGCAGGCTCTCGGCATCGGTGCCCAGCCAGGCTTTCACTTCGGGGCTGAGCTTGATGCTTTTCACATTGCGCTCATACACGCCGCCGCCCTCGGAAATCAGGGCGCTGTCGTATTGATCCCAGCCGGCCACGGCGTTAAACAGGCGCTGGCGCTCGGCAAAGCTCGTGGCGGCATCGGGATTGGGGTCGATAAAGATGTGGCGGTGGTTGAAGGCGGCTTTAAGGCGGATGTGGCGCGAGAGCAGCATGCCGTTGCCAAACACATCGCCGCCCATGTCGCCGATGCCCACCACGGTGAAATCTTCGGTTTGGATGTTTTTGCCCAAGTGGCGGAAATGGCGTTTCACCGATTCCCACGCGCCACGGGCGGTGATGCCCATGCCTTTGTGGTCGTAGCCGGCGGAGCCGCCGGAAGCGAAGGCATCATCAAGCCAAAAGCCGTGCGCCTGCGCAATGCCGTTGGCCACATCGGAGAAGCGGGCGGTGCCTTTGTCGGCGGCCACCACCAAATAGGGGTCGTCTTCATCGCGGCGCTTCACATCGGCCGGCGCGATAATATCGCCTTGTTTGAGGTTGTCGGTGAGATCGAGCAGCGCGTTGATGAAAATCTGATAGCAGGCCACGCCTTCGGCGGCATAGGCTTCGCGCTCGCTGGGCGGCGGCAATTGTTTGCACACAAAGCCGCCTTTGGAGCCGTGCGGCACAATCACGGCATTTTTCACCATTTGCGCTTTTACCAAGCCCAGCACTTCGGTGCGGAAGTCTTCCATGCGGTCCGACCAGCGCAGGCCGCCGCGCGCCACTTTGGCGCCGCGCAAATGCGTGCCTTCCACGCGCGGGCTGTATACCCAGATTTCAAACAAGGGGTGCGGCTTGGGCAGAAAGTCGATTTGCGCCGAGCGGATTTTAAAGCTGATGTCTTGCTTGGGCTTGCCTGAGGCATCGGGCTGCCAGAAATTGGTGCGCTCAATCGCCAGAATCACTGTCATGAAAGCGTTGAGAATGCGGTCTTCATCGAGGCTGGGCACATCGGCCAGCTGCGTTTTGATGGCCGCTTGAAGCGCTTGGGCGCGAGCCTCGTCGGCGTCGACGGGATGCAGGCGGGCGTGAAACAGCGCCACTAAGTTGGCCACAATCGCGCCGTGGCGCATTAAGCATTGCTCCACATAAGGCTGGCCGAAAGGCAGCGTGGCCTGCTTGAGGAATTTGGCCAAGGCGCGCATCAGCACGCTGCTGCGCCAAGTGATGCCGGCGGCCGCCACCAAGGCGTTGAAGCGGTCGTTTTCCACCCGGCCTTGCCACACGGCATCAAGAAGCGCGAGCATATTGCTGCGCGTGCTTTCTTGATTGATAAAGTCGGCGCTCAGGCCTTCGGGCAAAGAGAGGCTGAAATGGCTCAAGCCCACTTCAGCGCCGCTGCGGCGGATGCGGTAGGGCTCTTCGGCATACACCGACAAGCCGAGGTTTTCGATGATGGGCAGGGTTTTCGACAGGCTGGGGCTTGTGCCGTTGAAATACATTTTCAGCCAATAAGGCGCAGCGGGGTTGCCCGGCTGCAAGCCCATGCGCATGGCGGTGTTGTCTTGTTGATCCAAAACTTGGATGGCGCGGATATCTTCCAGCGCTTGGGCGGGGCTGAAATTTTCTCGATAGCCCGCAGAAAAAGCCTGCTCATAAGGGCCGGTTTGCTCGGCGCTCAGGCCTTGCTGGGCGGCCAGCTGCTGCCAATCGCTGTGCCAGCCGCGCACCATGGTGTGAATGTCTTGCTCCAGCGCGGCGGTGTTGAAATCGGGCAGGGTGGAAGCGTGGGTGCGAAACACAAAATGCAGCCGCGCCAGCGGGCTTTCGCCCAAAAGCTGCACCGCAAAATCGCTTTCGGTGGCGGCAAAAGCTTCGGCCAGATGGCGGCGCACGCGCTGGCGCAGCTCGGTGTTGAATGGCTCGCGCGGCAGGTAAACAATGGCGCTCACATAGCGCTTGAAATCATCGGTGCGGGTAAACAGGCGCACGCGCGGGCGCTCGTTGAGCGACACCATGCCCTCGGCGGTGTCGGCCAGCGCCGGTGCGGCGATTTCAAACAATTCGTCGCGCGGATAAGCCTGCAACACAAAATGCAGCATTTTGTCTTTATAGCCGCCGCGGATAAAGTCGCACTGCTCGACCACATATTGGCTTTTCTGGCGCAGAATGGGAATATCCCACACGCTGGATAAATAAGCCTGGGCGGTGTAGAGGCCGGTGAAGCGCCATTGCCCCACCACATTGCCCAAAGCATCCAGCTTTTGAATGCCCACCAAATCATAATAAGCATTGCGGTGCAGATTGGCGCGGCGCTGCGATTTGTTCAGAATCAGCCGCTCACCCTCCAACCAGGTTTTTTTGTCGGCCGCATTCAGAGCGGCAAAGCCCGAAGAATAAGCGGGCGCGCGCCGGTGGGCCAAGATGCCCAAGCCGCTGCCTTCCACCACTTGCAGCTGGGCTTCGCCTGCCGCATCGGTGATGAGGTCGTATTCGCAAAAGCCCATGAAGAGATAATGGTTGTTGGCCATCCATTCTAAAAAGGCCACCACTTCGGCTTGCTCGGTGCGGCCTTCGGCAATGATTTGTCCTTGGATGTGGCGGATTTTTTCACGCATGGCCGCTTCATCGTCTACCACCGCGTGCAGATTGCCCAGCATGGTTTGCAAAGCATCGCTGAGCGCCTGCGCCTGCTGCTCGGGCAGGGCTTGCAGGCTGATTTGAATCAGCGATTCTTTGTTTGGGTCGCTGTTTTTGCTGCGCAGCCATTGCTTGATTTCGCCCGCTTCGTTGCGCTGGGCGGTGATCACCGGGTGCACAATCCAATTGAGATGGCCATCGTGGTTGTTGATATTCAAAATGGTGGAATCAATCAAAAAAGGCATGTCGTCGGTAACGATTTCAATCACCATATTGCCGGGCGCAAAAGCCGCTTCGGTGTCTTGCTGCAGGCAGCGCAAACGCGCCTGCCCGCGCCGGCGCGGCTCGCCGGCAAAGTGATAATGGCTCAGCGCGCCGGCCAAAAGCTGCGGCAAGGCATAATGGTTTAAATCGTCGATATCGGCATCTTCATAATAATATTGCAGAAATTGGGCAAAGCCGGCAGGCAGGCCTTGGTTTTCGGCCAATTGTTGCAATTGATTGATTAAGGCGTCGATGGGGCTCATGATGGAATTTTCCTGTTATGGATTGTTCGGTTTTCGCTATTATGTGCGCACTACTTTGCCGGGCTTGGTTTATTGATGCGGCCTTGTGGCGGATGTAGTGTCTTGTAGCCTAACATACTGGATTTATTGCTCTAGGGCAACCATCAAAGCGGCAGCGGGCGCATGCGGCGTTGCGGCGGAGCCGGGCGGATTGGTGCTTTTATTATTTAAGCCATTGAAATTTTTATCGAATGATGGGATAGGCCGTCTGAAAACCAACGTAGGTACGATTAGTTTTGTGTAAGCAAAGCGTAATCGTACGCATGGCGCACAGATGCCGTCTGAAACCTTTCAGACGGCCTTTTTTTCAGACGGCCTTTGTTAGCAATGATTCAAGCCGTTGAAATGTTTATCGAATGATGAGATAGGCCGTCTGAAAACCGGCGTAGGTACGATTAGCTTTGTGCAAACAAAGCGTAATCGTACGCATGGTGCACAAAGGCCGTCTGAAACCTTTCAGACGGCCTTTTTAGAAAAACATCTGTTGCCAAGTTAATTGATTGTGCAATGCGTTTTGATGATGGCCTGCAAGGCGGCCAAGCTTGCTGCGCCGTTTGCGCCGGCCAATTCCAGCAGCGAAGTGGTTTTGTCGGCACGGTAGCGGGTGTCGCTGCCCAGCGCCTGCTCGAAGCGGTTGGCGCGCTCGGTGAGCGTGGCGGGGTCGGCGGCGAGAATCACGGCATGCGAGAGCACGCGGTAGCGGTTGGGCGCGCTTGGGTCGCGTTGCCAATGTTGGGCGGTGCCGGCGATTTTGCGGCCGGCGGCGGCCAGATTGTAGCGGCCGTCGCAAAACGAGCCTTGCACGGTTTGGGCGCTGGTGCGAATGCCGAAATGTTCAAACAAATCAGTCAATAAGCCGCACAGCGCCTGATAATGCGCTTCGGCCACCAAGAGCGGGTTGGACGTGTCGACGATGTAGCCCAAATGCAGGTTCACCACGCCTGCGCCTTGCGGCACCACGCCGCCGCCGGAGAGGCGCACATGCACCTGCAAACCTTCGGCAGCCAGCGTTTGGCAGGCCGTTTGAAAAGCGGGTTTGCCTTGTTGGTAGCTGCGCGGCACCACGATGCCGTCGCCGCCTTCGTGTATTAGCGCAATGCCTTGTTCGGCGGCGGGGATAGCGGCCAGCAAGGCGCGTTCGTTGTCGGCCCAAGAGCGGGCGGATAAATCGAAGGTGTCGGCGGGCATGAGGGTGAAGGGCGGCAAAAGGGCGGGCATGGCGGCTTTCTGTGGGCAAAGGCGGGGTGTGTTCTGCTGGGAATATATGCGGAATGTGCGGTAAATTTCGTTTGAAACCAATTAGTTGGCGATGTGCTTAATGGTGTTCAGACGACCTTTCGCATGCGTACGATTACGCTGCGCTAATCGTACCTACGCGCTGCTGCGTTGAAAATGCTCGCAAGGTGTTCAACCTTGCTGTGCTTTTCGCCTTGTAGCCACGCTTTCGCGCTCAAAATCTTACTCGCGGATGAATTGTGAACAGACCCTAGGAATATATGCGGAATATGTGGTAAATATATTTGAAAACCAATTGGTTGGCGATGTGCTTAATGGTGTTCAGACGGCCTTTCGCATGCGTACGATTACGCTGCGCTAATCGTACCTACGCACTAGTTGTACTGTCTGCGGCTCGCCGCCTTGTTCGCTTACTTTTTTGAATTGGTATCAAACAACCATCAAAACCGCCCGCAAATTTTTGTTTGCGGGCGGCGGGTATTTAATCGTCCAGCTCATCGGCGGAGGGCGGCACCCAGTTGGCGATAAATTGCTCGATTTCGGCATCGCTCACGCCCTCATCGGCCATAATGCCCAGCAGCGATTTCACCGGCAGGGTTTCGCCGGCTTGGGCAAATTGGCGGCGCAGCAGGCCGGCATCGGTGGCTTCCACCGCGTTGGTGAGCTTTTCGGTTTCCACATCCAGAATCGGCATGCCCACTTCGATTTGGGTGCCGACTTCCACCAGCCAAGCGCCGACGGTGCCTTCTTCCATGGTGAGGCCCCATTTGGGCATGATAATCGGGGTGATTTTGCTCATGTTGTTCTCCTTTTTATTTCATTAAAGTGTTTGGCGCACAGTTTCGGCAATGCCTTTGCCGTTGGGCAGGTAGGCTTTTTCCAGCGGCGCTGAAAACGGCACGGGCGTGTGCGGCGGGGAAACCATGCGGATGCCGGATTTCAGCTTGCCAAACATTTCTTGGCACACTTGCGCCGAAATGTCGGTGGCGATGTTGCAGCGCGGGCTGGCTTCGTCCACCACCACCAGGCGGCCGGTTTTTTCCACCGATCGGAACACAGTGTTGATGTCGAGCGGCGAGAGCGTGCGCAAATCGATTACTTCCACATCCACGCCTTCTTTTTCCAGCAGTTTGGCCGCTTCGAGGCTGCGGTGCACCATCATGCCGTAGGTCACGATGGTGGCGTCTTTGCCTTCGCGCACGATATTGGCCTGGCCGAACGGAATCACATATTCACCTTCGGGCACTTCGCCTTTCACGCTGTAGAGCGCTTTGTGTTCGCAGAAAATCACCGGGTCGTTGTCGCGCACGGCTTGGGCGAGCAGGCCTTTGGCATCGGCAGGGGTGGAAGGACACACCACTTTCAGGCCCGGAATGTGGGTAAACATCGGCGTGAGCATTTGGCTGTGCTGGGCGGCGGCGCTGAAGCCTGCGCCCACCAGCGCGCGGATCACCACCGGCGTTTCGGCTTTGCCGCCGAACATATAGCGGAATTTGGCGGCTTGGTTCAAAATTTGGTCGAAACACACGCCCACAAAGTCGATAAACATCAATTCGGCAATCGGGCGCATGCCGCAAGTGGCCGCGCCGATGGCCGCGCCCACATAGGCGGCTTCCGAGAGCGGCGCATCGAGCAGGCGGTCGCCGTATTTGCCATACAAACCTTTGGTGGCGCCGAGCACGCCGCCCCAGGCATCTTTTTCGCCATCGGCACCGAAGCCGCCGACGATGTCTTCACCAATCATAATCACGCGCTCATCACGCGCCATTTCCAAATCGATGGCCTCGTTGATGGCCTGCTTTAAGGTGATTCTTCGTTCCATGATGTTGCTCCTTCGTTTATTTGTTTATTTTTTCAGACGGCCTTTAATCAATAAGACACATACACATCGGCAAGCAGCGCTTCCACCGGCGGCTGCGGCGCGGCTTTGGCCTCTTGCACCGAACGCTCGATTAATTCGGCCACATCGCTGTCCACGGCATCCAATTCGGCATCGGTGAGCATGCCGGCTTCCGTTACGCGCTGGCGGAAGATTTTCAGGCAATCGTGGTGGGCGCGCAGGTTTTCCACTTCGCCGGCGGGGCGGTAGGTTTGCGCGTCGCCCTCAAAGTGGCCGTAGAAGCGATTGGTTTTGCATTCGAGCAGCGCCGGGCCGCCGCCGTTGCGGGCGCGGCGGATCACTTCGCCGGCCGCTTCATACACGGCGAAAAAGTCGTTGCCGTCCACCGTTACCCCAGGCACGCCGAAGCCGATGCCGCGGTCGACATAGCTGCTGGAAGCGGTGGCATAATCGCGGCCGGTGGATTCGGCATAGCCGTTGTTTTCAATCACAAAAATCACCGGCAGATTCCACACCGCCGCCAAGTTGAGGCTTTCGAGCACCGTGCCTTGGTTGGCGCCGCCGTCGCCGCAGAAAGTTACGGCCACGCCGCCGTCGCCACGATATTTGGCCGCCAGCGCCGCGCCGCAAATCAGCGGTGCGCCCGCGCCGAGAATGCCGTTGGCGCCCATCATGCCTTTGGATAAATCGGCAATGTGCATCGAGCCGCCTTTGCCGTGGCACACGCCGTCTTGGCGGCCGTAAATCTCTTTCATCATGCCGATCACATCCACGCCTTTGGCGATGCAGTGGCCGTGGCCGCGGTGGGTGCTGGCGATGCGGTCGTTGTCGCTGAGGCTTTGCATCACGCCCACGGCGGTGGCTTCTTCACCGGCATAAAGGTGCACAAAGCCGGGAATGTCGCCGCGTGAAAAGTCGATGTGCAGCCGTTCTTCGAATTCGCGGATGGTTTTCATCTTGCGGTAAACGTCGAGCAGCTCGTTTTTGTTTAATGCGGTTTGGCTCATGATGTTTCTCCTTGTGAAACGGGGTGGGCGGTGAGGTGGTGCTCGGCGGCATATTGCAGCGCGGCGCCCACGTCAACCGTGTAAAAAGCCTGCTCTTGCAAGCTGATTTCAATGCTGTCGCCCGTGCGAAACGCGATTTCGCGTTCGCCGTCGAGCGCAATCAGGCCGTTTTGGCCGCTTAAAGTGTAGAGGCCGTCTGAAAACAAACGCCGGTAAGCGGCTATGTTCACGCTGGCCACCGTGCCCGGCGCCATCACCGCTTGCAGGCGGCAGGCGGCATCGGCGCGCGGAGCATGCGCACCCTCAAGTGGCACCAATTCCACCAGCAAGCCGCCTTCGGCATGGCGCGGCACAGGCTGCAACATGGCGGCAATGGCCGATAAGCCGACCGCTTCCACCGAAGCTTGGGTCACGATAATTGTGCGCAAGGTGTCGGCATCGCCGATGGCTTTGGCGCCGAGTATGCGCTCGTTGAGTATGGCCGCATCAATCAGCGCGATGTCTTGCTGCACCAAATCGCCTGCGGCATTCAGGCGGCGGATGTGTAGGCATTTGTTGGCGGCCAGCGCCGTGGCGGCGGGAATTTTGCCGACGGCATAAAGGCCGGTGGCAAATGCTGTTACCGTTGCTTCGCGCATCGGCGGAAACGCATTGTTGGTGCCGGTGGAAATGCCGGCGATGGGTGTGCGGCCGCAGCCTTTCACCACCGCGCGATGAGTGCCGTCGCCGCCGAGCACGATAATGGCGCGCACACCGGCGGCATGCATGATTTCGGCGGTGCGGGTGGAATCTTGCGTGCAGCTGCGCACCGGCATATCGGCCCACACCAATTCGGGCAGCGGATAAGCCGATTCGGCCGCCGCAGCAGGCAGCAGGCGCGCCAAATGCGTGCGCAAGCCCTCTGTTTCCGGCATCAGCCACACTTCATCCACACCGCAAGCGGCCAGCGCCTGCACAATGCGCAACACCATATTGGCGCGCTCGGCCAGCGGCAAACCGGCCGCATGCGACATCACGCGGCGGATATCGCGGGCGGAAACGGGATTGGCAATAATGCCGACGCGAATCGGGGCAGACATGGCGGCGCTCCAGAAGCGGAAAGGGTTGTTGGATGCCTAGCAAACATTGTGCTAATGGTTGGATTTTAATATTAATGATTGAATAATAAGAGAAAATTTTTTCAGACGGCCTGGGTGGTATGACGGATGTAACACTGTGTAACGATACGGTGTGACAGCCGCATGTGACAGCTGTCACAAGTTTGCAAAGCCTCAGGCCGTCTGAAACCTTGATTTTTCAGATGGCCAGATGAAATGCGGACAGCAGTAGGTCGGATTCTTGAATCCGACACTTGTTCGTAGAACAAGGCACACACATCGCTTTGGCCGATGGCCAAATGTCGGATTCAAGAATCCGACCGACGAGCTGCGCGGTTGCGGCCGAAAGATTAGGGAAAAATTAAGGCCGTCTGAAAGCTTGATTTTTCAGACGGCCAGATGAAATGCGGGCAGGTTTTTAATCGGGCAGATTGTATTTTTTCAAATAACGGTAAACCGTCATGCGGCTCACGCCGATGGCTTTGGCAAAAGCCGACACATTGCCCCGGTGCGATTGCAGTGCGGCTTGCAATTGCTGCGCATCGGCCAACACCGATTTGCCACAGGCGGCAGGCTCGGCGGTGTGCGGGCTGAAAAAAGGGCGCGCGGCGGTTTTGATGTAGTCGGGCAGATCATCGGCCTCGATGCGCGCATCGTTGGCGGTGAGCAGCGCCACTTCGAGCACGTTGGCCAGCTGGCGCAAATTGCCCGGCCAGCCATAGGCGCGCAGAATGTCGAGCGCGTGCGCTGAGAGCGCTTTCACCGGCATGGCGGTTTTCTCGGCCGCCCGTTGCAGCAAAACGCGCACGATATAGTCGAAATCATCACGCTCGCGCACAGGCGGCAGCAGCGCCTGAATGCCGTTGAGGCGGTAATACAGATCTTCGCGGAATTTGCCCTCGGCGATGCGCGCCTGCAAATCGAAATGGGTGGCCGAAATAATGCGGATATCCACTTTCACCGCGCGGGTGCTGCCCACCGGCAACACTTCGCGCTCGGAGAGCACGCGCAAGAGCCGCGATTGCAGATAAAGCGGCATATCGCCGATTTCATCGAGAAAAAGCGTGCCGCCGTCGGCCGCCTGAATCAGGCCGATTTTGCCTTTGCGCTCGGCGCCGGAAAAGCTGCCCGGGGCATAGCCGTAAAGCTCGCTTTCAATCAGATTTTCGGGAATGGCGGCGCAGTTTACCGCAATAAAAGGTGCATCGGCGCGGCTGCCTGAAAGATGAATGGCGCGGGCGAGAAATTCTTTGCCCGAGCCGGTTTCGCCGTTGATCAGCACCGGCACTTGCGTGTCGGCCAGCACGGCGATGCGTTGCAGGCTGCGGCGTTGGCGGCTTTTGGGGCTGTAGAGTTTGTCGAGCTCGGGCGGCAGCGGCAGGCTGCCGGTCGGTGGTGCGGCGTGTTGGTCGGCCGGCGGCGACACAGAGGCAAACAAATGCCGGCCGCCTATCAGCACGGCCGGTTTGGCGCGCGTGGCGCTGTACACACTGAGCAGGCTCTGGCCGAAAAGTGGCTCAAACAGGCAGCCGGTTAAATCGCGCTCGGGCAATTCGAGCTGTTGCGCCGCCCATTGGTGAAAAGCATGATTGGCACCGGCAATTTTGCCGGCATCGTCAACGGCAATAATGAATTCGGGGGTTACATCCAAAAAAGCCGCCGCTTGCCCCAAACGCACCAGCCAATGGCGGCGGTGCGCCTGAATCAGCGCGGCGGTTTCAATCAGCGTGGCAAAATGCTGTACCAAATGCAACACGCCGTATTGGCTTTGCCGCTCGGGCAAGGGGGCGAGGGCAGACACATCAAGCACGGCACGCAGGCGGTTTTGCGAATCAAACACCGGTGCGGCGGTGCAGGTCAGGCCGATGTGGGTGGCGTCGAAATGGTCGGTGCGGTGCACGATGGCGGCCTGGCCGGTGGCCGCTACCACGGCCACGGCGCTGGTGCCGTTGGCACGCTCGCACCACAGCGCGCCGGTGTGCAGCCCCGCCTGCCTGAAATCGCGCACCTGATTTTCAGCGCCAAATGCTTCCACCACCACACCGTGTGCATCGGCCAGCAGCACCACATAGCCCATGTCGCGGATTTGCCTGGCCAGCACCTGCAAGCCGTGGCGGGCCACGGCGTTGAGGCCGTCCATGGCGTCCACGTGCTCGGCCAGATTGTGTTGCGGCAGAATCAGCGCCTCCTGCATCACTTCGGGATTGAGGCCGTGTTGATGCACGCAGCGCTGCCACGATTCGATGATTTTAGGCTCGAAAGCAGCAGCCGGTCGGCGGGTGCTGCCGTAAACATGCGCCAGCACGTCCCGGATATGTTGGGTTTGATGGGCCTGCATATTGCATACGCTCCTTGTGGGTTTAGGTTGGCGTTGTCCTTGAATGTGTGCAGGAATTATTGTGATTGTGTGGTTTGATAAGTGCGGAAGGCCTGCGGAGCAGGGCGGCAAAACGTTGCCGCGGCAAGCACGATGCAGGCCTATCTTAGTGAGAAAGCGGAGGCAGGTCTAGCTTATTTGCTTTTGTGACAGGCAAAGAAAAGTTGCGAAAGGTAATCTTTCAGACGGCCTTTCCATTTCAAAAGCCTGTTTACCATATTTTATGGCGCTGCTATTGAGCGCATCAACAGGCTTTAAGCCATTTCTTTTGAAATCAATATAATAAATAGAAATCAAGGCCGTTTGAAAGCAACAGGTCGTCTGAAGCCGCGCCGTTTCAGACGGCCTGTTGTGTCGCCCCATCTGTTATGGCTGCGGCCGCACACACCGCCGAAGCCCATGCCCATTGGAAATTATAGCCGCCGAGCCAGCCGGTGATGTCCATCACTTCGCCGATAAAATAAAGCCCGGGCGCGAGCTTGCTCTGCATGGTTTTGGCATCGATTTCGCGCACATCCACGCCGCCGCGGGTGGCTTCGGCTTTTTTGTGGCCGTCTGAACCGCTGGGCAGCAGCGCCCATTGATTAAGGCTCTGCCCCAAAGCGGCCAAAGCGGCATCGGGCGTGTCGGCCCATTTGTGTGCGGCAAGCGGCGCCCATTCGGGTTGTGCCAGCCAAAAATCCAGCAGCCGCGAGGGCAGGTGCGGGCAAAGCTGTGCGAGTGCGGTGTTGAGCTGGATTTTTTGGCCGTGTTTGCCGCTGCATAAAGCATGGGGCAGCTCGGCATCGGGTGCCAAATTAATGATAATGGCCTGCCCGGGCTGCCAATAACTGGAAATCTGCAAAATCGCAGGCCCGCTCAAACCTTTGTGGCGAAACAATAAATCTTCGTCAAACTGCATGGCTGCTTTGCCGCTGCCGGTGGCAATGCGCACGGGCAGGGCGATGC
Organism: Uruburuella suis; assembly: GCF_022870845.1. Classification (GTDB taxonomy): domain Bacteria; phylum Pseudomonadota; class Gammaproteobacteria; order Burkholderiales; family Neisseriaceae; genus Neisseria; species Neisseria suis. The sequence continues at coordinate 237,453 of NZ_CP091507.1, forward strand.
CGGCGAGCGCATCGTAGCCCGATTCCGCCCAATGCTCGAAGCGCAGCGGCACCAGCGCGGCGGCAGGCGTAACGATGCTGTGGCCGAACTGTTTGGCCAATTCGTAGCCAAACGGGCTGGCGCCGATGGCAGGCACCGCCAAGCCGCCGGTGGCCACCACCAGGTTGCGGCAGGAAAAGCGGCCTTGGTTGGTGCGCAGTTCAAAGCGCGCAGCAGAGGCCGTCTGAATGGGCTCTACACTTTCAATCACGCATTCGGTGTGCCATTGCACACGGCCTTTTGCGCATTCGTTTTGCAGCATATTAATAATGTCTTGCGCGCTGCGGTCGCAAAAAAGCTGGCCTTTGTGCTTTTCGTGATAGGGTATGCCGTGGTGCTCGAGCAGAGCGGTGAAATCGGTGCTGGTGTAGCGCGATAAAGCATGGCGCACAAAACGCGGCTGCTGCGACACAAAATAAGGCGCGCCATCGTGGCCGTTGAGATGGCGGTTGGTGAAATTGCAGCGGCCGCCGCCCGAAATGCGGATTTTTTCGCCGATTTTGGCCGCATGGTCAAGCAGCGCCACGCTTTGCCCTTTTTGGCCTATGCGGGCGGCGCACATCATGCCGGCCGCCCCGGCGCCGATTATCACGGTATCGAAAAAAGTTGTCATCAAGCCGCCCGGGCAATTGAAAAGCCTTATTGTAGCGCAAGGCCGTCTGATACCAATCCAAAAAAATAACCTAACTTCGTTGTCTCGCCTTGCCGTACTATCTGTACTGTCTGCGGCTCGCCGCCTTGTTAGCTTACTTTTTTGAATTGGTATGAAACCCTATGGCTGCGTAAGCCGGCTGCAAAAAAGAGCGTAAACAGGCTCTAAAAGCCAGCATGCCGTCTGAAAATCCGATAAAATAAGCGCTGATTTTTTGCGCGCTTCAGAAAGTAACGATATGGCAAAACCCAAAGGCGGCCTCGGCCGCGGCCTGGATTCACTGATTTCCCATAATCTGGACGACGGCGGCAACGACCGCCTCACCACCGTGCCGATCGGCGATATCCGCCCCGGGCGCTATCAGCCGCGCGTGCAGATGGATGACGAAGCCTTGCAGGAGCTGGCCGAATCCATCAAGGCGCAAGGCGTCATCCAGCCGGTGATTGTGCGCGAACAAGGCCTCAACGGCTACGAATTGATTGCCGGCGAGCGCCGCTGGCGCGCCAGCCAATTGGCCGGCCTCACCGAAATGCCGGTGGTGGTGAAAAGCATCAGCGATGAAACCGCGCTGGCCATGGGCTTGATTGAAAACCTGCAACGCGAAAACCTCAACCCGATTGAAGAAGCACGCGGCTTGAAGCGCCTGGCCGATGAATTCAGCCTCACCCACGAAACCATTGCCAAAGCCGTCGGCAAAAGCCGCAGCGCCATTTCCAACAGCCTGCGCCTGCTCGCCTTGCCCGAGCCCGTGCAGGAAATGCTTTATGCCCGCCGCCTCGAAATGGGGCATGCCCGCGCGCTGCTCACTCTGCCCGTGGTCACGCAGCTGGAGCTGGCACAAAAAGCCGTGAAAAACGGCTGGTCGGTGCGCGAAGTGGAGCGGCGCAGCCAAATGGCGCAGCAAGGCAAGCCTGCCGAAGCGCCCAAGCGCGACAATCCCGACATCCGCCGCCTGAGCGAAGCGCTCACCGAAACGCTGGGCGTTAACGCCGAAGTGCACAGCAGTAATCAGAAAAAAGGCAGAATCGTGCTGCATTTCGATTCACCCGAAACGCTCGAAGCTTTGCTCAAGCAGCTCGGTGTGGATTTGCCGAATTAAAATTAATCGTGCCTGAAAAGGCCGTCTGAAACAGTTTCAGACGGCCTCGGGTTTTCAAAAAAAACGGCGATATATTACAATGGCAAGTGAAGATTGCGACGGATAATGCAACGAATCGGGCGCTTTATTTTGTAAGTCGTGTAGTAGTGTGTAGTGCGGGCTTCGCCGGAAAAGAGCCGAAAAAAAAGCATTGAATTGGGATATTTGAGCGTAAAAAGCACTCAAATAAGTGAGAATAGGGCTGTTTGCAAGCATAAAAAGCCCCTTTGATAAAACCTGCCCATTCACAAAGATTAACAAATTATCTTGACGCGTAAACGCATCTTTATTATAGTGGCTTGGCTTAAATTGTCTGTAGCTGCGTGTTGTATGACGAAGATTCTGATTTTACAGTTGGCGGCGCTGGCAGTGGTGGCGCTGTTGTGTTTGCTGGTGAGCGGTTTGCCCGCGTTTTGGTCGGCATGGCTGGGCGGATTGTGTTATTTGTTGCCCTCGGCCGCTGCGGTATTACTTTTAAGGCTTTTCAAGCCGCATCCTGCTTGGGCAGGTAAAGGCTTTTTGCTCGGAGAAGGTTTAAAAGTCATGCTGTCGCTGGTGTTGATGCTGGTGGTGTTTGCCATCTGGCACGAAACATTGGTGTTTATCCCGTTTTTATTGGGGTTGTTTACAGTCAGTCATCTGGTTTTTTTAGCATTTTTGAGAGTTCAACATTATGGCAAGTAGTGAAGCAATGAGCGCTGCCGACTACATCAAGCACCACTTACAAAGCTTGACCAGTCTGTCGGATGTCACCCAAGGCCAAGGCCTGAAAAACATCGCCGATTTCTCTTATATCAACCTAGATGCCGTTTTCTTCGCGGTGTTGCTGGGTGCGCTGGGCAGCTTCCTGCTGTGGCGTGCCGCCCGCAAAGCCACGCCGGGTGTGCCCGGTCGCTTTCAGGCTGCGGTGGAGTTGCTGTTTGAATTCGTAGATGATATGTGCAAAAGCATCGTGCACAACGAGCAGTCGCGCAAAGCAGTCGCCCCTTTGGGTTTGACTGTGTTTGTGTGGATTTTCCTGATGAATGCGATGGACTTGCTGCCGGTGGATTTGCTGCCGATGACTTGGCAGGCCGTCACCGGTGACCATCATGCTTTACTGCGTGTCGTGCCCACCGCCGATTTGAATACTTCGCTGGCTTTGGCCATCGGTGTGCTGCTGATTTGCCTTTATTACAGCGTGAAAATCAAAGGCTTGGGCGGCTGGATGCATGAAATGTTCAGCGCGCCGTTCGGCCCGATGCTGGCACCTTTCAACTTCATTATGAATATTCTCGAATTCCTGTCGAAAACCGTATCGCACGGCATGCGGCTGTTCGGCAATATGTATGCGGGCGAGCTGGTGTTCTTGCTGATTGCCCTTTTGGGTGGCGCTTGGGCGGCTTCCGGCAGCATCGGCGTGATGGATCCGATTTTGTTTGTCCTGCATATTCTGGCAGGTGTGGCATGGGCGATTTTCCATATTCTGATTATTACCCTGCAAGCCTTTATCTTCATGGCGCTGGCGTTTGTTTATATCGGCCAGGCACATGATCATCACTAAAAGTTTTTGAGTAGTTTGTTTTTAACTGTAGTTCTTTAACCTTTGTTTTTAATTTAAGGAGTTTTGAAATGGGTGGTTTAATTGCTATCGCTTGTGGTTTGATCGTCGCTTTCGGTGCGATGGGTGCTGCTATCGGTATCGGCATGGTAGGTTCTAAATATCTGGAATCTTCTGCCCGTCAACCTGAGCTGATCGGCCCGCTGCAAACCAAATTGTTCTTGATTGCCGGTTTGATTGATGCCGCATTCTTGATCGGTGTGGCCATCGCTCTGCTGTTCGCTTTCGTTAACCCGTTTGCAGGCTAAGTCTAACCAAACGAAACGTCGTTTGTTTGATTAACCCTAATACGAAGGTTAAGTAAAGTGAATTTAAATGCGACCCTATTTGCGCAGTTAATCGTCTTTTTCATTCTGGTGTGGTTCACCATGCGATTCGTGTGGCCGCCGATTGCAAAAGCACTTGACGAGCGCGCCGACAAAATCGCCGAAGGCTTGGCTGCGGCCGAGCGCGGTAAAAACGATTTTGAACAGGCTGAAAAGAAAGTTGCAGAACTCTTAGCCGAAGGACGTCATCAGGTTACCGAAATGGTGGCCAACGCAGAAAAACGTGCAGCGCAAATCGTTGAAGAAGCCAAAACACAGGCTTCCACCGAGGCTGCCCGTATTACGGCACAAGCCAAAGCCGATGTTGAGCAAGAAGCCAATCGCGCCCGCGAAGCTTTGCGCGAACAAGTGGCAGCTTTGGCGGTAAAAGGTGCGGAGTCTATTTTGCGCAGCGAAGTGAATGCTGAAAAACACGCACAAATGCTCAGCGCCCTGAAACAGGAGCTGTAATCTTATGGCAGAGTTCGCAACCATTGCCAGACCGTATGCGAAAGCATTATTCGGTGTGGCGCAAGAGCAAAACCAAATTGAGTCTTGGTTGGGCGGACTGAAACAACTGGCAACGGCAGTGCAGCAACCCAAAGTGGCTGCGCTGATTGAGCAACCCGAAAGCACTTCTGCCGAAAAAGCCCTCATGCTGATTGAATTGGTCGGTTTGGGTGATGCGAAATTGAAAAATTTCGTGTCGATATTGGCCGAGCAGAAGCGCCTTTTGGTTTTGCCTGAAATTTATGCGCAATACCAAGACTTAACCCTGGCATTGAATCATACCAAACGAGCCCTGATCCGCAGCGCTTATGCACTCAATGCGGCGCAATTGGCCGATTTGACTGCAGAGCTGCAACAGCGCTTTGGCAGCACGTTGGAGATTCGCACCGAAGTCGACCCCGATTTGATCGGCGGCGTAAAAGTAGAAATCGGTGACCAGGTATTGGACTTGTCGCTGCAAGGCAAATTAAATGCTTTGTATGCGGCCATGACAAATTAGGAGAGTTTTCATGCAGCTTAATCCTGCTGAAATTAGCGATTTGATTAAAGCCAAGATCGAGAATCTGTCGGTAGATGCAGAAGTCCGTACCCGTGGTACCGTGATTTCCGTAACCGACGGTATTGTTCGCATTCACGGCTTGTCAGACGTAATGCAAGGTGAAATGCTCGAATTCCCCGGCAACACATTCGGCTTGGCCATGAACTTGGAGCGTGACTCCGTGGGCGCCGTGGTGTTGGGTGAATACGAACACATTAAAGAAGGTGACACCGTTACCTGTACCGGCCGCATTTTGGAAGTGCCGGTCGGCCGCGAGCTGATTGGCCGCGTGGTGGATTCGCTGGGTCGTCCGATTGACGGCAAAGGCCCCATCAACGCTACCACTACTGCGCCGATCGAAAAAATCGCGCCCGGCGTGATTGCCCGCCAATCGGTGGATCAACCGATGCAAACCGGCTTGAAAGCGATCGACTCTATGGTGCCGATCGGCCGCGGTCAGCGTGAGCTGATTATTGGTGACCGCCAAACCGGTAAAACCGCAGTGGCGTTGGATGCGATTGTCAACCAAAAAGACACCGGCGTGGTTTGTATCTACGTTGCTGTCGGCCAAAAAGCATCATCGATTGCCAACGTGGTGCGCAAGCTGGAAGAGCACGGCGCAATGGATCACACCATTGTGGTGGCAGCCACCGCATCAGAAGCAGCGGCACTGCAATATATCGCGCCTTATGCCGGCTGCACCATGGGTGAATTTTTCCGCGACCGCGGTGAAGATGCGCTGATTGTGTATGACGACTTGTCCAAACAAGCCGTGGCTTACCGTCAGATTTCCCTGCTGCTGCGCCGCCCGCCCGGCCGCGAAGCCTACCCGGGTGATGTATTCTATTTGCACAGCCGCCTGTTGGAACGTGCCGCCCGTGTGAATGCTCATGAAGTAGAAAAGCTGACCAATGGCGAAGTAAAAGGCAAAACCGGCTCATTAACCGCTCTGCCGATTATCGAAACCCAAGCCGGCGACGTATCTGCATTCGTACCGACCAACGTGATTTCGATTACCGATGGCCAAATCTTCTTGGAAACCGACCTCTTCAACTCCGGTATCCGCCCTGCAATCAACGCCGGTATTTCCGTATCGCGCGTAGGTGGTGCGGCGCAAACCAAGGTGATTAAAAAGCTTGGCGGCGGTATCCGTTTGGCATTGGCGCAATATCGTGAGCTGGCGGCTTTCTCGCAATTTGCTTCCGATTTGGATGAAGCCACCCGTAAGCAGCTGCAACACGGCGAAGTGGTTACCGAATTGATGAAGCAAAAGCAATTCAGCACGCTGAACACCGCCGAAATGGCGCTGACGTTGTGGGCGATCAACAACGGCTCTTACGAAGACGTGCCGGTATCGAAAGCGCTGGCTTTCGAGCACGAATTCTTGGGTCATGTGCGCACGCAACTGCCGGCCGTTTTGGATGCCATCAACGCTTCGGGCGCCATGTCTGATGAAAACGAGCAGGCACTGGCCGCAGCGATGAAGTCCTTTAAATCTTCTTACAGCTACCAAGCGTAAGCGTGAGAGAGCAAGGAGTCTGAAATGGCAGTAGGAAAAGAGATTCTCACCAAAATCCGCAGTGTTCAGAATACCCAAAAGATCACTAAAGCGATGCAGATGGTGTCAACCTCTAAAATGCGGAAGACTCAAGAGCGGATGCGCCTGGCGCGTCCGTACGCCGAAAAAGTGCGTTTGGTGATGAGCCATCTGGCGCAAACCCATTCCGACCACGGCATCAAATTGCTGGAGCCGCACCGCAGCGTGCGGCGTGCCGGCTTTATTTTGATGACCACCGACAAAGGCTTGTGCGGCGGTTTGAATGCCAACGTTTTGAAAAAATTCCTGGCGCAGGTGCAGGAATATCGAAGCCAAGGCATTGAGGTGGACGTGGTGTGTTTGGGCAGCAAAGGTTTGGCCGCTTGCCAGCGCATCGGTTTGAATGTGGTTGCCAGTGCCACCAATCTGGGCGACACGCCCAGGCTGGAAACCTTGGTAGGCCCTTTGACCGAGCTTTTCCAAAGCTATCAAAAGCACCAGCTGGATGTGATTCATTTGGTTTATTCCGGCTTCGTCAACACCATGCGTCAAGAACCGCGTTTGGAAACTTTGTTGCCGATTGGTGAAAGTGCATTGGAAGGCGTGAGTGAAAGCAGCGACTATAGCTGGGATTACCGCTATGAGCCCAGCCCCACCGCTGTATTGGAATACTTAGTCCGCCGTTATTTAGAGTCTGTGGTGTATCAGGCGTTGAGCGACAACATGGCATCCGAACAAGCCGCGCGCATGGTAGCGATGAAAGCTGCTACCGATAATGCCGGCAATGCCATCAAAGAGCTGCGTTTGGTTTACAACAAATCACGCCAAGCCGCGATTACCACAGAGTTGTCAGAAATTGTAGCAGGTGCCGCAGCCGTATAAGGCTGCGCATGTGCACGTTAAAATAGGATACGAAATGAGCCAAGGCAAAATCGTACAAATCATTGGTGCGGTGGTCGACGTGGAATTTCCGCGCGATACCCTGCCGCACGTGTATGACGCCCTGAAACTGGTTGATACCGACCTGACGCTGGAAGTGCAACAACTTCTGGGCGACGGTGTGGTGCGTACCATCGCGATGGGCAGTTCAGACGGCCTCAAACGCGGCATGAGCGTGATCAACACCGGTGCGGCAATTACTGTGCCGGTGGGCACGGAAACTCTCGGCCGCATCATGGACGTGTTGGGCAATCCGGTGGATGAAGCAGGCCCGGTCGGTGCCAAACACAGCCGCGCCATTCACCAACCCGCGCCGAAATTCGACGAGCTCTCTGCGGCCACGGAATTGCTGGAAACCGGCATTAAAGTGATTGACTTGCTCTGCCCGTTTGCCAAAGGCGGTAAAGTGGGCTTGTTTGGCGGCGCCGGTGTGGGCAAAACCGTTAACATGATGGAATTGATCAACAACATCGCCAAAGCGCACAGCGGTTTGTCTGTGTTTGCCGGTGTGGGCGAGCGTACCCGTGAAGGTAACGACTTTTACCACGAGATGAAAGATTCCAACGTGTTGGATAAAGTGGCGATGGTATACGGCCAGATGAACGAACCGCCGGGCAACCGCCTGCGCGTGGCGCTCACCGGCTTGACCATGGCCGAATATTTCCGCGATGAAAAAGACGAAAACGGCAAAGGCCGCGACGTGTTGTTTTTTGTGGACAATATCTACCGCTATACCCTTGCCGGTACTGAAGTGTCTGCGCTGTTGGGTCGTATGCCCTCAGCTGTAGGCTATCAGCCGACTTTGGCCGAAGAAATGGGTCGTTTGCAAGAGCGTATTACCTCGACCCAAACCGGTTCGATTACTTCCATCCAAGCCGTGTATGTACCTGCGGATGACTTGACTGACCCGTCGCCTGCTACCACATTTGCCCACTTGGACGCCACCGTGGTGTTGAGCCGCGATATCGCCTCTTTGGGTATTTACCCGGCCGTGGATCCGCTGGATTCAACCTCGCGCCAGCTCGACCCGATGGTGTTGGGTCAAGAGCATTACGATGTGGCACGCGGCGTGCAATCTACTTTGCAGAAATACAAAGAATTGCGCGACATTATCGCCATTTTGGGTATGGATGAATTGTCTGACGAAGACAAAATGACCGTGATGCGTGCGCGTAAAATCCAGCGCTTCCTGTCGCAGCCCTTCCACGTGGCAGAAGTGTTTACCGGCTCGCCGGGCAAATACGTTTCACTGCGCGACACCATTGCCGGCTTTAAAGCGATTTTGAACGGCGAATACGATCATCTGCCCGAGCAGGCGTTCTATATGGTTGGCGGTATCGAAGAAGCGGTAGAGAAAGCGAAAACCGTAAACTAAGGAGGCCAGCATGGACATCATGCAAGTTGAAGTGGTCAGTAACGAGCAGCACATTTTTTCGGGCGAAGCCAGCTTTGTGGTGGTGCCGACCCAAATGGGCGAGCTCGGTATTTATCCGCGACATGAGCCGATTATGAGTTTGGTGCGACCGGGTGTGTTGCGTTTGACCACGCCCGATTCTGCCGAAGAAGTGCTGGTGGCCGTATCCGGCGGTGTTTTGGAAGTGCAGCCCGATAAGCTTACCCTGCTGGCCGACGTGGCCGTGCGCAGCGCCGAGATGGATCAGGCGCGCGCCGAAGAAGCCAAAAAAGCCGCAGAAGCCCGCATTTCCCAAGCACAGGACGATGAAGCATTGGCCAAAGCCCAAGCAGCACTGGCCGCCGCCATCGCCCAACTCAAAACGCTGGATTATATTCGCGGACAAAAAAACAAATAAGGCAGCCGCCTTATCGCAAAAAGCACGGGCAACCGTGCTTTTTTCTCGGCCGTCTGAAAACAAGCAACGCGCGTTTTCAGACGGCCAAACCTTCAGACGGCCAAACCTTCAGACGGCCAAACCTTCAGACGGCCAAACCTTCAGACGGCCAAACCTTCAGACGGCCAAACCTTCAGACGGCCAAACCTTCAGACGGCCAAACCTTCAGACGGCCAAACCTTCAGACGGCCAAACCTTCAGACGGCCAAACCTTCAGACGGCCAAACCTTCAGACGGCCAAACCTTCAGACGGCCAAACCTTCAGACGGCCAAACCTTCAGACGGCCAAACCTTCAGACGGCCAAACCTTCAGACGGCCAAACCTTCAGACGGCCAAACCTTCAGACGGCCAAACCTTCAGACGGCCAAACCTTCAGACGGCCAAACCTTCAGACGGCCAAACCTTCAGACGGCCAAACCTTCAGACGGCCAAACCTTCAGACGGCCAAACCTTCAGACGGCCAAACCTTCAGACGGCCAAACCTTCAGACGGCCAAACCTTCAGACGGCCAAGCTTTATGAAGAAGAATCAAGCAAAGTAAGAAAACCACAAATAAACTGGCATGTAAAATCATGTTAGGTTATGATTGTGTTTTCGTTAATATGTGCCGGCACGCGGAGCATGCGCCGGTGGCACAGTGTTTCATGCGGCCGGGCGGTGCGTTTGGTTGCCGATGGAGAGATTATGAATGCAGTGGTGATTGCGGTGGTTGTGATGCTAGGCTTGTCGCTGGCGCGGGTGCATGTGGTGCTCAGCCTGCTGCTGGGCGCGTTGGCCGGCGGCCTGATGGGCGGCTTAGGGCTGGGCAAAACCATGGAAGTGTTTCAAACCGGCCTGGCCAACGGCGCGCAGATTGCGCTCTCGTATGCCATGTTGGGCGCGTTTGCGGTGGCGATTGCCCATTCGGGTCTGCCGCAAACGTTGGCTAATGTAGTGATTCGCCGCTTGGATGTGAACCATGCACGCGACAATGTGCCCGGCGGCATCAGCTGGGTGAAATGGGGCTTGCTGCTGGCGCTGCTGGCGATGAGCATCATGAGCCAAAACCTGATTCCGATTCATATTGCCTTTATTCCGCTGATTATCCCGCCCTTGCTGTTGGTGTTTAACCGCATGAAAATCGACCGCCGCCTGCTCGCCTGCTTGATGACGTTTGGTTTGGTAACCACTTATATGTGGCTGCCTTATGGCTTCGGCGAAATCTTTTTGAAGCAGATACTGCTGGGCAACATCAATAAAGCCGGCTTGGACACTTCCGGCGTGAACGTGATGTCGGCGATGACCATTCCGGCGCTGGGCATGGTGGCCGGCCTGTTGGTGGCGGTGTTTATCAGCTATCGCCGCCCGCGCCACTATCAAAACACGCAAACCGATGTGCAGGCGGCACAATCGGCGGCCGCGCAACCGAAAATTTCCACCTACCGCAGCATGGTGGCTTTGGTGGCGATTGTGGTGTCGTTTGCCGTGCAATTGTGGGCCGATTCACTGCTGCTGGGCGCGATGGTGGGCTTTGCCGTGTTTATGGCGCTGGGCGTGGTGCGCTGGGGCGAGGCCGATATGGTGTTTAACAACGGCGTGAAAATGATGGCGATGATCGGTTTTATTATGATTGCCGCACAAGGTTTTGCCGAAGTGATGAAGGCCACCGGCCAGATTGAGCCCTTGGTGCAGGCTTCGGCCGCGATGTTTGGGGGCAGCAAAGGCATGGCTGCGCTGGTGATGCTGCTGGTGGGTTTGTTGGTGACGATGGGCATCGGCAGCTCGTTTTCCACGCTGCCGATTATCACGGCGATTTACGTGCCTTTGTGCATCGGCATGGGCTTTTCGCCCTTGGCCACCGTGGCGATTATCGGCACCGCCGGTGCGCTGGGCGATGCGGGTTCGCCGGCTTCCGATTCCACGCTCGGCCCCACCGCCGGTTTGAATGTGGACGGCCAGCACGATCATATGCGCGACACGGTGATTCCGACTTTTCTGCACTACAACCTGCCCTTGATGGCGGCAGGCTGGATTGCAGCGATGGTGTTGTGAGATGAGCGATTGGGAAGCGCGCATCGTCGAGCTGGAAATTCAGGCGGCTTTGCAGGAAGATTTAATCGGCAGCCTGAACGACACAATCGCCAAAATGCAGCAAACGCTGGATTTGCAGCAAGCGCAGCTGCGGCTGCTCTATCAGCGCGTGCAACAGGATAAAAGCGGTAGCGCCGAGGCGGGCTACAGCCCGGGCGATGAGGTGCCGCCGCATTATTAATATCAATCCAAAAAATAACCTATAGATGCGGCAATTAATGATTGAATATTCACATCCTCTTACCCGCAGCAGAAACCTGTTCCCTCTCCCGTGGGAGAGGGCTAGGGAGAGGGCAACAAGCCAAAGGCTTGTTTGCCGGTATCTGGAAATGTTCAATATTTAATTGCCGAATCAATAACTTTGTTGTCTCGCCTTGCCGTACTGGTTGTACTACCTGCGGTTCGCCGCCTCGTTAGCTTACTTTTTTGAATGGGTATAATACCAATTCAAAAAAATAACCTTACAAAATAAAAGCAGTCCGGCAGCACCATCTGCGTAGGTCGGATTCTTGAATCCGACGTTTGGCCAACGGCCAAAGCGATGTGCATGCCTTGTTCTGCGGACAAGTGCCGGATTCGAGAATCCGACCTACAGGCTGCCTGTTTGTATATTATTTTTTTGAATGGGTATAAGGTTTGAAAAAGGCCGTCTGAAAGAAAAGTTTCAGACGGCCTTTTTGATTGTTGCGGTGTATGCATATGCCTGCGCAGCGGCTGTCGATAAATGCGGCGCGGCAGGCAATGGAGCGCTTGTTGCAGCGGATATTGTGGTTTGGCTGTATGCAGGTAGCGAGGTTGTGTAAAAAATATTTAAATTTTAATAAAAATTTAAGATGGATTGATAAAGGCTTTGGCGAAATAGATATGCGAATTTATTTATGTTCAATATGTGTGTTATATTGAATTGCCTGCAAGCAGTTCGGGTGTTGTAAAAAATGAAGGCTTATCCATCATAACCGAAAAAGGAGGAAGACTATGCTGCATTATGCTGTGGTGTTTTTTGTGATTGCCATTATTGCGGCGGTTTTGGGCTTCGGCGGCATCGCCGGCAGCGCGGCGGGCATTGCGAAGATTTTATTTATCGGCTTTTTGATTTTGGCCGTGGTGTCGATGATTTTCGGCCGTCGCCGTTAGCTTGATATGAACAGATAAAGCCATCCGAAAGGTGGCTTTATCTGTTTGACTATAGTGGAATGCATAAAAAAGTGATACGGCGGGTAGGTTGGGTTGAAAACCCAACAAATCCACAAGCCGTCTGAAACGTTGGGTTTGGCAACCCAACCTACGCTGTTTCAGAATGCAGTTCGTGTCACTTTTTCTTGCATTTCACTATTATTTGAAAAGGCCGTCTGAACGAGATGTGAACTGCCCCCACAATCTTGGACATTTTTAAGCCACTAAATCAATCATTCTTCAAGCGGCGGTTGCAAACTGGGTTCTGTATGCCACAGGACTCAGTTTTTTCAATTTCAAACTCAATCTGTCATGGTTGTAGTAGCGGATATACTCGTGTATTTCCGCTTCCAATGCCTCTATCGAAGCAAATGTGCGGTTGTGGAAACATTCCGTTTTCAGCACCGCAAAAAAGCTCTCCATCGGCGCATTGTCCCAACAGTTGCCTTTGCGCGACATGCTTTGGGTGATTTCGGCTTCTGCCAATTGCGCGCGGTAGGCGCGGCAGCGGTAGAGCACGCCTTGGTCGGAGTGCAGCATCGGCTTTTGCGCGCCCAGTTGCGCCACGGCCTGCGACAGCATGGTGGCCACCATTTCGCTGTTGGGGCGGCGCGATAGGTGGTAGCTGCGGATTTCGCGGTTATACAGGTCCAGTATCGGCGACAGATACAGCTTTTGGCCGTCGCATTTAAACTCGGTCACATCGGTCAGCCACTTTTCATCGGGCTTCTCGGCGCTGAAGTTGCGGTTCAGCAGGTTTTCGGACACTTCGCCCATGGCCGGCGGGTAGTATTTTCGCTTCTCTCGGACAATGGCTTTTAAATTCATTTTCTTCATCAGCCGTTCTGCTTTTTTCTTGTTCCACGATAAGGCGGCGGCAATGCGGCGGGCGCCGTAACGGCCTTTGTGTTGGTCGTAAACGGCACGAACGGTTTGCATGTCGGCCAGGTCTTTGTCGGGCTTCTGGTTGCGCTTCCGGCTGAAGTAAAAGCTGCTTCGTTCGATATCTGCGGCAGGGAGCAGGTATTTGAGGGGATGGTTTGCCCTTAATGCTTCGATGATTTGCGCTTTTTTGGCGTTGCTGTCTTCTGAGGAAAAAGGGCTTCGAGCTTTTTTAGATAGGCGACCTCGGCTCTGAGGTAGCCCACTTCTTGCAATAGCTCATCCTGTGTTTTTTCTTTATCGGGTTTGTCGGCAATAAAGGGGTTGGTTTTTTTGTCGGCCATGGCTTGGGGATGCTCGAGTGCCGCGAGTCCGCCTTGCTCGTAGGCGGCAATCCAGCGGCGTAGGTGGGTGCGGGACATTCGAAATGCGTCGGCGGTGAGCTGCTGGCTTCGAATGCGGTAGTAATGCATAACGGCTTGGTATTTGAAGTCTACGGTATATTTGTTCATAAGAAAACTGCACCTTTATGGGTTGGATGGGGGTGTCCAACTTTTGGGGTGCAGTTCAGATGTTCAGACGGCCTTTTTGATGATGTTTACAAGCAGGCGGTTTCGTTGGCCATTTGTTGCTCGAAGCTTTCGCGTTGGCGCACAAGGCGCGCTTGGCTGCCGTTTACCCACACTTCGGCGGCGCGGTTGCGGGTGTTGTAATTGCTGGCCATGCTGGCGGCATAGGCGCCGGCGCTGCGGATGGCCAGAATATCGCCGGCTTCACAGGCGAGCGTGCGGTTGTGGGCGAGAAAGTCGCCGGTTTCGCAAATCGGGCCGACCACATCGGCGCTGATGGGCGCAATGTTTTTTGGCTCGACGGCTTCGATATGGTGATAAGCCTCATAAAGAGCGGGGCGCATCAAATCGTTCATCGCGGCATCTACAATGATGAAGTTTTTTTCTTCGCCGTGTTTGATGTATTCCACTTTGGTGAGCAGCGTGCCGGCGTTGCCCACCAGGCTGCGGCCGGGCTCGAGCATCAATTTGAGCGGCCGCGTGCCGATGATTGTGTCCACGGCTCGGGCATAGCCGGCTAAATCGGGCACGCTTTCATTGTTGTAAACAATGCCGATGCCGCCGCCCAAATCAATATGTTCGAGCGCAATGCCCTCGACAGCGAGCTGATCCACCAGCAGCACGATGCGCTCGCAGGCTTCCACGAGCGGGCTTAAATCGGTGAGCTGCGAACCGATGTGGCAGTCGATACCGGTGATGCGCAAATGCGGCAGCGTGGCGGCGTGGCGGTAGGCCGCAGGTGCGTCGGCATAGGCAATGCCGAATTTGTTGGCTTTGAGGCCGGTGGAAATATACGGATGAGTTTTGGCATCGACATCGGGGTTGATGCGCAGCGATATGGGCGCGGTTTGGTTCAAGCGCGCGGCCACGGCGTTGATGCGGTCGAGCTCGGGCAGGCTTTCCACATTGAAACACAACACGCCGGCATTGAGCGCGAATTCGATTTCGGCTTCGCTTTTGCCCACGCCCGAGAAAATGGTTTTGCCCGCATCGCCGCCGGCGGCCAATACGCGCGCCAATTCGCCGCCCGACACGATATCAAAACCGCTGCCCAGTGCGGCGAAATGCTTGAGCAGGCTCAGATTGCCGTTGGCTTTGACGGCATAGCAAACGAGTGGAGAGAGCGCGGAGAAGGCGGAAGTGTAGGCGCAAAAGGCTTCGGTGAGCGCGCTTTGGCTATACACATAAAGTGGGGTGCCGAATTGCCCGGCCAAATCGGTGAAAGAAATATTTTCGCAATGCAGGGTCATTATGGTTCCGCGTGAGTGGTGGGTTCTTTAGGGGTGAATTGGATGCCGGTTTGGATCACGCCGAAACGGGCTTGGTCGTCTTCTTTGGGCAGATAAAGGTCGCCCTTATAGCCGCAGGCGCTCAGAAACAGAGCGGCGGCGAGCCAAAATACGGTGGTTTTCATGCAGATTCTTTCTTTGGGCGCGGGAATGTGGCAAGATTCGGTATCTTAAACAAAAATGCCCGGATACACAAAGCCATGATGACCGAAAGCGGATTTTTGCAACACACTGATGCCTTGTTTGCCCATATTGAAGACCAAATCGACGAGGGCGGCTGGGATTTCGACTGCCGCTTTGCCGGCAATGTGCTCACGATTGAGGCCGACAACGGCACGCAGATTATTGTAAACCGCCACACGCCCAATCAGGAATTGTGGATTGCGGCCAAAAGCGGCGGCTATCATTTTTCCGAGCAAAACGGCCGCTGGCTGGCCACGCGCGACGGCAGCGAATTTTTTGCGGTGCTCAACGAAGCTTTGAGCGCGGCTTGCGGGGAAGCGGTGCAGATTGATGCGTTTGCCTGATTATTGGTATAAGTAAAACCAAAGGCCGTCTGAAAGATTCAAGCTTTCAGACGGCCTTGTTGTTGAATGAGAAAATGCGTGTTTGGCTGCGTCACACGCCCTATGCACGGCTTAAGATTTATGGTTTTTGTAGCCGTTTTTCTTTATATAGTGGAATGCAAGAAAAAGTGATACAAAGCCACGCACTATCACGGAGTAGGTTGGGTTGATAAACCCAACGTTTCAGACGGCCTGTGGGCTTGTTGGGTTTTCAACCCAACCTACCCGTTGCGTCACTTTTTTTATGCATTCCACTATATTTCACGATATAAAACCAAAGGCCGTCTGAACATAAAAGTTTCAGACGGCCTTTGGTTTGGCAATGCGGTTTGATTATTCTTCGTTTAACAAACGCTCTACTTCGGCCACATAAGCCTGCATGGCTTCATCGGACGACATGCCTTTTAAGCCGCTCCAGGCTTCGTATTTTTTCTTGGCCACAAGGTCGAACATACCCGGCTTGTCGCCGCTCACGTCGCCGTCGGTGGCTTGTTTGTAGAAGGAATAAAGCTTCAGCAAGGTGGCGTTGTCGGGGCGCTCGGCCAGGCTCACCACGTCTTCTTGCGCTTGTGCGAAGCGTTGTTTTAAATCACTCATGTTTTCTCCTTGCAGGTGGAATGGTAGAAAGCTGTTTGTATCATGTTTTCAGACGGCCTGCAAAGCGCGGCGTTGGAGTGATTGTTCGAAAGCTTGAGCCGGCTTGGCGTGCGTGCGTTCAGACGGCCTCGCTCTGAATCAGCGCGGCGGCTTCGGCCAGCAGGTGCGTTAAGATTTCCGCTTCGTTCGCCAATGCGCGCAGGCAAATAATATTGTCGGCGGCCAGGCTCATGCCGAGCAAGAGGCCGTCTGAAAAGCGCGGCGGCAGGCGTTGGTGGAGCGCATCGAGCAGTGGCTTGAGCGCGGTTTGGGCGTGGGTGTTTGCATAAAACAATGAAGCTTGGTGGCTGTAGCCTTCCATTTGGCCGAGCGTTTGCAGCGGGTGGCGTGCGGGCTGCCATTGGATGTTGTCGGTGAGCAAAAGCTTGTGGCGGTGGTGGATGTGAAGCTGTGAAGAGAAGTAGGCAAAGGCGAAGCATTCATGATTGAGCACGCGGCCGGCGGCGGTGATTTCGCCGTAGAGCAGCGTGCAGTTGTCGGCCAAATCGATGCGGGTGGTTTGTTTGAGCGTGCTGCCGCGGTGCAGCACCAGAGGGTGCGGCAGGTAAATCAGGTGGCTGCCAGCGGCTTGGCTGATGCGGTGGTGTTGCTCGGCCATGCTGCCTTCGTGCATGGCAAGCACGCGCGTGAAAGCTTGGGTGGATAAATGCAGGGCGCTTTCTTCGGCCAGCGCAAGATTGATGCGGATGCAGTCGCCCGCGAGCAGGCCGGGCGAAGACGACATTTGTATGGCGCGCAACATGCCGTCGGGCTGCGGCGGCAGCGTGAGCAGCTTGAGCGGCGGGGTGGCGAAGCAGTCGCCCAACACGGTGCGGCCGTGGCGGATGCGGGTGGATAAGGTGAGCTTGGATTGCATGTGCGCCTTGTCATCTAGCGGGTGAATTGAATCATGGTTGTGACCCGCAGTTGTAGGTCGGATTCTCGAATCCGACATTTACCGCAGCCCTGAAAGCCTTGTTCTGCGAACAAGTGTCGGGTTCGAGAAGCCGACCTACACGCTGTTGTAAAAAAGGTTTCAGGCCGTCTGAAATATAAAAGTTGCAGCCCTGTAGCGTGCGCTCTGTCCACAAATCAGCAGAAATCTTGAGGGCAAAGCCCACGCTGCAAATTGAAGCAGTTGTAGGTCGGATACTTGTATCCGACATTTTCCGCAGCTCTGAAACCTTGTTCTGCGAACAAGTGTCGGATTCGAGAATCCGACCCACACGCTGTTGTGAAAAAGGTTTCAGGCCGTCTGAAACGCTTTCAGACGGCCTTTCGCGTAAACATCAGCGCACCAATGCCGCCGGTTCGGCCACATCTTCCAGCAGCGCGTATTTCTGTATCCAGCCGATTACGGCGGCCAGATTTTCGTCTTTCATCAAATTGGTAAATACAAAAGGCTGGCCGAGCCGCATGCGCCGTGCATCGCGTTCCATCACATCCAAGCTCGCACCCACGTGCGGGGCGAGGTCGGTTTTGTTGATGACGAGCAAATCGGAGCGGGTGATGCCGGGGCCGCCTTTGCGCGGAATTTTTTCGCCTTGCGCCACGTCGATCACAAAAATGGTCACGTCGGCCAAATCGGGGCTGAAGGTGGCGGATAAATTGTCGCCGCCCGATTCGATAAACACGATTTCCACATCGGGAAAACGCGCCGCCATTTCATCCACCGCTTCCAGATTCATGCTGGCATCTTCGCGAATCGCCGTGTGCGGGCAGCCGCCGGTTTCCACGCCCATAATGCGCTCGGGCGGCAACAGGCTGTTTTTGGTGAGAAATTCGGCGTCTTCCTGGGTGTAGATGTCGTTGGTGATCACCGCCACGCTGTATTGGCCGGCGATTTGGCGGGTGAGCCGCTCGATAAGCGCGGTTTTTCCCGAGCCCACGGGGCCGGCCACGCCGATTTTGATGTAGTTGCGCATAGGGTTCTCTTTTTTGAAATCAACCATTCAGGTAGCCTTTTGTTCCAACACCGCCTGCAACACCGGCAAATGGCTGTGCGCCACATCTTTGGCGGCGGTGAGCAAAATCAGGCTGCCGTGTTGCTGATGCAGATCGCGCAAGGCTTGCAGCGCGGGTTGGGCTTCGGGGCGGGCTAATTCAGCCTGATAGCGTTGGCTGAATTCGGCGTAGCGCGTTTGAGGATTTTGATGAAACCACTTGCGCAAATCGGTGGAAGGTGTGACCGCTTTATCCCACTCAATGCCCGCCAATTTCGCCTTGCTCACGCCGCGCGGCCACAAGCGGTCGGCCAACACGGCGGGGGTGTTTTGCAGGGTAAAACCGTAAACGCGTTGTAAAATATACATGTTTGTTCTCCCAAATCGACTCATACCCATTCAAAAAAGTAAGCTAACAAGGCGGAAGCCTGCGACAGTACAGATAGTACGGCAAGGCGAGACAACGAAGTTAGGTTATTTTTTGGATTGGTATCAGGCAAACAACATACCCAAGCCGGCCAGGCCGATGGCGCTGCCCGTCGCGCGCAGCAGCCACACGTTTTTATTCAGCGCTTGGCCGATGCCGAAACCGGCGGCATGCAGCGCGGCGGTGGCAATCATGAAGCCCGCAGCAAAACTGAGCGCACCATGCGCGCCCAATTCTGAGCCGTGCGCCACGCCGTGAAACAGCGCAAACCCGCCCACCATCAACGCAGCAAACGCCATCGGCACGCGTTTGGCCCAAGCGGCGGCCAAGCCCAGCACCAACACCGAAGCGGCAATGCCTTGTTCCATCATCGGCACTTCGCCCCCGTTGGCGCCAAACACAAAGCCCAATGCCATCACGCCGACAAAGCTGGCGGGAATCAGCCAACGCGCCTTGCCGCTAAACGATGCCGCCCACAAGCCCACGGCCAGCATGGTCAATAAATGGTCCCAACCGCCAATCGGGTGCCACAAACCGGCCATCAGGCCGCTGCTTTCATGGCCGGGGTGGGCGAGCGCCAACGCGGGGGCGGCGAAAAAGAGGAGGGCGAGCAGTTTTTTCATGAGGGTTCCTTCATTTAAATAAAGCAGTTGAATGCGGTTTCAGACGGCCTGGGTTTACGGGTTGTGCAGGTCGGATTTTTGAAGCCGATGCTTGTTCAGAGAGCAAAAAGCTTGTGTTTCGGCCGGTTTGGCCGAATGTCGGATTCGAAAATCCGACTTGCGCAAAGGTGTTGCGTCAGGCCGCTGCCGGAAGGTTTATACCAATCCAAAAAAATAATATACAAACGGGCAGCCTGTAGGTCGGATTCTCGAATCCGACACTTGTTCGCAGAACAAGGCACGCACATCGCTTTGGCCGTTGGCCAAACGTCGGATTCAAGAATCCGACCTACGCGGATGATGCTGCCGAACTGCTTTTATTTTGTAAGGTTACTTTTTTTGAATGGGTATTATATCTAAACGTATTTCGCTATAGATTGTCAACAATTAAACGCTACCTGAAAATCAATGTTTCAGGTAGCGTTGCGGTTTTTATGGTTATTTAACTCATATAAAGCCGCGTGTAGAGCCGCTCGTGCTGCATGGCGCGGATGTCGGCGGCGAGCGTGGCGGCGCCTGTCCATTCGGCATCGGGGTGCAAGTTTTCGGCCACGGCGCAGGCAATCGGCTCGCGCAGGGCGAATAAAATATCTTGGCCGGCCATTTGGCTGAGCGGAATCAGCTTCACGCCGTTGGTGACGGTGCCGACGGCGGCGTTGTAATAAAAAGCATACAGCGCCTGCGCTTTGTCCAAGCCCATGCAGGCGGCCACAAGGCCGAAGGCGAGCGGATAACAGCCTTTGGCTTGCTGCGCGCCTAAGGCCGCTTGAAAGCTTTGCAAAATGTCGGCCTGCTCGTGGCGGGCGAAGATTTTCAGCAGCCGCACGCCGAGCTTGAAGCCGGCTTCGCGGATTTCGCGCGGCGCTTTGGCGGCGGCGATTTTTTCATCCAATGCCAATAATGCGGGCAAATCGTTTTGCGTGGCGGCATCGAAGGCGAGCGAGGCATAAGCGCCGTCGTTATACACCCAGTTTTGCGCCAGCTGCACCGCCACATATTCATGTAGCGTGGCTTCATCGTGCACCACGCGCTGTTGCACAAAGGTTTCCAGCCCGCCGGAATGGTTGAAGCCGCCAATGGGCAGCGTGGGGTCGACCAGGTGTAGGAGCGCGCCGAGGCGGCTGAGGGTGTCAATGCTCATCGTTTACCCACCCCCTAACCCCCTCCCGCGAGCGGTAGGGGGAACAGGTTGTTGTTGGTGTTTAATTGTGGTTGTGTTGTGTTGTGTTTTGCTGTTTTACCCACCCCCCTAACCCCCTCCCGCGAGCGGGCGGGGGAACAGGTTGTTGGCGGTGTTTAATTGTGGCTGTGGTTGTGCTCGTGGTGATGGCTGTGCCCGTGCCCACCCGCGCCTTGGGCGGAGTTGGCGCGTAATTGCTCGCTCAGGCGGCGGTGGTCGCGCTGTGGGGCGAAGCCGGCGGCGCAGAGCCATTCAAACAGGGGCTTGTCGTAGGGCAGCAGCAATTCGTTGCCGTCGAGAAACAGCGGTGTGTGTTTGTTGCCGATTTCATAACAGGCGCGCGCCATGTCGGGCAGGGTTTGCGGCGATAAAACCATCACTTCCGAAGGCTCGATTGCCACGCTGATGGCCAGCGTGTCGCTCAGATACACCACATCGCCGTGGTGCAGGCGCTGGCCTTCTTTTAATAATTTAAACGCAATATCCCGTCCGCCCTCTGTGGTGGTGCGCAAAATGCGGCGCTCGGCTTCATACCATTTGAGGCGCACGCTGTCGCGGGTTTGGGCGTTCAGACGGCCTGCATCGCTTAATTCGGCTTCGCTGCCGATAATGGTTTGGATGATTAAATTCATGTGTTTTCCTGAGGCCGTCTGAACAGTTTGATCAGCGGCAATGGCGTTCGATTTCGGTTAATACGTCTAGGGTCTGTTCACAATTCATCTCGTGGCAATCTTTTGGCTCAAAAACGCGCCTGCCACGTTGAAAATGCTCGCAAGGTGTCCAACCTTGCTGCGCTTTTCGCCTTGCAAGCACGCTTTTGCGCTCAAAATCTTACGCACGGATGAAATGTGAACAGACCCTAGCGTTTGCTGTAAAACCTGGTTGTTCCAAAAGCGCAAAACGCGATAGCCTTCGCTTTCTAAATAGGCCGTGCGTGCGGCATCATAATCGGCTTGTTCGGCGTGTTGGCCGCCATCAAGCTCGATAATCAGCTTTTTTTCCATGCTGATGAAATCCACAATATAGCCGCCTATGGTTTGCTGGCGGCGAAACTTGATACCGTGCATTTGCTTGCCGCGCAGGTGTTGCCATAAATGCTGCTCGGCAAGGGTGGGCTGGTTGCGCAATGCACGGGCGCGTGATTTTAAGGCCGGGTTGCGGGTGTGGGGCATGAGGTTTTCCGTGTTTGGTTGTGTTTGTTGTATGTGTTGTTTTGCTGTTTGGCCCACCCCCTAGCCCCCTCCCGCGAGCGGTAGGGGGAACAGGTGGCTGAGGTTGGAGCAGTTGCTGTGTTAGCGAGTTTGGTAAAATAATCCAATAAAACATATTATTATCGTAGCACTATCAATTCAACACCGGCCGTCTGAAAGCCGTTATTTTAAGCCGCCAACCCACCCGCTTCCGCAATCTGTTCCCCCGCCCCGCCCGCTCGCGGTAGGGGGAACAGGTTGCTGAGGGTGGGGCAGTTGCTGTGTTAGCGAGTTTGGTAAAATAATCCAATAAAACATATTATTATCGTGGCACTATCAATTCAGCACAGGCCGTCTGAAAGCCGTTATTTTAAGCCGCAAAAACCACCCGCTTCCGCAATCTGTTCCCCCGCCCGCGCGCGGGAGGGGGTTAGGGGGTGGGCGCGACGGCCTTCAGAAGCCCAAAACAAACCCCCCAAAACAAACTCAAAACAAAAAATACCTTTGCGCCAGCGGCACTTTTTCGGCCGGTGCGCAGGTGATGTGCTCGCCGTTTACGCGCACTTCGTAGCGCTCGGGGTCGACCGTGATTTCGGGTGTGCCCTTATTGTGGATTAAATCTTTTTTGCCGATGTTGCGGCAGTTTTGCACCGGCAGGGTTTGTTTCTGCAAACCGTAGCGGCTGCGGATGTCGGCATCGACGGCGGCTTGCGACACAAACAACACGGCGGTTTCGCTTACCGCTTTGCCGTGCGCGCCGAACATGGGGCGGTAGAGCACCGGCTGCGGCGTGGGGATGCTGGCATTCGGGTCGCCCATGCGTGCGTAGCTGATGCTGCCGTTTTTGATGATGATTTCGGGTTTTACGCCGAAAAAGGCCGGTTTCCAGAGCACAATATCGGCCATTTTGCCCGCTTCGATGGAGCCGACGTATTGGCTGATGCCGTGGGCGATGGCGGGGTTGATGGTGTATTTGGCGATGTAGCGCTTGATGCGGAAATTGTCGAGGCCGTCTGAATCTTCGGGCAGGCTGCCGCGTTGCTGTTTCATTTTGTCGGCGGTTTGCCAGGTGCGGATAATCACTTCGCCCACGCGCCCCATGGCTTGCGAATCGGAGCTCATGATGGAAAACACGCCCATGTCGTGCAGAATGTCTTCGGCGGCGATGGTTTCGGGGCGGATGCGGGAATCGGCAAAGGCAATGTCTTCGGGCACGCGTTTGTCGAGGTGGTGGCACACCATCAGCATATCGAGGTGCTCGTCGATGGTGTTGACGGTAAACGGGCGCGTGGGGTTGGTGGAGGCGGGCAACACATTGGGATACATGGCTGCTTTGATGATGTCGGGCGCATGGCCGCCGCCCGCGCCTTCGGTGTGGAAGGTGTGAATCACGCGGCCGGCAATGGCGGCCATGGTGTCTTCGAGAAAACCGCTCTCATTGAGCGTGTCGGTGTGGATGGCTACCTGAATATCCATTTCGTCGGCAATGTTTAGCGCGGCATCAATCACGGCGGGGGTGGCGCCCCAATCTTCATGAATTTTCAAACCCAGCGCACCGGCTTCGATTTGCTCGCGCAAAGGCGCCAGGCTCGCGCAATTGCCTTTGCCGAAAAAGCCGAGGTTCACCGGATAAGCTTCGGCGGCCTGCAACATGCGCTGAATATGCCATGCGCCGGGGGTAACGGTGGTGGCGTTGGTGCCGTCGGCGGGGCCGGTGCCGCCGCCGATTAGGGTGGTGATGCCGCTCTCAATCGCATGCTCGATTTGCTGCGGGCAGATGTAGTGGATGTGGGTGTCGATGCCGCCGGCGGTGGCGATTAAGTGCGCGCCGTTGTGCACTTCGGTGGCCGCGCCGATAACCATATTGGGGCGCACGCCGCTCATGGTGTCGGGGTTGCCCGCTTGGCCGATGCCGACGATTTTGCCGTCGCGGATGCCGATATCGGCCTTGATGATGCCGCTGTGGTCGATAATCACCACATTGGTGATGGCAAAATCGAGCACGTTTTCATCGCTGCGGCAGGCCGTGGCCGATTGCGCCATGCCGTCGCGCACCGATTTGCCGCCGCCGAATTTGCATTCATCGCCTTTGGTGAGCCAATCTTGCTCGATGGTGGCAAAAAGGCCGGTGTCGCCCAAGCGGATTTTGTCGCCCACCGTGGCGCCGTAAGTGGCCAGATATTGCGCACGCGGGATGGTGAGCGCGGCTTTGTCGGCAGCTTGCGGCGCGGTTGGAACTTTGCCATCGGTTTCATTGCGGAAACCCTGCAAGATTTGGGCGCCGCCAAACGCCACCAGTTCCATCGTTTTGCGCTCGCCCGGTTCGAAGCGCACGGCGTTGCCGCTGGGGATATTCAGGCGGAAGCCTTTGGCCGCTTCGCGCTCGAATTGCAGCGCGGGATTGGTTTCATAAAAATGATAATGCGAGCCGACCTGAATCGGGCGGTCGCCCAAATTGGTCACACTGAGCGTGCGCGTTTCGCGGCCGAGATTGGCGGCGATGTCGCCTTCGGCGGGCAGGTATTCACCGGGGTTCATGGTCGGGTTTCCTTTGAATGTATTAAGCAGTTGCCGGGGTTTCAGGTAGCCTTCAGCGGTGGAGGCTGCCTGAAACGGGGTGGAGGTTGGATTTTTGAATCCGACATTTCACTATTGATTCGGCAATTAAATATTGAACATTTTCAGATGCCGGCAAACAAGCCTTTGGTTTGTTGCCCTCTCCCTAGCCCTCTCCCACGGGAGAGGGAACAGGTTTCTGCTGCAGGTAAGAGGATGTGAATATTCAATAATTAATTGCCGCATCTATAAAGCAGCGCTTGTTCTGCGAACAAGTGTCGGATACGAGTATCCGACCTACGGCTGCGGATAACGGCTGATTTCCAATAAATTGCCATCGGGGTCGCGCAGGTAAACCGATTCAATCGCGCCCACGGCGCCGGTGCGCGGCACGATGTCGCTGATGGCTTCGATTTGGTGGGCGGCCAGCTCGGCCAAAACTTGCGGCAAGGGCGTGTCGGTGAGCAAACACAAATCGGCGCTGCCAGTGGTGGCGCGGGCGGCGTTGGGCAACACTTCTGCGCCGAGTTGGTGCAGATTGATTTTTTGGCAGCCGAAACGCAAGGCTTTGCGGCCTTCGCCGAAGGTGATTGCTTCCATGCCGAGCACGCGGGTGTAGAAATCGACGCTGCGGGCAACATCGGCAACGGTGAGCACGAGGTGATCGAGGGCGGTGATGTTCATATCGCTGCTTTCAGGCGGAGGGGGTTAACGGATGGGCTGGTGCACGGTAACCAATTTGGTGCCGTCGGGAAACGTGGCTTCGATTTGCACTTCGTGAATCATCTCGGCCACGCCTTCCATCACGTCGTCGTAGCCGAGCAGGGTGGCGCCGTATTGCATTAATTCGGCCACGCTCATGCCGTCGCGCGCGGCTTCTTGCAAGTGGCTGGAAATATAGGCAACGGCTTCGGGATAATTGAGCTTGAGCCCGCGCGCGCGGCGTTTGGCGGCGAGCTCTCCGGCGAGAAAGAGCATCAGTTTTTCTTGTTCGCGGCTGGTGAGGTGCATGAGCGGCCTTTCGGGTTTCAGACGGCCTTGTGCTCAAAAGCGCCAGGCCGTCTGAAAATGTAGATTGTTTACAATTCGGATTAAGGATACTGCAATTTTTTGGGTTTGAAAATTGGCGGCGGCATTTTTTCAGACGGCCTGGGTGGAAACAAAGGCCGTCTGATACCAATTCTAAAAAATAACCTTACAAAATAAAAGCAGTTCGGCAACATCATCCGCGTAGGTCAAATTCTTGAATCCGACGTTTGGCCAACGGCCAAAGCGATGTGCGTGTCTTGTTCTGCGAACAAGTGTCGGATTCGAGAATCCGACCTACAGGCTAAAGGCCGTCTGAAAGCTTTTTTACACGCTCAAATAAGTTTGAATCAACTCTTCGGTAAGCTCGTTGCCACGGCCTTTGGCCACGCAATGGCCGCGCTCGATTAACACAAAGTGGTCGGCGAGCAGGTTGATCAGGTGCAGTTTTTGCTCGACCACCAGCACGGTGAGCCCCCATTCTTGGTTGAGGCGGCGGATGACTTTGGTGATGTCGTCGACGATATTGGGTTGGATGCCTTCGGTGGGCTCGTCGAGAATCAAGAGGCCGGGGTTGAGCACGAGGGCGCGGCCGATGGCGAGCTGTTGTTGTTGGCCGCCGGAGAGGTCGCCGCCGCGCCGCTGTTTCATGTCGAAGAGCACGGGAAAGAGCTCGTATATCATTTCGGGCACGTTGCGGGTGCGCTCGTTGCTGCGTTTGTTGTGCACGGGCAGGCCGATTTTGAGGTTGTCTTCTACGGTGAGCTGGGAAAATATCTGCCGGCCTTGCGGCACATAGGCGATGCCATGGTAGGGGCGTTTTTCGGGGCGTTGTTTGAGCAGGTCGATGTTGCCGTATTTCAAGGTGTCGGCTTGGGCGGCCACTTGCCCCATGATGGCTTTGAGCAGGGTGGTTTTGCCCACGCCGTTGCGGCCGATGATGCAGGTGCAGGCTTTTTCGGGCGCGGTGAAGCTGATGTTGTGCAGAATGTGGCTTTGGCCGTAGGATTGGTTGAGGTTTTCGATGGTGAGCATTTTGCTTCCTTTCTTGGCCGTTTGAATAGGTTTCAGACGGCATCGGGTTGTGGCGGCGGTGTGGGGTATGGTTTCTCAATCTTTTCAGTTGTAGGTCAGATTCTCGAATCCGACGCTTGTTCGCAGAACAAGTATCAGGCGGGTGGCGGATGTCGGATACGAGTATCCGACCTACACGGGTTTCAGACGGCATCAGATTGTGCGGCGGTAAACCCGTTCGGCGTAGGTCGGATTCTCGAATCCGACGCTTGTTCGCAGAACAATATTTTCAGGTAGCCTCGGCTTTGTCGGATACAAGTATCCGACCTACGCGGTTTGTTGTGCAGACGGCCTTTAATGCCCGCCACCAAGATACACATCCACCACCTGCCGGTTGGCTTGCACTTCGGGCAGGCTGCCTTCGGCCAGCACGCTGCCTTGGTGCAACACGGTGACTTTGCGGGCGATTTTTCGCACGAATTCCATGTCGTGTTCCACCACCACCACGGCTTGTTCGCCGGCCAGGCCGGTGAGCAATTCGGCGGTGCGCTCGATTTCGCCGTGGGTCATGCCGGTAACGGGTTCGTCGATGAGCAGCAGTTTGGGCTTCTGCATCAAGAGCATGCCGATTTCCAGCCATTGTTTTTGGCCGTGCGAGAGCACACCGGCGGGGCGTTGGCGGGTAGCGGTGAGGCCGATGGTGTGCAATACCTTATCGAGCAAGTCGTTTTGTTCGCCCGAAAGTTTGCGGCTTTTGCCGAAATAGGCGCCAAACACGCTTTTGCTGCCGGCGGCGGCGAGCGAGAGGTTGTCGTAAACGCTGAGCGATTCAAACACGGTGGGGGTTTGGAATTTGCGGCCGATGCCGGCGCGGGCGATTTCGGCTTCATCCATTTCCAAGAGGTTGTAGCGCTGGCCGAGCCACACATTGCCTTGGTCGGGGCGGGTTTTGCCGGTGATGATGTCCATCATGGTCGATTTGCCTGCGCCGTTGGGGCCGATGATGCAGCGCAACTCGCCTTTGTCGATATAAAGGTTGAGGCCGTTGATGGCTTTGAAGCCGTCGAAGCTCACCGAAACATCTTCCATATAAAGAATATATTTGTTGTCGATGTGGATATTGTCGAAACGGGTTTTGTTCACAAGGCTCATGCGGCTTCCTCCTGTGCGGCGGGGGTTTCAGACGGCGGCGGGGTGTCTTGCGGTTTGCGCTTTTGCGCCACCAAACCGGCAATGCCTTCTTTCAGAAAAATAGTCACCAACACAAACAGCGCGCCCAAAAAGAATAACCACGCATCGGGAAAGGCGGCGGTGAGCCAGGTTTTGGCATAATTCACCACAAACGCGCCGATAATCGCGCCAAACAAAGTCGCCCGGCCGCCGAGTGCCACCCAAATGATGATTTCAATTGAAGCGAGCGGCGCGAATTCGCTCGGGTTGATGATGCCCACTTGCGGCACATAAAGCGCACCGGCCACACCGGCAATCATGGCCGAGAGCACGAAAATGGCCAGCTTGATGTGTTCCACCCGAAAGCCGACAAAACGCACGCGCATTTCGGCATCGCGCACCGCCACCACGAGCTTGCCCAAGCGGGAATCCATGATGCTGCGCAGCAGGCCATATACCGCGAGCACGGTGAGGCCGGTGATGGCAAACAAGGCCACGCGGGTGGTGTCAGCGGTGAGGCTGAAGCCCAAAATGTCTTTAAAATCGGTGAGGCCGTTGTTGCCGCCAAAGCCCATTTCATTGCGGTAAAAAGCCAGCATCAAAGCATACGTCATCGCTTGGGTGATGATGGATAAATACACGCCCGACACGCGTGAGCGGAAACACAGCCCGCCCAACACAAACGCCAGCAAGCCGGGCACAAACAGCATCATCACCAGCGCCCACACGAAATATTCGCTGCCGAGCCAAAACCACGGCAATTCGCTCCAATTGAGAAACACCATAAAATCGGGCAGATTGGCATTGCCATAAGCGCCGCGCGTGCCGATTTCGCGCATTAAATACATGCCCATCGCGTAGCCGCCGAGCGCGAAAAACGCACCGTGGCCGAGGCTTAAAATGCCCAGATAGCCCCAGGCCAAATCCAATGCCAGCGCCAAGAGCGCATAGCAAAGATATTTGCCGAGCAGGGTAACGGTGTAGGTGGAAACATGCAGCGCGCTGCCGGCGGGAATCAGCAAGTTGCCGATCGGCACCAAGATAATCAGCGCCAGCAACAGGCCGAGGGTGATTTTGCCCAAGCGCGGCTCGCGCCGGAATGCGGTTACGATTGCGGAGCTCATTCAACCCCCCTGCCTTTCTGCGGAAACAAACCGCGCGGATATTTTTGGATAAACAGAATAATCAGCACCAACACAATGGCTTTGGCCAACACCGCGCCCAGCCACGGTTCGAATAATTTGTTCAACACGCCCAGCGTTAAGCCCGACACCAGCGTGCCCCACAAATTGCCCACGCCGCCAACCACCACCACCATAAAAGAATCGACAATATATTGCTGCCCCAGATTGGGCCCCACATTGGTGAGCTGCGACAAGGCCACGCCGGCCACACCGGCAATGCCCGAGCCTAAGCCGAAAGTGAGCATATCCACTTTGCGGTCGCTGATGCCCATGGCGCGCGCCATATGGCGGTTTTGCGACACCGCACGCACTTCCAGCCCCAAGCGGGTGCGTTTCATCACCGCCAAGAGCGTGAAGAAACACAGCAGGCAGAAAATAAAGATATACACGCGGTTCCAAGTAATCGACAAACCCGGCATCACTTCCCACGCGCCGCTCATCCATTCGGGGCTTTGCACCAAACGGTTGAGCGGCGAAAACACGCTGCGCACGGCTTGCTGCAAAATCAGGCTGATGCCGAAGGTGGCCAGCAGCGTTTCCAGCGGGCGGCCATATAAATAGCGCACCACAAAGCGCTCAATCAACACGCCCACGAAGCCGCTCACCAAAAACGCCACGGGAATCGCCACCGCAATCGACCAGCCGATGTGGTTCGGCATCAAAAGCTGCACCACATAAGCGCAATAAGCGCCGATCATCATCAATTCGCCGTGCGCCATATTGATCACGCCCATCACGCCAAAGGTAATCGCCAAACCGATGGCAGTGAGCACCAGCACCGAGCCCAGGCTCAGGCCGAAGCTTAAGGTTTCCGCACCTTTGAGCAGATCGAGCTTGGTTTCGATAGACGAAATGGCTTTTTGCGCCTGCGCTTTTAATGCAGGGGTAGAGGCCGTCTGAACATAGTTTTGCAGCAGGCTTAAGTTTTCAGGTAGCCCACTTTTATCGAGCACGGCAATGGCGGCGGCGTGGCGGCTGGTGTCGGCGCTTTGCAAATCGGCGCGGGCAATATAGGTTTCCATCAACGCGCGCACGTTTTTATCGGTTTCTTTGGGCAAGGCCGTCTGAACTTGAGCGAGCGCGGAGGCATCGTTTTTTTGCAGCATCTGCATCATCGCCGCTTTGCGCTCGGCCGGATGGCTGCTGAGCAAAGCGTTTTCAGCCACATAATGGCGCACCCATTGGCGGATTTTGTTGTTTACCGTGATTTTGTGCGCGCCTTCAGGCTTTTCTGCCGCTGTATCGGGCGCATCTATCGGTGCAAAAGTGTCGGTTTGCACGTTTTGAATATAAAACGCATTGCCCGAAGCAAACAGGTGGCCATCGGCCAGCGCCGCCAGAATATCGAGCGTGTGCACATGGCCGGATGCGGCCAGCGCTTCCACCGCGGCTTGTTTGGTGTGGAAATCATTGGCGGCCAAGCCTTGCAAGGCCGTCTGAAAATCGGCGGGGGCAGGGCGGGCCGGTGTTTCTGTCTGAATTTCGGCAACAGCGGCTTCATCGGCGAGCGCAGCGGGAGCGCTGAGGCCGAATGCCAACGCCAGCACGAAGCTGCCGAGGGTTTGTTTGAGGAAAGAGGGAGGCTTCATAAGGCATCCTTATTTTAGGGTTGTGATTGCTGCCGTAAAAAACAGAACAGCTTGTTTGTGCAAAATGCAAACCCTTCGGGTTTGTGCCCTCTTCCCAACCCTCCCCCACAGGGGAGGGAACAGATGGTTGCAGGCCGTCTGAAGCCGAAGAGATGTGCTGTTTCTTATAGGCACGGTAATGAATGATTGAATATTCACATTCTCTTACCCGCAGCAAAAACCTGTTCCCTATCACGTGGGAGCGGGCAACAAGCCAAAGGCTTGTTTGCCGGTATTCGAAAATGTTCAATATTTAATTGCCGAATCAATCAATTCTTCGATTCATATTGGATAAATCCGGCCATATTTCATAAGGCGGGTTTGCAAACTTTCTGCACAACAGTTTCAAAACAAACAGGCCGTCTGAAAATATTGAATGCTTTTCAGACGGCCTGGCTCAGCTTATTTCACACCGGCGGTGCATTTTTGGGCGGCTTGGTCGTAAGCGCCGCAATTCACCGGGTCGGCCCAGTCGGCCACCAGATTGGCCGATTCGGGCAACAGCGGCGACCAAGCTTCGCCCGCCACTTCGCCCTGGGTTTGCCACACCACGTCAAACTGGCCGTTGTCTTGAATTTCGCCGATAAACACAGGTTTGGTGATCATGTGGTTGGCCAACATTTTGGCGCCGCCGCCGGTGAGGTTGGGCGCTTCCACGCCGATCAGCGCTTTTTTCACCGCATCAGGCTCGGTGCTGCCAGCTTTTTCCACCGCTTTCACCCACATATTGAAGCCGATATAAGTGGCTTCCATCGGGTCGTTGGTCACGGCTTTGCTGTCTTTTTTGAAGGCTTTCCAGTTTTTGATAAAGGTTTCGTTGGCCGCTGTGTTGATGCTCTCGAAATAATTCCACGCTGCCAAATGCCCCACCAGCGGCTTGGTGTCGATGCCGGAAAGCTCTTGTTCGCCCACCGAAAACGCAATCACCGGAATTTGGTCGGGCGTGATGCTTTGGTTGGCCAATTCCTTATAGAAAGGCACGTTGGCATCGCCGTTGATGGTCGACACCACGGCAGCGTTGCCCGCAGCACCGAATTTTTTCACATCGGCCACAATTGATTGCCAATCCGATTGGCCAAACGGCGTGTAATTCACCATGATGTCTTTGGCGGCAATGCCTTTCGATTTCAGATAGGCTTCGAGAATTTTATTGGTGGTGCGCGGATACACATAATCCGTGCCCAAGAGCGCAAAGCGTTTCACGCCTTGGTCGAGCAGGTAATCCACCGCCGGAATCGCCTGCTGGTTGGGCGTGGCGCCGGTGTAGAAAATATTGGCGGAAGATTCCTGGCCTTCCCATTGCACGGGGTAAAACAAAATGCCGTTGAGCTCTTCATAAACCGGCAGCACCGATTTGCGCGACACGGAAGTCCAGCCGCCGAAAGTTACCGCCACTTTGTCTTTCGCCAACAGCTCGCGCGCTTTTTCGGCAAACAGCGGCCAGTTGGAAGCCGGATCCACCACCACCGGCTCCAGCTTTTTGCCCAACACGCCGCCTTTGGCGTTTTGCTCGTCGATAAGCATCAACACCGTGTCTTTCAACGCCGATTCGGAAATCGCCATCGTGCCGCTCAAAGAATGTAATACACCTACTTTAATGGTGTCACCCGAGGCGGCGGCAACAGCGGGTGCGGCATCAGAAGCGCCGCTTTGCGCGGCTTGTTCGCCTGATTTTTGACCGCAGCCGAACAAAAGAAAAGTGGAACATATTGCCGAGAGTAAAAATTGGCGCTTGCTTAGCATGGCGGGTTTCTCCGAAAAAGTTGAAAGAAAATAGGCTGGTAATATTGAATTGCCTGCATTTCATGATTTGAATTGTAAACAATCTTGAGTGAAGATTAGCAAATGAAAAACAAGATTGTCAACAATTATAAAAGGCAAAAGCGAAATACTGTTAACAATGTTGCCGATTTAGCAAAATGCGCACGGAGAAGTAAAATATCGGGGAAATGTGCTGAAGCACGATAACTTGTAATGAAATTACGGGAAAATGGGCAAAAGGCCGTCTGAAACGGCGGCGCAGCGGCTTGCCCCGCCTGCCCAAAGCGGATAAGCTTGCCACTTCACTTTAAGAGGCCGCCATGACTTACCGCTACCGCCAAACCCTGCCCGCCACCGCGCTCGACATCATCGGCGATGTGCACGGCGAATTTGCCGCTCTGCAATCGCTGCTGCACCATTTGGGCTACCGCGACAACGGCAGCCACCCGCAGGGGCGCAAGCTCGTGTTTGTGGGCGATTTGTGCGACCGCGGCCCCGACAGCCCCGCGGTGCTGGCTTGGTTTAAGCAGGCACACGATGCCGGCCATGCCTTTATGGTGCTCGGCAATCACGAATTGAATGCCTTGGTGGACGAACCCAAAGACGGCTCCGGCTGGTATTTTCCCTGCCGCGCCGAAAAAGACGGCCGCCAATACGCGCCGTGGAAGATGCTGCCCGAGGCCGACAAGCCCGCGCTCAATGCTTGGCTGGCCGAGCAGCCGCTGGTGTTGGCAAACCAAGATTTGCGCATTGTGCATGCGGCTTGGCTGCCGGAGAGCCTCGCCACGCTTGAAGCCGCCGTGGGTGAAGATTTAATCGCCCAATACCGCCGCTACGATGATGAATTGGTGCACGCGCTTCAGACGGCCTCGTGGTATGGCGATTATCTGCGCGAACAAGAAAAGCACGCCGAAGCGCTGGAAAACGCCGATATGCCGCCGCCGCCCATGCCGGCCACCGCGCAATACGAGCTGGCGCGCAGCCGCCTGCACCCCATCCGCGCACTCACCAGCGGCGCAGAAGTGATCGCACCCGCTCCTTTTTACGCCGGCGGCCGCTGGCGCTACACCGCCCGCAGCGCCTGGTGGCAAAACCATCACGACACCCCCGCCGTATTGATCGGCCATTACTGGCGGCGCTGGAATCCGCCCCCCGTCGACCCCACCCGTGAAAACCTGATGCCGCCGCAAAACAACGCTTGGCACGGCGCGGTGCACAATGTGTTCTGCATCGATTATTCCGTCGGCGCCCGCTGGCGCGACCGCAAAGCCGGCATTGCGCCCGCTCACTCCGAATTCCGCCTCGCCGCCATGCGCTGGCCGGAGCGGGTGCTGGTGTTTGATGATGGCGAAGTGGCCGCCACGGTTTGACGAAAGTAACAAATGCCGTCTGAAAATTTTCAGACGGCATTTGCATTTTATAGGGCGTAGGTCGGATTCTCGAATCCGACACTTGTTCGCAGAACAAGGTTTTCAAGGTTGCGGAAAATGTCGGATACAAGCGGGTAGGTTGGGTTGCAAACCCAACAAATCCATAAGCCGTCTGAAACGTTGGGTTTATCAACCCAACCTACGCGGTGACAGGAAAAATGTCGGATACAAGTATCCGACCTACATTTTCTGGTGTTTGATGATGGCGAAGTGGCCGCCACGGTTGGACGAAAGTAACAAATGCCGTCTGAAAATTTTCAGACGGCCTTTGCGTTTTATAGTGCGTAGGTCGGATTCTCGAATCCGACGCTTGTTCGCAGAACAAGGTTTTCAAGGTTGCGGAAAAATGTCGGATACGAGTATCCGACCTACATTTTATTGGCCGTCTGAAATCTTTCAGATGGCCTTGCTTCAGCGTATGCCGGCGGGTGCTTCGGGGGCAACCAGGCGTTTGAGCGTGCTGCCGCTCAAGTCGATTTCTTGGCCGAAGCGCGGGTGGTGGTTGTTCCAATCGGCCACGGCTTGGGCGATGGCTTCGCGGCTGTCGGCAACGAAATTCCACCACATCACGGTCGGGTGCGGCAAAGGCTCGCCGCCCAAGAGCATGATGTGGGTGCCGGCTTCGGCTGCCAGCGTGAAGCTGCCTTCGGCCTGCTCGATAAACAGCAATTCATCGGCACCGGCGCGTGTGCCGTCGGCGGCGGCCACGCTGCCGGTGATTACCAGCGCGCCGTATTCCCAACCGGCTTCGGCTTCAATGGTGAGGGTTTGGGCTTCGCGCACTTGAATATCCACGCCCACCAGCGGGCTGTGTTGGGTGGTGGGGGCGCGGCGGCCGCCGAAAGCGCCGGTGGTGAGCACATAATCTGCGCCGTTTTCCTGCCAGGCGGGCAGCTCAGGATAATGCTCGAAGTTGGGCGCGATTTCTTGGTTCATCGGCAGGGCAATCCACAATTGCACGGCGTGCAGCGTGTTTACATTTTCAGGGGTTTGCTCGGTGTGGGCGATGCCGTGTGCGCTGCCGGTGCCGGCGGTCATCAGGTTGACTTGGCCGGGGCGCACAAGCTGGCGGAAGCCCAAGCTGTCTTGGTGCCACATTTCGCCTTCGAGCATCCAGGTGAAGGTTTGCAGGTTGGTGTGCGGGTGCGCGCCCACTTGCATGCCGTCTGAATCGGCTTTGAACACGGCGGGGCCGGCGTGGTCGAGAAAGCACCATGCGCCTATGGTGCGGCGCTCTTTTTGCGGCAGTAATCGGGCAACGGGAATGCCGCCTACGTCTTTGGTGTTGGCGGTGAAGGTTTCTGTGTTCATGGTAGGCTCCTGAATCAATAATCAATGATAGAAAAAAGTTAATGCGGTGCTTTCGGCGGGGCGTTTTTCAGCAGCAGGGCGCGTCCGGCAAAGGTGTCGCCGGCCACTTCCAGCGCGAAGCGCTCTTTGTCGGTGCGGCGCACGCGCTCGCAGATTTCGGCGCTTTGGCTTTCATCGGCGCCCAGCATTTTCACCGCTTCGTTGCCCATGCTCATGGCGGCTTCAAAGGTTTCGCGCACGAAGAAATCGGCTTGCGCTTTCACCAATTCAAAGGCGTGCTCGCGGTCGAAAGCGCGCACAATCAGCCGCGTGTTGGGGCAGACATGTTTGGCGATTTCCACAATGCGGGTGGTGGCGTGGGCATCGTCGATGCAAATCAAAATGCAATCGGCATTTTCTGCACCGGCGGCATGCAGAATGTCTTCGCGCGCGCCATCGCCGTAATACACTTTAAAGCCGTCTTTATCGGCTTGGCGGATGATGTCGGGATTGTTGTCGATAATCGAAATCTGCGCGCCATAGGCAATCGGCGCTTGGCTGGCGATTTGGCCGACGCGGCCGAAGCCGATAATCAGCACATTGCCGCGCAGCGCTTCATCGCCGTTGAGGCTTTCCACGCCTTCCAGATTGATGCCGTTTTTGCGGGAAAAACGCCCGTGTATGATTAAAAACAGCGGCGTGAGCGCCATCGAAAGCACCACAATGGCGGTCATATTGGCATTTACCGTGCCGCTGATTACCCCTTGCGAGGCCGCCGCCGAAAACAGCACAAAGGCAAATTCGCCGCCCTGAGCCATCAACACCGCGCGCTCGAGGGCATCGGCGTGGCTGCTTTTGGCCAGCCGCGCCACGCCGTAAATCACCGCCGCTTTGGCCGCCATCAGCGCCAGCACGCCCGACACAATCAGCTTCCAGTTTTGCGCCACCACGTTTAAATCGAGCGCCATGCCCACGCCGAGAAAAAACAGGCCGAGCAAGAGGCCGCGGAAAGGCTCGATATCGGCTTCAAGCTGGTGGCGGAAGCTTGATTCCGACAGCAACACACCGGCCAAAAATGCGCCCATCGCCATCGACAAGCCGCCCCATTCCATCAGCAAAGCCGCGCCCAGCACCACCAAAAGCGCCGCCGCCGTCATCACTTCACGCGCTTTGGATTTGGCCAAAATGCCGAACATCGGGTTGAGCAGCCAGCGCCCGGCCGCCACCAATATGGCCAGCGACAAAACCGCCATGCCCAGCTTCATCCACAGCGAGGTGTCGGCCGTTGCCGTGGGCACGGTGGGCGCCATAAAGGCCACCACAGCCAGCAGCGGCACAATCAGCAAATCTTCAAACAATAAAATCGACACCATGCTCTGGCCTTGCGGCGTGGCCAATTCGTGGCGCTCGCCCAAAACCTGCATCACAATGGCGGTGGAGGTGAGCACAAAGCCCGATGCGCTCACAAACGCCACCTGCCACGGATAGCCAAACGCAATGCCCACGAAAGTGAGCATGGCTGCGGCCAAAATCACCTGCATGCTGCCCAGCCCGAAAATCTGCCGGCGCAGGTTCCACAAGTGCGAGGGCTTCATTTCCAAGCCGATAACAAACAAAAACATCACCACGCCCAATTCGGCCACATGGATAATGGCTTGCGGGTCGTCGAAAAATTTCAGGCCGAAAGGGCCGATAATCAGGCCGGCGGCCAGATAGCCCAGCACAGAGCCCAGCCCCAAACGTTTGAACAAAGGCACAGCGATAACTGCCGCCGCCAATAATGTCACCACGCGGACGAGCTCGCCCGCACCTTCTGCTGCCATAAGTTGCTCCGTGAAATCAATATTGCTGCTTTTGCTGTTCAGGTAGCCTTGATGCGCATCAGGGCTACCTGAAAACGGCAGCGGGTAGGTTGGGTTGCAAACCCAACAAATCTACAAGCCGTCTGAAACGTTGGGTTTATCAACCCAAGCTACGCTGTTGCTGAAAGTTGCGTATGGTTTCAGACGGCCTATTCTAAAAATGCAGCGGGTAGGTTGGGCTGCAAACCCAACAAGCCCACAGGCCGTCTGAAACGTTGGGTTTATCAACCCAAGCTACGCTGTTGCGAATCAAGGCTACCTGAAACTTGGTTATCCATCCTGCCAGGGCACGGTGTTGGCCTGATATTCGGGGTGTTTTTCAATATAGGCGCGCACCACCGGACACACCGGCTTCACTTTCAAGCCTTTGGCGGCGGCGTCATCCAAAAGGTATTGGATTAAAAACGAAGCAATGCCGCGCCCGCCCAATTCGGGCGGCACTTCGGTGTGCAGGTAGGCAATGCCGCCTTCAAACAAGGCGTAGTCTTCAAAAGCAATATGGCCTTCGGCATGAATTTCAAAGCGCTGCTTTTCCCGATTATCGATAACGGTGTAATCGCGTTTCATGGCAAGGCTCCGGTTAAGTGCGCAACACATCGTGGATGCTGCTGTCTTTGTCGAACACCGATTTGGCATAAGGACACAGCGGCAGGATTTTGATGTTTTTTTCGCGCGCAAAAGCCACGGCGGCATCGAGCAGACGGCGGCCGACGCCTTGGCCTTTAAACGCTTCGTCCACATCGGTGTGGTCGATGATAAACATGGCTTCGCCCGCCCAAGTGTAAGTCATTTCACCGGCTTGTTTGCCCTCTGCGTGCGCGAGAAAAGCGCCGTGTTTGCCGTCGTCTTGCTGGGTGATGTTCATAATCGTTCTTTCTTGAAAAATAAATAATATCCGTGCTAAAAAATAAGATAACAAAATAAAAGCAGTTCAACAGCACCAACCGCGTAGGTCGGATTCTTGAATCCGACGTTTGGCCGGCGGCCAAAGCAATGTGCCTGCCTTGTTCTGAGAACAAGTGTCGGATTCGAGAATCCGACCTACGGGCGGCCTGTTTGTATTATTTTTTAGAATCGGCATCACTTGAAAAATAAATAAAAACTATTCCGCCCGCAAGGCCAAAATCGGAATCACCAAATCTTCTTCATCGGCCAAATGGCGGTAAAGCGCGCCGCCGCCCTCTTCAATGGCTTGCGCGAGCTTGTCGGCCAGCGCCGGGTTGGCGGCTTCGTTTTGCTTGAGCGCGGCCAGCAGGGTTTGGATGCGGTAGAGCTGCTGCTCAATGTGATGGTGATCGGCATCGAGCACATCAAAGCCTTGCGCCAATTTCGGCTCGAGCTTGCGCATTTGCGGAAAATGGTGTGTGTCTTCGAGCCGGTGGTGGCCGTGTAAATGGCCGTAATGCAGCTCGGCGGCATGCAGCAGGCGGCTGCGGTAATCGGGCCAAAGCAGCCGCCCTTGCTGATATTCGCGCGATAAATAATCTAGCTCGCCCTGGCCGCGGCGCAGGCTGTGGTGCATGCCCAGCCAAGTGGCCGCTGTGCCGAAGCTCGGCAGTGCCGCCCATTTTTGCGGCGGCATCTGCTCGTGCAGATAAAGCCAGCTGCCATCAAGCTTGCTGTGGATGTGGGTGGGTTTGAATAATGTGTTCATTTTTTTCAGACGGCCTCAGCCGCTGCCTCGTTTATCGGTGATAAACCTTATTTTATGCCTTGCAGCGCTTGGCACAAGTAGGCACATTTTTGATACCGAGGCCGTCTGAAAGGTTGCGGCTTATTCGGCTTTCGCCCAGCCATAAAACGCGGCGGCAAATTTGTTGAGGAAAGCAGCGGTGCGCTCATCATTCACTTGGCCGTCGGCAAGCGCGGTGTGGGCGCGGCTGAGAAACACTTCGGGCGCAATCATCACATCGGCGCTCATCGCTTGCAGGCTTTGGCGGATGTGCAGGCCGCTGTTGATGCCGCCGTAGCTGCCGGGCGACGCGGTAATCACAGCGGTTTTCTTGCCGCCCCACAGGCTTTTGCCGGCTGGGCGCGAGGCAATGTCGAGCAGATTTTTCACGGCGGCGGGCATGCTGCGGTTGTGTTCGGGGCTGACAATCAACACCGCATCGGCCGCTTGCAGCTGCGCACGCACGCGCTCATAAGCGGGAATGCTTTCGCTGTCGAGATCTTGCGTGTAGAGCGGCAAGTCGCCGATCTGCACTTCTTCCACCACCACACCTTCAGGCGCTTGCGCGGCGAGGTGTTGCGCCACGGTGCGGTTAATGGATGCGCGGCTGAGGCTGCCGATAATCAGAGCGATTTTGGTCATGATGAAATCCTGTTGAAAAAGAGTGTGCGGCTTATTCTAAACGGATTTTCGAGCTTTGTCTGAAATCTGTGTTGTGCTTGAGAAAGGCCGTCTGAACAAGGTTTTCAGACGGCCTGTTTTTGAAATTGGCCGTGCGGAAATGATACCCATTCAAAAAAGCAAGCTAACAAGGCGGAAGCCTGCGACAGTACAGATAGTACGGCAAGGTGAGGCAACGAAGTTAGGTTATTTTTTGGGATTGGTATGAGATATGCCCTGCGCATTGCCGGCCTGTGCTATAAAGCTTTCAGACGGCCTGTGAAACCGCTAGGCCGTCTGAAAGCGTGTGAAAACAAGAAAATAGAGGCGGATATGGCTGCGTTTGACACCGATTATCTGATTATCGGCTCCGGCTTCGGCGGTAGCGTGTCGGCTTTGCGGCTGGCGCAAAAAGGCTACCGCGTGATGGTGGTGGAGCAGGGGCGCCGTTTCGCGCCGCGCGATATGCCTGAAAGCACCCGCAATTTGCGCCGTTTTCTGTGGCTGCCCTCGCTTTTTTGCCGCGGCTTTTTTTCGCTGCGGCTGTTTCGGCATATGTTGGTGCTGCACGGCAATGCGGTGGGCGGCGGCTCGGTGGTTTATGCCAACACCTTGCTCGTGCCGCCGGAAAAAGTGTGGCGCAGCGGCACTTGGGCGCTTTTGCGCGATTGGGCGGCTGAAATGCCCGAGCATTACCGCACGGCGGAAAAAATGCTCGGCGTAACCACCAATCCGCTGCTGGCCGATGCCGACCATATGCTGAAAAAATTGGCCGATGAAGCGGGCGTGGGCGGCAGCTTTTACCGCACCCGCGTGGCGGTGTATTTCGGTGCGGATGACGAGCATGCGCAGCCGCAGCAGCAGGGCGACCCTTATTTCGCAGGCCAAGGCCCTGCGCGTGCGCCCTGCATCGGCTGCGGCGGCTGCATGGTGGGCTGCCGCCACCGCGCCAAAAATTCGCTCGATTACAACTATCTTTATCTGGCTGAAAAGCTGGGCGTGCAAGTGTTGGCGGAAAGCCGCGTAAGCCGCATCGAGCCTTTGGACAAACAAGATAAGGGCCGCACCGGCTGGCGGGTGACGGTGCAGCCTTTCAAGCAGCCCGAGCAGCATTTCACCGCGCAAAATGTAATCGTGTCCGCCGGCAGCTTGGGCACGCAGGCTTTGTTGTTTGACATGAAAGAAAAAGGTGTGCTGCCCGATCTTTCGCCGGCTTTGGGGCGCAATGTGTTTACCAATGCCGAATCGCTGATCGGCGTGCGCTTTCCCGGCGGCAGCGCCGATTTTTCGCGCGGCATTGCCATCGGCTCGGGCATTCACTTAGCCGACGGCACCCACATCGAGGCCACGCGCTTTCCGGCCGGCTCCAATATCGCCAGCCTGCTGGGCACGCTGATGAACCACAGCCGCGCCGGCCGCATGAATCTGCGCCAATGGCTGGGCGCGTTTGCGCGCGGCTGGCTCACGCGCCCGCGGCAGATGTGGCAGGCTTTGCGCCCGAAGAATATGGCGCGCGAATCGCTGATTTTTTTGTGCATGCAAACCGCGCCGCAGCCTTTGAACATGGTGTGGCGCAGGCCGTGGTTTTGGCCGTGGCGCCGGCGGCTGGCCAGCGAAGGGGCGCGGATTCCGGCTTATATTCCTGCTGCCGGCGAATTTGCTTTTCAGGCGGCCCAAGCGCACGGCGGCAGCGCGTTTAGCTGCGTGGCCGATGTGTTTCTGAATATTCCGGCCACCGCCCACTGCATGGGCGGCGCGGCGCTGGCGGCTTCGCCCGAAGAGGGCGTGTGCGATGCGCAACATCGTGTGTTTGGCTATCAAAATCTTTATGTGATAGACGGCGCCAATATTTCCGCCAATCTGGGGGTGAACCCCAGCCTCACCATTGCCGCGCTGGCCGAAGCGGCCATCAGCCATATTCCGCCCAAGGAGTGTTTATGAAACCTGCCGATTTGTCCGATTGTTTCCAGCTGCTTCACGAGGCTTCGCGCCGCCATATCGAAGTGCCTTGGCCGCTGCGGCAGCAACGTTTGCAAAAGCTTGCCGATATGCTGCACACGCACCGCGAAGCCATTCAAGCGGCCATCAGCGCCGATTTCGGCCGGCGCAGCCGCCACGAAACCGATTTGCTGGAAATGGTGCCCACGCTCGAGGGCATCCGCCATGCGCTGCGCCACGGCAAGCGCTGGATGCGGCCGCGCAAGGCGGCGGTGGCGTGGCCTTTCTGGCCGGCGAAAAACCGCATTGTGCCGCAGCCTGTGGGCGTGGTGGGCGTGATTGCGCCGTGGAATTATCCGCTTTTTCTCAGCATCGGCCCTTTGGTCGGCGCCTTTGCCGCCGGC
The DNA here is from genome assembly GCF_022870845.1 of Uruburuella suis. Taxonomy (GTDB): domain Bacteria; phylum Pseudomonadota; class Gammaproteobacteria; order Burkholderiales; family Neisseriaceae; genus Neisseria; species Neisseria suis. The sequence goes on from NZ_CP091507.1 coordinate 278,744, forward strand.
AACCGCGCCATGGTAAAAACTTCGGAGCATGCGCCCGCGTTCAGCCGCTGGCTGGCCGATACCGTGCCGCACTATTTTGCCGCCGATGAGCTGGCCATTGTGGAGGGCGGCGCGGATGTGGCTGCGGCTTTTGCCGCGCTGCCGTTTGACCATCTGCTTTTCACCGGCTCCACCGCCGTCGGCCGCTTGGTGATGCAGGCGGCGGCTGCCAACCTCACCCCGCTCACGCTGGAATTGGGCGGCAAATCGCCCACGCTGATTTTGGAAGATGCCGATTTGGATCAGGCGGTGGCGCGGGTGATGAGCGGCAAATGGGTAAACGCCGGCCAAACCTGCATTGCGCCCGATTATGTGCTGCTGCCCCAAGCGCTGCACGCGGCCTTTATCGAAAAAGCGCGCGCTTGGGTGGGCAGGCATTATCCCGATTTGGCCGCCAACCCCGACTACAGCCACATCATCAATGAAAACCAGCGCCGGCGTTTGCAAAGCCGGTTGGATGAAGCCGCGCGCGAGGGCGCGGCCGTGGTGCCGCTGGCCGGGCGCGGCGATGGTGGCGACAACTTGCTGGTGCCGCACCTGATCAGCGGCGCGCCCGAACACACGCTGCTGATGCAGGAAGAAATCTTCGGCCCCTTGCTGCCGCTGCTGCCTTATCCGTCGCTGGATGAGGCGCTGGCCTATATCGGCGCACGGCCGCGGCCGCTGGCTTTATATGTGTTCGGCAAAGATAAAGCGCAAATCGACAAAGTGTTGCAGCGCACCGTGTCCGGCGGCGTGAGCGTAAACGACACCTTGCTGCATGTGGCGCAGGAAGGCCTGCCTTTCGGCGGCATCGGCGCTTCGGGCATGGGCGCTTATCACGGGCGGGCGGGCTTTGAAACTTTTTCGCATCTCAAGCCCGTGTTTGTGCAAAGCCGCATCAACAGCATGGGGCTGCTGGCACCGCCTTACGGCAAGGTGTTTGAGCGGATTGTGGGGGTGTTGCTGAGGCGTTGATTTTTAAAGAGATTTTTGGATTAGAGTCGAACGAAACCGCGTGTAGAGGCCGTCTGAAAGCTTTCAGACGGCATCGCTTTATTTCCCGTGAAACAACACAGCGCGTAGGTCGGATTCTCGAATCCGACGCTTGTTCGCAGAACAAGATTTTTAGGGCTGCGGTAAATGTCGGATACGAGTATCCGACCTACAACCGTAATACCTGAGGCCGTCTGAAAAGCTTTCAGACGGCCTCAAGTGTTGCCAGACTCAGTCTTTCAATTTCAGCAAGTGTAGGTACGATTAGCTTTGTTAAAACAAAGCGTAATCGTACGCACGAAGCTTGCCCACACCCCCAAAAACCAAACAGCCCACGGGCCGTCTGAAACGTTGGGTTTGCAACCCAACCTACCCGCCGCATCACTTTTTTATGCATTCCACTATAGCGCACAGATGCCGTCTGAAAGCTTTCAGACGGCATCGTTTTATTTCCCGTGAAACAACACAGCGCGTAGGTCAGATTCTCGAATCCGACGCTTGTTCGCAGAACAAGATTTTTAGGGCTGCGGTAAATGTCGGATACGAGTATCCGACCTACAATGGCAATACTTGAGGCCGTCTGAAAAGCTTTCAGACGGCCTCAAGTATTGCCGGGCTCAGTCTTTCAATTTCAGCAGCTGGCTTTGCACTTTGGCCATTTTGTTTTCCAAATCGGCCAATTCGGCACGGTCTTTTTCCACCAAGTGCGCGGGTGCTTTGTCGGTGTAGCCGGGTTTGCCGAGCTTGGCTTCGAGCTTGTCGAGCGCTTTTTGCAATTTTTCGGCTTCTTTGCTCAAGCGTGCGCTTTCGGCGGCTTTGTTGATTTCCACTTTCAGCATCAGGCGCGCGTTTTGGCACACGGCCACGGGCGCATCGTCGGCTTCGGGCAGCTTCTCAACCAGCTTGGCTTCGGTGAGGCGCGCCATCATCGGCACATATTTGAGCAAGGCTTCCAGCTCGCTGCCGCCTTCGACAAACAAGGGCGCTTTCACGCTCGGCGCCAAGCCCATTTCGCCGCGCAGATTGCGCACGGCGCCGATTAAATCTTGCAGCGCGGCCATTTTGTCGAACGCGACGGGCACGATTTTTTCTTCGTCTGCCAGCGGCCAAGCGGCGAGCATCAGGCTGTCGGTGTGTTTGGCGTTGGCCAGTGGGGCGACGGTTTGCCACAGCTCTTCGGTGATAAAGGGCATAATCGGATGCAGCAGGCGCAAAATCACTTCGAGCACGCGCACGAGGGTGCGGCGGGTGGTGCGCTGCGTGGTGGGGCAGCCGGTTTGCAGCTGCACTTTGGCAAGCTCGATATACCAATCGCAAAAATCGTTCCACACGAATTCATACAGCGTTTGCGCTGCCAAATCGAAGCGGTAGGTGTCGAAGGCTTCGGCGGTGGCCGCTTCGGTTTGTTGCAGGCGGCCGATAATCCATTGGTCGACAAAAGTGTAGGCCAATGGCTGGGTTTCGTCTTGGCCGCAGTCTTTATCTTCCACGTTCATCAGCACGAAATTGGTGGCGTTCCACAATTTGTTGCAGAAATTGCGGTAGCCCTCGGCGCGTTTGAAATCGAAGTTGATGCTGCGCCCCAAGCTGGCGTAGCTGGCCATGGTGAAGCGCAGCGCATCGGTGCCGAACACGGGAATGCCTTCGGGGAATAATTTTTCGGTGGCTTTTTTCACTTGCGGCGCACGCTCGGGGCGGCGCAGGCCGGTGGTGCGCTTCACCAGCAGGGCTTCTAAGTCGATGCCGTCGATTAAATCCACCGGGTCGATCACATTGCCCTCGGATTTGGACATTTTTTTGCCTTCGTGGTCGCGCACCATGCCGTGGATATACACGTCTTTAAACGGCACTTTCCCGGTGAAATGGGTGGTCATCATAATCATGCGCGCCACCCAGAAGAAGATGATTTCGTAGCCGGTAACGAGCACATTGCTTGGCAAAAAGGCTTTCAAATCATCGGTTTCAGACGGCCAACCCAAAGTGGAGAAGGGCACGAGTGCGGAGGAGAACCAAGTGTCGAGCACGTCTTCATCGCGGGTGAGCTTAATGCCTTGGCTTTGGGCTCGTTGAATCAAGGCTTGCACTTCCGCTTCATGGGCTTTCAGATAGCCTTCGGCGTTGGAATAATGGGTTTCGCCGGCCAATGGCTCAGCCGGCATTTGAGTGCGGCCTGCTTTTTCGGCCATGCGCCAAAAATCGGACATCAGGGCAAACACCTGGTCATCGATTTTGCCTTGGTTTTGTTGGGCGATATACAGCTCGGAAAAAGCTTGGTAGTAGGCATGAAATGCTGTTTTTGCGACATAGCAGTTGCCGTTTTCATCATACCAAGCGGGAATTTGATGCCCCCACCACAATTGGCGCGAAATGCACCAATCTTGGATATTGTTCATCCATTGGTTATAAGTGTTAACCCAATTTTCGGGGATGAATTTCACCGCGCCGCTGTCAACCGCGTGTTTGGCTTTTTGCGCCAGGCTCATGCCTTTGAATTCGCTGTCGGGCTCACCGCCATTGGGCGTGGCGCTCATGGCCACGAACCATTGGCTGGTGAGCATGGGCTCAATCACCGAGCCGGTGCGGTCGCCTTTGGGCGTCATCAGCGTGTGCGGTTTGGTGTCGGCCAATAAGCCTTGCGCTTCGAGGTCGGCCAGCATTTGTTTGCGCGCGGCGAAGCGGTCGAGGCCGGCGTAAGCGGCGGGCAGGGCAAAGCCGGCTTGCGCTTCGCCTTTGAAGTTGAACACTTCGGCTTCAGCCAATACTTTGGCTTCTAAATCAAATACATTAATCAGGCGGGTGTCGTGGCGTTTGCCCACTTCATAGTCGTTGAAATCGTGTGCGGGCGTGATTTTCACGCAGCCGGTGCCGAAATCTTTTTCCACATATTCATCGGCAATCACGGGAATGCGGCGGCCGGTGAGCGGCAACAGCAATTCTTGGCCGATCAAGCCGGCATAGCGCTCATCTTCAGGATTCACCGCCACGGCCACGTCGCCGAGCAGGGTTTCGGGGCGGGTGGTGGCCACAATCACCGCTTCGGCGGGGTTGCCGGCCAGCGGATAGCGGATATGCCACATATGGCCTTGCTCTTCCACGCTTTCCACTTCCAAATCAGACACCGCCGTGCCCAGCACCGGATCCCAGTTCACCAATCGTTTGCCGCGATAAATCAAGCCTTGCTCAAACAGGCGCACAAACACTTCGGTCACCACTTCGGCGCGGGTGTCGTCCATGGTGAAATATTCGCGCGTCCAATCGGCCGAGCAGCCCATGCGGCGCATTTGCTCGGTAATCGTGCCGCCGGATACGTTTTTCCACGCCCACACTTTTTCCAAAAAGCCTGCGCGGCCTAAATCATGGCGCGACACGCCTTCTTCGGCCAACTGGCGCTCCACCACGATTTGGGTGGCGATGCCGGCATGGTCGGTGCCCGGAATCCAAGCGGTGTTGCAGCCTTTCATGCGGTAATAGCGGGTGAGGCCGTCCATAATGGTTTGGTTGAAGGCGTGGCCCATGTGCAGCGTGCCGGTTACATTCGGCGGCGGCAGTTGGATAGAGAATGAAGGCTTGCCCAAATCCATGTGCGGCTGGAAATGGCCGGCGGCTTCCCAGGCTCGATAGTGTTTGGTTTCGATTTCGGCGGGATTGTATTTGTTTAGCATGATGTTTGGCGTGTTGCTGGGTGAATAAGTTTGAATCGTGGGATTATAGCGCAATCGCCGTCTGAAACCTATGCCGGATGCTTTCAGACGGCCTGAAAACCAAGCGGAAGCTGCCCGTTTGCACTCAGGCAGACGGGCAGCTTGCATAAGCGCAAAGGCTTATTTTGCTTTGGCTTCTTTTTTCAAAGAGGCATAAAGCTCGGGTTGGCGTTCTTTCAACAGCGTGGCGATGGTTAAATCTTCACGGTTGACTTTGGCCAGGTCCACATTTTCGATATGCACCAAACGGAGCAGCTCACGCACGGGCTTGGGCATGTTGCGGCCAGACTCGTAGCGGGAGCCACCCGATTGGGTAACACCGATTCGGCTCCAAAAATCCATTTGGTTCAAGCCGAGTTTTTTGCGGATGTCGCGAATGTTTTCGATTTGCTCGAACGATTTCATTAAATTTCCTTCTTTTCTTATTTGAGTTTAAAGCCAGAATAGTTTCAGCCAACTTTAATACCGTTAACGATAATAACATATATGATATATTATTAACTGCAGGTAGTAAAGTATAAGACTTTAGACAGGAGATGCAATAGAAGTTTGATATTTTTTTTCTAGCGTTAACATTCATATTGACTATGGGGCGTCTCTTAGCTTTAATTTATTTAGAATCAAAAGGTTTTAACGATAAATAGAGCAATTCATCTAAATTCATTAATGTTTGATTTAGGCTAAATTAAGGCTTGCCGGAGGCCGGGCTCACCGTCAGTATTTCGCAACTTTCGGCAGTAACCAGCACTTCATGCTCCCATTGCGCCGAGAGCGAACGGTCTTTTGTCACCACGGTCCAGCCGTCGGGCAGGATGCGCAAATGGCGTTTTCCTTGGTTGATCATCGGCTCAATGGTGAAAATCATGCCCGGCTCCAGCACCAGCCCCTGGCCTTTGCGGCCATAATGCAACACTTGCGGCTCTTCGTGAAAGCCGCGGCCGATGCCGTGGCCGCAAAATTCCTGCACCACCGAATAGCCGGCATTTTCGGCAACCTGCTGGCAGGCATAGCCGATGTCGCCCAAAGTGGCGCCCGGCTTCACAGCGGCAATGCCGGCCATCATGCTTTGGTGGGTAACGTCGATCAGCCGCTGCGCCTGCGGGCTGATGTTGCCCACGGCAAACATGCGGCTTGAATCGCCGTGAAAGCCGTCTTTTTTGATGGTAACGTCGATGTTGACAATGTCGCCGTTTTTCAAGGGCTTGTCGTCGGGAATGCCGTGGCAGATCACATGGTTTACCGAAGTGCAGCACGATTTCGGATAGGGCGGGTTGCCATAATTGAGCGGGGCGGGATAGCCGCCTTGCACGTTGACGTGGTAATCGTAAATCAGTTTGTCTAATTCGTTGGTGGTGACGCCGGGTTTGACGAATTGTCCGATATAGTCGAGCGCTTCGGCGGCCAGGCGGCCGAGCACGCGCATTTGTTCGATTTCTTCGGCGTTTTTGATGATGACGGCCATGGGATTATCCTTGTGTGTTCAGACGGCCTGTTTCAGCGCAAGGCCGTCTGAATAAAATCAACATAGAGATGAGAATCAAATTCAACATGCGGCATTTTTGCGGAAAAACAAGCTTGAAACAAGCTATCTGGTTGTTTGTATAAGAGTTTATTTATCGATATGAAAGGCCGTCTGAATGTTTCAGACGGCCTTTCATGCAATCGGGCTTAGGACAGCCTAAGCGCGCCTTGGCATCAAAATGCCGGCAAAATCCCTACGCCGGCGTTTCAGAGCCTTCTTAAAACAGGCTTTTCACCGCCGCTTCGATGTTGTCGGCGCGCATAAAGGTTTCACCGATTAAAAAAGTGTGCACGCCGTGGTTTTGCATAAAAGCCACATCGGCTTTGCCGGTGATGCCGCTTTCGGTGACCACGGTTTTGCCGCCAAGCTCGGGCAGCAGATCCAGCGTTTGCTGCAACGACACGTCGAATGTGCGCAGGTTGCGGTTGTTTACGCCCACAAGCTTCGTGGTGAGCTTGCGGCATTTGGCCAATTCGCTTTGATCGTGCAATTCCAGCAACACCGTCATGCCCAATTCGTGCGCGGTGCGCTCCAACGCTTCGAGCTGCGCCGCTTCCAGCGCGGCGGCAATCAGCAAAATGGCATCTGCGCCCCAAGCGCGCGCCTGATACACCTGATAATCGTCAATCATAAAATCTTTGCGCAACACCGGCAGCGCCACCGCCGCTTTCACTTGCTGCAAATATTCGGGCGCGCCCTGGAAATAAGGCGCATCGGTGAGCACCGACAAGCAGGCCGCGCCGGCGCGCTCATAAGCAAGCGCGATTTCCACCGGGTTGAAATCGGCGCGGATCAGGCCTTTGCTGGGGCTGGCTTTTTTCACTTCGGCAATCACAGCCGGCTGCGCGGCGGCATGCTTGGCGTGAATCGCAGCGAGAAAATCGCGGGCGGGCGCGGCAGCCGCAACTTGCCGCTTGATTTCATCAAGCGGCACAGCGGCTTTGGCAGCGGCCACTTCTTCGGCTTTGGTGGCGAGGATTTTATTCAGAATATCGGTCATGGGGCGGTGGTGGGCGCAAACGGGAAAGGCTGATTATACGGCTTATGGCGGTGCGACGAAAGAGTGGAGAGGCCGTCTGAAATAGATTTTAAAAATAAATATATCTATCATAATTCTTTTATTTTCAATGAATATAAATGATATTAATTTGTGTTTGATATAGATTTGTATTATCCTTGTTAAGGTTTGCGGGTTTTCGTAAATAAAACCTTGGCTCATGGGCAGAAAAGCAAATGCAGGCCGGCTGAAAAGTGATGGATGGCCTCTGTAAATATGCCGGATAGCCGGCAGGGGGCAGCCGGTTTGTGCAGCTCTTTGGCGGCATGCCCATTCAAAACAGTAATACGTAGCTCAAAAATCAGATAACCGGGCGGCTAAGGCAGCCGGGCTATGGTTAAAACGGGCATCACACATCATTCAAGCAACACATCAAAACAAGGAGCAAAACAGATATGGCTGAAAAGAAGTCGGCAGGCGTGATTAAGCAGGCACGCAAACACAGCAAAATGGTGGGCGCAGGCCTTTTGGCTGCGGCCATGAGCCCGGCCTTGATGGCGGCGGAAAGTAAAGCTGAATTGGAAGCGGTAGAGGTGCGCGGCAGCCAGCTGATCCGCAGCGGCTATAAAGCACCCAACACCACCATCGGCAAGCGCGAGCAAGATGTGCAGAATATTCCGCAAAGCGCTACCGTGATCAACCAGCAAGTGATGCAAGACCAAGCCACCACCGATTTGAAAGACGCGCTGCGCAATGCCGGCATCACTTTTCAGGCGGGCGAAGGCGGTCAAACCGAAGTGCCGATTATCCGCGGCATGCATGCGGGCGGCGATGTGTTTGACGACGGCTTGCGCGGCTCGGCTGCCCAATTCAATGCCGACACTTACAACACCGAGCGCGTGGAAGTGCTCAAAGGCAGTGCGGCAGCTTTGTTTGGGCGCGGTGCAGCCGGCGGCGTGATTAACCAGGTGAGCAAATCGCCTTATGCCGGTCGCGGCGGCGAAGTGGCCGTGGGCTTGGGCACACAAGGCTTCAAGCGCGCCACCGCTGATGTGAATTATGCCTTTAACGACGACATCGCCGTGCGCATCAACGCCATGGGCGAAAATGTGGAATCGCGCCGCAAGCCGGTGGAAAAAAAGCGCTGGGGCATTGCGCCTTCGGTGATTTTCGGCATGACGGGCGACACGCAATTGGAGCTCTCTTACAAACACGATGATGAAAACAACGTGCCCGATTTCGGCGTGCCTTATGTAAATACCGGTGCCAACACCCGCACCGCAGCGGTGGAGGCGATTGATCAATTTTTCGGCTACAACACCGATTTTGAAGACATCAAACGCGATGCCTTCACAGCCAAGCTGGATCACCAATTCAACGAAAACATGAAAATCAGCAACACCACGCGCTACAGCCGCACCCGCTACGACATGATGGGCATTCCGCCGCGGCTCAATGCCAACGGTTTGGTCGCGCGCGGCCTGAGCGGCAATGCGGTGAAAGTGGTGGATTACGATGCCAACACGTGGACCAACCACACCGATTTCAATATGAAATTCGACACCGGCCGCTTGAAACATGATGTGTTGGTGAATGCTGAGCTCACGCGCGAAAAACGCAAAAACTTCAGCCACACTTATAGCTTTTTCAATGCCGACGGCACGCCCGCGCCCACCACCAACCCCATTGGCTTCCACCACGGCAAGCCCACGGAAAACTTTTACTGGACGCGCACCAACCCAGATCCGAGCGTGCTCACCACGCACACCGTGGGCATGGGCGTGAGCGATATTGTGGAAATCACGCCGCAGTGGACTGCCATTGCCGGAGTGCGCTTCAACCACATCAAAACCGAAAATGCGCCATCAGGCGGCGGCAGCAAAACATCGCGCACCGACAATGTGTGGACATATAACGGCAGCGTGATTTGGACACCGGTGGAGGGCCATAATGCCTACCTGACCTACAGCACCGCCGTGACCCCCGTGGCTTATCGTGTGACCGGCCAAAACGACTCGCTCGACCCCTCGCAGCTCGTGGCCGAGCCGGAAGAAACCCGCACCATCGAATTGGGCACCAAACACGCCTTTTTTGATGACGCGCTTACCGTAAACGCCGCCTTGTTCCACACCAAAAAAACCCAGCAATACTACCGCGATGCCGGCTTTATCGACCACATCAAAGTGTATGGCCTCGATATGGAAGTGGCCGGCCGCATCACCGACAAACTTAATTTAATCGGCAACCTTGTGTGGGCCAACGGCAAAATGAGCGCCGATGCCGGCAACCCCAACGTGGCGCAGCTTGACGGCTATTTCCCCGAGGCTGCCGCCAAATTCACGGCCAACGTGTGGGGCAACTACCGCATCACTGAAAACGTGAATGCCGGCCTGGGCGTGCGCTATGTGGGCGACCGCTACACCCACATGCCTTCGCGCGGCGGCAACCCGGTGATGGTGCAAAAACTGCCTTCCTACACCGCCGTGGATGCCATGCTCAATTACGAAACCCGCAGCTATCGCGCCCAGCTGAATGTTAACAATTTGTTCGACAAGAAATATTTCTCTACCGGCCACCGCCAGCAAGCGATTCCGGGCGACCGTCGCGCATCGATTGTGACATTTGCTTATAAGTTTTAACGTGTGAAAAGGCCGTCTGAAACCTTTCAGACGGCCTTTTTCCGAATGATACCCATTCGAAAAAATAAGATAACAAGGCGGCGAGCCGAAGACAGTACACCTATAGATGCGGCAATTAATTATTGAATATTCACATCCTCTTACCCGCAGCAGAAACCTGTTCCCTCTCCCGTGGGAGAGGGCTAGGGAGAGGGCAACAAGCCAAAGGCTTGTTTGCCGGTATCTGAAAATGTTCAATATTAAATTGCTGAATCAATAGTGCGGCAAGGCGAGCCAACGCAGTTAGGTTATTTTTTCGAATGGGTATGAGTTGCCATGGTTTAATTTTCAGGCGGAAAATTGAACCATGGTTGCTTCAAACCATTTTCATCACAATGAGAGCCGCTTATGTTATTGCATATCGAAAACGTATTCAGCGCCGAAGAGCTGGCACAGGCGCAAACCATTTTGGCCGAAGCGCCGTGGGCTGACGGCAAAATCACCGCCGGCAGCCAATCGGGGCAGGTGAAAAATAATTTGCAGCTGCCGCAGCACAGCGAAGCGGCGCAGACCTTGTCGCAAATGGTGAAAAACGCCGTGTTGCGCAACAGCGAATTCTTCTCTGCCGTGTTGCCGAAAAACGTGTTTCCTCCGCTGATTAATTGCTACCGTGAAGGGCAGAATTTCGGCAACCACATCGACAATGCCGTGCGCATGGATCCTTTCACCCAACAATGGGTGCGCACGGATGTGTCGAGCACGCTTTTTCTCAACGCCCCCGAAGAATACGATGGCGGCGAATTGGTGATTGAAGACAATTACGGCAGCCACAGCGTGAAACTGGCCGCCGGCGATATGGTGGTGTATCCCGCCACCAGCCTGCACCGTGTGATGCCGGTTACGCGCGGGCAGCGGCTGGCCAGCTTTTTCTGGACGCAATCGATGATACCCTCCGACGAAAAACGCACCCTGCTTTTCGATATGGATCGCGCCATCTCCACCCTGCGCGCCGAGCATGGCGACACCGAAGCGCTGGTGGTGCTCACCGGCACTTATCACAATTTATTGCGCCAATGGGCAGAGGTGTAAACCGGTTGCCGGAAAACATGAGGCCGTCTGAATATTTTCTTTCAAACGGCCTTTTTAATGCATAAGCTATTGTTTTTTTTATTTTTCAAAAACAAGCGTTCTCGAAAACCAATCATCGGGCGCATAGGGTGTGTGCCGCAGGCACGCACGCGTTTTTCATTCGACAACCAGGCCGTCTGAAAGAAAATGTTCAGACGGCCTTTCGGTTTTCAATCATATTGATGCAAACGCATGCGGGCGTGTTTAAAACCGAGGCAGCCGCCAAGCCACGCGGTGCGCCCACAGCCTGAGCGCGTAGCCGCCCCACAGCAGAATATTGAGTGTGAAAAGGTTTACCCAGCCGGCCGCATCGAGCAGATAAAGCGCCAGGCCGATAATCACCGACACCGTGCCGTAAAAATCTTTGCGCAAAATCATCGGAATATCGTTTACCAATGTGTCGCGCACAATGCCGCCGCCCACGGCGGTAACAAAGCCCAGCATCACCACGCCGAAAAGGTTTAAATCATACATCAGCCCCACTTGCGCGCCGGTGATGGTGAAAGCCACCAGCCCGAGCGAATCGGCCAGCAAAAAAGAAGCCGCCAGCGTTTTGCCGCGCTGGTTTTGCAGCTTGAAAAGCCAAGCGGCCACCAGCGTGAGGGCGATGGTGATGATGGCCGAATGTTGGGTGAACACCAGCGGCACGCGCCCCACCAGCACATCGCGCATCATGCCGCCGCCGATGGCGGTGAGCAGCGCCACAATCAGCACGCCGAGCAAATCCAGCCGCTTACGCACGCCCACCAGATAGCCGGACACGGCAAAAGCGGCGGTGCCGATAATGTGGATGATGTCGGTGGTGTTCACAAATAATCCTGTTGGCTGAAGTTTTGCGCATTATAGGGAAATCGGCTGTAAACGCAAACATGATGCCGAGGCCGTCTGAAACCGCGTAGGTACGATTAGCGCAGCGTAATCGTACGCATGAAACTAAAGTTTCAGACGGCCTGTGGTTTACGCGCCCACCGCACCGAAATAAGCCAGCAGCGTTTGCGGCAGCCAATTTAAATGGCCGCGCCCGTGCCCGCTCACAAAGCCGACATGGCCGCCGTGCGCCGGTTGCAGCAGGGTGACGGCTTTGGACACTTCTTTTTCAGAGAGCAGTGCTTCGGGCGGCAGGAAAGGGTCGTTCACCGCATTGAGCAGCAGCGTGGGCGTGGCAATGGCGCCCAATAGCGGTTTGCAGGAGGCGCGGCGGTAATAGTCGGCGGCATTTTGAAAGCCGTGCAGCGGCGCGGTGAAAGCGTTGTCGAAATCAGACAGCGTTTTGCAGCGGCTGAGCGCTTCGGTGTGGAAATCAAACGCGCGCGCTTTGGGAATCAGCGTGTTGAGGAAATAGCGGGTGTAGAGCAGGCGGGTGGCGCCTTTGTCGAAACGGGTGCCGGCGGCGGTGAGATCGACCGGCGCCGACACCACGGCCGCGGCGCGGGGCAGGGCGCGGCTGCCTTGTTCGCCCAGATATTTGGCCAACGCATTGCCGCCGAGCGACACGCCGGCGGCATACACCGTGCTGTAGCGCGCAGACAGCGTTTGCAGCATAAATTCGATTTCGCGGCTGTCGCCCGAGTGGTAATACACCGGCGCGGTGTTGGCCACGCCGCCGCAGCCGCGAAAATGCGCCACCACGCCGTGCCAGCCGTGTGCGGCCACCGCATGCATCAGCGCGGCGGCATAATGGCTGCGGCTGCTGCCTTCCAAACCGTGAAACAGCACCAGCAGCGGCGCATCGGCGCGGGGGCTGTCGATAAAATCATAAGCCACCAGCGTTTGGCCGGTGCTGTCGGGCAAAAGCTCGCGTCGATAAGCCGGCGGCGTCGGTTGCAGCGATTTGGCATAAAGGGTTTCGATATTGCCGCCGCGCAGCCAGCGCGGGGTGTGTAAAGGGGGAAGGGTGGATATGATTGGCATGGTGGTTGGTTAAGGCTTTGATTTAATTGAGTGATGATTGCTTGGTGATATGGTGGAATGCATAAAAAAGTGATACAGCGGGTAGGTTGGGTTGTAAACCCAACAAATCTACAAGCCGTCTGAAACCTTGGTTTACCAACCCAACCTGCGCTGTGTAGAGTGCAGTTTTGTGCCACTTTTTCTTGCATTTCAATATGGTTGGCAACCTTCATCGGTGCCTGTTTGATAATATCATAATATGGCAACAGGCCGTCTGAAAAAAGATTCAGACGGCCTGTTTTCCCGACGGCAAGCCCGGTGGCATCACGCGTGCGGCAGCCGCCGATACATCACAATATGCAGCCCCAGCACGGTGCTCATGCCGGTGATCCAGCCCACCAGCACATCGGTAGGATAATGCACGCCCAGCACAATGCGCGATAAACCCATCAGCAGGGCAAAAGCGGCCGCGGCGGCGATAATCAGGCCGCGGTGCGGCGATTGCCAATAAACCAGCACCACCACCGTGGCCAGCGCGGCGGCAAACGTGCTGTGGCCGCTGGGAAACGATGCGCCGGTTTCCTGGATAATGCGCGGCCAAAATTCGGGGCGCGCTCGATTGAAAAACTGCTTGGCCACAAACATCACCGCCGTGGGCAGCGCCGTGCCCAGCAGGATAAACACCGCCCAGCTGCGGTGGCGGCGCAGGTAATGCCAAGCGGCAAAAAGCATGGAGAGCACCACGGCCACGGGCGTGCTGCCGATATAGTGCAGCGCCACTGCAAGCGGCGTGAAAGCCGGGCCGATATGGGTGTGCACCCACATCATCAGCGGCTGCTCGAAAGCAAAACGCTCTTGCGCCAACACTTCTTCGGCAATTTCACCGGCAATCAAAAGCGGAATCACAATGCCGAGAAAAAGCACGGCCAAGCGCTCGGGCGCGGGCAGATAGCGGCGGATAAAAGAGAGCATGGCAAATCAGGCGTGAAAAAAGCGGATATTATACCAAACCCTGAAATAAGATAAGCGCCCCGCCGCGACGGGCTGCCGCCGAGCGGGGAGGCCATACAGTGAAATGCAAGAAAAAGTGATATAAAACTACGCACTATAACAGGTAGCTTGGGTTGATAAACCCAACGTTTCAGACGGCCTGTGGCTTGTTGGGTTTTCAACCCAACCTACCCGTTGTGTCACTTTTTCCTACACTCCACTATATGTTCGGCCTCGCGGCCAAATGTCGGATTCGAGAATCCGACCTACAAAGGCTACGCGCTATAACAGGTAGGTTGGGTTGCCAAACCCAACGTTTCAGACGGCCTGTGGCTTGTTGGGTTTTCAACCCAACCTACCCGTTGTGTCACTTTTTTTTGCATTCCACTATAGCAGCGGTTCAAACCCGCAAACCCTCGTTATACCATCATTGCATGATATGCCGAGGCCGTCTGAAAGGTTTCAGACGGCCTCGCTTGTGTTTGCCGGCAAAAAGGTTAATCTGCGCGGCTCAGGCCACCACTCGTTTGCCCAAAATCACAATATCCGCTTCCTGTGTTTCCAAATCGCACACCCGCGGCAGGCGGCCCCATTCTTGGAAGCCCAGCGTGTGAAACAGGCGGATGCTGGCGTGGTTGTGGCCGAAAATCACCGCCAAAATATTGCGTATGCCCAGCGAGGGCGCTTGCTCGAGCATATATTGCAGCAAGATTTTGCCCACGCCCACGCCGCGCATATCGTGGCGCACATACACGCTGATTTCCACGCTGATGTGGTAGGCCGGGCGCGCGTAATAATCGCTGAAGCAGCCCCAGGCGAGCACTTCGCCATCGGCATTGCCCAGCACATATAAAGGCCGCGCGCCGGTGTGGGCATCAAACCAGGCTTGGCGCTCGGCCACGCTCACGGGCTTCAAATCGGCGGTTGATTGGCGGCTGGCCACCGTGCTGTTGTAAATCTCGACGATGGCGGCCAAATCGTGCGCTTGGGCGCGGTTTATGGTGTAGGGATGCATGGTTTTTCCTGCACAACACAGGCCGTCTGAAAGATTTTCAGACGGCCTGCGGGCTTATTGAATCAATTTCGACACGGTTTTAAAAGCGGGGTGTTTGGCATCGGCCAGCAATTGAAACAGCACGCTTTCCACATTCGACACCACCGCACCCGCCGCCGCCATTTGCGCCAGCGCATTGGCTTTGTTGGCCGGGTCGCGCGAAGTGGTGCATTCTTGCGCCACATACACGCCCAAGCCTTCCGCGCGCAAATCCAGCACCGTTTGCAGCATGCACACATGTGCTTCAGCGCCCACCAAAATCACATTTTGCGCACCTAGGCGCTTGATTTCGGCGGCCACTTCATCGGTAAGGGCGGAAAAGCGCGTTTTTTCAAACAGCGGCACCGCATCGCCCAACAAAAGTTTGATGGCTGCCACGGTGTGGCCTAAGCCTTTGGGATATTGCTCGGTAATCACAATCGGCACATCCAGCGCCTGCAAGCCTTGCAGCAACACACGGCTGCGCTCGATAGCCGCATCGGCATGATGCAGCGCAGGCACCAGCCGCTCTTGGATATCTACCACGATGCACACGGTGTTGTCGGGGGTTAAACGGTTCATATTTTCTCACTTTGCCAAATGGTTTTTATGGTTTCATACCCATTCTAAAAAATAACCTTACAAAATAAAAGCAGTTCGGCAACATCATCCGCGTAGGTCGGATTCTTGAATCCGACATTTGGCCAACGGCCAAAGCGATGTGCGTGCCTTGTTCTGCGAACAAGTGTCGGATTCGAGAATCCGACCTACAGGCTGCCTGTTTGTATATTATTTTTTGAATGGGTATCAGAGCCTCCTTAATATAGCGGATTGCGCCGCCGGCTGACAAGCACAGTAAAAGCAGGCCGTCTGAAAAGCTTTCAGACGGCCTGTGTGATGATGCGGGATTATTGCTTGCTGGCGCCGAAGCTGCCCTTAAAGGTGGGGAAATCCCATATTCCTGCTGCTCGGCCGCTGAACACGCCTGAAAGCTCTTGTGCCTGCGGGCCGTAAAAACCACCTTCTGTATATACGCCTACATTGTAATTGCTTGATTTATCAAAATAAGCTGTGTCTCCGCTGAAGGTGTTGCCGTTGATCTTGGCTTTGAATTCCACCGACGACATATAGTCTTCTTTATCCGCTTTCAAATTGCCGGAAAGGGTTTTGGCGCCGAAATCCACGTTAAAGCGGGCATCATAGCGGCTCGGTGCAAAGGAAGTCGGGGATGAGCCATAAGAAACCAAAGCATAGCCGCGATAAACAGCCTTGCCTTCAACCGGCATAGCGTCTTTCCCGGCCAGTTCGGTGGGTTGGCCGTGGGCGAAAAAGTATTCTCTGCCGACATAATCGCGATCATCATCCGGCGGATAAAAATACACCCAACCATAGCGCGCATAGTTTAAATGTTTGCTCGCCACGGTTTTTTGAATAGGCTCGCCATCGCGGTTGCGCCGCCAGTTGTAATACATTTTGCTGTGGTCGGTGACCGCTTTATTTTCATCATCTTTGGGATCAATGCGCCTATAATCCGGCCCGGCCATGCCGGCAACACAGCCTTGTCCGCTGAAATAGCAGGCGGGAATCAGCGTGATTTTTTCGCCGTCAAGCAGCACGGTGTTGATGTTGTCGGATTGCAGGGGTTTGTGGCGCTGCTCATATTTTACATCGGAGGATTCCACACTCTCCCATTCCTTGTCGACAAGTGTGCGCAACAAATTGCCCTGCACATCGGAAAGATCCGGATCGGGTGCGGGTGTGGGATCGGTTGGTGTCGGATTGGCATTGCCGGCACCGGGGCCAGTGGGGATGTCGTTGCCATTGCCGTTGCCGGGGTTGGTCGGGGTGGTAGAGCCATTGCCGCCATCAGTCGGCGAAGTGCCGATATTGCCGCCGCCCGTGCCCGGATTGGCATTGCCGGCACCGGGGCCAGTGGGGATGTCGTTGCCATTGCCGTTGCCGGGGTTGGTCGGGGTGGTAGAGCCATTGCCGCCATCAGTCGGCGAAGTGCCGATATTGCCGCCGCCCGTGCCCGGATTGGCATTGCCGGCACCGGGGCCGGTGGGGATGTCGTTGCCGCTGCCGTTGCCGGGATTGGTCGGAGTGGTGTTGCCGTTGCCGTTGCCGCCACCACCGGGTGATGTGCCGATATTGCCGCCGCCCGTGCCCGGGTTGGCATTGCCGGCAACGCCGGGGCTGCTGCTGCCAGAGCTGGAGCAGGCGGCCAGCGATAAGGCGGCAAGGCAGGATGCGAGTAAGTTTAATGGTTTCATTTGGTTTCTCCCGATAGCAATAATTTCAGAGGTAAGTTTATGTTTTTAATGCCGATACGTTATTGCAAACCGCATGGCAATATTATATTTAAAGTAAATGCTCTGCAATGGTTTTGTAGGGCTTGGTTAAGGTGTGTCATTCAGGGTTTTATGTTTGGCAATGATTCGGCAGGTTTTGCCGCCCGATAATGAAACAGGCCGTCTGAAAGCTTTCAGACGGCCTGTCGGTGGGTTTGCCGATTTATGGCTTATGAGCGGTAATCCGCATTAATCGCCACATATTCTTTCGATAAATCGCAGGTATACACGGTGGCGCCGTGGCTGCCGCGCTGCAAATCCACGCGCACGGTGATTTCGGCGGGCGCCATCACGGCCTGGCCGGCGGCTTCGGTGTAGCTCGCGGCGCGGCCGCCGTGCTCGGCCACCAGCACATCGCCCAGGTAAAGGCGCACTTTGTCGGTGTCCAGATGCGGCACGCCCGAGTAGCCGATGGCGGCGAGAATGCGGCCGAGATTGGGGTCGCTGGCGAAAAAGGCGGTTTTCACCAGCGGCGAGTGGGCGATGGCATAGGCCACTTGGCGTGCTTCGGCGCGGCTCTCGGCATTTTCCACTTGGATGGTGATGAATTTGGTGGCGCCTTCGCCATCGCGCACAATGGCCTGCGCCAGTTCGAGCGCGAGGCTGCCGAGCATGGCTTTGAGCTGTTCATAGCGCGGGTCGGCAATATTGTCGATTTCGTTTTGGCCGCTTTTGCCGGTGGCCACTACCACGAAGCTGTCGTTGGTGCTGGTGTCGCCGTCTACGGTGATGCTGTTAAACGATAAATCGGCGATTTCCTGCGTGATCATTTGCAGCACCGGCTGCGACACTTTGGCATCGGTAACGATAAAGCCGAGCATGGTGGCCATATTCGGGTGAATCATGCCGGCGCCTTTGGCAATGCCGGTGGCGCGCACGGTGTGGTTTTGGCCGATTTTGGCCTCGCGGCTGGCGGCTTTGGGCACGGTGTCGGTGGTCATGATGGCGCGGGCGGCATCGCTCCAATGCGCGGCTTTCACGCCGGGCAGGGCGCGGATGATTTTTTGCGCCGGCAAGGGCTCGAGAATCACGCCGGTGGAAAAGGGCAGCACCTGCTCGATGTCGCAGCCCACTTGCGCGGCCACGGCTTCGCACACCGCCAGCGCATCTTCGCGGCCTTGTGCGCCGGTGCCGGCATTGGCGTTGCCCGTGTTGATCACCAGCGCGCGGATGCCGTTTTCATTGGTTAAATGCTGTTTGGCAATGTGCACCGGCGCGGCGCAGAAGCGGTTTTGGGTAAACACCGCGCCCACGCTGTTGGCCTTGTTGAGCACAATCAGCGTTAAATCGTTGTGGTCGGGCTTTTTCACACCGGCCTGGCCGATAAACACCTGTGCGCCGTCCACAGTTAAAATTTCCGCCGCTTCTTTTTCTCGCAAATTCACTGCCATTTACTGCTCCTTTTTCTCTGCGCGGGCAAGCTTGGCCTGCTCCGCATATTCTTCCTGCACCCGCTGCCGAAAGCGCGCCGCCGCCGCATGGTAAAACGGCTTGGGTGAAAATTGGCGCGACACCTGAGATGCAAAAATAGCACCAATCAAGAGCCAAAACAACAAATTCTGCCCGCCGGTCATCTCCATCACAATCACACTGGCAGTGAGCGGCGATTGGGTGGCTGCCGCCAAAAAAGCCGCCATGCAGATCAGCACCAACACATTGGCGCCGGTTTCTAGGCTGGCAAATTGGGCAATCTGCTGGCCTATCATCGCGCCCACGCTGAGTGCCGGCGTGAAAATGCCGCCGGGAATGCCCGCCCAATAAGACAACACCGTGGCCGCCCATTTGGCCAGCGCCACGCCCGGCGGCGCTTCATACATGCGCCGCAGCGCGCCCGAAGCCTCGTGATAGCCGGTGCCGAAAGTCTGCCCCTGATAAACCGTGCCGATGGCCGCCAGCAACAGGCCGATAATGCCCGCCAGCAAAAGCGGATGGCGCCGCATCCAGCTGCGCCAGCGCTCCGGCGCCGCCCAAACCGCACCTTTATAGAGAAAACGGGCAAACAAACCGCCGGCCACGCCGCACACCAGCGCACACAACAACACCCACACCAGCATATTCGGCAGCGCCTCGCCGTGAAAGCCCGAAAAATAAGGGTTGTTGCCCTGCACCGCCACCTGGATAAAGCCCGCAGCCAACACGCCGATAAAAATCTGCCGCTCCCAGCGCAGCATCACCCCGCGCCCCAGCTCTTCAATCGCAAACACCACCCCTGCCAAAGGCGCATTAAACGCCGCCGCCAAGCCGCCCGCCGCACCGGCGGCGAGCAAATCGTTTTCCTGCAAGCCCTTAAAAGCCAGATTGTGTTTTTTGCACCACGAGCCCCAAGCCAGCATCACCGCCGCGCCCACCTGCACCGAAGGCCCTTCGCGCCCGATCGACGCCCCCGCGAGCATGCCCAAAAACGTGAGCGGAATTTTCAGCATCGTTTGCCCCAGCTGCACCAGCCGCGTTTTCTGCGCCCCGTAAGGCAGCGAGAGCGCAGCGAGCACCTGCGGAATGCCGCTGCCCGACGTGTAGGGCGCAAAACGGCGCGTGAGCCACACAATCAGCGGCAGCCCCAAAGGCAGCGCGAGCCAGGCATACCAAGGATATTGCTGCACCCAGTGTGCATTTTGCTCCAACGCCCAATCGGCCATTTTGGCAAACACCAGCGAAGTGAGCGCCACCAGCGCCGCACCGGCCAGCAAAAAAGCAAATGCCGCCGTTTTGCGCGACAAACGCTGCGTTTGCACCAGCTTGTGCGCCAGCTTTCGGCCGAAGCGCCGGCCCGCGTTTGAAAAAGAAGATTTCATTGTGTTTATTCCATGAAAACCGTGCCGTTTTCAGACGGCCTGATTTATGGAGGCTCTGAATCACTCATGATAACGGCTTTTACCGCCCTTTTTACGCCATGCCGCGTTGGGATTTTGAGGAAATAGAACCTCTATAGCTTCAAAAAAACGCCTTGCCCCGCATCAAAATGCCGGCAAAATCCATGCACCAGAGTTGTTCAGAGCCTCCTTCTATTCGGTAAATCCGCAGCAAAAGCAATGATGCAGGCCGTCTGAAAGCATTTGCCAAACATTCAGACCCAAGCCGCACAAGCGCTATTATGAACAGATTTTGCCCAACGATAAACCGCCGCCGCGCCGCCGATGCCAATGGCTTGCCAAACCCCGCGCCGCTGCCTACACTGGCGCTTTCATTACTTTTCTTTATTGGGAAACCCAATGCGTGCCGTTATCCAAAAAGTGAGCCGCGCCCACGTTGATGTGCTGGCCGGCCAAAACCGCGAGCGCAGCGGCCAAATCGAAGCCGGCCTGATGGTGCTGCTGGGCGTGTGCCATGCCGACACCGAAGCCGATGCCCGCTATATCGCCGACAAAATCGCCGGTCTGCGCATTTTCGAAGATGAAGCCGGCAAACTCAACCGCTCCGTGCAAGACATCGGCGGCGCCGTGCTGCTGGTGTCGCAATTCACCCTTTACGCCGATGCCCGCAACGGCCGCCGCCCCTCATTGAGCCAAGCCGCCCGCCCTGAAGCGGCCGAGCCCTTATACGAAACCGTGGCCGGGCTGCTGCGCCGCCACGGCCTTAACGTGGAAACCGGCCGCTTCCAAGCGCATATGCAAATCGATTTGTGCAACGACGGCCCGGTCACGCTCTTGCTTGATTCGCAAAAATTGTTTTAGTTTGCTTAAAAAACACAGGCCGTCTGAAAGGTTTCAGACGGCCTGTGGCTTATCATCAATAATATTTGATATTTACTTAGAGCTTGCGGCTTTTCCACCACACGCCCCACACCAGCAGCAACACAAAGCCGAAATAAAGCACGCTCCACACCGGCAGCGCCACGCCGAGGAAATAATCGGGCACGGCGCAATCGCCAAAGCCGCGCACCACCGGCTCCCATAAATCAAACAGCGGCCAGTCGCGCAGGCGGAAGGTCCAGGGCGCGCCGCAAGCCGGCGCCATGCCCGGCGGCAGGCTTTGCAGCCACAATTGATACACCGCCACGCCCGCGCCATACAGCGCAGGAATGCTTACCAGCAAAGCGCTTATGCTGCGGCCGGCGCGGCTGCGTTGGGCGGAAAACGCGGCCAAGAGCGCCACCACGCCCACCGCAATCACCGACACCCGCTGCAAAATGCACAGCACGCAAGGGTTTAAGCCCAGCACATATTGCGAGAAAAAAGAGCCGATGGCGGTGAGCACCGATAAGCCCACGATGCCCCACAGGGTTTTGCGGAAAAGATTCATAATTGAGCGGTTCACAGCTTTGCCTAGGGTTTGTTCACATTTCATCACGCGGCAATCTTTTGGCTCAAAAACGCGCCTGCTGCGTTGAAAATGCTCGCAAGGTGTTCAACCTTGCTGTGCTTTTCGCCTTGCAGCCACGCTTTTGCGCTCAAAATCTTACTCGCGGATGAATTGTGAATAGACCCTAGCGGCAAGGCCGTCTGAAATAAAATAACAAAGAAACAGGCAGTATAAAAGCTTGCCCCGCCTGCTGCCAGCTTTTCGGCAAGAAAATCTGATTTGGCACAAGATGGCGCAACAAGATGCAGGCCGTTTGAACATTCAGACGGCCTTGACGCATGGAAAACCAAGCTTTCAGTTGCCATCTTGTTTTTGAACAAGCATCGGATTCAAGAGTTTGATCTGCATTTAAAGAAAGGCCGAGGCCTTTGAAAAATACCTTTTCCGTCGCTCCTGCGTAGGCAGGAGCCCGGCCTGAAGCGCAGTTTCAGTTGTCGCTCAGGTAGCCACCATCAATACGGAATAATCAAGTATTTGATTTAATATATAGTGAAATACTTAAAAAAGTGCCACAACGGGTAGGTTGGGTTGCAAACCCAACAAAACCTGCAAACCATAAGAAACGTTGGGTTTGCAACCCAACCTACGCCGCTGTGACTTGCTATAGATCCAGATCCGGCAATTAAAACTTGAAGATTTTAAAAATACAACCTATTGAAAATAATAGAATTTAATAAATAAAAGTTTCAATTTTTAATTGCCGTTTCTATAGGTTGTATAAGTTTTTCATTCATTCCACTATAGAATTTATTATTTTGTGAAATATGTGAGGCAAGCAAAGCGCTGCTTTGCACCGGGCATCCGCCTGCGCGGCTGCGTCAGATATTGGGTTTTGCAAAAGTTTCAGGCCGTCTGAAAACTTTTTCAGACGGCCTTTTTTTCTTTAAATGATGGCAAACCCGCGCTCAAGCGCCGGCCACGGTCATTTCTTCCACCAGCACCGAGCCCACTTTGTGCGCCGAGCGTTTGAGCGCATCATCGGCCACGCCGGCGATATGGCGATACATATCCTGCAAGCGGCCGGCGATGGTGATTTCTTGCACCGGATAAGCGATCACGCCGTTTTCCACCCAAAAGCCGGCCGCGCCGCGTGAATAATCGCCGGTGAGCATGTTTACGCCTTGCCCCATCAATTCTGTAACCAAAAGGCCGCTGCCCATTTGCCGCAGCAAATCGGCCTGGGTGGCGCAGGTGTGGTTGAGGTGCAGGTTGTGGGCGCCGCCGGCGTTGGCGGTGGTGCGCATGCCGAGCTTGCGGGCGCTGTAGCTGCTGAGAAAATAGCCTTGCACGCGGCCGCCTTCAATCACAAAGCGCGGTGCGGTGGCCACGCCTTCGGCATCGAAATAAGTGCTGCCCAGCGCGCGCGCGATATGCGGCTCTTCGCGCAAATGTAGAAATTCGGGCAGAATCTGCGTGCCGAGGCTGTCGGTTAGAAAGCTGCTTTGCCGATAGAGTGCGCCGCCGGAGAGGCCGCCGACCAAATGGCCGATCAGGCCGCCGGCCACGGTGGCGTCAAACAGCACCGGATAATTGCCGGTGGGCAGGCTTCTGCCGCCCAAGCGGCGCACGGTGCGCTCGGCGGCGGTGCGGCCGATGGCTTCGGGCGTGTCTAAATCGGTGTGGCTGCGGGCGAGGTCATACCAATAATCGCGCTGCATGCCGCCATCATCTGCGGCCACCACGCTGCACGACATGCTGTGGCGTGAGCCTTGCGCGTGGTGCAAAAAGCCGTGGCTGTTGCCATACACATATTGGTAATGGCCGGCATGCACGCCGGCGCCTTCTGAATTTTCAATGCGCGCATCGGCGTCAAGCGCGGCTTGCTCGCATTGTTGCGCCAAGGCGATGGCCGCTTCGGTGGAAAGCGGCCATTCGTGATAGGTGTCCAAATCGCCGAATTCGGTGGCCATCAGCTCGGCATCGGCTAATCCTGCGCAATCGTCGGCGGCGGTGTAGCGGGCGATATCTAGCGCGGCGCGCACGGTGTCGGCCAAGGCTTGCTGAGAAAAATCGGCGGTGCTGGCGCGGCCTTTGCGTTGCCCCACATACACGGTGATGTCGAGCGATTTGTCTTGCTGGTATTCGATTTGCTCGATTTCGCCCAGCCGCACCTGCACATCTTGCCCCACTGATTCGCTCAAATCGGCTTCGGCGGCGGTGGCGCCGCCTTGTTCGGCCAGCCGGAGCGCTTGTTTGCAAAGTGCGGCCAGCTCGTTTTTCTGATGATTAAACATGAATATTCCCAGCGTGTGATTGCGCTTATTTTAACTGCTTTCCTGCGGCGGCGGCAAAAATGTGGCTATCGGCGTTATAATCTTTGTCCAATTATTTTTTCGATGGAGCTTCGCCATGACTACCATGAAAGCCATGCTGATTGAGCGCTACGGTAAACAACAGCCCTTGCGCTTGGCTGATGTGCCCGTGCCCGCAATCGGCGAACACGAAATTTTGGCCGAAATCCACGCCGCCAGCGTGAATCCGGTGGATTTCAAAATCCGCGACGGCAAGCTCAAATTGCTGCTGCATTTCGATATGCCGCTGATTTTGGGCAACGATTTTGCCGGCGTGGTGCGCGCCGTGGGCAGCAAAGTGCAGCGCTTCAAAGTGGGCGACGCGGTTTACGGGCGGCCGCGCAAAAGCAATATCGGCACCTTTGCCCAATTTATCGCGGCGCATGAAGACGACATCGCCCCCAAGCCTGCCAACCTTTCATTTGAAGAAGCCGCATCGGTGCCGCTGGTGGGGCTCACCGCTTATCAGGCTTTGCACGATTTGATGCATTTGCAGGCGGGGCAGAAAATTCTGATTCAGGCCGGCGCCGGCGGCGTGGGCACGTTTGCCATTCAGCTGGCCAAAAGCATGGGCGCTTATGTGGCCACCACTGCCGGCGAAGCGGGTGCGCCGTTGGTGCAGTCGCTGGGTGCAGACCGCATCATCAATTACCATCTCGAAAATTTCGCCCAAGTGCTGCATGATTATGATGCCGTGCTCGACACCTTGGGCGGAGAAGCGCTGTTGCAATCTTTTCAAGTGCTGAAGCCCGGCGGCATGGTGGTGTCGGTGTCGGGCATACCCGATGGCCGTTTTGCCCGCGAAAACGGGCTGGGTATGTTCAAAACCCTGCTGCTGAGCCTGGCTTCGGCCAAAATCACCCGCCGGGCGCACCAAAGCGGGGCGGCTTACCGCTTTTTGTTTATGCACCCCAGCGGCGAGCAATTGCGCCGCATCACAACCTTGATTGAAACGGGCAAAATCGTGCCGGTTCTCGATCGCGTGTTTCCCTTTGCCCAAGCCCAACAAGCGCTCGATTATGCCCAGAGCGGGCGCGCCAAGGGCAAGATTGTGGTGAAAATCAAATAAATGCCCGCAAACAAAGCTTGAGGCCGTCTGAAAAAGCTTTCAGACGGCCTCAAAAATATCAGGCTTGCTGTGTTAAAATAAGCGCCATCACTCCAACGGAATATCAATATGAGCGAACAAAATCCGCAAGAATGGGTGAGCAAAACCCGCATGAAAAAGCAGATGAACGATTTGCAGGATTTGGGCGTGCAGCTCACCCGCCTATCGGCCGACACGCTGAAAAAAATCGGCCTGCCCGAAGATTTGCTCGAAGCGCTGCTGGCGCACAAAAAAATCACCGCCAATGGCGCGCTCAAGCGCCAAACTCAATACATCGGCCGCCTGATGCGCGACATCGACCCCGCCCCGATCGAAGCCTATCTGGCCAAGCTGCGCGGCGACAACACCGCCCACAACGCCTTGATGCAGCGCATCGAGCAGGCGCGCGAGCGCTTGATTGAGCATGATGACGCGCTCACTGCCTTTATCGCCGAATATCCGCAAGCCGACGCCGGCGCTTTGCGCACCTTAATCCGCAACACCCGCAAAGAGCGCGAGCTGGGCAAGCCGCCGAAAAATTTCCGCGCGCTGTTTCAAGCGCTGCGCGAGATTATGGACTACACCCCCAATGAGCTGCCCACGCCTTTTGTGGCCGATAATGCTTTTGACACCGATGAAGATTGATGTTTAGTTTAAAAAAAACAAGCCTTTATCATTTCATTCATCATCAAAAGGCCGTCTGAAAAAGTTTCAGACGGCCTTTTGATGATTTTCTTTATTGCGCTGATTGATCCGAGCCGGGCTTCTACCCATTCAAAAAAGTAAGCTAACAAGGCGAGACAACGAAGTTAGGTTACTTTTTTGGATTGGTATTATTCCACGCGCTCGCCGTGCACATTCAAATCAAGCCCTTCGCGTTCCACATCTTTTTCCACACGCAAGCCGCCGCAAATGGCCGACACCGCTTTCAAAATCACAAAAGCCCGCAGGCCGTCTGAAACGTTGGGTTTGGCAATTCAATCTATTTCTGATGAAGATTGATTTTTATATTAATAAACAATGTTTTATACCAATTCGAAAAAATAATATACAAACAGGCAGCCTGTAGGTCGGATTCTCGAATCCGACACTTGTTCGCAGAACAAGGCACGCACATCGCTTTGGCCGTTGGCCAAACGTCGGATTCAAGAATCCGACCTACGCGGATGATGCCGCCGAACTGCTTTTATTTTGCAAGGTTATTTTTTCGAATTGGTATTATCATTTAATTTATCATCAAAAGGCCGTCTGAAAAAGTTTCAGACGGCCTTTTGATGATTTTCTTCATTGCGCTGATTTATCCGAGCCGGGCTTATTCCACGCGCTCGCCGTGCACATTCAAATCAAGCCCTTCGCGTTCCACATCTTTTTCCACACGCAAGCCGCCGCAAATGGCCGACACCGCTTTCAAAATCACAAAAGTGGCCACACCGCTATACACCACGGTGGTAAGCGCATCTTTCACCTGGGTAAACAATTGCGCGCCCACGGTGGCATCGCCGCCGAAAATCTGGTTGCTGAAAAAAATGCCGGTGAGAATCGCGCCGATGAGGCCGCCGAAGCCGTGAATGCCGAACGCATCGAGCGAATCATCGTAGCCCAGTTTGCGCTTCAGAATCACCGAAGCCCAGAATGCGCCCGCAGCCGTGAGCACGCCGATGGCCAGCGCACCTTGCGGGCCCACAAAGCCGGCTGCCGGGGTGATGCCCACCAAGCCCGCCACCGCGCCTGAAGCTAAGCCCAAGGCGGAAGGGCGGTGGCCGGAAATTTTTTCGCACGCCAGCCAAGTGAGTGCGGCAGCGGCGGCAGCGATTTGAGTAACTGCCATGGCCATGCCGGCAGAAGCATCGGCCGCCACCGCAGAGCCTGCGTTAAAGCCGAACCAGCCCACCCACAGCATGGCCGCGCCCATCAAGGTGAGCGCCATATTGTGCGGCGGCATGGCTTCTTTGCCGTAGCCGATGCGTTTGCCCAGCACAATGGCCGCCACCAGCCCGGCCACACCGGCGTTGATGTGCACCACGGTGCCGCCGGCATAATCGAGCACGCCGCCTTCACCCATAAAGCCGCCGCCCCACACCCAATGCGCGGTGGGCACATACACCAGCAGCACCCACAAGCCCGAAAAAAGCATCATGGCCGAATATTTCATGCGCTCGGCAAAGGCGCCGGTGATGATGGCGGTGGAAATAATGGCAAATGTCATTTGGAAAAACATAAACACCGTTTCGGGAATGCTGCCCGCATTAGGCGACACCGTGCCGATTTTTTTGTGCAAATCCAGCCCCATGCCGCTTAAAAACACACGGTCGAGGCCGCCGATAAAGGCATTGCCGGGTGTGAAGGCGAGCGAATAGCCGATTGCCATCCACAACACGCTCACCAAGGCGGCGGCAGAAAAGCTGTGCATCATAGTGGAGAGCAGGTTTTTCTTGCGCACCATGCCGCCGTAAAAGAGCGCGAGGCCCGGCAGCGTCATAAACAAAACCAGCGCGGCAGAGGTCATCACCCAGGCCGTATCGCCCGAGTTGATTGCGCTCAAAGGTTTCCACCAATCATCGGTGCCGGCGGCCATAGCGGCGGCCGGCATAATCAGAAATGCGGCGCTGAACAGGCGTTGGATATTTTTCATCGCGGTTTTCCTTTTCTTGTATTTTTGAAATTAAGTTACACGGCAACATCGCCGGTTTCGCCGGTGCGGATGCGGATAACCTGGTCAACCGGACTGATGAAAATTTTACCGTCGCCCACTTTTCCGGTGCGCGCTGTTTCGATAATCACCTCAATCACGCGCTCGATCTGATCATCGGAGAGCACGATGTCAATCTGGATTTTCGGCAAAAAATCGACGGCATATTCAGCGCCACGATACACTTCGGTGTGGCCTTTTTGGCGGCCGAAGCCTTTTACCTCGGTAACGGTCATCCCTTGAATACCTATGTCGCTCAAAGCTTCGCGAACATCATCGAGCTTAAACGGCTTAATCATGGCGGTTACTTTTTTCATGATGCTTCCTTTTTGGAATGTCAACAATCGATTAAAAAATGCACAGGCTCAACCTTACTGATAAAGCCACCGGTTCGCAATAGGATTGTTGACAATTTGGTAGGGTAAAAATTAAATTAGCAGCAATCTGCGTTAAATTCCGCCGGCCTTGTCTGTAAATTTATTTCCCATGCTTGATGCAAGCCAATTTATTCTTAAAAATAATAAAATGTTGATATTTTATTGAGAAAATTGGTTTTCAGACGGCCTGATTGGCGCGAAAATAGCGGCATGGCCACTTGAAAATAGCCGGCGATGAATGTGGGGAAATTTTTAAAATGAAATAAAGCAACAGCCAAAAGCCGCAGGCTGCACAATATTTTGGAGCAGGCGCGGCATCGGGTATAATTCGGCTGATTCAAGCGGCCGTTGCCTGAGAAATGCTGGCAAAGCGCATATGGCAAAGCGCATATGGCGTGCCGCATGGCGCAGGCAGTGCAGCCACAGGCGGCTCTGATGCGATTGTGCAGCCCTGTGTTTTGATATTTTTGATATGATATATAGAACTGTTTGCGCACCATCGCCCGGGCGCTCAGTCGTTCAACCTTACCTTTAGAGAAGCGCTCATGTTAGTTTGCAACCCTTATGAAATCGTGATTCACGGCACCACCAGCAAGGGCAAAACCTTCCGCCCCAGCGATTGGGCCGAGCGTTTGTGCGGCATTTTGTCTTCATTCGACAAAGGCAACCGGCTGGCCTACCACCAATGGGTGCGGCCCATGCTGGTGGATAAGGTGCGCTGTGTGGCGGTGGATAAAAAGCTCGAAGAAATCAACCCGGCCATGTTCCGCTTTTTGATGGATTTCGCTGCCGACAATGATTTGCGCGTAATGGATTGCAAAGCGCTATTGGATGAGCGCAGCGAGCAGGCTGAGGCGGCGGCCGAGTCGAAAGTGTCGCTGGCGCAGGCGATTGAAGAGAAGCAGAGCGCCGAAGAGCAGGCCGCGCGCCAAGAGGCCGGCGTGCCCGCCGGCAGCGTGCTGCGTGAGATTGAAGCCGGTGAAACGGCCGTGGCGTTTGGCGCATTGAGCGTGCTGCGCCCCATGCTCACTGATGTCAACCGCTTTGTCGAGCAAGTGAATAATCTGCAACGCAGCCAAGGCTACCGTTTGCTGGGCATTTTCGAAGAAGGCAAAACCAATGCCGTGGCTGTGTGCGGTTTCCGTGAAGAAATCAATTTGGTGAGCGGCCGCCATATCCATATCGATGATGTGGTCACCATTCCGCAAAGCCGCGGCAAAGGTTATGCCGCGCGCCTGTTGGCAGAAGTGCGCCGCATCGCCGAGGCGGCAGGCATTCAGCAGATTCACATCGATTCCAATGTGGGCAGCGATCGCACCCAGGCGCACCGGCTTTATTTTGAAAACGGCTATGAAATCAGTGCGCACCATTTTGTGCACAAGCTCGATTGATTTGAGTAATGGTTTGGAACACGGAAACAGGCCGTCTGAAAACTTTTCAGACGGCCTGTTTCAATCGGGCAGGATGATTTAATCGCGCTTGTGTTCGATATAGTCGGGCTGTTTCGGCGCCGGTTTTTCCTCCGGCTCCACCGTAAATTCGCCCTCGATAATGTCGCCCTCATCGTTGCGGCGCGGCTGGCGGAAAGTGCCTTGCGCGGTAAACATGCCGCCGGTTTCGGCAATCGGCCGGCCTTTAATGGGCAAAAGCAGAATCAGCGCAATCAGCAGCGACACAAAGCCCGGGCTCATCAGCAATAATGCGGCCACGGTGTAGCGTATCGGCCATAAAAGCTGATACATCGACACCTCGCCGCCGCTGCGCATGGCCGCGCCGGCGAGCAAAATGCCCGACAAACCGGTGTTGCGCAGCATCATCACGCCGGCAATAAAGCTGACAATCATCAAAAGCAGCGTGATGCCGCCGCCCAGCCAGTCGGCCACCCACACGATAGACATGATTTCAGAAAAATCAGCACCAAAAAGCCGATACCGAAAAAGCGCATAATGGTTAATCCTTTTATTTTTTTGAATTTCGAGCCGTAAACATAATGCCCGCCGCGCCTGCTTTCAAGCGCGGCGGGTGTGAAAACGGGTAAATTGCCCGCGCATCGTGCGCGCGCCGCCGCGCCGGGTGTGGCGTAAAAAAAGGTAAAGCTGCTGCAATCGGCGGCGTTTGGCTGTCGGACACGGGTCAGGATTTGTTATTCTTATCTTCATGAACATGAAATATTCCGTTTTTTCTTTGAAAGCCGTTGTGCTGGCCGCCGCCGTGGGCATATTGAGCGCCTGCGCCGGCAGCGCATCCACAGGCCCCGTGCCCGAAGGCTACTACCGCGTGCAGCCGGGCGACAATCTCTACCGCATCGGCCTGCGCTTCGGTCAAAGTGTGAACACGCTGGCGCGTTGGAACAATCTGCGCGACACCTCGCAAATCGAAGTGGGACAGGTATTGCGTGTGCGCAGCGGCAGCAGTAGCAGCGCCAGTCGCAGCACGAGCAGCAGCGGCAGCCGCACAGCCACCACCGTAGCGCCGGTGAATCGTTTGAATATGCAATGGCCGGTGGCAGAGGGCAGCCGCAATATTATCGCCAACTACAACGGCACCACCAATAAAGGCATCGACATCGGCGGCACGCGCGGCGAGCCGGTGAAGGCGGCGGCCGCGGGCAAAGTGCTTTATGTGGGCGAGGGCGTGCGCGGCTATGGCAAGCTGATTTTAATCAACCACAACAGCAGCACGCTCACCGCTTATGCACACAACGACGCGCTGCATGTGCAAAAAGACCAAGCCGTGCGCGCCGGCCAAACCATCGCCACCATGGGCAGCAGCGACAGCGATCGCGTAAAGCTGCATTTCGAAGTGCGCATCAACGGCAAAGCGGTGAATCCGATGCCGTATCTCAACCGCTGAGTGAAGCCGATTTGCGGTGAAAACCAAAGGCCGTCTGAAACATAAATCGTTCAGACGGCCTTTTTTATGCTTGCGAATTGTGCATCAAACCACAATCGCGCCCAATGAATCTGTGGGTTTGAAAGCCGCCAAAATGCCCTCGATGATGCCGATCACGCCGGGGATAAACGTCCAGCTGAACAGAAAATAAATAATGCCCATCCACACGCGGCCGGCGCAGAATTTATGCACACCAAACGAGCCGAACAAAAGCGCCATGGCCACATAAAGCGCCTTGTTGCAGGTGTGCGGATAAGACGCGGCGTAAGAAACAACCGATTGCATGGATTTTCCTTTTGCATGGATTAAAGTAACGGCGCTTAAATGGCGCGAAATGGCGCAAATTAAAGCGAAAGCCTTGGTAAAAATAGGCAAACCGTTTCAGACGGCCTGCTTGATGTTGGGATATGGTCGTCTGAAAACGTCGGCACTGGAGCCGTTCACAACCTAATCTCGCGGCAATCTTTTGGTTCATAAAGTGTGCCCGCTGCGTTTTCCGCCTTGCAAACGCACTTTTGCGCTCAAAATCTGACGCGCAGATGAAAAGTGGGCAGACCCTAAAAACGGCGCCAACCGTGTTCGCACACAAAGCCATCGAGCCGCATATCGTGTGCTTCGCGCGGCAGCCTGCCGTTGTGGCGCTGGCAGGCAAAACCCACGCCGATTTTGTGCGGCTGCAAGCGGTGGCGGGTGGCGGCGAGCGAGGCATCATAATAGCCGCCGCCTTGGCCGAGCCGGTAGCCTTCGTTGTCGATGCCCACCAAGGGCAGCAGCAGCGTGTTGAGGCGGTGGGCGCGGATTTTTTCACCGTGAAATTGCGGTATTTTCAGACGGCCACGCGCACGTTCGGCCTGCGCGGCATCGGCGCAATAAGGCGTAAACCATAATCTGAGCCTGCCCGGCTCGATATAAGGCAGATAAACGCGCGCGCCGCGTTGCAAGGCCGTTTGAATAAAATCATCGAGCCGCAATTCGCTGCCGATGGGCCAATACACGCCGATGCGCGCGCCGCGTTTGATGTGGCGGAACAAATGGCGCTGGATGCGGCGCGTGGCGCGTCGGCGCTCATCGCGGCCGAGCTGTTGGCGTGCGCGGCGCAAGGTGCGGCGCAGGGCGGATTTGTCGGTAGGAATATCCATCAGGCAGAGGGCGGCAAGGCGGCAGGCCGCTTGCCGTGTGGTGGCTCGGGCTTCAAGTTTAGCCTGCTGCTTCGGGCAAGTCTATGCTGTGCATGCCTTGTCCGAAGGGCGGGGGCAGCGGATAATGCCGACAGGCCGTCTGAAATCAAACCTTCTGAAATCAAACCTTCATCAAAATAAGGGAAACTATGTGGCACATCATCGCCATCGGCTATTTATTCGTTACCGTGATGTTTGCCGCCGCGCAGCCCAGCGTGGCGCGGGCGCTGATTTATCTGGTGTTTTGGTCGGTGCTGCCCAGCCTGTTTGTGTTTTGGGTGGTGAAAACGCGGCGGCGCAACCGGCGGCTGCGGGCGCAGGAAAAGCAAGCGGAAGATGCAGAATAAAGCTTTTCACGCGCCCGGATATCTTATATAATGCCGCAGCTTTCATTTTTTGAAAGCCTTTTTATTTATCGAAACGCTCGCACTTGGCGCCAAAGGGTGCTTATGAATCAATAAGTTCTATGCGCTTGAGTGTCTGCTTTAACCCTTTAAGGAAACAAAATGTCACAAGTTACCATGCGTCAAATGCTGGAAGCCGGCGTACACTTCGGCCATCAAACCCGCTACTGGAACCCGAAAATGGAGCAATACATTTTCGGCGCGCGCAACAAAATCCATATCGTCAACCTGGAAAAAACCCTGCCGCTGTTTCAAGAAGCGCAAGACGTGGTTCGCCGCTTGGTTGCCAATAAAGGCACCGTATTGTTTGTGGGCACCAAACGCCAAGCCCGCGAAATCATCCGCGAAGAAGCCAGCCGCGCCGGCATGCCTTTTGTTGATCACCGCTGGTTGGGCGGTATGCTCACCAACTACAAAACCGTTAAGCAATCCATCAAGCGCTTGGAAGAGAAATCTGCCATTCTGGAAAACGCTGACGAGAGCGGCTTCAACAAAAAAGAAATCCTCGACATGCAGCGCGATGTGGAAAAACTGGAGCGCTCGCTGGGCGGTATTAAAGAAATGAAAGGCCTGCCGGACGCGATTTTCGTAATCGACACCGGTTACCAAAAAGGCACTTTGGTTGAAGCCGAAAAACTGGGCATCCCCGTGATTGCCGTGGTGGACACCAACAACAGCCCCGACGGCGTGAAATACGTGATTCCGGGCAACGACGATTCAGCCAAAGCCATCCGTCTCTACTGCCGCGGCATCGCCGATGCGGTGTTGGAAGGCAAAAACCAATCGCTGCAAGAAACCGTTCAAGCTGCCCAAGCTGCTGAACAAACTGCCGAATAAGGCAATCAAGGGGCAGCAGCCCCTTTTTTCAGGCTGTGTTGAAACCTTTTCAGACGGCCTGTTTCCCTATTTTTCATGCGGCGCACCGCCGCATGCCGACAATATCTTAGGAGTGAAAATGTCTGCAATTACCGCAAAAATGGTGGGCGACCTGCGCGCCGCCACCGGCCTGGGCATGATGGAATGCAAAAAAGCCCTGGTTGAAGCCGATGGCAACATGGAAAAAGCCGAAGAAATCCTGCGCATCAAATCCGGCGCCAAAGCCGGCAAATTGGCCGGCCGCACCGCCGCCGAAGGCGTGCTGGCTTATGCCATCGAAGGCAATGTGGGCGCATTGGTTGAAGTAAACTGCGAAACCGACTTTGTGGCCAAAGACGAAAGCTTTCTGGCCTTTGCCCAAGCCGCAGCGCAAGCCGTGGTGGCCGGCAACCCTGCCGATGTGGCCGCTTTGGGCGAAGTGAAAACCGCCGATGGCGAAACCGTTGAAGCCGTGCGCAAAGCCGTGATTGCCAAATTGGGCGAAAACATCAGCGTGCGCCGTTTCGAGCGCATCGAAACCGCCAACAACTTGACCGCCTACATCCACGGCGCTGCCGCCGGCGAAGGCGTGTTGGTTGAATTCAAAGGCGCGGAAGACGTGGCCCGCAAAGTGGGCATGCACATCGTGGCCGCCAAGCCGCAATGCGTGTCTGCCGACCAGGTTGACCAAGAGCTGATTGAAAAAGAGCGCCACATCTACACCGAGCAGGCCAACGCTTCGGGCAAACCTGCCGAAATCGTGGCCAAAATGGTAGATGGCCGCATCAACAAATATCTGGCTGAAATCACCCTCAACGGCCAAGCATTTGTGATCAATCCCGACCAAACCGTGGCGCAATTCCTGAAAGAGAATAATGCCGAAGTGGTGCATTTTGTGCGCTATAAAGTGGGCGACGGCATCGAAAAAGCCGTGGTGGATTATGCAGCCGAAGTGGCCGCTGCCGCCAAGGTGTAATACCCCGTGAAAAAAAGCACTCAGATTCAGTTTTGAATCGGGGTGCTTTTTTTTGAGGGTAAAGGGATGAATGGCGGGCTCAAGCCGGCCATCTGCTATATGCGGCGGCCGTTCGGCAAGATTAGCAATCTTTAACCCAAAGGCGGCGTACAATAACCCGCATTTGCCGTTTTATCCCATCGTCAACACACGGCACATTTAATGATTTTACGATAGGCCGTCTGAAAGCTTCAGACGGCCTGCATCAGCCAACCGCAACGAAAGCAAAGGTATTCCATGACACAGCAAACCAAATACAAACGCGTTTTATTGAAACTTTCCGGCGAAGCGCTGATGGGCAAAGATGCCTTCGGCATTAACCGCGACACCATTATGCAGATTGTCGGCCAGGTGAAAGAAGTGGTGGACATGGGCGTGCAGGTGGGCGTGGTGATCGGCGGCGGCAATATTTTCCGCGGCGTGGCCACACAGGCGCAAGGCATGGACAGAGCCACCGCCGATTATATGGGCATGATGGCCACTGTGATGAATGCGTTGGCATTGAAAGACGCCTTTGAATCGCTGGGCATCAAAGCGCGCGTGCAATCGGCGCTGAGCATGCAGCAAATCGCCGAAACTTATGCGCGTCCGAAAGCGATTCAATATCTGGAAGAGGGCAAAGTGGTGATTTTCGCCGCCGGCACGGGCAACCCCTTCTTCACCACCGACACCGCCGCCTCGCTGCGCGGTGCGGAAATGAATTGCGACATTATGCTCAAAGCCACCAATGTCGACGGTGTGTACACCGCCGACCCGAAAAAAGACCCCTCCGCCACCCGCTATCAAACCATCACCTTTGATGAAGCCCTGAGTAAAAACCTGAAAGTGATGGATGCCACCGCGTTTGCCCTTTGTCGCGAGCAAAAGCTCAATATCGTGGTGTTCGGCATCGCCAAAGAAGGCGCGCTCAAGCGTGTGGTGGTGGGCGAAGACGAAGGCACGCTGGTGCATTATTAAGCCTGATGCCGTGCGGCAGCTGCATCTTTCGCCTGTGTGAAATTCATTGTCAGCCGCCCGCATCCACGGTACTATGCGGCTTTACTGAGCTTCAGGCCGTCTGAAACGTTTCAGACGGCCTGTGGATCTGTTGATATTTTGCCTCTATATAATGTTCAAAATCTCACCCGCAGATAAAATGCGAGCAGATCCCAAACCTATTTACCGATAAACGATTAGTCTGGAAGAAACCGCCCTATGATTAACGATATTCAAAAATCTGCCGACAGCAAAATGCAGCGCTCGCTGGAAGTGTTGAAAGAAAACCTTGCCAAAGTGCGCACCGGCCGCGCCCACACCGGCCTGCTCGATCAGGTTGACGTGGAATATTACGGCAGCCCCGTGCCGGTGAGCCAAGTGGCCAACGTTACCCTGATTGATGCGCGCACCATCGGCGTGAAGCCGTTTGAGAGCAATATGGCCGGCGCAATTGAAAAAGCCATCCGCGATTCCAATCTCGGCCTCAATCCCTCTTCTATGGGCGATTTGATCCGCGTGCCCATGCCCATGCTCACCGAAGAGCGCCGCCGCGACTTGATCAAAGTGGTGCGCGCCGAAGCCGAAGAAGGCCGCGTGGCCATCCGCAATGTGCGCCGCGATGCCAACAATGATTTCAAACGCCTGCTGAAAGACAAAGAAATTTCAGAAGACGATGCACGCCGCGGCGAAGAGCAGATTCAAAAGCTCACCGATAAATACGTGGCCGAAGCCGACAAGCTTTTGGCCAATAAAGAAGAAGACCTGATGGCGATTTAAGCCGCAGGAGCCATGCGTATGAAAAGCAGCACGCAAACCATATTGGCCCACACCAACATTCCGCGCCATATTGCTGTGATTATGGACGGCAACGGGCGCTGGGCAAAAAAGCGCTTTATGCCCCGCGTGATGGGGCATAAAAAAGGGCTCAATGCGCTCGAAAATATGGTGAAACGCTGCGCCGGCTTAGGCGTGCAATACCTTACCGTGTTTGCCTTTTCCACTGAAAACTGGCGCCGGCCGGAAGAAGAAGTGTCGTTTTTGATGGGGCTTTTTCTGCAGGCGCTGCAAAAGCAGGTGGCGGCCTTGCACGACAACAATATGCGCTTGCGCGTGATTGGCGACCGCAGCCGCTTCAGCGCCGAAATCCGCCGCGGCATCGAAGCGGCCGAAGCACTCACCGAGGGCAACAGCGGCTTCACGCTTTCCATTGCCGCCGATTACGGCGGCCGCTGGGATATGTTGCAGGCGGCCAATAAGCTGGCAGCCGAGGGCGAGGCCATCACCGAAGAGGGCATGATGCGCCATCTGATGCTGGGCGATGCACCCGAGCCGGATTTGTTTATCCGCACCGGCGGCGAAAAACGCATCAGCAATTTCTTATTGTGGCAGCTTGCCTATGCCGAGCTTTATTTCACCGACACGCTGTGGCCTGACTTTGACGATGCCGCCATCGATGCGGCCATCGGTTCTTTCCAAACCCGCGAGCGCCGTTTCGGGCGCACCTCTGAGCAGCTGCCGCCCGAGCAGCAGCGGGGCTGACCTATGTTGAAACAAAGAATCATCACTGCTTTAATCTTGCTGCCGCTGATGCTGGGTATGCTTTTTTACGCATCCGACGCCTTGTGGGCGCTGTTTGCCGGCCTGATTGCCTTGTTGGCGCTGTGGGAATACGGCCGTATGTGCGGCTTCACAAGCGCGCAAAACCACCGTTATCTGGCCTTTACCGCGCTTTTCGGCGTGGTGGCCTATGCCGGCGGCTGGCAGCTGCCGCCCATTGCCTGGCTGGCGGTGTTGGTGTTTTGGCTGGTGGGCATGCCTTTGTGGTTGGTGAAAAAATGGCCGCTCTCACCCGATTGGAAAGGCTACAGCATCGGCTGGCTGCTGATGGTGCCGTTTTGGTTTGCCTTGGTTGGATTGCGGCCGAGCGCGGAAGAAGCCACTTCGTTGCTGGCGATTATGGGCTTGGTGTGGATTGCCGATATTTTTGCCTATTTCAGCGGCAGGGCATTCGGCAAACACAAGCTCGCGCCCGCCATCAGCCCCGGCAAAAGCTGGGAAGGCGCGGTGGGCGGCGCGGTGTGTGTGATGCTCTATATGGCGCTGGTGTGGCGCGCCGGCTGGCTCTCGTTTGATGTGAGCTGGTATGGTGCGATCTTGATCGGCTTGGTGTTGACCGTGGTGAGCGTGTGCGGCGATTTGCTGGAAAGCTGGCTCAAGCGTGCCGCCGGCATCAAAGACAGCAGCAATCTTTTGCCCGGCCACGGCGGCGTGTTTGACCGCACCGACAGCCTGATTGCGGTATTGAGCGTGTATGCGGCCATCCGCGTGCTGTTTGGCTAGGCGGGCTTCAAGCGGCGTTAATGATATAAAACAAGGCCGTCTGAAACCCTATCGGTTATGATACAAAATTAATCTCTATTTTCAGGCCGTCTGAAAGGGCGCTGCATGTTTCAGACGGCCTGTGTGAAGACGCAGCATATGAGTCAACAAGTTTTAACCATTTTGGGCAGCACCGGCAGCATAGGCGTGAGCACGCTCGATGTGGTGGCGCGCCATCCGGAAAAATTCCGCATTTTTGCGCTGGCCGGCCACACGCAGGTGGCCAAGCTGGCGGCGCAATGCGTGCAATTTCAGCCGCAATATGCGGTGGTGGCCGATGAGGGCCACGCCGAAGCATTGGCCAAAATGTTGGCAGCAAGCGCCTGCCGCACCGAAGTGTTGCACGGCGAGCAAGCGCTGATTGATGTGGCATCGGCAGCGGAAGTGAGCGGCGTGATGGCGGCGATTGTCGGCGCGGCCGGGCTGCCCTCGGCGCTGGCGGCGGCCAAGGCCGGTAAAACCATTTATCTGGCCAACAAAGAAACCTTGGTGGTGGCCGGTGCATTGTTTATGCAGGCTGCTGCAGCCGGCGGCGCCAAAGTGCTGCCGGTAGACAGCGAACACAATGCCATTTATCAGGTGCTGCCCCATGATTATCAAGGCCGTCTGAACGCGCACGGCATCGAATCGATTGTCCTCACGGCTTCGGGCGGCCCGTTTCTCAGCACCGATTTGGCCGAATTTGCCGGCATCACCCCCGCGCAGGCGGTGAAGCATCCCAATTGGACCATGGGGCAGAAAATTTCCGTGGATTCGGCCACCATGATGAACAAAGGCCTGGAGCTGATTGAAGCGCATTGGCTGTTTAATTGCCCGCCGGAAAAATTAGAGGTGGTGATTCACCCGCAAAGCGTGATACACAGCATGGTGCGCTACCGCGACGGCTCGGTGCTGGCGCAAATGGGCAAGCCCGATATGCGCACACCGATTGCTTATTGCCTGGGGTTGCCCGAGCGCATCGAATCGGGCGTGGGCGCGCTGGATTTTAGCAGCTTGAGCGGCCTCACTTTCTGCGAGCCCGATTTCAGCCGCTTTCCCTGCCTGAAGCTCGCTTACGATGCCATGCAGGCCGGCGGCGGCGCAGCTTGCGTGCTCAATGCCGCCAACGAAGAAGCCGTGGCCGCCTTTTTGGCCGGCCGCATCCGCTTTACCGACATTGGGCGCGTGGTGGCCGAGAGCCTGGATAAAAACGTTTCAGACGGCCTGCACGATATCGGCGGCCTGCTGGCGCAAGATGCGCAAACGCGCAGCCATGCGCAACAATATATCGCCGCTTTGCGCGGCTAGGAGTGGTTTTGACAATTTTAGCGTTTATCGTTGCCATTTTGATTTTGGTGAGCCTGCACGAATTCGGCCACTATATCGTGGCGCGCTTGTTTGGTGTGAAAGTGGTGCGTTTTTCCGTCGGCTTCGGCAAGCCTTTTTATAAGAAAAAGCGCGGCGACACGGAATGGTGTCTTGCGCCGATTCCGCTGGGCGGCTATGTGAAAATGGTCGATACCCGCGAGGGCAACGTGGCTGAGGCCGATTTACCCTATGCGTTCGACAAACAGCATCCGGCCAAGCGCATCGCCATTGTGGCCGCCGGCCCGCTCACCAATCTGGCGCTGGCGGTGTTGCTCTACGGCCTGAGCTTTTCGTTTGGTGTGACCGAAGTCCGCCCGTTTGTGGGCACAGTAGAGCCGTCCAGCATTGCCGCGCGCGCCGGTTTCGAACCGGGTGATAAAATCGTGGCGGTCAATCGTGTGCCGGTGGCCGATTGGGGCGAGGCGCAAACCGAGATGGTGCTCAATCTCGATGCAGGCAAAGTGGATGTGGCCGTGCAAACCGAGGGCGGGCAAAACGCCGTGCGCGTGATTGATGTGGCGGGCACGCCGGCGGCCGATAATGTGGCCAAGCAAAACGGCAATATCGGCTTGTGGCCGTTTAAGTTGCTCAATCAAGTCGGCCTGGTGGTGGAAGGCAGTCCGGCGGCGCGCGCCGGCCTTGAGAAAGGCGACAAACTTTTAAGCGCCGATGGCCGGTCGATTGATTCGTGGGCAGAATGGGCGGCGCTTTTCCGCCAAAGCCCGGGGCAGAAGCTGGCCATTGCTTATGAGCGCAACGGCCAAACCGGCTACACCGATTTGCGCCCCGATTCGGAAGAATTGCGCGATGGCAACCTGATTGGCAAGGTGGGCATTGCCGCCGAGCGCGACACCGCTTGGAGCGAGCAAATCAGCCATCGTTACACCCCGAGCGTGCCGCAGGCTTTTGCCATGGGCTGGGATAAAATGGTGAATTATTCGGCGCTGACGGTGAAATTTTTCGGCAGGCTGATTACCGGGCAGGCATCGATGAGCCATATTTCGGGCCCGATTACCATTGCCGACGTGGCCGGCCGCTCTGCCGCCATGGGTTTACAGAGTTATCTGGAATTTTTAGCGCTAATCAGTGTCAGTTTAGGCGTGCTGAATTTATTGCCCATCCCCGTGCTGGATGGCGGTCACTTGGTGTATTATACCGCCGAGTGGATACGCGGAAAGCCTTTGAGCGAGCGCATACAGGCCATCGGCCTGCGCTTAGGCGTTGCGGCCATGCTGATGTTGATGCTGGTGGCCTTCTTTAACGATATAACCCGATTGTTTGGATAAAGACTTTATGAAACTGAAACAACTCACCGCAACTTTGATGATGCTGAGCCTCTCGCCGCTGGCGTTGGCCGACTTTACCATTCAGGATATCCGCGTAGAAGGCCTGCAACGCACCGAGCCGAGCACCGTGTTCAGCTACCTGCCGGTAAAAGTGGGCGACACCTTCACCGATGCACGCGGCGAAGAAATCATCAAAAATCTTTATGCCACCGGCTTTTTCGACGATGTGCGGGTGGAAACCTTGGGCGACCAAGTGCTGCTCACCGTGGTGGAGCGCCCCACCATCAGCAGCATCAACATCACCGGCGCGAAAATGCTGCAAAGCAGCGTGATTCTGCAAAACTTCAATTCTTTCGGCTTGGGGCAATCGCAATCGTTTAACCAAGCCACGCTCAACCAGGCCGTGGCCGGCCTGAAGCAGGAATACATTAGCCGCGGCAAGCAATCGGTGCAGATAACGCCTGAAGTGACCCGGTTGGCGCGCAACCGCGTGGCCATCGACATCAAAATCGACGA
This sequence comes from Uruburuella suis, assembly GCF_022870845.1. Lineage (GTDB taxonomy): Bacteria > Pseudomonadota > Gammaproteobacteria > Burkholderiales > Neisseriaceae > Neisseria > Neisseria suis. The sequence goes on from NZ_CP091507.1 coordinate 319,578, forward strand.
AGGCGCCAGCACCAAAATCACCGACATCCAATTTGAAGGCAACGAGCATTATTCCGACCGCAAATTGCGCAACCAAATGTCGCTCAGCGAAGGCGGCATGTGGACTTGGCTTACCAAAAGCAATCAGTTTAACGAGCAGAAATTCTCGCAAGACATGGCGCGGGTGAGTGAGTTTTATCAAAACAACGGCTATTTCGATTTCCGCATTCTCGACACCGATATTCAAACCAACGACGAAAAAACCAAGCAAACCATCACCGTAAAGGTGCATGAGGGCGAGCGCTACCGCTGGGGCAAAGTGAGCATCGAGGGCGATACCCGCGAAGTGCCGAAGCAGAATCTGGAAAAGCTGCTCACCATGAAAGAAGGCCGCTGGTATGAGCGCGAACGCATGGTCAACAGCCTGCAAGCCATTCAGACGGCCATGGGCAGCGCCGGCTATGCCTTTAGTGAAGTGAATGTGCAGCCTGTGCCCAACCCGCAAACCCGCGTGGTGGATTTTGTGCTGCATGTGGATCCGGGCCGCAAAGTTTATGTGAACGAAATCCACATCAGCGGCAACAACAAAACCAGCGATGAAGTGATCCGCCGCGAATTGCGCCAGATGGAATCGGCGCCGTATGACACAGGCAAATTGCAGCGCTCGAAAGAGCGCGTGGAGCTCTTGGGCTATTTCGACAATGTGCAATTTGATGCCAAGCCGGTGGCCGGCACGCCCGACCAGGTGGATTTGGACATGACGCTGCAAGAGCGCTCCACCGGCTCGCTTGATTTGAGCGCCGGCTGGGTGCAAGACACCGGCTTGGTGATGGCGGTGGCGGTGGCGCAAGACAATTTGTTCGGCACCGGCAAATCGCTGGCGGCCCGCGTGTCGCGCAGCAAAACCAGCCAAAATGCTTCTTTATCGTTTACCGACCCCTATTTCACGCCCGATGGCGTGAGCTTGGGCTACGATATTTACGGCCGCGTGTATGATCCGCGCAAAGCCACTTCCAGCACGCAGCAATACAAAACCACCACATTGGGCGGCGGCCTGCGCATGGGCGTGCCGGTAACGGAATACGACCGCGTGAATTTCGGCCTGGGTGCCGAACATATGGCGGTGAATATTTATAATGGTGCGCCCAAGCGCTATCGCGACTTTATTGAAGAACACGGCAGTTTTAATGATCCTTCGTGCGCTTCGGACGGCAACACCAACGATTGCAGCGGCAAATTCAAAGGCTGGATTTACAAAGGCAGCATCGGCTGGGGCCGCAACAAAACCGACAGCGCCATGTGGCCTACCCGCGGCTACATCACCGGGGTAAACAGCGAAATCGGTCTGCCCGGCAGCAAGCTGCAATACTACAGCCTCACCCACAACCAAACGTGGTTTTTCCCGTTGAGTAAAGATTTCACCCTGATGCTGGGCGGCGAAGTGGGCTATGCCAACAGCTATGGCAAAACCAACGAGCTGCCGTTTTTCGAAAACTTCTACGGCGGCGGTTTGGGCTCGGTGCGCGGCTACGAAAACGGCACGCTCGGCCCCAAAGTGTATGACGATGATGGCGACGTGATCAGCTATGGCGGCAATAAAAAAGCCAATGTGTCGGCCGAATTGCTGTTTCCGATGCCGGGCGTGAAAGATGCCCGCACCGTGCGCCTGAGCGCGTTTGCCGATGCCGGCAGCGTGTGGGACGGTAAAACCTATACCAGCGCAGACAGCGATAACGGCGTGAGCATTTATGGCGGCAACCATAAATCCTCTTTCAAAGAAGAGTTGCGTTATTCTGCCGGCATGGCCGTGACTTGGCTCTCGCCCTTGGGGCCGATGAAATTCAGCTATGCTTACCCCATCAACAAGAAAAAAGGCGATGAGATCCAGCGCTTCCAGTTCCAGCTGGGCACCACGTTTTAAGCCTGCTGCAAGAGGGCAGGCATAAGAGAGCAAACTATATGAGTAAACCTTCCCGTTTTATCCGCTTGAGCGCCGCCGCTTTATTGGGCTGCGGCCTGCTCGGCTCCGCGTTTGCCGCCGACAACCTGCAAAAGCTCGGCTTTATCAACACCGAGCGCGTGTATATGGAGTCGCGGCAGGCGCAAGGCATACAGAAATCGCTGGAAAAAGAATTCAGCGGCCGCCAAAAAGCGCTGCAAAAGCTGCTGAGCGATGCCGAGAATACCAACCGGCAAGTGGTGTCGGGCAAATTGCAGGGTGCCGAGCAAGATGCAGCGGTGCAGCGGCTGGCCGAAATAGAGCGCCAATACCGCCTGCAGCAGGCCAAGCTTGCCGAAGAGTATAATCTGCGCCGCAACGAAGAATTTGCCGCTTTGCAGCAAAGCGCCAACCGCGTGATTGTGGATTTGGCCAAAAAAGAAGGCTACGACCTGATTATCCAAGATGCTATTTATGTCAACAGCCGCTTCGACATTACCGACAGCGTGATTAAAGCCCTCAATGCGCAATAACAAGCGCCACTTTCCATCATCTATCATCTCAGTTTGATGATTCAGACGGCCTCAACCCTATGAACCGACAAACCCATACCTTATCGCAAATCACCGCCGCGCTGGGCGGCCAATGGCAGGGCGAAGACATTTCCGTAGCCGCCGTGCAGCCGCTGGCCGATGCCACGGCCGACCACATCAGCTTTTTAGCCAACCCCAAATATAAAGCCGAAGTGGCCGAAAGCAGCGCCGGTGCGGTGATTGTCAGCCCCAAGCTGGCAGCCGAATTTCTCGGTCGCAACCTGATTGTGGCCGACGACCCTTATCTTTATTTCGCCAAAGTAGCGCGCTTGTTTTCGCCGCGGCAACAAGCCGTGGCCGGTGTGCACCCCACTGCCGTGATTGAAGCCACCGCGCGCGTGCCGGCCGGCTGCGAAATCGGCGCGCATGTGTATATCGGCGGCCACACCGTGCTCGGCGAGGGCTGCCGCATTCTTGCCGGCGCGGTGGTGGAGCACGATTGTGTGCTGGGCGATGAAGTGGTGCTGCACCCCAACAGCGTGATCTATCACGGCTGCACCTTGGGCGACCGGGTGGAAATCCACGGCGGCAGCGTCATCGGTGCCGACGGCTTCGGCTTGGCTTTTGCCGGCGATTCATGGTTTAAAATTCCGCAAACCGGCGGCGTAAGGCTGGGTGATGATGTGGAAATCGGCGCCAACAGCATGATAGATCGCGGCGCCATGGCCGATACTGTGGTGGGCAAGGGCACCAAAATCGACAATCAGGTGCAAATCGGCCACAACTGCCACATCGGCGAACACACCGTGATTGCCGCTTGCGCCGGCATTTCGGGCAGCACCAAAATCGGCTCTTATTGCATTATCGGCGGCGCGGCCATGTTTGTCGGCCACATCGAAATTGCCGATAAAACCACCATAGGCGGCGGCACCGCCGTGACCCATTCGATTAAAGAGCCCGGCCATTACGCCACCTGCTATCCGCTGCAAACCCACAAAGAATGGGCGCGCAATGCCGTGCATGTGCGCCACCTGAGCGAGATGGCCAAAAAAATCAAACAACTGGAGCAGCAGCTCGACACGCTGCAATCTAACAAGGACTAAACCCATGAACATCACATTACCCATCGAAGCCAAAGACATCCAAAAGCTGATTCCCCACCGCTATCCGTTTTTGCTGCTCGACCGCATCACTGCGTTTGAAAGCATGAAACGCCTCACCGCCATTAAAAATGTGAGCATGAACGAGCCGCATTTCCAAGGCCACTTTCCTGATTTTCCGGTGATGCCCGGCGTGTTGATTATTGAAGCGCTGGCGCAAGCCTGCGGCACTTTGGCAATTTTGAGCGAGGGCGGGCGCAACCCCGAAGAAATCTATTTCTTTGCCGGCATCGACAATGCCCGTTTCAAGCGCCAGGTGATTCCGGGCGACCAATTGGTGTTTGAGGTTGAATTATTGGCCAACAAACGCGGCATCGGCAAATTCAAAGCCGTGGCCACTGTGGACGGGCAAGTGGCGGTGGAAGCCGAAATCATGTGTGCCAAACGTGCCGTTGAATTGTAATGCGCCAGGCCGTCTGAAAGCGCAGCCTGCCGCTGCGCTTTCAGACGGCCTCGAATCTTTGTTATGCAGCCTTATAAAGGAGCGCCCATGAGCCTTATTCATTCCACCGCCGTGATCGATGCCAAAGCCGAGCTCGACAGCAGTGTTAAAGTCGGCCCCTACACCATTATCGGCCCGAATGTGCAAATCGGTGCCGGCAGCGAAATCGGCCCACACACCGTGATAGATGGCCACACCACCATCGGCGAAAACAATAAAATTTTCCAATTCGCTTCGCTCGGTGCACAGCCGCAAGACAAAAAATACCGCAACGAGCCCACCCGCCTGATTATCGGCAACGGCAACACCATCCGCGAATTCACCACCTTCAACACCGGCACCGTTACCGGCTTGGGCGAAACCCGCATCGGCGATGACAACTGGATTATGGCTTATGTGCATCTGGCGCACGACTGCGTGGTGGGCAGCCACACCATTTTTGCCAACAACGCTTCCTTGGCCGGCCATGTCAACATCGGCGATTATGTGGTGTTGGGCGGCTACACGCTGGTGTTTCAATTTTGCAATATCGGCGATTACGCCATGACTGCCTTTGCCGCCGGCGTGCATAAAGACGTGCCGCCTTATTTCATGGCATCGGGCTACCGCGCCGAGCCTGCCGGCCTCAACAGCGAAGGCATGCGCCGCAACGGCTTTGCGCCCGAGCAAATCGCCAAAGTGAAAGAAGTGTATAAAATCATCTACCGCAGCGGCCTGAGCCTGGATGAAGCCAAAGAACAAGTGCTGGCCATGAGCGATACCGCACCGGAATTGGCGGTGTTTAAAGATTTCTTCGCACTTTCCTCGCGCGGGATTATCCGTTGATGGGATGTGGTGATACAGGCCGTCTGAAAGGTTTCAGACGGCCTTTTACTTTGTACAGACCCGTGGAACTTATGCGCATGATTACGCCGCAAAAGCGCGGCGTGTGCGCCTATAGTGAAATGCAAGAAAAAGTGACACGAACTGCATTCTGAAACAGCGTAGGTTGGGTTGATAAACCCAACGTTTCAGACGGCTTGTGGATTTGTTGGGTTTTCAACCCAACCTACCCGCTGTGTCACTTTTTTATGCATTCCACTATACGGTGGACGTAGGTACGATTAGCTTTGTGAAAACAAAGCGTAATCGTACGTATGGCAAACAAAGGCCGTCTGAAACCTTTTTTCAGACGGCCTTTACATCAAATGCTTATTTTTGCGCCCAAGGCGGCCGCGAATTGCGCCAGCCAAGCCGGGTGTGCCGGCCAGGCGGGCGCGGTAATCAAGTGGCCGTCGGTAACGGCTTCGGTGATGCCGATGTCGGCATATTCGCCGCCGGCGGCGCGCACGTCGGGCGCGCAAGCCGGATAAGCGGAGCAGGTTTTGCCGCGCAACACGCCGGCGGCGGCCAGCAGTTGCGCACCGTGGCACACGGCGGCGATGGGTTTTTCATCGGAATCGAAATCGCGCACGATGGCAATCACGCGCTCGTTGAGGCGCAGGTATTCGGGCGCGCGGCCGCCGGGAATCACGAGGCCGATGTAATCATCGGGGTTGACCTTGTTAAAATCGTAATTGAGGGTGAAGTTGTGGCCTCTTTTTTCGCTATAGGTTTGCTCGCCTTCGAAATCGTGCACGGCGGTGGCGATATAGTCGCCGGCCTGTTTGTCGGGGCAAACGGCGTGCACGGTGTAGCCTAAGGCGCTTAAAAATTGAAACGGCACCATGGTTTCATAGTCTTCGGCAAAATCGCCGGCCAGCATCAGAATGTTTTTACTCATTGTGCGGCTCCTTAATGTGTTTTCTGCAAGATATAGGCTTCGGCCAATGCGCCTTCTACGCGGCGGCCATCGGCATCCAAGGCAATCAGGTGGTTTTCACCCACAAAATAGCTGCGCCCGTCGCGATAGAGGGTGACGGTGTCGCCGGCCGGGTTCCAGCTGAAGGTGCCGCGCCCTTCGAATGCGGTTTGCGGGTTGCCCAGATAGGTTTCGCGCAAATCATAGCTGCCGTTGTCGCGCAGGATGAGCTCGGTGCGGATGCCGCTGCACGAGGCGCAGGGCAGCGTGCCTTGGTAAGTGCCGGCCCAATCGAGCGAAATCCGGGCGTTGTGCATATCGGGCGCAACGGGGGCGGTGGGCGCGCTTGGTGCGGCGCAGGCGGCCAGCGCCCAAGCGGCCGCCAGCGGGTAAAAGAGGGTTTTGAAGCGGCTCATGGTGGGTTTCCTTTGCTTTTGGAAAAGTGTTTGGACATTCATTCGCTATATAAGCGTTGAAGCGCTCAGGCCGTCTGATACCAATCCAAAAAATAACCTAACTTCGTTGTCTCGCCTTGCCGTACTATCTGTACTGTCTGCGGCTCGCCGCCTTGTTAGCTTACTTTTTTGAATTGGTATGAATCATTCGGCAGGCTTTCAGACGGCCTTGGCTGATTAAATATCGGTTTCCAGATACACCACTTGGGTTTGCAGATATTCTTCCAGGCCGTGTTTGCCGTCGGCACCGCCGATGCCCGATTGTTTCCAGCCGGCGTGAAAGCCCTGCATGGCTTCGAAGTTTTCGCGATTGAGATAGGTTTCGCCGAATTGCAGGCGGCGGATGACGTAAAAAGCTTCGTTGAGGTTGGTGGTGTAGACCGAGCTGGTGAGGCCGAAGGCGCTGTCGTTGGCCAGCGCAATCACTTGGTCGAGCGTGTCAAATATGGCGATGGGCAGCACGGGGCCGAAGGTTTCTTCCTGCATGATGTCCATGCTGTTGTCGACATTGGTGAGCACGGTGGGCTCGAAGAAATAGCCTTTGCCCGGCGCACGATTGCCGCCGCACACTAAGTTGGCACCTTGCGCCACGGCGCGCTGCACTTTCTCGGCCACGGCCTCAACGGCGCGCGCTTCAATCAGCGGCCCCATTTCCAGCGCGCCTTCGGCCGCTTCGGCCGGGTTGCCGTAGCGCACGGCCTGCATGGCGGCGGTGATTTTTTCAACAAAGGCCGCGTGGATGCTGCTGTGCACATACACACGCTCGGCGCAGTTGCAGATTTGGCCGCTGTTGCCCACGCGCGAGGCGAGAATGGCTTTCACCGCCAAATCAATATCGGCATCTTTGAGCACAATCGCCGGTGCTTTGCCGCCCAATTCGAGCGACACTTTGGTGATGTTGGCCGCCGCCGCTTCCATCACTTGACGGCCGGCCGCCACCGAGCCGGTGAGGCTCACCATATCCACTTGCGGGTGGGCGGCCAGCGCTTGGCCGATTTCGGCACCCGCGCCGTTAACCACGTTGAACACGCCGGCGGGCAGGCCGCTTTCATGCACGATTTCGGCGAAAATATGGCAGTTTATCGGGGTGATGCTGCTGGGCTTGATCACGATGGTGTTGCCGGCCAAAAGCGCCGGCCCCATTTTGCGGGCAATCAGGAAAAAGGGAAAATTCCACGGCAAAATGCCGGCAATCACGCCCAGCGGGCGCTTAAACAGAAAAATGTTTTCGCGCGGCCGGTCGCTCTGGATGATTTCACCCTCGTAGCGGCGCGCCCATTCGGCCTGATAATCGAGGTAATCGGCGGTAAACATCACTTCCACCCGCGCCAAATCTTTGGTTTTGCCGCCTTCGGCCACAATGGTGTCGGTGAGCGCATCGGCGCGTGCGCGGATGCCGGCGGCGATTTTGCGCAGATAAGCGCCGCGTTCCACCGCAGGCAGGCGCTCCCACGCGGGTTGGGCGGCGCGAGCGGCGGCCACGGCGCGATCCACATCTGCGCCGCTGCCCTTGGGCTCTTGTGCAATCGCTTCTTCCGTGGCGGGGTTGAGCACATCGCGCCATTGGCCGGTGAAGCCGGTTTCAAACGCGCCGTTGATATACATGGCTAATTTTTTCATTTCTCCGCTCGCTTTCTGTTTGTTATCGGGTGTAGCAGCTTTTAGTGTAACCGCATCGGCTGTGTGCGGCAAGCTATTGAGCTATTTGGGAAATATGGTTTTCAGACGGCCTGTGCCGGCGCATTGGCACAGGCCGTCTGAATATGCATAAGGCAGCAGGCCGCGCAGAATTTGGGTACAATGAGCGGCTGGATAAAACGCTCAACCCATCTAAGTAAAAAAAATGACTGCTCCCCACACCACGGCCGGGCAAGGCCCCCTTATCGCGCTGTGTGCCGGCGAGGCTTCGGGCGATTTGCTCGGCGCCCACCTGATGGCCGCCATCAAACAACGCTGCCCGAATGCCCGCTTTATCGGCATCGGTGGGCCGCGCATGCTGGCAGAGGGCATAGAGAGCCTTTATGAGCAGGAAAAATTGGCCGTGCGCGGCTTTGCCGAAGTGGTGAAGCGGTTGCCCGAAATTCTGCGCATCCGCCGCGGCTTGGTGCGCGAATTGAAGCGCATCCGCCCCGATGTGTTTGTGGGCATTGATGCACCCGATTTTAATTTGGGCGTGGCCGAAAAGCTGAAAAAAGCCGGCATTGCCACCCTGCATTATGTGAGCCCTTCGGTGTGGGCGTGGCGGCGCGAGCGGGTCAACACCATTGTGCATCAGGTGAATAAAGTGTTGTGCCTGTTTCCGATGGAAGCGACGCTTTACCGCGAAGCGGGCGGGCAGGCCGAATTTGTCGGCCACCCGATGGCGCAAACGCTGCCGTTGGATGCCGATCAGAAAGCCGCGCGGCTGAAGATGAAAATCGATTTGTGGGAAACCGTGTTCACCCTGATGCCCGGCAGCCGCGTGAGCGAAATCGATTATATGGCGCCGCTTTTTTTTCGCACCGCCAAATTGTTGCTGCAACGCTACCCGAGCGCCCGATTTTTGCTGCCCGTGGCCACTTCCGCCACGCGCATACGTTTGCTAGAAATATTATCGCGCGATGAATTCCGCGGCCTGCCGTTGCAATTAATGAGCGCGCATGCCGATTTGGCCTGCACCGCCGCCGATGTGGTGCTCGTAACCAGTGGCACCGCCACGCTGGAAGTGGCGTTGTGCAAGCGGCCGATGGTGATCAGCTATAAAATTTCACCGCTCACTTATGCTTATGTGAGGCGCAAAATCAAAGTGCCACATGTGGGGCTGCCGAATATATTGCTCGAAAAAGGCGCCGTGCCCGAGCTGCTGCAAGGCCGCGCCACCCCGAAAAAGCTCGCCGCCGCTGTGGCCGAATGGTATGAATCGCCGCAAGACACCACTGATTTGAAGCAGGATTTCCACAATCTGCACCTTTTGCTGAAAAAAGACACCGCCGCGCTGGCCGCGCAAGCTGTGTTGGCTGAGGCCGGTGTGGTTCAGGCCGTCTGAAAGCTTTCATAACAATTCTAAAAAATAACCCGGCTGCGTTGGCTTGCCTTGAATGCGGAAAATAAAACGATGCCGTCTGAAAAAGAGGGTTCAGGCGGCGTTTGTGTGCCATGCGTACGATTACGCTTTGTTTTGACAAAGCTAATCGCACCTACGGCAGCTATAGTGGAATGCAAGAAAAAGTGACACAAAACTACGCACTATAACAGGTAGGTTGGGTTGCCAAGCCCAACGTTTCAGATGGCCTGCTGCTTGAAACCGGCGATTCATTGATCAAACTTTTATCTCAAACTTTTACCGCTCTGCAATCAAAAAAGGAAACCCGCCATGAGCATTTTTCTCAACGCCGGTGTAGATGAAGCCGGGCGCGGCCCTTTGGTGGGCAGCGTGTTTGCCGCTGCGGTGATTTTACCGGCGCAATACGATTTGCCCGGCCTCACTGATTCGAAAAAGCTCAGCGAAAAAAAGCGCGATGCGCTGGCGGCGGCGGTGAAGGCGCAGGCGCTGGCTTGGTGCGTGGCCTCGGCCGGTGTGGATGAAATTGCCGAATTGAATATTCTGCACGCCACCATGCTGGCCATGCGCCGCGCCGTGCAGGGCTTGGCGGTACGGCCGCACAAAGTGTGGATAGACGGCAACCGAGTGCCGAGAGATTTGGGCGTGGCGGCGGAAGCGGTGGTGAAGGGCGACAGCAAAATCATTGAAATTTCCGCTGCTTCGGTGCTGGCGAAAACCGCGCGTGATGCAGAAATGTATGCGCTGGCCGAGCGCTATCCGCAATACGGCTTCGATAAGCACAAAGGCTACGGCACCGCCGCGCATCTGGCCGCTTTGCAGCAATTCGGCGTGTTGGCCGAGCACCGATGCGATTTCGCGCCGGTGCGCAACTTGCTGGCGCAAGGGCGTTTGTTTGAATGATGGATTTGAAAAACGTTGCCATATCAAAAGGCCGTCTGAAATTTTTGTTTCAGACGGCCTTTTCAATAGCGTTTAGGCATCGGCGCAGGCGCGCAGGCATTCTTTCACCAGCGCGGGTCCGCGATAGATGAGGCCGCTGTAAACCTGCACGGCGGCGGCGCCCATGTGCAGCTTGGCGGCGGCATCTGCACCGCTGAGTATGCCGCCCACGCCGATCACGGGCAGCCTGCCTTCAAGCTCGGCGAGCAGCTGCTTGAGCACGCGGTTGCTGGCTTCGCGCACGGGCGCGCCGCTCAGGCCGCCTTGCTCGCCGGCGAGCGGGTGATGGCCGAGGGCGGATTTGTCGATGGTGGTGTTGGTGGCGATGATGCCGTCGATTTCGGTTTGTATGGCGGCGTGGGCAATGTCGGCCACTTGCTGCTCGTTGAGATCCGGGGCGATTTTCACCGCCAGCGGCACATAGCGGCCGTGGGCGGCGGCCAGATGCGCCTGTTTGTTTTTCAGGGCGCTCAAGAGTGCGTTCAATTCATCGCCGCCTTGCAGCGTGCGCAGGTTTTGGGTGTTGGGCGAGGAAATATTCACGGTGATGTAGCCGGCGTGGGTATAGGCTTTTTCCAGGCAAATTAAATAATCGTCGGCGGCGTTTTCGATGGGCGTGGTGGCGTTTTTGCCGATGTTGATGCCCAAAATGCCGTTGAAGCGGCTTTTTTCGATATTCTGAATCATGGCGTCGATGCCCTGATTGTTGAAGCCCATGCGGTTGATCACGGCTTGGTGCTCGGGCACGCGAAAGAGGCGCGGCTTGGGGTTGCCCGCTTGCGCTTTGGGGGTGACGGTGCCGATTTCGATAAACCCGAAGCCCAGCGCAGCCAAGGCGTCGATGTATTGGCCGTTTTTATCGAGCCCGGCGGCCAGGCCGACGGGGTTGGGCAGGCTCAAGCCCATCAGGGCGGCGGGGCAGGTGTGGTGTGCCACTTTTTGCAGCAGGCCGAGCCGGTAGGCGCGCGCGAGGCCGTCGAGGGTGAAATGGTGGGCTTGTTCGGCATCGAGCTTGAACAGCAGCGGGCGGAGCAGGGCATACATAGGATGAGGCCGTCTGAAAAAATAAGGGGGATTTTATACCAAACCCCAAAAATAACCTAACGGCGTTGCCGGCAGATGAAAAGAAACGCAGGCCGTCTGAAAAGAAAAGGTTTCAGACGGCCTGCGTTTGATGCGCTGCGTTTACCAAGGTTTGTCGAGCGTTTCCTGCACTTTGGCTTCCACTTCGGCGCGCAAACGGCGGCCAAGCAGGCTGCTGAGGCGGTCTTCAGGGGTGTAGTCCACCAATTCGGGCGCTTTGATCACATCGCGCGCCACGCTGTAGACGTTGCCGTAATCATCAATCAAGCCCACTTGTTTGGCTTCGTTGCCGGTGTAGATGCGGCCGCTGAAAATATCGGGCGTTTTCTGCTCGCTGATGCGCTCACCGCGGCCCAGCTTCACGGCTTTGATGAATTCTTGGTGGATGTCGGCGAGCATTTTTTCCCAAATAGCTTGCTGCTCGGGCGTTTCGGGAGTGAATGGGTCGCCCATGCCCTTGTTGCTGCCGGCGGTTTTCAGACGGCGCTTGATGCCGACTTTGTCCATCAGGCCGGTGAAATCGAAGCCGCCGCCAATCACGCCGATGCTGCCGACGATGCTGGAGGGGTCGGCATAGATTTTATCGGCCGCTGCAGCAATGTAATAGCAGCCTGAAGCGCACATGTCTTCGGCCACCACATAAAGCGGAATGTCTTGGTGCTCGGCTTTCAGACGGCGTATTTCGTTAAAGGCGATGTTGGATACCACCGGCGAGCCGCCGGGGCTGTTGGCGCGGATGATGATGCCGCGCACATTGCTGTTGGCATAAGCGTTGCCCAAACCTTCGCGCAACATCGCCACTTGGTCGGTGTAGGGGTCGCCGATGGTGCCGCTCAGGTTGATAACGGCGGTGTGGCGATTGCCCATGCCGGCGATTTCGGTGGGCGTGCCGCAGCTGCGCATGTTTACCAACACCGATAAGAAAAGCAACACGCCCACGCCGCGCCAGATATTGCGCCAAAGGCGGGCACGGCGCTGCTCCTTATGGGCTTCGAGCAGCACATCGCGCAAAGTGTGTTGCGCCCAGGCTTCGTTGCCGGCGGTGTCGGTGGCGCTCGGCAGGGAATCGCCTTCGCGGCGGATACGGTATCGCATGGTGGTTTCCGAAAATGATAAGCGGCTTATTGTAGGCGCTTTATGGCCGTCTGAAAAGGAAAGGTGCGCGTTTAAAGCGTGCGCAAAAAAGCGGGCAATTCATTCAGATTGTTTAACACAGCCAAGCAGGGTGCGCTTTGCAATTGGGCGGCGCTGTGTGCACCGGTGGCCACCGCCACGGCGCGCGCACGGGCATTGGCGGCCATTTCGAGGTCAAACGTGGTGTCGCCCACCACCAAAGCTTCAGACGGCCTCAAGCCCACCGCGTCACACAATTCCAGCACCATATCGGGCGCGGGCTTCGATGGGCATTCGCTGGCGCAGCGGGTGGCGAGCCAATAATCGGCGGTGCCGGTTTGCGCAATGGCGCCGTCCAGCCCGCTGCGGCCTTTACCGGTGGCCACAGCGAGCCAATAGCCTTGCTGCTTGAGCGTTTCGAGGCAGGGAAGGGCGCTGTCGAACAGGCGCATATTGTGATTATTGGGATTCAGATAGTGGCCGGCATAAGTGCGCATGATTTTTTCACGCGTTTCTTCGCCCAAATTCGGCGCGAGCGATTCGACAATGCGCGCCAGGCTGTAGCCGATAAACGGGCGGATTTCATCGGCGGCAGGCGAATCCAATCCGTGCTCTTCAAAAGCGGCCTGCATGGTGGCGATAATCGGTGCGGTGGTGTCGGCGAGCGTGCCGTCCCAGTCGAAGATAATGAGTTTCGGAGGCATGATTTTCCTTTCAGACGGCCTTGATTTGGGAATATGGATTTTGAAATTATAAAACCCATCTGTGAAAACAGATGGGTTTTATTTGAAAAACTTTATTTGCTGCAATTGCCGTTGGTGGCCATTTTGAGTTTTGCTACGGCTTCTTTGCCTTGTTGCTCAGAAACTTGTTCCAAATTTGCACCGCCAACGAATGCGCCCAATTTAATATATTGGCGGATAAAATAATTCTGGCCCGCTTCGGTGGTTAATAATAATTTGTTGGGAGAAAATTCCGACTCTGTGGATATCTCATGCTCTCCGCTGGGAATTTGGGTGAAAAAGAACACATGAGGAGCGGACTCGCCCAAGCAATTGCCATCAACCCAAATATCTTTTTTCAGCGCGCCACCCAAAGTGCTGTCTCGATACACATAGAGACCGGACATGCCTTCTGCCGGCGCACGGAATTCTTGTGCTTGAGCAGATTCTTCAGGGTTTGCCATATTTACAGATGCGCAACCGCTCAGCGCTAGGGCGTCCTGACAATTACTTGTCATAAAGGCAGCCATAGCATAATACAAGCTAAAGCAACTACGCTTTCATAATGCCTTTTCAAACGATCGTAACGGGTGGCAACCGCACGAAAATGTTTCAATTTTTCAAAGGCATTCTCTACCAAATGCCTCGCTTTATACAAATACCAATCCATACACACATTCAGACGCTCCCTGTCTTTTTTATAAGGAATATTCGGCCTGATGCCCATATCGGCAAGCAACTGCCTGAAAGCGTCAGAGTCATAACCTTTGTCGGCAGTCAGCACTTCGGTTGAGGATAAATCTACGCTATCCAGCAATTCCGGTGCCGCAGTAATGTCATTAACCGTTCCCGATGTGACCTTGAAACCTACAGGGTTTCCACAGGCATCGACAGCCAAATGAATTTTAGTGCTATTGCCACCACGGCTGTGGCCGACAGCGGCTGCCTCTCCAACAGTTGCCGCTGCATGTTGGTGGACTTTGACATAGCTGCCGTCAATAAATACCCATTCCATATCGGGGAATTCGGTCAAGGCATTGAGTATGCTTTGAAAAATCCCTTTCTCCGACCATCTATGGAAGAGGCGCAACAGGGAATTGCCTTTACCGAAAAACGGCGGGATGTCTTCCCACGGTATGCCGGTTCTGATGCGGTAAAGTATGCCTTCTATTTTGAGGCGCAGATTTTTCTTGTGGTAAACGCCTAAATCGAGCAGAATGTTTAACAGCTTTGACCAGTATTCATCTTTGAGTAGTGTTCGAGGCATGGCAGATAAGTATGTTTTGTTTGGCGACAAAAATTTTAACTTATCTGCCTTTCTTTTATCTGATTATTTTTATGACAAGTAATTGTCAGGACGCCCTAATGAAAGAGTAGATGCGACCAAAGCCAAATTTTTAAAATTCATCATGTTTTCCAAAGATAATTGTTTGAGATGTATGATTTGGTAATCATACGTGAGTTTACGTTAATCATGCAATTAGGGCAATGCTAATGTATTATTTTTTTCAGTAGGGAATCCGTTTGCAGTTCAGTAGGTTTTGATTGGCTGTTTTCCAACATGGCCATCATCTGCGCCAATTCCTGCGGCAACGGTGCAACCAATTTCAACGGCTCATCGGTGAGCGGATGGCTTAAATGCAATTCGGCGGCGTGTAAGAACATGCGTTTCAAGCCGATTTTTTGCAGGCGCTTGTTGGCCTGATAATCGCCGTAGCGCTCGTCGCCGGCAATCGGGCAGGCCTGCGATTGCATGTGCACGCGGATTTGGTGGGTGCGGCCGGTTTTGAGCGTGGCTTCAATATAAGTTAAATCGGAAAGGCCGATTTGGTGCAGTAGCGGGCCGGAAAAGCGCTGCAACACACGGAAAATAGTGTGCGCCGATTGGCCCTCTTCGCTCACGCGCACCATTTTTTCGCCTTGCGCGCCGGTGTATTTATAGAGCGGCAGCTTCACATGGACTTTATCTTGCGCGAATTTGCCCACGCCCAGCGCCAGATAGATTTTTTTCGGGTGGTCGTTGCGGATGGCTTCGTGCAGCTTCACCAGCGCGCTGCGTTTTTTTGCAATCATTAATAAGCCGCTGGTGTCTTTATCGAGGCGGTGCACCAATTCGAGATAACGCGCTTCGGGGCGGGCGCGGCGGATTTGCTCGATCACGCCGAAGCTGATGCCGCTGCCGCCGTGCACCGCCACGCCGGCCGGCTTGTTGATTACCAGCATGGCATCGTCTTCATACACAATCTCAAATTCGCGCGCGGGCGCAGCGCTGCTTTCAGACGGCCTTTGCTTTTCGGCAATGCGTATCGGCGGAATGCGCAGCACATCGCCCTCGGCCAAGCGGTCGGTGCCTTTGCAGCGCTTTTTGTTGAGCCGCACTTCGCCGGCGCGGATGATGCGCTGGATATGGCTTTTGGGCACGCCTTTCAAAACCTTGATGAGATAGTTGTCGAGCCGCTGGCCGGCATCGGCTTCGGTGATATTCAAATGATTGACCAAGTCTTTGCTAATTGTCGGCATTTTCTCTATAATCCGAAAACGGTTTTCCGTGTAAAGGCGCAGTATATCAATTCAGCCTTGAGGCCGTCTGAAAACGATGGCGGCCGGCAGAAAACCGTGCGCGCAGGCGGAGCGAATCCGGCTCAGGCGCAAATTGTGAATAGAAATATTTTATATTAAAAACGCACTCCATAAAGCAATTCCTTTGCCCTGCTGAAGCCGGCGGGCAGAGAGGTAGTTAAGTTTGACCTTTTCGGCAGGTGTTTGTCCGGCTGTAAGACGCCGCAGGCGCAGCGCTCGGGCAGGAATGCCGCCGAACGATGATAAGAAGACACGGCTCCGATTTTCGGGCGGCCGCGCGCGCCTCGGGCAGCGCGGCCGCTCAGGCGTTCAGCATGGCGTGAATCCATATCGGGCAACATCAAGCGGGAAAATGCCGCCGTTGCCTGTGTTTCGCGCCATGCTGCATGCCCGCTCTTTATTTCCAACCTTCTTGAATCCGTAAAGATGCCCCACACGCCGCATTATCCGCGCGGCCTGACCATTGGCGGCTTAATGAGTGTCGAAAACTGATTACACGCCTCGTGAGTGCAATAACGAGGTTGTTTACATGAAACGAATGTTATTTAACGCCACGCAGGCCGAAGAGCTGCGCGTGGCGATTGTCGACGGGCAAAGCCTTTTAGATCTCGATATCGAAACGCTGGGCAAAGAGCAGCGCAAAGGCAATATCTATAAAGGCGTGATTACCCGTATCGAGCCGTCGCTGGAAGCGTGTTTCGTAGATTACGGCACCGACCGGCACGGCTTTTTGCCGTTTAAGGAAGTGTCGCGCGCTTATTTCCAAGATTACGACGGCGGTCGCGCCCGCATTCAAGACGTGCTCAAAGAGGGCATGGAAGTGATTGTGCAGGTGGAAAAAGACGAGCGCGGCAACAAAGGCGCGGCGCTCACCACCTTTATCAGCCTGGCCGGCCGCTATTTGGTGCTGATGCCCAACAATCCGCGCGGCGGCGGCGTGTCGCGCCGCATCGAGGGCGAAGAGCGCCAAGAGCTCAAAGCCGCGATGGCCGAATTGGAAGTGCCGCGCGGCATGAGCCTGATTGCCCGCACCGCCGGCATCGGCCGCAGCGTGGAAGAGCTGCAATGGGATTTCAACTATCTGCTGCAATTGTGGCAAGCCATCGAAGAAGCCGGCAATGCGCATCACGAGCCTTACCTTTTGTTTATGGAAAGCTCGCTTCTGATTCGCGCCGTGCGCGATTATTTCCGCCCCGATATCGGCGAAATTCTGGTGGATAATCAAGAGGTGTATGAGCAGGTATCCGAGTTTATGAGCTATGTGATGCCTAATAACGTAGGCCGTCTGAAGCTTTATGACGACCACACGCCGCTGTTTTCCCGTTTCCAAATCGAGCACCAAATCGAGAGCGCGTTTTCGCGCAGCGTGAGCCTGCCCTCGGGCGGCGCGATTGTAATCGACCACACCGAAGCGCTGGTGTCGGTGGATGTCAACTCCGCCCGTGCCACGCGCGGTGCCGATATTGAAGACACCGCCTTCAAAACCAATATGGAAGCGGCTGAAGAAGTGGCGCGCCAAATGCGTTTGCGCGACTTGGGCGGCTTGGTGGTGATCGACTTTATCGATATGGAAAACCCCAAGCACCAGCGCGATGTGGAAAACACTTTGCGCGATGCGCTCAAAAAAGACCGCGCCCGCGTGCAAATGGGCAAGCTTTCCCGCTTCGGCCTGCTCGAATTGAGCCGCCAGCGCCTCAAACCCGCGTTGGGTGAAAGCAGCCATGTGGCCTGCCCGCGCTGCGCCGGCACCGGCGTGATTCGCGGCATTGAATCAACTGCGCTGCATGTGTTGCGCATCATTCAGGAAGAAGCGATGAAAGACAACACCGGCGAAGTGCACGCGCAAGTGCCGGTGGATGTGGCCACCTTCCTGCTCAACGAAAAACGCGCCGAATTGTTCGGCCTTGAAGAGCGCCTGGATGTGTCGGTGTTTCTGATTCCCAACACCCATCTCGAAAACCCGCATTACGAAATCAGCCGCGTGCGCACCGATGATGTGGATGAAGATGCTGCGCCGAGCTATCAGCGCGTAATCGAGCCGGAAAAAGACGACAACGTGCCCTTCGGCAGCGAAAAAGCCAAGGCCGCCCGCCCCGAGCCGGCGGTGAAAGGCGTGAAGCACACCCAACCTGCGCCGATTGTAGCGCCCGAGCAGCCGGCCGGCTGGTGGGACGGCATCAAAGCATGGTTCGGCAAGCTCTTTGCTGCGGAATCCGCGCCCGAGGCCGAGCCGAAAAAAGCCGAGCGCAGCGGCCAGCAAAACCAGCAAAACCGCCGCAATGCCAACCGCCGCCAAGCGCCGCGCCGCAACAGCAATAGCCATAATAAACGCACCGATGGCGAGGTGGAAAAAGCCGAAAACAAAGCGCCCAGAGCCAAAGAAGCAAGCGCCGAGCGCAACGGCGAAGCGCGCAATAACGACAACCGCAACAACCGCAATCGCCGCAATCAGGGCGACAATGCCAACCGCGAGCGCAACAATCGCGCCAATAACCAGCCGGCAGAGCAAGAGCGCCGCAATCCTGTGCCGGCCGAAGCCGCTGCCACACCGCGCGACAGCGAGCCGCGCGAACCCGCGCAAAACCGCCGCCGCAACAACGAGCGCAACCGCAATCAAAACGAGCGCCGCCACGAAGCCGAGGCCGTTGCTCAAGCCGAAGTGGTAAGCTTGGCGGCTGTGGCAGAAGAAGCTGTTGCCGCGCCGGTTGCCGTGGAAGCGCAGGCAGCCGATAGCGATACGCAGGCCGACAACAAGCGCAGCCGCAGCAACGAGCGCAACAGCCAGGAGCGCAACCGCAATCAGCGCGAGCGTCGCAACAACGGTAAAAAACGCAATATTCCCTCTGCCGCCAAAATCGAACAATATCTGATGATTGACGAGGCCGGTGACAAGGTGCGCAATGCCGTGGCGCATGTGTTTGGTGAAGCGGTTGAAGCGCCGGTGGCCGTGTCTGTGCCTGCCGCTGCCGTGGCTCAGCCCGAAGCGGTGCAGGAAACCGTGCAGATTGATGCCGCCACGCCTTTGCTGTTTGCGATTGAAGCTGATGAAGCACCCGCCCAAGCAGCGCCTGTTGCGGCAGATGAGCAAGTGATGGTCAGTGATGCAGCCGCCCAAGTGAAGCAGGCGGTGGCGCAGCTGTTTGAGCAAGCGCCGGTGGCTGCTGTGGATGAAGATGCCGTGCCGGTAGCACCGGTTGCCGTGGCGCAGCCGGAAGCCGCGGTGGCGGTGCGTGCTGATTTTGCAGGCTTCGATTTGGGTGGTTTGGTGCTGGTGCAAACCCGCGTGGAAGCGTTGGCCGCCGCTGCCGCTGCACCGCAGCCTGAAGCAGAGCCGGCATTGCGCCGCGCCGATTTGCCCAAAGCGGCGGCAGATGCCGCGCCGGATATGCCGCTGGTGCAGGTAGAAACCCGCCGCTAACCAAATAGTTTGCGGAAAAATCAAGCCCGGTTGCTTTGCAGCCGGGCTTTTTGTTGCAGAAAAACCCGCTGCGGCTTGTGGAAAAAAGGCGGCAGGCGGGCTTCGCGCCATGATGTTTCACGGCTTTGCGATATTGTTCAGACGGCCTTTGCGGCGGCGGGTAAAGCAGGCGTGCGGTGCGGCAGGGTTTGGTGACGCTGCCCAAGCCAAATCAGCCAAATTGCTTTACAATAGCATCCCAATATTATGTGATTTCCAGAGTGGTAATGAACGAAGCTGCCCATTTGCCCGCCGCCACCGGCGACGATTATCTGCTGCTCGGCCAATATGCCGAGCGCGCCTATCTCGAATACGCCATGAGCGTGGTAAAAGGGCGCGCGCTGCCTGATGTTTCAGACGGCCAAAAGCCGGTGCAGCGGCGCATTTTATATGCCATGAAAGACATGGGCCTCACGCCCGGTGCCAAGCCGGTGAAGTCGGCGCGCGTGGTGGGCGAGATTCTCGGCAAATACCACCCGCACGGCGATGCTTCCGCTTACGATGCGATGGTGCGTATGGCGCAGGATTTTACCTTGCGCTATCCGCTGATCGACGGCATCGGCAACTTCGGCTCGCGCGATGGCGATGGCGCCGCAGCGATGCGCTACACCGAAGCGCGGCTCACGCCGATTGCCGAATTGCTGTTGTCTGAAATCAATATGGGCACGGTAGATTTCGTGCCCAATTACGATGGCGCATTCGAAGAGCCGCTGCACTTGCCGGCGCGGCTGCCGATGGTGTTGCTCAACGGCGCATCGGGCATTGCCGTGGGCATGGCCACCGAAATTCCGTCGCACAATCTCACCGAAGTCACCCAGGCGGCGATAGCGTTGCTGAAAAAACCGGCCATGACGATTGCCGATTTGATGGCTTATGTGCCGGCGCCCGATTTTGCCGGCGGCGGTCAAATCATCACGCCGGCTGCCGATTTGCAGCATATTTACGAATGCGGCAAAGGCAGCGTGCGTGTGAGGGCGCGCTATGAAATCGAAAAACTGGCGCGCGGCCAGTGGCGTGTGGTGGTGGGTGAATTGCCGCCCAATACCAGCGCGCAGAAAATTCTGGCCGAAATCGAAGAGCAAACCAATCCCAAGCCCAAAGCGGGTAAAAAGCAGCTCAACCAAGATCAGCTCAACACCAAAAAGCTGATGCTTGACTTAATCGAAAAAGTGCGCGATGAGAGCGACAGCCAATCGCCCGTGCGGCTTGTGTTTGAGCCGAAATCGAGCCGCATCGAGCCGGAAAACTTCATAAACACTTTGATGGCGCAAACCAGCCTTGAGGGCAATGTGTCGATGAATTTGGTGATGATGGGGCTGGACAACCGCCCGGCGCAGAAAAATCTGAAAACCATTTTGCAGGAATGGCTCGATTTCCGCGTGATTACGGTCACGCGCCGTCTGAAATTCCGCCTTGGCCAGGTGGAAAAACGCATTCATATTCTCGACGGCCGCATGATTGCTTTTTTGCACATTGATGAAGTGATTCGTGTGATTCGCGAGGCCGACGAGCCCAAGCCCGAATTGATGGCGGCTTTCGACCTCACCGAAATCCAAGCGGAAGACATTCTCGAAATCCGCCTGCGTCAGCTTGCCCGCCTCGAGGGCTTCAAGCTGGAAAAAGAATTAAACGAATTGCGCGAAGAAGAAGGCCGTCTGAATCTTTTGTTGGGCGATGAAGGCGAAAAACGCAAGCTTGTTATTAAAGAGATGCAGGCCGATTTGAAGCAGTTTGGCGATGCGCGCCGCACCTTGGTGCAGGAAGCCAGCCGCGCCACGCTCACGCACACCACCGCCGATGAGCCGATTACGCTGATTTTGTCGAAAAAAG
Organism: Uruburuella suis; assembly: GCF_022870845.1. Classification (GTDB taxonomy): domain Bacteria; phylum Pseudomonadota; class Gammaproteobacteria; order Burkholderiales; family Neisseriaceae; genus Neisseria; species Neisseria suis. The sequence goes on from NZ_CP091507.1 coordinate 340,633, forward strand.
GTTGGATACGCAGCCGCATCGGCCATGGCCTCGATTTGAGCCAAACCGCATTTAAAGAAGGCGACGGCTTGAAGCAGGTGCTCGAAGGGCGCAGCGTGTGGCCGGTGGTGGTGCTCGATTCGCTCGGCCGCACCTACACCTTGGATGCCGCCGAAATCCCCGGCGGGCGCGGCGACGGCGTGCCGGTGGGCTCGCTGGTCGAGCTGCAAAACGGCGCCGAAGTGGCGGCCATGATCAGCGGCCTGCCCGAGCAGCATTATTTATTGAGCAACAGCGGCGGCTACGGCTTTATTGCCAAACTGGCCGATATGGTGGGGCGCGTGAAGGCCGGCAAAGTGATGATTTCGCTGGAAGCCGGCGAAAAAGTGCTGCCGCCGCAAGCGGTGTTTACGGTGTCGTTGATCAACCCCGATTGTAAAGTGGTGTTGGCTTCCAGCGCCAACCGCTTGCTGGCATTTGCATTGGGCGAGCTCAAAGTGATGGCCAAAGGGCGCGGCTTGCAGCTGATGAATTTGGGTGAAGATGAAAAATTGGCGCACATCGCCGTGGTGAGCACGCCTGAATTTATGGTGGAGAGCGTGGGCAAGCGCGGCGCGGCTCGATGCGAGCGTCTGCGTATTCAGGATATTGAAAACAAGCGCGGCCGCAAAGGGCGCTTGCTGGAGATATCAGGCCGTCTGAAAGCCATTGGCGGCACGGATGCGGAATAGTTAAAAAACATGTACGATGTTATATGTCATATTGCATCCGAAAAATAAGATAAAAACACGGCCATAACGCGAAAAAGCAATGTGGCCGGGCAAAGTAGTGCAGATAAACTGTGGTTGGGGTTGGGCATCATGCTGATGCAGGCGCACACATACTAGGGAGTTACGCTTGATGAGCACAGTTGGTTTATTTTCAAAGCGGGATTGGGAAACACAGAGCGAACGGATTCCGGGGCTGATCAACATCGCCCGGATTGCCATTTTATTTTCTTTGCTGGTGATTCAGATTGCCGGCAATTATGCCGACAGCGACGGGCCTTTGGCGATTTTTCCGCCGGCCGAATTTTACAGCTGGGCGGCCGTGTATGGCGTGCTGATTTTGGTGACGGTGCTCAAGCCCGAATGGCAGCGGCAAACGCTGGATTTGCCTAATGCCAATGCCGTGGCCGACATCACCATGATGATGATACTCACCTATATGGCCGGCGGCATCGATTCGGGCTTCGGCATTTTGGTGCTGCCTTTTGTGGCCACATCCTGCCTGCTCAGCCACGGCCGCTACCCCATGCTTTATGCCAGCTATGCGGCCATGCTGATTGTGTTGACCATGTTTTTGCTCGGCCACATCAGCTTTATGCCGTTTGATGTAGCGCACCACAGCATCATCACCGCGGCCTTATTGATCGGCGCATGCTATTTAGTGGCCGCGCTCACGGCTTTTCTGGCTTCTTATCTGCAAGCGGCCACCGAATCGGCAAGTAAGCACCAGCTGGCCTACCGGCGCGTGAGCGGGCTCAACCGGTTGGTGCTCAACCGCGTGCAGGAAGCGGTAATCGTGATTGATGCGGCTCAGCGCGTGTGGCTGTTCAACCGCCAAGCCAAAACCTATTTTCCCGGCTTGGCTGTGGACAAACAGGAAAATGTGTTCGGCGATTTGGTGGGGCGTTGGCGGCATCAGCCCGATAAAGCTTTTGAAACCGATATCCATATTTTCCAACATGCCATGCATGTGCGCGCCGTGCCGCTGATTCAGGAGCAAACTGAGCTTCTGATGCTGTTTGTGCGCTCTTTGCGCGAAGTGGCGGCCGAAGCGCTGGCCACTAAGCTCGCTTCGCTGGGCCAGCTCACCGCCAATTTGGCGCACGAAATCCGCAACCCGATGTCGGCCATCCGCCATGCCAACGATTTGTTGCTGGATGGCGATGCCGATCCCACCAAAACCAAGTTGCACGGCATTATCGACAGCAATATCCAACGCATCGACAAAATGCTCGAAGATGTGTCGCTGCTCAATAAGCGCGACAGCATCAGCCGCGAGCCGATTAATCTGATGCAGTTTTGGTTGAAATTCAAGCAGGAATTCACCCTCAATAATCCCGATGCCATCGGCTGCATGCGCATGAATATGGATGGCAGCAACCTGAGCGTGTTGGCCGATCCGATGCATGTGCAGCAAATTATGTGGAATTTGTGCAACAACGCCTGGCGGCACAGCCGCAAAAGCGAAAACGCCATCACCGTGCTGATCAAGCCCAGCGGGCGCATGCATATTTCCATTGTGGTGGCCGACGACGGCCAGGGCGTGTCGCCCGATGTGCGCAATCATTTGTTCGAGCCTTTTTACACCACAGAAAAACAAGGCACGGGGCTCGGCCTTTATGTGGCGCGCGAATTGGCGCATGCCAACTTGGGGCAGCTGCACTACCATCCTGAAATGAACGGATTCGAGTTGATTTTACCGAAGGAAAACAATGAGCAAGCATAGCCTGCAAGACCCGGTGTTGGTGGTGGACGATGAAGCAGACATCCGCGATTTGATGGAAATGACGCTGATGAAAATGGGTTTGTCGGTAGAAACCGCCGTGGGCGTGACCGATGCCAAAGCCAAGCTCGACGACAACGATTATTCATTGGTGCTCACCGATATGCGCATGCCCGACGGCTCAGGCCTCGAAGTGGTGCAATATATTGACGAATTGATGCTCGACACACCGGTGGCGGTGATTACCGCATTCGGCAATGCCGATCATGCGGTGGAAGCGCTCAAAGCCGGCGCATTCGATTATCTGCAAAAACCCATCACCCTCTCGCAGCTGCGCTCATTGGTGAAATCGGCGGTGAAAGTGAACGAGCCGGAAGCAGAAGAAGCCGCCAAACCTGCCGTTGCGGCGCCTGTGCCTGACCCCGCACCTGTGCGACCCACGCCGGCACGCCCGATTTCAGAGGCTGCATCTGCGCCGTTGCGGGCCGCCGCTGCGACAGCCCCTGCTGCACCGCGCCGAGGCGTGGCCGGCGGCATCGACACCCCCATGAGCGTGCCGGCCGGTTTGCGCTCGCTCAAAGAGCGCTTCAGCAGCGGAGAATCGGCAGCCATACCTGCCTATGCCGATGAAGTCGGCGGCGACCCGGATATGCCGCGCCTTTTAGGCATGTCGCCGCAAATGGAAGAAGCGCGCCATTTGATCCGCCGCCTGGCGCACAGCAATGTGCCGGTGTATATCGCCGGCGAATCGGGCAGCGGTAAAGAGCAGGCCGCCCGCAGCATACACGAATTATCAGAGCGCGCAGGCGGCGCCTTTATCGCAGTAAACTGCGGCGCCATTCCTGAAAATCTGATGGAGAGCGAATTTTTCGGCTATAAAAAAGGCAGCTTCACCGGCGCCGATGCCGACAGACTGGGCTTTTTCCAGCATGCCGACGGCGGCACGCTTTTTCTGGATGAAGTGGCGGATCTGCCGCTGGCCATGCAGGTGAAGCTTTTGCGTGCGATTCAGGAAAAAGCGGTGCGCCGCATCGGTGATGCCCACGAAACCCAAATCGATGTGCGCATTGTTTGCGCCACCCATAAAAACCTTGAGGCGCTGGTGGCTTCGGGCGCTTTTCGCCAGGATTTGTATTACCGCCTCAACGTGGTGTCGCTGCACATGCCGCCGTTGCGCGAAATGCGTGAAGATTTGGGCGGCCTGATTATGCGGCTGCTCAACAAACACCGTATCGGCAACAGCAGCTACCGGCTCAGCCCTAAGGCGCAAGATGCGCTGCTGCATTATAGCTACCCGGGCAATTTCCGCGAGCTGGAAAATATTCTCGAGCGCGCCGTGGCGCTCACGGTGGGGCAGATTATCCAGTTGGAAGACCTGCAAATCCACAATGCGCATCAAGCGCAGCAAGAATCGCCCGGGCGGGCGGGCGCCTCATTTGATGCGCTGGCCGATCCGCAGCCGCAAATATCGCTTTCGGCCGGCGCGGCGGCAGTGGCGGATTTTATCCCGGGGCAAACGCAGATTCAGGATTATCTCGATGAAATCGAGCGGCGGATTATCGAGCAGGCGCTGCAACAAACGCGCTACAACCGCACCCAAGCGGCCAAATTGCTCGGCATCAGCTTTCGTTCGATGCGCTACCGCATGGAGCGGTTGGACATCAATTAATTTTTCAGACGACCTGATACCCATTCGAGTGTTGGGCAAAAACACAAACGCAAAAGCACAAACCCGCTGTTTCAGGCAGCGGGTTTGTGTTTCGGTTTTGAGTATTTGATGTAAAGGGAACAATCTGCTCGATACGCGCACTCCGGGTTGGCTTAACAGAAAAAAGATTAAAGTGTTTAATGGCCGGCAAGGATGAATGTCGGTTGAGTTGATTATACAAAAATAATAATAATTATCAATACTAATTAAAGAAGAAAGTTTGATTAAAATATAACATTTTGAAAATCAAAAAAATTATTTTCAGACGGCATCGCTGCTTGATGGCATTCATAGCCATTGCCAATCAAAACACACCCTTGCAGGTGAATGCCGTATAATCGGCACACGATTATTTCAACATTATTGTGCTTTCCATGCCGAATATTTATCAAACCGTGCAACACGATTTGCTCACCGCCAATGGTTTATCTGCCGAGATGCTGGCGCAAAGCCTGAGCCTGATTGGCAGCCGCCAAGTGGATTATGCCGATATTTATTGCCAGCGCACTGCTTTTGAGAGCTGGCATCTCGAAGAGGGCATGGTGAAATCGGGCAGCTTCCAAATCGATCAAGGCGTGGGCGTGCGTGCAGTGGCGGGCGAGAAAACCGCGTTTGCCTATGCCGACAGTCTCAATGCCGAAGCCATCGGCCGTGCCGCCGAGGCCGTGCGCGTGATTGGTGCGGCGGGGCGGCAGGCCGAAGTGCGCGTGCCCTCAGTGCGGCGCGGCAAACAGGTGCACGTCGTGGCCAATCCGATTGCCAGCCTTGATTCCGCCGCCAAAGTGGCGCTGCTCAATAAGGTGGAAGCGCTGGCCAAAGCCGCCGATCCGCGCATTGTGCAAGTGATGGCCGGGCTCACCTGTGAATACGATTTGGTGTATGTCGCCCGCCTCGATGGCAAACACAGCGCCGATATCCGCCCGCTGGTGCGTCTGAGCGTCACCGTGATTGCCAAGCAGGGCGAGCGGCGCGAGCAGGGCAGCGCCGGCGGCGGCGGGCGCTTCGATTTGGCTTATTTCGATGAAAAGCTGGTGGGCGAATATGTGCAAACCGCCGTGCAGCAGGCGCTGATTAATCTCGAAGCCCGCCCCGCCCCCGCCGGCGCGATGACGGTGGTGTTGGGCAGCGGCTGGCCGGGCGTGCTTTTGCACGAAGCCGTGGGGCACGGTTTGGAGGGCGATTTCAACCGCAAACAAACCAGCGCTTTTGCCGGCCGCATCGGCGAGCGCGTGGCCGCCAAAGGTGTCACCGTGGTGGACCAAGGCGACATTGCCGACAGGCGCGGCTCGCTCAATATTGATGACGAAGGCAACGCAACCGGCCGCACCGTGTTGATTGAAGACGGCATTTTAACCGGCTATCTGCAAGACGAAACCAACGCGCGCTTAATGGGCGTGGCGCCCACCGGCAACGGCCGGCGCGAGAGCTATTCTTCCGTGCCCATGCCGCGCATGACCAACACCTTTATGGAAAGCGGCAGCCACGAGCCCGAAGAAATCATCGCTTCTATCGATAAAGGGCTTTATGCGGTGAATTTCGGCGGCGGCCAAGTGGACATCACCAGCGGAAAATTCGTGTTCAGCGCATCGGAAGCCTGGTGGGTGGAAAACGGCAAGCTGCAATATCCGGTGAAAGGCGCCACCATTATCGGCAACGGCCCCGAAGTGCTGAAACACGTGAGCATGATTGGCAACAACAGCACGCTCGATGCCGGCGTGGGCGTGTGCGGCAAAGACGGCCAAAGTGTGCCCGTGGGCGTGGGTCAGCCCACCATGCGCATTGATGAAGGCTTAACCGTGGGCGGCCGCGAAGTGTAATCACTTTGCATGCCGGAATAAATGAATAGGCCGTCTGAAAGCTTTCAGACGGCCTATTCATTTGTGGTTGCGATGGCTTGATAATTAATACCAATCCAAAAAAATAACCTAACTTCGTTGTCTCGCCTTGCCGTACTATCTGTACTGTCTGCGGCTCGCCGCCTTGTTATAGATTCGGCAATTAAATATTGAAATTTCAACATTAATCCCCATTTCTCCCCAATGGAAAAAGAAGACGGAAGAAAACTTGCAGCCGAAGCCCAATTCGAACGGCGCAAGCAAGCAGTCAGACTGCACAAACAGGGCAAAACACCCGAGCAAATCGCCGAAATGCTCGGCATGGGTCATGTCACCGCGCGCTCAGCCATCAAAATCGCCGAAGCAGACGGCATCAAAGCATTGGCACCCAAAAAGCGCGGACGCCCATCAGGAAGTTGCCGCCAACTGAGTGAAGAGCAGGAAGCCCACATACAGCGCCTTATCTGTGAAAAGCGCCCCGAGCAGATGAAAATGGACTTCGCCTTATGGACTCGGGCGGCGGTTATGGCCTTGATCAAGCAAGAGCTGGCTATCGAATTGCCGGTACGTACGGTAGGCGAATACCTCAAGCGCTGGGGGTTTACGCCGCAAAAACCCATCCGGCGCGCCTACGAGCAACGTCCCGAAGCAGTGAAGCAATGGCTGGAGGAAACCTATCCCGATATCGCCAAACGGGCAAAAGCCGAAAAAGCGGAAATCCATTGGGGTGATGAAACAGCGGTAGTCAATACCGATGTACGCGGGCGGGGTTATCAGCCCAAAGGACAAACGCCGGTAGCCTATACCGTAGGCGGGACACGGCATAAACTTTCGATGATTTCAACGGTGACCAACCAGGGCAAGGCACGCTGGATGATTGTGGAAGATGCATTCAACAGCGACAAGCTGATTGAGTTTCTGGAAGCATTAATCAAAGATGCCGGTAAGAAAATCTTCCTGATACTGGATAACCTGCGGGTTCACCACAGCAAGCCGGTCAAAGCCTGGTTGGAAAAGCATAAAGAGAAGATCGAAGTGTTTTATTTACCCAGTTACAGCCCGGAGCTGAACCCTGATGAACGGTTGAATGCGGATTTGAAACAAGCACTGGGCTCGCGTGTTCAGCATCGTACAAAAGCGAAACTGAAGCAGGCAACGGAGAATCATATGCGGATGCTGGAGAACCATCCTCAACGGGTGGCTGCGTATTTTAGAGATCCGAAGGTGAAGTATGCTGCATAAACATTTCAATATTTAATTGCCGAATCAATAGCTTACTTTTTTGAATTGGTATAAAAGGTTAATAAATTTAACCATTGATTTGAGGTCGCCGCTGAAGCAAATCTGCTCAGGCAACCAAGAAAGTTGTCGATTGGATATTTGTATCCGACACTTGTTCGCAGAACAAGGCACGCACATCGCTTTGGCCGTTGACCAAACGTCGGATTCGAGAATCCGACCTACGCGGATGATGCTGCCGAACTGCTTTTATTTTGTAAGGTTATTTTTTTGGATTGGTATAAAACCGTGCCGGTTTATTTGTTTGCATGCAAATGATGCGGCGCCAAACCGGGCGTATGCTTCCAACACGCTGCGGTGTGTTCTGCGGTGCCGGCCAGCGGCGGCACTTGCTCGGCGCAGGCGGTTTCGGCTTCGGGGCAGCGGGTGCGGAACACGCAGCCGGCGGGCGGCTTGAGCGGGCTCGGCAAATCTCCGGGCAAGAGCTGGATTACTTTATGCCGTTGGGCTTCAGGGTCGGGAATGGGCACGGCGCTGATTAAGGCGCGGGTGTAGGGGTGGGCGGGGCAGTCATACACAGCCTGCTTGCTGCCAAGCTCGACGGCGCGGCCGAGATACATCACCAGCACGCGCTCGGCGATGTGTTTCACCACCGATAAATCGTGGGCGATAAAAATCATCGCCAAGCCCATTTCACGCTGAACCTGTTTCAATAAATTGACCACCTGCGCCTGAATCGATACATCCAAGGCCGACACCGGCTCGTCGCAAATCAGCAGTTTGGGCTTTAAAATCAAGGCGCGGGCAATGCCGATGCGCTGGCATTGGCCGCCTGAAAATTCGTGCGGATAGCGGTTGATCTGGTTGGGCAGCAAGCCCACTTTCTGCATGATTTCCTGCACTTGCCGCATGATGTCGGCTTTTTTTAACTCAGGATGAAAGGTGCGCAGCGGCTCGGCGATGATGTCGCCCACGGTCATGCGCGGATTGAGCGAGGCCAATGGGTCTTGAAAAATCATCTGGATATCGCGCCGTTGCAGCCGCAGCGCTTTGCTGCTCAGTGCGGCTAAATCCTGCCCCTGCCACAACACGCTGCCGCTATGCACTTTGGCCAGCCCGATAATCGCGCGCGCCAGCGTGGATTTGCCGCAGCCCGATTCGCCCACAATGCCCAGCGTTTCGCCGGCCTGCAAGGTAAACGACACGCCGTTTACCGCTTTGAGCGCAGCCGCTTTATGCCACGGCCGGCTGCCGGCGGCGCGCACGGCAAATTGCACATGCAAATCGTTTACAGCCAACAAAGCTTCTTGTTTCATGCGCCCGCTCCTTGTGCCTGCCAATGGCAGGCGCGGCGGCCGCCGTCGGCCAAGGTGGCCAGCGGCGGCATTTCGTGCCGGCAGATTTCCTGCACTTTTTCACAACGTGCCTGAAACGGGCAGCCCGGCGGCAGCGCGGCCAAATTGGGCGGGTTGCCTACGATGGTGGGCAATTCGGCGGCTTCATCGTCGAGGCGCGGCACGGCACCCAGCAGGCCGATGGTGTAGGGGTGGGTGGGGCGGTAAAAAATCTGTGCCACCGAGCCGTATTCCATGGTTTGGCCGGCATACATCACCAGCACATGATCGCAAATGCCGGCCACCACGCCCAAATCGTGGGTGATCAGCATAATGGTGGTGCCGAAATCGCGCTTTAATTCGTTGAGCAGCGCCATAATCTGCGCCTGCACGGTCACGTCCAGCGCGGTGGTGGGCTCGTCTGCAATCAGCAGCTTCGGGCGGCACAGCAGCGCCATCGCAATCATCACCCGCTGGCGCATGCCGCCTGAACATTCGTGCGGATACATATCCATGCGTTTTTGCGCTTCAGGGATTTTCACCGCTTCGAGCATGCGCAGCGCTTCGGCGCGCGCCGTCGCTTTGCTCATTCCTTGGTGCTGCACCAACACTTCGGCCAGCTGTGCGCCCACTTTCATATAAGGGTTGAGCGAAGTCATCGGGTCTTGAAAAATCATCGCAATTTCGCGGGCGCGGATTCGGTTCAGACGGCCTTCGCTCAGATTGAGGATTTCCCGGCCATCAAAGCGCACCGAGCCTTGCGCGCGCCCGTTTTTCGCCAGCAAGCCCATAATGGCAAAGGCCGTTTGCGATTTGCCCGAGCCCGATTCGCCCACGATGCCCAGCGTTTCACCTTGCTGCAAAGCGAAGTTCAGCTTGTTTACAGCGGTGATGTTGCCCTCTTCCGTGTGGAAGGCCACCTGCAAATCCTGTATGTTTAAAAGGCTCATGATTATCTGTCTTTCGGGTCGAGCGCATCGCGCAGGCCGTCGCCGATAAAGTTGAAACAAAACAGCGTGGCCACCAAAAACACGCTGGGCACCAAAAGCTGCCACGGTGCCACCTGCATGGTTTGCGCGCCCTCTTGCAAAAGCGCGCCCCAGCTCGTCATCGGCTCTTGCACGCCCAAGCCCAAAAAGCTCAAAAACGATTCAAACAAAATCATGCCCGGCACCAAAAGCGAGGCATACACCACCACCACGCCGAGCACATTGGGCACGATGTGGCGGAACACAATCGCCGTGTTTGACACGCCGCTCACTTCGGCCGCTTCCACAAATTCTTTGCGCTTGAGGCTCAGCGTTTGGCCGCGCACAATCCGCGCCACATCCAGCCACGACACCATGCCGATGGCCACAAAAATAAACGCCAGATTGCGGCCGAAAAACGTTACCAGCAAAATCACGAAAAACATAAACGGAAAAGCATTTAAAATTTCCAGAAAGCGCATCATCAGCATATCGGTTTTGCCGCCGAAAAAGCCCGACACCGCGCCGTAAACCGTGCCCAGCAACACCGCCACCAGCGCACCGGCCAGCCCCACCGTGAGCGACACCCGCCCGCCCACCGCCGTGCGCACCAGCAAATCGCGGCCGAGCGAATCGGTGCCGAAATAATGGCCGTCTGAAAAAGAAGGCGGCATCTGCATGGCGCTCCAATCGGTGTAATCGTAGGCAAAAGGCGAGAGCAGCGGTGCGATGCACACAAACAGCGTAATCAGCAGCAACAGCACCATGCTCGACACCGCCGCCCGATTGCGTTTAAAGCGCCGCCAGGCATCTTGCCGCAGGCTGCGGCCTTTGATGGCGGGGGCTTCTGCCGGCGTTTGAAGTGCGGCGGGTTGATGGAAAATGGGTTTCATAAGGTGTTTGCTTGCGGTGGATGGGGTTGAGTTTAGGGCAAACTTTGCAGCTTGCGGCGCTCTGTGTGGGCAATAATTTCAGGCCGTCTGAAACTTGGCCGTTGCAGCAATCGGTTCTCTCTCCCTGAGAAAGAGGGCGGCAAACGCAAGGTTTGCATCAAACTTCAGGCCGTCTGAAAAAAATGCAAAGCAAATCGTTCAGACGGCCTCAATCAATAGCGTATTTTCGGATCAATCAGCGCATAAAGAATATCCACCACCGCATTAAACGCAATCGTGAGTGCGCCCACCAAAATGGTGAGGCTCAACACCATGCCGTAATCGCGGTTGAGCGCGCCGTTGACAAACAATTGGCCGATGCCGGGCAGGCCGAAAATGGTTTCAATCACAATCGAGCCGGTGATGATGCCCACAAAAGCCGGCCCCAAATAGGAAACAACCGGCAGCATGGCCGGGCGCAGCGCATGGCGCAACACGATGTGGCGCATCGGCAGCCCTTTGGCGCGGGCGGTGCGGATAAAGGGGCTGTTCATCACCTCTATCATCGAGCCGCGCATAATGCGGGCGATGCTCGCCACATAAGCCAGCGAGAGCGCGGCCACCGGCAGCACCAGATTGGGCAGCGCGCCGCCGTTCCAGCCGCCGGCGGGCAGCCATTTGAGCGTAATCGCAAACACCAGCACCAAAAGCGGCGCTTTCACAAAGCCGGGCACCACCACGCCGGTCATCGCCACGCCCATCAGCGTATAATCCAGCCACGAATTGTGTTTCAAAGCCGCCCACACGCCCAGCGCCATGCCCAGCAGCAGCGCCACGATAAAAGCATAAACGCCCAATTCGAGCGACACGGGAAAAGCCTGCGCGAGCAATTCGTTGACAGTGTAATCTTTATATTTGAACGAAGGGCCGAAATCGCCTTGCGCAAGCTGCTTCAAATAATGGAAATATTGCAGATAAAGCGGGTCGTTAAGATGATATTTGGCTTCAATATTGGCCAGCACCGCCGGCGGCAGATTGCGCTCGCCGGTAAACGGGCTGCCCGGCGCCAGCCGCATCATAAAAAACGACACGGTAATCAGCACCAAAAGCGTGGGCACGGCCTCGAGCAGGCGGCGGAAGATTAATTTCAACATAACATTCTTTCAGACGGCCTCATCTGTGTGTTTTACCGTGGCACGATGAAAATCAGCGCAAGGCAACGCAACGCTGTATTGATTTGAATCGCGCCCCTTTCGGGTAGAAAAACGATTGTTTGAAACCTTGCGCACAAATGAAACAGAAACCTTAAATGTCCGCAAGCTTGGCCTGCACCGCCTGCCACACCGCATCTGTGGGAATGGCTTCGAGCAGGCGCGTTTCATCGTCGGTGTTGATGCTGTCGGGGTGGGGCAGCGGGCCGAAATCGCCCGCCCAAATCACGGTGGCGCGCTCGGAATAAGGCCGCCAGCGCGCCAAATGGCTGGGGCCGAATAAAGCCACTTGCGGCTTGTCGAGCGCAGCGGCCATGTGCATGGGCACAGAATCCACGCCGATAAACAATTTGGCACCATCAATCGCAGCGGCCAATTCGCGCAGATTGAGGCAGCCCGAAAGCCGCCACACTTTGGCTGGGCCTGTGGGCTTCAGACGGCCGGCAATATCATCCAGCATGGTCTGCTCGCGCGCATCGGGGGCGGCGGTGAACACGATATTTTCACCGGCATCGAGCAGCTTTTGCGCCAGCGCGGCGGTTTTGTCGTTGCCCCAGCATTTAAAAAACCAGCGCGAGCCCGGGTGTAGCAACACATAATCTTCGCCTCGCCGGCCTTGTTCGGCAAGCTTGGCGTGCAGGCTTTGGCGCTGCTCGGGCGAAATTTCCATGCGCACTTTCGGCACATGGCCGGCTTGAGGCAGCCCCAGCGGTGCGAGGGCGGCCAAATGGTGCGCCACCATGGGGTGCTCGTGCCCCAAATCGGTGGCGAGCCGGCTGTGCGCCCAGCGCCACAAAGCCCCGTGGCGCTTTTCAAAGCCTATGCCTATGCTTTGTTTGCCGCAAAATTTGGCCACCCAAGCGGCGCGCCATTGGCCGGAAAGATTGATTACCCAGTCATAATGTTGCGCACGCAAATCGGCAAATAAAGCATATTCGCGGGCAAGATGGTGGCGCGCACCGAGTTTTTTCCATTGGCGGTCGATGCCGAACACATGCCGCAATTGGCGGTTGTCGCGGAGCACATCGGCGGTGGCGGCATACACCAGCATATCGATTTCGCAATCGGGCCAGGCCTGTTTGAGCGCATCGGCCACCGGCGTGGCCAAAAGCACATCGCCGTGGTGTTGCAGCTTGATAATCAAAACCCGCTTGGGCGCAGAAGCATTGAGCATAAGATTTGCCGGCTGTTCAGACGGCCTTTCATAAAGAAAAGATTGTAATTTTGATGAGGAGATACGTCAATTTCAAGTGTGATTGCCGCTTTAATGGGTATAAGGCCGTCTGAAAGATTGCTATAGTAACAGCATTACCCAGTTTTGATACCGCAAACGGAAACCCCATGCGCCCCACCGACATCGCCCGCCGCCATTCCCACTATCTCGACCGCCATCTCACCAACGGCAAGCTTGATCCGGCCACGCTCGAGCCGATGCTGGGCAAAGCGCTGGGCAGCGAAGATTTTCAGCAATTTGCCGATTGGCAGGCCTTTCAGACGGCCTTTGACGAAGCCGGGCTGGCGCGCCAATTGCGTGTGTTGCGCCGCTATGTGATGGCGCAAATCATCAGTCGCGATGTGTGTCGCATCAGCGATTTGGCCGAAGTTACCCGCACCATCACCCTGTTTGCCGATTTTGCCGTCAATACCGCACTTGAATTTGCCCACGCCTATTATGAAGATCTTTACGGCACGCCCATCGGCCGCCACAGCGGCCTGCCGCAGCATTTGAGCGTGGTGGCGATGGGCAAGGCCGGCGGCTACGAATTAAACGTATCCTCCGATATCGACCTGATTTTCATTTATCCCGAAAGCGGCGACACCAACGGCAAACGCGAGCGCAGCAATCAGGAATTTTTCACCAAAGTGGGGCAGAAGCTCATCAGCCTGCTCAACGACATCACCGACGAGGGGCAAGTGTTCCGCGTAGACATGCGCCTGCGCCCCGACGGCGATGCCGGCGCCTTGGTGCTGAGCGAAACCGCGCTGGAGCAATACCTGATTCAGCAAGGGCGCGAATGGGAGCGCTATGCCTGGTGCAAAGGCCGCGTGATCACCCCTTATGCCAACGATATTGCCGCGCTGGTGCGCCCGTTTGTGTTCCGCAAATACCTCGATTTCAACGCCTATGAAGCCATGAGGGGGCTGCACCGGCAAATCCGCCAAGAAGTGAGCCGCAAAGGCATGGCCGGCAATGTGAAGCTGGGCGCAGGCGGCATACGCGAAGTGGAATTTATCGCCCAGATTTTCCAAATGATACGCGGCGGCCAAATCCGCGCCCTGCAGCTCAAAGGCACGCAGGAAACCCTGCTCAAGCTGCAAGAGCTGGATATATTGGATTCGGAAACCGCCGCCGCCCTGCTGGCGGCCTACCGCTTTTTGCGCGATGTCGAACACCGCCTGCAATATTGGGACGACCAGCAAACCCAAACCCTGCCCGACAGCCCCGAGCAGCAGCAATTGTTGGCCGAAAGCATGGGCTTTGCCGATTACGCCGCTTTTTCAGACGGCCTCAACGCCCACCGTGAAAAAGTAAACACCATCTTCAATGAAATCCTCACCGATCCCAACGAACAAGCCCCCGCGCTCGATGGCTGCTGGCATTGCGTGTGGCAGGAAAACCCCGACGAAGAAGCCCGCTTCAACCAGCTCTCCGCCCACGGCTTTGAAGCCGGTGCCATTGCCAAGCGCCTCGACCAGCTGCACGCCGGCCACAAATACCGCCAGCTCTCGCGCACCGCCCAGCCGCGCTTTGATGCCATCGTGCCGCTTTTGGTGCAGGCCGCCGCCAAACAAGCCCGCCCCACCGATACCTTATTGCGCCTGCTCGACTTTCTCGAAAACATCAGCCGCCGCTCTTCTTACCTCGCCCTTTTGCACGAACACCCGCAGGCGCTCGAGCAGCTCGCCGCACTGATGAGCCAAAGCACCTGGGTGGCCGGCTATCTGATGCAGCACCCGATATTGCTCGACGAATTATTGAGCGCCCAATTGATGCAGGCCCGCAACGATTGGCCCAAGCTTGCTGCCGAGCTTTCAGACGGCCTCTCCAATGCCCGCGGCGACACCGAAGCGCAAATGGACGTGTTGCGCCATTTTCAGCACGCCCAAGTTTTCCGCCTTGCCGTGCAGGATTTGGCCGGCTTGTGGACAGTAGAAGCCCTATCGGACGAGCTTTCCGCGCTGGCCGACACCATTCTGGCCGCCGCCATTCCCTGCGTGTGGGCCGACACCCCCAAAACCCACACCGACACGCCCCAAATCGGCATCATCGGCTACGGCAAGCTCGGCGGCAAAGAGCTCGGCTACACCTCCGACCTCGATTTGGTGTATGTGTATGACGACCCACACCCCGACGCCCCCGATATTTACGGCCGCTTCGCCCGCCGCCTCACCAACTGGCTCTCCGCCGCCACCGGTGCCGGCACGCTCTACGATGTTGATTTGCGCCTGCGCCCCAACGGCGATTCCGGCTTTCTCGCCTGCTCCGTGGCCGCTTTTGAAAAATACCAGCGCGAAAGCGCCTGGACTTGGGAGCACCAATCGCTCACCCGCGCCCGTTTTATCACAGGTTTTGAAAAAGTCGGCCAAGCCTTCGACACCATCCGCGCCGAAATCCTCACCCAAGCGCGCGACCTGCCCGCGCTCGCCCAAGAAATCATCGCCATGCGCGAAAAAATGTTCGCCACCCACCCACCCAAAGACAGCGATGTGAAATACGCCCGCGGCGGCGTGGTCGATGTCGAATTCATCGTGCAATACCTGATTTTGGCGTATGCAAACAAACTGCCGCAGCTGCTCGACAACTACGGCAACATCGCCTTGCTCCACATCGCCGCCGACGCCGGCCTCATCAGCCACACCCTCGCCGACCAAGCCCGCACCGCCTACCGCTTCTACCGCCAGCAACAACACAACACCCGCCTGCGCGATGCCGATAAAGTGGAAATCAATGAAGAAGTGATGGGCTATTACCAAAGCGTGCGCGAATTGTGGACGCAGGTGTTTGGGGAAGAAGTAAGGTTTGCGGCGCGGTGATTTAGTGGGCAAGGCCGTCTGAAAACCAAACGTAGGTACGATTAGCTTTGTGAAAACAAAGCGTAATCGTACGCATGGCACACAGAGGCCGTCTGAAACCTTTCTTCAGACGGCCTGATAATTATTGCAAAATCTGCAAATGTTTTTTCACAAACCCCCGCTTTTTAGCAAAAACATTTGCGTCTATAATCTGCCGTGTTTGAAACCCATGACCAGCAAAACCACTATGAACATTTTATTGTTAAACGGCGGCAAATCATTCGGCCACTCGCATGGTCGTTTGAACGCCACTTTGCACGATGTTGCCAAAGAAACCTTAAGCGGCCTCGGCCACGTAATTCAAGAGACCGTTATCGATGCGGGCTACGACATTGAAGCCGAAATCGAAAAATACCTGTGGGCCGATGCCATTGTGTATCAAATGCCCGGTTGGTGGATGGGCGAGCCGTGGATTGTGAAAAAATACATCGATGAAGTGTTCACCATCGGCCACGGCAGGCTTTATGCCAGCGATGGCCGCAGCCGCCGCGATGCGGCAAAAAAATACGGCAGCGGCGGCCTGCTGCAAGGACGCAAGCATATGCTTTCACTCACTTGGAATGCGCCGCTGGAGGCTTTTATCGAGCCGGATCAATTTTTCAACGGCACGGGCGTGGATAATGTTTATATGCATTTTCACCGCGCCAATGAATTTCTCGGCACCGAAGCGCTGCCCACTTTTTTGTGCAACGATGTGATTAAAGCGCCCGATGTGCCGAAATATACCGCCGCTTATCAGGCGCATTTGCAGCAAGTGTTCGGGCTTGCAGGATAAAAGGTATACCAAATCAAAGGCCGTCTGAAGCGTTTCAGCAAGCGCAGGTACAGTTATCTTTTTGAAAACAAAGCGCAATCGTAGACATGGCACACAGATGCCGTCTGAAATTTTTTTCAGACGGCCTCATTTTGTTTCCCGTATTCAAGGCAGCAAAATGTAACAAGCTTATTTTTTGGATGGGTGCAACCTGCACAGAAATAACGGGTTTAAGCAAGCGTAGCTACGATTATCTTTGTGAAAACAAAGCGCAATCGTACGCATGAAATACATAGGCCGTCTGAAACTTTTTTCAGACGGCCTTTTGCCGGTAAATTAAGCCAAACACATCAATCATAAGAAATCGGCGTACTGCTGTTTTTCTTGTTGCGGAAATAGCCGCGCATCGAAGTGTCGGCTTGGCCGACGGGCACATCTTCGCTGAATTGCCACGTTACCTGATTGCTGCCGCCGATGGGATGTGAGCCGCGCAGGCCGATGTGGCTGCCCAAATCGTCTACCGAAGTGGTGGTGAAGCGCTCATTGCCGATTTTGGTTTGCGACACGCTCACGCCGCTGCGGATGGTGCCGTAAAGCTGCACATCGGCCAAGGCCAGCGCGGGCAGGGCAGCCGATAAAACGAGCAGGGTTTTTTTCATGGCGGTTTCTTTTCAAGTGGGATTTGGTTAAAGTCTAGCATAAGCGCCGCGCCGCGATTTTTAAGAAAGCATAAAGCCGTGTAAGGCCGTCTGAAAAATTAAAATCAAAAGGAGCAAAACCATGCATACCCTCACCGCCGCCGCCGTGCAAATGGTGTCGGGCACGCACCCCGAAACCAATATCGACACCATGCGCCGCTTGGTGCGCCAGGCCGCCGAGCGCGGCGCAGATTGGGTGCTCTTGCCCGAATATTGGCCGCTGATGGGCGCACGCGACACCGACAAGCTCGCTTTTGCCGAGCCTTTGGGCGCGGGGGCGTTTCAGACGGCCATGAGCGAAATTGCGCGCGAATGCAACATTGTGCTTTTTGGCGGCACCGTGCCCCTGCAAAGCGGCGAGGCGGGCAAAGTGCTCAACACCCTGCTGGTGTATGGGCGCGACGGTGCACCCATCGGCGCTTACGATAAAATGCATTTATTCGGCTATTCCGGCTTGGGCGAGCGCTATGCCGAGGCCGACACAATTGCCGCAGGCGCCGCCGTGCCGCGCTTGTCGGCCGATGGCATAAACGTGGCGGCTGGCGTGTGCTACGATGTGCGCTTTCCCGAATTTTTCCGCGCCCAGCAGCCATTCGAGGTGCTGCTGCTGCCCGCCGCTTTCACCCACACCACAGGCCAGGCGCATTGGACGCTGCTGCTGCGCGCCCGTGCGGTGGAAAACCAATGCTATGTGGTGGCCGCTGCACAAGGCGGGCTGCATGAAAGCGGCCGGCGCACCTTCGGCCACAGCATGATTATCGACCCGTGGGGCGAAGTGATCGACGAGCTGCCCGAAGGCGAAGGCGTGGTAATCGCCCCGCTCGATGCCGCCCGCCTGGCCAGCGTGCGCACCCGCCTGCCCGCGCTGGCGCACCGTTTGCTTTAGTGCACGGGCAGGTTTTCAGACGGCCTTTTCGAGAGCTGATTGGGTTAGGTTGCAGGTTGTACAGCAGCGTAGGTACGATTAGCCGCCCAAAGGCGGCGTAATCGTACGCATGCGTGCTACGATGTTGCAGCAGGGTTGCGGTGGTTATTGCGACAAAAATCCATCCCGTTTAACCATCAAGTTAAACGGGATGGATTTTTGTCGGCTGCCGGTTTAGATAATTTCGCGCCAGCTGATGCGGCGGATGGACGACACGCATTGCGGGCCGGAAATGCCCAGTTTGTCCAAACTCACGTTGTTGTCGGAGTTGGATGGGTTGTTGGTGTCGGAAGCGCTGTTACGCAAGGTATTGATCAGGCGGGCAGATTTTCCGGAGAAACAATGGTTTTTGGGCAGACCCGTGCCGCTATTCTCGCCCAACTCCAAATCGGTGCCCGAGCCGCCGGCATCACCGTCAACCGTGGTGCTGGGGTCGGCCAAGGTTTTGCCATCAGCACCGAGGCGGTTGGTATCGGTATAGGTGAAGCTAAGTATGCCTTGGCTTTTGCGGCCGTTGGCATAATAGCTGGCATTGCCGGAAGCATCGGTTTGCACCACTTTGAAATCAATGTAAGCATCTTTCTTGGTGAGCGCGCCGCCGGTTTCGGCGTTCAAGCCCATCAACCAGCTAGCGCTGTTGGTGGTGCTGGAGCTGCTGGTGGGCAGGCACACATCACCCATGCCATTGTTATTCGGGTTGGTTTGGGTGGTTTCGGTTTTGTACATGCGGCTGCTGACAATGGCGGTGCGCAAAATCATGGTGGGCTTGACCACCACGCGCTCGCCTGTGTCGGGCAGCGCCACCTTCCAGCCTTTGTTGGTGTCGCTGATGGCATTGTTGCTGAGAAAGCGGTATTCATCGTTGCCCGTTTTGCTCACGGTAATGGTTTGCGCCAATAAATCGGCTTGCGTAGCAGCGCTGGCCGGCTTTGTGGTGTCGTCAAAAATGCCATACACCGCCTGCGGGTCATTTCTGCCCAGATCTTCCTGATAAATATCGCTGCCGGTGCCGAAAATCACCACATATTTGCCATAGGTTCGGCGCGACACGGCCGGTGCCGAGGTGATGGGCTGGCTGTTGCTGCCCTGATAAATGCGGCTTACCGACCATTGCTCCGGCTTGGTGTCGGTGGCGGCTTGGCTGGTGTTGGTGGCGTGTGCACCGCGCAAATCGAAGCGATACATATTGCCGCCATAATCGCCGGCATAAACCACGTCCACCAAGCCATCGAAGTCAACATCCACCAACGTGGGTGAAGAGAGGCCGCCCACGCCACCGGGCACGGTGATTTTGCGGATAAGCGTGCCCGGCGTGCCGACCACAGCGCCGCTGCGGGCTTCCTGCCCCAGTGTGTCGTAGATATAGAGCGCGGTTTCGTTGTTGTCGGTGGCGGCCTTATTGCTGCGGTAACCGCTGGCGAGGAAGGTGGCGTAGCGGATGTCTTTATCCATGGCGATGCTGCCGGCGGCGCGGTTGATCGACACGCGGCCGATTTGCGGCGTGCCTATGGTGTAGCCCAGCGTGTTGGTTGCGCCTTTGGCGGTTTCAAACAGCGGCACGTCTCTCAGCATATCGCCGCCGTTGAGCGCCAAGCCGCTGCCGCTCACGCGGTTTTTGCCGCCGATATTGAGCGCATAAGCGCCGCGCCCGCCTTGCCCCATCGCGCCGGCCATAAAGATTTGCTGGCCTTTGGAATGGCTGCTGTCGGGCGTTTGGCGCAGCGTGAAGCCGCCGTTGACCATATAGCGGTGGGATTTATCAAGGTTGCCATAGCCTTCTTGCGCCAGCTCTTTCAGGGTTTTGCCCATGGTGTCGCCGCCATTGTCGCCATCGCGCTGCATATCGGCGGGGATATAGCTCAATTTCAAATGATAGGGATTGGGGGCGCCGGCGGAAGCATCGCTTTGAAACAGATGCACCATGCCATCGTTGGCCGCCGTAACCAAAAATTCCTGGCGGCCGCCTACGCGGTTGCCGATGGCGCTCACGGGGCTGTCGAGAATATCGCCCAGGTTGCGCTGGTCGGGGCTGGTGTTGCGCACGCGGTAGGCTTGGCTGTATTTTTTATTGGCGGCTTCTGCCTGTATGGCGGCATCGGTTTGGGTGGCGGAGCGGGCTGTCCACGGCAGCAGCGCGTTTTGCCATTCTTTATTATCGGTGGGATTGCCACCGCTGATAGCGAAATCGCTGTTGGCCAAGTCGGTGAAGTCGGCTATTTTTTTCACTTGGCCTTTGGTGCTCAGCAATACCGTGCGCTGGCTAAACGAAGGTTGTTTGTAGGTTTTGCTGTTTAAATTGCCTTGGGCATCTAAATCGAAAAAGCGCAGCTGGCTGCTCCACGATGAAGTGTCCAAATGCACAGCAGCGGCCATATTGGGCACATTACTGCTCATGATTGCCGGCGCTACCGTGCCATAGGAGGCAGTCGGGTTGGTCATACCGATTTCGATTTTGTCGAAAATATTATTGAAAGCGTCCACCAGATTTTGTGGATTATCGGCATGAAAATAATACTCGGGCTTGCTGGCTCCTTGGAGAAGATAATTACGCCCCCGTTCGGTAAAGGCAGAGCCAAAACCCACGGTGAAGGTTTCGACCAATTGGTTTTTATAAATGCTCTGACCGTCGCTACCTTTGAGATCATCAGGGTGGCCGTTCCAATATTTATTGCCGCTTGAGCCGTCTATATCTTTGAAATCTTTGGTGGCTAGGGTTTGGCTAAAAAAGCGCAAACCATCGTTTGCATCCCACACGGTATCGTAATAGCCATTACTGCCTTGATCCCAGCGGCAGACGCCGCCCGCTTGGTTGCCAAAATAAGGGTCGCCCCGATAATTGAAAGTAATGCCATTGGAAGAGCGGCAGCTGGTGTTGGCATCGCCATCCGACATCATCACGATATAGCTTTTTTGGCATCGGTGTTGCAGGCTGTTGCGCACCAAGCTTTGAATTTCATAATAGCGGCGTGTGGTGGGGGTGCCGGCATTAGGCCATAAAGCATTAACATGCTTTTGAACGGTTTCCCATTGATCGGTAAAGCCGGCCATATTCGGGCGCAGCCTGCTGGGATTGGTGGAGTTTGTGTCGCGGGTATCGATATTGTTGTGCAGGGTTTGCAGATTCCAATTGATTTTATCTTGGTGTGTGTCAAGCAGGCCGTGTAAGGCCTTTTTGGTGATGTCTATCTTTTGCTGTCCACCAATCAACCGTTTCATACTGCCCGAATCGTCGATAAACAGCATCACATTGGGCTTGGGGAAGTTGCTGTTGGTGACAAGCGTTTGGTTTTGCAGATAAAACGGGGTTTGCGCCAGTGTATCCGCCGCTTGCGCCGCACCGGTGGCCAAAGCGGCAGCGATGCTCAAAACCAGCGGTTTGCAGATGCCCGTAAAGTGAGTGGGTGATTTTTTTGTTTTCATTATGGTATTCCTTGCATGGCGGGCGGCGGCTTGGCCGGCCCGCAAATGGCTCGAAAATATCGCGTGAGTAATCAGGGGATTATTTTAGCATAGCTTTACGTTTTGCCATGCGTTGGCTGCATCGGGCGGTGTGTGAGTGTTGCCAATATCCGACTGGCCGCCGTGCACGCTTTTCAGACGGCCTGCGATTCTTTCCTTGAGCCTAGCGGCGATTTCGTTTAAAATGCATTGCTTCTACAGGCATGCGCGCCATGCCCCAAAAAGCACGTCACCCCATTTTCGAAATGGCGGCGCGTGTTTTTTTTTAGCCAAATATTTTGAGGCCGTCTGAAGCCTGCTTGCGCAAATATTTTCAGACGGCCTGTTCTAGGGCATCCTAGGCATACTATAGTGAAATGCAAGAAAAAGTGATACAAAACCACGCACTATCACGGAGTAGGTTGGGTTGATAAACCCAACGTTTCAGACGACCTGTGGGCTTGTTGGGTTTTCAACCCAACCTACTCGTTGTGTCACTTTTTTATGCATTCCACTATATCGACAAACATCAGGCACAGGAAATCATCATGACAACGAGCGCCATTCTTGTATTGGCAGACGGCAGCGTGTTTCACGGCACTTCGGTCGGCCACCACGGCACCACTTCGGGCGAGGTGGTGTTCAACACTTCGATGACCGGCTATCAGGAAATTCTCACCGACCCCTCTTATGCCAAGCAAATCGTTACCCTCACTTATCCGCACATCGGCAACACCGGCACCAACGGCGAAGATGAAGAGAGCCGCGGCGTGTTTGCCGCCGGCCTGATTATCCGCGACCTGCCGCTTTTGCACAGCAATTTCCGCGCCGGCGAAAGCCTGCAAGAATATTTGGTGCGCCACCAAACCGTGGCCATTGCCGACATCGACACCCGCCGCCTCACCCGCATCTTGCGCGACAAAGGCGCGCAAGCGGGTGCGATTCTCACCGGCGCAGACGCCACCGAAGAAAAAGCGCAGGCGCTGATTGCCGAATTCGGCAGCATGGTGGGCAAGGATTTGGCCAAAGAAGTGAGCTGCGATAAGGCTTATGAATGGAACGAAGGCGAATGGAAGCTCGGCGAAGGCTTTGGCAATCCGGTCAAGCAATTTCATGTGGTGGCTTATGATTTCGGCGTGAAAACCAATATCTTGCGCATGCTGGCCGAGCGCGGCTGCCGCCTCACCGTGGTGCCGGCGCAAACACCGGCTAAAGACGTGTTGGCAATGAACCCCGACGGCGTGTTTTTATCCAACGGCCCGGGCGACCCCGAGCCGTGCGATTACGCCATTGCGGCGGTGCAAGAGATTTTGGCGACGAAAAAGCCGCTGTTCGGCATTTGCTTAGGCCACCAATTATTGGGCTTGGCGGTGGGCGGGCAAACCCGCAAAATGCCGTTCGGCCACCACGGCGCCAACCATCCGGTGCAGGATTTGGATAGTGAAAAAGTGATGATCACCAGCCAAAACCACGGTTTTGAAGTGGATGCGGCCAGCCTGCCGCAGAATGTGCGCATCACGCACAAATCGTTGTTTGACGGCTCGCTGCAAGGCATCGAGCTAGCAGATCAGGCGGCATTTTCATTCCAGGGCCACCCCGAAGCCAGCCCCGGCCCGAACGATGTGGCATATTTGTTCGACAAGTTTATCGACAGCATGAAAGCGGCCAAGGCCGTCTGAAAGCAGCGCCGTAGGTTGGATTCTTGAATCCGGCATTTGGCCGCAAGGCCGAAAAGAATGGCGGGAGATGGGAAAATCTTGTTCTGCGAACAAGTGTCGGATTCGAGAATCTGATTTTAAAATACGCTTAAAGGCCGTCTGAAAAGAAACGCACCATCATGTTCGGCATCACCGATTTACCCACTTATATTATCGGCACCATTGCCGTGATTCTGCTGCCCGGCCCCAATTCGATGTATTGCCTGGCAATGGCGGGGCAACACGGCGTGCGGACGGCTTACCGCTCGGTGGCGGGCATTTTGCTGGGCGACAATGTGTTGATGCTGGCCACGGCGCTGGGCGCGGGCGCGTTGCTCAAAGCGGTGCCGGAATTGTTTCACGCGGTGAAGCTGGTCGGCGGCTTATATTTGGCCTATATCGGTTGGAATCTGTTGCGCGGCGCGGTGAAAAAATGGCAGGCGCATTTAAGGCCGTCTGAAAGCGCCGCACCGAGCGTGCATAACACGGCACCTGCGCATGTGTTCAAACGCGCTTTGCTGCTGAGCCTCACCAACCCTAAGGCGATATTGTTTTTGCTGTCGTTTTTCGTGCAGTTTGTCGACCCGGCCTATGCCCACCCGGGGCTGACCTTTTTGGCGCTGGCGCTGATTTTGCAAATCATCAGCTTTATTTACCTGAGCGTGCTGGTGTTTGCCGGCTTCCACCTCACGCAGGTGTTCAGACGGCATCAAAAAACCGCCGCCGCCGGCATGGGCATCGTGGGCGCGGCCTTTATCGGCTTTGCGGTGAAAATGTGGACGGCCACTTTGTGAGGCCGTCTGAAAAGGAAAAGAAAGCGATGCGCGAATATCCGTTTCAATTGGTGAATGTGTTTGCCGAAAGCCATTTCGGCGGCAACCCGCTGGCGGTGTTCCCCGATGCGGCGGGTTTGAGCGATGGTGATATGCTGCAAATTGCGCGCCAGTTTAATTTGAGCGAAACCGTGTTTGCCTTTGGCGGCAGCGCGGGCGCGGCGGCAGATTTGCGCATTTTCACGCCCGGTGGCGAATTGCCGCTGGCCGGCCATCCCACGCTGGGCGCGGCGTTTGTGTTGCAACAACAGCGCGGGCTACCTGAAAATTTTGTGCTGAATACCCGCGCCAAACCGGTCAAGTTGCATGGTGTAAATGGCAGCATAACATTGCACATCAGCGGCTATACCTGTGAAGCCAGTGCCACCGGCGCTGCGCCATTGGCAGCAGCGACAGGTATTGATGCGGATAAGATGGCTGCACAAGCATTTTGGGTAAACAGCGGCTCGGCGCAATTATTGCTGCAAGTGTATGATTTAGCGGCTTTGCAACATGCGCGCCCCGATTTGCGCGCTTTGCGTGAAATTTGCCAAGCCGATGGCCATTGCACGGTGGTTTATTTATGGTGCGAGCAAGGTGAAAAAGCATTCGTGCGCCTGTTTGCCGAAGTAAACGGGGCGTTGATTGAAGACAGTGGCACCGGTTCGGCCGCCGCCAATCTCGGCGCTTATTATGCCGCCCAAGGCTGTGTGCCGTTGGTGCGCCATATTTACCAAGGCGATGAAATGGGCCGCCCCAACCGCCTGTATTTGCGCGTGGATGCAGAGCAGCATATTTTTGTCGGCGGGCAGGTGGTGGCGGTGGGCGAGGGTGTGTTCCGTTTGCCCTGAATGGTTGAAAGCAGGCTTGAGGCCGTCTGAAAAAGAAAAGAAACAAAGTTTGATAATCCGTCATCAAAAGAAAAAAGCGGCTGCAGCCTGTTTGCTGGCTTTGTTGTCGGCAGGCGCGTTGCCGAGCGCCCATGCAGCGCCGAGCGTTGCCGCTGTGGCATGGCAAAGCTGCCGTGCGCCGGCGTTTAAAGGCTGGTTCAGCAAAGAGGCGCCGGCGGCGCGCGGCTTGGAGTGTGCGGTGTTGGCAGTGCCTTTGTCTTACCAGCCGCAAGAGGCCGCACATCAGCGCGAAGTGAAGCTGGCGCTTACCCGCCAGCGGGCTAAAAACAGCCACGGCGCATTGTTGTTTATTGCCGGCGGGCCGGGGCAGGCGGGGATTAACCCGCTGGCGAGTAAAAGCGCGGCCACGCAGCAATTATTGAGTGAATACGATATTATCGGCTATTCCCCGCGCGGCGTGGCGCCCTCGCTGCCCACCATTGCCTGCCCCGCACCGGAAGAGAGCGGGCAAGTGTATGAAAGCAAAATGTTTGTCGACAGCTGCATCCGGCATATGGGCGCGGACACACTCAAATACATGAGCGCCCGTGATGCGGTGGAAGATGTGGAATCCATCCGCCGCGCGCTGGGCAACGAGCGCCTGAATTTGGTGAGCTATTCCTACGGCACCAAAGTGGCCGCGCTTTATGCCCAACGCTATCCCGCCCATGTGCGCAGCGCCGTGCTCGACGGCGTGGTGGATTTGGCCGAAGACTACACCACGCAGCGCTTAACCCAAGAGCAAGGCTATCAGCATACGTTTGAACAATTTGCCGCTTGGTGCGCACACAGCCGCCCAGATTGCCCGCTGGCCGCCGAGCCTGAAGCCGCCAACCAGCGCATGCACACTTTATTGGCCAAGCTGAATGCGCATCCGCTCACCGACAAACAAGGCGAAGCCATCGACAGCGATGCCTTAATCGGGCTGATGAGCACCGAAATATTGTGGCAGGAAGGCTGGCCGGATTTGGCCCAAACCCTGCGCGATTTGCAAAAAGGCCGCACCGGCAGCTACAACCGCCTGAAATACCAAAGCCCGATGGGCGAGCACGAACAAGATGCGCTCACCGTGATCAGCTGCGCCGATGCCGCCCTGCAACTGCCGCGCGAGCAGGAATTGCAGCGCCTGCGCCAAATCGATGATGCTTCGCGCTTTGACAACTACCGAGCCAAAAGCGACGAAGAATTGCTGGAACCCTGCTCTTATTGGCCGCATGCAGGCACCGATATTGTGCACACGCCCAAGCCCGACCCGAGCCTGCCCAAGCTGCTTTTTGTGGCGCAAACCCACGACGGCACCACGCCCTACCGCAACGCACAGGCCATGGCCGCCGCCTTTAGCGGCCACCTGCTCACCCGCGAAGGCACCGGCCATACATTGGTGCTAAACGGCTTAAGCGAGTGTGTGGATAAACAAGTTTCGGATTATTTGCTTGATCCTGCGGGGTTTGTTGAAACGCAGGTTTGTCGGGCGGATGATTGAAGCAGAGGTAGTTTGGCCGCTAGGCCAAAGATTAGCGGCAATGGTAGGAAAGCTTGTTCTGCGAACAAGTGTCGGATACAAGTATCCGACCTACGGTTGCTACTTGTTCTGGCGAACAAGTGTCGGATACTGCGCGGAAAATGACCGGTATCGGCCAACGTGTAGGTCGGATTCTCGAATCCGACATTTGGCCGCAAGGCCAAAGATTTGGTAGCAATGGTGGCAACTTGTTCTGGCGAACAAGTGTCGGATACGACTATCCGACCTACTCTGTATGAGGGAAATGACATGGATTATCGGCGCTATTACCAAGCTGGCGGCACCTACTTTTTCACCGTGGTGTCGTATCGGCGTGAGCCGATATTAATCCAACCCGAAGTGCGCGTGGCGGTGCGCCAAGCGATTGAAACCGTGCGGAAGCGCTATCCGTTTGAAATTTCGGCATGGGTGCTGCTGCCGGACCATTTGCATACCATTTGGCAATTGCCGGAAAATGATGTGGATTTTTCCGAGCGCTGGCGACAGATTAAGCGGCATAGCCAATATATTTTGAAAAATGAATATCCCAAGCTTTGGCAACCGCGTTTTTGGGAGCATTATATTCGTGATGAAAAAGATTTTGCCCGCCATTATGATTATGTGCATTTTAATCCCGTGAAGCATGGTTATGTGCAGCAGGCCGCCGATTGGCCGTATTCCACCTTTCATCGTTGTGTGAAGCAAGGTATTTATTCGCACAATTGGGGCGGCGGCCAACAGGATTTTACGGCTGATTATGATGAGTAGGTCGGATTCTTGAATCCGACATTTGGCCGCTAGGCCAAAGATTAGCGGCAATGGTAGGAAAGCTTGTTCTTGCAAACAAGTGTCGGATACGAGTATCCGACCTACGGCTGAACAACAATATTTTTCAGGTAGCCTGAAACCGATAAAATTGAAATAACCCGAAGCGAGAGAAAAAAATGCCCAAACGTACCGACCTAAAATCCATCCTCATCATCGGCGCCGGCCCTATTGTTATCGGCCAAGCCTGTGAATTCGACTATTCCGGCGCGCAGGCCTGTAAGGCTTTGCGCGAAGAGGGCTATAAAGTCATCCTCGTCAATTCCAATCCGGCCACGATTATGACCGACCCCGATATGGCCGATGTCACCTATATCGAGCCGATTATGTGGCAAACGGTGGAAAAGATTATCGCCAAAGAGCGCCCCGATGCCATTTTGCCCACCATGGGC
The DNA here is from genome assembly GCF_022870845.1 of Uruburuella suis. GTDB lineage: Bacteria > Pseudomonadota > Gammaproteobacteria > Burkholderiales > Neisseriaceae > Neisseria > Neisseria suis. The sequence goes on from NZ_CP091507.1 coordinate 368,275, forward strand.
GGGCAAACGGCGCTCAATTGCGCGCTGGATTTGGCCAAACACGGCGTGTTGGCGAAATACGATGTGGAGCTGATTGGCGCCACGGAAGATGCGATTGATAAAGCCGAAGACCGCGGCCGCTTTAAAGAGGCGATGGCGAAAATCGGCCTGCACACGCCGCAATCGTTTGTGTGCCACACCATGGAAGAATCGCTGGCGGCGCAGGCCGAAGTGGGCTTTCCCACGCTGATTCGCCCCTCGTTTACCATGGGCGGCTCCGGCGGCGGCATTGCTTATAATAAAGACGAATTTCTGGCCATTTGCGAGCGCGGTTTCGATGCGTCGCCCACGCATGAGTTGCTGATTGAGCAATCGGTGTTGGGCTGGAAAGAATATGAAATGGAAGTGGTGCGCGACCGCAACGACAACTGCATCATCATCTGCTCGATTGAAAACTTCGACCCGATGGGCGTACACACGGGCGACTCGATTACGGTTGCCCCCGCGCAAACGCTCACCGACAAAGAATACCAAATCATGCGCAATGCCAGCTTGGCGGTGTTGCGTGAAATCGGTGTCGACACCGGCGGCTCGAATGTGCAGTTTGCGGTGAATCCGGCCAACGGCGAGATGATTGTGATTGAGATGAACCCGCGCGTGAGCCGTTCTTCCGCGCTGGCCTCCAAAGCCACCGGTTTTCCGATTGCCAAAGTGGCGGCCAAGCTGGCGGTGGGCTACACGCTCAATGAATTGCAAAACGACATCACCGGCGGGCGCACGCCGGCTTCGTTTGAGCCGAGTATTGATTATGTGGTCACCAAAATCCCGCGTTTTGCGTTTGAAAAATTCCCCGCCGCCGACGACCGCCTCACCACGCAGATGAAATCGGTGGGCGAGGTGATGGCGATGGGGCGCACCATTCAAGAATCAATGCAGAAAGCCTTGCGCGGCCTGGAAACAGGCTTGTGCGGCTTTAACCCGAAAAGCGCCGATAAATCGCTGATTCGCAGCGAATTGGCCAACCCCGGCCCCGACCGCATTTTATATGTGGCCGATGCGTTCCGCGCCGGTTTCAGCGCAGAAGAAATCCACGAAATCTGCGCCATCGACCCGTGGTTTTTGGCGCAAATCGAAGACATTGTGCAAGAAGAGCAAAAAGTTTCAGACGGCCTGTTAAGCGATTTGGATTATGACACCTTGCGCCGCTTGAAACGCAAAGGCTTTGCCGACCAGCGCTTGGCGCAATTGCTCAATATCAGCGAAACCGAAGTGCGCGCACACCGCTATGGTTTGAACTTGCATCCGGTGTATAAACGTGTCGACACCTGCGCGGCCGAGTTCCAATCCGACACCGCTTATCTTTATTCCACTTATGAAGAAGAATGCGAAGCGAGGCCGTCTGAAAACAAAAAAGTGATGATTTTAGGCGGCGGCCCCAACCGCATCGGCCAGGGCATCGAGTTTGACTATTGCTGCGTGCACGCCGCTTTGGCGCTGCGCGAATCGGGCTTTGAAACCATTATGGTCAATTGCAACCCCGAAACCGTGTCCACCGATTTCGACACTTCCGACCGCCTCTATTTCGAGCCGCTCACGCTGGAAGACGTGCTCGAAATCGTGCGCACCGAAAACCCGTGGGGCGTGATTGTGCATTACGGCGGCCAAACCCCGCTTAAATTGGCCAACGCGCTGGTGGAAAACGGCGTGAACATTATCGGCACCTCTGCCGACAGCATCGACGCCGCCGAAGACCGCGAGCGCTTCCAAAAAGTGCTCAACGATTTGGGCTTGCGCCAGCCGCCCAACCGCACCGCCCGCGCCGAAGAAGAAGCGCTGGTGTTGGCCGAAGAAATCGGCTATCCGCTGGTGGTGCGCCCCTCTTATGTGCTCGGCGGCCGCGCCATGCAGGTGGTGCACTCGGCCGATGATTTGAAAACCTATATGCGCGAAGCGGTGCAGGTGTCGAACGACAGCCCTGTGTTGCTCGACTTTTTCTTGAACAACGCCATCGAAGTGGACGTGGATTGCGTTTCAGACGGCCAACAAGTGGTGATTGGCGGCATTATGCAGCACGTTGAACAAGCCGGCATCCACTCGGGCGATTCGGGCTGCTCGTTGCCGCCTTATTCGCTTAGCGAAGAAGTGCAAGACGAAATCCGCCGCCAAACCCGCGCCATGGCTGAAGCCTTGGGCGTGGTGGGCTTGATGAACGTGCAATTTGCCGTGCAAGACGGCGTGGTGTATGTGCTCGAGGTCAACCCGCGCGCCAGCCGCACCGTGCCTTTTGTGTCCAAAGCCACCAGCGTGCCGCTGGCCAAAGTGGGCGCGCGCGCCATGGCGGGCATCAGCTTGCAGGCGCAAGGCGTTGAAAAAGAAGTGATTCCTGATTTTTATGCGGTGAAAGAAGCGGTGTTCCCGTTTATCAAATTCCCCGGTGTCGACACCATTCTCGGCCCCGAGATGCGCTCCACCGGCGAAGTGATGGGCGTGGGCGCTACCTTCTCCGAAGCCTACCTGAAAGCGCAATTGGGCGCAGGCGAGCGCCTGCCCGAAAGCGGCAAAGTGTTTATCGCCGTGCGCGATGAAGACAAACCGCTCACCGTCAAAACCGCGAAAAACTTCCAAGCGCTGGGCTACGATTTAATCGCCACCCGCGGCACCGCAGGCTACCTGAAAGCGCACGGCGTGGAAAATGTGGAAGTGGTCAACAAGGTAACAGAAGGCCGCCCGCACATTGTCGATGCGATTAAAAACGGCGAAATCGCCGTGGTGATCAACACCGTGAGCAGCGACGCGCAAGGCGTGAAAGACAGCCACAGCATCCGCCGCACCTCGCTCACCCAGCGCGTGCCGCAATACACCACCATCGCCGGCGGCGAAGCCCTGAGCGAAGGCGCCAAAAGCCTGAACAATATGGGCGTGTATAGTGTGCAGGAATTGCACGGGCGTTTGAAGAAATGATGTTTTAAACTTTTGAAGTGAAGCAGCAGGCCGTCTGAAAAGGGTTTCAGACGGCCTGTTGCTATTGTGCCATAGCCTGTAGGTCGGATTCTCGAATCCGACACTTGTTCGCAGAACAAGACACGCACATTGCTTTGGCCGATGGCCAAACGTCGGATTCAAGAATCCGACCTACGCGGTTGGTGCTATCGAACTGCTTTTATTTTGTAAGGTTATTTTTTAGAATTGGTATAACAAATGAAAAGGATGGATGATGCTGGAAAAGCTTACGATGGAAACGGCAATTGCCCACAGGATATACGAAGTTGCAGACAAACCGGGAGAAGAAGTGCAAATATTCATCGGCAAGCCGGTGCAATATGATCTGAATGAATGGCATTGTCCTTATCGGATTGTTGGCGCCGGAAAGGATTTGAATTTTCACATTGCTGCTGTTGACAGCATTCAGGCATTGCAATTGATTTGGCCTGTGGTTGATAGCGCCATCAGCGGCGCTGATTTATCGCTATTGTGGGGTGGTGGTAAAAACTTGGGTTTGGTATCTGAATAAGCCTTAAATCGGTTTGCCAAAGCCCTCTTGGCTTTGGATTTCAGCTGAAAGAGGTTTCATGCCAAACATCAAAAGTAATATATAAACAGGCAGACCTACGCGGATGGTGCTGTTTAACTGATTGTATTTTTTAATATTATTTTTTGAATTGGTATCATGCCTATCCCAAAAAAATCACCTTACTGCGTTGACTCGCCTTGCCATACTATCTGTATTGTCGCAGGCGCGCCGCCTTGTAAGCTTACTGTTTGAATGGGTTTCAGACGGCCTATTTGATGATTTATCTCAATGTGATTGACACAGAAAAAGCCTGTCTGAAAACCTTTCAAACAGGTTTTTTCAATACCAATCAACCCGCTGCCGCAACCATCAGCATCACCCCCAAACCCATCAGCAATATGCCGATAACGCGGTTGACCACCTGCTGTTTTTGCAGCAAACGGTTGCGCACGGCGGGGCTGGAGAGCACCACGGCCACAAAGGCAAACCACAGCAAATGCGCGGCGGACATAAACGCACCGTAGCCGATTTGAATGCCCAAAGGCGTGGCGGGGCTGACGATTTGGGTGAAGGTGCTGAGCACAAACAGCGTGGTTTTCGGGTTGAGCGCATTGGTGGCCAAGCCGTTTTTAAAGGCCGCCCAATCGCCGATGGCCTGTCCGCCGGCCTGCATCGCGGCCGATACGGGGCGGTGGCGGAAAGTGGTGTAGCCGATATACACCAAATAAGCCGCACCCAAGAGCTTCACCGCGTGGAAAAGGTTGGGCGATTGCAGCAGCAGAATGCTCACGCCCAAAAGCGTGTAGCCCACGTGTATCCACACCGCGGCGGCGATGCCGATGGCGGTGAAAATGCCGGCGCGGCGGCCGTAAAGATAGCTGTTGCGCGTGACCATGGCGAAATCGCCGCCGGGGCTGACAACGGCAAGCAGGGTGATGGCGGCAACGGCGAAAAGCTCTTGCATGGTGGGGTTCCTTTGGGGTGGGTTGATTTTGTTGGAGGTAAGGCAAACCTTGCGGTTTGCTGCCCTCTCCCTAACCCTCTCCCGCGGGAGAGGGAACTCGGATGCAGAAGCTGGAAATATTACAGACCACCTGAAATATTCTATGATTAATCATCTGTTTTAATTTTGCTATTTTTCAGACGGCCTACAACAGTTATTGCAGCAGAAATCTAATCCCCTCTCCGGCGGGAGAGGGCAGCAAGCCACAGGCTTGCATTCTGTGGCATACAGATACCAATCATTGCTTATCAAATCTATGTTCCAAAACCGAATTCTGCTTTAAGATAGGCCGTCTGAAAATCGATATATTTTCAATATAAAGGTGAGATTTTGGAACAGATTAAACGGCTGCCGCTCAAGGCGCTGAAGTTTTTCTTTTTTACTGCCAAACACGGCAGCCTCACGGCGGCCGCGGAGGCTTTGCACGTTACTCACGGGGCGGTGAGCAAGCAGCTGAAGCTGCTGGAAGCGCATCTGGGCACGGCTTTGTGGTTGAAAGAAGGCCGCCGGCTGCGGCTCTCGCCGGCGGGGCGGCAGTTGCAAGCGGCTTGCGGCGAGGCGTTTGCCGGGTTGGACGAGGTGCTGGGGCGTTTGCAGGGCGGCAAGAGCCGTGATTTGGTGGTGTCGTGCGAGCCGACTTTGGCGATGAAATGGCTGATTCCGCGCATCACCGCGTTTCCGCAAGATGCGGGTTTCAACGTGGTGATTTTGGCGGCCGGCGGCGCGGTGGATTTCGGGCGGCAATCGGTGGATGTGGCGATTCGGCGCAACGATTTTGCTTGGCCGGCAGGCATCGCGGCAGAGCGCTTGGGCGATGAAAAAATGGGCGCGGTGCAGATTCCCGCTTTGGCGCATTTCAGACGGCTGCACAGCCACAGCCGCCCCGAAGCCTGGAATGCGTGGCTGCAACACGGCGGGGCAGGCGCGGAAATGGCGGAAGACATGTATTTCGAGCATTTTTACCTGTCGATACAGGCCGCGGTGGCCGGGCTGGGCGTGGCGATGGCTTCGCAATGGATGGTGGTCGATGAAATTGAAAACGGGGTGTTGGCCGCACCCGAAGGCTTCAAACCCGACGGTTCGGCTTATTATCTGCTCTCGGCCGAGCCATTTGAAGCAGATGAGCGCAAACAGCGCTTTTTGGCTTGGATTCAGGCGCAGATGGGCGGGTAGCCGCTGCGGATTTTTGCCTGAGATTTGTTTTGCGAGAAGGAAGCGGAGGCCGTCTGAAAAATTTTCAGACGGCCTTGTGTTGTGTTGCCGCCGCAATACGGGTTGTTTGTCACGGTATCGGCTATCTGTTGCGGCAGTTTCGGCTATATGTAGTGAAATGCATAAAAAAGTGGCGCAACCTACGCGGTTGCTGAAATATTGATGTTTCAGACGGCCTTGTTACCGGCTGAAAAAAACGCGTGTGTGGATGAGCCACATCGTGTTCAGGTGACGGGTGGTTGTTTTCAGACGGCCATCAATCATGATGTTGAATCAATAGCTTGAGCGGTTTATCGCAGCATCGGCCATTGATTGCGGCAGCTTTGGTTGCGCAATGGTGCATATCGGGCATATTGTTTCAGACGGCCTTTTCCAGCAAGGCCGTCTGAATCTTTTTTAAGATTGCAACTATTTGATAAATCATATATAAACCGTTTTGTTGGTAAATATTAATATCAACACAACAAGAGGGCGGAAAATCAATGGATATTGTTGCGCGGCTGCAAAGCCTGCCGGTGGGCAGGTTTCACTACAAGCTTTTGGTGCTGGTGGGCTTGGGCTGGCTGTTTGATGCGATGGACACGGGCATGGTGTCGTTTGTGTTGGCCACGCTGGGCAAGGAATGGGGCTTGAGCCCGAAAGAATTGGGCTGGGTGGTGAGCATCGGCTTTGTGGGCATGGCCATCGGCGCGGTGATGGGCGGGCGCACGGCGGATAAAATCGGCCGCAAAACCGTGTTTGCGGTGAGCTTGGTGGTGTATAGCATTGCCACGGCTTTGTGTGCCGTGGCGCCGGATTTGGGCTGGCTGTTGGTGTTTCGCTTTTTTGTGGGCGTGGGGCTGGGGGCGCAATTGCCGGTGGCGGTGACGCTGGTGAGCGAATATGTGCCGGCCAAGGTGCGCGGGCGCTTTATTGTGCTGCTGGAGAGCTTTTGGGGCTTGGGCTGGCTGGCGGCGGCGCTGGTGTCTTACTTTTTCATTCCGCAATATGGCTGGCACAGCGCGTTTTTAATCGGCGGCTTGCCGATTTTTTATGTGTTTTTCATTTGGAAATACATTCCCGAATCGGTGCCTTATCTGATTAATAAAGGCCGGGTGGACGAGGCGCATGCGATTGTGAGCCGGCTTGAAGCCGAGGCGGGTTTGCCGGTGGCGGAAAAAGCGCTGGTGGCGCAGGCGGCATCAAAAGAGCCGTTGCGCTTCGGGCAACTCTGGCAGCCGCCGTTTGCCAAGCGCACGTTGATGTTGTGGCTGATTTGGTTTGGCATTGTGTTTTCGTATTACGGCATTTTCACTTGGCTGCCCAAGCTTTTGGTGGACCAGGGCTACACGGTAATCAAAACCTTCGAATATGTGTTGGTGATGATTCTGGCGCAGCTGCCGGGCTATTTTGCGGCGGCGGTGTTGGTGGAAAAAATCGGCCGCAAGGCCACGCTGGCGGGCTTTTTGTTTGCCTGCGCCATCTGCGCTTATTTTTTCGGCCAAGGCGGCAGCGTGACGGCGGTGGTGGTGTGGGGCTGTTTGATGTCGTTTTTCAACCTCGGCGCCTGGGGCGTGCTCTATACTTACACCCCCGAGCTTTATCCGGTGCGCTTTCGCGCTTTCGGCTCGGGCTGGGCGGGCGCGGTGGGGCGCGTGGGCGGCATTCTCGCGCCGATGGCTGTGGCCGCGCTGATCACGCAGCCTGAGGGCTTCAGCAAAATCTTTATGATGTTTACCGGTGTGTTGCTGGCGGTGGTGGCGGTGATTGTGCTTTTGGGCGAGGAAACGCGCGGGCGCACGCTGGAAGACATCAGCAGTTAGCATGAAAGTTATCGTGGAATGCATGAAAAACGATACGGGCTGTGTGTGGCAAACCATACACGCATAAGCCGTTTGACCCGCGTGCGCGGCTGCACCACACACGCTACGCACGGTTTGAGATTTATTTTTTGCGGCCGTTTTTCTTTGGCTTCACTTTCACTATAGAATGGATAGCAGGTCGTCTGAAAGAAAGGCTTCAGACGGCCTTTTTATGCGTGTGTGATGCGGTGGGCAAACGCTTTGTGTTAAGATTATGCAAATATATGCCGTCTGAAATTATTTCATACCCAACCTAAAAAAATAAGATAACAAGGCGACGAGCCGCAGACAGTACAGCGAATACGGCAAGGTGAGGCAACGCAGTTGGGTTGTTTTTTTAGGTTGGGTTTCAGACGGCCTCAATTAATGATGGGTTGATTTAGCATGAATGTTTCTATCGAAAAAGCGTTGCAGCAGCTCGACGGCCTGATTTTGGGCAAGCAGGCGGTGTTGCGCCAGTTGCTCGCCTGCATTTTGGCCGGCGGTCATGTGCTGCTCGAAGATGTGCCGGGCGTGGGCAAAACCACGTTGGCGCATGCGCTGGCGGCGGTGCTGGGGCTTGATTACCGGCGGGTGCAGTTTACCAACGATATGTTGCCGGCCGATTTGCTCGGCGTGAATGTTTACCGCCCCAATGAAGGGCGCTTTGAGTTTCATCCGGGGCCGGTGTTTCATTCGTTTTTGCTGGCCGACGAAATCAACCGCGCTTCGCCCAAGCTGCAATCGGCGCTGCTCGAAGCGATGGAGGAGCGTCAGGTGTCGGTGGACGGGCAAACTTATATGCTGCCCGCGCCTTTTGTGGTGGTGGCTACGCAAAATCCGAGCGAGCAGCTGGGCACATTTGCGCTGCCCGAATCGCAGCTCGACCGCTTTATGATGCGCTTGAGCCTGGGCTATCCGGATGCGGCGGCCGAAAAGCAGCTTTATGTACACGGCGACCGCCGCCGCGCGCTGCCGGCTTTGCAGGCGGTGTGTGATGCGCCGCTGTTGCAGCAATGGCAGCAGCAGGCGGCAGAGGTGAAATTTGCGCCGGCGGCGGCCGATTATGTGTATCGGCTGGTGCAGGCCACGCGCCAGCCGGGGCGCTTTGTGTTGGGTTTGAGCCCGCGGGCGGGGCTGGCGGTGGTGAATGCGGCCAAGGCGTGGGCGTTTATGCAGGGCAGGGGGCATGTGTTGCCCGACGACATCAAGGCGGTGTGGGTGGCGGTGGCGAATCACCGCTTGCAGCCGGTGCAGCAAGGGCCTGCCGGCGCGCAGATTTTGGCGGATTTGCTCCAGCATGTGGCCGTTGCCTAAGCCGCAGCCGCCGCTGGCGGCGGGACGCACACCGGCTTTGCGCGATCTGCATTGCCGCCCCACCGGGCTGGGCGCGGGGCTGGCGGTGATGGTGGGGCTTTTGTGGCTGGTGGGGCTCAATTATCAGGTGAATCTGGCTTATGCGGCGGCTTTTTGGCTGGCGGGCTTTGCCTTGGTGGCGGTGTTGATGAATCTGCGCCAGCTTTTGGGCGTGCAGATTGATGTGGTGCTGCCGCAGGAAGTGTTTGCCGGCGGCGAGGCCTGTTTGCGCCTGAGCATGCCGGATAATGTGCGTGCGCGCTGGCTGTGGCTTTGCAATGAAGACGATTATCTGCAAAGGCCGTCTGAAAGTGCTTTGTGGCAGCCTTGGCATGCGCAGGCTTTCGGGGGCGAAGCGGCATTTGAATGGCGTGTGCCGGCCGGGCGGCGCGGCTATTTGCGTGTGCCGCCGCTGCGCACCGCCGCCATTGCGCCTTTCGGCCTGAGTATGGTGCAATGTGTGTGGCATTGGCCGAGCGATGCGCTGGTGTATCCCGCACCCATATCGCATGATGTGCCTGCCCGAGCCGCCGGCACCGATGACACCGACCGCACGCGGGCGCCTTTGAGTGGCGGCGAGGATTTGGCTTATTTGCAGGCGCACCAGCCCGGTGCATCGTTGCAGCATGTGGCTTGGAAAAGCTATGCCAAAACCGGTGAAATGCTCGACAAGCGTTTTGAGAGCGAGCCGGCGGCGGTGGATAACACGGTGTTGTCTTATCTCGATTATCCGCCCGACACGCCCAAAGAGCGCCTGGCCGGCCTGCTCTGCCACCGTGTGCTCGAAGCCGAGCGGCGCGGGCTGGCTTATTCGCTGCAATTGCCCGAGCGCGTGATTGCGCCGCAAAACGGCCGGCGCGAACGCTGCTTGAGTGCGCTGGCTTTGTGGTAGGCATTCCGCAGGCTTTCAGACGGCCTGTTTTTATGGCGGCACGATTTAAACCGGCACAGTGCTTTTCTGCTTTGCCGTGTTATACCCATTCAAAAAAGTAAGCTGACAAGGCGGCGAGCCGCAAGCAGTACAGATAGTACGGCAAGGCGAGGCAACGAAGTTAGGTTATTTTTGGATTGGTATTATCTATGCAGACCCCAGCTTGCTGCTTGGTTGTGATTTAAACCGTGTCGCTATGCATTTTAAGTTTTTTCAAACCGATGGTTTCCATGTATATCCTCAATCCGCCTTTTCTGCGCCAAACGCCGCCGCGGCGCACGCAATTTGCCGTGCTGCTGGTGTTGTTGTGCTCGGCGCTGCCGCTGGCCGCTTCGTTGCCGCTGGTGGTGATGGCGCTGTTTGGCGGCCTGTGGCTGCTGCGGCTGGCTTTGTTGCGCTTGAACATCAGCAAAATCCCGCTGGCGGCGATGCTGCTGCTGATGGTGATGGCCGCGGTGTTGGTGTGGCAGCAGCTGGGCACGCTTTTCGGGCGTGAGGGCGGCATTGCTTTTTTGCTGCTGATGGTGATGCTCAAAGCGTTTGAGGGCAACACGCGGCGCGATTGGCAGGTGTTGCTTTTGGCGATGCTTTTCTTGGCGGGTGCGGGGGTGCTGTTGAACCAAAGCCTGCCGGTGGGCATTTGGCTGGTGCTCACGCTCGCGGCGGTGGGCGCCTGCATGGCGATGCTGGGCGGGTTGCCGCCCATGCAGGCGCTGCGGCGCGGCGCTTGGGCTTTGTTGCTCACGCTGCCTTTGATGGCGTTGCTGTTTGTGAGCGTGCCACGCTTAAGCGAGCCTTTGTGGCGCATTCCGCAGCAAAGCGGTGCAGCAGCGCAAACGGGTTTGTCCGACACCATGCAGCCGGGCAGCATCAGCAATCTTGTGCAGAGCAATGAATGGGTGGCGAATATCACGTTTTCAGACGGCTATATGCCGCAGCCGGGCGATTTATATTGGCGCGCCATTATTATGGGCGCGTTTGACGGCACGCGCTGGCAGGCGTTTGACGGTACTTATATCGATAGCGCCGAAGTGCCGGCCGCACCGCGCAGCGTGCATTATCAAATGATAGTGCGCGATCAGCAGGGCGTGCTGCCCGCGCTGGATTATCCGACCGATGTGCCGCCGGGTCTGACCGGCCGCCTGGGGCGGGTGGTGCGCGCCGAGCGCAGCCGCGAAGGTTTGCGCCGCATCGAATTGGCCGCCGCTTTGAGCGACACCTTGCCGCATCGCTTGAATGAGGGCGAGCGCGCTTATTACACCCGCCTGCCCGAGGGCAATCTGCAAACGCGGCTGCTGGCCGAGCGCTTGTGGCAGCAATCGGCGCACGAGCGCCAGTTTATCGACAATGTGCTGCATTATTACCGGCGCCAATCGTTTGCCTACACTTTGCAGCCGCCGAAAATGCCGGGCAGCAACGGCATCGATGAATTTATGTTTCAAGCGCGGCGCGGCTTTTGCGAACATTATGCGCAAAGCTTCGTGGTGATGATGCGCGCCGCCGGCCTGCCCGCGCGGGTGGTCACCGGCTATCACGGCGGCGAATACCATCAGGCCGGCGGCTTTTGGCAGCTGCGCAGCAAAGATGCACATGCGTGGGCAGAAGTGTGGCTGGCCGGTGAAGCGGCATGGTTGCGCGTGGATCCGACCGCGGCCGCCGCTTCGGTGCGCCCCGGCGCCAATCTGGAAGAAGCCCTGCCCGAAAGCGAGCGCGCCTTGTTGGCCGGCCACAGCGGCGCTTGGTCGCGCTGGAGCGAAACCGGCCAATATTACTGGCAGCAATGGGTGGTGAATTATGACCAAAGCAAGCAAAACAGCCTGTTTGCCGCGCTGGGCTTGGGCGGCTTCAATTGGAAAACGCTGCTGTTGGTGCTGCCCGTGGGGCTGCTGCTGGCGCTGTTGCCGCTTCTGCGCTGGTGGGCGGCCGGGCGGCGGCGCGATGTGTTGAATGAAGGCTTTATGCTGTTGAAATCGGCCTTGTTGGGCGATGACAACGAGCAGCTGGCCGCCGCCAGCGCAGGCGAAATCAAAGCCTTGTTGCAGCAGCACGGTATCGACGATGCACAATTGGTGCGGCTTTTGGATGAATACGAGCATTGGCTTTATGCCGCCGAGCCGCCGGCCGCGCGGGTGCAGCGGCGCTGGCTGCGCCAGGTACGCCGCGCGGCCGCGCGCTATCGGCGCTCGGCGCGGCAGGCCGTCTGAAAGGTTTTCAGACGGCCTCTGCATGCCGGTTGTAGATACCATCCCAGCATCATGCATACGATTGCGCCGTAAAAAAGCACGGTGTGCCTAGGGTCTGTTCACAATTCATCTCGTGGCAATCTTTTGGCTCAAAAACGCGCCTGCCGTGTTGAAAATGCTCGAAAGGTGTCCAACCTTGCTGCGCTTTTCGCCTTGCAAGCGCGCTTTTGCGCTCAAAATCTTACGCACGGATGAAATGTGAACAGACCCTAACTACGCATTAATTGTTGATTTTAATAGATGATATTTTGGTTAACTTGATTGGCAAACAAAAAGGCCGTCTGAAAGAAAATTTTCAGACGGCCTTTTTGTTTTTAACGATGGCCGCACACGCGGCAGGCGGGGTTTTTGTCGAAAGCGAGCCGCTGCCATTCGTTGGCGAGCGCATCGTAAAGCAGCAACTCGCCGCTTGCGTTTGCGCCTATGCCCATCAAGAGCTTGAGCGCTTCGGCCGCCTGTGTGGTGCCGATAATGCCCACCAAGGGTGAAAACACGCCGAACACGGCACAAGCGCCGTCGTTGGCAGATTCGCCGTCAAACAGGCAGGCGTAGCAGGGGGTGTCGGGCAGGTCGGGGCGGTAAACGGCAATCTGCCCCTCAAAGCGCACGGCGGCGCCGGAAACCAGCGGCGTGCGGGCGGCCACGCAGGCGCGGTTGACGGCTTGGCGGGTGGCGAAGTTGTCGCAACAGTCGAGCACAAGATCAACGCTTTGTGCCAGCTCAAGCAGGTGCGCTTCGCTCAGGCGCTCGTTGAGGGCGCTGATTTGTGTGCGGCTGTTGAGGGCATTCAGACGGCCTTGCAAAACCTCTGCCTTGCTTTGGCCGATGTCGGCTTCGCAAAAAGCGGTTTGGCGTTGCAGGTTGGTGTCGTCGATGGTGTCATCGTCGGCAATGATCAGCCGCCCCACGCCTGCTGCGGCCAAAAAGGGCAGTGCCGCCGCACCTAAGCCGCCGCAGCCGACCACCAACACGGCGGCATTGAGCAACTTTTGTTGGCCTTCGATGCCGATTTCGTCCAGCAGCAGGTGGCGGCTGTAGCGCAGCAGGTCGCGATCGTCCATGGCTTAGTAATCGATGTTTTCGAATTGGTCGGTAAAGGTGAAGGGGCCGCTTTTGCCGCCGCTTTTTTCTTCCAGATGAATTTGGCTGATCACCATGCTTTTATCCACGGCTTTGAGCATGTCGTAAATGGTGAGCAGGGCGATGTTGACGCCGGTGAGCGCTTCCATTTCCACGCCGGTTTGGCCTTCGGTGCTGGCGGTGACGCTGGCTTTAACGCGGCTCAATTCGGCATCCACTTCAAAATCCACCCGTACATGGGTGAGCGTAATCGGGTGACACAGCGGAATCAGAAAGCCGGTTTGTTTGGTGGCCTGAATGGCGGCGATGCGGGCAATGCCCAACACGTCGCCTTTTTTGGCGGAGCCTTCAATTACGGCATCGAGCGCGGGTCGGCTCATATTGATGATGCCGCTGGCACGAGCGCTGCGCACGCTGGGCGCTTTGCCGCCGATATCGACCATATGGGCTTCGAGGTTTTCGTTGAAATGGGTGAGGTTGGACATAATGGTTTTCCTGAATGTGTTGGCAACAAGCCGAAGGCCGTCTGAAAGCGGCAAATGTGCAGCTTGCGTATTTTAAAAGATTTTGCCCGCCACGCCTATGAAAACTGCATCCAAGCGGCTGTAAAATCAGCATCTTCTCTAAAATAAACTCAACTGATTGATTGTTATGTAAATTTAAATTTTATCAGTGATTATTTTAAATAATAAAAAATGAATTGCCGACTGTCGGCAATAGAAGCCGCTGAGGTAATTGTCATAATTACATGCCATTACAGCGGTAGCATGGCACCCGCAGTAATTATATAAAACACCATTCAATATCAAAAAAACAGCCTTAAAAAGCTCGACGCCACACGGAAAACGCAGGCCGCCCGCCGGCTGCATACTCTTTTTAAAATCGAACCAAGCTGTTTTATTGCCGGGCAGGCATTAACCTGAGGCCGGTATTTTAAATTATTAAAACATGAATAGATTACATCATTTTTCCCGCATGGCCGTATGCCTGGCTTTGGCATGGGCAGGTGCCGCGCCGGCGTGGGCAGACGATATCCAGGCCGAGCGCGAGCATTGGGCGGCGCATGCCCGTCAAAGCGAAGCGGCGCTGGGCGAATCGGTGGCCGCTTTGCAAAAACTCTATGCCCAAAGTGGCGATGCCAAAGTGCGCGCCGATCTGATTGCGCTGTTGGTGCGGCAGGGGCGCGCGGAAGCGGCGTTGGCCGTGTGCAGCCGCTGTGTGCCGGAAGATTACCGTGCCGATGAATTGGAAAATCTGGCCAAGGCCGCGCGCGACAAACATCAGTTTGTGCGCGCTGTGATGCTTTATCAGGCGCTGCAACAACAAGCGCCGCAGCAGAAAATCGGCTGGCTGGGCGCGGCTTTAGCCAATGTGGATGCGCACGAATATGCCGCCGCCAAATTGAGCATTGCCGCTTACCGGCAGCGCTTTGGCAACGATGAAGCCATCGGTGCGGCCGAGCAATATCTCAACGAGCAATCGAAAACCCTCGCCGAGCGCTTGGGCGAGTTGCAGCAGCAGCTCAGTGCGCAGCCGGGCAATCACGAAGTGGTGATGCAGCTTTACCGCACCGCGGGCGGCTTGCAGGCTTATCCCGTGCAAGAGGGGCTGATGGCGCAATATCCGCAGCTTTTCGGCCGCAACGACCGCTTGTGGCTCAATCATGCCGAAGCGGTTACACAATTGCGCGCCTCGAAAGAAGCGGGCAACCGCAGCGAAGGCCTTGATGCCTATCGGCGCTTGAGCGAATTGGTGAAGGAAAGTGTGCCCGGCAGCGATTTGCACACACGTGCGCTGCGCGACCGCATGCTCGCGGCGGTGACGGTGGGGCAGGGCAAGCAAGCCTTGCGCGATTATCAGCAGCTCACCGCAAAAGGCGCGGTGCAGCCTAATTATGTGGAAGATGCTTACGCACGTGCGCTGGTGATGGAAGGCAGCCCGCGCAAAGCGCTCAAGGTTTTTCAGGCGCAAGAGCAAAAGCAGCTGGCGCAAAGCGGTCGGGTGGATCCGGAGCTGGTGGAAAAGCTGGTGCAGGCGCAGGCCGATATGGGGCAGTTTGACCGCGCCCAAGCGCAGCTCAACACCTTCAGCCCCAACCGCAAGCGGCCCGATTTTACCCACACCACACAAATCAACAACCCCTATTACGAGCGCCAATATTTCTGGCAAGTGCGCCTCGATGCCTGGAACGGCAACATGAAAAACGCCATTGCGCTGATGGACAGATGGCTCGCCGAGCACCCGGGCGACCCGTGGGCGATGATTTTGCGCGGTGAATTGGCTTATTGGAACGGCCGCAACGATGAGGCCGAATATTGGTTCAACGAAGCCATGCTGTTGCTGCCGCCCGAAGGTCAAAGCTGGGCGCGCAGCAACCGCGGCAATATTCTGATGGCCAACGGCAATTGGAAAGGCGCCGCCGCCGAATTGGCCGCCTTGCCGCCGGACAATCCCGATTACGATGATTTGCGCCAACGCAACCGCGAAGCGCGCGCGGCGCAATTGAGCGTGTCGGCCGGCATCTTTCGCGCCACTTCGCCTAAAGACAGCGGCAACGAATGGCAGCACAACAGCGTGCTTTATTCGCCGCGCAGCACGGGCGGCCACCGCGCTTATGTGCGCTGGCAAAACGGCTATGTGCCCAATCACGGCGATGAATTGCGCTTCGGCCGCGTGGGCGCGGGCGGCGAACTGAGCTTTTATCCGTTTAATGTAAGCCTTGAGGCCGGCCACGGCTTGCAGCTGAACAACAAAGCCTATTTTTCGGCCGGCGCGGGCTACCGCGTCAACCAGCATTGGTCGCTCTCGGCCAATGCCGCGCTCAACAGCGCCAACACACCGGCCAAAGCGCTCAATCAAGATGTGTATGCCGATGAATACACGCTGGGCGCCAATTATGTGCACAACGCCGACACCCGCCTAGGCGCAGGCTTGGGCTGGATGGATTTCGACGACGGCAACTTGCGCCAAAGCGCTTATTTATGGGCTTCGCAAACCTTGTGGCAGCGCAACCGCTGGAAGCTTAACGGCGCTTTGTGGGCGGATTACAGCCGCAATAAAGACATTCCCGCCGCCGCTTACTACAACCCGAAAAACAGCAAAAGTGTGAGCGGCGATTTGAGCCTTTCTTATGCCCTGCCGCTCGATGGCGGCATCAGCCTCACCCAGCAGCTGGGTTTGGGCAGCGGCCGCTATTGGCAGGCCGAGCAAAATGGTGAAAACACCTGGACGCTCAAATACGGCCACGATTGGCGCTTGGGCAAACGCGTGAACCTCAGCTACGAAGCCGGCCGCAAAAAAGCCATTTACGATGGCGACGCCGAATACCAATTATTCGGCAATGTGGGCCTGAATGTGCGTTTTCAGTAATCAACCCAAAATTTGAAAAGGCCGTCTGAAAGATGAAATTAAGCAAATTATTCCTGGTAGCGCTTGTGGGCATGCTGCTGGCCGGTATGGCTCGTGCAGCCGATATCCGCACCGACGATATCCGCTTTGGCGCTTTGTGCTACCACGATGTGGTAGACGAAAGCCCGCAAGGCTTGGCGCGCGGCGAACAGGTGTTTGTCGGCGAGATGCAGCGCCAGTATTTTCCGCAAACCATCACGGTGCAAAAGCTGGTGGCGCATTTCAACTGGCTCAAAGCCAACGGCTACACGCCGGTGAGCTGGCAGCAGGTGGAAGATGCCCGCGCCGGCCGCAGCCGCCTGCCTGAAAAGCCCGTGTTGCTCACATTTGACGATGGCTACGAGAGCTTTTACCGGCTCGTGTTTCCGCTGCTCAAGGCTTACCAATATCCGGCCGTGTTTGCCGTGGTGACCGGCTGGCTCGACACGCCTTCGGGCGGCAGCATCGCCTATGGCAACCGCCAATTGCCGCGCAGCGCTTTTGTGAGCTGGGCGCAAATACGCGAAATGCAGCAAAGCGGCTTGGTGGAAATCGCCTCGCACACCGATGATTTGCACCGCAGCCTCATCGGCAACCCGTTTGGCTCGCAATTTGCCGCGGTGATGCCGGGCAATTACCGCAACGGCCGCTATGAAACCGAAGCCGAATACCGCAACCGCATCCGCACCGATTTCCGCCGCTCGGCCGATTCGATTGCGCGCAACACCGGCAAGCGCCCGCGCGTGTTGGTGTGGCCTTACGGACAGTTTAACGAAACTGCTGTGGCGATTGCCCGCGAAGAAGGCTTTGATAGCGACTTAACCCTCAACGACCGCAAAGCCAACACCGCCCAAACCCGCAATGTCGGCCGTGAGCTGATCGATCAGGAAAGCAATCTGGGCTTTATCAAGGATTATCTCGAAGCGCGCCTGTTTGACCACGGCATGGAGCGCGTGGTGCATGTGGATTTGGATTATGTTTACGACACCGATGCCCGTCAGATGGAGCGCAATTTCGACAAACTGGTAGAACGCATCGCCAACTATGGCGCCACCACCGTGTATTTGCAGGCTTATGCCGATGATGATGGCAACGGCGTGGCCGAAGCGGTGTATTTCCCCAACCGCCACATCAAAATGAAGGCCGATTTGTTCAGCCGCACCGCTTGGCAGCTGATCACCCGCGCCGGTGTGAAAGTGTATGCCTGGATGCCGATGATGGCATTTGATTTGGGTGAAGGGCATGAATATGTGGCCCACAACCAAACCGGCCGCCCCGACCCCAAGCATTATCTGCGCCTCTCGCCTTATAACGACACTAATCGGCGCAAAGTGGCTGAAATCTATCGCGATTTGGCTTTTCACAGCCGCTTCAACGGCATTTTGTTTCACGACGACGGCTTCTTAACCGATTACGAAGACCCGCGCCACGCCGTCACGCAAACGCAGGCTGCCGCCGAAGCCAAAACCGACGACCTGATTGCTTATTCAGACGGCCTCAAGCAAGCCCTGCTCGCCTACAGCTTCAACGGTGCCGACAAGCTGCAAACCGCGCGCAACGTGTATGCAAGCATTTTGACCGATGCCGAGGCGGAAAAATGGTTTGCCCAAAGCCTGCCCAAATTCACCCGCCATTACGACTACACCGCCATCATGGCCATGCCTTATATGGAACACGAAGAGCCGATTTCCCCCGCCGAAGCCAAACGCTGGCTCAAAGAGCTGGCCGGCACGGTGAAACAAAGCGGCGTGCCGTTGGAAAAAACCCTGTTTGAGCTGCAAGCGAGCAATTGGCGCACCGAAAAGCCGATACCCGATGCCGAGCTGGCCGGCTGGATGCAGCTGCTCAAGCAAGAGGGCATACGCAATTTCGGCTATTACCCCGATGATTTTTTAAACGACCGCCCGAGCATGCAAGCCCTGCGCCCGTATTTTTCATTGAGAAGATAAGCCGCATCAGGCTTTCAGACGGCCTGCCTTGATTGAGGCCGTCTGAAAAGAAGTGAGATTGGTGATGAACTTAAGCTGGTATGAATATCTGGGCGTGTTTGTGATGCTCTATCCCGGGGTGATGGCTGCTTATTGGACGATTTCGGGCATTTTGTATTTCGTGTTTTTCGAAAACCGCGCCGAAGCACCCGACTTCGATTATGCCGATGGCGTGGAGATGCCGATGGTGAGCGTGCTGATTCCCTGTTTCAACGAGGAAGACAATCTCGAAGACTCTATTCCGCACCTGCTCAGGCTCAATTATCCGAATTACGAATTGGTGTTTATCAACGACGGCAGCCGCGATACCACGCTGGAAATCATCGAAAAATGGGCGGCACGCGAGCACAAAATCGTGGCCTTGACGCAAAGCAATTCCGGCAAGGCCGCCGCCATGAACAACGGCCTCAAGCACGCCCACGGCCGCTACATCGTCGGCATCGACGGCGACGCCGTGCTTGACTACCACGCGCTCGACTACATCGTGCAAACGCTCGAAGCCAACCCCATGCTCGGCGCCGTGACCGGCAACCCGCGCGTGCGCAACCGCAGCACCGTGCTGGGCAAACTGCAAGTGGCCGAATTCAGCTCGATTATCGGCTTAATCAAGCGCTCGCAAAGCATTATGGGCACACTTTTCACCGTGTCGGGCGTGATTGTGGGGCTGCGCAAAGAAGTGATTGAAAAAGTGGGCGGCTGGAGCACCAATATGATTACCGACGATATTGATGTGAGCTGGAAAATCCAAACCGCCGGCCACAACATCGCTTACGAGCCGCGCGCGCTTTGCTGGGTGCTGATGCCCGAAACCCTGCGCGGCCTTTATAAACAGCGCCTGCGTTGGGCGCAGGGCGGCGCAGAAGTGGTTTTGAAATATTTCCGCCAGGTGTGGCGGCTGCGCAATTTCCGCCTGTGGCCGCTTTATATCGAATATCTGGTCACGCTGGTGTGGGCTTATTCGATGTTTGCCTTTATGGGCATCGGCCTGTATCAGGGCATACGCCACGGCACGTTTAACCCGCATTGGTTTGAAGTGAGTAGCATTGTGACGCTGGTGATGTTTGCGATTCAGTTTTCCGTGAGCATCGCCATCGACAACCGCTACGAAAAAGGGCTGTGGCGCTACTTTATCAGCTGCATTTGGTATCCATATGCGTTTTGGATAATCAACAGCCTCACCTTGGTGCACGGCCTGCCCAAAGCGATTTTACGCAATAAAAACAAGCTGGCCGTGTGGGTGAGCCCCGATCGCGGCGTGCAATAACACCTATATTTATTCAAACACAACACCAAACGGCCAACGTCTTACCCGTATTGCCAACCTTCGACACAGAAAGGAAACACGATGGATCAAGCCCGAGAATTACGCGATTTGATGGTGATCGACAAAGCCCGCCACCGCAACTACAAAATCAGCATCAAAAGCTGGCTGATTATGGTGATTACATGGTCGCTGTGGCTCTATGCGCTCTATCACCTCGGCGATAAATACGTTTTGCTGCTGAGCCGCCCGCTGGTGGCGGGTTGGTCGTTTTTGGATGTGCTGCAAAGCGTGAGCATTATTTTGCTGGTGCAGCTCAATTTTTTGTTTGTGTGGTCGATTATCGTGCAAAAGCGCGTGCGCACACTGCATAAAGGCTGAGTAAACAAACAGGCCGTCTGAAAGCTTTTTTGTGCTTTCAGACGGCCTTATTTTATTGTAATACCAATTCAAAAAAATAATCTTACAAAATAAAAGCAGTTCGATAGCACCAACCGCGTAGGTCGGATTCTCGAATCCGACGTTTGGCCATCGGCCAAAGCGATGTGCGTGTCTTGTTCTACGAACAAGTGTCGGATTCAAGAATCCGACCTACGGCCTTTCGTTCAAACCATCAAGGTTGCGGCGCATTCATCATGCCGTTTACCTGCTCGCTGATGCTTTGCAGATCGAGCCAGCCCATCGCGCCGAACAGCATCATCAAAAGCGAGCCGGCCAGCATCAGCACCACCAGATAAGCTGCATAGCCCAGCAACACTTTCCACATCGACTGCCCGCTCATTTTCATAAAGCCGATGGCCTGCACCCAAAAAGTCCACATCTGCCAAAAAAGCCCGAGCAGCGCCAGCACCGGTGCATAAAGCATGGCCAGCGCCGGAATAATCAAGGCTTCGCTCACCAGCACAAAGCCCCACAATGGCAGGCGCGGTGCACCGTAATATTGCAGCACTCCGCGCATCACGCGGCCGAGTATCAGCCATTTGATAAAGGTGAGCGCCACCGCAAAAGCCACCGCACCGGCGCTCTTGCCAAACAGCGGCGACATGCTGGCCGCGTTCACCAGGCCAATCAGCAGCAGCACCGCCAAAATCACCGGCGTGGTGTAGCGGTAGTCGTCGGGGGCTTTATAACGCAGGCGCAACACATCGAGCATGTCGCGTAAAAATTGATACAGCATCAGTCGGATACCAAAAATAATTGTGAAAAAAGCGGCGGTGCCGGCGAAAACGCGTATTGTAGCGGAAATCATTGAGGCCGTCTGAAACACTTTTGAAAAGTGTTTCAGACGGCCTCAATGCATGAAACGTTCAGATTGTTGTTTTTAAGCCGGGCATCAAGCCTGATCGTGCAATTGCGCCGCCTGCAAAGTGTTTTCCAGCAGCGTGGCAATCGTCATCGGCCCCACGCCGCCGGGCACGGGCGTGATCATGGCGGCGCGCTCTTTGGCGATATCGAATTCCACATCGCCGCACAGTTTGCCGTTGTCGAGCCGGTTGATGCCCACATCAATCACTACCGCGCCGGGCTTGATCCATTCGCCTTTCACAAAATTCGGAATGCCCACGCCGGCCACCACGATATCGGCGGCGGCCACTTCGGCGGCCAGGTTTTGCGTTTTGCTGTGGCAAATGGTTACCGTGGCGCGCGCCAGCAGCAATTCGAGCATTTGCGGGCGGCCGACAATATTCGATGCGCCCACCACCACCGCTTTTTTGCCCTCCACATTCACGCCGTAGGCTTCCAAGAGCGTCATCACGCCTTTGGGTGTGCAGGGGCGCATCAGCGGCATTTTTACCACCAAACGGCCGACGTTGTAAGGGTGGAAGCCGTCCACATCTTTATGCGGCAAAATGCGCTCGAGCACGGCTTGGCTGTCGATTTGTTGGGGCAGTGGCAGCTGCACCAAAATGCCGTCCACTTCCGGGTCGGCATTTAATTGATCCACCAGCGCGAGCAGCTCGGCTTCCGAGGTGTCGGCGCCCAATTCATAGGAGAGCGATTTGAAGCCCACTTTTTCGCAGGCCAGCTTTTTGTTGCGCACATAAACGGCGCTGGCCGGGTCTTCACCCACCAGCACCACCGCCAAACAAGGCGTGCGCAGGCCGGCGGCTTGGCGCGCAGCCACTTTTTCGGCCACCTGGGCCAAACGTTGCTGGGAAACTTCTTTACCGTTGATTAATTGGGCGCTCATATGAGAATGTTCTTCCTTGGCAGTCGGGTGGAAAAAGTGGATGGCGAAGCCGCGGTATTGTCGCATTTTTCGGCGGCTTTTTCATCTGTTTTGCACACAATCTGCGCCAAAAAACAAGGCCGTCTGAAAGCATAAAAGCCGGTGTGTGATAATAATGTCGATATAAAACAATAAAATAATCGGATTGATATGGTTTGCTGATAAAAGAGGGCTTGACCTTTTTGCGCCGCCTCGGTATAGTTCGCTTCTCTCGTCGGGGCGTAGCGCAGCCTGGTTAGCGCACCTGTTTTGGGAACAGGGGGTCGTGAGTTCGAATCCCACCGCCCCGACCAGGTTTAACACTCCGGCAGATTCAGTCCGACACAAGGTAGAGCGCCCGTAGCTCAACCGGATAGAGCACCCGCCTTCTAAGCGGGCGGTTACAGGTTCGATTCCTGTCGGGCGTGCCAAATAAAGTTTATTTTGCGGTGGCTATAGCTCAGTTGGTAGAGCCCCGGATTGTGATTCCGGTTGTCGTGGGTTCGAGCCCCATTAGCCACCCCAATATTGAAAAGCCCGCTTCAATCGAAGCGGGCTTTTTTTCCCGTTTGCCTTTCATGGGTATTTATAAAGCATAAAAAGCAACATAAAATGATAAGCTTGCCCGAGGCCGTCTGAATTCAGACGGCCTCAATTGTATAAACACCCGCCCTTCGGTATCATGCCGCCATGCCCTTTATTTGAAAGCTTTTATCATGCAATCTTGGCCGCTGCCCGATTTCGAACACAAAATCTGCCCGCCCGAAAACCTGCCCGAGCGCTTGGCCGCTTTGCCGCGCCCGCTGGTGTTTACCAATGGCTGCTTCGATATTCTGCACCGCGGCCATGTTACCTATCTGGCGCAGGCGCGCGCCACCGGCGCGGCCATGATTTTGGCGCTCAACACCGATGCTTCCGTGCGCCGCCAAGGCAAAGGGGATGATCGGCCGATTAATCCGCTCGCCAACCGCGCCGCCGTGGCCGCTGCGCTGGCGAGTGTGGACATCGTTACCTGGTTTGACAGCGACACGCCCGCCGTGCTGATTGAAGCGGTGCAGCCCGATATTTTGGTGAAAGGCGGCGATTGGGCGCCGCAAAATATCGTGGGCGCTGCCGAAACGCTGGCACGCGGCGGCCAGGTGTATTCCATTCCGTTTTTGCACCAAACGTCCACCACGCAAACGCTGGCGAAAATCCGCGCGGCAGAAGGCAAAAAATGAGCGCCTTGCAGCCGCGCCATTGGCAGCTTTTGGCCGCGCTGGCCGACGGCGCGCCGCAGCATGTGTTTGCCCTGAGCAAGATGCTCGGCCTGAAGCCGCAGCAAATCAACGGCTTGTGGCAGCAGATGCCGCCGCACATCCGCGGCCTTTTGCGCCAACACGACGGCCAATGGCGGCTGGTGCGGCCTTTGGCGGTGTTTGATGAAGTGCGGGTGCAACAAATCGCCGCCGCGCACGGCTTTCAGACGGCCTTGTTGAATGAATGCCCCTCCAGCAACGATTGCGTGCTGGAAAAGGCCAAACAATCGCCGCAAGCCGCCCACCGTGCGCTGGTGGTGGCGCACCAGCAAAGCCGCGGCCGCGGGCGGCAGGGCAAAAGCTGGCAAAACCGCTTGGGCGAATGCCTGATGTTTAGCTTGGGCTGGGCTTTTGAGCGGGCGCAGCACGAATTGGGCGCGCTGGCATTGGTGGCGGCGCTTGCCTGCCGGCAGGCTTTGCACAAGCTGGGCGTGCAGGCGCAAATCAAGTGGCCGAATGATTTGGTGATGGGCGCGGATAAATTGGGCGGCATTTTGATTGAAACCGTGCGCAGCGGCGGCCGCAGCGTGGCGGTGATCGGCATCGGCATCAATTTTGTGCTGCCCAAAGAAGTGGCGCAGGCCGCTTCGGTGCAGGCGGCGCTGTCGGCTGAGCGCAAAGCCGGCGTGAGCGCCGAAGCCTTGCTCGATGCCTTGCTGGCCGAGTTGGCGGCCTTGCTGCCCGTGTTTGACACGCAAGGTTTTGCGCCCATGTTGGCAGACTATCAGGCGGCCAACCGCGATCAGGGCCGGCCGGTGCGCTTGTTGCAGCACGGGCAAACCGTGCACGAAGGCGTGGTGGCCGGCGTCACCGAAGTGGGTGCTTTGAGGTTGCTCACCGAAGAAGGCGAGCGCATCGTGGTGAGTGGCGAAATCAGCCTACGCCTGCCCGAAGCAGCCGCGCCAGCACCGAATGCGCCCGAGGGTTATTTGCTCTTAGATGGCGGCAACAGCCAGCTCAAATGGGCATGGGTGCACGGCGGCCAAATCGGTGAAATCGGCCGTGCGCCTTATCGCGATTTGGGCAAATTGGGTGAAGAATGGCGTGCGCGTTCAGACGGCATCAGCCGAATCATCGGCAGCGCCGTGTGCGGCGAAGCCAAAAAAGCCTTGGTGGCGGCGCAATTGCCGCAGCCGATTGAGTGGTTGGCCTCCATGCCGCAAGGCTTGGGCATACGCAACCACTACCGCAACCCGGCCGAGCATGGTGCCGACCGCTGGTTTAATGCCTTGGGCGCGCGCCGTTTCAGCAGCCATGCCTGCGTGGTGGTGAGCTGCGGCACGGCGGTGACCATTGATGCGCTCACTGAAGACAATCACTATCTGGGCGGCACCATTATGCCCGGCTTTCACTTGATGAAAGAGGCGATGGCGCAGAAAACCGCCAACCTCAACCGCCCGATCGGGCGCGTGTATCCTTTTCCCACCACCACCGCTAATGCGCTGGCCAGCGGCATGATGGATGCGGTGTGCGGCTCGATTTTGCTGATGCATGCGCGTTTGCAGGAAAAGGCGGGTGCAGGGCGGCAGGTGGATGTGGTGCTCACCGGCGGCGGCGCGGCGAAAGTGGCGCAGGCCTTGCCATCAGCATTTACTTTGGACAATACCGTGAAAATTGTTGATAATCTCGTGATTTACGGTTTACTCAACTGGGTAGAAAAACGATGAAATGGCTCTTTGCCTTTTTAGTGGCGCTGAATATTATTGTGTTTGCGGGCATGGTGGCCGGACGTGTGGCCGAGCGCCAAAAGGAAGCGCTTGCGCCCGCCGTGCCGATGGCATCTGGCACGCAGGAATTGGGGCTGCCCTCATCGGTGCAGCGCCCGAGCGTTGCCGCCGGTGCGGCTTCAGCGCCCGGCTGGGTGCATGGTGCGGATGAAATGCCGGCCTCTGCCGTGGCGGTTGTCGATGAAGCAGCCGAGCGCGCCCGCGAGCAGGAAAACAAAGAAAAAGAGCGCAAAGCGCGCGAAGAAAAAGCCCGTCGCGAGCAGCTGGCGCAGGAAAAAGCGCAGCAAGATGCACCTTCGCCGCCGGCGCAATGCCGCCCCACAGCCAGCATCACGCTGGATGAAGACGATTATCACCGCATCAAAGGCCTGCTTGCCCAATGGCCGCATGCGGCCACCCGCACCGTGGAGCAGCGCCGCAGCGCGCCCGCCAAGCCTGCCGCGGCAAGCAAAAGCTACCGCGTGCTATTGCCGAGCGGCGGCGATGCCATGGCACAGCTGGGTGAGTTGTCGGATAAAGGCTTTGGCGGCACTTTGCATCAGGGCGAAATCAGCGTGGGCGTGGTGGGCAGCAAATCGGCCGCGCAAGTGCTGGTGTCGCGCTTGGCCACAGCCGGCTTCAGCGGCGCGTATGTGGCCGAGCAGCAAGAGAGCGCCAAAGCCGCACCTGCCGACAACAGCTTGGGCGTGTCGCGGATGCAGGTGTTGTTTATGTCGGTGGACGACAAAGCCGCCAAAGGCATTCAAGCCGTGGTGGGCGGCTATGGCAAGCTGAACCGCACCGAGTGCAAATAATCGGTGCGCAAACCATGCAACCCCGGCTGCCGATTGTGTTTTAGCGCCGGATGCAGCAAGCGCGTGACGGTTATAAGCGTATGAATGGCGCAATGGAAATGCCGTTATAAAATCAAACAGGCCGTCTGAAACTTTAAAGTTTCAGACGGCCTGTTTGATTTGTAAAAAAGCCCAGCCCCCAAATAATGCCGGTTAAAGTCAATCAGCCATTGCCACATTGCGGCATAAGGGACAAAAAAGGTGCTAAAAATTGCTGAAAGTCTTACGCTATAAGGATTTCAAGGATTCAAAGGTTTTGAATACAAAAAATGCCCTTTTTGCCACTCAAATAAAGTCAAAAAAGATGGTAAACAAAATAATCGGCAGCGTTATAAATGTCACGTTTGTGACAAGCGTTTTAGCGGCGGTTCGCGTCTCAATCCTGACGAATTATGGCAGCGCTACTCAAGGGGCAAGCAGACGGTCGGGCAGCTCGCAGAGCACTTCCATTGCAGCCGTAAAACCATCAGCCGCCATTTGGGCAAAGTAGTCACCAAACATGAATTTGCAACACCGCAAACCGTTAACCTGATTATGGACACCACCTATTTCGGCAGGCGTTTCGGCGTCATGGTTTTGCATGACGGCATCAGTGGGCAGGCTTTGTCTGTTGATGAAGTCAAATCTGAAACCAACGCATTATATTTTGAGGCCGTCTGCAAAATAAGGGAAAAAGGCATAAATATACAAAGTATTACCTGTGATGGCAAAAAAGGGTTGATGCAGATGTTTGCCGATATTCCCGTGCAGCTGTGCCACTTCCATCAGGTCAAAACGGTGAACCGCTACCTGACCCGAAAGCCGAAAACGGTAGCGGCGCAAGACTTGCGCGAGCTCGTGCTTACCCTGAAAAGCAGCAGCCGGCACCAGTTTGAAAGCGCATTGAACGACTGGTTTGAACAACATAAAAGCTTCTTGAATGAGCGTAGCATTCATCCGGAAACAGGCAAGTCACACTACACGCACAAGAGGCTTCGCAGTGCCTACAACAGCCTGAAACGGAACTTGGATTATCTGTTTGCCTTTGAGCGGTTTGCTGAATTGGACATTCCCAAAACCACCAATTTTCTGGAAGGCCGTTTTGGGGATATGAAGCAGAAACTGCGCTGTCACTAGGGCATGAGAAAAGAGAATAAGATAAGGTTTATTAAGGATTATTTTTCTCGGAAAAACCTTAACAGCACCTAAAATGTCCCTTAGGAAGATGTTTCTTCAAAAGAGCACCTTTTTTGTCCCTTACGCCCACATTGCACTTGAAATCCAAAAAACAAGGCCGTCTGAAAACCTTTCAGACGGCCTTGTTTTTATATGTCAACGATATTGGCGCGGTTTGAATTCGGTTTCCGGTTTGCTGTCTTTGCGCACCGCCAGCGGTTGGTTTTTGCCGGCCAAAAGCTTGAGTTGCCAGATTTTTTCGCGCATCAACGGCAGCCATTCGCAGCCATAGAGTGTGTTGACGATGCGTTTGCTGCCCAAAAGCGCATCGGGCGAATGCTCCGCCCATTCTTCGGCCAGCGCCAGCGCGGCATTGGGCGGGGCGGCATCCAAGCGGGCGGCGAAGCCGTGGGCGATGGCGGTTTGGCCGTCAAACAGGCGGGCGCTGTAGGTGAGGTCGGCCAAAATATCGCTGCGGATGCGCCCGCGCGCGCTCACGCTGATGCCCATGTCGGGCACAATGCCCCAATGCGCTTCGCGTATGGCCCAATGGCTCTCGGGTGTGGCGATGCAGTAATCGGCGGCCAGCGCCAATTGCAGGCCGGCGCCGAGGCAGTGGCCTTCCACGGCGGCAATCACCGGCACGGGCAGGTCGCGCCAGGCCAGTGCGGCGTTTTGAAACAGGCTGCGACAGGGTTTGGCCAGCTCCCACAATACGGTTTGGCGGTTGGCCGGGTTTTTCAGATCGGCCAAGTCGATGCCGGCGCAAAAAGTGTGGCCGCTGCCTTGCAACACCACGGCGCGCAGGCTTCGGTCTTGCTTGAGCTGCCGCGCTGCCTGCACGAGCTCGCGCATCATCTCAAAGCTCATGGCGTTTTTCTTGTCGGGGCGCGTCAGCTGCACAATGGCGGTGCCGCCGCGCCGTTCGATACTCAGGGTGTTCATTTTGATTCTCCTTGTTTTATTCTTCTTCGTTTCGTTTGTGGGATAAGGTTAGCGCTTCTGTTTTTTTTGTTCAATGCCGGCAAAAGAGTGTATACACTAATCCTAGGGTCTGTTCACAATTACTTGTCATAAAGGTAGCCACATCACAATGCATCCCAATAAAACCGTGCTGTGGAAGTTGCGCTTTAGCTTATCGTAGCGGCTGGCAATCGCTCGGAAATGTTTCAGACGACAAAAAGTATTCTCCACCAAGTGCCTGATTTTATAAAGATACCAGTCCATGTCTTTATTTTTCTCTTCCCTGTCTTTTCTATAGGGAATATTGGCTTTCGCGCCACTTTCCTCTATCTGTTCCCTGAGTCGGTCTGAATCATAGCCCTTATCCGCATTCACAAGCTCAGTTCCGGCAAGATCGATGTTATCAAGCAATTCCGGCGCAACGCTGATATCGTTGATATTGCCCGCAGTAATGATAATCTCAACCGGATTGCCTGAGACGTCTACCGCCAGATGAATCTTGCTGGTCATCCCGCCCCGGCTCATACCGATTGCGTGTTCCTCTTCTTCGCTGAGCCATGAGGCGCCGGCTGAATGTTGATGCGCCCGAACATAGCTGCCATCTATGGCTACCCATTCCAAATCACAGTCTTGGCTGAGCTTTTTTAAGGCTTCGGCAAAAATACCTTTTGCCGACCAACGGTTATAAGCCGTGTAAACGGTATGGTGTTTGCCGAAATACTCGGGCAGATCGCGCCAAGGGATGCCGGTTCTGACTCTGTATAGGATGCCTTCGAAAATCAGGCGTAGATTGGGTTTGCAATAAACACCCAAATCACGCAGAATGGGCAACAGCTTCGTCCAGTATTCATCTTTGAGTAGTGTGCGGGGCATGGCAGGTGTATTAGGGTTGTGTGAGAGCTCCCTTTTTACACCTGCTTTCCTTTTTATTCAATGTTATGACAAGTAATTGTGAACAGACCCTAGGGTCTGTTCACATTTCATCACGCGGCAATCTTTTGGCTCAAAAACGCGCCTGCTGCGTTGAAAATGCTCGCAAGGTGTTCAACCTTGCTGTGCTTTTCGCCTTGCAGCCACGCTTTTGCGCTCAAAATCTTACTCGCGGATGAATTGTGAACAGACCCTAAGAAATGCCCAGGCCGTCTGAAAGGGCTTTTGTGCGCCGGCGGCCGGATTATTCCGTGCGCACAAACGCGATATGTTATGATGCGCTTCATTTGACAACACCATTTTCGAGGGTAAAGAAATGTCTTGGTCTGCTACCGACAGTGCAGCTTTATACGGTATCCGCCATTGGGGCGACCGCTATTTTTCTGTGAGCGACGACGGTCATGTTGTGGTGAAACCCAACGACAACAGCGAGGTAACTGTGGATTTATACGGGCTCGTGGCCGAGTTGAACGAGCGCGGCCAAGATCTGCCGATGCTGTTTCGCTTTCCCGATATTCTGCAAGACCGTGTGGCGCGTTTGTGCGCCGCGTTTAACCGCTCTATCCGCAAAAACGATTATCAGGGGCGCTACACGGCGATTTACCCGATTAAGGTCAACCAGCAGGAATCGGTGGTGAAAAACATCATCGTGCCGAAAAACGATGAGGTTTCCATCGGGCTGGAAGCCGGCTCCAAGCCGGAATTGATGATTGTGCTGGCGTTTGCGCCCAAAGGCGGCACCATTGTGTGCAACGGCTATAAAGACCGCGAATTCATCCGCCTCGCCCTGATGGGGCAGCGCTTGGGGCACCAAGTGTTTATCGTGATTGAAAAAGAATCGGAAGTGGATTTGGTGATTGAAGAATCGGCCAATCTGGGCGTGAAAGCCAATATCGGCCTGCGCGTGCGCCTCTCTTCGCTCGCTTCGAGCAAGTGGGCCGACACCGGCGGCGACAAAGGCAAATTCGGCCTTTCCGCCGCGCAGCTGATTTCAGCCGCCGAAAAGCTCACCGCCGCAGGCTTGGCCGACACGGTGAAGCTGATGCATTTTCACATGGGCTCGCAAATTTCCAATATTTCCGATTACCGTTTGGGCTTTAAAGAGGCGGTGCGCTATTTTGCCGAGCTGCGCGAATTGGGGCTGCCGATTGAATATGTAGACGTGGGCGGCGGCTTGGGCGTGGATTACGACGGCACCCACTCGCGCAATGAAAGCTCGATTAATTACGATATCGGCGAATATTCACATGTGATTGTGTCGATGCTGGCCGAATATTGCAATGAACACAATGTGCCGCATCCGGGTATTTTCTCGGAATCCGGCCGCGCCATGACGGCGCATCATGCCGTGCTGGTGATGAATGTAACCGATGTCGAGCGTCTGCCCGATCAAGTGCCTGAAATCACCGACGAAGAAGATTTGTCGTTTGCCACCCAAAAGCTGATTGCCAAGCTGCACGATGCCGATGATCGTGAAATGGTGACCGAAACCTATTACCGCATCGGCCATTACCTCACCGAAGTGATCGGCCTCTATCTCGAGGGCAAAGTGTCGCTGCGTGAAAAAGCGCTGGCCGAGCAGCTGCACGCCGTGCTCTGCCACCGCCTGAAAAGCCAGCTGCAAGCCGGCCAGCGCTCGCAGCGACAGGTGTTTGACGCGCTCACCGATAAATTGGCCGATAAATATTTCTGCAATTTTTCCGTGTTTCAAAGCCTGCCCGACACCTGGGCCATCGGCCAAGTGCTGCCGATTATGCCGATACACCGCCTGAACGAAAAGCCCGGCCGCCGCGCCGTGCTGCAAGATCTCACCTGCGATTCAGACGGCAAAGTGCGCCAATATGTGGACCAGCAAAGCATCGAAACCAGCATGCCGATTCACGAGCCGCGCGCAGGCGAGCCTTACCTTTTGGGCGTGTTTATGGTGGGCGCGTATCAGGAGATTTTGGGCGACATGCACAACCTTTTCGGCGACACCGATTCGGTGAATGTGTATGTGCGCGACGACGGGCGTGTGGAATACGGCGGCATGGAAGAGCACGACACCATTGAAGACATGCTGCGCTATGTGCACTTATCGCCCGAAGAAGTGCTCAATAAATTTGAAGAAAAATCGCGTTGGGCCCGGCTTGGCAAGGCCGAACACAACCTTTATTTTGCCGAATTCTGCCGCGGCCTCAAGCAAAGCTCGTATTTGAGCCTGGAAGCACATGAGCATGAATAAGCCTGCCGATAAGGCCGTCTGAAACATGGCCGGGATTTATTTTGCCGCCGTAGCCGCTGCGCCGGTGCATGAATTGGCCGAACGCTTCGGCCTGAGCCGGCTCAATGCGCCGCCGCTGGCAGGCGAATATCTGCTGGCCGATGCCGAGGGCATTGCCTTGTGCCGTGCGGGCGAAAAAGGGCGCGTGCAGGTGGATTTTGCCGGCGGCGCCGCGCAATATCGGCGCACCAAAGGCGGCGGCGAATTGCTGGGCAAGGCGGTTAACCACAGCGCCGCACCGCGAGTGTGGGACGGCACCGGCGGCTTGGGGCGCGATGCTTTTGTGCTCGCTTCGTTGGGGTTGGCGGTGAACGTGTTTGAACAGCATCCCGCCGTGGCCTGCTTGCTGGCCGACGGCCTGCGCCGCGCCGCCGCCGATGAAGAAACCGCCGAAATCGCCGCACGCATCACGCTGCACCACGGCGACACCTGCGCGCTGATGCCGGCATTGGCCGCTGCGCAGGGGCGGCCGGATGTGGTGTATCTCGACCCGATGTATCCCGAGCGCAAAAAAGCGGCGGCGGTGAAAAAAGAAATGGCTTATTTCCACGGCCTTGTGGGCGCGGCGCAAGATGAGGCCGCGCTTTTGACCGCCGCCCGTGCCGTGGCCAAAAAACGCGTGGTGGTGAAGCGGCCGCGTTTGGGCGATTTTTTGGCACAAGCCGAGCCAGCTTATCAATATGCCGGCAAAAGCACCCGTTTTGATGTGTATTTGCCGGATGCGCCGGTGTTGTAAACCGATTTTCTTTGCAGGCCGTCTGAAAAAACAGTTTTTCAGACGGCCTTTGATTTAAGTGGCGGTAAATAGTACGGAATTTGCTACAATTGCCGCTTCTTTTAATTTTTACCGGCAATCAACATGACCCGCTCCGATATTCCCGTTTTCACGCAAGCGCTCAGTCGCGCCGAACAAGATGCTTTATGGCAATGGGTGCAGCGCCAATTTGCCTGCCCGAGCGAGGGCTGGCAGCGCCTGCTGCTCAATGGCATGCCCTTGGGGCGGCTTGATGCAAAATGGGCAGCACAAGTGCGTCAAGATTGGCCTTTGCACCAACAACACAGCGAAGCGGCGCTGGCGCTTGATGCGGGAAGCTGGCTCGAAATGGCTGATGCCTTGCAACACATGGCCGCCACTTGGCACAAGCTGGGGCTGCTCGGCGGCTGGCGCAATGAAAAATTCGATGTGCGCGATGAAAAAGGGCAGGCTTTATTTGCATTGGAACGCGCCGCCTTCCGCCCGCTCGGGCTGCTGAGCCGCGCCATACACATCAACGGGCTGGCGTGTTGCGACGGCGAATGGCGCTTTTGGATCGGCCGGCGCAGCCCTTATAAAGCAGTAGACCCCAACAAGCTCGATAATTTGGTGGGCGGCGGCATCAGCAGCGGCGAGTGCGTGCAAACGGCCATGTTGCGCGAAGGCGAAGAAGAAGCGGGATTGAGTGCGGCGCAGCTGCAACACGCCCGTGCCGGCCGCCGCTGCTTAAGCCTGCGGCCGGTGTCGCGCGGGCTGCACCGCGAGGAATTGCACATTTTCGATGTGGTGTTGCCCGAGGGCGTGCAGCCGCAAAACCAAGATGGCGAAGTGGCCGAATTTATGCTGCTCTCCGTGGCTGAATTGGCCAAAGCGATGGCAGAAGGCCGTTTGATGAACGATGCCTTGCTGGCCACGCTCGATGCCTTCGGCCGCTACAGCCTGCTCGACCCGCAACACGAGCTGGCGCAATGGCTGGCGCGCATGGGTTTGTTTGAAGATGATTGAATACGCTTTGGCCGTATGCGGCAAAAAAAGCGGCTTATTTCCCCTCAGCCGGCAGCGGCCGGCCGGCTTTTGTCTGTCATCTTGAATGAATTTGAATGAGACAGGCTTCTAAGCAGGCATAAAAACAATTTTTTGCCTTTACATTGTGGTTTTTCTTGTTTTAGAATAAGATTCATATATAAACATAAAAACAGAGATTTTTGCTTCGCTTCGTCACTTGCTACCAGAAAGGCTGGCGTTTTATTATGACCGCGCAATCCAAACATGCATCCATTAATATCAGCCTGATTCAGGCCCGCGAAGCATTGATGGCCCAATTTCGTCCGATTTTGAACAATGCAGGCATCACCGACCAGCAATGGCGCATCATCCGCCTGCTGGCCGAAAACGGCACGCTTGATTTTCAAGATTTAGCCAATCAGGCCTGCATTCTGCGCCCCAGCCTCACCGGCATTCTCACCCGCTTGGAAAAAGTGGGCTATGTGGTGCGCTTGAAGCCTTCCAACGACCAGCGCCGCGTGTATTTGAAGCTCACCGGCGAGGGCGAAAAGCTGCACCGCACCACTTGCGATCAAGTGGACGCGCGCTATGATGTGATTGAATCGGTGCTGTCGAAAGACAAACTCAAGCAACTGCAAAGCCTGCTGGGTGAATTGTCTGCCATCGGGCAGCACATCGACTGATCTGATTCATGACTGACAACACGCCGCTGAAACAGGATTTCCGCCACGCAATGGCCTCATGCGCCGCCGGCGTGCATGTGATCACCACCGATGGCGCCGCCGGCCGCTACGGCATCACCATGACGGCGGTGTCGTCGATTACCGATGAGCCGCCCACGGTAATGCTCTGCATCAACCGCAGTGCCGCCATCATTCCGATACTTCAAACCAACCGCGATTTGTGCATCAACGTGCTCTCCGCCGGCCAGCAAGATGTGGCCGAGCATTTTGCCGGCATCACGCAGCTCTCGCCCGAAGAGCGCTTCGAATACCATATCTGGCATCGCGGCGGCAGTGGCCAATTGCAGGTGGAAGGTGCGCTGGCGCATATGCACGGGCGCATCGTGGCGCAACACGATATCGGCACCCATTGCGTGTTTTACGTTGAAATCAGTGAAATCAAAGTGCACGATGCCGAGCGCGCACCGGCTTTGGTGTATTTCCGCCGTCATTTTCACGGATTAGCGTAGAGGCTGTTTACAATCCATTTCGTGGCAATCTTTTGACTCAAAAACGCGCCTGCTGCGTTGAACATGCTCGAAGGTGCTCAGCTTTGCGGCATTTTCCGCCTTGCAACATGCTTTCGAGCCGCCTTTGGGCGGCTTTGCCATTTTGTCGGCAGCCGGTGCAGGAAACCGTTATAATAGCCAACCTTCGGCGCGCATCCATATCAAAACCTCACATTCGGGCAGCCGGGCGGTTTTCAGCGGCCGAGTGCCGCAGCTTGCGCTGATAAACGTTTATCCACAGGACACATGCATGAGCATATTAGAAGAAGTTCTCGATTTTAATCAGGAATTTGTTGCATCAGGCGAATATGCCCAGTTTTTCAGCAATAAATATCCCGAGCGGCAGCTGGCGATATTGTCGTGCATGGATGCGCGCATGGTGGAGCTGCTGCCGCGTGCGCTGGGCTTGAAAAACGGCGATGCCAAGTTGATTAAAAATGCCGGCGCGGTGGTCACGCATCCGTGGGGCTCGGTAATGCGCAGCCTGCTGGTGGCGGTGCTGGAATTAAAGGTAAAAGAAATCATGGTGGTGGCACATTATGATTGCGGCATGCGCGGCCTGAATGCCGATGCTTTTCTGGGCAAGGCGCGCGAGCAGGGCATACCCGACGACCGCGTGGCCACTTTGCGCCATGCCGGCATCGATCTCGACGGTTGGCTCACCGGCTTCGATAATGTGGAAGACAGCGTGCGCCACACCGTGGGCATTATCCGCCGCCATCCGCTGATGCCCGATAATGTGGCGGTGCACGGCTTGGTGATTCACCCGGCCACCGGCAAGCTTAATTTGGTGGTGGACGGCAAAACCGGCAGCACGGCTTAAACTTTTTTCAGACGGCCTGTATTAAAAATGATGAAAAATATCGGACTTTTCGGCGGCACTTTCGACCCCATCCACAACGGCCATCTGCACATTGCGCGTGCGTTTGCCGATGAAATCGGGCTGGATAGCGTGATTTTTCTGCCCGCCGGCGACCCTTACCATAAAGAAGCGAGCGCGGGCGGTGCCGATGCGCGCGCGCGCCTGCACATGGCCGAGCTGGCTGTGGCCGACGAGCCGTGCTTTGCCGTGAGCGATTGCGATGTGGTGCGCGAGGGCGCTACCTATACCTTTGACACCGTGCAGATTTTCCGCCAGCATTTTCCCGCCGCGCAATTGTGGTGGCTGATGGGCATGGACAGCCTGATGCAGCTGCACAAATGGAAAAAATGGCAAACGCTGGTGCGCCACACCCACATTGCCGTGGCCGCCCGCGAAGGTGAAAACCTTGCCCAAGCGCCGCGCGAATTGCACGGCTGGTTGGGCGAAGCGCTGCAACAGGGCAGCCTTAAGCTTTTAAATGCGCCGATGTGCAACGTGAGCTCCACCGAAATCCGCCGCCGCGCCCGCTTGGGCGAATCGCTGGCCGGCCTGGTCGATCGCCGCGTTGAGCGCTATATCGAGCAAAACCATCTTTACCGCTAAACCTTTCAGACGGCCTCATGCCTTTCTTTAAAAATGCCGTCTGAAACTTTTTAAAATAGGAAACCGAATGAACGAACAAGAGCTGCAAGATTTGCAAAAAATGCTGGAAATCGCCGTGAGCGCTTTGGAAGACGTAAAAGCCAAAGACATCGCCGTGCTCGAAACGCAAGAGAAAACGCCGCTGTTTGCGCGCATGATTATCGCCAGCGGCGACAGCACGCGCCAAGTGCGGGCGCTGGTCAACAACGTGGCCGTGGATTTGAAAGCCGCCGGCTTCGAGATTTTGAGCACCGAAGGCCAAGAGGGCGGCGAGTGGGCGCTGGTGGATGCCGGCGATTTAGTGGTGCATGTGATGCTGCCCGCCGTGCGCGATTATTACGATATCGACACCCTGTGGGGCGGTGAGAAACCTTCGTTCCACCCTGGTGCCGCCAAACCGTGGCATGCCGCCGATTCGCAATCATAAAAGGTTTCAGACGGCCTTTGCTGCCAAGCTTCTGCCTGTCTATTCAAAAGCCAAACCGGTTGTTTGAACTTGCCGTTGTGCCGCTTTTTCAAACGGCATTATGCGGCCACAATAAGGGTTTGTCGGGATAAGGCATAGAAAAGGCCGTCTGAAAAAAATGCCATGAACATTACTGTATTGGCTGTGGGCACCAAAATGCCGCGCTGGGTGGATGAAGCCGTGGCCGAATATGCCAAGCGCTTCGGCCGCGATGTGCATTATGCGCTCAAAGAAATCAAGCCCGAAAAGCGCGGCGCCGGTGTGAATGCTGTACAAGGCATGGCCGCCGAAGAAAAGCGCCTGCTCGAAGCCATTCCGCCGGGCGCTTTTTTGGTGGTGCTTGATGAGCGCGGCAAAGCGCCCACCTCGGTGGAGCTGGCCGGCCATTTGCAACGCTGGCAGCAAGAGGGCGAACACGTTTGCTTTATCATCGGCGGTGCCGACGGCATGACCGAGCATTTAAAGCAGCAGGCGCGCCTGATGATGCGGCTCTCCAGCCTCACGCTGCCGCACGGCATGGTGCGCGTGCTGCTCACCGAGCAGCTTTACCGCGCGGTGTCGATTTTGCATAACCATCCTTATCACCGCGAATAATACCAATTCAAAAAAATAATATACAAATAGGCAGCCTGTAGGTCGGATTCTCGAATCCGACACTTGTTCGCAGAACAAGGCACGCACATCGCTTTGGCCGTTGGTCAAATGTCGGATTCAAGAATCCGACCTACGCGGATGATGCCGCCGAACTGTTTTTATTTTGTAAGGTTATTTTTTAGAATTGGTATAAAGCATATTTATGCAAGTGGTTTGAAATGGGTTTATCATTTGCAACCAGGCCGTCTGAAAGCAAAAATCTTTCAGACGGCCTTTTCTTTATGTAACCAAGCACGCTGCTCAGCTTGCCGGCGCGCAGTTTTTCACCAAAATATTATCCACCGGCAGGCTCTCGCCATTGATTTTCTGCTGCTCTTGTTGAAACAGGAAGCCGTTGTCTTCTTTATAGAAATCGGCGCGGTGCAGGTTGCTGATTACCCAGCTGTAGCTGCCGCCGCTAAACGCGGTGAGGTCTTCATTGCTTTGCACGCCGTCGTATTGCAGCGTGAGCGTGTGGCCATCGATTTTCACTTGTGCCACGGCGGTGGCTTCGCCGGCATGGTAGCGCGCTTGCAGGGTTTTGCCGCCGTCGCAGCGGTAATCCTGCCATTTGGCGTCGTTGATTACAGTTTGGTGTTCGGCCGGCGCAATATCGGTGAGGCCGGAGGCGGCGGCATCGCCGGCGGCAACGGTGCTTGCAGCCGAAGCGGCGGGTGCTGAAGCGGCCGGCGCTTCGTTTTGCGCCGGCGCGCAGGCGGCCAGCGCCAGCAAAATGGCGGCCGGCAGGGAAAGTTTGATGGTGTTCATCCGCATTCCTGTATCGCAAATCGTTAACGCCTGCAGGATAACACAAAAGCGCCGTAACAATCTCTGCTATAATCGCGCCTTACACCTTGTTTCAGTATAAAAAAGAGCCGCATTATGAGCCCGACACCGCTGCTAGACACCATCACCCTGCCGCAAGATTTGCGCGCCCTCAGCCGAAACCAGCTGCCGCAAGTGGCCGAAGAACTGCGCGCTTTCCTGCTGGAATCGGTGGGAAAAACCGGCGGCCATTTCGCCAGCAATCTGGGTGCGGTGGAGCTCACGGTGGCGCTGCATTATGTGTATCACACGCCGCAAGACAAATTGGTGTGGGATGTGGGCCATCAGAGCTATCCGCATAAAATCCTCACCGGCCGCAAGAGCCGCATGGGCAGTATGCGCCAATATGGCGGCCTGGCGGGCTTTCCCAAACGCGCCGAATCGGAATACGACGCTTTCGGCGTGGGGCATTCTTCCACTTCTATCGGCGCGGCGCTGGGCATGGCGGTGGCCGACAAGCTGGCGGGCAACGAGCACCGCAGCGTGGCCATTATCGGCGATGGCGCGATGACAGCGGGGCAGGCGTTTGAAGCGCTCAATTGCGCCGGCGACACCGATGTAAACCTGCTGGTAATACTCAACGACAACGAAATGTCGATTTCCCCCAATGTGGGCG
Organism: Uruburuella suis; assembly: GCF_022870845.1. Lineage (GTDB taxonomy): Bacteria > Pseudomonadota > Gammaproteobacteria > Burkholderiales > Neisseriaceae > Neisseria > Neisseria suis. The sequence goes on from NZ_CP091507.1 coordinate 406,458, forward strand.
CGTTGCCCAAATATCTGGCCACCAATGCCGTGCGCGATATGCGCGGCGTGTTGCACAGCTTCAAACAGCAGTCGGAAAAAGTGCTCAATATTCTGCCCGGTGCGCTTGAAATCGCGCAAAAAGTGGAAAATAAAATCAAAACCATCGCCAGCGAAGCCGAGCATGCCAAGCAATCGCTGTCGCTTTTTGAAAACTTCGGCTTCAACTACACGGGGCCTGTGGACGGCCACGATGTCGAGCGCTTGGTGGAAGTGCTGCAAGATTTGCGCGGCAAAAAAGGCCCGCAGCTTTTGCATGTGATCACCAAAAAAGGGCAGGGCTACAAGCTGGCTGAAAACGATCCGGTGAAATACCATGCCGTGTCGACGCTGGCCAAAGAAGGCGATGCGCCCGTGGCACCCGTGCCGCCGCCCAAGCCCACCTACACCCAGATTTTCGGCCAATGGCTGTGCGACCAAGCCGCCGCCGATGAGCGGCTGGTGGCTATCACGCCCGCCATGCGCGAGGGCAGCGGGTTGGTGGAATTCGAGCAGAAATTTCCCGAGCGCTATTTCGATGTGGGCATTGCCGAGCAGCACGCCGTCACTTTTGCCGGCGGTTTGGCCTGCGAAGGCGCCAAGCCGGTGGTGGCGATTTATTCCACTTTTTTGCAGCGCGGCTATGATCAATTGGTGCACGATGTGGCGCTGCAAAACCTGCCCGTGCTCTTTGCCGTGGATCGCGCCGGCATTGTCGGCGCCGACGGCCCCACGCATGCGGGCGTGTATGATTTGAGCTTTTTGCGCTGCCTGCCCAATATGGTGGTGGCTGCGCCGAGCGATGAGCAGGAATGCCGCCTGCTGCTTTCCACCTGCTATCAGCTCGATGCGCCTTCTGCTGTACGCTATCCGCGCGGCTCGGGCAAAGGGGCGAAAGTTTCAGACGGCCTCGAAACCGTGCCGGTGGGCAAAGGCGTGTTGCGCAGGCAAGGCAGGCAAACCGCCATTTTGGCTTTCGGCAGCATGGTGCAGCCGGCCTTGGCCGCCGCCGAAGAATTGAATGCCACCGTGGCCGATATGCGCTTTGTGAAACCGCTTGATGAAGCCCTGATTGTAGAATTGGCCGCTGAGCACGATTATTTGGTCACTATTGAAGAGAATGCCGTGCAAGGCGGCGCGGGCAGCGCGGTGTTGGAAGTGTTGGCGAAGCACAAAATCTGCAAGCCCGTGCTGGTGTTGGGCGTGCCCGATCAGGTCACCGAACACGGCGACCCCAAGCAGCTGATGGCCGATTTGGGTTTGAGCAGCGAGACCGTGCTGGCGCAGATTCGGCGCTGGCTGGCGGCATAGCAAGCCATTAAACACAGGCCGTCTGAAAAGCTGCAAAGCGTTTCAGACGGCTATTTTGTTTCCTGCTATAGTGAGGCATTCTTTATATTTCAGGCGGCAAACGCACTATGATCAGTATATTCGATATTTTCAAAATCGGCCTGGGGCCGTCCAGCTCGCACACGGTGGGGCCGATGAAAGCTGCCGCTGCGTTTGCAGAGTGCTTGGCGCAGCAAGGGCTCATCGCGCAAACCGAGCGCATTATGATTGAAATCTACGGCTCGTTGGCGCTCACCGGCCAAGGCCACGGCACTTTTGATGCGCTCTTGCTCGGGCTGGAGGGCAGCTTGCCGGAAGAAATCGATTTGGCCGCCATTGCCGAGCGGCTCTCACGCATCCGCGCACGGCAGCAATTGCAGCTGGGTGCGCGCACCATCACTTTTAATGTGGAACGTGATTTGCACATTCTCGGCGGCGAGAGCCTGCCCAAACACCCCAACGGCTTGCGTTTTCACGCTTATGCTTCAGACGGCCTCGAATTGTGTGCACAAGTATATTATTCGGTGGGCGGCGGCTTTATCGTAACCGATGAAACATTCGGGCAGGAAGCTGCGGCCGCGGCCGAAGTGCCGTATCCGTTTCACAGCGCCGCCGAATTGTTGGCGCAATGCCGCCGCGAGCAGCTCAATATTGCCGAAGTGGTGCTGGCTAATGAAATGGCTTTGAGCGGTGAGAGCGAAGATAAGGTGCGCGCGCGCGTGGCCGCGGTGGCCGAGGCGATGGAAGCCTGCATCAAGCGCGGGCTGGGTTCAGACGGCCTGTTGCCGGGCGGCCTGAATGTGCGCCGGCGCGCGCCGCAATTGGCGGCTAAGCTGCGGGTGTTGCGTGAGGCGGAAATTGTTAACACGCAATTATGGCCGATGGTGTATGCCATGGCGGTAAACGAGGAAAACGCCGCCGGCGGCCGCGTGGTGACTGCACCCACCAATGGCGCGGCGGGCATTATTCCGGCGGTGCTGCATTATTACCGCAAGTTCAACCCGCATACCACGCAGGCGCGGGTGGAAAATTTTCTGCTCACCGCCGGCGCCATCGGCATTCTGTATAAAACCAATGCTTCGATTTCCGGTGCCGATGTGGGTTGCCAGGGCGAAGTGGGCGTGGCCTGTTCGATGGCGGCCGGTGCTTATGCCGAAGCCATCGGCGGCACGCCCGCGCAAGTGGAAAATGCCGCCGAAATGGCGATGGAACACCATTTGGGCCTCACTTGCGACCCGGTGGGCGGCCTAGTGCAGATTCCCTGCATCGAGCGCAACGGTATTGCGGCGGAAAAAGCGCTCAAATTGGGTGCGCTGGCCTTGCTGGAAGACGGCCACGATAAAAAAGTGTCGCTCGATATGGTGATTCAAACCATGTTGCAAACCGGCCGCGACATGAAAGCCACTTATAAAGAAACCTCGCTGGCCGGGCTGGCAATCACCTTGCAGCAAGAAGCGGTGCCGGTGTCGGTGCGGGTGGTGGAATGCTGATGCAGTAATGGGCGCGGTTGGATTAATACCAATCCAAAAATAACCTTACAAAATAAAAGCAATTCGGCAACATCATCCGCGTAGGTCGGATTCTTGAATCCGACGTTTGGCCAACGGCCAAAGAGATGTGCGGCCTTGTTCTGCGAACAAGTGTCGGATTCGAGAATCCGACCTACAGGCTGCCTGTTTGTATATTATTTTTTTGAATGGGTATAAAACCCCATGTGCCGATAATGAAAAAGGCCGTCTGAAAAGCTTTCAGACGGCCTTTTTCATCATGCATACGTTTACGTTTCAGTGTATACGGTTGCCGCTGCTTGAGCCGGAAGGTTATGTTTTTTGAACATATTTTGCATAAGCGTAATAGCTGTAAACATCTTGCGCATTTCTGTCCAAGCCGTTGAAAATCACGCCTTTTACCGGCACGTTGTTTTGTACGAGTTTGGCGGCGCTTCTGTCGAGCTCGAGTGCGGTGGTGGATTCATAACGCGCCACCAACAAGGTGATGCCGGCCATTTGACCAATGATGGTGGCATCGGTTACCGACAATACCGGCGGGGTGTCAATAATGATGTGGTCGTAGCGCGGTTTGGCCCATTCGAGCAAGGCGCGCAGACGGTTGCTCATCAAGAGCTCGGAAGGGTTGTCGGGCAAAGTGCCGTGGGTGATGATGTCTAAGTTCGGCGTTTGCGTGGGCTGCATGGCCTGGGATGGGGTGATTTGGCCGGAAAGAATTTCAGCCAAGCCTTGTTCGGCAGGGGCTTCGAATAATTGGTCGAGATAACCTTTGCGCATATCGGCATCAATCAGCAGCACTTTCTTTTCCGATTGCGCCATTACGATGGCCAAGTTGGCGGCAATAAAGGATTTCCCGGCTTCAGGTGTGGCACCGGAAATCATCAGGATGTTGTTTTTGGCATCCATAATTGAAAAATAAATGCTGGTGCGCAACGAGCGTATGGCTTCCACGGTAACATCGGTCGGCTCGGCTTGAGCCAGCAGATATTTGGCGGCAGCTTGTGCGGGCTTTTTCAGCTTGGCCAAGCTGCCGCTTTGTTCCGCTTGGGCATCGGATTTGGGAATGATGGCCAACACTTCCAAATTCAGGGCTTCGATTTCATCGGGCGAGGTGAGGGTGCGGCGCACGGCACCACGGAATAAATACCAAGCTGAAGCCAGCATGCCGGCGGTGAGCGCCGAGAGCAGGGTGATCATGGCCTTGCGCGGCTTGATGGGGCGCTCGGCGGTCATGGCATGATCGACCACGCGCACGTTGCCTTGTGCGCTGGCCTGCATAATATTGAGCTCTTGCTGCTTATTGAGCAGCTGCACATAGGTAGCCTGATTGGTGTCGACATCGCGGGTGAGGCGGATCACTTCTTGCTGGATATTGGGCAATTCCGAAATTTGGCGGTTGATTTTATTTTTGGCCTGATTCAATACGGAGAGCTTGTCGAGCACGGCTTTATAGGTGGGATGTGCGGGCGTATAAAGCTCGGCCAGGCCGGCTTCTTCGGTTTTCAAGCCGGTGATTTGGGTTTCGATGGCCACCAGGCTTTCCAATGCGCCTTTGGCTTCCACCGGAATATCCAGCGAGCCGCTGCGGGTGCGGTATTCGTTGAGGCGGTTTTCTGCATCTTCCAGATTGCGCTTCAGGCGCGGTAATTCTTCGCTGATAAAGGCCAAGCCTGCGGCGGCCACCTGAATATCGCGGTCTTTGTTTTGGCTGATGTAGTTGTCGATGATACTGTTGAGTGTGCGCTGAATTTCTTCAGGTTCGGTGCCGGTGTAGCCCAAATTGATGATGGGGCTGGTTTTGCCTTTGCTGATGACGGAAAGGTTGTTGTAGATATTTTGGATGGCGCTAAGCTTGGTGTTTTTGATGAGCGCGAATTCCTGGCCGCTCTCAGCCAAAATCTGGTTGACTTGGATGGTGGTTTGCGGGTTGATTCTCAAGGCTTGGCCAACCGTGCCTTCAGCGGTGGTGCCGTCCGGCAGCTTAAGCGTGTAGTGTTTGTTGTCGGTGGCTTTCAGAATGATGGGTTGATTAAGCCATTCAGTTTCCACCGTAAAGGTGTGCAGCGTAAGTTGTGGATCAATATCGCTGCTTAAATTGTGCAGCATGCGGCCGAGCAAGGGAAAGTATTTGGGTTTGACCACTTGATCCAAATGCAGATCGTCAACGGTTTTGCCCACCACCAACCGGGATTGCACCAGCTCTATCTCCACTTCGGAAGGCGAGGGCTCGTTGCTGAACATGCTGTTGATTTCGGTGAGAATCTGGTTTTGCTTGGTTTCGATTTCCAACATGGCATCAGCACGGTAAACCGGCGTGCTGGCAACGCTGTAGAGGGCACCCAAAAAGGCACCGGCCAGCACGGCTGCGGCGATGGGATATTTGTGGTTGATCAAGCGGCGCAATTGCTGGCTTAAATCGATTTCACCCTGGACTGAATTTTGATTTCGGGAAGCATTTTTTGTTGACATACGGAAAGGGTTCCTGTGGTTCAGCTATCGGTGGTTTGGAGAAGTTTTTCAGCCCAAAGTGTGGCGGCCTCTTCAAGTTGCTCAAACACGGCTTCAAACATATCATCGCTTTGGCGGTAGGGGTCGGGGATGCTTTTTTTGTGCAGCCACTGGCCAAACAACATGGTTTTGCTACGCGCGGCCGGTAAAATGTCGGCCACCGCTTCAATATGGCCCGGTTCCATCACCAAAATCAAATCGGCTTGCCGGCACATGTCTACGGTGAGTTGGCGGGCAGTGTGTCCGGCAACCACCACGCCGTGCCGCAAGGCGGTTTTGATGGCTTGGAAATCGGCATCGTTGCCTGTCAGCGCCCGGATGCCAGCTGAAGCGATTTGGTGCCCGGGCAGCTTTTTTTGCAGCAAGCGCTCGCCGGTGGGGGAGCGGCAGATATTGCCCACGCAGACAATTAAAATCTTTTGATACATGGCCTGTCCGGGCGCTTAGTTAAAGGTGTTGCCCAACGAGTTGGCGCCGGTAAACGAATTGATCAGCTGCGACACCACGCGGTTCCAGCGGGTAACCGGTGCGGCGGTGATATACACCACATCGTTGGCGCGCAACTTGAATTCGTTGCCCAATGCGTAAGCGGTGGCGTCTTTCAGGTCAAGCTGATAAATATGAATCGGTTTTTCAATATCTTGCGGCGCATTGCGGATCACAAACACGCCGGTGGCATCGGCCAAGGACTGATTCATACCGCCTGCTTCACCGATGGCTTCGGTGAGGTTGAGGCCGTGGTTGCCGATGCGCAAGGCGGCTTGCTTACCCGCTTCGCCCATCACATATACTTTGCTGTTGGCATTGGTCGGCACATATACAATGTCGCCGTGGCTGAGCAGGTGGTTTTGCGATAAATCGCCGAATTCGAGAATATCTTGTACGGAAATGGTGCGATCCACGCCGTTGTGGGTCCATTTGATGTTGTTGGTGTCGGCGTTTTCAGCCAGGCCGCCGGCCAAATCAAGGGCATCGAGCAGGGTAATGGGCACGTTGGTGAGCGGCAGCTGGCCGGCTTGGCCGACGGCGCCGGAAATGGAAACGCGCTGCGAGCGGAATTCGGCAACGTTTACCGATACTTGTGGGTTTTTGATATAGCGTTTCAGACGGCCTGTGAGCATGTTTTGCACTTCGGGCAGGGTTTTGCCGCGCACATAAAGTTTGCCTGCCAAAGGATAGGCAAGATAGCCTGCTTCATCCACCCACGTGCCGCTGCTGACCTGTTTGCTTTGCGGGCTCAAGGGGGAAGAGGGCACAGGGGAATTCAAATCAGGATGGTGCCACACCGTTACGTTGAGCACATCGCCGCTGCCGACGCGATAGCGGTATTCAGATTTTTGTGCGCTCAGGCCGGCATTGGGCTGGGCAAAACGTTGCGGCTGGCGCATGCTCTGCACCAGGCTCAGAGTGATGGGATAAACATTTACCCGGCTGTCGAGCGTGGTATTTTCAGCGGTGTCGTTTTCGTTGTAAACGATGGTTTTGTTGCTGGTGGACAAGCCCGAGCCGGGAATCACTGTGCAGCCGGCGGTAAAGGCAAGCAGCGATAAGCTGATGGCAGTCAGTTTTTTCAGTTTCACAGGAAATCTCTCTTGCTGCGGCCGTCTGAAACCTTTCAGACGGCCTGGTGGTTTTGTTGCCAGACTAAATCGCAAATGTCGTCTTTAGGTGCGAATCCGGTGGGCGCTTCCAGCAGCAGCCGGCGCAGGGTCAGTTGGTCGGATTGACGGCAGGCTTCATCCATGCGGGTGATTATGTCAGAAAGCACATTCCACGGAAGCATCACTTCACTGGCGGTCATGATGCGCGGATGAGTGGTCTTTTGAACCTCATCGCCGATCAAGAGTTCCTCATATAATTTTTCGCCGGGGCGCAAGCCGGTAACTTGGATTTCGATATCGCCCTCGGGGTGGCCGCTATCTTTCACTTCGAGGCCGCTCAAGCGGATCATTTGTTTGGCCAAATCGATGATTTTCACCGAATCGCCCATATCGAGCACAAACACATCGCCGCCTTTGCCCATGGCGCCGGCCTGAATCACGAGCTGCGCCGCTTCGGGGATGGTCATGAAGTAGCGGGTGATGTCGGCGTGGGTGAGCGTTACCGGGCCGCCGGCGGCGATTTGCTGCTCAAACACTGGCACCACGGAGCCGGATGAGCCCAGCACATTGCCGAAACGCACCATGCAAAAGCGGGTGCTCTGCCCGGGCTCGGCGGCGAGCGCCTGCAGCACCAATTCGGCCATGCGCTTGCTGGCGCCCATGGTGTTGGTGGGGCGCACGGCTTTATCGGTGGAAATCAGCACAAACGTTTCCACACGGGCATCGATGGCGGCTTGGGCGCAAAACATCGTGCCGTAAATATTGTTGCGCACGCCTTCGATGGTGTTGAATTCCACCATCGGCACATGTTTGTAGGCGGCGGCATGGTAAACGGTTTGTACGCCGAAAGCCTGCATAATGGTAAACAGGCGCTTGCGGTGCTGCACCGAGCCGAGGATGGGCAATACTTCGATAGCCGTGCCTGAGGCCGTCTGAAAATCGCGCAGCTCTTTGTCGATACTGTAGAGTGAAAACTCTGATAATTCAAATAGAATAAGTTTGGCCGGCCGGCTGCGGATAATTTGGCGGCACAATTCAGAGCCGATGGAGCCGCCCGCGCCGGTAACCATCACCACTTTGCCGCTGATGTCTGCCGCCATCAGCTCGGGGCGCGGGGCAACGGGATCGCGGCCGAGCAAATCAACCACCGAAACTTTTTTCAGCGAGCTGGCGCTGATTTTGCCGTCGACCAAATCTTTCATGCCCGGAATGGTGAGCACTTCGCAAGGATAAGCTTCGAGTTGGTGGATGATGTTTTTGCGCACTTCGGTGCTGGCGCTCGGAATGGCGAGCAGGATTTTTTCCACGCCGTAGCGGTTGATGAGGTTGCCGATTTCGGCAGGCTTGTGCACCGGTAAATCGTAAATCACCATGCGCTGGATGGCGGTGTTGTCGTCTACAAAGGCCACGGCGTTGTATTCGCTCACCTGCTTGATGGCTTCCAGCAGTTGGCGGCCGGATTGGCCGGCGCCGTAGATAATCACCGGAATCATCTGCTTGCGGTGGCGGTTGGTGAGCATGGTGCGCAGCATGATGCGCGAGCCGGCAATCAACACCACCAGCATCAGAAAATAAGCCACCGGCAAGGCCAGGCGCAGGCGCTGCTCAAACAGCAGCACGCTGAGGAAAAACAGCACGCCGGAAATGGCGCTGCCCAGCACCGCCGTGGTGAGCACTTTGGTGCTCACATAGCGGGTGACGGCGCGGTAAAGCCCCAAACGGGTAAACACCAGAATGGTCAATACGGCCGTGGCGGCAAAAGCCAGCCAGTTGGCCGGCTCGGCCCATTCTTGCGAATAGCTGGCTTTCAGATTTTGGGCAAACCAAAAAGCCACGAAAATCACCGCCACATCGTGTATTACGAAGATGATTTTTTTGATGTTGCGTGGCAGGGCGAGTAAAGAATCCAAATTCATGTCGGGTATTCCGATCAGCCTGTGCTCAGGCGCAGGCTTGGGTTAAAACGGTTTCGATGTGTTGGCAGCAAAAAGCGATTTCCGCTTCGGTGAGGGTGGGGTGCACCAAAAACATCAGGCTGGTGTCGCCCAATTCCACGGCATTTTTCAGGCGCTGTTGCGGCCGCCACGGCGTGTTGTCGAAGGCTTTTTCGAGATACACCTCCGAGCAGCTGCCTTGATAGCAGGGCACTTTGAGCGCGTTTAATTCATCCACGATGCGGTCGCGCGTCCAACCGGCTTTCAGACGGCCTGGGTTTACAAAAGCATAGAATTTGTATTGCGCGTGTTCGATATAATCGGGCACGTCCACCAGGCGGATGCAGGCGAATTTGCCCAGGCTTTGGGCGAGCTTGGCGGCGTTGGCTTGGCGCTTGGCCGTCCAGTCCGGCATGCGTTTGAGCTGGATGCGGCCGATGACGGCCTGCATTTCCATCATGCGCCAGTTGGTGCCGAAGCTCTCGTGCAACCAGCGAAAACCCGGTGCGTGTTCGCGGTGGTAAACGGCATCGTAGCTTTTGCCGTGGTCTTTATAAGCCCACATTTTCAACCACAATGCTTTATCGTTGGTGGTGACCATGCCGCCTTCGCCGCCGGTAGTCATGATTTTGTCTTGGCAAAACGACCAAGCGCCCACATGGCCGATGGAGCCGACGGGGCGGCCTTTATAGCGGGCACCGTGCGCTTGGGCGCAATCTTCAATCACCCACAGCTTATGTTTTTCGGCCAACGCCATAATGGCATCCATCTCAGCGGGCATGCCGGCCAGATGCACCACGATAATGGCTTTGGTGGTGGGGGTTAAGGCCGCTTGAATGGTGTCGGCGCTGATGTTTTGGCTGTTGAGATCCACATCGGCAAACACCGGATTGGCGCCGGCGGTGACAATGGCGGAGGCAGAGGCCAAAAAGGTGCGTGAGGTGACGATCACATCATCGCCCGCGCCGATATCCATGGCTTTGAGCGCCACATCCAGCGCCAGCGTGCCGTTGGCCAGCGCCACGGCGTATTCGGTGCCGGCAAACGCGGCAAATTCTTTTTCAAATTCGCGGCATTCTTGGCCGGTCCAGTAGTTGACTTTGTTGGAAAGCAATACGCGCGATACGGCATCGGCTTCTTCTTGGGTGAAGCTCGGCCACGGAGACAATGAAGTGTTTAACATAGCAAATCCTTGATTTCTTCTAAATGGTTGATCCAGTGATGCGGCTGATGGTCGTCGGGGAAATCGGCGGCCTCGTGCCGGTGGATATTGTGCGGTGCAGCACGCAGGCCTATGGTGCGCCAGCCTCTGCGGTTGGGGGTGACAAAATCTTTTTTGATGTTGTCGCCGATATAAATCCAGGTTTTGGCCGGATATTTTTCTTCTACAAACACAAAGCGCTCGGGCTGCGGTTTTTCCGAGGCGAAGGCTTCGGAAACCAACACATGCTCAAAGCAGTCGGCCAGCCCCAAGGCGGAAAGTTTCAAGCGTTGGGTGAGGCTGCGCCCATCGGTGATCAGGGCGCTGCCGGCAAATTGGCGGATAAGCTTCTTCAGCTTTTCAGACGGCATATAAGGCCGGATATCGGGCGTGTGCAAACGGTATTGCCACAATAGTGCGGCTTTTTCCGAATCGTTAAAATGGCAATAATCGCACAAATCATCCAGCCAGCTGTTGCCCTGCATATTGAGGGAAGAGAGCAATGCCTGCTTGTCGCATTGCGGATAAAGCTCGGCCACTTGGCGGCACACGGCTTTGATACCGGATACTTTATAGTCGAATTCGGCATAAAGCGTGTCGTCCAAATCAAACACAATCACGCTTTCATCGGCGCGAATCGGCGTGTTCATTGCTGCCTCCATGCTTTCGCGTTATTGCGGGGGATAAGCAAATTGTTTTTCCATTGGCGGGCAAAAGACGATTTCTTGATGCAGGGGTGCTGATGAGTTGTATGCATGGCAGAAATCATATTATTTTTCATCATCGTTTCCTGTGAAAAAAGGCATGGTGGCATCGTTTTGCGCGGAAATACCTTCTTTGATAAAGACTTTTTTTACGGTTAGCAGCAAAATTTTAATGTCAAGCCAAAGATTGTGGTGATCAACATACCACACATCGAGCTTGAATTTTTCATCCCATGAAAGCGCATTGCGACCGTTTACCTGCGCCCAGCCGGTGATGCCGGGCTTCACTTCGTTGCGGCGGCGCTGGAAATCGTTGTAGAGCGGCAGATATTGCATCAGCAAAGGACGGGGGCCGACAAGGCTCATGTCGCCTTTTAATACATTCCACAATTCGGGCAGCTCATCCAGGCTGCTGGCGCGCAGCTTGCGGCCAAACGGCGTGAGCCGCTCGTTGTCGGGCAGAGCCTGCCCATTTGCATCCACCGCATCGCGCATGGAGCGGAATTTCACCATTTTGAAAGGCTTGCCGTTTTGCCCCGGCCGGATTTGGGTGAAAAACACCGGCGCGCCGAGGTTTTTGCGGATCAGATAAATCAGCAGCAAAAACACCGGTGAGAGCAGCAATAATCCGGCGGCAGAGGCCAGAATATCCAATAAACGTTTCAACATATTATTCATGGGCAAGTTTCTCAATCAGGGTGATGATTTTTTGATAGGCCACATCGCGTTTGAAGCGGCGCACGATTTCTTCCGATTGCACCGGCCCGTTTCGCTGCTGCAAAATACGGCGGGCGGCGGCCACGAAGCCGTCTACATCGCCGGAGGGGTAATCGGCGTGCGGCAGCAAGGTGAGCACTTCGGCCACTTCATCATTCACCTGGCTGTTGAGAATCGGTTTTTGCAAGGCCATATAATCGGATAATTTGTTGGTAATCGACTGCATGGCATAGGAATGAATCGGGTTGACCGCAATATCGCAGCCTTTGGCGGTGGCAATCATTTCGGCATACGGTACATAGCCGTAAAAAATAATCGATTCATTCGCATAGGCTTTGAGCTTTTCCAAGTCGGGGCCGCCGCCCATGATGTGCAAGGCCACTTTTTCGCCGGCATCCAAAAGCTTTTGCACGCCTTTGCATACGGTTTCTACATCGTAGCTGAAGCTTAGCGTGCCCAGATAAAAGAAGTGGGTAAGGCCATCTGAAAAAGTTTTGGCGCTCACGCGCTCGAGCGTGTCGAAATCGGCGCCGATATACACCACTTCGCCGGGCGCATTGGGGTTGGCTTCGTGTGCGCGGTCAAGATAGGTTTGCGACACGGCCACCAGCGCATCGGCGGCGCGATAGGCGGCATTGGCGCGGCCGGCAAAGGGCAGCAGGTTATGCGGAATTTTTTTCAGCACGGGCAGCACGGCGGAAAACGATTCCGGCCACACGTCTTGCACATCGATAATCAGCTTATAGCCCAGCCGTGCTTTGTGTTTGCCCAAAAGAAGATTGGTGGCAATCAGGGGATAAGCGGAAAACACCACATCTTGCTCACCCGGGCGGCAGCTTTGCAGCCATTGCTCGAAATCTTTCACAAACACATCATGGCTTTTCAAGCGCGCGAGCGACACGTTTTTCGAATAGCCGCTCTCGTTCATCAGCTTGACTTTCAGACGGCCTTTGGAAGCAGCTTCGGCATCTTCAGGCCGTCTGAACGATTTATCGTAATGCTTGAAGTTGCTGGTAATCAGCAAAACATCATGCGATTGGCTCAAAAGCTCGGCCAAATACCAAAAGCGGTTGAAGTGCGGCTCATTGGGCAGCGAGCAATAAGGGGCAACAATGGTGATGTTCATCTGCTTATCCGTTACATATTATAGGCGGCCATGGTGGTGCGGTAGATTTCTTCATCGGAACAAAGCGTGGCAACGTGCTGATGAAGTGCTTTGCCCAGTTTTTCGCGCAAAGCTTTATCGTTTGCCAAGGTTTCAACGGCATCGGCAAATTCATCGGCATGCCCCAGTGCAATGCAATAGCCGGTTTGGCCGTTTATCACCATTTCGGAAATGCCCGCCATGTCGTAGGTAACCACCGGCGTGTCGTAAAGGCCGGCTTCGAGAATATTGTTGCCCACGCCTGCGCCATGATCGCCGGCACAATTGGGCGTGTTCACCAAAATATCCACATCCTTGAAATAAGTAGTCAAATCGCGTACGCCCCCCAGAAAAACCACTTTGTCGGCAATGCCCAAATCAGCGGCTTGAGCTTTAAGGTTGTCCATCTCTTCGCCGATGCCGGCCACGGAAAGACGCAGCGGCAGGCCGCGGTCAAGCAGGGTTTTGAATATGGGTAGCATTAGGTGCACGGCGCGCACTTTGTCCAAACGTGAAAGCGTGCCCAGCATCAGATAATCTTTTTCTGCTTTCTCGGGCACATAATCGGGTTTGTGCAAGGCGTTGTAGGTGTAGCTGATGCGGTTGGCGGGAAAGCCGTGGCGAATCAATTTTTCACGCTCGTGCTTGCAGTTGCCGATAATGTATACACCGAGTTTGTCGAATAATTTGGCGATTTTCGGGTAGGTTTCCGGATCCAGACCGCGAGCATGGTAAAACACTTTGGTTTTCGGAGAGGCGATTTTCGCGCTGATGGCACAGGCCGGCACAATACGGGCCATTTGGCAGTGTATGACATCGGGCTTTTCTGCGCGTAATAATTTAGTATAGGCGGCCATGCCTTTGAGATAGCCGAGCGTGCCGCCTTGATAGAAATCTATGGCTTGCCATCGGATGCCCAAATCTTGTGCTTCTGCAATCAGGGGGCCGTCTGAAGAAGCCAATATCACATCATGGCCGTATTGGCGCAGTAATCTGCCTAAACGGAATGTGGCATTTTCTGTGCCGCCCAGGCCGCTCATTGAAGAGGTAAGAATGATTTTCATAGATTTATTCCAAAGTTTTGTCACGCTGAGTGTTGTTGCATATTACATAAATAAAAATTAAAAAGCCGGGCAGCCATATAAACGGCATCCGCATGATGGTTGATGGTATGAAGCCGGCAACCAAAAAAATAATCATGCTGAACAGGGCAATAAAACGAGCCTTGGAGGACAAGCCTTGAGCGCTTATGCAGGTGAGTGAATAAACTGCGATGTAGGCAGTGAAGCTCAGTAAAGCAATGATGCCGAAAGCAAGATAAAGTTCAATGATGAAAGCGTGGGGGTTTGTGAAGCCCAAGCTGCTGCTCAGATGCCCGCCAAAATATTCATAAAAATTTCTCGGGCCGTAACCTGTATAGAGAAAAGGCGGGTTATTCCAAAAATAATGATAGATTTCCTGACGGTAAGAAACGGAATTGTCGCTGCCAAAATCGTATAAAAACAGATAAAGCCGCGAGGAAAAGCGCTCTAAAAATTCATTAGTGTTCAGGGAGAGTAAAAAATTTTGGATGATGGAGGGTGGAATCATCGCCAAAATAAGCGCAGCTGAGGCAAGTGAAACCACCGTTGCCAGCCCGTTTTGCCGGTATACCAGAAAAAATATCAACAACAATAAGTAAAGCAAAATGGCGGTGCGCGAGGCGCTGGCAAAAATAACGGCACCTAAGAGGGTAAATAAAGCCCAGCCGGTGAGTGTGCTTTTGGTGGTGTTGCCGCAAAGCTGAAAGAAAAACAAGATGGCCGGGGTGATGCATAAAGCCGCAGTGGCCAAATTATTCGGATTGAAAAAAAGGCCTTTCAGTGTGCCGGTATCCAAGGAAAGCGCCTCATCGGCAAACACAAACTGAAATCCGGTTGCTAATTCGATGATGGAGGGAAGCGTAATGAAGCAGGTGAAGCAAAAAAGAAAGGTTTGGATAAATTTTAATTTGTGCGGATGCCTGCTTATGATTAAAAAAAGCATATAAAAAAAGCATGGCAAAATAGCAAACAACATCAAATCGGCAAATAAAGTGGCGCTGATGGGTGAGATAAAAAGGTGCAAAAGCCCCCAACCGCTCATCAGAGAGAGCGGCAGCAAAGCGTAGATTATTTTTTTAGGGAAACCTTTTTTCTCGCATAAAAAAATGACTATTGTGGATAGAATAAACAGCAATGCCATCGGGTTGTCGATACGCGGTATCCCCACTCGATAAGACAGCGTGGGGCCGATCATGAATGCGATTAGCATGCCGTAAACCAGCGAGATATAAAGGGTTGAGCTTTTAATTTTCACGTTTGGGCCTGTCAAGCGCAATCTAATCAGAAGTGGCGGCACGGTAGGTTGCCATAAGCTGTGCCACCACACTATGTTCGCCAAATTCAGCCAGGCATGCCTGCCTTAGCTGCTCTGGTATGTATTGGCGATGGTTGTCATGCAGCTTAAGCAAGCCTTCCGTTAGTGCTTGCTGGTTTTCAGACGGCACCAACAGACCGTTGCTTTCGGTAACAATGCTTTCAGGGCCGCCGCAACGGGTGGCCAAAACCGGCAAGCCTTGTGCCAATGCCTCAATAAACACCACGCCGAAGGTTTCAATACGGCTGGCCAGCACAAAAGCGTCACTCTCATACATCAATCGCAACACTTCTTCATTTTTCAGCCCACCTAAAAATGCCACCGAATCGCCCAAATTTAAATTGGCAGCCAATTGGCGCAAACCGGCTTCTTCGGGGCCGGTGCCGCCGATTTTAAGCTTCAGGCCGGGGCGGGTTTTCAAGGCTTCGGCAAAGGCCGGTAATAAAATATCAAACCCCTTTTTGTGCTGCAGGTGGGCAACGGAGCAAAAAGTAAAATGTTCGTTTTGGGGCTTGGCAGACAAATCAACGGGTGCTTCGAATTTGGCTGAGAGAATATTGGGCAAGTATGCCCAGCTCAAACCTTTATATTCGTTTTGCAGCAAGGAGCAAAATTCTTTGCTCACCGCAAGGCGGGCCGCCGCTTTTTCTGCAGCAGGCTGCATGGCCGGCCATTGCCAATCGTGGATGAGTTTGCGTGCATAAGTGGAGCTGTGTTCGGTAATCACATAAGGAATGCCGGTTTCCTGATGAATGGCATGAGCGAGAATGCCGGCATGATTCATGCAATGGGCGTGCAGAATATCCGGTTTGCCGTGTTGGGCGACATAGCGGGCAAACAGCTTTTTGCCGGCACGCACCCAGCGATCGCGGTCGATGCGCATGCGGGGAAAGAAATACATGGTTTGGTAGGCAAACGTCGGCACATCCTGCTCTACATATTGGCGAAAACCGTATTGGGAGGAAAAAAGTGTGTCCGGCCGGCCGCGCATAGAGCGAAATTGTGGTGCGATCACGCCTACGGTGAGGCCGGCGCGCTGCAAGGCTTGTGCTTGCTGGCGGAAAAAAATGCCGTCAACATCGTCAGGGGTTTCGGGATACCAAGAGGGTAGAATCAATACATGCATGGTTGTTGGCTCATTTATAAAGATTAATCAAGCGTTTTATCTTTGTTTCAGACGGCCTGAGAGGGTTGTGAACACACGGTGCAGCACTTGCTTGTGCTGTAAGCAAAGCCAAATAAGGGTAATCAGCCAAACAGCAGCAAAGGCAAAATAATTATCGCGATTGCCTGCGTAAGTGTAGGCCAGGCAAACGGCTAGGCATGCAAAAGTGGTGCCGTATACTTTCAGGCGCGGCAGCGGTTGCCACAATCGCAGAGATGCTTCGGTTTTCATCACAAAAAACAGCCAAAATGAAACAGCAGTAGACATCGCCGCACCACGCGCGCCCAGCTTGGGAATCAAGAAATAAAGCAAACCCAAATTGCACAAAAGCGCCAACAGAGAAAAAACGGTAATCAACCAAGTGCGTTTGCTCACATTGATGCCGATGCCGGTAACTTCAGTGAGCGTGTAGAGCAGAGGAAACAAAATGCTCGATAATAAAATAAACTGCACCGGCGCATATTTTTCAGGCAGCAGCAAGGGAACCAAGGGAGAAAAAAGGCCGACAAGGCACAAAATCGCCACGCATAAAGCCAGCATCACATCGACAATGCCGCTGATTTTATCCAGATTGACACCCTCTTTAACCCATTTAAACACCATCGGCGCCCAAATGGTGGAGAAAATACTTTGAAAAATCAGTGCTATAGCGCCAAAGCTGACCGCCATTGAATAAACACCCAGCTCACTCAAGTCGGCCAATTGTTTCAGTAAGAAACGGTCGATTGAAGATAATCCCCAATAAGCGAGGCCGCCCAATGCCAGCGGCAGGCCGTAGCGGAGTGTTTCACGCATCAGCGGCAGGCTCATGGATGAGCGCATGGCTTGGCAAACTTCACTGCGGGTTTGTAAAGCCAAAACGGCTACTGTCAACACTTGCGCCAAAGCGTAGGCCAAAATCAGGTTGAAAGTGGTTTTTGGCAGGTTAAAGAAAATGTAAAGCAATATCAGCAGCAAAATTAAAATTTTAGGAATGAGCTGGCTGAGCGAGAAAGCATAGGCACGCTCCTGCATCCGTAAAATGGCGGAAAGGTAGCGGGTAATGAAAGTAGTAAAAATAAAAATAATGCAAAGCAGCCCGAGCGAGGGCGCAGAAAGATTCAATATCCATTGCGCAGGCAATTCGAGCTTGAAAAATAATGCAACACATGCAGCAATTATCAAGGCCAAGGGCAAGATGAAGATATTTTTAAATAAAGCCGGTTTGTTTTCTGCGGCATGATATTCGCGAATGTAAGCCTGATCCAATCCCAAGCCCATCACCAGTAAAACCATGCCGGCAACGGTTTGCAGCAACACGATACGGCCGATATCCTCGGCGCTGAAATACCAAGAAATTAAGGGCAAAGCGATGGCGCTGGCCGCTGCGCTGCCGAGCGGGCCCAAAGCATAGCCGATTAATTTTTGAGTATTCATGCGGCAATCCGAGGGTGGATATGGATTTGAGAGGTATGGAGTTTTTCAGACGGCCTTGAGTTTTACATGGCAGGCCGTCTGAAAATCATCTGCAAGCTCTGTGCAGATACAGCATAAAAATGCCATATGCCAGTGCACAGCCCGGCATATGGCAAGGGCTTTTGTTTATGCTTTGATAACTTTGGCGCTTTTGCCGGGGAAACGGCCACGGGTGTCGATAATCAGCTTGGCGTGTTTTTCCAGCAGGGCGTAATCAAATTTGTCATGATCGGTGGTTAGCACCAAACAATCAAATTTTTCAATATTTTCAGCAGTCAGCGGCTCGCTAGCAAGATCGAAATAATGGTGGCCTGCGATTTTGGGGAACACCGGCACATGCGGATCTGCATAGGAGATATCGGCGCCCAGCGCATGCAGGCGATCCATCACTTCCACAGAAGGGCTTTCGCGCATGTCGTCTACATTTTTCTTGTAAGCGATGCCCAGCACCAGAATTTTGCTGCCTTTAATGGCACGGTTGTGATCATTCAGCGCCAGCCCGACTTTGCTGATGACATAATCGGGCATATGCGAATTCACTTCGCCGGCCAATTCGATAAAGCGAGTGTTTACGCCGTATTCGCGCGCTTTCCAGGTGAGGTAGAAAGGGTCGATCGGGATGCAGTGGCCGCCCAAGCCCGGGCCGGGGTAATAGGCTACAAAGCCGAAAGGCTTGGTGGCCGCGGCGCTGATCACTTCATGGATGTCGATGTCCATTTTATCGGCGACGATTTTCATTTCGTTCACCAAACCGATGTTGACGGCGCGGTGGATGTTTTCCAAAAGCTTGGTCAATTCGGCCGCTTTGGTGGAGCTCACCGGCACCACTTGATCGATGGCCGGCTGATAAAGCGCAATGCCCACTTCCAAGCAGGCGGGGGTGTGGCCGCCGATCACTTTCGGAATGGTGCGGGTTTCGAAATTGGGGTTGCCCGGGTCTTCACGCTCGGGCGAGTAAACCAGAAATACGTTTTCGCCTACTTTGAGGCCGTTTTCTTCTACACGCGGCAGCAATTCTTCTTCGGTGGTGCCGGGGTAAGTGGTGCTCTCCAGCGACAACACCTGGCCTGCGCGCAGATAAGGTTTTACGGCATCGGTGGTGTTGATCACAAAGCTCATGTCCGGCTCGCGGTATTTGTTGAGCGGCGTGGGCACGCACAAAATCACGGCTTCCACTTCGCCGATTCGTGAAAAATCGGTGGTGGCTTCAAACAGGTTTTTGCTGGCTTCGGCGATTTTTTCGGCGGGAATGTGTTCGATATAGCTTTGGCCTTGGTTGAGCTTGGCCACTTTTTCTTCATCGATGTCAAAACCCAAAACCTGATAGCCGATATCGACATAGCGCAGCATCAGGGGCAGGCCGACATAGCCCAAGCCGACAATGCCGATTTTGGCGCTTTTGTCGGCGAATTTTTGGATGGTTGTATTTTTCATGACAGCTCTCTAAAAAGGATGGGATAAAGAAAAGAAAAAACGTAAATAAGGGAAAGATAACTCAGTTAAAGACAAGCAATGTCGGATTTGGTTTCAACACAAAGGCCGTCTGAAACAAAATACCGCGGATGATACCCGAATAGAATAAAGATGAAACGCATCATAATCAGCAGCATGGGAAACCGCAAACTGATGATACTTACCGTAGTCAATTTATGACTGTGCGGTAGTTGAGAACTGTTTTTAACAAAGGCAGGTATTATTTTTTAATAAATAATGAAAGGGTTGCGTTTAACCGCTTTGCCGCAAGCAGCCGTTTCATCAGGCTTGGCGCGGGTGCAGCACCCATTTGATGTCATCGCCGATGCGGGTGAGGGTGGTGGTTTGCCAAGCGGCCGTGCGGCTGAGCACGAGCGGATTTTCCGGCAGCACAAACAGGCCGCGCGCTTGGCTGCCGAGGATTTTCGGCGCTTGGTATAACACGATTTCATCGGCTAAATTTTCTTGCAGAAACGCGCCGGCCAAAGTGGCGCCGGCTTCCACCATCACTTCGCCGAAGCCCAAAGCGGCCAGCTGCACGAGCAAATCGTGTAAATCAATGCGCCCTTGCGTTTCAGACGGCCTGATGATGCGGATATGCTCATGGCGGCGGTAAGGCGCTAAGCGGTTTTCGTCTTCCACCAAGGTGGCAATCACGGTGGGGCTGCCGCCATCTTGCACGAGCTTGCTCTCGAGCGGCGTTTGCAGGCGGCTGTCGAGCACCACGCGGGCTGGCTGGCGCAGGGTGGGGAAATCGCGCACATTCAATTGCGGGTTGTCGGCCAACACGGTGCCGATGCCGGTGAGAATGGCGCAGCTCTCGGCACGCAAAATCTGCACATCGGCGCGCGCTTCTGCGCCGGTAATCCATTGGCTTTGGCCGTTGGCAAGCGCGGTTTTGCCATCGAGGCCGGCGGCGCATTTCAGGCGCACAAACGGGCGTGCGCGCTCGATGCGGGATAAAAAGCCGCGGTTGAGCGCGCGCGCTTCTGTTTGCAGCAGGCCGTCTGAAACATCTATGCCGGCTTCGCGCAACATTGCCAGCCCTTTGCCGGCCACCAGTGGGTTGGGGTCGGCCATGGCGGCCACCACGCGCGTCACGCCGGCTTCAATCAAGCCTTTGGCGCAAGGCGGCGTGCGGCCGTAGTGGCTGCAGGGCTCCAGCGTGACATAAGCAGTGGCGCCTGCGGCCAGCGCGCCGGCTTGACGCAGCGCGTGCACTTCGGCGTGCGGGCCGCCGGCCTGAAGGTGAAAGCCTTGCCCCACAATTTGGCTGCCGCGCGCAATCACGCAGCCCACGCGCGGATTGGGCGAAGTGGAAAAACGCCCTTGCCAAGCGAGGGCGAGGGCGTTTTGCATCATGCTGATATCAAGTTCGCTGAACATAATCTGCCTGTGGTGAGGGCGCGCGGGGCGATTCAAAGCTTTCAGACGGCCTGATGTGTCAATCGGATTATTGAATCCGATATTTGGCCGCTAAGGCTGAAACAAGGCCGCCATTTTGTTTTTTAAGCCAATGTCGGATTCGGGAATCCGACACTTGCAGCGCAGAAGGCCTTATATCGATTCTAAAAAATAACCTTACAAAATAAAAGCAGTTCGGCAGCATCATCCGCGTAGGTCGGATTCTTGAATCCGACGTTTGGTCAACGGCCAAAGCGATGTGCGTGCCTTGTTCTGCGAACAAGTGTCGGATTCGAGAATCCGACCTACAGGCTGCCTGTTTGTATATTATTTTTTTCGAATGGGTATTACTTAATCAGGTTGACTTCTTTGAGCGCGGCGGCCAATGCGGTTTGCGGCGCGCTGCTGCTGTTGGCGCACACATTATAAAGATTGGCGTTGTCATAAATGGCGATGCAGTTTTCCAGCAAAGTGCCGCCTGCGCCATCGGCTTGGCTGAAGCGGTAGTTCATGCGGTTGTCGGTGGCAGCGCCCACTTGCACATCGGCCAAGCCTTCGGCGCTGTTGAGTGCGCTTTTCAGGTTGGCGAAATAGGTTTTGGCATCGCTTTTGGCCGCGCCCAGATTGGCGGCATAAACGGTGATGCCGCTGGCGCTGTCGCGCTCAAGCAAAGTGAGCTCGCTTTGGGCGATGCCCTCGGGGCGCTCGTCGGCTTGTTCGATGATGTTTTCAAAATGGCCGCCGGGAATGGTGATGCGGATTTTGCTGTCGCTGCTTTCGAGGGTTTGCACGGCGTTGGCGGCGGGGGCGGAAGCGGCTGCACCGGAGGCGGCGCTTTCAGGGGCAACGGAGGTTTCGGCTTTTTGGCCGCAGGCGCTCAGGCCGATAATCAGGGTGGCGAGCAGGGCGGATGATAAGGGTGATTTCATCAGAAATGTCCGTGAGTAAAATGGAAACGCAAGCGCAGAGTATAGCAAAATAAATGTGCTGCGGGCGCGGGGCTTAGCGTTTTTTTGCGCCTTTGGGCAAGGTGGCGATGGCTTGGGTGAATTCGGATACGTCGCAAAAGCTTTTATACACGGAAGCAAAGCGCACATAAGCCACTTGATCGATTTCGGCGAGCGCGTCCATGGCCATTTCGCCCACCAGCTGCGAGGGCACTTCTTTTTGGCCGAGGCGGTAGAGGCGCTGCTCGATCAAGGCCACGGTGTCGTCGATGCGCTCGGCATCTATCGGGCGCTTGTGCAGGGCGCGCTCCAGGCTGGTGCGCAGCTTGTGGGGGTTGAAGGCCACCCGCGCGCCGGTGCTTTTGATGATTTGCGGCATGCGCATTTCCACAGTTTCGAAAGTGCTGAAACGCTGATCGCAATGCTGGCAACGGCGCCGCCGCCGGATGCTGTTGGTTTCTTCCAGCAGCCGCGAGTCGGTGACCTGGGTGTTGAGGTTGTTGCAAAACGGGCATTTCATGGTGTGGCTGCCGATAAGGAGGTGATGGTTTATTGTAGCGTAATCGGGTGGATTGTGCAGCGCATGCGGTGTGCGCACAGGCCGTCTGAAACCTTTCAGACGGCCTGTGCGCCAATTATGCCAAACCTAAAAAGCAAGGTAACTAGGCGGCAAGGCGGGGCGGCGCGGCCGATTTGTTTTGGGCTTGTATCACACCGACACGCCGGCGGCGCGCGCAATGTCCAGCCCTTCTTCGGCACTCATATACACGGGATGCGCCGGTACATCGCGGCGCACGATGTCGCCGCCTTCAAACATCACCAATTCGTTTACCGCCAGCTGCTGCCAGGTTTCGTTGACCGTGAGCGGTAGAGTGGCAATCACCGCCACTTTGTCGTTGGGCGTGGTGACGGCGGCAAAGTCGATGGCTACATCGTCGTCAAGCAGCTTCGCTTGGCCGAAAGGCGCTTTGCGCACGATGTAATACAAAAGCGTGCTGGCGTGGGCAAACAGAAAATCGCCGTTGGACATCATAAAATTAAACAGGCCGTGGCTGCGGATTTCGGCGGTGAGCGCGGCCACGGCGGCGAATAAGGTGTCGTTGTCGGGCTTGTGGCGGAAGCGTTGGCGCAATTGTTCCAAAATATGGCAAAAAGCGCGTTCGGAATCGGTGTTGCCCACGGGGCAATAATAATCGCCGGGGGCGGGGGAAAAGTGTTTCAGATGGCCGTTGTGGGCAAACAGCCAATATTCGCCCCACAATTCGCGCATAAAAGGGTGGGTGTTGGCCAGCGAGGTTTGCCCTTGCGTGGCTTTGCGGATGTGGGCGATGACGTTTTCCGATTTGATTTGATAGGCGCGCACCAAATCGGCCACCGGCGAATGGGCGCTGGGCTTGTCGTCGTGAAACAGGCGCACGCCGCGGCCTTCGAAAAAGCCGATGCCGAAGCCGTCGGCATGGTGGTCGGTGAGGCCGCCGCGCAGGCGGAAGCCTTCAAATGAAAACACGATGTCGGTGGGGGTGTTGCAATTCATGCCCAAAAGCTGGCACATGGCATATCCTTAAAATGTAAACGTTTGCTGCAAAATGGATATTTTAACATGAGGGCTGAGATAAAGGCGCAATAAGCCACAGGCCGAAACCTTTACTAAACGCCTTTCTGTTGCTCTTGCGCAGGCAGGAGCCCGGCCTGACGCGAAGCTTCAGTTGTCGGGCAGGCGAGTATTATCAAGCGAAAACAATCAAGCATTTGATTTTATATGTAATTAATTATTTTCAGAAATGCACAAGGCAAACAAAGCGCTGCGTTGCACTGGGCACCCGCCTGCGCGGGTGCGACAGATATTGGGTTTTGCATAAGCCACAGGCCGTCTGAAAGGTTTCAGACGGCCTGTGGCTTATTACTTACGCAGCTCTTTATTTATTCGGCGGCATCGGATGGTTCGCCCAGCGCGGGGGTTTGCGCCTGTTCGGCCAGCTGGCGTTCGATTTGTTTGGTGGCTTTCACGCCGAGCTTGCGCAGCTTTTCGGCGCGGGTAACGAGGTTGCCGCGGCCATCGTAGAGCTGTTTGTAGGCGGCTTGGTAGCCGTTTTGCGCCTGCTCGATGTTTTTGCCCACGCCCTCCAGCGTGGTAACGAAGCCGACGAATTTGTCGTAAAGCCGGCCGCCTTCTTCGGCAATGGCCAGTGCGTTTTGGTTTTGCTGCTCGTTGCGCCAGATGTTGGCCACGGTGCGCAAGGTGGCCAGAAGCGTGCTGGGGCCTACCAGCATGATGCGTTTGTCGAAGCATTCCTGGAAGAGTTGGTGGTCGTGTTGCAGCGCCAATAAATAGGCGGGCTCGACGGGAATAAACATAAACACGAAATCGAGCGTGTTGATGCCTTCGATGTCGCTGTATTGCTTGAGCGAGAGGCCTTTGATGTGGGCGCGGATGCTGGCCACATGGGCGGCAAGCTCGCGCTCGGCTTCGCTGCTGTTTTGCGATTGGGTGTAGCGCACATAGGCGGTGAGCGACACTTTGCTGTCGATGATGATTTGTTTGTGGTCGGGCAGGTTGATGAGCACGTCGGGCTGGAGGCGGCGGGTGCTGCCGTCTTCTTCGGTGCGCGTGCCGCCGGCTTGCACGATGTATTCGCGCCCTTTGGCGAGGCCGGAATTTTCGAGCACGGTTTCCAGAATCATTTCGCCCCAGTTGCCCTGGCTTTTGTTTTGCGTGCCGGTGAGGGCTTGGGTGAGCGCTTTGGCGTCGGTGTGCAGCTGGCTGTTGAGGCTTTGCAGGCGTTTGAGCTCGTTTTCGAGGGTGAGCCGCTCTTTGGCTTCTTTTTCGTAAGTGGTTTGCACCAGCTGGCTGAATTGGCCCATGCGCTCGTTGAGTGGGTTGAGCAGGCGGGTGATGCTTTCTTGGTTGTGCTCGCTGAATTTTTTGCTTTTTTCGTCGAGAATATTGTTGGCGAGGTTTTGAAACTGATCGGAGAGGCTTTGGCGCGCTTCGGCCAAAAGGGCGAGCTTTTCTTCGGCCGCCAGGCGCTCTTGCTCGATTTGGGTGGAGAGGCGCTCGTTGCGCACCTGCAAATCGGCATGGGTTTGCTGCAGGGTGGCAAAATCGGCTTTCAGACGGCCTAATTCTTGCTCGCGGCTTTGCAGATGCTCGATGTGTTGGCGGGCGGCGGCGAGGCGGCTGTGCAATTCTTGCGCTTGTGTTTGCACTTCTTGGCCGTGGCGGCGGCTTTCGGCCAGCTCGTTTGGCAGGGCGCTCAGGCGGCGGTTGTCGGCTTCGGCGGCGGCAAGCGCGTTTTGGTCGGCTTGATATTGCTGTTGCAAGGCTTGCAGCGCGGCTTCGGCTTCGGCTTGCTCGCGCTCGGCAAATTGGTGCTGCTGGGTGCGCTCGGTGAGGGCGTTTTGCAGGGCGGCCTGCTCGCTTTGATGCTGCGCGCGCGCGGCCTGCATGGCGGCTTGGTATTTGTTTTTCAGCACGAGCCAGGTAATCAATATGCTGAAAAAGGCGGCGGCCAAGGCGGCGAGCAGGATTTGGATGTGGGTGTCGGTCATGGGATAAAGAATGGCCGTCTGAAACGGCGGATGTGGAATGGGTAAAACGATGTAAACTATATCATGTTTCAGACGGCCTGTTTGCGGTATCATAAGCCGGTGAATAGATAATATCTAAATGGATGCGTGATGACGGGTTTTTGGGATGCGGTGTGGTTTGCGGTGTCGGTAACGGTGCCGAGCATTTTACTGTTGCTATTCGGCGTGGCTTTGCGGCGCAGCGGCCAGGTGGATGCGCATTTTTGTATGCAGGCTTCGAAGCTTGTGTTTAATTATGGCTTGCCGTGTTTGCTGTTTGTTAATTTGTTTGGCAGCGAAATTCATTATGGTGAGCAGATATTGTTGCTGCTGGCCGGAGCGGCGGCCACGCTGGTGCTGTTTTTCGGGGCGGAGCTTTATGCCTGGCGCTTTGTGCCGGCTGCGCGGGATAAGGGCGTGTTTGTGCAGGGCGTGTTTCGCAGCAATTTGGGCATTATGGGCTTGGCTTTTGTGCTCAATGCTTATGGCAGCGAGGGCTTGGCCGCCGGCGCGGTGTATACCGGCGTGATCACGATTTTGTTTAATGTGTTGGCGGTGATTACGCTGAGCCGCTCGGGTGGCTCGGCATGGCAGAAGTTGCGGCTGGTGGGCTGGAAAATCGTCACCAACCCGCTGATTGTGGCGATTGTGCTGGCGCTGGGGATGCAGGCTTTGCACATCGGCGTGCCCAAGCCTTTGCTGCAAACGGCAAATTATGTGGGCAATATTTCGCTGCCTTTGGCGCTGATTTGCGCCGGTGCCACATTTGATATGCGCTCGATGTTGAAAATGTCGGATATTTCTTTGCAGGCGAGCATCGGCCGCCTGCTGGTGGCGCCGCTGGTGGCGGTGGCCACGGGGCTGGCGTTTGGTTTGAGCGGCGTGCCTATGGGCGTGCTTTATCTGATGAGCGCCACGCCGGTGGCGGCGGCCAGCTATGTGATGGCCAGAGCTATGGGCGGCAATGATGTGGCGGCGGCCAACATCACCGGCATCACCACGTTTGGGGCGATGTTTTCGGCGGCAGCGGGGATTGTGGTGTTGCGCAGCTTGGGTTTGATGTAGGCAACAGCCATTTATTGCAAAGGCCGTCTGAAACGTTTCAGACGGCCTTTGTGCATATTGCATATTATGATTCGGTCGACAGCTTGGGCGCAGGTGCATCATGCGCTTGATTTTGCTGCAATACGGTGAGCTTGCGGGTGAGGTATTTCAAAATCACGCCGTAAGCGGGCAGGAAAAACAGGCCGCAAATGGCGATTTTAAACAGAAAATCCACCCAGGCGATTTCGGGCCAGTGGGCGGCCATAAAGGCGTCGCTGCTGGCGTAAAAAGCGATGCTGAAGAAAACCAGTGTGTCCACTGCATTGCCGAAGCTGGTGGAAGCGGCGGGCGCCACCCACCAGGCTTTGAGCCGGCGCAATTTGTCGAACACGAAAATATCCAGCAATTGCCCCACGGCATAGGCGGCGAAGCTCGCCAGCGCGATGCGGCCGACAAAGCTGTTGAAGCCGGCGATGGCCGCCCAGCCGGTCCAGCTGCCTTGGCTGAACCACACCGACACGGCATAAGAGAGCGCGAGCGCCGGCAGCATCACCCAAAAAATAATGCGCCGCGCCAGCTGGCGGCCGAAAATGCGCACGGTCAAATCGGTGGTGAGAAAGATAAAGGGAAAGGTAAACGCGCCCCAAGTGGTGTGAAAGCCGAATAATTCAAATGGAAACTGCACCAGATAATTGCTGGCGGCAATCACGAGAATATGGAAAAAACTCAGCCACACTAAGGCTTTGCGCTGTTGCGCGGGGGTGAATGTGTACATAATCATCTTTTAAAAAAGGCAAGGCTTTCAGACGGCCTGTTGGCAGGCCGTCTGAAACATTATCAAGCAAAATTATTGCATATCGTGGGCAAACAGGCGCTCTTCAGCCAGCGCGGCAAAGCGCGTGTCCGGGCGGCCCCAGTTGGCAAACGGATGAATGGCGATGCCGCCGCGCGGGGTGAATTCGCCGAATACTTCGATGTATTTGGGCTGCATCAGCGCGATCAGATCTTTCATGATAATGTTGACACAGTCTTCATGAAAATCGCCGTGGTTGCGGAAGCTGAACAGATAAAGCTTGAGCGATTTGCTCTCCACCATTTGAATATCGGGAATGTAGCGGATATAAATAGTGGCGAAATCGGGCTGGCCGGTCATCGGGCACAGGCTGGTGAATTCGGGGCAGACGAATTTCACAAAATAATCGTTGCCCGGGTGTTTGTTGGGAAAGGCTTCGAGCACTTCGGGGGCATAATCGGCACGGTATTCGGTGTGCTGATTGCCCAAAAGCGACAAGCCGCCCAGCTCTTCGGTGTTGCGGGACATAATGGATTCCTTAGTTTTTTAATGTGGGAGGTTTGCGAACCACAAAATCAAGCGGAGAGGGATTTTACTATAAGTAGCAGATTCAGGTATAAAAATATTGCCAAGGCCGTCTGAAACCGATTTGCCACAGTATCAAAAATGTGCGTACTGTTTTATTGGTTTTGTTATTGATATAATCAATCCACATTAAAAAACCAATAAACAAAAAAGGAGGCGATATGCGTATCCCCGAATTAGACCGCATCAACCAATTGGCCCGTAAAGCGCGCCTTGTGCCTTTGAGCGAAGCCGAGCTGGCCGAGCGCGAAGTGTTGCGCAAAGCCTATCTGAAAGCCGTTACCGGCCAGATGAGCAATATTTTGTCAACGGTGACGGTGGTTGATTACGACGGCCGCGACGTTACCCCCGCCAAGCTGCGTGCCGCTCAGGCCGCCGGCATGGCTGTGTAAAGAAACAGCAAAGGCCGTCTGAAGCGTTGAAAATGCAATCTGAGCTTTCAGACGGCCTCCCTCAAAAAACATTATTTGAATAGAATAAAGGAACCATCATGAGAACCATCCGCAAAATCTACAACGCCCCCGCCAAACATTGGGTGGGCAACGGCTTTTATGTGTCCCCGCTGTTTTCCCACATGGGCGAAGACAAACAAACCAGCCCGTTTTTGATGTTTGACTATGCCATGCCGCACACTTTCGCGCCCAACAACGGCGCACCGCGTGGCGTGGGCGCCCACCCGCACAGCGGCTTTGAAACCGTGACCATCGCCTATCAAGGCGAAGTGGCGCACCGCGATTCCACCGGCAGCGGCGGCGTAATCGGCGAGGGCGATGTGCAATGGATGACCGCCGGCGCCGGCATTGTGCACGAAGAATTCCACGCCGAATCGTTTGGCAAACGCGGCGGCGAATTTGAAATGGCGCAATTGTGGGTAAACCTGCCGGCCAAAGACAAAAAAACGCCCGCCCGCTACCAACACCTGGCCAAAGACAACATCACCGTGGTGCCGTTGGCCGATGATGCCGGCCATGCCCGCATTATCGCCGGCCGCTTCGGCAGCGCCGATGGTGCAGCCGAAACCTTCACCGAGCTTAATGTGTGGGATATCGTGCTCAACAGCGGTGCGGGCGCCGATTTGGATGTGCCGGCCAGCCACAACCTGATGTTGGTGGTGTTGCGCGGCGAAGTGCGCATCAATGGCGGCCAAAGCGTGCAAGCCAGCCAAATGGCCACGTTTGAACGCGAAAGCGGCAACGTGAAAGTAGAAGCCGTGGGCGGCGAAGCCAAAATCCTGCTGCTCAGCGGCGTGCCGATTGATGAGCCGGTGGTCGGCTACGGCCCGTTTGTGATGAATACCGAAGCGGAAATCGCCGAAGTGATGAACGAATTTCGCAGCGGCAAATTCGGCGCTGTGTAAAATCGGATAACACATGGCCGCATCATGCAGGCCGAATAAAGGCCGTCTGAAAGAAAAGTTTCAGACGGCCTTTTCTATGGCGGCTTGAGAGGGCGGCGAAGATGAAAAACACCGCGTAAGCGCGTATGATAACGGGCATTAAATCAGGCCTGCGATAATGCAGTCAAAACAGGCCGTCTGAAACCCAACTATTAAATAAAATCAATCAAGGAATCAAAAGCATGGCCTTACAATTTGAAATCATGCCGGTTACGCCGTTTCGGCAAAACTGCACGCTGCTTTGGGACGACGAAAGCGGCCAAGCCGTGCTCACCGATGTGGGCGGCGATGTGGCGCATGTGTTGCAAGAAGCAGCCAAGCGGCAGCTTCAGCTGCAAGCCGTGTGGCTCACCCACGGCCATCTCGACCATGCCGGCGGCGTGGCCGATTTGCTCAAGCAGCAGGCCGTGCCGGTGTGGGGGCCGCATGCCGATGACGGCTATCTGCTCGAATCGCTGCCGCAAACCACCGCATCTTATGCTTCCTACGGCTTTCCCATTGCCGAAGCTTTTGTGCCCGACGGCTGGCTCTCAGAGGGCGGCAAGCTGAAAGTGGGCGCTTATGAATTCGATGTGCTGCACATTCCCGGCCACACGCCCGGCCATGTGGTGTTTTACTGCGCCGCAGAAAAATTGCTGATTGCCGGCGATGTGTTGTTTTATGAGAGCATCGGCCGCACCGATTTTCCGCGCGGCAACCATGCCGATTTAATCAGCAACATCACCGGTAAGCTCTTGGTGCTGCCGGAAGACACCCGCGTGATACCCGGCCACGGCAGAATGACCACAATTGGGCACGAAAAGCGACATAATCCGTTTTTATAGGCACTCAAACTGTAAAAATTGTTTAAGTTGCAGCCATGCCGGGCAAGCCATTGTTATCGCTGCGGTAGTATTTACACAACGCGCATGCTTCGCGCATGCCGTATTTCCGAAAAATTCAGAAGGAGTGATCAATGTCTATTGACTTGGGTAATTTGTTGCAAAGCCAATTGGGTAGCGTGCTGGGCCAGTTTCTGACCAACAGCGGCGAAGCAGAAGAGAGCAGCGGCAAAGCCGCGGGCTTGGCGATTCCCGCCATTGTGGCCGGCTTGGTGAAACACGTCAGCGGCAACCCCACGAATGCCTCAGGCCTGTTTGACCTGATCACCGGTGCCGCCGGCAATTCGCTCACCGGTGCCGTGTCGCAAGCGGCCGAAGGCAGCAATTTGGGCAGCCTGATTGATTTGGGCAAAAGCCTGCTGCCCAATCTCTTGGGCGGCAATGCGGCCGATGTGGCCGATCAGATTTCGCAACAAAGCGGCGTGTCTAAAGCATCGGCCGGCTCTTTGCTGTCGCTGGCTCTGCCCTTGGTGCTGTCGGTGTTGCGCGGCCAGGCTAAAGAAGGCAACTTGAACCAAGGCCAATTGCTCGGCCTGCTCGCCCAGCAGCAAGGCTGGCTCTCGCAAGTGCTCGACAGCAATATGCTGTCGGCCTTGGGCATCGGCAGCCTCAGCGGCATCTTCGGCGGCTTGAACAACCTTATAAGCGGCTTGGGCAATGCCGGCGCAGCTGTGGCCGGCGGTGCCGCCGCAGCCACGGCTGCCGCCAAAAAAGGCGGCAACGGCAAATGGATTGCGCTGGCCGTCGCCGCGGTGTTGGCTCTGCTTGCCTTTAAGAGCTGCGGCAATGGCGAGCAGGCTGCTGCGCCTGCAGCATCCGAGCCGGCGGCTTCTGCCGTGTCTGAAGCAGTTGCTGAAGCGGCCAGCGCACCTGCCGCGCCTGCCGCAGCGTCAGAAGCTTCTGCGCCCGCCCCGGTTGCAGCCGACAATGCCCGCGTGGTGTATGAAAACGGCGTGGCCACATTCTTCTTCGCCACCGGTAAAAACGATGTTGCCGAAGGTGCGCAAACCATTGTGGCCGATGTGATCAATGCCGGCAAAGACGGTAAAAAGCTGGTGGTCAGCGGCTTTGCCGACAGCACCGGTAATGCGGCCGCCAATGAAGAATTGTCGAAACAGCGCGCACAAGCCGTGCAGGCTTTCTTTGAAGCACAAGGCGTGAATGCGGCCAATATCGAATTGCGCAAGCCGGAAAACACCACCGGCGCGGTGGGCAATGATGTGGAAGGCCGCCGCGTGGAAGTGAAAGTGGAAGGCTGAGCCGGATAAGTATCCACGCTGCGAAAAGGCCGTCTGAATGTTCAGACGGCCTTTTTTGTTTGGTGTGGCGTGTTTGTTTGCTTGTTCAGACGGCCATGCATTGTGTTGCTGATTCAGCCCTCATTTTCATCTGGCAGCGGATTTTCAGCTTCCGCTTCAGCTTGCTCGGCTGCGGCGGCAAACCAGGCGGCCACCACATTGTTTACTTCCTCAATACCCTGCTTTTTCAAGCTGGAAAACAATTGCACGCTGATTTGTTGGCGCTCGGCAAAAGGCTTTAACGCTTTCTTGACCGCAGACAAGGTTTTGATTTGGTCATTTTTGGATAATTTGTCTGCCTTGGAGAGCAAAATATGCACCGGCCGGCCGGTGATGTGGAAAAAATCCAGCATCTGCACATCCAGCGGCTTGAGCGGGTGGCGGGCGTCCATAATCAGCACCAAGCCGATCAATGCTTGGCGTTGCTGTAAATAATCGCCCAAAAGCTTCACCCAGTGCGCGCGAATGGCTTCGGGCACCTGCGCATAGCCGTAGCCGGGCAAGTCCACCATAAAGCCGCCATTGGCCAGCTCGAAAAAGTTGATGTGCTGGGTGCGACCCGGCGTTTTCGACACATAAGCCAGCCGCACATGGTTGCACAAGGTGTTTATCGCGCTGGATTTACCGGCATTGCTGCGACCGACAAAGGCAATTTCGGCCGGCGTGTCGGGCAGATCCTTCAAGTGGTTGACGGTGGTGAAAAATTTTGCGTTTTGAAAAAGGTTCATGTGTAGTAAAATTGTGTGAATTTAGTATAGAATAGCATGTTTACAGAATTATCGGTTTAGCCGGGTGCAAATAAAATCCGGCATTGAGTATAGAAAAAAGGCGTTGCGGCAGCGGGCCGCAATGCTGTAATCAGGAGCATTCCATGAAACGTTTTACCTTATTAGCGCTGGCCTTGGCCGCCGGCTCGGTGATGGCGGCACAGCCGAAGGGCGATATCGCCAAGGGAAAAGAAATCGCCACCAATATCTGCGCGGCCTGCCATGCGGCCGACGGTAACAGCGGCATTGCCATGTATCCCAAGCTTTCTGCGCAATTTCCGAATTATATCTTCCACCAAACCAAAGCTATTAAAGAGGGCAAGCGCACCACCGGCGCGGCCGCTTCAATGGCGCCGATGGTGATGGGCTTGTCGGATCAAGATATTGCCGACGTGTCGGCTTTTTATGCCAAGCAATTCCCGAAAGCGGGTGAGGCCAATCCGAAAGATAATTTCGAATTGGGTGCGCGCATTTTCCGCGGCGGCCTGGCCGATAAAAAAGTGCCGGCCTGCATGGCCTGCCACGGTCCCAACGGCGCGGGTATGCCCGGCGGCGGCACCGACATCGTGGCTTATCCGCGTTTGGGCGGCCAGCATCAAGCCTATATCGTCGAGCAGCTGAAAGCCTATCAAAGCGGCCAGCGCGCCAATGCCATTATGGCCGATGTGGCGCAGCGCATGTCGGATGAAGACATGAAAGCCGTGGCCAACTTTATCCAAGGCCTGCATTGATTGCATAATTTGATGCACCGAGCCTGAGGCCGTCTGAACGCCATTATTCAGACGGCCTTTTACACATCAGCCTTTTACATTTAAATAGCGCACGGCAACAGGGGTAGGCACACAGCCATTGTGGTAAGCTTGCGCCTCGGCTGTGCCCGTTTGTCGGGCGCAGCGCCTTATTTGTTGTAAAACACCTACAGTTATATGAATTTGAAAACCGCCCCCGTTCCACTTATCCGCCGCCCGTGGTTTGCTTTTTTAAGCTCCATGCGCTTTGCCGTGGCTTTATTGAGCCTGCTGGGCATTGCCTCGATTATCGGCACCGTGTTGCAGCAAGGCCAGCCTTTGGCCAATTATCTGGTGAAATTCGGCCCGTTTTGGACAGAAATATTCGGCTTTTTGGGCTTGTTTGATGTGTATGCCTCGGGCTGGTTTGTGCTCATTATGCTGTTTTTGGTGCTGTCGGTGAGCTTATGCTTGTGGCGCAATATTCCGCCGTTCATGCGCGAGATGAAGTCTTACCGCCTTAAGGCCAGCCGCCAATCGCTGGCGGCCATGCGCCACAGCACGCTGTTGGAAGGTGGCGGCATCACGCCGGAAGTGGCGCAGCGCTATCTGGCGGTGCAAGGCTTCAGCAGTAAAACAGCGGTGCGCGATGATGGCTCGGTGCTGGTGGCGGCCAAAAAAGGCGCCATGAATAAATGGGGCTATATTTTCGCCCATGCCGCTATTGTGGTGATTTGCTTGGGCGGCCTGATCGACAGCAATCTTTTGCTCAAAGCAGGTATGCTCGCCGGCAAAATCGTGCCCGATAATGAAGCCATGTTTGCCAATGATTTTAAGCCGGAAAGCACGCTGGGCGCGGGCAATATTTCGTTTCGCGGCAATGTAAATATCATTGAAGGGCAAAGTGCCGATGTGGTGTTTCTCAATGCCGACAAAGGCATGTTGGTGCAGGATCTGCCTTTTTCAGTGGAATTGAAAAAGTTTCATATTGATTTCTACAACACCGGCATGCCCAAGGATTTCGCCAGCGATTTGGTGGTAACCGATAAAGAGAGCGGCAAAAAAATCGAACAAACCATACGCGTCAACCATCCGCTCACTTTGCACGGCATCACCATTTATCAGGCCAGCTTTGCCGATGGCGGCTCCGATTTGAAATTCAAAGCCTGGAATCTGGCCGGTCATCAGCGCAAGCCCGCGCAGATGGATGCGGTGTCGATGCGCGAATTTCCGCTGGATATGGGCGGCAAAAAATACCGGCTCGAATTCGACCAGTTTACCGCCATGAATGTGGAAGACATGAGCACGCCGCCCGAAAAAAGGGCGCAAAGCCTGCAAAACACGCTCAACGATGTGCGCGCGGTGCGGCAGGAAAAGAAATTCACCAATATCGGCCCCTCTATTATTTACCGCTTGCGTGATGATGCCGGCCAGGCGGTGGAATATAAAAACTATATGCTGCCGATGAAGCAGGAAGAAGATTATTTCTTTATCACCGGCACCCGCGAAGGTTTGGAGCAGCAATACCGCTGGCTGCGGCTGCCGGCCGACGGCGAAGCCAAAATTGACACCTTTATGGCGCTGCGCGAAGCGCTCAATGATGAAGATTTCCGCCGTCAAGCCGTAGCCAAAGCCACGGCGGCAACGCCCGAGCATTTGCGCGGCCAGTTTAACCAGGCGGTGGAAAACACCTTGGGCCTGTTTGCCAAGGGCGGCTATATTGCGCTGAATGATTTTATCGCCAACAATATCCCGCAGGCAGAGCAGGAAAAAATGCAGGATTATTTTTACCAGATACTTTACGGCGCGATGAACACGCTTTTGGATGAAACCATCCGCCGCGACGGCTTGAGCGCCTGGCCGCAAAGCGATGCGCGCAACCGTTTTTTAATCAACAGCCTCGATGCCTACACCGGCCTGACTGTGTATCCCGCGCCGGTGCTGTTGCAGCTGGAGGGTTATAAAGAAGTGCGCTCGTCCGGCCTGCAAATGACCCGTTCGCCCGGCGCCTCGCTGGTGTATATCGGCTCGGTATTGCTGGTGCTGGGCACGGTGTTTATGTTTTACATACGCGAAAAACGCGCATGGTTGCTGTTTAACGGCGGCAAAGTGCGTTTTGCCATGTCGTCGAGCCGCAATGAGCGCGACCTCGATAAAGAATTTCCCGAACACAGCCTGCGCCTGCAGCAATTGGCAGAGGATTTAAATCATGACCGAAATCAGTAAAACCGATAAATTGCCCCCCGAGCATGCGCTGTTGGTGCAGCAATCGCTGCTAGGCCGTCTGAATAAGTGGGATTGGCTTTTTGCTGCGGCCATTGTGTTGGTTGCGGTGTTGGCGCAGATGTGGGTGAGCCACCATATGGATGGCTATGAGCAGGCGATTTTGTGGTTCAGCGCCGTTTCCACCATTTTGCTGGGCTGGTTTTTCAAGCCTTTGCGCTGGTTTGTGCCGCTGAGCATTGCGCTGGCTTATGGCGCGGTGAAACTTTATAGCGGCAATATCGATAACGGCGAAGGCTTTTTGCTGCGTTATTTTCTGAGCAGCCAATCGGCGATTATGTGGCAATGTGCGTTTGTGTTTTTCGCTTTGTTTTGCTATATCGCTGGTGCGGTGGCGGTGGGGCGGCAGCATGTGCAAACCAATACTTTGCTCGATATGGCGAGTGCATTCGGCTGGGTGTCGGCGCTAGCGGGCTTCACCGGCTTGTTGGTGCGCTGGCACGAGAGCTATCTTTTGCGCCCCGATGCGGGGCATATGCCGGTGTCCAACCTTTATGAGGTGTTTATTCTCTTTTTGGTGATCACCGCGCTGATGTATCTTTATTATGAAAAGAAATTCGCCATGCAGAAACTGGGCGGGTTTGTGTTTGCTTTTTTGGCGGTGGTGGTGGTGTTTGTGCTGTGGTACAGCGTGTCGCGCGAGGCGCATGCCATTCAGCCGCTGATTCCGGCTTTGCAATCGTGGTGGATGAAAATCCATGTGCCGGCCAATTTTGTCGGCTACGGTGCATTCTGCATGGCGGCGATGCTGGGCATTGCCCAATTGCTGGCTTTGCGCAGCGAAGCCAAAGGCAAAAAATCGTGGTTGCCGCCGGCGCAAATGATTGAAGAAGTGATGTATAAAGCCATTGCGGTGGGCTTTTTGTTTTTCACCATCGCCACCATTTTGGGTGCGCTGTGGGCAGCCGATGCCTGGGGGCGCTATTGGAGCTGGGATCCGAAAGAAACCTGGGCGTTTATTGTGTGGCTCAATTATGCGGTGTGGCTGCATTTGCGGCTTGTGGCCGGCTGGCGCGGCAAAGTGCTGGCCTGGTGGGCGATTATCGGCCTGTTTATCACGGCTTTTGCCTTTATCGGCGTGAATATGTTTTTGAGTGGCCTGCATTCTTACGGCACACTTTAAAAGCGCTTGGCGCAGCTTGCATTTTTGCGGCAAGCTGATAAACTTGAAACGTTTACATTCGAGGCATATTTTTACAACCATGAAAGACGAAGAGCAGAGCGGTTTGTGCGCGTGCAATCGAGGTGGTGAAACGTATGCAGAAAATTCGAGGCAGCCCTAGGCATAGGGTTGCCTTTTGTTATTTTTAAAAAACGGCACTTTATACCCATTCGAAAAAATAACCTAACTGCGTTGGCTTGCCTGGCCGTACTAGGTGTACTGTCGCAGGCTTCCGCCTTGTTATCTTATTTTTTCGAATGGGCATGACTGCCGTCAAGCGGCTTTCAGACGGCCTTTCAAAACAAAACCGAATTCAAAACAAGATAACAAAGCAGTTAAGATGTTTTTGGATTTAGGTATAAGGCCGTCTGAAAGCCGGCGCAAGGACATTAATCATTATGGATTTCAGCTGGCTTGCAGAGCCGACCACTTGGATAGGTTTTGCCACTTTGCTGGTGCTCGAGGTGGTGCTCGGCATCGACAATCTGGTGTTTGTGGCGATTTTGGCCAACAAGGTCAAACCCGCCTATCGCGATAAAGCGCGCATCACCGGCCTGACCTTGGCTATTGTGATGCGCATCATCATGCTGGGCTTTATGGCGCACATCATGACGCTGGTGCACCCGTGGTTTCATATCGGCTCGTTTGCCGTGTCGGGCAAAGATTTGATTATGCTCTTGGGCGGTTTGTTTCTGCTTTATAAAGCCACCACTGAATTGCACGAGCGGCTGGAAGGGCACAATCAGTTTCATGTGGCCGACACCAACAAAAAGCACGCGCCTTTTTGGGGTGTGGTGGCGCAGATTTTGGTGCTCGATGCCGTGTTTTCGATTGATTCGGTGATCACGGCTGTGGCCATGGTGGATCATATCGTGGTGGCGATGGCGGCTGTGGTGGTGGCCATGAGTGTGATGATTTGGGCGAGCAAGCCGCTCACCGAATTTGTGGACCGCCACCCCACTGTGGTGATGCTGTGTTTGGGCTTTTTGCTGATGATTGGTTTCAGCCTGATTGCCGAAGCTTTTCATTTCCACATTCCCAAAGGCTATCTTTATGCCGCTATCGGTTTCTCGATTCTGATTGAAGTGTTTAACCAGGTGTCGCAGAAAAACAGCAAGCGCAATGCCTATATCAGCAGCTCGTGGCGCCAGCGCACCGCAGAAAACGTGTTGGGCATGATGGGCATACGCGAAGCCGTGCTGGCCAAAGCCGGCAGCGGCGATGACGACAGCCACTTTGAAGAAAACGAAAAATCCATGATACGCAGCGTGCTCACGCTGGCCGAGCGGCCGATTTTGGGTGTGATGATTCCGCGGCGCGACATTGAGCGGCTCGACATTTCCCAAGGCCGCGAAGAGCAGGCCGCGCAGCTGCAAAACACGCCTTACAGCCGCTTGCTGGTGGTGGGCAAAGCCGGGGTGGACGAGCCTTTGGGCTATATCAACAAAAAAGACTTGCTCGCCCAATTGCTCGATGGCGGCGAAATGAATATTCAAACCGCCTTGCGCCAGCCGCTGATTCTGCCCGACAGCACCACGGCGCTCAATGCCATTGAGCTGTTTCGCAAAAACAGCGCCGATTATGCGTTGGTGGTGGATGAATTCGGCGCCATTCTCGGCATGGTTACCATGAAAGACATGCTCGAAGCGATTGCCGGCGAGTTTCCCGAAGAATTCGAACGCGAAGAAGCGCCGCTGATTCAGGCTAACACCGACGAGAGCCTCACGGTGGACGGCAGCCTCGAATATGTGGAGCTGGCGCAGCAAATCGCCTTGCCGCCACATAATGAAGATGCCGATTACCACACCGTGGCCGGCCTGATTATGGAAGAGCTGCAAGCCATTCCCGATGTGGGCGACCATATCGATTTTTACGGCTGGCGCTTTGAAGTTACCGAAAAAGAAGGGCAACGCATCGAACGCGTGCGCATCAGCCGCGCACCCGAGCCGGATGAAATGTGAGTATAATTAATATTATTTGAAACTTTTTCATCTGTTATCAATCTAATGGCCGATTGGTTTGATTAAATATCACAAAGGAGCTCGACCATGCGTTTCCCCTTCAACGGCATTGCCGCCTCGCTGCTGGCATTGGGTTTAGCCGCTTGCGGCAACAGCGCCGAACAAAACAGCACATCCGCCCCGGCTGCCAGCCAACCTATAGCCGCCAGCCAACCCGCAGCCACCGGCGTGAGCGAGCCGCTGGCGCAACTTGCTTCTGAAATACGGTCCGCCAGCGAAGGCAGCACGGCCGCTGCCGGTGAGCAAAACAACGGCCCGGTAAAAGCCTTCACCGCTTACGGCGTAGGCAAAACCGCTTGGCGCGCCGTGGTGCGCGGCGAGGCAGAAGCTAAGGGCAATAAACTGACACTTGAAGGTGAACATATCGATATGGTTGAATTGGATGCCGCGCGCTCGGCTTACGCTAAAGGTGTGGAATTTACGGCCGATGCTGCCGGCGTGCCCGTGAACCTGAATATCCGCAGCCAAACCTGCAAAGATGATCAAGGCAACACCACCGAATTCACCGCCACGCTCGATTACGGCAAACAAACCCTCAAAGGCTGCGCCGTGGCCGGTGCGCAGGAACATGCGCCGACTTGAGCTTGATTTTAAGGGCAAAAGGCCGTCTGAAAGAAAGTTTTTCAGACGGCCTTTGTTTTGGATTTCAAGTGCAATACTTGGAAAATGGAAGATTCTCTGCGGCTTACCGTTTTGCGATAGATTCAAGCCAACAGCCATTCAACCGCTCTGGCCATGCGTGCGGGCACATGCTCGAAATGGCCGCCGGGGTTGAGCTCGAAAATGCTGTTTACGCCGCGTGCCTGCATCAGCTGCTGCGCCGCTTGTGTGCGTGTTTCCACGCAGGCCAGGCGCGGGTTTTTGCTGTTTTTTTCGCGATCGCCCACCGAGAAATAAGCGCGCTCGGGCAGCGTGGGCGGGGCGTGCTGCAAAAAGTCGGCCAAGCCGTCAAACCAAAGCGAGCCGGACACGCTGGCGGTGCGGCTGAAAATATCGGTTTGGTAAGGGGCATACACGCTGAGCAGGCCGGCGAGCGAATAGCCGGCCAAGCCGCGCCATTGGGGCGCGATGCCGGCGGCGGCTTCGGCGGCGGGCACGATTTCGTGTGTGAGCGTGCCCAGATAGGCATCGGCGAGGCCGCCGAAATCGGCGCTGCCTTTAAAGGCTTTGGGCGCAGGCCAAGGGCTGAAATGCGTTTCCCAATCCGGCTCGTCCACCGCCACCAGCAATAAGGCATGTGCGGCGAGCAAATCGGCCAGCGGTGCGGCTTCGTGCGGCGGCAAATGGGTGTAAACCACAGGGCTGTTTGGCCGGCAGCGCGGCGTGCGGTATAAGGTGACGCTGCGATTGCCGAGAATGAGGGTTTGACTGTGCATGGCGGAAGGCCGTCTGAAAAAATAATGGGCAAAAAAAACCATTCATGCCAAGGGAGAAGCATGAATGGCCAATACATTGCGGGAAAACGTCTTACTCACTACTTCGATTACTCAAGGGAAAGCAATCTCTGTCAGCGCTGTTTATTCTAGCCGCTTGAGTTTTAATTGCCGTTAAGCTGTGCAATTATTCTATTAATTTATGCTGATTGAATTAAATTGTGTTTCAGACGGTCTGTTTATTGGTTGTCGCGTATCCATTTGAGCCATTGCGCAAACACGCCCGGCTGCATGGCGGCCACCACCGAGCGGCTGAACACATGCTCGCCGCTCCAAAAATCATCGCCTTCGAGTGTGGCCAGGCAGCCGCCGGCTTCTTCGAAAATCAGCGCGCCGGCGGCATAATCCCACAGCTTTTGGCCGCCGTGCACATACACATCGTAGCGGCCGGCGGCCAGATAGCACCAATCGAGCGTGCTGCTGCCGAGGCTGCGGATGCTGCCCACCGGCGCGAGCGTGTTCATGCGGCTGGAAAGCTTGCCCGAGCGCAGATATTTGATTTCAGCGCCGGCAATGGCT
This sequence comes from Uruburuella suis, assembly GCF_022870845.1. Taxonomy (GTDB): domain Bacteria; phylum Pseudomonadota; class Gammaproteobacteria; order Burkholderiales; family Neisseriaceae; genus Neisseria; species Neisseria suis. Next base: position 446,439 of record NZ_CP091507.1, read on the forward strand.
TCGTGCAAATTTTTTTCCACGCTGCGCAGCGGCAGGGTGCGGCCGTTGATATAGGCACCTTGGCCGCGCTGCGCATAGAAGCATTCATCACTCACCGGGTTGTATACCACGCCCAATTGGGCGCGGCCGTGGCGCACATAGGCGGCGGATAAGGCAAAATGCGGCAGGCCGTTGATAAAATTATTGGTGCCGTCGATGGGGTCGACCACCCACAAGCCTTCTTCGTTGTATTGCCATAAATGGCGCTGCTCTTGTGCGCTCATTTCTTCGCCGAGCATGGGGCAGGCAATGATTTCGGGCAAGCCGCAGGCAAACGCGGCCTGCGCGGCCAAGTCGGCTTCGGTGAGCAGCGAGCCGTCGAATTTACGGCTCACGGCCACATCGAGAAAGCGCGGCATCACTTCGGTTTGCGCCACTTCACGCACCAGCGCCTGGAGCTTGTTTAACACGATTGGTCCTTAAAACTTGCTATTTGAGCGGGGAAAAGCCAATATTACCATTTTCTGTTTCGAATATCATAATCCGCCATGCCCCGTTTTTATGTTTCTGCCGAATTAAACCCTGGCCTTATGCTTGAATTGCCCGATAATGTGCTCCGCCATCTGCATGTGTTGCGGGTGAAAGCGGGCGAAGAAATCACTTTGTTCAACGGCAACGGCCGCGCTTATGCCGCCCGGCTCACGGCGCTGGAAAAGCGGCGCGCGGCGGCTTTGGTGCTGGATGAAGCGGCACCGGCCAATGAATCGCCGCTGCGCATCACGCTGATACAGGCGGTGTCCGGCGGCGAGCGCATGGATTTCACCCTGCAAAAAAGCGTGGAATTGGGCGTGGCCGAAATTTGGCCGGTGCTGAGCGAGCGCAGCATTGTGCGGCTGGCCGGCGAGCGTGCCGACAAAAGGGTGGCGCGCTGGCAGGAAATCGTGGTGTCGGCCTGCGAGCAGAGCGGGCGCAACGTGGTGCCGCAGGTGCGGCCGCTGCAAAGCTACTGCGAAGCGCTGGCGGATTTGCCTGCGGCCGATGCGCGGCTGCTGCTGGGCTTGAACCATGCGCAAAGCCTGCAAAAAGCGGCCGCCGCGCCGCGCAACATTACGTTTATGGTCGGCCCCGAAGGCGGTTGGACGGCAGCAGAAGAGCAGCAGGCTTTTGCCGCCGGCTTTCAGGCGGTGAAGCTCGGCCCGCGCGTGTTGCGCACCGAAACGGCGGCGCTGGCGGCGATTGCGGCGATGCAGGTTTTGTGGGGCGATTTTGTGTGATGGGAGATTGAATAAAAAATATTGATAATATAGTGGCGCATGAGAAAGGCCGTCTGAAAGCATTGAGGCCGTCTGAAAAAGAGGGGGCAGACGTGTGAACTGCCCCCACAATCTTGGACATTTTTAAGCCACTAAATCAATCATTCTTCAAGCGGCGGTTGCAAACTGGGTTCTGTATGCCACAGGACTCAGTTTTTTCAATTTCAAACTCAATCTTTCATGGTTGTAGTAGCGGATATACTCGTGTATTTCCGCTTCCAATGCCTCTATCGAAGCAAATGTGCGGTTGTGGAAGCATTCCGTTTTCAGCACCGCAAAAAAGCTCTCCATCGGCGCATTGTCCCAGCAGTTGCCTTTGCGCGACATGCTTTGGGTGATTTCGGCTTCTGCCAATTGCGCGCGGTAGGCGCGGCAGCGGTAGAGCACGCCTTGGTCGGAGTGCAGCATCGGCTTTTGCGCGCCCAGTTGCGCCGCGGCCTGCGACAGCATGGTGGCCACCATTTCGCTGTTGGGGCGGCGCGATAGGTGGTAGCTGCGGATTTCGCGGTTATACAGGTCCAGTATCGGCGACAGATACAGCTTTTGGCCGTCGCATTTAAACTCGGTCACATCGGTCAGCCACTTTTCATCGGGCTTCTCGGCGCTGAAGTTGCGATTCAGCAGGTTTTCGGACACTTCGCCCATGGCCGGCGGGTAGTATTTGCGCTTCTCTCGGACAATGGCTTTCAGATTCATTTTCTTCATCAGCCGTTCTGTTTTTTTCTTGTTCCACGATAAGGCGGCGGCAATGCGGCGGGCGCCGTAACGGCCTTTGTGTTGGTCGTAAACGGCACGAACGGTTTGCATGTCGGCCAGGTCTTTGTCGGGCTTCTGGTTGCGCTTCCGGCTGAAGTAAAAGCTACTTCGCTCCATCTTTGCGGCAGGGAGCAGGTATTTGAGGGGATGGTTTGCCCTTAATGCTTCGATGATTTGCGCTTTTTTGGCGTTGCTGTCTTCTGAGGAAAAAGGGCTTCGAGCTTTTTTAGATAGGCGACCTCTGCTCTGAGGTAGCCCACTTCTTGCAATAGCTCATCCTGTGTTTTTTCTTTATCGGGTTTGTCGGCAATAAAGGGGTTGGTTTTTTTGTCGGCCATGGCTTGGGGATGCTCGAGTGCCGCGAGTCCGCCTTGCTCGTAGGCGGCAATCCAGCGGCGTAGGTGGGTGCGGGACATTCGAAATGCGTCGGCGGTGAGCTGCTGGCTTCGAATGCAATAGTAATGCATAACGGCTTGGTATTTGAAGTCTACGGTATATTTGTTCATAAGAAAACTGCACCTTTATGGGTTGGATGGGGGTGTCCAACTTTTGGGGTGCAGTTCAAAAGTTTCAGACGGCCTTGATGTTTAATCATCAGCCGGGCGCCGCGCTACACATCAGTGCGGTCCACCAGCCCTTTGGCGAGCTTGTCGGGCGTGAAGCGCGCCGATTGCGGATAAGGGTAAAAGTCGTCATAAAGCCCTTGCAGTAGCCGCTCTTTTTTGCCCTGCCAGAATTCGGGCGTGAGCAAATCTTTGTGGTGTTGCATAAACACTTGCCGCACATCCGGCTCGCCCAAGAGGAAAGGGCCGAATTCTTCGGGAAACACATCGCCTTTGTGCACCGGATACCACACCTCGCCCGACATTTCATATTCGGGATTCGGCGCGGGCGGAATGGGGCGGAAATTGCAGTCGGTCATGTATTCGATTTCGTCGTAATCGTAGAAAATCACGCGGCCGAAGCGGGTCATGCCGAAATTTTTATAGAGCATGTCGCCGGGGAAAATATTGGCCGAAGCCAGCTCTTTGAGCGCATAGCCGTAATCGATCACCGCCGCCGCTTTTTCGGCAGGCTTGGCTTTTTGCATAAACATATTCAAAGGCTTGAGGCGGTATTCCACATACACATGCTTGATAATCACCCAATCGTCGGTTTCTTCCATTTGGCTGGGCGCGAGCGTGCGCATTTCGTGCAGAAATTCTTCGTCGCAGCGCGCTTTGGGCAAAGCCACGTTTTGAAATTCCAACGTATCGGCCATGCGCCCCACGCGGTCGTGTTTTTTCACCAGCAGGTATTTTTGGCGCACATATTCTTGATCGAAATCTTTATTGGGGCCGAATTTGTCTTTAATCACCTTAAACACATAAGGAAACGAGGGCAGGGTAAACACGCTCATCACCAGCCCTTTCACGCCCGGCGCGAGCATAAAGCGGTCGTGCGAATATTCCAAATGCTGCACAAATTCGCGCCACCAAATGTTTTTGCCCTGCTTATGCAAGCCCACCAATGTGTAGAGATCGCCGGGCGAGCGCATCGGCAGCATGCTGTTGAGAAAGCGCACATAGCCGCTGGGCACGGGCATATCCACCAAAAAATAAGCGCGCGCAAATGAAAACAACACACCGATTTGCTGCGGGTTAAAAAGCGCCGCATCCACCATCAGCCGCCCATCGGCATTGTGCACAATGGCCAGCGCAAACGGGTGGCGGTGGCTGCCGTTGATAATCTGGCCAAACACATAAGCGCTTTTGTTGCGGTAAAAAGGCGCGTTGAGCACTTGCACATGCAGGTTCATTTCCTCGGGCGGCCAATCGCTCTGAAAATGCTGCCGCGCTGCGCGCAGAATATTGCTGATGTCTTTGGCGGCGTGGGCGAAAGGCACCTGCCAGCCGAAATGCTTGAGAATATCGCGCAGGCAGTCGCGCAGGCCTTGTTTGCTGGGGTAAAACGAGCTGAAGGTGGGCGGATCGGAATCGATATATTCCGTGCTGATGGCCGGCTTCACAAAGATAAACTGATTGTTGTAATACTCTTTGGCCAAAAGCTTGGTCGACACCGAATTGAAAAACGTTTCCGCCAATTCGGGCTGCTTGTGGTTGACCAAAAGCGCGATGTATTCGATTTTTGCCGCCGCCCACACTTCGTCACTCAAGGCATTGGCCGCGTGCTCGTGGCGCAGCGCATCCACCGCCTCGCGCACGCGCTGGTCATACATCTGGATGCGCTCGGCCACCAAATCCTGAATGCCGCGCCAATCGCGTGTTTCAAACAAACCTTTGGCACGCGCGGTGACTTCGCGGTAGAGGCGGTAGTGCTTATTAAAGCCGGCGAGCATGGTTTCCGCCACCGCCCGGCCCTGAATGCGGGTGAGTTGTTGCCTCGACATAATATTTTTCCTTTGCAGCGCGGCCGTTTGTTTTCAGACGGCCTGATTATTGTGTGCGTAACCTTATGGCTTTTTGGCAAACTTGGCAAGCAAAAGGCCGTCTGAAAACACTTGAATATTATTCAGACGGCCTTATATATTTGCACATCTAATTTATTATTTTCCCACCACAGGATAACTGCCATGACCGAACAAAACCAACAGCCCCATGCAGAAAGCGCCGCCGAAGCGGCACAAGTGTTTGAAGCGGCCGAAACCGCACCCACTTATGAAGATTTGCAAGCCAAAGTGGAAGAGCTTGAGGGCATGCTCAAAGATGAGCAATTGCGTAGCCTAGCCAACGAGCAAAACCTGCGCCGCCGCCATCAAGAAGAAATCCAGGCCACGCATAAATTTGCCGGCCAAAAATTCGCCGCTGAAATGCTGCCGGTGAAAGACTATTTAGAAATGGCGCTGCTCGACCAAAGCGGCAATTTCGATGCCCTGAAAATGGGCGTGCAAATGACGCTGAACGAATTGGAAAAAGCGTTTGAACACGCCCACATCAAAGCCATCAACCCGCAGCCGGGTGATATGCTCGACCCGCACCAACACCAAGCCATGCAGGCGGTGGAGAGCGAGCAAGCGCCCAACACCGTGGTGAATGTGCTGAAAAAAGGCTACGCCCTGAGCGATCGCGTGTTGCGCCCGGCGATGGTGGCCGTGGCCAAAGGCGGCGAAGAGCAGGCCTGAGGGCATCGCGTGTGGCGCTTTATCCGGCGCACGCTGTTCAGACGGCCTTGATGCTGGTTTGCAGGCCGTCTGAAACATTATTCAAAAGCATGATTTCAAGCTTGTGGATAAGTAAATCAAGCACTTGAATTAAAAATAATTATCCGGCCGAAAAAATTTGCGTGCCGGCACTTGAAAAGCAGCAAACCCGCCTTATTTTTACCCCGACAGGGCGAAGCGCCCGCCGGAATATTCCATTATCTGTTTCTTAAAGGAGCTATACACTATGGCAAAAGTAATCGGTATCGACTTGGGTACCACCAACTCATGCTTGGCTATTTCTGAAAACGGCCAAACCAAAGTCATCGAAAATGCCGAAGGCGCGCGCACCACGCCTTCCGTAATCGCCTATCTCGACGGCGGCGAAATCCTCGTCGGCACCCCGGCCAAACGCCAAGCCGTCACCAATGCCAAAAACACCATTTATGCCGTCAAACGCCTGATTGGCCACAAATTCGACGACAAAGAAGTGCAAAAAGACATCGACTTGATGCCGTTTGACATCATCAAAGCCGGCAACGGCGATGCTTGGGTGAAAGCGCAAGGCAAAGAATTGTCGCCGCCGCAAGTGTCGGCCGAAGTGCTGCGTAAAATGAAGCAGGCCGCCGAAGCTTATTTGGGCGAGCCCGTTACCGAAGCCGTGATTACCGTGCCTGCCTATTTCAACGACAGCCAACGCCAAGCCACCAAAGACGCCGGCCGCATCGCAGGCCTAGATGTAAAACGCATCATCAACGAACCGACCGCAGCCGCGCTGGCTTTCGGCATGGATAAAGGCGACAGCAAAGACCGCAAAATCGCCGTTTACGACTTGGGCGGCGGCACTTTCGATATTTCCATTATCGAAATCGCCAACCTCGACGGCGACAAACAGTTTGAAGTGCTGGCCACCAACGGCGACACTTTCCTCGGCGGCGAAGATTTCGACCAACGCCTGATCGACTACATCATTGATGAGTTCAAAAAAGATCAAGGCATCGATTTGAAAAAAGACGTAATGGCCTTGCAACGCCTCAAAGAAGCGGCTGAAAAAGCCAAAATCGAATTGTCGAGCGCGCAGCAAACCGAAATCAACCTGCCCTACATCACCATGGATGCCACCGGCCCGAAACACTTGGCGATGAAAATCACTCGCGCCAAATTCGAAAGCTTGGTGGAAGATTTGATTGCGCGTTCAATCGAGCCGTGTAAAACCGCTGTGAAAGATGCCGGCCTGAATGTGAACGAAATCGACGATGTGATTTTGGTCGGCGGCCAAAGCCGTATGCCCAAAGTGCAAGAAGCCGTGAAAGCCTTCTTCGGCAAAGAGCCGCGCAAAGATGTGAACCCCGATGAAGCCGTGGCCGTGGGTGCTGCGATTCAGGGCGAAGTGCTGAGCGGCGGCCGCAGCGATGTGTTGCTGCTCGACGTTACCCCCTTGTCGCTCGGCATTGAAACCATGGGCGGTGTGATGACCAAACTGATTCAGAAAAACACCACCATCCCCACCAAAGCTTCGCAAACCTTCTCTACCGCAGAAGACAACCAAAGCGCCGTAACCATCCACGTGCTGCAAGGCGAGCGCGAGCGCGCATCGGCCAACAAATCGCTGGGCAACTTCAATTTGGGCGACATCGCACCCGCACCGCGCGGCATGCCGCAAATCGAAGTGACCTTCGATATTGATGCAAACGGCATTTTGCATGTGTCTGCCAAAGACAAAGGCACCGGCAAAGAATCGAAAATCACCATCCAAGGCTCTTCCGGCCTGAGCGAAGAAGAAATCGAACGCATGGTGAAAGATGCCGAAGCCAATGCCGAGGAAGATAAAAAGCTCACCGAGCTCGTGGCTTCACGCAACCAGGCCGAAGCCTTGGTGCACTCTGTGAAAAAATCGCTGGCCGATTATGGCGACAAACTCGATGCTGATGAAAAAGCCAAAATCGAAGACGCGGTGAAAGCCACCGAAGAAGCGGTGAAAGGCGAAGACAAAGCCGATATCGACGCCAAAGCCGAAGCCTTGGGCGCAGCCAGCCAAAAATTGGGCGAAATGGTGTATGCCCAAGCACAGGCCGAAGCACAAGCCGGCGAAGAAGGCGCGGCTCAAGCCGATGCCGGCGCAGCCAAAGGCAACGATGATGTGGTGGATGCCGAATTCGAAGAAGTGAAAGACAAAAAAGACTGATCTTTTTGAATCACCTGCCAAAAGAGCGCTGAAAAGCGCTCTTTTTTGTGGGCGGCAATAGCGTGTATAGTGGAATGCAAGAAAAAGTGACACAACGGGCTTATTGGGTTGAAAACCCAATAAGCCCGCAGGCCGTCTGAAACCTTGGATTTATCAACCCAAGCTACGCCGTTATGGCGCGTAGTTTTGTATCACTTTTTCCTGCACTCCACTATAGGCACGCACGCCGCCCATAAGCGGCGCCATCGTACACATGCTTACACCACAACATTGACTTTGAACAGGCATGACAAATCAAGGCCGTCTGAAAACCTTTCAGACGGCCTTGATTGATGGTTTGCAGCAATCACATCAGCCTTTGGCAGCGCGCGCCACATCGTCCCATTCTTCCCAAGTTTGGATGCGTTGGGCATACACATCTTTAACCAGCGGCAGCAAATCGCCCAAAATCAGGCGCAGCGGCGGGTTGGGGGCGTCTGCCACTTTTAAAATGGCTTCGGCGCTGGCTTCGGGCTTGCCCAGGCTGTCGGGCGTGAGCATGGCGGCCAATTGGGCGCGCAAGTCATCGTAGGCGGCGATGGCCGGTGCGGTTTTCAGCGATGTGCCGCTCAAAAAGTCGGTGGCGTAGCCGCCCGGCTCGATGATGGTGACATGTATACCGAAAGGCGCCACTTCGGCGGCCAGCGCTTCGGCCATGCCTTCCACGGCGAATTTGGCTGCTTCGTAAATGCCGGAAGTGGGCATGGCCACGAGGCCGGCCACGCTGCTCACGGGCAGAATGTGGCCGCTGCCTTGTGCGCGCATAATCGGAATGGCGGCCTGCATCACGGCCAAGGTGCCGAACACATTGGTTTCGAAAGTGGCGCGGGTGTCGTCGATTTCGGCTTCTTCAATGGCGGCCATGTAGCCGAAGCCGGCGTTGGAAACCACCACATCCAGGCGGCCGAAATGCTGCTGCACTTGCGCCACAGCGGCAAACACGGCATCGCGGTCGGTCACATCCAGCACCAACGGCAGGAAAGCATCGCCGTAGGTTTGTTTCAATTCGTCCAATGCGCTTAATTTGCGAGCGGTGGCGGCCACTTTGTCGCCGCGTGCCAGTGCGGCTTTGGCCCAGATGTGGCCGAAGCCGCGTGATGCGCCGGTGATCAGCCAAACTTTTTGTGTCATGATGCGCTCCTGTTTGCAACTTGATTAATGAAGCTTTTAGTATAATGGCGGGGCAACATTTGGGGAATAAGGCTTTTTTCGAACAAATTCATGCAGAAAGCAAAACAATGCAGAAAACCGGATTATTTGAATTGCAGATTGTGATGACGGTGGCCGAGATGGGCGGCTTTCGTGCTGCGGCGGTGGAACTGGATATGTCGCCATCGGCTCTGAGCCATGCGGTGAACAATCTGGAAGCCAAGCTGGGCGTGCGCCTGTTTAACCGCACCACCCGCAGCGTGGCGCTTTCCAAGGCGGGCGAGCAATTTTTGGCGCGGGTGAAGCCGGCTTTGCAGGAAATCCGTGATGCCATGAGCGAGGCCAACGATTCGAGCGACACGTTAAGCGGCACGCTGCGGCTCAACATCGCCGAGCGGGCGGCCGAAGAGATGTTGCAACCGGTGATTATCGAATATCTGCGCCGCTATCCGCAGATGCACATCGATTTGGTAACCGATGCGCGCCTGATTGATATTGTGGCCGATGGCTTTGATGTGGGCTTCCGCCTAGCCGAAGCGGTGCCGCAGGATATGGTGTCGGTGCGGCTGGGGCCGGATGTGCGCCTGCTGGTGGTGTGTTCGCCCGATTATCTGGCGCGCCAAAATGCGGTGCCGCAAACGCCGCACGATTTGCTGAGCCATGCCTGCATACGCTACCGCTTCACCAGCGGCAAGCTTTACCGTTGGGAATTCGAGCGCGACGGCAAATCGGTGGTGCTGGATGTGGGCGGCCCGCTCACGCTCGACAGCCCGCTTTTGATGGCCGAAGCCGCGCTGCACGGCGTGGGCATTGCTTATGTGTATGAAGGTTATGTGTGCGAGCATCTGCAAAGCGGGCGGCTGGTGCAGCTTTTGCCGGATTGGACGCCGGTGTATGACGGGCTCTGCCTGTATTACCCGCGCCAGCGCCACATCACCGCCGCTTTGCGTGCGTTTATCGATTTGGCTAAAGAGGCGCGTGGGGCGTTTGCTGTTTAGGGTTTGTTTACCATTCATCACGCGGCAATTTTTTGGCTCAAAAGCGTGCCTGCTGCATTTTATACCAATCCAAAAAAATAACCTAACTTCGTTGTCTCGCCTTGCCGTCCTATCTGTACTGTCTGCGGCTCGCCGCCTTGTTAGCTTACTTTTTTGAATTGGTATTATTCGCGGATAAATTGTGTGAGCAGCCTCTAGAATAAAAAATATTTAATATGGATAAAACGAATGGCCGTCTGAAAAGCTTTCAGACGGCCTTGGTTTTTTCATTCGGCTGGCAAGATATGCTGGCAAGATATTAAGAGCTCTCCGCTGGATCGGCATCGGCTTGGCCGCTGTCGGCTGAGTCAAGCAGCGGGCTGATGCAGGAGAGCACGCGGTCTTGCGTTTGATCATTGTCGCGGCCATCGCCGCTCCACCAGCGCAGCACCAGCGTTTCGCTGCTGCCGATGGCGGTGAGGGCGATTTCGGGCTCAAACACAAAAGCGGCGCATTCATTGTGCAGCTTGGCGATGATTTTCGCTTTCAGCGCGCCTGCATCGGCACCGGCGGGCAGGGTGAAGGTGGCGGAGAGGCGGTGGCGGCCATTGAGGGTGTTGACCGTTACCGGTGAGGTAAACAATTGCGCATTGGGAATCACGATGCGCCGCCCGTCGTCGGTGCGCAGGGTGGTGGCGCGGATTTCGATGGTTTCCACCGTGCCCTCGAAGCTGCCGTTGACAATGCGTTCGCCGATTTTAAACGGCTCGTTGAGCAGCAGCAAAATGCCCGAGAGCAGGTTTTGGAAAATATCTTTAAAGGCAAAACCGATGGCCACCGAGCCGATGCCCAGCGCGCTCACCAGCTGGCCGGGGGTGAAGCCGGGAATGGCCACCATCATGGCAATCAGAAAGCCGGTGAAAATAATCAGCGCGCTGCCGATGCGCTGCAACACCAAAAGCAGGTTGAGCCGGTTGGCCAGCCGCGCCGAGAGCAGGCGCACGGCCAGCTTTTTGAAGATTTTGGCGAAGAGCCAAAACACGATAAAGAGCAGCAGCGCGAGCAAAAGATAGGGCACGCGCTGCCAAAAGGCTTCAATCATTTCGTGCACGCTGCCCATCATGCTGGCGTAGTGGCCGAAATCGGATTGGGCGTGCTCGCCGAGCTTGGCGGCGGTGTGGGTGAGGGTGTCGGGCATGGTGTTGGTCGGTTGTTGGGAAAAAAGTCATTTTAATACCAATCCAAAAAAATAACCTTACTGCGTTGTTTCGCCTTGCCGTACTATAGTGGAATGAAAGAAAAACTTATACAGGCGCATGTAGCAAGCCATATGCAGAAGCCGTTTAAACCGCGTGCGTGGCTGCGCCACACACCCTGCACATGATGCTAAATTTCTTATTTTTGTATAAGTTTTTCATTCATGCCACTATATCTGTACTGTCGCAGGCTTCCGCCTTGTAAGCTTACTTTTTTGAATGGGTATCACAGGTGGGGCGGTTGCTTGGCCGGGCGGTGTAAAGAAAGGCCGTCTGAAAGCGGGCGCGCCAAATCGGTGCAGCTTATCCTTTTTCAGACGGCCTTTGGGGTTTGGCTTTGGCGCATCAAGCCAAAATCTTGCCCACAATCTCGGCCACATCTTTCGACAGATTATCCATGCCGGCGATGCGCTCGAGCTGCATTTTCACGAGCGCGCGGCGCTTGGGCTCGAGCTTGTGGCAGAGGTTGAACGCCTGCACCAGCCGCGCGGCCACTTGCGGGTTAAACGCATCAATCTGCATCACTTTTTCGGCGATAAAGGCATAGCCGCTGCCGTTTTCGGCATGAAAATGCGGCACGTTGCGGGTGAAGCTGCCCAAGAGCGCGCGGGCTTTGTTGGGGTTTTCGAGGTTGAATTTGGGGTGGTGCAAGGCGCTTTGCACTTGCTCAAGCGTGTCGGCTCGGTGGCTGGCGCCTATCAGGATGAAATATTTGTCCATCACCAGCGCATCATCGGCGTAGCGCTCGGCGAATTGGTTCAGCAAGTGGTTGCGGCCGCTCTCTTCGAGGTGGTTGACGGTGTTGAGCACGCTCATTTCGTGGGTCATATTGGGGGTGAGCTGCTCGTAGCGGGTGATGTAGTCTTGCAGGCGCGCGCACACGGTTTTTTCGTGGCTGGCGGCCTGCTCGCCCGAATAAGCGGCCATTTCCATCATGCCGTGGCGCTCTTCGCGTATGGTGTAGAGGCGGGTGGCGGCCAAAAGCGCGCGCACGCCGGCGAGCCCGGGGTGGTATTCGTAAGGCGCGGCCAGGCCGCTGGCTTCTTCCTGCGCCAGCGCCCAAGTGCGGATATACACCAGATTCTCAAGGCAGGCTTTGGCGATGGCATCGAGCAGGGCTTCACGCGCTTCGTGGTAATGCAGCGGGTTGATGTTGTCTGCGCCTTCCCACAATTCGGCGGTGGCCGGTGCGCGCAGCAGCATGGCTTTGAAAGCGGGGTCGATTTCCTGCTTGAGCATGTGTTTGAACGCGTGAATCAGGCCGCTGTGTTCAGGCAGGGGCGCGCCGGCTTCGATGGCGGCAAGATTGGCGGATATGGCGCGGCGGTAGAGCGTTTGGCCGGCTTCCCAGCGGGCGAAAGGGTCGCTGTCGTGGGCGAGCAGCAGGCTCAAATCGGCATCGCTATAAGGGTAATTCAGCTGCACGGGCGCGGAAAAGCCGCGCAAAAGCGAGGGCACCACGGCTTCATTCACGCCGTGCAACACAAATTGCTGCTCGGCTTGATTGAGCAGCAACACAGCTTCGGTTTGCACTTCGGCGCTTTCAGACGGCCCAAATGCCACCGCTTCGCCTTGTTGGTTTAACAAACCGATTTTCACCGGTATCAGCATCGGCTGTTTTTCCGCCATATCGGGCGTGGCGGGAATGGTTTGCTTGATGTTGAGGGTGAAGGTGTTGTCCGCCGCGTTCAGACGGCCTGTAATGTCGAGCACGGGCGTGCCGGCTTGGCTATACCACAAGGCAAATTGGCTGAGGTCGGTTTCATTGGCATCGGCCATGGCGGCGCGGAAATCGTCGCAGGTGACGGCGCGGCCGTCGTGGCGTTTGAAATAAAGCTGCATGCCTTTTTGAAAGCCTGCTTCGCCGAGCATGGTGTGATACATGCGCACCACTTCTGCGCCTTTTTCATACACGGTCATGGTGTAGAAATTGTTCATTTCTTCATAAGATGCGGGGCGCACCGGATGCGCCATGGGGCCTGCGTCTTCGGCAAACTGCAATTGGCGCAAGAGGCTCACGTTTTCGATGCGGCGCACGGCACGGCTGGCGCGGTCGCCCGAGAATTCTTGGTCGCGAAACACGGTGAGGCCTTCTTTGAGCGACAATTGAAACCAGTCGCGGCAGGTTACGCGGTTGCCGGTGTAGTTGTGGAAATATTCGTGGCCGATTACCGATTCTATGCCCTCGAAATCGGCATCGGTGGCGGTGCGGCTGTCGGCCAGCACATATTTGGTGTTGAAAATATTCAGGCCTTTGTTTTCCATCGCGCCCATATTAAAGTCGCCCACGGCCACCACCATATAGATATCGAGATCGTATTCGAGGCCGAAGCGGGTTTCGTCCCATTGCATGGCGTTTTTCAGCGATTGCACCGCAAAAGGCACTTTGGCTTTGTCTGCTTCGCTGGTGTAAAACTCAATCGCCACGTTTTTGCCGCTTTGCGTGGTGAAGGTGTCGCGCGTGGCGGCCAAGTTGCCTGCCACCAGCGCAAACAGATAGCTCGGTTTGGCAAAGGGATCGAGCCATTTCACCCAATGGCGGCCGCCTTCCAAATCGCCGCTGTCGACTTTGTTGCCGTTGGAGAGCAGCACCGGATAGCGTTTTTTGTCGGCAATAATGGTGGTGGTGAATTTGCTCATCACATCGGGGCGGTCGGGATAATAGGTGATTTTGCGGAAACCTTCCGGCTCGCATTGGGTGTAGAGATTGCCGCTTGAGCCATAAAGCCCCATCAGTGATTTATTGTCGTAAGGCAGCAGGCGGGTTTCGATTTCGAGCACGAAGCTTTCAGACGGCGTGTGGGGAATCACCAGCGTGTCATCGGCCAAACGATAAGCCGATTCGGGCAAAGGTTCGCCATCGAGCTTGAGCGAGCATAATTCGGCCGAGCCGTTTAGCACCAGCGGCGCGCCGTTTTGCTGCGGCGCAATCAGCAAGCGGGCGTGCACGGTGGTGTGCGGGTCGGCCACGTCAAAGCGCAAATCGGTTTGCAGAATTTTGAAATCGGGGGCTTGGTAATCTTTTAAGTAATGAACGGTTTGAGCCATGATGGGCGTGCTTTCTTGAATCGGTATGGGCTGCAAATGGTTTCAGCCGGCCTGAATTCAATAAGGCCGTCTGAAAAATAACGGTAATCAAAGCGGCATCGTAGCGCATTTTGCGGCGGCTTGAAATGGTTTTCAGACGGCCTTTGATGTGCACGCTTGGCATTTTCACGATTAAAAAATGATGTTTGATTTGAATAGGCATAAAAAGGCCGTCTGAACATTTTTATCACATTCAGACGGCCTTTGCTCTATCGGCTTATTGCGCTTTTTTGTCCGCCCAATCGGGCAGCCATTCGCAGATGTCGCTCCACATGCTCATATCGTGCTCCTTTCGGGCGGATGTGTTTACAGCAAGCCCGGTTGGCCTTGCGCGGGGTCACTGGCGCGGGCGGCTTGGGCATCGGCCACGGTGAGGCCGAGCGCTTTGGCCACGCCCTCGCCATAGGCCGGGTCGCAGGCGTTGCAGTTGCGGATGTGGCGGTATTTGATGAAGTCGGGCGCATCGCCCATGGCAGCGGCGGTGTTGTCAAACAACGCTTGCTTTTGCGCGGCATTCATCAAGTTAAACAGCGCACGCGGTTGGCTGAAATAATCGCTGTCGTCTTCGCGGAAATTCCAGTGCGCGGCATCGCCGTTGATTTTCAGCGGCGGCTCGGCATATTGCGGCTGCTCTTGCCATTGGCCGAAGCTGTTGGGCTCATAGTGCAGGGTGCTGCCGTAGTTGCCGTCAACGCGTGTGGTGCCGTCGCGGTGGTTGCTGTGCACGGGGCAGCGGGCGGCATTAACGGGAATTTGGTGATAATTCACCCCCAAGCGGTAGCGCTGCGCATCGGGATAGTTAAACAGACGCGCTTGCAGCATTTTATCGGGCGACACGCTGATGCCGGGCACCAAATTGCTGGGCGAGAAGGCGGCTTGTTCCACATCGGCATAGAAGTTTTCCGGATTTTTATTAAGCTCGAATTCGCCCACTTCAATCAGCGGGTAATCGCCTTTGGGCCACACTTTGGTGAGGTCGAAGGGGTGGTAAGGCACTTTTTCGGCCTCGGCTTCGGGCATAATTTGCACATACATTTTCCACTTCGGAAATTCGCCGCGCTCGATGGCTTCGTATAAATCGCGCTGGTGGCTTTCGCGGTCTTTGCCGATCAGGGCTTCGGCTTCGGCATTGCTGAGGTTTTCAATGCCTTGCTGGGTGCGGAAGTGGAATTTCACCCAAAAGCGCTCGTTTTCGGCATTGATAAAGCTATAAGTGTGCGAGCCGAAGCCGTGCATGTGGCGGTAGCTTTTCGGAATGCCGCGGTCGCTCATCACGATGGTTACTTGGTGGAAGGCTTCGGGCAGCAGCGTCCAAAAATCCCAGTTGTTGCGCGCGCTGCGCATATTGGTGCGCGGGTCGCGTTTCACCACGCGATTGAGGTCTTCAAATTTGAGCGGGTCGCGCAGGAAAAACACGGGCGTGTTGTTGCCCGCCATATCCCAGTTGCCTTCTTCAGTGTAAAACTTCAGCGCAAAGCCGCGGATGTCGCGCTCGGCATCGGCACCACCGCGCTCAACCGCCACGGCGGTAAAGCGGGCGAACATGTCGGTTTTTTTGCCCACTTTGCTAAAGATGGCGGCGCGGGTGTATTGAGTGATGTCTTTTGTTACCGTGAAAGTGCCGAAAGCGCCTGAGCCTTTGGCATGCATGCGTCGCTCGGGAATCACTTCGCGCACAAAATTGGCCAATTTTTCATTCAGCCACACATCTTGTGCCAGCAAAGGGCCGCGCGGGCCTGCGGTCATGCTGTTTTGGTTGTCGACAACGGGGGCGCCGAAATCGGTGGTGAGATGGCTCACCGGGCATTTTTTCTGCTCGCTCATGGTAAAACTCCTTGGTAGGGTTGTGGGAGATACGGCTTTGACTATACAGAATAATTTAAGCTATTAAAACTATATATTCGATTTAATTTTTATTATGAAAACAGTAAACCAATGCAAGTCGGGCAAACACGCGTGCGATTGGTTTTGGGAAAATAGCATATTTGCGCTTGCCGCCGTTTGCGGGGCGGGAAAAGATGTGTAAAGGCCGTCTGAAAGCGTGTATACGCTTTCAGACGGCCTTTTTCAGACGGCCTTTAAAGCCTTTAAATCGGTATTACTTTTTAACAAAGCCTTGTTGCTGCAAAAAAGGCAGGATATCGGGGCGCACTTCGCGGCAGAGTGTGGCGCGGATTTGTGCTTCCCAATCCAAATCCAGATTGCTGCGGCGCTGATAATAATCTTTCACCACGGCATTGTAGTGGGCAAAATCGGCCATGCTCATGGCTTCATATTGGTTTTCCGAAACCATGCAGCCCAAAGGCAGACGCGGGCGCGGCAGCGGGTCTTGATCGGGGTGACCCAGGCACATGCCGAAAAGCGGCATCACATATTCGGGCAAATCGAGCAATTCGGCCACGCGGCGCACATTGTTGCGCAGGCTGCCGATATACACGCCGCCCAGCCCCAGCGATTCGGCGGCCAGAATCATGTTTTGCGCCATAATGCCGGCATCAATGGCACCGATGAGCGCCACTTCGCTCCAGCCCACTTGGGCATCGGGCGCGATTTGCTTGTGTTTGGCAAAGTCCATGCAAAACACCAAAAATTCGGCGCAGGTTTCGATGTAGTGCTGGTCGGAGCCGACCGCGCGCAGGCTTTTGCGGATTTCGGGGTCGGTGATGCGCACGATGTGCACGGCCTGTAAAAAGCTGGAAGAAGAAGCGGCGCGGCCGGCTTCCAAAATGGCGGCGAGCTGCTCGGGCGCGATGGGCGCGCCGGTGAATTTGCGGATGGAGCGGTGGGCGAGCGCCGTTTGCAATACCGGTGCGCTTTGCAGCGGGGTGTGTTGCGGGTTCATAAAGGTTCCTGTGTGGTGTTTCAGACGGCCTGATTGCCGACTGCCATCAGAGGCCGTCTGAAAACATTTCGTTTAATCGGCCAGCTTTAAAGCCAGCTCTGCCAGCCTTTTGCCTTGGGCAAAGGCGATTTGCTGCTCGTCTTTACTCAAATCGGGTTTGCCCTCGCTGCCGGCGACGTGTGAAGCACCATAAGGTGTGCCGCCGCTGTGGGTGTGGCTGAGCGCGGCTTCGCTGAAGGGCACGCCGCTGATGAGCATGCCGTGGTGCAAGAGCGGCAGCATCATGGTGAGCAGGGTGGATTCTTGGCCGCCGTGCTGGCTGGCGGTGCTGGTGAACACCGTGGCGGGCTTGCCGATTAATTCGCCCGAGAGCCATTGGGCGATGGTGCCGTCGAGAAAATATTTCATGGCGGCGGCCATGTTGCCGAAGCGGGTGGGGCTGCCCAAGGCCAGCGCGGCGCAGTTTTTAAAATCGGCGGCGGTGGCATAAGGCGCGCCTTCGGCCGGAATGTCGGCGGCCACGGCTTCGCACACGGCAGACACTTTGGGCACGGTGCGCAACACGGCCTCGCAGCCGGCCACGCTGTTGATGCCGCGGGCGATTTCGCGCGCCAGATTGAGGGTGGCGCCGTGCTGGGTGTAGTAAAGCACAAGAATGGGCAGGCTTTTTTGGCTCATGGTTGGGTTTCCGTTACAATAGGTTGATATCGAAAAAAGGAAGATTATGCTGAATCTGGGCTGGTGGCAAGATTTGTGTCGCACGCGTTTTGCGGGGTTTATGGTGTTTTTGTGGAAACGCTTCGATGAGGTGCGGGTGCCGCAAGTGTCGGCCAGCCTCACCTTTACCACGCTGCTGGCGCTGGTGCCGGTGCTCACGGTGACTTTGGTGGTGGTGTCGGCTTTTCCGATGTTTGACACGCTTTCTGATTCGTTTGTGCGCTTTATCAACCAAACCATCGTGCCGCAGGGCGCGGGGGTGTTGTTCGACTACATCAATCAGTTTAAAGGCAAGGCCAGCAACCTTACCGCTATCGGCATTGTGATGCTGGTGGTGACTTCGCTGCTGTTGATCCGCACCATCGACCAAACCTTTAACCGCATTTGGCGCGTGCAGAGCGAGCGACCGCTGTGGACGCAGTTTTTGGTGTATTGGGCGCTGCTCACTTTCGGCCCCTTGGCCATCGGCCTGAG
This sequence comes from Uruburuella suis, assembly GCF_022870845.1. Taxonomy (GTDB): domain Bacteria; phylum Pseudomonadota; class Gammaproteobacteria; order Burkholderiales; family Neisseriaceae; genus Neisseria; species Neisseria suis. The sequence goes on from NZ_CP091507.1 coordinate 464,352, forward strand.
CCTGACGGCTTGGACATTGATGCTGCAGCAAAGCCGGGTGGATGAAATGTTTCCCTTTCTCACCGGCGTGTTGCGCACCGGCTCGTCGATTTTATTCAGCACGGTGATTTTGTGGCTGCTCTACCGGCTCGTGCCCAACCGCTATGTGCCCGCGCGCCAGGCGCTGGTGGGCGCGGCGGTAACGGCGGTGCTGCTGGAGGCCGCGCGCGCGCTTTTTGCCTGGTATATCGGCACGTTTAACAGCTACACGCTGATTTACGGCGCATTTGCGGCGATACCGGTGTTTTTGCTGTGGCTGAATTTATTGTGGATGCTGGTGCTCACCGGCGCGGTGTTTACCGCTGCGCTGTCGTATTGGCAGGGCGAGGCTTTCCGCCGCCATTTGGGTACACAGGGGCGCTTTGACGATGTGTTGAAAATCCTGCTGCTGCTCGATGATGCGCAGCCGCAAGGCCGTGCGCTGCTGGTGCAGGATTTTCGCAACCACATCAATATGGGCTACGATGAATTGGGCGATTTGCTGGAAAAGCTGGCGCGCCACGGCTATGTGTATCAAGGGCGGCAAGGCTGGGTGTTGAAAACCAATGCCGCCAGCATCGAATTGGATGATTTGTTTAAATTGTTTGTGTACCGCCCCGCGCACATCCAACAAGATTATGTGAACGATGCGGTGGAGCAGATTATGGCGCCGTGCCTCAACGCCATGAACATCACCTTGGCCGATTTCAGCGTGCATGCCAAAAGCAGCCGTGAGGAAGGGGAAGGCCGCGGGGCGGCGGGTGACGGATAATAACGGTTGTTAAAAATAGGCTTGTTGCGCTGTTTCGCTTTGAATGCAGAAAATAAAACGATGCCGTCTGAAAAAAGTTTCAGACGGCATTTATGCGTCATGTGTAGGATTACGCTTTGTTTGGACAAAGCTAATAGTACCTACGTTTGCTGCCGCAGGTACGCACACCGCCCAAAGGCGGCGTAATCGTACGCATGAAACCACGAGCCTGCATAAAATACAAAGGCCGTCTGAAAAAGTTTCAGACGGCCTCGGTGCATATGCCGGTTTATTGTTGCTGTTGCTGCTGCTGGGCAGCGCGTACGGCAGCTTGGTCGGGGTTGATCAAGATTTCAACGCGGCGGTTTTGGGCGCGGCCTTCGGGTGTGGCATTAGACGCAACCGGTTGGCGCGAGCCGTTGCCCACGGTGGTGAGGCGCGAAGTGGCCACGCCGCGCTGGTTGAGGTAGCCCGCCACCGATTGGGCGCGGCGCAGCGAGAGCGGATTGTTGATGGCATCAGAGCCGGTGTTGTCGGTGTTGCCGGCCACGGTTAAGGTGGTGTCGGGATATTGCACCAGCGTTTGCGCAGCTTTGGCCAGCGCATCTTGGGCAGCGGTGCTCAAAGCGGCGCTGTTGGTGGCAAAGGTGATGCTGTCGGGCATTACCAGCTTGATTTGGTTGCCTTCGCGCTGCACGTCCACGCCGGTGTTGGCCAGGCTTTCACGCAGCTTGTGCTCTTGATAATCCATATAGCCGCCGATGCCGGCACCCACCGCGCCGCAAGCCAGGGCAGAATTGCGCGCGCCTTTGCCGCCGTGGGTGAGCGCACCGATAATGCCGCACACAGCCGCGCCGCCCAAGCCATACACGGCGGTTTTGCTGGCCTGCTGCTCGCCGGCGGCATTGGTGACGCAGCCGGTGAGTGCCAAAGAGGCTGCCATCACGGCCAAGGTTACGGGTTTGAACATTTTCATGAAACATCCTTTCAAAGGTGTGGGCAAATCGGGCAAGCTGCCCGATTGTTCATAGTCAACATTTGCGCAATATCGCGCGTGTAACGTTTTTCACTATAGCCGACATTTTTCCCAAATAAAAGTTCGCTTAACCCGAAATTACACAGGCCGTCTGAAAGGGGGTTTCAGACGGCCTGTGGGCAAAAAGATTAGAGCGCAAACTCAGCCCACACCGGCGCATGATCGCTGGGGCGCTCTTGCGCGCGCGCTTCATTATCCACCTGAACATCTTGCAGTACATCGCGCATGGCGGCCGACACCAGAATATGGTCGATGCGCAGACCGAGTTTGCGTTGAAACATGGCGCCGCGATAGTCCCACCAGGTGTACATCACCGCTGCGGGATGGATATGACGCAGGCCGTCGGTGAGACCCAGCGCAAGCAGATTTTGAAACCAGCCGCGCTCTTCGCTGGAACAGTGAATCTGCTCATGCCATTTTTCCGGGTCGTACACATCATTATCGGCCGGCGCAATATTGAAATCGCCCAAAAGCACTAATTTTTCGTGGCGGCTCATTTCATCGCGGATAAAATCGGCCAGCGCGGCAAACCAGCGGCGTTTGTAATCGAATTTTTCACTGCCCAGCGCTTCGCCGTTAACACAATACACATCGACCACACGCACACCGTTTACCGTGGCGGCAATTACCCGCCGTTGCGGGTCATCGGGCAGGCCGGGCAGGCCGGTGTGCACATCGGCCAATTTGTGTTTGCTGATAATGGCCACGCCGTTATAGGTTTTCTGGCCGCTCCAAGCCGTGTGCCAGCCCGAGAGCTGGAAGGCGGCGGCGGGATATTTGTTTTGATCGAGCTTTAATTCCTGCAACACCAACACATCGGGTTGGTGTTGTTGCAGCCAGTCTTGCACTTGCGTCAGGCGCACATTGAGAGAATTGATGTTCCAGGTGGCGATTTTCATGAAGATTCCGTCAAAATAAAAAAGGCCGCAGCATGTTTCAGACGGCCTGAGCGGCTGCAACCATGCGGCAACCCTAATAAAAAAATTTACTTTTCGCTGCTGCAATACAAATCATGCAGCGTGGCGATAATGGCTTCCAACTCTTTCGAGGTAAGCCGGTATTGCAGCACACGGTGATAGCGCGTGAATTCCACCACGCCGGCGCTGCGCAGCTTGGCCAAATGGTTGGACACCGCCGTTTGGTTGATGCCCACGGCTTCCACCAAATCGGTCACGTTTTTCTCGCTCTCCAGCAGCAGGCACAAAATCATCAGCCGGTGCGGATGCGCAATCAATTTCAGCAGCGCCGCGGCTTTTTCGGTGTTTTTCAGCATCTCAGGCAGAGATATAGGGGCATGGATATTCATAAAAAGCATTGTAGATTCTTACGGCGCAAACGGCAATTGCTGTTTATGATATGAGAAGATTGTGCTATGATGAAAATGAAGATTCAGACGGCCTATCCGACTGAAATATAATGAATAATCAACCGGAAAGGAGAGAGGCATGGGCTGCAAAAATGTAGGCACAATCGACCGCATCATCCGCATCGTGATCGGCTTGCTGCTGATTTCGCTGGTGTTTACCGGGCCTGAAACCATGTGGGGCTGGCTGGGCTTGCCCTTGCTTATCAGCGGCTTGTTCGGCTGGTGCGGGGTTTACAGCCTGATGAAGGTAGACACCTGCCGCAAAAGCAAATAACGCAAACTGATTGCAGAGGCCGTCTGAACGCTTGAACTGCCCCCACAATCTTGGACATTTTTAAGCCACTAAATCAATCATTCTTCAAGCGGCGGTTGCAAACTGGGTTCTGTATGCCACAGGACTCAGTTTTTTCAATTTCAAACTCAATCTGTCATGGTTGTAGTAGCGGATATACTCGTGTATTTCCGCTTCCAATGCCTCTATCGAAGCAAATGTGCGGTTGTGGAAACATTCCGTTTTCAGCACCGCAAAAAAGCTCTCCATCGGCGCATTGTCCCAACAGTTGCCTTTGCGCGACATGCTTTGGGTGATTTCGGCTTCTGCCAATTGCGCGCGGTAGGCGCGGCAGCGGTAGAGCACGCCTTGGTCGGAGTGCAGCATCGGCTTTTGCGCGCCCAGTTGCGCCACGGCCTGCGACAGCATGGTGGCCACCATTTCGCTGTTGGGGCGGCGCGATAGGTGGTAGCTGCGGATTTCGCGGTTATACAGGTCCAGTATCGGCGACAGATACAGCTTTTGGCCGTCGCATTTAAACTCGGTCACATCGGTCAGCCACTTTTCATCGGGCTTCTCGGCGCTGAAGTTGCGGTTCAGCAGGTTTTCGGACACTTCGCCCATGGCCGGCGGGTAGTATTTTCGCTTCTCTCGGACAATGGCTTTTAAATTCATTTTCTTCATCAGCCGTTCTGCTTTTTTCTTGTTCCACGATAAGGCGGCGGCAATGCGGCGGGCGCCGTAACGGCCTTTGTGTTGGTCGTAAACGGCACGAACGGTTTGCATGTCGGCCAGGTCTTTGTCGGGCTTCTGGTTGCGCTTCCGGCTGAAGTAAAAGCTGCTTCGTTCGATATCTGCGGCAGGGAGCAGGTATTTGAGGGGATGGTTTGCCCTTAATGCTTCGATGATTTGCGCTTTTTTGGCGTTGCTGTCTTCTGAGGAAAAAGGGCTTCGAGCTTTTTTAGATAGGCGACCTCGGCTCTGAGGTAGCCCACTTCTTGCAATAGCTCATCCTGTGTTTTTTCTTTATCGGGTTTGTCGGCAATAAAGGGGTTGGTTTTTTTGTCGGCCATGGCTTGGGGATGCTCGAGTGCCGCGAGTCCGCCTTGCTCGTAGGCGGCAATCCAGCGGCGTAGGTGGGTGCGGGACATTCGAAATGCGTCGGCGGTGAGCTGCTGGCTTCGAATGCGGTAGTAATGCATAACGGCTTGGTATTTGAAGTCTACGGTATATTTGTTCATAAGAAAACTGCACCTTTATGGGTTGGATGGGGGTGTCCAACTTTTGGGGTGCAGTTCACGCTTTCAGACGGCCTGTTTTGATAAATACAAAAAGCCCCTTTGTTGGGGCATTTTTCATGGGTATTCAACGGAATTCATGCAACATCATCAGCAAAGCTTTTTGTTTTTCCGGCGACAAGTCACGAAACAGCTGCAACAGCAAAAGCTCTTCCTGCGCTAAAGCCCCATCCCCGTGAGACATACGCCCGTGGCGCAACCATTCCGGTGTGCTGCCCAGCCATTTGGCCAAAGTGTCGATTTTATCCGCCGTAGGAATAGATTGCCCGATCAGCCAATTGTGCACAGCTTGCGGCGTAACCGATTTATTCGGGTGGCGCAGATTAAAGCGGTTGGCCAAATCACCGGTAGAAAGCGCAGCCATGCCTGCCTGCTCAAGCGCAAAGCGCAGCCTTTTGCTGAATTCGGATTTATCTTGGTTGGAATGCATGAAGGCATTATCAATAGCCGCATCGACATTTCGTAATCATTTGCTTGAAATAATAAATTAAATAATTGATAATGTGAGTGCTTGTCAGGTAGTGTAAATAAAGCTTAAATCTTTAAACAAGGGAACTAAAAATGTCTTTAAAAACAATCGGAGCATTAACCGTGATTGCGTTAAGCCTGAGTGCGTGCGGCAGTAGCGGCACATCAGGGGTGGTGAAGCCAAACAGTAATACGACAGTTGAACAAACTGAAACGGAAAAAGCCGCTGCCGAAAAAGTTGCTGCTGAAAAAGCCGCCGCCGAGAAAGCTGCTGCTGAAAAAGCTGCTGCTGAAAAAGCCGCCGCCGAAAAAGCTGCTGCTGAGAAAGCTGCTGCTGAGAAAGCTGCTGCTGAGAAAGCTGCTGCTGAGAAAGCTGCTGCTGAGAAAGCTGCTGCTGAAAAAGCCGCTACCGAGAAAGCCGCTGCCGAAAAAGTTGCTGCTGAAAAAGCCGCCGCCGAGAAAGCTGCTGCTGAAAAAGCTGCTGCTGAAAAAGCCGCCGCCGAAAAAGCTGCTGCTGAGAAAGCTGCTGCTGAGAAAGCTGCTGCTGAGAAAGCTGCTGCTGAGAAAGCTGCTGCTGAGAAAGCTGCTGCTGAGAAAGCTGCTGCTGAGAAAGCTGCTGCTGAGAAAGCTGCTGCTGAAAAAGCCGCTACCGAGAAAGCCGCTGCTGAAAAAGCTGCTGCTGAAAAAGCCGCCGCCGAGAAAGCTGCTGCTGAAAAAGCCGCTGCCGAAAAAGCCGCCGCCGAAAAAGCCGCCGCCGAAAAAGCTGCGGCAGAAGAAGCAGCCCGTTTAGAAGCCGAACGTATTGCCGCTGAAAAAGCTGCAGCGGAAGAAGCTGAACGGATAGCCGCCAAAAAAGTTGAATTGGTTAAGTTGGCTCATGAGGCGGGTTTAAGTAATGAGCTGGCTCAATCATTCGCGACTAATCATACAAATGTGGCAAATAATGATATTGATGTTGCATTGGCCAGCTTTATTCGCGATGAGGCGATAAATGCAAAAGGTGATTATTTTTCTGAGGGCTTTTCTCAACGAAATGGCGGCGTGGCTTCTGCCTCTTCAGTTTCTACATCTATAGTAAATGGTGTTGTCAGCAAATATGGTGAAGAAAGAAAAAGCTATAGCTATGAAAAGCTCTACAATCAACCTTATTCAATTGTGATTGGTGGGGGTGAAGCAAATGATTTAACGCGTTATAACGGTTCTTCTGTTTATAGCAGCTCAAATAAAACCTTTGACATCACTGAAATTGCAGGTTTAGCCACCCAAGAGCATGCTCTTCCAACGTTGGGTTCGGCCACTTATCTCGGTAAGGCGATGAATGCAGCCGATGTATTAGGTGATCTGAGTTATACGATTAATTTTGGCAGCCGCACAGGTTCAGGCATGATTAGCGGTTTGAGCAACAGTAATGCTTCAGCCGATATTTTAGCAGCCGGTTCGATTGGGTTGCTGGAAGGGAAATTGGCGAAAATCAATGTAGGCGGTCAATCACTTATGAGTATTGCCGGAGTTGCGCAGGCTGGGGATAGTGCATGGGGTTATGTGAATGGCAAATATTCACTCGGCTTGTTCGGTCCGAAGGCAGAGGAAATAGCAGGCTCTGCATTGTTTGACAATGTTGGAAATGATGGCAAAATCGGTTTCGGCGGACAGCGCGGCGAAATCATCAAATAAGCTTTTCTAACTGCTCAGGCCGTCTGAAAGATATAATATTTCAGACGGCCTTATTTAATCAGAACAATATTCAAAATGTATAAACTCAATATTAAGGGGCAAAAGCCGGCATGGTGGCTGGCGCTTGCGGTTTTTCCGGTTTATGCCGCTGATGCGCCCTTACCGCTGCCGGATTCAGTCATTCCCGAGCCGGTGTTTTTCGAGCAAACCGAGCCGCCCAAGCCGTCTGAAAACTTATTGAAGCCGCCGGCTTTGCAGCAGCAAAAGCCGGCGACGGCTTTGAGTGCGGAAGAAGTGCGCGGCAATGCGGCGCTGGCCACGGCGCTGATTAATCGGGCCTTGATGGCGCAGCAATGGGATTTGCTGGCCGAATTGCTGGCGCTTTATCCGCAGGCCGAGGGCTATGATGCGGTGCTTTATGATTATGCGCGCGGGGCATGGCTGCGTTCGCAGCAGCGCTATCCCGAGGCGATTGCGCTTTATCGCGGCATTTTGGCGCAGCAGCCCGATTTGGCTTACCCGCGCTTTGATTTGGGCGTAATGCTATTTGAAAACCGCCAATACCGCGAAGCCGATGCCGAGCTTGCGCGTGCCAAGCCTGATCTGGCAGAGCCGATGCAGCAGCTGGTTGAGCGCTATCAGGCGGAAATTGCGCGGCAGCAGCGCTGGCAGCCGCAAATCAATCTACAATACGAGCAAACCGATAATGTGAACAATGCTTCGGCCGAACGCGATATTGTGCTCAATGGCGTGCGCTTTGTGAAAAACGAAGAATCGCTGCCGCAATCGGCACACGGTTTGCGCTACGGCGTGGGGCTGGGGCGCGAAATGAATGTGGACGGCAATCATTTTATCGGCGCAGATGCGGGCTTTGACGGCGTGCATTATTGGGATAACCAGGCTTATAACGAGCAAAGCCTGCGCTTGGGCGGCGCTTACCGTTGGCGAGATTTCCACCAAAATGCGGGCGTGGCGCCTTTTGTGGAGCAAAACTGGCTCGGCAGCGCGCGCTACAGCCGCCAATTCGGCGCCACGCTCGATTACAGCCGCCGCCTGAATGCACGCTGGCAGGCTTCGGCCGCCTACACGCATATGCAGCGCCGCTATGCCGAAGAAGAGGTGGCCAAGCGCCATAATGGTGCGTTCAACCAGCTTTCGGGCACGCTGATTTGGCAGGCTGCACCGCAATGGCTGCTCTTTGGCGGCGCGGATTACAGCCGCGACCACACGCGCGACAAGGCCGAATCTTCCGAGCGCAAGGGCGGCCGCATCGGCGCGGTGTATGCCGGCAAAAATTGGGGCGCGCGCACCAATCTGCGCTATGTGTTGCGCGATTTTGAAGCGGATAACGATTTCTACGGCTACCCGCGCCGCGACAAGGAATATCACGCCGGCGCGGCGCTGTGGCACAATAAATTGGCTTGGCAAGGCTTGGTGCCGAAGCTGAATTTCCGCTATCTGAAAATCGACAGCAATATGCCGAGCTTTTATTCGCGCTCGAGCGCGCAATGGTTTGTGAGCGTGGAGAAGGCTTTTTAGCGGGGCTGGTGCGGGCAATAGCGTAGGCCGTCTGAAAAGTGGGACTTGGTTTGCATGATGGCGCACAAAAACCATTATATGAAAGCCGGCATGTCGGCCTGGTTGATGGAGCAAGGCTTTGTAAATTAAAAATAATTTAAATGTTAGAGGCCGTCTGAAATATTTCAGACGGCCTTTTATCCGAATTATTTTTTGAATCTATTATTGAAATGATGTTAATGAGTTGATTTTTTAGCGGACACAAAATATGATGATTATGTTTGGCCGCCGCAGGCCGGATTCAAGCATCCGACCTGCGCAGCGCCGGTATTCATCGTTTTCATAACGGATACGGAATGTGTGAAAGCGCAGCATTCGGAAACCATGCAGATTTTAAACAAGATTTAAACAGGCCATTTGAGAACTTTGCAAAACCAGATAGCTGCCGCACCCGCGCAGGCGGGCGCCCAGTGCAGAGCAGCGCTTTGCTTGTCTCACACAAATAAAGTGGCATAACGGAGTAGCTTGGGTTGAAAACCCAACAAGCCCACAGGCCGTCTGAAACGTTGGGTTTTCAACCCAAGCTACTCCGTTATAGAGCGTAGTTTTGTATCACTTTTTCTTGTATTCCACTATAACATCAAATAATTGATTCATCATATTTTGATGGCGGCTACCTGCTCGACAACTGAAGCTGCGCCTCAGGCTGGGCTTCTGCCTGCACAGGAGCGACGGAAAGGAAGTTGTGCAAAGATCTTCATTTATTTGTTTTGCATTTATCTGTTTTAAAGGAAATGATAAATGAGCTTAAGCCTGATGTTTTATTTCCTGCTGGCCAGCATCATGGTGGCTGCGCTGCCGGGCCCTGCCATGATGCTGACCATACAGAGTGCGGTGGCCGGCGGCTGGCAGCAGGGCATAAAGGTGACAGCGGGCATTTTGCTCGCTGATGTGGTTTTACTGCTGCTGGTGTGCATCGGTTTGGGCGAAATCATGGCCGCATCGCCGCGGCTGGTGGCGGTGTTGAATATAGCGGCGGCGCTCTATCTGCTTTATTTGGGGCTGCGCACGTTGGCGGATGCGCGCCGTTTTCCCGGCGGCTTGAAAGTTGATACAGGCCGGCAGGTGGCAGCGGCGAAAGAAGGCTTTTTCATCACGCTCATCAATCCGAAAACGATTATTTTTCTGCTGGCTTTTCTGCCCCAATTCGTGCGCGATTCCGCTGCTATCGGGCCGCAGGGGCAGCTGCTGGTGTTGTCGGCATGGTTTGTGTTGGCGGTGGCGGCGGTGATGGCGGCTTATACCTTTGCCGCCCATGCCGCCCGCAAATATTTGGCCGCGCCGCTCTGCCGCCGCTTGATGTCGGCAGGGTTTGGCTTGGTGTTGGTGTTTATCGGCGTGCGCAGTTTGATTGAGGCCGTCTGAAAGGCGCATTTTGAGGCGGATTGTTCAGACGGCCTTAAGTTCATCTATAATAAGCCGCTGATATGTCAGGCCGTCTGAAAAGTTGCTTATGAAATTTGCCTTTTTTATTCTTTATCTGATTCAGCTGCTGCCTTTTGCCGCCATCCACAAGCTGGCCGATTTTATCGGCACGCTGGCTTATTATGCTGTGGCGCCGCGCCGCAGAGTGGGCGAGGTGAATCTGCGCCTGTGTTATCCCGAATGGAATGAAGCCGAGCGCAAAAAAGTGCTCAAGCGCCATTTTCAGCACATGGCCAAATTATTGTGCGAATACGGGCTTTATTGGTATGCAGATGCGGCCCGCTTGAAAAAGCTGGTGCGCTATCAGGATAAACATTATCTCGATGAGGCGCTGGCTGTGGGCGAAAAAGTGATTTTGCTCTACCCGCATTTCACCGCTTTTGAAATGGCGGTGTACACGCTCAATCAAGATGTGCCGCTGGTGAGCATGTATTCGCATCAGAAAAATAAAGCCATGGACGAGCAGATTTTAAAAGGCCGCCACCGCTACAATAATGTGTTTCTCATCGGCCGCACCGAAGGCTTGCGCGCGATTATCAAGCATTTGCGCAAAAGCGATGCGCCGTTTCTTTATCTGCCCGACCAGGATTTCGGCCGCGCCGATTCGATTTTTGTGGACTTTTTCGGCATTCCCACCGCCACCATTGCCGGCTTGAGCCGCATCGCCGCGATGACCGGCGCCAAAGTGATACCCGCCATTCCCACCCGCGAAGCCGACAACACGGTGAGCCTGCGCTTTTATCCGGCTTGGGAACATTTCCCCGGCAACGATGCCGCCGTCGACACACAGCGCATGAACGACTTTATCGAAGCGCGTGTGCGCGAGCAGCCGGCGCAATATTTCTGGCTGCACAAGCGCTTCAAAACGCGGCCCGAAGGCGAGGCCGGGTTTTATTGAACGATGCTGCGATTTTTCAGACGGCCTTGAATCTTCATTCCAGGCCGTCTGAAAATTTGCAGCGGGATTGGGCGTGGCTTCGGGTATAATCGCAACAAATTTTAACAAATGTATGCAATATGAACGCCGAACACACGCACGCGCCCAAAGTGCTCATCGTTTACTATTCCCAAACCGGCCAGCTCTCGCGCATGGTGGAAGCGTTTGCCGCACCCTTGCGCCAAAGCGGCGCCGAAGTGGAATATTGCGCCATCCTGCCGCAGCAGGCTTATCCTTTTCCTTGGCCTTTTTGGCGCTTTTTCAACACCTTTCCCGAAACCGTGCATTTGCAGCCGGCGCCGATTGAAGCGCCGCAATTTGCTCATGAGCGCTATGATTTGGTGGTGATTGCCTACACGGTGTGGTTTTTGTCGCCTGCGCAGCCGATAACGGCTTTTGTGCAGCATCCGGCCGCGCAGCCGATTTTGCGCGGCGCTTCGGTGATGACGCTGATCGGCTGCCGCAACATGTGGTTGATGGCGCAGGAAAAAATGAAAGCCTTGCTGGCCGATGCCGGCGCAAAGCTCATCGATAATGTGGTGAAAATCGATGCCTGCAGTAGCGCCTGGAGCTTTGTTACCACGCCTTTGTGGCTGCTCACCGGCAAGCAGCAGGGCGCTGAGTGGCTGCCCAAAGCGGGCATTGCCGAAGCGGAAATCGCCGATTGCGGCCGCTTCGGCGCGCGTGTGGCCGAATGTTTGCACAGGCCGTCTGAAAGCGATCAGCCGATGTTGCGTGGCATGGGCGCGGTGACAATCAACGAGCGGCTGATTTTCAGCGAAACCGCCGCCGCGCGCAGCTTTTATTTGTGGGGCAAATTGCTGATGGCATCAGGGCGGGTGTCGCCGCTGCTGCGGCGTGTGGTGTTGGCGCTTTATGTGGTGTTTTTGGTGGCGATTATTCTCACGGTGGTGCCGGTGAGCGCGCTGCTCAAGCGCTTGTTTGCGCCTTTGCTGGCCGATAAAATCCGCCGCCAGAAAGTCTATTTCAGCCAGCCTTCGGGCGAATGATAACTTTGCATCAAGAGCCATAAAATGAACACATTATCAGAAGTTTACCTCACCCACAGCGCCGCTTTCCTGCCCAATGCGCCGGTGGGCAATGATGAAATGGAAGCGGTGCTGGGCATGGTGGGTGACACGCCTTCGCGTGTGCGGCAGATGATTTTGCGCTCAAACGCCATCCGCAGCCGCCATTACGCCATCGATCCGGCCAGCCGTGCCGCCACCCACACCACGGCAGAGCTGGCCGCCGCTGCGGTGGAGGCTTTGTTTGCACAAGGTTTGCCGAAAAACGAAGTGGGCGCGCTGGCCTGCGGCACGTCTTATCCCGACCAGATTCTGCCCGGGCATGGCGTGATGGTGCACGGCCTTTTGCACGATGCGCCGCCTTATGAGGTGTTGAGCGCGGCGGGTGTGTGTGTGGCCGGTATGGCGGCGATGAAGTATGCCTATCATGCCGTGCGCACCGGCGAGCACCGCCGCGCTGTGGCCTGTGCGGCGGAAGCGGCCTCGGCGATTATGCGCAAAGAAGCGTTTCAGCCGGAAATCGATGTGAAAAAGCTGGCCGATGCCAAGCCCGATATTGCGTTTGAAAAAGATTTTCTGCGCTGGATGCTCTCCGATGGTGCCGGAGCCGTGTGTTTGAGCAACGCGCCGCTTTCAGATGGCCCATCGTTTAAAGTGCATTGGATCGAGCTGGTGTCGTATGCTAACGAAATGCCGCCCTGCATGTATGCCGGCGGCCAAATGCAAAACGGCGTGTTCAGCGGCTGGAAAGCGCACCGGCAAGCCTATTGCGATGCGCACAGCCTGATGAGCATCAAGCAGGATGTGAAGCTGCTCAATGAGCATATTGTCGGCTACACGGTGGAAAAAGCGCTGCACCACACGCGCGCGCGCCACCCGCTAAACGCCGAAGAAGTGGCTTGGTTTCTGCCGCATTATTCTTCGGGCTATTTCCGCGACAAAGTGTATGCGGGACTGAAAAATGTGGGCTTTGAGCTGGGCTTTGAGAAATGGTTTACCAATCTGCCCGAAAAAGGCAACACCGGCTCGGCTTCGATTTATATCATGCTTGATGAATTTATCCGCAGCGGCCGCGCGCAAAAAGGCGAGAAAATTTTGTGCTATATCCCCGAGAGCGGGCGCTTTTCATCTTGTTTTATGTTGCTCGAGGCCGTCTGAAATGGATGAAAAAGACATTCCCCAGCACGGCAGCAAAATTTTTGCCGGCCAGAAAAAAGTGGTGTATGCCACCCGCAACGGCCATTATGTAGCAGGGCAGAGCAGCGGCTGGGATGATGAATCATTTGCCACCGAGCAGGCGGTGCAGGCGTTTGACGTGCAAACCGAAGCGGCTTGGCAGGCTTATCAGGCCGGCACGCATTCGGCGCTTTATTATCTGATGTGGCGCTACCGCCACGATGAAGCCAGCCTGGCCGCTGCCACCGGCCAATTCCGCTGGCAGCTGCGCCGCCATTTCCGCGTGGCCGTGTTTGCCAAAATCAGCGCCAAAACGCTGGCCAAATATGCCGAAGCTTTCCAATTAACCCCCGATGAAATCCGCCAACCCCGCCATGAACACACCGCATTTTAACCACCGGCAAACCGCTCATTGCGAAAGCGGCGTGATGTCGGCACTTTTGCGCCACCACGGCCTGGATTTCAACGAAGCCATGGTGTTCGGCCTCGCTTCGGCGCTTAGCTTTGCCTATATTCCGCTGGTGAAAATGGCCGGCATGCCGCTGATTGCCTACCGCACGCTGCCCAAAAGCATTATCCGCCGCACAAGCCGCGCGCTCGGCCTGCGGCTGCAGATGCAGAAATTTGCCCGCCCCGAAGCGGGCATGGCCGCGCTCGATCGGGCGCTGGATGAAGGCGCGCTGGTGGGGCTGCAAACATCGGTGTATTGGCTGCCTTATTTTCCTGCGGAAATGCGTTTTCATTTCAATGCGCACAATCTTTTGGTATATGGCCGCGATGGTGATGATTATTTGATCAGCGACCCGGTGTTTGAAAACGTGCAGCGCTGCAGCCGCCAAGATTTACAGCGCGCCCGTTTTGCCAAAGGCGCGCTGGCGGCCAAGGGCTTGATGTATTGCGTGGATGCGGCGCACATGCCGTCTGAAAGCGGGCTGGACATGCGCGGCATCATCCGGCAGGCTTTGTTGAAAAACGCCCGCCAAATGCTGCCGCCGGTGTGGTTTGCCGGCGTGCGCGGCATGGGCACGCTGGCGGCCAAAATCGAGGCGCTGCCCCGCAGCACCGACGAAGCTTATGGCAAGCTTTATCTCGGCCACATTGTGCGCATGCAGGAAGAAATCGGCACCGGTGGCGCGGGTTTTCGCTATATCTACGCTTATTTTCTCGAGCAGGCCGCCGAGCGCCTGAATGCGCCCAAGCTGCAAAGCTGCTCGGCAGAAATGACCGCTATCGGCGATGAATGGCGCACCTTTGCCAGCTTGGCCGTGCGCCAATGCCGCAAGCCCAAAAGCGGCGGCTATGCAGAAGTGGCCGCCAAGCTGCGCGAAATCGCCAGGCAAGAAGAAGCTTTGTGGCGCGAAATCAAACGCGTGGCGGCGGATTTGTAAGTTGGATTAGGCTGTGGCAAAGGCCGTCTGAAAGGTTTCATACCCATTCGAAAAAATAAGCTAACTGCGTTGGCTCGCCTAGCCGTGCTATCTGTGCTGTCGCAGGCTTCCGTCTTGTAAGCTTACTTTTTTTGAATGAGCATTACGCCTTATACCAATCCAAAAAAATAACCTAACTTCGTTGTCTCGCCTAGCCGTACTATCTGTACTGTCTTCGGCTCGCCGCCTTGTTAGCTTACTTTTTTGAATTGGTATTATTTTATGTTTGGCATAAATGAAAAAACCGCCGGTGCGCTTGGCAACAGGCGGTTTTTTGCAGATGAATTGAAATGGGTGATAAGGTTAAAACACCGCGCGCAGGCCGAGAAAGCAGATAACGGCAAGGCTGGCGGCTGCCGGCAGGGTAATCACCCAAGCTAAGCCGATCGGCTTCATCAGCGCCCAGTTGGCGTTGCGGTTGACCAAGCCGATGCCCAAAACTGCGCCTACCAAGATGTGGGTGCTCGACACAGGCAAGCCCATCAACGAAGCCATCATCACCACGGCAGCAGCAGAGAGCTCGGCGGTAAAGCCTGAAGAGGGGTGCATTTTGGCCAAGTTGGTGCCCACGGTTTGAATCACTTCTTTGCCGATAAACCACAAGCCCACAATCAAGGCAACGCCAAACGTGAGCATGGCCACGGGCGGAATCGGTGATTGCGAGTTGATGTCGCCGGTGCGCAACACATCCATAATCGCGGCAAACGGGCCGATGGCATTGGCAATGTCGTTGGCGCCGTGGCTAAAGGCGAAGCCGGCGGCTGTAAATACCTGCATCCAGCTGAACATCAAAAACGTGGATTTGCCCAAATCTTTGCGTTTTAAGGTTTTGGCATAGATAAAGGTGGCCATCCAAATGGCGGCGCCGATCATGAAAATGGTGAGGAAGCTGGAGAGTGTGCTCATGCCCAAATGCAGATTTTTCAAACCTTTGAAAATCAGCATAGAGGAAATCATCATGCCGCCGATGGCAGCAATAATCGGTACCCAGGAATGCAGGGCTTTATAGGCATCGATGCCGCTTTTGCGGTGGTCGATATCATAAAGGCCTTTATAATAAGAAGATTCCAGCTCGCTCGGGTCAAAATCGGCATCGCCGTAGATTTGTGCATCGCGCGCCATGGCAGAGGCGCATTCGATTTTTTCTGATTCGCTCAAGCCTTCGAAATATGCACGGTGCTGCTCTTTATAGGCTTTTTTCTCTTGCTTGATGGCTTTCAGATTTTCTTCCGCGCTGGTGTTGTAGTCGAGCACATGCTTTTTGATTTGGCTAAACAGCAAGTAAGAAACCAGGCCGCCAAGCACGGGAGAAAGCACCCACGAAGCGGCGATTTCCGCCATTTTCGGCCATTGGATCAGCGCAAAAGCATCGCCGCCTTCGCTGATAAAGCCCAAGCACAGCGCGCTGCCGACAATGCCGCCGATAATGGCATGCGTGGTGGATACGGGCCAGCCGCGTTTGGTGGCAAACAGCAGCCACAGCGCGGCTGCCAGCAAGGCAGACATCATGATATACACAAACTGTATTGGCTCGAGATTCATCCCGTTTAGATCAATCAGGCCTTTGCGGATGGTGTCAGTCACTTCGCCGCCGGCAATCACCGCGCCGCTCACTTCGAAAATCGCGGCAATCAGCAAGGCTTGCGGAATGGTTAAAGTGCCCGCGCCCACGCTGGTGCCGAATGAGTTGGCCACATCGTTGCCGCCGATGTTGAACGCCATAAACACGCCGAATAAAGTGGCCAGCAAAAACAGTGTAGTATGGTTATTTCCGGTGTAGCCCAAGCCCCAAACGATAAAATAGCCGACCATGCCGATAAGCAGGGCGGCAAAGATAAAATTCAGTTTTGTCATGGATGCAGTGGATTGGGACTGAGCCATGTGGTGTTTCCTTGTATAGATAATATGAAGTAGCTTAAAAATTCTTTTTATATTTTAATCCATTTTGATGATAAATATGTGACAGGTACCAAAATTTCCTTGTAAATAGCGCTTTTGTGGCGCGATAGCGGCAAGGCTGAACGGCTGTCGCAACAATAAGGGTGTTTGCAGCAGGTTTGGCAAGAAAAAAGCTGTATCCGGGCGGCCGTGTGCGCTTTGCGTTAAAATCGAAACATAAATTGTGCGGCTAAGGCCGTCTGAAAGGAAAACAATGCAAGCATTATCATTTAAACCGGTGCGGCAGCCTTTGCGCTTTTATGCGGTGGTGCCTGATGCAGATTGGGTGGAGCGGATGGTGCAAGCAGGTGCCGATACGGTGCAATTGCGCAATAAAACCTTGCAAGGAGCCGCTTTGCGGGCAGAAATCGAGCGTTGCGTGGCCGCTTGCGCCGGCACGCAAACGCAGCTGTTTATCAACGATTATTGGCAGCAAGCCATTGAAGCCGGCGCTTACGGCGTGCATTTGGGGCAGGAAGATATGGACGATGCCGATTTGGCCGCCATCGCTCGCGCAGGCTTGCGTTTGGGCTTGAGCACGCATTCGGTGGCCGAGCTGGATCGTGCGCTGGCGGTGCGGCCGAGCTATGTGGCCAGCGGCGCGGTGTTTCCGACCACCACCAAGCAAATGCCGACTGCGCCGCAAGGGCTGGACAATCTGCGCCGCTATGTGGCACAAGCCGGCAACACGCCTGTGGTGGCCATTGGCGGGATTGATTTGCACAACGCTGCCGAAGTGCTGGCCGCCGGTGCGGCTTCGCTGGCGGTGGTGCGCGCGGTAACGGAAGCCGCCGATCCGGCCGCTGCGGTGAAAGCTTTTCAGGCTTTGTGGGCTTAAAGTATTTTCTGTAATATCACAGGCCGTCTGAAAATGTTTCAGACGGCCTTGGGTTTGTGAAATAAAATACGCATGCTGATTTTTGCAAAATTAGTTATATGTTTGAAAAATAAGGAAATAAAATCTTATTTTAATGGTGCGGATTGTGTAGGATGCCGTTTCAACCTGTGTGGCTGTTTACTTTATTTTTATGGTATGAGGCTCGGCTTGAAACAAAGCCGCTGCATAATGATGCGAAAAGGCCGTCTGAAAAATATTCAGACGGCCTTTTTTAGGTGATTGCTTAATGCAGATTAAGGCACTACCACGCCATTTTTGCGCTGTTTTTCAATGGTTTTGTTGATATACCATTGTTGGGCGATGGTCAAAATATTGTTGACCACCCAGTAGAGCACGAGACCTGCGGGGAAGAAGAAAAACATCACCGAGAAAATCACCGGCATCAGTTTCATCATTTTCGCCTGCAGAGGGTCGGTTGGCGGCGGGTTGAGCGAGGTTTGGATAAACATGGTGATGGCCATGATAATCGGCAGGATAAACCAAGGGTCGGGGCGGCTCAGGTCGGTAATCCAACCGATCCACGGCGCTTGGCGCAGCTCTACCGATGTGAAAATCGCCCAATACAAGCCGATAAACACCGGAATTTGCAGCAGCATCGGCAGGCAGCCGCCGAGCGGGTTGATTTTTTCATCTTTATACATCTTCATCATGGCTTGTTGCAGCGCCATGCGGTCGTCGCCGTATTTCTCTTTCAGTGATTGCAGGCGCGGCGCCACGGCGCGCATTTTTGCCATCGAGCGGTAAGAGGCATTGGTGAGCGGATAGAGCACGGCTTTCACAATAATGGTGAGCAACACAATCGCCCAGCCCCAGTTGCTGACATAATCGTGCAGCTTGTTCAGCAGCCAAAACAGCGGTGAGGCGAAAATATGCACTTTGCCATAATCTTTGGCCAATTGCAGATTGTCGGCCACTTGGCTGATTACGCTGGTGGTTTGCGGACCGGCATAGAGCTCAATCGGGAAATCCAGTGTGGCACCGGCGGCAATTTCAGGCAGCGGCACACGGGCGCCTGCTGAATAAAGATTGTCGCTACGGCGGCTGATGTCGATTTGACAAGCGCCGTTGGTGCACACGCTGGTGCCGTCTTTCGGCTGCAAAATCCAGGTCGACATAAAATAATGCTGAATCATGCCCACCCAGCCCGAATCGGTGCGGCGCACATATTCGGCTTGGTCGCGGCCGGATTTGAAATCATCGTCTAAATCGCTGAAGGTCACTTTTTCAAATTTTCCGCTCGGTGTGTAGAGAACGGGGCCGGTGTAGGTGTGGTTGAAATAGCCTTCGCCATCGGGTTTGCTGCTGTCGCGCAGCATGCGGTAGGCCGCATCCAGCTTCACCGGCTGGCCGCTTTGGTTGGTGATATCGAAGCGGATATTGATTAAATAGCTGCCTTTATTGAAGGTGTAAACCTTGTCGATTTTCAGGCCGTTGGTTTCCGGCGCACTCAGGCGCACTTCCACTTGGTCGCCGGAGAGCGTGTATTGCTTTTGCGGCGCTTGAAACGGCACATCTTTCAAAAGCAGCTGGCCGTTGGCATTGAGCAGGTCGGATTGGGCGACATAGGTGTAGGCTTTGCTGTCGTCAAACAGCACAAAATCTTTGCCTTCATCGCTGCTGGCGTTGTATTTCAGCAAATACAGCGCGCGCAAATCGCCGCTTTTCTCATCAATCACGGCTTTTACCGTGTCGGTGGTCACCGTGATCGGGGTGATGGGGCTGAGCGTCGCTTCTTGAGCCGTATTATTGGCCGGGGCGGTTTGCTGTTGGCTTTGTGCGGCCTGTTGTGCGGCAGTCGGCTTCGGGCTGGGGAACATTTGCTCCCAGCCGAGCAGAATCAGCAGCGCAAGGCTGAAAAAAACCATTAGTCGTTTGAAATCCATAGTTTTTCCTGATGGTGCTTGTGGTAATGGGTTGAGGTGTCTTTCAGACGGCCTCATTAAAACGCTATAAAATAACAGATAAACGCGGCTTACGGAACAGGGTCATGCCCGCTGCCGCCAAAAGGATGGCAACGGGCAATGCGCTTGAGTGCCAACCAGCCGCCTTTGAATGCGCCGTGTTTGCTCACGGCTTCCACCGCATATTGCGAGCAGGTGGGGGTGTAGCGGCAGCGTGGCGGCAGCATCGGGCTGATGGCATATTGGTAAAACCGGATCAGCAACAGCATCAGCCGGGCCGGGATATTCATTTTTTCACCCGCATCAATTGCGCCAATTCTGTGCGCGCATCGGCGGCATTGCTGCGGTCGAAACGCTGTCGTACGCGCACCACAAAATCATGCGGCGGCAGCTCGTGGCGGTGCAGGCGGAACCATTCCCGAATCACGCGCTTCATATAATTGCGCGCATTGGCGCGTTTGGCGGCTTTTTTGCTGACCACAAGCCCCAAGCGTGCATGCTCAAAGCCGTTGTTTTCAGATTGTAAAACCTGCAACAGTAGGCGGCTGCGCTGCTTGCGCAATGCAAAAACGGATGAAAAATCATCCGTTTTTAATAAGCGATACTGTTTGCCAAAGCGCGCGTTCACCTTACACGGCCAAGCGTTTGCGGCCTTTGGCACGACGGGCAGCCAAAACGGCGCGGCCGCCGCGGGTTTTCGAGCGAACCAAGAAGCCGTGGGTGCGTTTGCGGCGGGTAACGGAAGGTTGATAAGTGCGTTTCATGTTGTTTCCTAAAATTATCTGAAAATCAAACCGAGAATTACACCCCAAATCGCAGGCTTTGTCAATCAATATCATTAATCAATTTAAAGGGCTGGCGTAAAAACCGCCAAGATGCGGGCGGTGCCGAATCGGTAAGATGTTCGTGGCGGTGGCTGGTGAAGTTGGTTATAATGGCCGGATTCTTTGCCGTATGCCGACATCTATCATTCGGCAGGGTGCTTGAGGCAATGTGCGCCGGTCAATTGGTGTGTTATCGCTTTTGCAGCGGGTGGCTTTCATTGAAATGACAGCCAAATCATGCTGCTATACCGGCGAATGGTTTGTTGGGAATGGTTTTTGGCGGCCTTGGCCGTTTGTTTCTTTTTAAGAATTGCATTTGATATGACGCTTGCAGAATTTTGGCCGCAATGCCTGCGCTACCTCCACTCAATCATGACGCCGCAACAGTTTGATACTTGGATTGCGCCGTTGACGGTGGGTGAAGAAAACGGCGCCTGGGTGATTTACGGTAAGAGCCAGTTTGCCTGCAATCTGTTGAAAAACCAGTTTGCTGCGCCCATCGAGCGCGCCCGTGCCGAGCTGGCACCCGATCAGCCGGCGCTGCTGTTTAAAGTGGGGCGCGGTCAAAGCCATGCAATGGCCGCGGATGAAGGTGCGCAAGCTGCAATGGGTAATAGCGTGCCGCTGCCCGAAGTGGAAACGGTGCAAATGCCGTTGCCCAAAGCGGCTAAAAGTGCCCAAGATATTCTGGCCGACCGCATCCGCCATTTGCCCGAGCAGCAAGGCGGCCGCAAGCAGGAGGCGCAAGCTGCCGCCGGGCAGAAACATGCCAAAGTAAAAAAAGAGGCTGCTGCCGATTTGGCCGCGCAACGCTATGCGCAAACCAATTTGTCGGCCGACTATACTTTTGAGATGCTGGTGGAGGGCAAGGGCAACCGCATGGCGGCCGCGGCCGCGCAATCTATTGCGGAAAACCCCGGCCAAAGTTATAACCCGTTTTTTCTGTATGGCAGCACCGGCTTGGGCAAAACCCACTTGGTGCAGGCGGTGGGCAACGAATTATTGAAAAACAATCCTGCCGCCAAAGTGCGCTATATGCATTCTGATGAATATATCCGCAGCTTTTTGGATGCCGTGCGCACCAAAAATTATGATGTGTTCAAGCAGCAATACAAGCAATATGATTTGCTGATTATCGATGATATTCAGTTTATCAAGGGCAAAGATCGCACGATGGAAGAGTTTTTCTATCTGTATAATCACTTCCATAATGAAAAAAAGCAGCTTATCCTCACTTGCGATGTGTTGCCCGCCAAAATCGAGGATATGGATGACCGCCTGAAGTCGCGCTTTTCATGGGGCTTGACGGTGGAATTGGAGCCGCCCGAGCTGGAAATGCGTGTGGCGATTCTGCAAAAAAAAGCCGAAGCCGCCGGCGTGGTGTTGGATGAACAGGCTGCTTTTTTTATTGCCAAACACATCCGCTCCAATGTACGCGAGCTGGAAGGGGCGTTTAAACGGGTGGAAGCGCGCAGTCGCTTTTTGAAAAAGCCGATTAATATTGATTTGGCCACCGAAGCGCTGCAAGATATCGTGGCCAGCTCGTATAAAATGATTACGGTTGAGCTGATTATGGATACGGTGGCCAAATATTACCGCATCAAAATCAGCGATATACTCAGCAAGAAAAGGGCGCGCAATATTGCCCGGCCGCGCCAGATGGCGATGGCGCTGACCAAAGAACTGACCAATTTGAGCCTGCCGGCCATCGGCGACAACTTCGGCGGCCGCGACCACACCACGGTAATGCACGGTGTGCGCGTGATTGCCGAATTGCGCGAGGCCGATCCGGAAATCGCCCAAGATTATGAAAAACTGCTGATTTTGATTCAAAACTGAATGTAGCCGAAGGGATAACCATGTTGATTTTACAAGCCGAGCGCGATGCCTTACTCAAGCCCCTGCAAGCCGTTACCGGCATTGTCGAGCGGCGCCACACCCTGCCGATTTTGAGCAATGTTTTGCTGGAGAGCGTGCACGGCCAAACCAATATCTTGGCCACCGACCTGGAAATTCAAATCAACACCCACGGCCCGCACAGCGATGCCGAAGATTTCCGCATCACCACCAATGCCAAAAAGCTGCAAGATATTTTGCGCGCGCTGCCCGAAGGCTCGCTGGTGGCGCTGGATTGGGCGCAAAACCGCCTCACGCTTAAAGCAGGCAAATCGCGCTTCAACCTGCAAACCCTGCCGGCAGAAGATTTTCCGCTGATGAGCATCGGTGAAGACGTGAGCGCCGCTTTTTCGCTGCCGCAAGAAGCGTTTAAAAACATGCTCTCGCAAGTGCAATACAGCATGGCGGTGCAGGATATCCGCTATTATCTCAACGGCTTGCTGATGCAGGTGGAGGGCGACCAGCTGCGCTTGGTGGCCACCGATGGCCACCGCTTGGCTTTTTCGGCTACCACCATCGATGCCGATCTGCCCAAAGCTGAAGTGATTCTGCCGCGCAAAACCGTGTTGGAGCTTTTCAAGCTGCTCAATCAGCCGAGCGAGCCGATTACGGTGGAGCTGCTCAACAATCAAGTGCGCTTCCGCTGCAACGACACGGTGATTGTGAGCAAAGTGGTGGACGGCAAATTCCCCGATTTCAATCGCGTGATTCCGTTGGATAACGACAAAATTTTCTTGGTCGGCCGCACCCAGCTTTTGGGGGCGCTGGAGCGCGCCGCCATTTTGGCCAACGAAAAATTCCGCGGTGCCCGCCTGCAATTGCAACCCGGCCTGCTCAGCGTATTGTGCAGCAACAACGAGCAGGAAGAAGCGCGCGAAGAGCTCGAAATCGCTTATCAGGGCGGCGAATTGGAAGTGGGCTTCAATATCGGCTATTTGATGGACGTGCTGCGCAATGTGCATGCCGACGATATGCAGCTGGCCTTTGGCGATGCCAACCGCTCCACGCTGTTTACCATTCCGAACAATCCCAATTTCAAATACATTGTGATGCCGATGCGGATTTAAACGCAGTTTCCATGCTGCTGTGATTTAAATACAAAGGCCGTCTGAAAGGTTTTCAGACGGCCTTTGTGTGTATATAAAGGCTGAAAAAATCAACAAAATCAGGTATAATACACAGTCTTTTGGCGGAAATTTTGCAAATGTGTTCCGCCTGTGTTTTTTCACCTGCTTTTTAAATGGGTGAGAAAAAAATCCGTTTAAAATCATTAAGAAAAGATTTCTTATGACTCAGCAACAAAATTATGGCGCCGACAGCATCAAAGTGCTCAAAGGGCTGGATGCCGTGCGCAAGCGCCCCGGCATGTATATCGGCGACACACAAGACGGCACCGGCCTGCACCATATGGTGTTTGAGGTGCTCGATAATGCCATCGATGAAGCGCTGGCCGGCCATTGCGACACCATTTCAGTGGCCATCAATGCCGACAATTCCATCACCATTCAAGATAACGGCCGCGGCATTCCCACCGATATCCACCCCGAAGAAGGCCGCTCGGCAGCCGAAGTGATTATGACCATCCTGCATGCGGGCGGCAAATTCGACAACAACAGCTACAAAATCTCCGGCGGCCTGCACGGCGTGGGCGTGTCGGTGGTGAATGCCTTGTCCGACTGGCTGCGGCTCACCATCTACCGCGACGGCAAAGAGCATATTGTCGAATTCAAGCGCGGCGAAGCCGTGGCACCGCTCAAAGTGGTGGGCGACACCGACAAAAAAGGCACCAAAGTGCAATTTCTCGCCAGCGAAGAAACTTTCGGCTTGGTGGAATACCACTTCGATATTTTGGCCAAACGCATCCGTGAATTGTCGTTTCTGAATAACGGTGTCGGCATCAAATTGGTCGATAAGCGCGACGGGCGTGAAGAAGATTTTGCCTTCAGCGGCGGCGTGGCCGGCTTTGTGCAATACATGAACCGCAAAAAAAACCCCTTGCACGAAAAAGTGTTTTACGCGCTTGGCGAAAAAGAGGGCATGAGCGTAGAAGTGGCGATGCAGTGGAACGACAGCTATCAGGAAAGCGTGCAATGCTTCACCAATAATATTCCCCAGCGCGATGGCGGCACCCACCTCACCGCCTTGCGCCAAGTGATGACGCGCACCATCAATCAGTATATCGAAGCCAACGAAGTGGCCAAAAAAGCCAAAGTGGATACCAGCGGCGACGATATGCGCGAAGGGCTCACCTGCGTGCTGTCGGTGAAGCTGCCCGACCCGAAATTTTCTTCGCAAACCAAAGACAAACTGGTGTCGAGCGAAATAGGCCCGGTGGTAAACGAAGTGATCAGCCAGGCCTTAACCGATTTTCTGGAAGAAAATCCGCAAGAAGCCAAAATCATCACCGGCAAAATCGTGGATGCCGCTCGAGCGCGAGAAGCGGCGCGCAAAGCGCGTGAAATCACCCGCCGCAAAGGCGTGATGGACGGTTTGGGCTTGCCCGGCAAGCTGGCCGACTGCCAAGAAAAAGATCCGGCGCTCTCGGAGTTGTATCTGGTCGAGGGCGACTCCGCCGGTGGCTCGGCCAAGCAAGGCCGCGACCGCAAATTTCAGGCTATTTTGCCGCTTAAGGGCAAAATTCTGAATGTGGAAAAAGCCCGTTTTGAAAAAATGCTTGCCAGTCAGGAAGTGGCCACGCTGATTACCGCGCTCGGCGCCGGCATCGGTAAGGAAGAATTCAACCCCGCAAAGCTGCGCTACCACCGCATCATCATCATGACCGATGCCGATGTGGACGGCGCGCATATCCGCACGTTGCTGCTCACTTTTTTCTACCGCCAAATGCCTGAGCTGGTGGAGCGCGGCTATATCTATATCGCCCAGCCGCCTTTGTATAAAGCCAAACACGGCAAGCAAGAGCGCTATTTGAAAGACGAGCAGGAAAAAGATCAATTTCTACTCGGCTTGGCGCTGGATAAAGCCCGCATCGTTTCAGACGGCCGCGTGCTGGAAGGCGAAGAGCTGGCCAAAGTCGCCAAACAATTTTTGTTGGCCAAAGCCGTGGTTGAGCAAGAAAGCCGCGTGATTGACGATTTGGTGTTGCAAGCCCTGATTTATGCCGATGAAATCGACTTGTGCAGCGCCGAGTCGGCTGATGCCGGCATCGCCACGCTGCGCCTGCTGCTGGATGAAAAAGAAGTGGTGCTTGAGCGTGTTGACGGGCAAGATGGCAGCTATTTCATCAAAATCACCCGCAAGCTGCACGGCAATGTGATGGTAAGCTATATCGAGCAGAAATTCTTGGCCGGAAAAGCCTATCAAACGCTGTTGCAAACCGCATTGATGCTCAACGGCCTTATCGGTGACGATGCCGTATTGTTTAAAGGCGACACCGAGCAGCCGGTGGCAAGCTTTGCAGAAGCACTGGCCATTCTGATGGCCGGCGCACAAAAAGGCATGTCTATCCAACGCTATAAGGGTTTGGGCGAGATGAACCCGGAGCAGCTGTGGGAAACCACCATGGATCCGGCTGTGCGCCGCCTGTTGAAAGTGCGCATTGAAGACGCCATCGCCGCAGATGAAGTGTTTGTTACCCTGATGGGCGACGAAGTGGAGCCGCGTCGTGCATTTATCGAAAGCAATGCACTGGTGGCGCAGAATATTGACGTTTGATGATTGCGTTGAGCATAGGCCGTCTGAAACTTTTTTCAGACGGCCTATTTTTAAGGTTTATACTTTGAAGCGATATTGCTTTGATATAAAATGCCAAAAGTGTCGATCAATAAAATAAAACTATAAATCAATGTGTTATGATTTTTTGGTTTGCTTCAAACCAAATGCCTGTTGGTGCAGATACAGCACATTTCAGTTGTGCAAAGGCCGTCTGAAACGAATGCTTTCAGACGGCCTTTATTTATTCTGTTTCTTTTTTGCGCTTCGCCCGCGGGTGGGCTTCATCGTAGATTTTCGCCAAGTGGTCGAAATCGAGCTTGGTGTAAATCTGGGTGGTGGATAAATTGCTGTGGCCGAGCAATTCCTGCACGGCGCGGATGTCTTGTGCGGCTTGCAGCAAATGGCTGGCGTAGCTGTGGCGCAGCATGTGCGGGGAGAGGTGTTGCGGGCTGCCTTGGATGAGCGCCCATTGGCGCAGGCGGTTTTGGATTTGGCGTTGGCTCAAGCGGCCGCCGTGGCGGTTGGTGAAGAGGGCGTTTTCGCCGGCGATGGCGGCGCGCGCGGCAAGCCAGGCTTTGAGTGCGGCAATGCTTTTTTGCACCAAAGGCACGCGGCGTGGTTTGTTGCCTTTGCCGATCACGCTCACCCAGCCTTCTTGCAGCAACACATTGTGAACATCCAGCGCGTGGATTTCCGATAAGCGCAGGCCGCTGCCATACATTAATTCGAAAATGGCATGATCGCGCACGGCCAGCGTGTCGTCGGGCGTGTCTTGATCAAGCAGGCGGTTGAGGGCTTCTTGTTCAACGGCTTTAGGCAGCCGTTCGGGCGGCTTCGGCGCTTTGAGGTTGTGCGCCGGATTGTGTGCCAACAGCGTTTGCGCCACCAGATAATCGCTGTATTGCCGCCACACGGAAAGCTTGCGCGCCATGCTGCGCGGGTGGGCATCTTGTTGGGAAAGCTTTTTCAGGGCGGCCACGAAATGGCGGCGTTGCGGCGTTTCGCTGTGGCGCTCTTGCGGCAGCAATTGCACGAGCTGCGCTAAATCGCGGCGATAAGCGGCCAAGGTGTGGGCGGATTTGCCTTGCTGCTGCAAGCTGAGCAGCCAGGCATCGGCATAATCGGCAAAGTGCGCAAGCTGCATCATCAGGCCGTCTGAAACTCAGCGGCTCAGGCTGACTTCGATTTCGAGATCGGTCAGGTCGAGCTGCCATTGCTGCATGATGTGTTGGAACAAAGCCAGCTCGGCATCGTTGAGGGCATGGTCGCTTTTGCAGATGCGCAGGGCGGTGGCGAGGGTGTTGATGCGCTGCGGCCGCTCGCTCACTTCGGCCAAAAGTGTGTTGACGCGCTCGGGCTGGAGCAGGTTGATGCGCTCGTTGCCCGCTTCGGCCACTACGTCTTCGAGATAATGGGCGAGCACACGCATAAATTCGGGCTGGGTGATGCCGATGGCTTCGTAAAAAGCCGGTTGCAGCTCGCTAAATTCGCTGGCATCGATATCGCTGTCGGCCATAATGCACATGCTGACAATGCGGGCCATGGCTTCGGGGCTGTTGTGCGGATAGCTTCTCATAGGGTTTCCTTTGCTCGGTTGGGAGGCGTTCAGACGGCCTCGAGTATGGCTCTGAAGCGTTCGGGAATGGCGGCTACTTTTTGTGCGCCGTAGTCGAAGCACACCATGCCGGTTTGCGCGCGGGCGATGGTTTGCCCATCGCCGCAACGCTCGATTTCGTAGTGCAGCGCAAAGCCGCTGCGGCCGATGTCGTTCGCGCCCAAACGGATTTCCAATTCGTCGCCGTGGTGCGATTGGGCGGTGTATTGCACGGCGGCATCGGCCATAATCAGGCCGGCGCCGCCGATATTGATTTCGTTGAACCCGTGCGCCGCAAGCCAGCGTAAGCGCGCTTCGTGGCACAGGCGCAACACGGCATCGTTGGCCAGATGGTTGCCATAATTAATGTCGCCGATATTCACCCGGATGCGGGTTTGAAAAAGCACCGCCTGCGGGGCGGCTACGGTGATGCGCGCCATGATTTTTCCGTGTTGTGGTTGGGTAACAGATATTAGCATTGATTCGGCCTGCGGATGCTGCCGGCAAAGTTGTTTTATGTTAATCTTAAATCAAACCAAACAAACCCGTTTGTATGACTAACCAGGAGAATGCTATGTATCAGAAAATCATGGTGCCGGTAGATGACAGCAAAACGGCATTGCGCGCATTGGAAGAAGCCTGCCACGTGGCACAGGCAGTAGGCGCTTCGGTGTATGCGGTGCATGTGGTTGATTTGGCGCAGTTTAACTGGGGCACTGCCGAATTCGGCGACAGCTTGGCCTTGCGCCGCGCGGTGGAAGAGGCCGGCGAAAAAGTGTTGGCACACACATCCGGCATATTGAATGCGGGCAAAGTGCCTCATGAAACGGCTATTTTGGAGAGTGGCGGCGATAAAATTGCCGATTTGCTCTTGGATGCGGCTTCGGAGCAGCAGGTGGATTTGATTGTGATGGGCACCCACGGCTTCAGCGGCTTGCTGCATCTGCTTTTGGGCTCGGTGGCCGAGGGGGTGGTGCGTAAATCGCCTGTGCCTGTGCTGCTGGTGCGCAGCCAGGATGAAGATTAAATAGCCAAAGGCCGTCTGAAAAGTTTTCAGACGGCCTTTTTCATGCGTTTTCTACGCTTTTAAAATACGATAATAGCCAATTTAAAAGATGGATATCGTGCCTTAAGCCTATATTATTCAGAGCCGGCACGCAGCGTGGGGCAGCGTTGCAGCGCGCCCATTGCGGTGTCGACAATGCGCGGTGCGATTTCATTGATATTGAATTGCTCGGGGTTGTTGAGCCAAATTTCGCACAAGCCGGTGAGGGTGGATATCAGATAAACGCCGGCCAAATCCACATCCAGGCTTTCAGGCAGCGTTTGCTGCTGGATGCAAAGCAGCAAAGCGGCGTGTATTTGCTCATGCCACATGCGCTGATAGCGCGTCATCACATCGATAATGGCTTGGTTTTGCTCGGTGTGCTCGCATTTCAGATGCAGAATATGAACAAATTTGCGGTGGATTTCATTGTTTTGCATGCGCTCGTATAAATTGAACAGCGCATGGCGCAGGTTTTGCCACATATCCGAATTGCCGTTGGCAATATCATCGGCCATTGTGGTGCTGAAATCGTCGAAAATATGCTGAAATAAGGCATCAAATAAATCTTCTTTATTTTTGAAATGCCAATACAATGCGCCGCGGGTAACGCCGGCGGTTTGGGCGATTTCATTGAGTGAGGCGCGGGCAACGCCGCGAAGATAGAATGTGTCCAATGCGGCCAGCATCAGATATTCGCGGGTTTTCATGGCTTCGGCTTTGGTTTTGCGCATAATAATATGGAGATAGGGATAGGGGTGTAGGTTATTTTTTGTAAAAATGACAAGCTGTTAGGTGTGCGGCTATTATAATGAGTAACTTTAATACATGCAAGGCTGTATGTATAGCGCACGAGAATATCCGGCAACCACGCAGGTTGCGGCCTTTCAGACGGCTGTGAATATTTCATTTATTGTGAATTATTTGCAGCCTTGTTGTCTTTTCAAATAGAGTTTGTTTTTTTATTATCAATATCAAGATAGGAAAAGAAATGGCAAATATCGGTTTACCGAAGTCATTAAAGCTGGCCACTTTAGCCGTGGCAGCGTCATTAGCGCTGGCTGCGTGCGGCGGTGAGAAAAACGATGCGGCCCAGCAACAGGGCGCTGAAGCGCCGGCACCGGTGGTGGGTGTGATAACCGTGCATCCGTCGCAAGTGACGGTTGGCACAGATCTGCCCGGCCGCTTGGAATCACGCCGCACGGCCAATGTGCGTGCACAGGTGGGTGGTATCATTCAAAAGCGTTTATTTGAAGAAGGTTCTTATGTGCGCGCCGGCCAGCCGCTTTATCAATTGGATAATGCCACTTATGTGGCCAACCTCGAAAGCGCTCGTGCGCAGCTGGCCAGTGCAGAAGCCGGCTTGGCCAAAGCCAATGCCGATTTGGCTCGCTATAAACCGCTCGTGGATGCAGATGCCATCAGCAAGCAGGAATACGATGCGGCCGTGCAGGCCAAGCGTGCCGGCGAGGCGGCGGTGAAATCGGCGCAGGCGGCGATTCAGTCTTCGCAAATCAATGTGAACTATGCGCGCATTACCGCGCCGATTTCGGGCTTTATCGGCCAATCCAACGTGTCTGAGGGCACGCTGATGTCGGCCAACGACAGCACCGTGCTGGCCGTGATTCAGCAAACCAATCCGCTTTATGTCAACGTTACCCAATCGGCCAACGATGTGATGAAGCTGCGCCAGCGTATTGCCGCGGGCGAGCTGCAATCGGTTAACGGCGCGATTGAAGTGAGCATCTTTTTAGAAGGCGGCAGCGAATATCCGCAAAAAGGCCGCCTGCTGTTTGCCGACCCCACGGTTGATCAATCCACCGGCCAAGTGACTTTGCGTGCCGAAGTGCCCAATGCCGACAATATTCTGCTGCCCGGCCTGTATGTGCGCGTGGGCTTGCCGCAAGGC
Source organism: Uruburuella suis (assembly GCF_022870845.1). Taxonomy (GTDB): domain Bacteria; phylum Pseudomonadota; class Gammaproteobacteria; order Burkholderiales; family Neisseriaceae; genus Neisseria; species Neisseria suis. The sequence goes on from NZ_CP091507.1 coordinate 494,482, forward strand.
CGTATCGACAATGCTTTTGTGGTGCCGCAGCAAGCGGTAACGCGCGGTCAGAAAGACACGGTAACGGTGGTGAATGCCGATGGCACCATGGCGCCGCGTGAAGTAACGATTGCCCAACAGCAAGGTGCCGATTGGATTATCACCGGCGGCTTGAAAGAGGGCGATAAAGTGGTGGTAGACGGCACCATGATTGCCGGCCTGATGGGCGCGAAAAAAGTAACGCCCAAAGAATGGCAACCTGCCGGTGCCGCCGCCCCTGCTGCGCAAGCCGCTTCCGCGCCCGTTCAGACGGCCTCAGAAGCCAAAGCCGCATCCGGCGCCCAATAAGGAGGCAGCATGGCTAAGTTTTTTATTGACCGCCCCATTTTTGCGTGGGTAATTTCGATATTTATCATTATTGCCGGTGTGTTGGGCATTAATAATCTGCCGGTGTCGCAATATCCGTCGGTGGCCGCGCCCACCATCACCCTCACCGCCACTTACCCCGGCGCCTCTGCCCAGGTGATGGAAGACAGCGTGTTGGCCGTTATCGAGCGGAACATGAATGGTGTGGAGGGGCTGGATTATATGACCACCTCCGCCGATTCGAGCGGGCAGGGCACGGTAACGCTCACTTTCACGCCGGAAACCGATGAGAATATGGCGCAAGTAGATGTGCAGAACAAGCTCTCAGAAGTGGAAGCCACGCTGCCGGCCACGGTGCGCCAATACGGTGTGTCGGTGTCTAAAGCGCGTTCCAACTTCCTGATGGTGATTATGCTCTCTTCAGACACCATTGCGATTGACGAGCTGACGGATTATGCCGAGCGCAACGTGCGCCCCGAATTGCAACGTATCAGCGGTGTGGGCCAAGTACAGTTGTTTGGCGCGCAACGGGCGATGCGTATTTGGGTAGACCCGCAAAAGCTGCAAAACTACAACCTATCGTTTGCGGACGTGTCTGCCGCCTTGCAAGCGCAAAACGTGCAGATTTCAGCAGGCGCTATCGGTGCTTTGCCGGCCACTGCAGGGCAGGCCATTACCGCCACCATCACCGCTGAAGGCCAATTGAGCACGCCGGAAGAATTCGGCAACATCATTTTGCGCGCCACCGGCAGCGGTGCCAACGTATACATCAAAGATGTGGCGAGGGTTGAATTAGGCAGTCAAAGCTATGCCACTTCCGCACGCCTCAACGGCAAGCCCACCGTGGGCATGGCTGTGATGCTTTCCAATAGCGGCAATGCTTTGGCCACCGCCACTGCTGTGAAGGCGCAGATGGCTGAATTGGAAGAATATTTTCCAGGCGATGTGACTTGGACGGCTCCGTATGACACCTCTACTTTTGTGTCGCTTTCTATTGAGGAAGTGGTGCGCACATTGATTGAAGCAATGGTGCTGGTGTTTTTGGTGATGTTCTTATTTTTGCAGAATATCCGCTATACGCTGATTCCGACCATTGTGGTGCCAATTTCCTTGCTGGGCGCTTTTGCCGGCATTTGGTATTTGGGCATGTCGATCAACGTGTTGAGCATGTTTGCGATGGTGTTGGTGATCGGTATTGTGGTGGATGATGCCATTGTGGTGGTGGAAAACGTCGAGCGGATTATGACCGAAGAAGGTTTGCCGCCGGTGGAAGCCACCAAAAAAGCCATGAGCCAGATTTCCGGCGCGGTTATCGGCATCACGGCGGTGTTGATTTCGGTGTTTGTGCCGCTGGCGATGTTTAGCGGTGCCACCGGTAATATTTACCGCCAGTTTGCACTCACCATGGCGCTGGCCATTGCTTTCTCAGCCTTTTTGGCGCTCTCGCTTACCCCTGCTTTGTGTGCGAGCATGCTCAAGCAGATTCCCAAAGGGCATCACGAAGAGAAAAAAGGCTTCTTCGGCTGGTTTAACCGCAAGTTCGGCAGCCTCACGCACCGTTATGAAGGTGTAGTGGCGAAGATTTTGCGCAAGCTTGGCCGCATGACCATTATTTATTTGGCTTTAGGCGCAATCGCGGCTTTTGTATTCACCCGCCTGCCCACTTCATTCATGCCGGATGAAGACCAAGGCTATGTGATTATGAGCGTGCAATTGCCGGGCGGTGCCACCAAAGAGCGCACAGACAATACCTTGGCGGCAGCCACCGATTTGGTGCGCGGCATGCCCGAAGTGGAAAATGTGATCGGCGTGTCCGGCTTCAGCTTTTCAGGTTCCGGCCAGAATATGGCTTTGGGCTTTATCATGCTGAAAGATTGGGCGGAGCGCCCGGATGCAGGCAGTGATGCGATGTCGTTGGCCGGCAAGATGACCGGTGCTTTGATGGGCACGATTAAAGATGGCTATGCCATTGTGATCAACCCGCCGGCCATCAGTGAATTGGGCAACAACTCGGGCTTCACCATGTATTTGCAAGACCGCAACAGCAGCGGCCACGAGGCTTTGCTGGCTAAGCGCAATGAGCTGCTCGGCAAAATGCGCCAAAGCCCGATTTTGAAAGATGTGCGCCCTTCCGGCTTGGAAGATGCGCCGCAGCTGAAAATCGACATCAACCGCCAAGCCGCTGCCGCGCAAGGCATCAGCTTTTCCAGTATTCAGGCCACGTTGGCTTCGGCTTTGGGCTCGACCTATGTAAATGACTTCCCCAATCAAGGCCGTCTGCAACGGGTGATTGTGCAGGCAGAAGCCGCGTCGCGCATGCAGCCGGCAGACATCTTGGCACTGACTGTGCCCAACAGCAGCGGTGTGGATGTGCCGCTTTCCACCATTGCTACTGTGGCTTGGGAAAATGGTATGGAGCAGAGCCAGCGTTTCAACGGCTATCCGGCCATGCAACTCACCGGCGCACCTGCCGAAGGCTATTCTACGGGTGATGCCATGAACGAAGTGCAACGCTTGGTGGATGACTTGGGCGGCGCTTACAGCTTGGAATGGACCGGCCAGTCGCGCGAAGAAATCAAAAGCGGCTCGCAAACCATGATGCTCTACACCTTTGCCGCGATTGCCGTGTTCTTGGCTTTGGCTGCTCTTTATGAGAGCTGGTCGATTCCGATGGCGGTGATTTTGGTGGTGCCTTTGGGCGTGCTGGGCGTGGTATCCGGCGTGTGGTTGCGCGGTTACGATAATGGTATATACTTCCAAATCGGTCTGATTACCGTGATGGGTTTGAGTGCGAAAAATGCGATTTTGATTATCGAATTTGCCAAAGATTTGCAGGCTCAAGGCAGAACGGCGCTGGAAGCGGCGCTTGAAGCCGCACATCTGCGTTTCCGCCCGATTATCATGACTTCGTTGGCGTTTATTCTGGGTGTGGTGCCGCTGTATATCGCATCGGGTGCCAGCTCGGCCAGCCAACGTGCAATCGGCACCAGCGTGTTTTGGGGCATGAGCGTGGGCACCTTCCTGGCGGTGTTCTTGGTGCCGCTGTTTTATGTGGTGGTGCGCAAGTTCTTTAAAGGCGGCAATCGCCAGCAAGAACAACTTGCAGCGGAATCTGCCCACGCCGGCATCAGCGTGGATGAGGTCGAGCAACATACGGCCGAAGCAAGCTTGAATGATGAAGAAAAACGCGATCTGCATGACGACAAGGATCAAAAATGAATGTAATGAAATTTAAACCCGCCATCAGCGCTGCTGCGGTGAGCTTGGCCTTGTCGGCCTGTGCCATGATTCCGAAATACGAGCAGCCTGCCGTGGCCGTGCCGGAAACATTTCAGCACGACACAGCGCCAAGCGGCATTGTGGCGACTTCATTGGGCTGGCAAGATTATTTTGCCGACCCGCGCCTGCACCGCCTGATTGAAATCGCGCTCGAGCGCAACACCGACTTGCGTGGCGCGGCGCTCAATGCCGAAGCCGTGCGCGCGCAATATATGATCAGCCGCGCCGCCTTGCTGCCCGGCATCAATGCCAGCGGCACCGGCCAGCGCGGTCGGGTGGCGCAAGACTTGAGCGGCACCGGCCAGCGCGGTCGGGTGGCGCAAGACTTGAGCGGCACGGGCAGCTCATATGTGTCTTCCGCTTACAATGTCGGCTTAGGTGTGACGTCTTATGAGCTCGACTTGTTCGGCAAGGTGCGCAGCACCAGCCAAGCCGCATTGCAGAGCTATTTTGCCAGCGTGGCCAGCCGCGATGCCACACACTTAAGCCTGATTTCATCGGTGGCCAAAGCCTATTTCAACGAGCGCTATGCCGAAGAGCGCATGGCCTTGGCGCAGCGGGTGCTGCAAACGCGCGAGCAAACCTATAAGCTCACGCAGCTGCGCCACCGTGCCGGCGTGATTTCGGCGGTGGATTTGCGCCAGCAGGAAGCCTTGATTGAATCGGCTAAGGCCGATTACGCCAGCGCCGTGCAGGCGCGTGAGCAGGCGCGCAATGCCATGGCGGTGCTGTTGAACCAGCCGCTGCCGGCCGATTTGCCCGCCGGCTTGCCGCTGAGCCGCCAGTTTGCCATCAAGCAATTGCCGGCCGGTTTGTCGTCTGAAGTGTTGCTCAACCGCCCGGATATCCGCGCGGCCGAATTTGCGCTGAAAAGAGCCAATGCCAATATCGGCGCGGCGCGGGCGGCATTTTTCCCCAGCATCAGCCTCACCGGCATGATCGGCACCGGCTCCACCGAGCTGAGCGGTTTGTTTAAAGGCGGCAACAGCACGTGGACATTTGCGCCCAGCATCAATCTGCCGATTTTCAACTGGGGCAGCAATGTGGCCAATTTGGATTACGCCAAAATCATGCAGCAAGCGGAAATCGTGAACTACGAAGCCGCGGTGCAATCGGCTTTCCGAGATGTGTCCGATGCCTTGGTGGCACGAGAGCAGCTGGATAAAACCTATGCTGCCAACGCGCAGCAAAGCAAGGCTTATGCCGATGCGCTGCGCTTGATCAACCTGCGCTACCGCCACGGCGTGGCCAGCGCGCTGGATCTGCTTGATGCCGAACGCAGCAGCTATGCTGCCGACACCACCCAGCTGGCCACCCAGCTCACCTTGCTGGAAAATATGGCCGATTTGTATAAGGCTTTGGGCGGGGGCTTGAAGCAGCACACGGAAACAGCGCAACCCTGAAAGGCGTAAAGCCCGAGGCCGTCTGAAACATTCAGACGGCCTTTTTATTGAAGCATACTTATTCAAAGAAGTAATACCAATTCAAAAAAGTAAGCTAACAAGGCGGCGAGCCTGCGGCAGTACGATGGTGCGGCAAGCTAAGACAATGCAGTAAGGTTATTTTTAGGATGGGTATCAGATGATTTGGCAGGCTTTGCGGAAAAAACATTTGCATTATGCAAAGGCGGGGAAAAGCTGCTATACTTATCAACTTTCCCGCTGCTTTCTCAAGTGTTTGGGAAAAGCAACATTCTTGCGGTTTATTGCCATAAAAATACAGCCGATTCAAAATGCTACTTGAAAAAGAGCAGTGTTTCGTGGTATAAATCGCGTTTTACTATTTTAGAAGTTTGGAGACTAACCATGGCACGAGTTTGCAAAGTGACCGGTAAGCGCCCGATGTCTGGCAATAACGTATCACACGCCAACAACAAAACCAAACGTCGTTTTTTGCCCAACTTGCAATCACGTCGTTTTTGGGTAGAGAGTGAAAACCGCTGGGTTCGCTTGCGCGTATCAAACGCTGCATTGCGCACCATCGATAAAGTAGGCATTGATGTCGTATTGGCTGATTTGCGTGCTCGCGGTGAAGCTTAATTTAATCAGATATAATTAAGGATTACTGCAATGCGCGATAAAATCAAACTGGAATCAAGTGCGGGTACCGGTCATTTTTACACCACGACCAAAAACAAACGCACCATGCCCGGCAAGCTGGAAATCAAAAAATTTGATCCGGTAGCCCGTAAACACGTTATCTACAAAGAAACCAAATTGAAATAATCGGTTTTTTCAAGACACAAAAGCCTTTGTTGCAAAACAAAGGCTTTTTTATATTTGAGGCCGTCTGAAAGTTTTTCAGACGGCCTTTATGATGATGCGATGCACGGCTGTTTAGCCGGTGAGCTGGCGGGTGATCAGCTTTTTCAGCGGCGGCAGGTTGTTGCTCACGCGCAGCACCATGCCGCGCAAAAGCTTGGCCGGCGGGGTTTCGTCGGTGAAAAGCTTCAGCAGCATATTGGTGCCGTGATAAAGCGGTTTGGCATGCAGCATGTGTTTGGTGTCGTATTGCGACAACAGCGCCGGCGCGGCAATATTCTTGCCTTGCCGTGCGGCTTCGAGAACGAGCTTGGCCAAGGTGTCGGCGCTGGCAAGGCCGAGGTTGAAGCCGTGGGCAGTTACCGGATGCATGCCCACGGCGGCATCGCCGATCAGGGCGCTGCGGGTGGCGTAGCAGCGTTGTGCAATCATGCCCACCAGCGGATAGGCGTGCACATCGCTCACCAATTCCATTTCGCCCAAGCGCTTGCCCAGCTGCTTTTCTACGCTCGCGGCCAGCGCTTCGGGGCTGAGCGCGCGCAGCGCATCGGCCTGGTCGCTGTCGACCGTAATCACGGTGTTGGTGAGGTGGGCTTCCAGCGGCAAAAGGGCGATGGTGCGGCCATAATGAAAGCATTCATAGGCCGTGTGTTGGTTGCTGAGGCTGTGTTTCATGCGGCAGACAAACATGGTGCGGCTGTAGTCGTGCATATCGCAGCCGATGCCGAGCTGGCGGCGGGTTTGCGAAAAGCGGCTGTCGGCGGCCAAGAGCAGGCTCGCGCTGAGGGTTTCGCCGTTTTCCAACACCACGCGGGCTTCTTCGGGCGTGGTGTGCACGTTTTGCACGCCGGTGCCGCATAAAATCTGAACATTGTCCAGCCCTGCCACGGTGTCGTAAGCGGCTTTGCGGATATTGTGGTTGGATATCAAATAGCCCAAGCAATCGGCCGGCTCGCCGCGCGCTTTGGTGGGCTGGGGAAAGTGCAGCTGATAAGATGATTGGCCGTTGAGCACTTTGGCATCGCGCAGCGGGTAGATTTCGTGTTCGGCAATGCGCTGCCACATGCCCAAGCGCTGCATAATGGCTTTGGAAACGTGGGTGAGTGCGATTTCGCGGCCGTCGTAAGGCGGGTTTTGCAGAATATCGAGCGGGCTTTTTTCGATCAGGGTCACGCTCAGGCCGCTGCCGGCCATTTCGGCGGCAAAGCTCAGGCCGGCGGGGCCGGCGCCGACGATCAGAATATCGCTGTGTGAAGTCATGCTGCGTTTTCCTTGGGAATGTTTTCTCTGCGGCAGGATAAACGAAACATGCTTTTAATGTGCAACTTTTTGCAGCAGATTTGTGGCAGGTCAATATCCATATCGGCGTGCAAAGTTTCAGACGGCCTTTGGGAAAATAAAAAAATCAGGCCGTCTGAAAAAAACGATTGAGTTTTCAGACGGCCTGATGTGCTTGATGGCCCGGCCAACAGGAATCGAACCTGTATTTTACGCTTAGGAGGCATACGTTCTATCCGTTGAACTATGGCCGGCGATTTGCGGAAAGTTTACGACACGCGCGAGAGCGATTCTTCGGCCAGGCCGCGCATGGCGCGGGTGATGTCGTTGTCGGGCAGCTTATCGAGGCAGGCGAGGGCTTTGGCCACGGCTTTGCGCGCTTCGTTAACCGAATAAGCCAGCGCATCCGAGCCGGTAACGTGGGCGTGGATTTTGTCGAAATAGCTGCGGTCGGCTTGTTGCAGTGCGCTGCGCACATCATCGGCGGCTTCGGCGCTGCCTTGCTGCATCAGGTAAATCAGCGGCAGCGTGGGCTTGCCTTCGGCCAAATCATCGCCGACATTTTTGCCGATTTCGGCGGGGTCGCCCGAATAATCGAGCACATCATCGATGATTTGAAAAGCTGTGCCCACATACATGCCGTAATCTTTCAGCGCCTGCTCCTGCTCCGGCGCGGCGCCGGCCAAAATCGCGCCCACTTGGGCGGCGGCTTCGAAAAGCTTGGCGGTTTTGTATTGAATCACTTGCACATATTCGGCTTCGGTGATGTCGGTGTTGCCGATATTCATCAGCTGCATCACCTCGCCCTCGGCAATAATATTGGTGGCATCGGCCATCACTTCGAGAATTTTCATGCTGCCCGAGCCTACCATCAATTGGAATGCGCGGGTGTAGAGAAAATCGCCCACCAGCACGGCAGCGGCGTTGCCGAAAAGATTGTTGGCCGTTTGGCGGCCGCGGCGCAATTCGCTCTCATCCACCACATCATCGTGCAGCAGGGTGGAAGTGTGGATAAATTCCACCATTGCCGCGAGCGAATAAAGCTTTTCGTGGTCGTAGCCCAGCGCTTTGCCGGCCAAAATGGTGATAATCGGGCGCAAGCGCTTGCCGCCGGCGCTGATGATATAGGTGCCGATTTGGGCAATCAGCGCCACTTCCGATTGCACGGCTTGGCTGATTACAACGTTGACTTTGGCCAAATCTTCATTCAGATGGCGTTGGAAATAAGGCAGGTTTTCAAGCATGGCTGTTGGGCGGCTTTGTGGCTGGGGCGCTTGCGGGCGCTGGTTTTTAAAGGCAATATAGCGGGTGATTATAGCAGCAAAGCCGCCTGATTGCATGGATTATACCCATTCAAAAAATAACCTTTCTGCGTTGTCTCGCCTTGCCGTGCTATCTGTGCTGGCTTCGGCTCTTCACCTTGTCAGCTTATTTTTTGAATGGATATTGTCGGCGCTTTTTTGTGCCTGTGTGGTGCGCCGTTTTCAGACGGCCTCGGTTGGCGGAAAGGAATAAAGCTTTGACAAAACAAAATAGTATGGCTATAATTCTCGATTCCGTGCATGGTGCGCGGAAGTTTTAACCAGAATTCTCATGGAGTTGAGTATGTACGCGGTCGTAAAAACCGGCGGTAAACAATACAAAGTTACCGTTGGCGAAAAATTGAAAGTAGAACAGATACCAGCCGAACTCGACAGCCAAATCGAACTGAACGAAGTTTTGATGATTGCTGACGGCGAATCTGTAAAAGTTGGCGCGCCCTTTATCGAAGGCGCCAAAGTAACGGCTAAAGTAGTGGCCCACGGCCGCGGCGATAAAATCCGCATTTTCAAAATGCGCCGCCGCAAGCACTACCAAAAACGCCAAGGCCACCGCCAAAATTTCACCCAAATCGAAATCGTGGCAATCGCTTAATTTAACAGTTTAGGAGTAAGGTAATATGGCAACCAAAAAAGCTGGTGGTAGCTCTCGAAATGGTCGCGATTCAGAAGCCAAACGCCTGGGCGTAAAAGCCTTCGGCAGCGAGCTGATTCCGGCAGGTTCAATCATCGTGCGTCAGCGCGGCACCCGTTTCCACGCCGGTGAAAACGTAGGTATGGGCAAAGACCACACCTTGTTCGCCAAAGTGGACGGTTATGTGGAATTCGCCACCAAAGGCGCACTCAACCGCAAAACCGTGAGCGTACGCCCCTACACCGGCGCCGATGAATAATCGTCGATGCTGCTGATGCGGTAAACAAAAAGCCCTGCGATTGCAGGGCTTTTTTTTGTGCGAAGTAAGGGCATAAAGGCCGTCTGAAAAATGAAGCTTTCAGACGGCCTTGATTTTAGGGGTTGTTCACATTTCATCATGCAGCAATCGTTTGGCTCAAAAGAGCGCCTGCTGCGTTTTCCACCTTGCAAGCGCGCTTTTGCCCTCAAAAGCTTACGCGCGGATGGATGGTGAACACACCCTAGCTCAGCAGGTTTTGCAACAAAGCTTTAACTCATTGTGCAGCCTGTCATGCTTTTTGCCGGTAAATCTTTTTGTCGACCCAATACACCAAAAGCAGCACCGGCACGCCCAAAAGCGTGGTAAACATAAAAAAGCCGGGATAGCCGATTTTATCGACAATCGAGCCGGAATAGCCGCCCAAGGTTTTGGGCAGCAGCGTCATCAGCGAGCTGAAAATCGCATATTGAACGGCGGTGAAGCGGATGCTGGTGAGCGCCGATAAAAAAGCGATAAACACCGCACCGGCGAGCCCTGCGGCCAAATTATCAAAGCCCACCGCCAAATACATAAACGGCACATCATGCCCGCGCCAGGCGAGCAGGATAAACATCAGATTGGTGGCGGCGGCCAGCACCGCGCCGGCCATCATCATTTTCATTAGCGAAAAACGCTGCGAGAGCAAGCCGCCCAAAAAGCCGCCGGCAATCGCCATAATCACGCCGAAGGTTTTTACCGCAGCGGCGATTTCTTCTTTGCTGAAACCCATATCCTGATAAAACACATTGGAAATCACACCGGCCACAATATCCGAAATGCGGTAAAGGCCGATTAATGCCAACAAAAGCAGGGCGGATTTGCCGTAGCGGCGGAAAAAGTCGGCCACCGGCTCCACCCAAGTGTTCACCGCCAGCGATTTGGCCACCAGCCCGCTTTTCACCACCAGCGTGCCGGCCGCAGCGGCCACCGCCACCGAAAGCAGCAGGCGCAGCGATTCGAGCAAAAAGCCGGCCAACACGCCGCCGCTTTGCGGCAGCAGCCGGCCAAAGCCGATAAAGGCGGCCACAAAAGCGCCCACCGCGCAGGCAAAAAGCAGCAGCAGGCGGAAATTGTCGGCGGCCGGGCGCGCGGCAGTGGCGGCGCGTGAGCTGGCCGGCTCGCGCGTAAACAGCGTGGTGGCCACGCCCACGCCCATCACCGCCGCCATAATCAGATAAGTTTGCTGCCAAGCGCGATACACATAAGCCTGCTCGTGCGAGCCCAGCCAGGCTGCCAAAAACAGCGCGCCTGCGCCCGCTACAATCATGCCGATGCGGTAGCCCGCATTATAAGTGGCCGCAATCACCGACTGCATGGCGCTGTCGCCTTGAGCGATTTCGATGCGGTAGGCATCAATCACCACATCTTGCGTGGCCGAAGAGAAGCCCAGCAACACCGCCGAGAGCGCCATGTAAACCAACGCCGTTTCGGTGGTGGGGTTGATCATCGCCATCAGGCAGATGGCGGCAATAATCATCGCCTGAGCCAGTAAGAGCCAGGCGCGGCGGCGGCCGAGCAGGCGCGTGAAAAGCGGCAGTGGCAGCGAATCAATCAGCGGTGCCCACACGAATTTAAACGAATAAGCCAAAGCGGCCCAGCTGAACATGGTTACCGTGCTGCGCTCCACACCCGCTTCGCGCAGCCACAGCGAGAGGCTGGAGAAAATCAGCAAAATCGGTACACCGGCCGAAAAACCGAGCAAAAATAAAGTAACCGCGCGGCGGTCGGCATAGGCGGCAGCGGCCGAGCGCCAGCTTTTTTGAGGTGCAGACATAAAACACAATCAGCGGCCGTCTGCTTTCAGACGGCCTTTGTCATTAAAGAGAGCGGCTATTGTAGCAAGTATGGTTTGAGACCGTCTGAAAAGTTTGCCGCCCTTGATTTCAGACGGCCTGCAACCATATTGCTTAGCATCAGAACCTATCAAGCAGAAAGAACAACATGACCAGCAACACACCCGCCGCAGCCGGCCAAGCCGACTGCCGCACCCGTTTTATTTTCGACAACATGCCCGTGCGCGGGCTGCATGTGCGCCTGCAAGAAGTGTGGCAACACATTGAGGGGCGCAAACATTATCCGGCCGCCATCCGCCAGGCTTTGGGCGAATTGCTCGCCGCCGGCGCGCTGCTTTCGAGCAATCTTAAAATCGAGGGCACGCTGATTGTGCAAGTTCAGGGGCAGGGGCGCCTGAAAATGCTGGTGGTAGAAGCCACTTCCGGCCACACCTGCCGCGCCACCGCCCGTTGGGACGAGCAGGCCGAAATCGGTGATGATGAAAATCTGCGCGATTTGCTCGGCGACAACGGCGTGTTTGTGATTACCTTGCAGCCGCAAGAGGGCGAGCCGTGGCAGGGCGTGGTGCCGCTTGAGGGCGGCAGCATTGCTGAAATGCTGATGAATTACATGAAGCGCTCCGAGCAGCTGGACACCTTTATTGCGCTGGCCGCATCCGATCAAGCTGTGGGCGGTTTGCTGCTGCAACGTCTGCCGGAAGAAACCCTTGATGCCGAAGCCTGGAATCATGTGGAAACGCTGGCGCGCACCGCCACGGCCCATGAATTGGCCGATTTGGATGCGCAACACATGCTCTACCGTCTGTTTCACGAAACTCCGCCGCGCGTGTTTGCACCGGAAAACATCGAATTTGCCTGCACCTGCTCGCGCGGCAAAGTGAGTGATATGCTGCTGATGCTGGGCGGTGAAGAAATCGGCGAAGTGGTGGCCGAGCAAGGCAGCGTGGAAATCGATTGCGATTTTTGCAATGAGAAATATGTGTTTGACGAAACCGATGTGAATGCGCTGTTTGGCGCCGATGTGGTGAATGCCGTGCGCATGGAGGCGCAGCGGATCCAGTGATACCCATTCAAAAAAGTAAGCTAACAAGGCGGCGAGCCGCAGACAGTACAGATAGTACGGCAAGGCGAGGCAACGAAGTTAGGTTATTTTTTTGGATTGGTATGATGCATGGCATTTCAAATCAAGGCGTAAGGGACAAAAAAGGTGCTCTTTTGAAGAAACATCTTCCTAAGGGACATTTTAGGTGCTGTTAAGGTTTTTCCGAGAAAAATAATCCTTAATAAACCTTATCTTATTCTCTTTTCTCATGCCCTGGTGACAGCGCAGTTTCTGCTTCATATCCCCAAAACGGCCTTCCAGAAAATTGGTGGTTTTGGGAATGTCCAATTCAGCAAACCGCTCAAAGGCAAACAGATAATCCAAGTTCCGTTTCAGGCTGTTGTAGGCACTGCGAAGCCTCTTGTGCGTGTAGTGTGACTTGCCTGTTTCCGGATGAATGCTACGCTCATTCAAGAAGCTTTTATGTTGTTCAAACCAGTCGTTCAATGCGCTTTCAAACTGGTGCCGGCTGCTGCTTTTCAGGGTAAGCACGAGCTCGCGCAAGTCTTGCGCCGCTACCGTTTTCGGCTTTCGGGTCAGGTAGCGGTTCACCGTTTTGACCTGATGGAAGTGGCACAGCTGCACGGGAATATCGGCAAACATCTGCATCAACCCTTTTTTGCCATCACAGGTAATACTTTGTATATTTATGCCTTTTTCCCTTATTTTGCAGACGGCCTCAAAATATAATGCGTTGGTTTCAGATTTGACTTCATCAACAGACAAAGCCTGCCCACTGATGCCGTCATGCAAAACCATGACGCCGAAACGCCTGCCGAAATAGGTGGTGTCCATAATCAGGTTAACGGTTTGCGGTGTTGCAAATTCATGTTTGGTGACTACTTTGCCCAAATGGCGGCTGATGGTTTTACGGCTGCAATGGAAGTGCTCTGCGAGCTGCCCGACCGTCTGCTTGCCCCTTGAGTAGCGCTGCCATAATTCGTCAGGATTGAGACGCGAACCGCCGCTAAAACGCTTGTCACAAACGTGACATTTATAACGCTGCCGATTATTTTGTTTACCATCTTTTTTGACTTTATTTGAGTGGCAAAAAGGGCATTTTTTGTATTCAAAACCTTTGAATCCTTGAAATCCTTATAGCGTAAGACTTTCAGCAATTTTTAGCACCTTTTTTGTCCCTTATGCCCAAATCAATCATCGTTGCTCTGCAGATAAAATAAAGGCCGTCTGAAACTTTTTTCAGACGGCCTTTATTGTAAATCCACGCCGCTCAGGCGGCGATTTCTTCCAAACGCAGGCAAGCCACCAGCCGGCCTTTCCATTCGCGCAAGGCCGGCTCTTCTTGTGCGCAACGTGTTGTGGCGTGCGGGCAGCGTTGGTGCAGGGCGCAGCCGCTGGGCGGGTTGAGCGGGCTGGGCAATTCGCCCTTGAGCTGCAAATCGGTTTTGTGGCCGTTCACGCTGGGGGCGGCGGCCAAAAGTGCTTGGGTGTAGGGGTGTTGCGGGGCGGTGAAAATCGCTTCTTTAGGGCCGTGCTCCACCGCGCGGCCGAGATACATCACCATCACATCATCGGCCACATGGCGCACCACGGAAAGATTGTGCGAAATAAACACATAAGCGGTGTGATATTGATCCTGCAAATCCATAAACAGATTCAACACCTGCGCCTGAATCGACACATCCAGCGCAGAGGTGGGCTCGTCGGCCACCACGATTTTCGGGTTGAGCATCATGGCGCGGGCCAGCGCGATGCGTTGGCGTTGGCCGCCTGAAAACATATGCGGATAGCGGCCGGCATGCTCGGGGCGCAGGCCGACCTGTCGCATCATGGCGTGCACTTTTTCCTGCTTTTCGGCTTTAGTAAGGCGGGTGTGGATGGTGAGCGGCTCGGTGAGCTGATAGGCAATGGTTTGGCGCGGGTTGAGGCTGCCGTAGGGGTTTTGAAACACCATCTGGATTTCTGAGCGCAAGCTTTTCAATGCCCGTTTGCCGAGCTTGGCGGTGGCGGCTTGGTTGATAAACAATTCACCTTCCGAGGGCGCTTCAATCAGCGTGAGCTGGCGCGCCAGCGTGGATTTGCCACAGCCCGATTCGCCCACCACAGCCAGCGTTTTGCCGGCGGCCAGTTCAAACGACACGCCGTTGAGCGCTTTGACCACGGCACGGCCTTTGCCGATGCCGAGCGACACGGGATAATGGCGGTGCAGATTATCAGCTTTCAATACAATGCTTTGGCTCATGCTGGGGCTCCGGAAATCGGGTGGGCGCTCAGGGCGGAATGAATGCAGCGCACATGGCCGTGGGCGCTCGGCTGCCACGGCGGCGGGGCATCACAGGCGGCCTCTTTATAGGGGCAGCGCGGTGCGAGCAGGCAGCCGGCGGGGCGGTCGTATTGGCCGGGCACCACGCCGGGCAGGCTGTGCAGGCGGCTTTGGCCGAGTGCCAATTCGGGAATGGCTTGCAGCAAGGCTTCGGTGTAGGGATGCGCGGGGGTTTGGAAAATGGCGGGCACGGTGCTGGTTTCCACCACTTGGCCGGCATACATCACCGCCACATCGCGCGCGTTTTCGGCCACCAGCCCCAAATCGTGGGTGATCAGCACCATGGCCATTTCTTTTTCGCGCTGCAGGCGGTGCAGCAAATCCATAATCTGCGCCTGCACGGTTACATCCAGGGCGGTGGTCGGCTCGTCTGCAATCAAAAGCTTGGGTTCGCAGGCGAGCGCCATGGCAATCATCACGCGCTGGCTCATGCCGCCTGAAAGCTGGTGCGGATACACATTGAGCCGGTTTTTGGCATCGGGAATTTCCACCAAATCCAGCAAGGCCAAAATGCGCTGCTTCGCCGCCGCGCCGCGCAGGCCGAGATGGGTTTTCAACACTTCGCCGATCTGCATTTGCACGGTAAAGCTGGGGTTGAGGCTGGTCATGGCATCTTGGAAAATCATCGAAATGTCTTTGCCGATGATTTTGCGTTTATCGCGCGCAGACAAGGTTTGCAGATTTTGCCCGTCAAACACGAGCTTATCGGCGCTGATGGCGGCCGAGTCGGGCAAAAGCCCCATCAAAGCCATCATGCTCACCGATTTGCCCGAGCCCGATTCGCCCACCACCGCCAGCACTTCGCCGGCATTTACCTTCAACGACACCCCATCCACCGCCCGAAAAGCGCGCGCGCCCGAACCGAATGTGACCGACAGATTTTCAATGCTTAATAAGGTTTGCTTTTCCATATCACGACACCTGTTTCAATTTGGGGTCGAGGGCATCGCGCAGGCCGTCGCCAGTGAGGTTGATGGAAAGTGCGGCCAAAAACACCGACAAGCCCGGCCAAATCGCCAGCCACACATTGCTCTGGATATATTGGCGCGCCGTGCCGAGCATGGCGCCCCATTCGGCATCGGGCGGCTGCACGCCGAAGCCGAGAAAGCCGATGGCACCGGCTTCGAGAATGGCGGTGGAAAAAATCATGGTGGCCTGCACAATCAGCGGCGCCATGCAGTTGGGCAGAATGGTCACAAACAAAAGCCGCAGCGTGCCCGCGCCCATCACTTTTGAGGCGGTGAAATAATCGCGTTGCAATTCCACCATGGCGGTGGCGCGGGTGAGGCGGATAAACGGCGGCATACACACCAAGGCAATGGTGATGATGGTGTTGGTCATCGAGGGGCCGAGAATGGCGGCGATGATGATAGCGAGCAACAGGCTGGGATACGACATCAAAATATCGTTAACCAGCATCACGCCTTTGCCCCACACTTTGGGCCAAAAAGCGGCGGAAAGGCCGAGACTCACGCCGATCAACATCGAAAGCCCGGTGGCGCATAAGCCGATAAAAAGCGAATAGCGCGCGCCGTAGATCACGCGCGAGAGCGTGTCGCGCCCGGCATCGTCGGTGCCCAGCGGAAAAGCGGCCTCTCCGCCGAGAAAAGCGGGCGGCAGCTGCTCTTTGCCGGTGAAAAGCTGATAAGGGTCGTGCGGCGCCAGCAGGGGCGCGAGCAGGGCGGAGATCACCATAATGATGAGCACGACCAGGCCGAGCACAGCGCCTTTGTTGCGGAAAAAAGTGGCGGCAAAAAGCTGCCATTGGCTAGGCGGCACGGGCGCGGTTTGCACGGCGGTTTGGGTGGTCATATTGTGTTCCTGATGTTTTATTTCGGATGCGCTCTTTCAGACGGCCTTACGAAGCATGGCGGATACGCGGATTAATCACGCCGTATAAAATATCCACCAACAGGCTCACCAGCATCAGCGCGGTGGCCACCAGCAAAATGCCGTTTTGCACAATCGGATAATCGCGGGTGAAAAAGCCGTCGAGCAGCCAGCTGCCCACGCCGGGCCAGCTGAAAATGGTTTCGGTGAGAATCGCACCGGCTAAAAGCGTGGCCGCCTGCAAGCCCACCACGGTCACCACTGTAATCAGCGCATTGCGCATCACATGCACCATAATCACGCGGCGCGGCGAGAGGCCTTTGGCGCGCGCGGTGCGCACATAATCTTCGCCCAACACTTCCAAAATGGCCGAGCGCGTCATGCGCGCAATCATGGCCAGCGGAATGGTGGAAAGGGCAATCGAGGGCAGGATAAAGTGTTTCACCACATCCCAAAAAGCGCCGCTCTGGCCGGAAAAGAGTGAGCCGAGCAGCCACGAGCCGTAGAGCGGCTGCACATCGAGATATTGCGCCACTGAAATCACGCCCGACACCGGCAGCCAGCCCAAGTAATGGGCGAAAATGCCGGTGAGAATCGGCCCCAAAAGATAAATCGGCATCGAATAGCCGGCCAGCGCGCCCGACATCAGCGTGTAATCGAGCCAGGAGCCGCGCCGCAACGCGGCAATCACGCCCATGGTAATGCCCAAAATGCTGGCAATCAGAATGGCGCAAAAAGCCAGCTCCACGGTGGGCACGAAATGCTGGAAAAAATCTTGCAACACCGGCGTGCGCGTGCGGAACGATTCGCCGAAATTGCCTTGCAGAATATTGGTGAGGTAATGCCAGTATTGCACCGGCAAAGGCAGATCCAGCCCCAGCCGCTGCAAAGCTTGGGCGTGCATGGCCGGATCAACGGCTTTTTCGCCCATCATGATTTCCACCGCATCGCCCGGCACCAGCCGGATCAGGGTGAAAGTGGAGAGCGTGAGACCCAGATAAACCGGTATCAGAATCAAAACGCGGCGCAACACATAAAACAGCATGATAAACACTCTTGGTTTGGGCAACGATCAATGCTTGGGTGCAAGCGTGATGCCTGTAAAACAACACCGCTCCGGCAGATGCCGGAGCGGCATTCAGACGGCCTTTATTCTACTTTCACGCCATCAAAGCGCACGGAGCCGAACGGGCTGATTTTGTAGTCTTTCACGTTCGGGGTGGTAAAGTGGGTTACCACCGAGTGCGCCATGGTGGTCCACGGCAGTTGCTCTTTAAAGATTACTTGCGCGTCTTTATAGGCGGCGATGCGTTTTTCTTGATCGGTGGTTTGGCGTGCGCCTTCCACCAGTTTGTCAAAGTCTTTATTACACCAGCGCGAGTAGTTGTTGCTTTTCACCGCTTTGCAGCTTAACAGCGTGCCCAGCCAGTTGTCGGGGTCGCCGTTGTCGCCGGTCCAGCCCACCATAATCGCGTCCGGCTCGCCTTTTCGCGCACGCTTGAGGTATTCGCCCCATTCGTAAGTGACCAGCTTGGTTTTCACGCCGATTTTGGCCCAATCGGCCTGAATCATTTCGGCCATCAGCTTGGCGTTGGGGTTGTAGGGGCGCTGCACCGGCATATACCACAAGTTGATTTCGTAGTTTTCGGCACCGGCTTCTTTCAGCAATTCTTTGGCTTTCTCGATGTCGTAAGGCGCGTCTTTGAGGGCGTCGTTATAGCCCCATTGCAAGGGCGGCATCGGATTAGTGGCCTTGATGCCCGCGCTTTGGTAAACGGCGTTGATGATGGCGTCTTTATTGATGGCCATATCCAAAGCTTGGCGTACTTTTAAGTCGCCCAGTTTGCCGCGCTCTACGTTGTAGCCCACATAGCCCACGTTAAAGCCGGGCTGGTCGATTACAGTTACTTTGCCCGATTTTTTCGCCGCTTCGATTTCGGCCGGCTTCGGATAAGCGGCTACGTTACACTCGCCTGCCTGTACTTTTTGCGCACGCACGGCTGAGTCTTTGGTAATCGCAAACACCAAGTTGTCGATATGGATGTCGTCTTTATCCCAGTAATCCGGGTTTTTGGCGTAGCGGATTTGGGTGTCTTTTTGGTAAGACTTAAACACGAAGGGGCCGGTGCCCACCGGTTTGGTGTTGTAGTCGGCCGCTTTGTTTTCTTTCACCAGCTTATCGGCGTATTCAGCCGAGCCGATGTAGGCAAAGGGCATGGCGATGTTTAGCAGGAAGGGCGCTTCCACTTCTTTGAGCACCACTTTTACGGTGTGGTCGTCTACTTTTTCTACCGATTCAACCAAATCGGGCAAGCCCATGTTCACTGAGTAGGGGAATTCGGCCGGGTAGGCTTTGTTGAAGTCGAAGTCTTTGTCGGTGATGCGTTTGAAGGTAAACACCACGTCGTCGGCGTTAAAGTCGCGCGTGGGGGTGAAATAATCGGTGGCACCGAATTTCACGCCTTGGCGCAGGTGGAAGGTGTAGGTTTTGCCGTCGGGTGAAATATCCCAGCTTTCGGCCAGCGCGGGTTGGATTTCGGTTTCACCGCGTTTGAATTCAACCAAGCCGTTGTAGAGCGGATAAGAGCTGGCATCGAAATCGGTGTGGGCGGTGTATTGCGCGGGGTCGAAGCCGGCAGGGCTGCCTTCAGAGCAATAAATGAGCGCTTTGCCCCCCTCCTTGGCATTTTGTTGCGAAGTGCCGGCATCGGCGCTGTCGGTTTTGCTGCCGCCGCCGCATGCGGCCAAGCCCAAAGTCAATGCAGCCAGGGCGGTCAGTTTGAAAAACGGTTGTTGCATGACGACTTCCTTTTCTTGATGGTGAGCAAAATCGGGCGCTGGGTTTGCGCGTATTGCATCGGCGGGCCAACATTGCTGCGTGTTGAAATGGGCGCAGCGCTGAAGGCTGCGTTGTTACATAATATACACTTCAATAAAAATGTAAAGCAAGGTGTGGCTGCGTAAATTGTGGTGTTTTGTTAATACTTGTTTTTTATAAAACAATAACTTGAATTCGATTTGATTGGAGAAATGTTTTCAATTTAATGAAATATCGCTTGCGTGGTGAAATGTAGTTATCCAACAAAATAAGCGATGTAAGTAGGTGATAAAACATTGAGGCCGTCTGAAACGTTTCAGACGGCCTCAATGTTTTAAGCGTAAATGCTTATTTTTTCAGCGAATCACGGATTTCGCGCAGCAGCACCACTTCTTCACTCGGCTCGGCCGGTGCTTCTTCCACCGGGGTTTCGCGTTTGAGCTTGCTGATGGCTTTGATCACGGCAAAAATAGCGGCGGCAATAATCAGGAAGCTGATGATGGTGTTGATAAACACGCCCACGTTGAGGGTAACGGCACCGGCGGCTTTGGCAGCGGCCAAAGAAGCATAGCCGGCTTCAGGCGCGGGCACGCCGTCTTTCAGGGTGATGAAGAGGTTGGAGAAATCCACACCGCCCAACAGCAAGCCGATGGGGGGCATGATCACATCGTCTACCAGCGATTTCACGATGCCGCTGAATGCAGTACCGATAACCATACCGACGGCCAAATCAATCACGTTGCCGCGCATGATGAAATCTTTAAATTCCTGTTTCAAAGACATGATGTTTCCTTTTTGAAAAATGGGTTATAAAAAATTGATTTGAATCAAATAAATGCAATTTGGGCAGATTTTACCCACTTTTTGGTAAGCAAAAGTATGCAATGGTTAAATTGTGTAGGTTTGACGCATGAGGAAACGATTTGTTCCGCTCAGGCGTAAAAAAGGCCGTCTGAAAAAAGGCAAGATGTAAAAATGCTACACTTTTCTTTTCAGACGGCCTGTTTGATAGATGTTACTGTCAATATAAATATAGTGGAATAAGTGCAAAATTGATACAGACCGGCGAAAAATGTACGGTTCGACCACGCACACAGAAGCCGGTTTAAACGCGTGCGTGGCTGCGCCACACACCCTGCACACGATTTGAGATTTCTTATTTTTGCATCCGTTTTTCTTTGATTTCACCATCTAAAAACACAGCGCCATATCGCAATGGGCTGTGTTTCGGTCTGCACCAATCTTGGGCGCGCTTATTCTTCTTCTTCGGGGTCGTTCAGCGCATTGATGCTGTAGCCGCCGTCGACATAAGTGATTTCGCCGGTGATGCCCGAGGCGAGATCAGAGAGCAAGAAGGCGGCGGTGTTGCCCACTTCTTCGATGGTCACGTTGCGGCCGAGCGGGTTATGCGAAGCCACATGGCTCAGGAGCTTGCTGAAGTCGGCAATGCCCGAAGCGGCCAGGGTTTTGATGGGGCCTGCGGAAATGCCGTTGCAGCGGATGCCTTCTTTGCCCAGACAGGCGGCGGTGAAGCGCACACCGGCCTCAAGGCTGGCTTTGGCCATGCCCATTACATTGTAATTCGGGATGGCGCGAATGGCGCCCAGATAGGTGAGCGCCACAATGGCACCGTTGCGGCCCTGCATCAGCGGGCGCGCGGCTTTGGCCAGCGCGGGCAGGCTGTAGGCCGACACTTCGTGCGCCACGCGGAAGGCTTCGCGGCTGATGCTGTCGAGAAAGTCGCCACCCAACGCTTCGCGCGGGGCAAAGCCGATGGAGTGCACGAGGCCGTCGAGGCCGTCCCAGTGTTTGCCCAAATCGGCAAAAGCCTGCTCGATTTCTTCGTCGCTCTGCACATCGCAGCGGAACACCAAATCGGAGCCCAGCTCTTTGGCCATTTTGCGCACGCGCTCTTCGAGTTTGTCGACAACATAAGTAAAGGCAAGCTCGGCGCCTTGCTCGTGGCATGCTTTGGCGATGCCGTAAGCGATAGAGCGCTCGGAAATCATGCCGGTAATGAGGATTTTTTTACCTTGCAAAAAGCCCATTTTTTATCCTTAGCAGTGGTTTTGCTGTTGTATTAAGCGGCGCATTATAGCAAATAATCGCTGTTTTGGCAGGGAAAACAATGTTTTCAGACGGCCTGTGGGTTTGTGGGTAAAATAAGGCCGCAATGAAAGGTGAGTGATGATAAAGCAATTGTTTTTTACGGCGCTGTGCAGCCTGCCGGCGTTGGCGCTGGCGGCACACGGCATCAGCCTGGGGCAGCCGCCGCGCTATGCGGCAGGATTTGCCCATTTCCAGTATGCAAACCCGGCCGCGCCCAAGGGCGGCAGTTTTTCGCTGCCGGTGGCCGGCGGCTTCGACACGCTCAACCCGTTTACGCTCAAGGGCGATCACGAAGCGGGCGTGGCCACGCTCACGCTCGACACGCTGATGGCCAAGAGCGATGACGAGCCGTTTGCCATGTATGGCTTGCTGGCTGAAGATGTGCAGCTGGCTTCAGACGGCCTTTCGGTTACGTTCAAGCTCAACCCGAAAGCGCGTTTTCACAATGGCGATGCGGTGTTGGCCAAAGATGTGGCCGCTTCGTTCAACACGCTCACGCGCGATGCGGCCGCCGCGCCGATGTATAAATTCTACTGGGCCGATGTGGCGCGGGTGGACACGCCCGACGCGCGCACGGTGGTGTTCCGCTTCAAGCAGCGCAATGCCGAATTGCACATGACGCTGGGCGAATTGCCGGTGTTTTCCCACAAAAGCTATCCCAAAGGGCTTGCCGCCGCGCCCAATGCGCTGCCCATCGGCTCGGGGCCTTACCGTTTTGTGCGCGCGGACACCAATCGTCAGAGCGAATACCGCCGCGATGCGGCCTATTGGGCGCAAAATCTGCCCACTCGCAAAGGCATGTACAACTTCGACACCGTGCGCTTCAAATATTACCGCGACGACAGTGTGCGCATCGAAGGCATCAAAGGCGGCCAATACGATTTCGTGCAGGAAAACATCGCCCGCAACTGGGCGCGCGCCTATCCCGAGAGCGTGTTGCAAAAGCGCAATCTGCAAAAACACGAGTGGCAGCACAGCAACACCGCCGGCCTGCAAGGCTTTGTGATGAACACGCGCAGAAAGCCGCTCGACGATATCCGCGTGCGCCGCGCGCTGGTGTTGAGCTTTGATTACGAAAGCATCAACAACCGCCTGTTTTACGGCCTTTATAAACGCAGCTACAGCCTGTTTACCAACGGCAGCATGGCCGCCGAGGGCAAGCCGCAGGGCGCAGAGCTCGCTTTGCTCAACAGCGTGCGCAACAAGCTGCCGGCTGCTGTGTTTGACGAGCCCGTGCCGCTGCCGCCGCAAACCAACCCCGCGCTCGGCGTGCGCCCCAACTTGGTGCAGGCGCGCGCGCTCTTGCAATCGGCCGGCTACCGCTA
The DNA here is from genome assembly GCF_022870845.1 of Uruburuella suis. Lineage (GTDB taxonomy): Bacteria > Pseudomonadota > Gammaproteobacteria > Burkholderiales > Neisseriaceae > Neisseria > Neisseria suis. Next base: position 517,157 of record NZ_CP091507.1, read on the forward strand.
CCGGGGCGGCGTGTTGGTAGATAAACAAGGCCGGCCGCTGGTGCTCGAATTTTTGTCGCCGAGCAAAACCTATGAGCGCGTCACCGCCAAATGGCAGCGCGATTTGGCCAAAATCGGCATCACCCTGAATGTGCGTGTGGCCGATGCAGCGGTGTATCAAAAGCGGCGCAACGATTTCGATTACGACCTCACCATTGTGGTGTATGCCAACAGTGAAAGCCCCGGCAACGAGCAATTCAACTATTTCGGCTGCCAAGCCGCGAAAACCCCGGGCAGCAACAACTGGGCCGGCGTGTGCGACCCGGCGGTGGAAACCCTGCTCAAGCGCTTTGAAAACTTCAACAACCGCGCCGAGCTCACCGCCGCCGCCCGCGCACTCGACCGCGTGATCCGCCATCAATATGTCGTGGTGCCCAATTGGTATGCCGACAAATACCGCGTGATTTACCGCAACACCATCGCGTTGCCCGCGCAGATGCCGCAATATTACAGCGCCACCGATTGGGTGCTGAAAGCGGGCTGGGTGAAGCGCTGAGCGTTGGTGGCGAAAAGGCCGTCTGAAAACATGCTTGCATGTTTTCAGACGGCCAAACCTTTCAGACGGCCAAACCTTTCAGACGGCCAAACCTTTCAGACGGCCAAACCTTTCAGACGGCCAAACCTTTCAGACGGCCAAACCTTTCAGACGGCCAAACCTTTCAGACGGCCAAACCTTTCAGACGGCCAAACCTTTCAGACGGCCAAACCTTTCAGACGGCCAAACCTTTCAGACGGCCAAACCTTTCAGACGGCCAAACCTTTCAGACGGCCAAACCTTTCAGACGGCCAAACCTTTCAGACGGCCAAACCTTTCAGACGGCCAAACCTTTCAGACGGCCAAACCTTTCAGACGGCCAAACCTTTCAGACGGCCAAACCTTTCAGACGGCCAAACCTTTGCAAAATCGCCCTTTTCGTCGCTCCTGCGCAGGCAGGAGCCCAGCCTGAAGCGCAGCTTCAGTTGTCCGGCAAGGCAGTCGCCATCAACACGAAAACAATCAAATAATTTGATTTTATAGAGAATTTTTTACTTTCTGAAATGTGCGAAGCAAACAAAACGCTGCTTTGCACCAGGCACCCGCCTGTGCGGGTGCGACAGATATCTGGTTTGCAAAGGCCTCGGCCAAACCTTTCAGACGGCCTATACAGATATCGAAACGCTGTGCTATCGTGTTTGGCCATAATAAACAAAATGATTGCTTGAAATGACACACATTCTTCCCCTGCACCCGCCCGCTTTTGCACGCCTGCCCGAGGCTTTCTACAGCCGCGTGTCGCCCGAGCCTTTACACACGCCTTATTGGGTGGCGCAAAATCATGTGCTGGCCGCCGAAATCGACATGCCGCTTGCAGATTTCAACGATGACATGCTGGCTTATCTGAGCGGCAGCGCCGCGCATTATGATCCCGCGCCGATTGCTTCGGTGTATAGCGGCCACCAATTCGGCGTGTATGTGCGCCAGCTGGGCGACGGGCGCGCCATGCTGCTGGGCGAATCGAGCGATGCGCAAGGCCGCGCGTGGGAATGGCAGCTCAAAGGCGCGGGCAAAACGCCTTATTCGCGCTTTGCCGACGGCCGTGCGGTGTTGCGCTCGTCGATACGCGAATATTTGTGCTCCGAAGCCATGCACGGCTTGGGCATTGCCACCACGCGGGCGCTGGCGCTCACCGGCAGCCACGATGCGGTGTATCGCGAAGAGCCGGAAACCGCCGCGATTGTTACCCGCATTGCGCCGAGCTTTATCCGCTTCGGCCATTTCGAATATCTTTACCACACCGGCCGCCACGAGCAGCTGGCGCCGCTGGCCGATTTTCTGATTGCACGCCATTTCCCCGAATGCCGCGCGGCCGAAAACCCTTATTTCGCCCTGTTTCAAGAAATCGCCCGCCGCAGCGCCGAATTGGTGGCGGCCTGGCAGAGCGTGGGCTTCTGCCACGGCGTGCTCAACACCGACAATATGTCGGCGCTCGGCCTCACCATCGATTACGGCCCTTTCGGCTTTCTCGATGCTTACGACCGCCGCCATGTGCCCAACCATTCCGACACGGCCGGGCGCTATGCGTATAACGAGCAGCCTTATGTGGTGCATTGGAACTTGTCGCGGCTGGCTTCCTGCCTGCTGCCGCTGGTGTCCGACAGCGCCTTGATTGACGAATTGGAGCGCTTTCCCGAGCTTTTTCAGACGGCCTATCTGAATAAAATGCGCGCCAAGCTGGGCCTGCAAACCGAGCAAAAAGGCGATGATGAATTGGTGGCCGATATGTTTACCGCGCTGCAAAGCCGCAAAGTGGATTTCACGCTCTTTTTCCGCCGCCTGGCCGATGTGGGCAATGTGCACGGCGAGGCGCTGCCCGAAGATTTGATGGCGCTGTTTCACGGCCCTGCCGAATCGTTTCACGCCTGGATAGGGCGCTATCGCGGCCGCCTGCGCGCGGAAAACAGCGATGCCGCCGAACGCAAAGCGCGCATGAATGCGGCAAACCCTTTGTATGTGTTGCGCAACTATCTGCTTGAGCAAGCGATTGCGTTGGCGAAAAACGGCGATTTCCGCGAAATCGACCGCCTGCACCGCTGCCTGCAAAACCCGTTTGAAGAAAAACAGGAATTTGCCGATTTTGCCGAAACGCCGCCCGATTGGGCAGGGCAGATTTGCGTGAGCTGCTCGAGCTGATTTGAAAACAGAAATATTTTAAAAGGCCGTCTGAAACCTTGTTCAGACGGCCTCTTTTATATATCGCGGCCAAATAAAAATCATATTGGCGCGCCCGTTTTTGCCACGCAACAAAATATCCGTTGCATGTAAAAATCCAATTTCCGATTGGAGGCGCTGCTTAAAAATTGTACAATCTCCACCTTTCCCACTGAATATCCGGCCATTATGCAAATCGGCGCTTATTCCGTTGACACGCCCATCGCGCTTGCACCGATGGCTGGCATCACCGACAAGCCTTTCCGCCAGCTTTGCCGCACATTCGGTGCCGGCTGGGCGGTGGGCGAAATGCTCACCAGCGACCCTTCGCTGCGCCATACCCGCAAAACCCTGCGCCGCAGCGATTTTGAAGGCGAAGAGGGCGTACGCGTGGTGCAGATTGCCGGCAGCGAGCCGGCGCAATTGGCCGAGGCCGCGCGTTATAACGTGGCGCAAGGCGCGCAAGTGATCGATATCAATATGGGCTGCCCCGCCAAAAAAGTGTGCAATGTGCTCGCCGGCAGCGCTTTGCTGCAAAACGAGCCGCTGGTGGCCGATATTTTGAATGCAGTGGTCAAAGCGGTGGATGTGCCGGTTACCCTGAAAACCCGCTTGGGCTGGCACGACGATCACAAAAATATCCATGTCATCGCGCAAATGGCCGAAGCGGCCGGCATTGCCGCGCTGGCGGTGCACGGGCGCACGCGCACGCAGATGTATAAAGGCGAAGCGGCTTATGATTTGATTGCCGAAGTGAAAAGCCGCGTGCAGATGCCTGTGTGGGTGAACGGCGACATCACTTCGCCGCAAAAAGCCGCCGCGGTGCTGAAACAAACCGGCGCAGACGGCATGATGATCGGGCGCGGCGCGCAAGGGCAGCCTTGGCTGTTTCGCGATGTGAAATATTTTGCCGCACACGGCGAGTTGCCCGAACAATTGAGCTTGGCTGAATGCAGCGCAACCGTGTTGCAACACTTGGCCGCCATGCATGATTTTTACGGTGAGCCAGCCGGCGTGCGCATTGCCCGCAAACACATCGGCTGGTATCTCGACCCGCTGCCCGGCGGCGAAGCGGCGCGGCGCGAAATCAACCGCCTCGACAGCGCAGCCGCGCAATACGATGCGGTGGCGGCATTTTTGGCGCAATTGCCGCAACATGCCGATGTTTGGGCATGTGTTTATCGTTGAGGCCGTCTGAAAAGCGGTGCGAAAAATAAATAGGCTTATTTACATTCCATATACAATACAGCCTGTCTATATGCACTTTTGCTTTGCTGAGCTGTTTTAGGCTCTGTAATTCGTATTGTGATGGAATTTCTCGACTGAATTGTTATGTGTATCGTATATATTCAAGCGGGTGCAATGTGCATTCAAGCGAATAGTGGATTGGGCGGGTTGCACTTTGCTGGTTTGGCTTTTCATGAAACAAAGGCAGGTATTTAACTTTTATCCATAAATTATGCCGCTAAGATTTTCTTGAACGGCTTGTTTGGAGCTGCAGGCTATACTGAAAAATTGAAAAACAGCTTCCATGAGTTGTGTGATGCAGGGCATGGAAATATTAAGGGTAAAAATGAAATATCGCAGTGAAATTGACGGTTTGCGCGCGGTGGCCGTGTTGCCGGTCATTTTTTTTCATGCCGGTTTTTCTGTGTTTCAGGGCGGCTTCATCGGTGTGGATGTGTTTTTTGTCATCAGCGGTTATCTGATTACCAGCATTTTGCTGAGCGATATGGAAGCCGGGCGGTTTTCACTGGCGAGCTTTTATGAGCGCCGCTTCCGCCGGATTTTGCCGGCGTTATTTTTTGTGATGCTGGCCACTTTGCCTTTGGCATTGATGTGGTTGATGCCGTCTGAATTGAAAGCTTACGCGCAAAGCTGGGTGGCTGTGGCGTTGTTTTCATCCAATATTCTGTTTTGGTTGACCAGCGGTTATTTTGAAACCGCTGCTGAATTGAAGCCTTTGCTGCATACTTGGAGCTTGGGTGTTGAAGAGCAGTTTTATGTGTTTTTTCCGCTATTGTTGATGTTGTTGTGGCGGCGCGGCCGGCGATGGCTGTTGCCGGCTTTGCTGCTGGTGGCGTTGGGCAGCTTGGCTGCATCACAATGGGGCGCGCACGAATATCCTTCGGCGGCATTCTACTTGTTGCCATTTCGTGCTTGGGAGTTGCTGGCCGGCGGTTTTGTAGCTTTTTATTACAAACGCCATGATCGTTTGGCGCAAAATCCGCAGCTGAACCAATGGGGCAGCCTGGCTGGTGTGTTGTTGTTGGCGGTGGCGGTGTTTACTTTCCACCGCCATATGCCGTTTCCGGGTTTTAGTGCATTGGTACCGGTGTTGGGCACGGTGCTGGTGATTATGTTTGCCACGCCACAAACTTGGGCTGGCAAGCTTTTATGCAACAAGCTTATGGTGCAGATCGGGTTGATTAGCTACAGCGCTTATTTGTGGCACAATCCGCTGTTTGCTTTTGCACGGGTGCGCGCCGAATTTCATTTGGAATCGCCACTGCTGATGCTCGCTTTGGCTTTTTTATCGCTGGTGTTGGCCTATTTCACCTGGAAATATGTAGAAGCGCCTTTTCGCAGCAAAGAGCGTTTTAACCGTCGCCAGATTTTCAGCATGAGCCTGCTGGGCAGTGCCGGTATTATGGCATTGGGTTTGGCCGGGCATTTTTATTTTCAGGCCAAAGAGCCGAAAGTGGATTACCGTTGGAGTGAGTTTGCGCGTCAGCATGAATGCCTGATTCAAGATGATCATGCCGATACTCAGGCTGAGAGTTGCTATGTGCAGGGGCAGAATATGGTGCTGTTGTGGGGCGACAGCCATGCCGCTTCACTGTATCAGGGCTTGCAAGGCTTTGCTGATGATTATGAAATTTCACTCAGCCAGCTTAATCAGTCTGCCTGCCCGCCTTTGCTGGGCTTGAAACAAGCTGATTTTGAGCGGAAAAATTGCACGGCGATTAACCAACGGATTATAGATGATATTGGCCGTTACCGTTACAATACGGTGATTCTGCACAGCATGTGGTTTTTTGAGCGCGTGCCGGTGGCGTATGATGATATCAGCCGCTCTTTGGGCGAAACCATTCGCAGCATTAAAAAAGTGTCGCCGCAAAGCCGGGTGGTGGTGGTGGGCAATGTGCCGCGATGGTATATTTCTGCCGAGCGCGCTTATGTCAAAACGCTGGCTGCCCGGCCGCAAATTGAGCCTGGGCAAGCTTTGCAAAGCGGCGCGATTGTTTTGCCGCAATTGGAGCAGGCTTTGCGGCTGGCCACCGAGCAAAACGGTGCGGTGTTTATTGCCCCTTCTGCTTATTTGTGCGCGCCTGGAGCAGCTGAACACCGTGATTGCTTGTTGTCTGTTGACGGTAGTCGTGAAGGCATGGCCTATACGGATAGCGGCCATTTGTCAAAACAGGGTGCAGATGCCTTGGTGCAGCGTATGGCTCCGCAGCTTAAAGAGGCTGTTGTGCCATAATACCTGCAGGCATGTTTTTATATGCCGATTCAGGCGGCTTTAGGTTCAGATGGCTTAGGCGGCCTGGATTTTATATTTCATCACTTGGCAATATTTTGCTCAAAGTTGGGCGTGCCGATAAAAGCCGTCACCATGAGTTATTCAGAGCCTCCTTTTTAAGATAGCAAGGCGGGTAACGCCGTTAGGTTGTTTTTTGGTTGGCTATAATGGGGATGTGATGGTGTCCGACATCAGAACTATTGCAGAGAGCTGATGTGTTTTCTAGTAAACAGGCTTTCAGACGGCCTGCTGATAACGAGAACAATAAAGAAAATAATATGCCGAATAAAACTCATGACATTGCCGACTGTGTGTCGCACAATATCCGCCAATATTTCAAAGATCTGGATGGCGAAACCCCGTGCGGCGTTTACGATATGGTGTTGCACCAAGTTGAAAAGCCGCTGCTCGAATGCGTGATGGCCCAGTGCGGCGGCAACCAGTCGAAAGCCGCAGCGGTGCTGGGGCTCAACCGCAATACCTTGCGCAAAAAATTGGTGCAGCACGGCTTGATCGATTAAGTCGGGTTGGCCGTTTCCACTCACTTGTATCTGCATATTAAAGGAACGATGATGGCAGCAGTAAAACGAGCATTAATCAGCTTGTCCGACAAAACCGGCGTGGTGGATTTTGCCCGCTCGCTCACCGACTTGGGTGTTGAAATCCTTTCCACCGGCGGCACTGCCAAATTGCTGGCCGATGCGGGCGTGGCCGTGATTGAAGTGGCCGACTACACAGGCTTCCCCGAAATGCTCGACGGGCGCGTGAAAACGCTGCACCCGAAAATCCACGGCGGCATTCTCGGCCGCCGCGACCTGCCCGAGCATGTGGCCAAAATGGCAGAGCACGAAATCGGCAACATCGATATGGTGTGTGTCAACCTTTATCCTTTTGCCGCCACCATCGCCAAGCCCGGCTGCACGCTGGAAGATGCGATTGAAAACATCGATATAGGCGGCCCCACCATGGTGCGCTCGGCCGCAAAAAACTGGAAACACGTGGCCATTATTACCGACAATGCCGATTTTGCTGCCGTGATTGAAGAGCTGCAGCAAAACGGCGGCAAGCTGGGCGACAAAACCCGCTTCAATCTTTCCCGCAAAGCCTTCAGCCACACCGCCCAATACGACGGCATGATTTCCAACTACCTCACCAGCCTTTGCGACGACAAACTCACGGGCGAACCGGAGGTGGGCACCTTCCCCGGCCAAATCAACGGCAGCTGGAAAAAAGTGCAAGATTTGCGCTATGGCGAAAACCCGCATCAAGAAGCCGCTTTTTACCGCGATTTTTATCCCGCCGCCGGCAGCTTGGCCGCTTATGAGCAATTGCAGGGCAAAGAATTGTCTTACAACAATATTGCCGATGCCGATGCTGCCTGGGAAGCCGTGAAAGCCTTCGAGGAGCCGGCCTGCGTGATTGTGAAACACGCCAACCCTTGCGGCGTGGCTGTGGCTGCCGACACCTTGAGTGCCTACAAATTGGCCTTTGCCACCGACACCACCAGCGCCTTCGGCGGCATTATCGCCTTCAACCGCGAAGTGGATGCCGAAACCGTAGAAGCCGTGACCGGTCAGTTTCTCGAAGTGTTGATGGCACCGAAATTCACCGATAAAGCCAAAGAAATCATTGCTGCGAAGAAAAACGTGCGTGTGTTGGAAGTGCCGCTTTTGGCCGGCGCCAACCGCTTCGAGCTCAAACGCGTGGGCGGCGGGCTGCTGGTGCAAACGCCCGACATCCACCGCATCCGCCGCGAAGATTTGACCGTGGTGAGCAAGCGCGCGCCCACCGAGCAGGAATGGCAGGATTTGATGTTTGTCTGGAAAGTGGCCAAATATGTGAAATCGAATGCGATTGTGTTTGGCAGAGGCGGCCAAACCTACGGCATTGGCGCCGGCCAGATGAGCCGTGTGGATTCCACCCGCATCGCCGCGCGCAAAGCGGCAGAGGGCGGCTTTGATTTAAACGGCGCCTGCGCGGCCTCGGATGCGTTTTTCCCGTTTCGCGACGGCATTGATGTGATTGCCGAGCAGGGCATCAAAGCGATTATCCACCCCGGCGGCTCGATGCGTGATCAGGAAGTGTTTGATGCGGCGGATGAACACGGCATCGCCATGGTGCTCACCGGCGTGCGCCATTTCCGCCATTGATTCAATGCATACATAGATTTGATTGAATGAAAAATAAAGGCCGTCTGAATGTTTTTAAGCATTCAGACGGCCTTTATTATTTTAGTGCTTGAAGTTTGACGCCTCATTGGTAAGATGTAGTGCGCTGTAGTGGCCGACGTCTTCATGCTCGGCGAGCGGGTGCAAAATGGCTCAATGCTTTTCAGGGTGCTTGCAAAACGCACATAAAGAGCATGATAAAAAGCCGATGATTGAATATATTTTAGTGCTTTGGCATTGTTGTTTATTGTTATATCATGCGGGCTACATGATTTTTGCGGCGTTTGTCAGATGCTTGATATCATATGAATGTCATAATAATGATGTAAAGATGATAAAAACAACAGCCGGCAACAGGCCGGGCGGGCGGTATGGCTCAATCTGGATAAGCGGCATGTTTTCTTTTTTAAGCGGCATGCGCTCTTTTTCGACAAGCAAAAAGCCGCTCAAAATAAGCCGCCTGTTGATGAGTTAAGCCGATTATCTTGTTTTTAGTCAGATGGGTAAGCATGCAGATTATGATGACGCCGCAAGACATTCAAGAATGTTTAAACGCTATTCTTGGGCTGTGACGGATCGATATAACGAAACCAAACCGGCCTGATACCACTCTATTTAAGATAAACAGATTATTTACCAGTTGAGAATATACCCATGAGTTTTTCACAAGCCGAACTGACCAACGCTTTGCGCCTGTTGTCTGAGCGTTTGCCCGAGTTTTCAGAGCCGCAGGCTCAGATCTCCCGCTTGTTGCGTGTGGTAACCGAGCGCTTGAGCGGCAATCTGAATGAAAGCCTGAAGGAATTCGGCATCAACGAAAACCTGTGGTTTGCCGTGATGGCCGTGTATGTGAGCCCCGACAGCGAAATCCTGCCCTCGCGTTTGAGCGATTTGATGGATCTCACCCGCACCAGCGCCACCCGCCTTTCTGATGATATGGTGGAGCGCGGCTGGGTGGAGCGCCACATCAATCAGCAAGACCGCCGCCAAATTGTGCTAAAATTAACCGCTGAAGGTGAAGCTTTTATCCAGAAGGTGTGGCCGCAGATTGCCAATCGCGACCAAAACGTATGGGAAGCTTTCGCGGAAGAAGATTATGCCCAATTGCACCACTTGCTGAGCAAACTGCTGACCCGTTTGGGCGGCTGATTTCCGGCAACAGGCAGGGCAACACACAGAGCCCGAAATGAAACCGATATTACCCATGCGTGGGTTGGGGCTGTTGGCATTATCCATGCTGACAGCCTGTGCCCAATTCGGTAACCAAGCGCCGTTGGATGCTCCAACGGCGTATTCGTTGCCACAAGGTTCGCAGCCGCAAGCCGCGAAAGCTGATTGGTGGCTGGGCTTGGGCGATTCCATGCTCAACCGCCTGATGGCGCAAACCTTGGCCTCTTCACCCGATTTGCGTGCCGCCCGCGCCCGTTTTGCGCAAGCGCAGGCGCAATTAGGCATTACCGAAGCGGCCGACAAAACCCAAATCGGCCTAGTGGGGCAAGGGGTGGGCGCTTATGTTGCACCCAAGCCCACCGCCACATATGGCCACCCCGACCACACTTTGTGGCTGGCTAATGTGGCTTTGCAAGGCAGCTGGTCGTTTGATTTTTGGGGCAAAAACCGCGCCCAGGTGGCCGCAGCCATCGGGCAGCGCCAAGCCGCGGTTTATGAAGCCGAGCAAATCCGGCTCACGTTGGCACAGGCGGTGGCGGCGCAATATTTTGCCTGGCAGGCTGTCAATGAGCAGCAGCGTTTGTTGCAACAGCGCATCGAAGCGGCCGCCGAGTCGGAAAAAATCCTTAAGCAGCGCATCCGCGCCCAATTGCTGCCGGCCAGCGCCGCTTATCCGGCCGAGCAGGCGCAGCAGCTTTTGCAGGCGCAGCAATTGGTGCTGGCAAGAAATGCGGCGCGCATCCGCCACAGCTTGGCGGTGTTGAGCGGGCAGGCGCCTAATGCACTTGACGGCCAAACACCCGCCGTACAAGGCAGTCCGCCCGTGTTCTCCGCTGGGAATATTAAAGCTGATCTGCTCGGCAAACGCCCGGATATCGCTGCCCAGCGCGCGCTGTTGCAATCGCGTTGGCAGAATATTCAGGCGGCCAAAGCTGAATTCTATCCCAATATCGAATTGAAATTATTGGCAGGCTTTGCGCATATTGATGCGTTTAATCTGTTGAGCGGCAGCAATTCAGGCATGCTGGGCATTGTGCCGGCCATCAATCTGCCGATTTTCACCTCGGGCGCGCTGCAATCGAAGCTGGCTTACCGTAATGCTGAATATAATCAACAAGTGGCGCTGTATGACCAAACGGTGTTAAATGCGATGCGGGCAGCAGCCGATGCGGTGAGTGATTACCAAACCTTGCAGGCTCAGGCGCTGTTGCAGCAACGCGCGGCGCTGACCTCAGCCAAAAACGCAGCCGCTGCGCGCCGGCGTGTGGCGGCTCAAATCGATAATCCGCTCGCTTATCTGCAAAAACAAGACGAAGCTTTGCAGCAGGCGGCTCAGGCCGTGCAGGTGCAAAGTGATTTTTTAGTTGCCTGGAGCAATGTGCACGCGCAGCTTGGCGGCGGCTTCAAAGCGGAATAACACCAAACCTATAGATTCGGCAATTAAATATTGAAATTTCAACATTAATCCCCATTTCTCCCCAATGGAAAAAGAAGACGGAAGAAAACTTGCAGCCGAAGCCCAATTCGAACGGCGCAAGCAAGCAGTCAGACTGCACAAACAGGGCAAAACACCCGAGCAAATCGCCGAAATGCTCGGCATGGGTCATGTCACCGCGCGCTCAGCCATCAAAATCGCCGAAGCAGACGGCATCAAAGCATTGGCACCCAAAAAGCGCGGACGCCCATCAGGAAGTTGCCGCCAACTGAGTGAAGAGCAGGAAGCCCACATACAGCGCCTTATCTGTGAAAAGCGCCCCGAGCAGATGAAAATGGACTTCGCCTTATGGACTCGGGCGGCGGTTATGGCCTTGATCAAGCAAGAGCTGGCTATCGAATTGCCGGTACGTACGGTAGGCGAATACCTCAAGCGCTGGGGGTTTACGCCGCAAAAACCCATCCGGCGCGCCTACGAGCAACGTCCCGAAGCAGTGAAGCAATGGCTGGAGGAAACCTATCCCGATATCGCCAAACGGGCAAAAGCCGAAAAAGCGGAAATCCATTGGGGTGATGAAACAGCGGTAGTCAATACCGATGTACGCGGGCGGGGTTATCAGCCCAAAGGACAAACGCCGGTAGCCTATACCGTAGGCGGGACACGGCATAAACTTTCGATGATTTCAACGGTGACCAACCAGGGCAAGGCACGCTGGATGATTGTGGAAGATGCATTCAACAGCGACAAGCTGATTGAGTTTCTGGAAGCATTAATCAAAGATGCCGGTAAGAAAATCTTCCTGATACTGGATAACCTGCGGGTTCACCACAGCAAGCCGGTCAAAGCCTGGTTGGAAAAGCATAAAGAGAAGATCGAAGTGTTTTATTTACCCAGTTACAGCCCGGAGCTGAACCCTGATGAACGGTTGAATGCGGATTTGAAACAAGCACTGGGCTCGCGTGTTCAGCATCGTACAAAAGCGAAACTGAAGCAGGCAACGGAGAATCATATGCGGATGCTGGAGAACCATCCTCAACGGGTGGCTGCGTATTTTAGAGATCCGAAGGTGAAGTATGCTGCATAAACATTTCAATATTTAATTGCCGAATCAATAAAAAACAAGCTAACGGCGTTGCCGTCTTGTTATCTTATTTTGTAAGTTTGGTATAAAATAGCCATTCAATAGTAGCATGGCGTGAAATGGCCGCAAAGCAGAAGCCCTATATTTGCTTTGTTGCGATTTTATGGCACATCGTGTTCAGACGGCCTATGGTTTACCCGGCCGTCTGAAATGGTTTCAGGCGCAGCAATGCGGCTTACAATAAAAAGAGCTTCTTCATGAGTGAAACAAACCAATCTTCGCAAGCCAACCCGCCCGCAGCCGCTGCTGCCGGCGAAACTGCGGCGCTCAAGCCGCGTATGCCCGGCCACCGCAAGCGCAACCTCACGCTGGTAACTTTATTGTTTATCGTCGTTGCGCTGGGCTTTGCGTTGATGTATTTCTTGGTGTGGCAGCATGAGGAAGAAACCGAAGATGCTTATGTGGCCGGCCATGTGGTGCAGATCACGCCGCAGCTGGCGGGCACGGTGCGCAAAGTGGGTGCGGACGACACCGACATTGTCAAAAAAGGCGATGTGCTGGTGATACTGGACGACAGCGATTTCCAACTGGCCTACGAGCGTGCGCAAAGCGAATTGATTCAGGCCATCCGCCAAAACAAACAGCAAACTGCCGCCACCTCGCAGGCGCGTGCGCAGGTGTTGGCGCGAAAAGCCGATTTGGCCGCCGCGCAAGCCGATTTACGCCGCCGCGAATCGCTGGCCGGCACTGATGCAATTTCGGGTGAAGAGCTCAGCCATGCCCGCGCGGCTGTGGTGCAGGCGCAAGCGGCGTTGAAGGCGGTCGAGGCGGAGGAAACTTCGGCTCAGGCGGCTTTGGGCAACAATATTCCGCTGCGTCGGCAGCCGGCAGTGCAAACCGCCATCAGCCATATGAAAGATGCCTGGCTCAATTTGCAGCGCACACAAATCCGCTCGCCTGTGGCCGGGCAGGTAGCCAAACGCAATATCCAAATCGGCCAGCGCACAGCGCCGGGCACACCGCTGATGGCGGTGGTGCCGCTGCAAGATGTGTGGGTGGATGCCAACTTTAAAGAAGTGCAGCTGAGCAAAATGCGTATCGGTCAGCCGGTTACGATGACTTCGGATTTATACGGCAGCAAAGTGGTGTATCACGGTGAAGTGATGGGCTTGTCGGCCGGCACCGGCAGCGCTTTTTCGCTGTTGCCGGCGCAAAATGCTACCGGCAACTGGATTAAAGTGGTGCAGCGCGTGCCGGTGCGCATCAGCTTGGATCCGCGCGAAGTGGCTGCGCATCCGCTGCGCGTAGGCTTGTCGATGACGGTGACGGTAGACACCGGCAACCGCAGCGGCCAAACCATGGCGGCGGCAGCCATTAAAGGCGCAGCAGCGCCTGAGGGCGAAGCGGTGGATTGGCAGGTGGCCGATGCGCTTATCGATCAGATTTTTGAGAAATATGCTAAATAAGTTTCAGACGGCCTCTGATTTAAACATGCAGGCCGTCTGAAAGCAGTCAGGAATGATTATGAATCATCCGCCTTTGCAGGGCATGCGGCTGGTGTTGGTGACCTTGGCTTTGAGCTTGGCCGTGTTTATGGAAGTGCTCGATACCACCATCGCCAATGTGGCCGTGCCGGTGATTGCCGGCGATCTGGGCGCTGCCACCACGCAGGGCACTTGGGTGATTACCTCGTTTGCCGTGGCCAATGCGATTTCCATACCGCTCACCGGCTTTATGGCGCGCCGTTTCGGCGAAGTGAAAGTGTTTGTGTGGTCGGTGATCGGCTTTGTTATTATGTCGTGGTTGTGCGGCATTGCGCATAATCTGGAGCTGTTGGTTTTGTTTCGCGTGTTGCAGGGTTTTGTGGCCGGCCCGCTGATTCCGCTCTCGCAAAGCTTGCTGATGGCTTCTTATCCGCCGCAAAAGCGCACGCTGGCGCTGGCTTTGTGGGCGATGACGGTGGTGGTGGCGCCGGTGTTGGGGCCGATTCTCGGCGGCTGGATTTCCGATAATTGGCATTGGGGCTGGATTTTCTTTATCAACGTGCCCATCGGCATAGCCGCCGCTTTTGTGGCTTGGCGGCAGTTGCGCCATCGCGAAACCGAAACCGAGCGCACGCCGGTCGATTATGTCGGCCTGATGCTGATGGTGTTGGGCGTGGGCGCGCTGCAAATGATGCTCGACCGGGGCAAAGAGCTCGATTGGTTTTCTTCTACCGAGATTATTGTGCTGGCGGTGGTGGCAGTGGTGTGTCTCACCTATTTTATCGTGTGGGAATTGGGCGAAAAATACCCGATTGTGGATTTGTCGCTATTCAAAGACCGCAATTTTACCGTGGGTGTGACTGCCGTGTCGCTCGGCTTTATGCTCTATATGGGCACGCTCACTTTGCTGCCTTTGGTGTTGCAAACGCATCTGGGCTACACCGCCACTTGGGCCGGGCTGGCCGCTGCGCCGGTGGGTATTTTGCCGGTGATTTTGTCGCCGATTATCGGCCGCTTCGGTGCACGCCTGGATATGCGCTGGTTGGTTACGGCAAGCTTTTTGGTGTTTGCCTTCACTTTTCACTGGCGCACCAATTTTTATGCCGGCATGGATTTCGGCAATGTGATCTGGCCGCAGTTTTGGCAAGGATTGGGCGTGGCCATGTTTTTCATGCCTTTAACCGCCATCACCTTGTCGCATATGAAAGGCCCGCAAATCGCGGCCGCCAGCAGCTTGTCCAATTTCTTGCGCGTGTTTATGGGCGGCGTGGGTGTGTCCATCGTGACCACCACTTGGGAGAAGCGCGAAGCTTTGCACCACACCCAGCTTGCCGAGCAAATCACCCCCTATTCACATGCCACGCGTGAGGCCGTGCAAGGCATGATGCAGGCGGGCATGAGCGAGCAGCAAGCTTATGGCAGCATCGTGCGCTCGATTTCCCAGCAGGGTTTTATCATCGGCTCTAATGAAATATTTTGGGTGGGCAGCGTTTTATTTGTGTTGATGATTGCGGTGATTTGGTTTGCTAAGCCGCCTTTCGGTTCAGGCGCGGGTGGCGGGCATTAATCTTGATAATATCAACCAAAGGCCGTCTGAAAGATTTTCAGACGGCCTTTGGTTTGATTTGTTTTTTAACGCAAACTGAGTAATAAATCCCGAAAGGCATTCGGGTCTTTAATAAACGTCATTTCACCTGCTTGTGGAAAATGAAAGTCCAGCAACCGCGACACCCAGAAGCGGATGCAGCCGGCACGCTGCGCTATAGGATAATAAGCCAGCTCGGCCTCATCAAGCGCCCGTACGCTGATATAGCCGTCAACAAACGCTTTTTCCAGCGCTGCATCCAGCTTATTGTCAGCTGTGCGCGCCCAATCGTTTACCGCAATGGCCAAGTCATACATAAAATTGCCGTTGCAGGCGTAGTAAAAATCAATAAAGCCCGCCACTTGCTCACCATCAAGCAACACATTGTCTTTGAATAAATCCGCATGAATGATGCCTGAGGGCAAATGTCCGCCTGGATGCGCATCAATATAGGCAATTTCACTTTGCAGCAAGCGCGCATCATCTTCGTTTAACACGGGCAGCAATTGCGAACAGGCCTCGTGCCACCATTGTGTGTAGCGCGGGTTATCCATCTGGTGAGGAAAGCTTTGCCCGGCCAGATGCATTTTGGCCAACATCGCCCCGGTATGAAAGCATTGTGCCTCCGTGGCCCAGCTGGTGTCCGAGCCGCGCAAACACGTGACCAAACAGGCCGGTTTACCCGCCAGCACAGAATCAAAGCGACCATCATTGCGTGCAACCGGCGCGGGGCAGGCCACGCCGTTTTCACTCAAATGCTGTTTTAAAAGCAGAAAAAAAGGCAGCTCTTCCTGCTTTAACACTTCAAACACCGTCAACACATAGCGGCCGCTGCCGGTGGTCAAAAAATAATTGCTGTTGGTGATGCCCTGAGCTATGCCTTGAAGAGAGATAAACTCGCCTAAATTATAATCAGTTAGAAATTGACGCATCTCTTCATCAGAAATGCTGGTGTAAACAGACATGGTTTTATTCGCTGAAAATCAATAGGCATCATCATACCATACCAAAACACGGCAAAAAAAGGCAGAGAGATGAGGTTATTGCAAAGGCCGTCTGAACCCCTTTTCAGACGGCCTTAGTACTATATTGTTCTCTGCATTGTTTTGACTGGCAGGAAATGGAGGGGAGAGTTGATAAAAAATACCCAGCTAAAACAATCGGGTGATATTTTATTGTAAATATTTTTGCAGATAGATGTTGACGGGTTTTGGTGGTTTGGGTATAGTTCGGTTCTTCGCTGCTTCGGCGGCGATGTGATGAACAGATAATTATAGCACAGTTGGTCTTAATTTAAAGCGTTTTTGAAACGATTTGTATGAATTGAGGTTGACAAAGGATTTTGTTGCTGTATACTGCCATCCCTGCTCTTTAACAAACAGATTACCGATAAGTGTGAGTGCGGAGACGCCTCACACTGTTGAAAAAAGATAGACAAGATTATGTATAACATATCTTCGTTTATTTCTTTGAAGCAGACCAGAAGTTAAAAAAGTTAGAGATTGAACATAAGAGTTTGATCCTGGCTCAGATTGAACGCTGGCGGCATGCTTTACACATGCAAGTCGGACGGCAGCATAGAAGAGCTTGCTCTTTTGATGGCGAGTGGCGAACGGGTGAGTAATGCATCGGAACGTACCGAGTAGTGGGGGATAACTGTCCGAAAGGATGGCTAATACCGCATATTCTCTGAGGAGGAAAGCAGGGGACCTTAGGGCCTTGCGCTATTTGAGCGGCCGATGTCTGATTAGCTAGTTGGTGGGGTAAGAGCCCACCAAGGCGACGATCAGTAGCGGGTCTGAGAGGATGATCCGCCACACTGGGACTGAGACACGGCCCAGACTCCTACGGGAGGCAGCAGTGGGGAATTTTGGACAATGGGCGCAAGCCTGATCCAGCCATGCCGCGTGTATGAAGAAGGCCTTCGGGTTGTAAAGTACTTTTGTCAGGGAAGAAAAGCCTGGGGATAACACCCTCAGGTCATGACGGTACCTGAAGAATAAGCACCGGCTAACTACGTGCCAGCAGCCGCGGTAATACGTAGGGTGCGAGCGTTAATCGGAATTACTGGGCGTAAAGCGAGCGCAGACGGTTATTTAAGCAAGATGTGAAAGCCCCGGGCTCAACTTGGGAACTGCGTTTTGAACTGGGTAACTAGAGTGTGTCAGAGGGGGGTAGAATTCCACGTGTAGCAGTGAAATGCGTAGAGATGTGGAGGAATACCGATGGCGAAGGCAGCCCCCTGGGATAACACTGACGTTCATGCTCGAAAGCGTGGGTAGCAAACAGGATTAGATACCCTGGTAGTCCACGCCCTAAACGATGTCAATTAGCTGTTGGGGTACATGATGCCTTAGTAGCGTAGCTAACGCGTGAAATTGACCGCCTGGGGAGTACGGTCGCAAGATTAAAACTCAAAGGAATTGACGGGGACCCGCACAAGCGGTGGATGATGTGGATTAATTCGATGCAACGCGAAGAACCTTACCTGGTCTTGACATGTACGGAATCTCTTAGAGATAGGAGAGTGCCTTCGGGAGCCGTAACACAGGTGCTGCATGGCTGTCGTCAGCTCGTGTCGTGAGATGTTGGGTTAAGTCCCGCAACGAGCGCAACCCTTGCCATTAGTTGCCATCATTAAGTTGGGCACTCTAATGGGACTGCCGGTGACAAACCGGAGGAAGGTGGGGATGACGTCAAGTCCTCATGGCCCTTATGACCAGGGCTTCACACGTCATACAATGGTCGGTACAGAGGGTAGCCAAGCCGCGAGGTGGAGCCAATCCCAGAAAACCGATCGTAGTCCGGATTGCACTCTGCAACTCGAGTGCATGAAGTCGGAATCGCTAGTAATCGCAGGTCAGCATACTGCGGTGAATACGTTCCCGGGTCTTGTACACACCGCCCGTCACACCATGGGAGTGGGGGATACCAGAATTGGGTAGGGTAACCTTCGGGAGCCCGCTTAACACGGTATGCTTCATGACTGGGGTGAAGTCGTAACAAGGTAGCCGTAGGGGAACCTGCGGCTGGATCACCTCCTTTCTAGAGAAGACGGGGCGTATTCGCATTCACACTTATCGGTAAACTGTAGATTAGAGATGCAAAGGAAGTAAACATAAGGCCTTGGGTTTGTAGCTCAGCTGGTTAGAGCACACGCTTGATAAGCGTGGGGTCGGAGGTTCAAGTCCTCCCAGACCCACCAATCAGAGGCCGGACCCGACACTGGGGGCATAGCTCAGTTGGTAGAGCACCTGCTTTGCAAGCAGGGGGTCATCGGTTCGATCCCGTTTGCCTCCACCACACTTTGCAAATCAAAGCGAAAGCGAAAGCTGCCGTAGAAGGCGGCAGACAAGCAGAAGCAAAACAAAAGGATAAGAAGGCGACTTCTTATTTTTAGTTGACTTCAAGAGGTTGGCTGCTATAATGGCCAGCTCGTTTTGATTTGCGAAGCGAAGAGACGCAGCAAAAGCTGAGTTTCGAAGCCGCATCGATCTTTAACAAATTGGAAAGCCGAAATCAACAAACAAAGACAATGTTGGTTTGGATGTAAAAGGCAAGGGTTGCAACCCGAGTCGATTCAGCCTATGGATAGGCCGTCTGAAAAGACGGGCGCCATAAGCACAGCCAAGCCATAAAAATTTGGGTGATGATTGTATCGGACGCACTCTGAGCACAAAAGGCAGAGTGTGTCACACAACAAAGCAGTAAGCTTTATCAGAGTAAACATCTCTAGTTTATTCCCCTAGTCAACGGGAGGATAAGCGAAGTCAGAGAGGTCGTTCAAATGATAGAGTCAAGTGAATAAGTGCATCAGGTGGATGCCTTGGCGATGATAGGCGACGAAGGACGTGTAAGCCTGCGAAAAGCGTGGGGGAGCTGGCAATAAAGCAATGATCCCGCGATGTCCGAATGGGGAAACCCACCGTATTCTGTACGGTATCCTTGTCTGAATACATAGGGCAAGAGAAGCGAACCCGGAGAACTGAACCATCTAAGTACCCGGAGGAAAAGAAATCAACCGAGATTGCGCAAGTAGTGGCGAGCGAACGCGCAAGAGCCTGTATATGATAGCTGGCGAGATAGAAGAACAAGCTGGGAAGCTTGGCCATAGTGGGTGACAGCCCCGTATTCGAAATCTCATCAGTGGTACTAGGTATACGACAAGTAGGGCGGGACACGTGAAATCCTGTTTGAAGATGGGGGGACCATCCTCCAAGGCTAAATACTCATCATCGACCGATAGTGAACCAGTACCGTGAGGGAAAGGCGAAAAGAACCCCGGGAGGGGAGTGAAATAGAACCTGAAACCTGATGCATACAAACAGTGGGAGCGGACTTGTTCCGTGACTGCGTACCTTTTGTATAATGGGTCAACGACTTACATTCAGTAGCGAGCTTAACCGAATAGGGGAGGCGTAGGGAAACCGAGTCTTAATAGGGCGACAAGTTGCTGGGTGTAGACCCGAAACCGAGTGATCTATCCATGGCCAGGATGAAGGTGCCGTAACAGGTACTGGAGGTCCGAACCCACGCATGTTGCAAAATGCGGGGATGAGCTGTGGATAGGGGTGAAAGGCTAAACAAACTCGGAGATAGCTGGTTCTCCCCGAAAACTATTTAGGTAGTGCCTCGAGTAAGAGACTGATGGGGGTAAAGCACTGTTATGGCTAGGGGGTTATTGCAACTTACCAACCCATGGCAAACTAAGAATACCATCAAGTCGTTTCTCGGGAGACAGACAGCGGGTGCTAACGTCCGTTGTCAAGAGGGAAACAACCCAGACCGCCAGCTAAGGTCCCAAATGATAGATTAAGTGGTAAACGAAGTGGGAAGGCCCAGACAGCCAGGATGTTGGCTTAGAAGCAGCCATCATTTAAAGAAAGCGTAATAGCTCACTGGTCGAGTCGTCCTGCGCGGAAGATGTAACGGGGCTCAAATCTATAACCGAAGCTGCGGATACGTGTTTACACGTATGGTAGGGGAGCGTTCTGTAGGCCGAAGAAGGTGAATCGAGAGGTTTGCTGGAGGTATCAGAAGTGCGAATGTTGACATGAGTAGCGATAAAGCGGGTGAAAAGCCCGCTCGCCGAAAACCCAAGGTTTCCTACGCAACGTTCATCGGCGTAGGGTGAGTCGGCCCCTAAGGCGAGGCAGAAATGCGTAGTCGATGGGAAACGGGTTAATATTCCCGTACTTTGATTTGGTGCGATGTGGGGACGGAGAAGGTTATGTCAGCAAGCTGTTGGAATAGCTTGTTCAAGCCGGTAGGTGGAAAGTTTAGGCAAATCCGGACTTTCATAACACCGAGAAGCGATAACGATTGTCTACGGACAAGAAGTGACAGATACCACGCTTCCAGGAAAAGCCACTAAGCTTCAGCCAAGTCAGAACCGTACCGCAAACCGACACAGGTGGGTAGGATGAGAATTCTAAGGCGCTTGAGAGAACTCAGGAGAAGGAACTCGGCAAATTGATACCGTAACTTCGGGAGAAGGTATGCCCTTTGATGTGAAAGACTAGCTCTGTAAGCATCGGAGGGTCGCAGAGAATCGGTGGCTGCGACTGTTTATTAAAAACACAGCACTCTGCTAACACGAAAGTGGACGTATAGGGTGTGACGCCTGCCCGGTGCTGGAAGGTTAATTGAAGATGTGAGAGCATTGGATCGAAGCCCCAGTAAACGGCGGCCGTAACTATAACGGTCCTAAGGTAGCGAAATTCCTTGTCGGGTAAGTTCCGACCCGCACGAATGGCGTAACGATGGCCACACTGTCTCCTCCTGAGACTCAGCGAAGTTGAAATGGTTGTGAAGATGCAATCTCCCCGCTGCTAGACGGAAAGACCCCGTGAACCTTTACTGTAGCTTTGCATTGGACTTTGAAGTCACTTGTGTAGGATAGGTGGGAGGCTTAGAAGCAGAGACGCTAGTTTCTGTGGAGCCGTCCTTGAAATACCACCCTGGTGACTTTGAGGTTCTAACCCAGACCCGTAATCCGGGTCGGGGACCGTGCATGGTAGGCAGTTTGACTGGGGCGGTCTCCTCCCAAAGAGTAACGGAGGAGTTCGAAGGTTACCTAGGTCCGGTCGGAAATCGGGCTGATAGTGCAATGGCAAAAGGTAGCTTAACTGCGAGACCGACAAGTCGAGCAGGTGCGAAAGCAGGACATAGTGATCCGGTGGTTCTGAATGGAAGGGCCATCGCTCAACGGATAAAAGGTACTCCGGGGATAACAGGCTGATTCCGCCCAAGAGTTCATATCGACGGCGGAGTTTGGCACCTCGATGTCGGCTCATCACATCCTGGGGCTGTAGTCGGTCCCAAGGGTATGGCTGTTCGCCATTTAAAGTGGTACGTGAGCTGGGTTTAAAACGTCGTGAGACAGTTTGGTCCCTATCTGCAGTGGGCGTTGGAAGTTTGACGGGGGCTGCTCCTAGTACGAGAGGACCGGAGTGGACGAACCTCTGGTGTACCGGTTGTCACGCCAGTGGCATAGCCGGGTAGCTAAGTTCGGAAGAGATAAGCGCTGAAAGCATCTAAGCGCGAAACTCGCCTGAAGATGAGACTTCCCTGGTGGTTAAACCACCCTAAAGAGTCGTTCGAGACCAGGACGTTGATAGGTCGGGTGTGGAAGCGCGGTAACGCGTGAAGCTAACCGATACTAATTGCTCGTGAGGCTTGACTCTATCATTTGAGAGACTTCGAATGAAGAAAAGCTTACTGAAGTCATGAGTTGCAGGATACTGCAATCATGCGATAACAAACATTACCCTGTTGGAAGTGCGAAGAGCATTTCATGTTGATAAAGCGCCGGAGAAGAATCCAGCGCGACGGCTTTCGAAATTTGTACAGTTTAGTCTGGCGGCCATAGCGAGTTGGTCCCACGCCTTCCCATCCCGAACAGGACCGTGAAACGACTCAGCGCCGATGATAGTGTGGATACCCATGTGAAAGTAGGTCACTGCCAGGCACCCCTTCCGAAGCCCCGCTGAGTATCAGCGGGGCTTCTTCTTGGCGGCTGCCGCCTGCGGCCATAGCCGGTCAATAGCCAATACGCCAATACGCAATAGCGGACTTGAAGGCCGTCTGAAAAACAAGCCGGCTTTCAAAGCTGCTAGCCTTTCATACCAATTCAAAAAAGTAAGCTAACAAGGCGGCGAGCCGCAGACAGTACAGATAGTACGGCAAGGCGAGACAACGAAGTTAGGTTATTTTTTTGGATTGGTATCAGACGGCCTGTTTGCATCATGGGTTTATACCGATTCGAAAAAATAACCTTACAAAATAAGAGCCGTTCGGCAGCATCATCCGCGTAGGTTGGATTCTTGAATCCGACGTTTGGCCAGCGGCCAGAGCGATGTGCGTGCCTTGTTCTGCAAACAAGTGTCGGATTCGAGAATCCGACCTACAGGCTGCCTGTTTGTATATTATTTTTTTGAATGGGTATTGGGTAACCATCAGCCGTCGGCCTTGGATACAGATATTTGCCATTTAAGTAACAATCACCGAGCTAAAAGACTTGCGCCTCACCAAACAATCGCCTATCATAAAAACGCCCGCGAAAGCGGGCATTGTGACCGACAACAAACACAAACGGAGAAAAACATGAAAAAACTGATCTTAGGCGCATTGGCTCTGCTGAGCATGAGCTGGGCATTGGCGACGGTGAACATCAACACTGCCGGTGCGGACGAACTCAAAGCGCTGCCGGGCATCGGCCCGGCGAAGGCAGAGGCGATTGTGGAATACCGCAAACAGCACGGCAATTTCAAAAGCGTGGAAGAGCTGAAGAATGTGAAGGGCATTGGCGACGGTATCTACAACCGCCTGAAGGATGAGGCAACGGTATCGGGCGCGCCTGCGAAGAAGGCGCAGCCGGCGGTGAAGAAGTAGGCTGCCGCTTGGCCGGCGGCCTTGGGCATGCGTATGCTGGGGGCTTGCAGTCTGCCGGTATCTGCGCTGTGGTTTGACAAGGTGAAATTTGATAAGGTGAAGGAGCAGGCCGTCTGAACGATCGGGTTCGGACGGCCTGTTTGTTGTGGGTGGGGTAGCCGTAGTTGTTTGCGTGGTGCTCGATTGGGGGCGATGGGGGCGCGATTGGCAAGCAGGGAGCAGAGAAGCGTTCAGACGGCGTGTTTTATATATGTGCGGTGAAGGCTTAAGGTTCTAACCGTATCTGAAGAGCCGGAAGAGAAAAATGCCGTCTGAAAGGGTTCGGACAGCATTGAGGGTGCGATAAGGTTCAATAGCGCGGCATGGCAGTATCTATTTCTTGCGCCCAAGCATCTATGCCGCCCTGCAAATTGTACACATCATCGAAGCCGGCTTCAGACAAATACATGGCTGCGTAAAGGCTGCGTATGCCGTGATGGCAGTAAACCACGATAGGTGTGCCGTCGGGCAGCTCGTTTTGGCGCAAAGGGATAAGGTTCATCGGAATATGGATATGCCCGGGCAGCGCGCAATATTCCACTTCTTCATCTTCACGGACATCAAGCAAGAGCACAGGTTTGTTTTCATGCAGCCATTGATGTAATTCGGCAGGGGTGAGTTGGGGGATATTATTCATAAAAGTTCGGGTCTATTAAGTATGAGGCCGTCTGAATCTTCAGACGGCCTTTGATGATTTTAGAAAGTGAAGTTTGTGGCCGGCGTGTCTGCTTTGCTGGTCAGCTTGGGAATCAGCGTGTCGAAAAGTGTGGTCTCGGTAAAGCTGTTGTCATCGCGTACAATCAACAGGGCGCGTTGAACAGGGGCATCGCCTACCACCACCACCATATGGCCGCCTTTTTCATGGAGCTGATTTTTCAATTGCTCGGGAATGTTATTGGTTGCGCCGCCAATATAAATGGCATCAAACAAACCGCCGCCGATTTCTGCGGCAAGGCCGTCGGCAACTTGATAGGTAATGTTTTTGTAGCCCAAATTATCCAATACCGTTTTTGCGCGTGCTTGTTGTTCGGCATCAATGTCGACCGTAATGACTTCTGCGGCCATTTTTCCCAATAGAGCGGTGGCATAGCCCGAGCCTGTGCCTACTTCCAATACTTTGTCCAATGGCGTCAGTTTTAAAGCCTGTATCATGCGGGCAACGATTTTCGGCTCCAGCATATTACCGCCGTTGGGCAGCGGCAGGGTCTTATCGGAATAGGCGTAAGGCTGCTGTGCTTCGGTAACAAAATCTTCCCGCGGAATCTCACCCAAAACATCTAAAATATCGAAGTCCAACACATCCCAAGGACGAATTTGTTGTTCTACCATGTTAAAACGTGCTTTTTCGAAATTCATTTTTATGCTCCTGCTCCGCTATTTTGTCGTGTCAGATAATGAGTGGGTTTAATCAACTGATTATAATGGTTTCGACTGCGTTTTAACAGCCCTGCTGTGCATCGGTTGGCAAGCGGCTTGCCGTTGCAGGGAGGAGTTGTTGGCTGGCTGTGTGTGATGGATGGGTGCAGAACATTTCAAAATAAAATCGATTGAAATGTATATCGAATATATTGAAGCGGTAAAAGGCCGTCTGAATAAACGGCAAATCAAGTCGTTTGTGGCAACGGTATTGCTAATTTATTCATAATTCACTACACTTTCCTACATTGTGGCTTAGATTATGGAATATGCCGAAGAAATGTGTCGGCGTGGCAGAATAAAAGGAATGAATATCATGTGGGAGCAGAAATGGGTCATCGGCAACTGGAAAATGAACGGCCGGCTGCAAAATAATAATGCGCTGATGCACCGTTTCCGCATATTGCCTCAGGCGGATAAAGTGTGTATCGGTTTGGCTGCGCCTACAGTATATTTGTTGCAATTGCACAACGCCATGCAGATTGTGCTGAACAACCGCATTCTGACTTGTGCACAGGATGTGAGCCGTTTCCCTGGCAACGGCGCTTACACGGGCGAGGTTTCTGCTGAAATGATGGCCGACACCGGCGTGGATATCGTGCTGATCGGCCACTCGGAACGCAGCCTTTATTTTGGCGAGAAAAATGAGATTCAGCGTCAGAAAATGGAAAACGTATTGAATGTCGGTCTAACGCCCCTGCTGTGCGTGGGCGAGAGCTTGGAAGAGCGGGAATCGGGCAAGGCAAAAGACGTGATTGCACATCAATTATCGATTTTGGCTGGCCTCGACACGCAAGATATTGCCGTGGCTTATGAGCCGGTGTGGGCGATTGGCACGGGCAAAGTGGCTACGGTGGCACAAATTGCAGAAATGCACGCATTTATTTACGAACAAATCTTGTCTTTATGTAGTGAAGGTGTTAGAATCCGCGTTCTTTACGGTGGAAGTGTGAATGCAGGCAACGCTGCAGACATTTTTGCTGTGCCCTGTGTTGACGGCGCATTGGTCGGCGGCGCATCGTTAGCCTACGATTCGTTTACTGCCATCATAAATGCGGCGCAAGAATCGTAGAAAATATGGAAGCCTTTAAAACCGTTATTTGGATCATCAACATTTTCGCCGCATTGGTTGTGATTGTGTTGGTGTTGATGCAGCAAGGCAAAGGCGCTGATGCCGGCGCAACATTCGGCTCGGGCAGCGGCAGCGCGCAAGGCGTGTTCGGCTCGGGTGGCAATGCCAACTTTTTAAGCCGAAGCACCGCTATTGCCGCTACTGTATTTTTCGCAAGTTGCATGGCCTTAGTTTATATCCATACCAATGCGAACAACCATGGTTTGGATTTCAGCACGGTAGAGCAAAGCCAGCCGGCGCAAACCCAGCAGCAACCGGCAGGACAATCTTCCGAGCAAAACAGCGGTTCCTCACCGCAGCAGTAAAATGACAATTTAAAGTTTATGCCGACATGGTGAAATTGGTAGACACGCTATCTTGAGGGGGTAGTGACCCTAGGTCGTATGAGTTCAAGTCTCATTGTCGGCACCAAAGTGAAGAAACAGCCTATTTTCTAGGCTGTTTTTTTACGTCTTATCCCGTCTAATGCGGTAAACCAAAGCCAAGATAGGCGCGGCTTTGCGCCTGATTTGGCTGTTTTGGTTTTCCGCTTTCTTGTCTAATGCCGTCTAACGCCATCCTATCGAATCAACCAAAAAGACGGGGTATATTTAGGGGTATCGTACAAATACCCCCTGAAAAAAAGACCCCTAGGTGCCCATAAACGACCGCCAAATAAAGAACGTAAAGCCAACCAATAAGTCCTGTAAGCTTTCAGGCGGACATAGTCTTTATTTACTGATAAAACCAAACGACGGCAAATATTGGCAGCTTGCGGGAGCCTATCCGCGCTGCACGGATTGTTGCGTATATGCATAATTTAATGGTTGAAACGATAGGCCGTCTGAACATTCAGACGGCCTTTTCTATATGTGTGATTAAGCGGTGGAGCGTGTTGTGAGTGGATTTATCATTATTTGTTTATTTAAAGAAAGAATCATTTTGCCTATCAAAGGAAATATGGCGGAGCCGGCCTTTTGAATAGCATAACAAAATGGCAGTTTGTTTATACCATATGGATAATATTATTTTATATTTTTATGTTTAAATTATATTTATAAATCAATATATTAAATATAAAAATAAAATTTTAGCATTTTGCGTTTGAGGTGAAGATTTTGCTGTTGGTAATAAGCGAAATCATGTATTATCGCTCGCTAGAAGCCATGCCGATGGCTTGAGCAGGCTGCTTTTTATTTAAAGGCAGTTGATTTATTTTAAGGAGAATGTTTTATGGTAACCCGGCGTACGGTTTTACAGTCTTTGGGTATTTTGGGTGCGGGCGCGCTGTTGGGCACCGGCAAAGAATCTTTGGCGGTGGCCGCCACGAAAGCGGGCTGGGTGATGCCGGATGAAGGTGATCCGCACAAGCGCACCTGGATGGCTTTCGGCGCCAGCGCTAAAGTGTGGGGGAGAAGGCTTCTGCCCGAGGTGCAGCGCAATTTGGCTACGATTGCGCTGACGATTGCCCGATACGAGCCGGTTTCCATGTTGGTGCGCCAAGAAGATTTGCCGGTGGCGCGCAAGCTGATGGGCGATAAGATAGATCTGATTGTTTTTCCGCTGGATGATTTATGGATGCGCGACACGGGGCCTGTGTTTGTGGTGAACGAAAAAGGTGAAAAAGCCGGGGTGGATTTCAATTTCAACGGCTGGGGCGAAAAGCAGACTTTCAGCCGCGATGCTAAAGTGGCTGCGTTTGTGGCCAAGCAGGCAGGCGTGCCCCGCATACAGAGTAATTTGATTCTTGAGGGGGGCGGCATTGAGGTGGACGGGCACGGCACGGCCATTATCACCGAGAGCTGTGTGCTCAACGATAACCGCAACCCCGGTGTGAGCAAGGCACAATGCGAGCGCGAGCTCAAGCAACTTTTGGGGTTGAAAAAAATCATTTGGCTGCCCGGCATCAAAGGGCGCGACATCACCGACGGCCACACCGATTTTTATGCCCGCTTTGCCCGCCCCGGCGTGGTGGTTGCCGGTTACGACCCGGATCCTGATTCATTCGACCATGCGGTGACCAAGCGCCATTTGGACATTTTGCGTGCGGCCACCGATGCCCAAGGCCGCAAACTGGATGTGGTGGTGCTCGAAGCGCCGACAGATATTCGTGAAGACTTTGCCAATGATGATTTTGCCGCCGGCTACATCAATTTTTATGTGTGCAATGGTGCCGTGATTGCACCGGAGTTTGGCGACAAGCGTACCGATGCGGCGGCTAAAAAAGCGCTGCAACGTGCGTTCCCTGATCGCGAAGTGGTGCAAATCAACATTGATGGCATCGCGGCCGGTGGCGGTGGTATTCACTGCACCACCCAGCAAGAGCCTAAGGCTTGAGCGGCGTGAAGCCGGCTTGAGCTTGTGCTTTCGCTTTAATGCTGGCTTGAAGCAGCAAAAGGCCGTCTGAAAACCTTTTCAGACGGCCTTTTGTGTCGGAATGATTTGAATATTGAATCGGTCTTATACCAATTCTAAAAAATAACCTTACAAAATAAAAGCAGTTCGGCAACATCATCCGTGTAGGTCGGATTCTTGAATCCGACGTTTGGCCAACGGCCAAAGCGATGTGCGTGCCTTGTTCTGCGAACAAGTGTCGGATTCGAGAATCCGACCTACAGGCTGCTTGTTTATATATTATTTTTTTGAATTGGTATTATACCAATTCAAAAAAGTAAGCTAACAAGGCGGCGAGCTGCAGACAGTACAGATAGTACGGCAAGGCGAGCCAACGAAGTTAGGTTATTTTTTTGGATTGGTATTACGCCTGTGAGGCCGTCTGAATCTACTATTTACTATTGATTCGGCAATTAAATATTGAAATGTTTATGCAGCATACTTCACCTTCGGATCTCTAAAATACGCAGCCACCCGTTGAGGATGGTTCTCCAGCATCCGCATATGATTCTCCGTTGCCTGCTTCAGTTTCGCTTTTGTACGATGCTGAACACGCGAGCCCAGTGCTTGTTTCAAATCCGCATTCAACCGTTCATCAGGGTTCAGCTCCGGGCTGTAACTGGGTAAATAAAACACTTCGATCTTCTCTTTATGCTTTTCCAACCAGGCTTTGACCGGCTTGCTGTGGTGAACCCGCAGGTTATCCAGTATCAGGAAGATTTTCTTACCGGCATCTTTGATTAATGCTTCCAGAAACTCAATCAGCTTGTCGCTGTTGAATGCATCTTCCACAATCATCCAGCGTGCCTTGCCCTGGTTGGTCACCGTTGAAATCATCGAAAGTTTATGCCGTGTCCCGCCTACGGTATAGGCTACCGGCGTTTGTCCTTTGGGCTGATAACCCCGCCCGCGTACATCGGTATTGACTACCGCTGTTTCATCACCCCAATGGATTTCCGCTTTTTCGGCTTTTGCCCGTTTGGCGATATCGGGATAGGTTTCCTCCAGCCATTGCTTCACTGCTTCGGGACGTTGCTCGTAGGCGCGCCGGATGGGTTTTTGCGGCGTAAACCCCCAGCGCTTGAGGTATTCGCCTACCGTACGTACCGGCAATTCGATAGCCAGCTCTTGCTTGATCAAGGCCATAACCGCCGCCCGAGTCCATAAGGCGAAGTCCATTTTCATCTGCTCGGGGCGCTTTTCACAGATAAGGCGCTGTATGTGGGCTTCCTGCTCTTCACTCAGTTGGCGGCAACTTCCTGATGGGCGTCCGCGCTTTTTGGGTGCCAATGCTTTGATGCCGTCTGCTTCGGCGATTTTGATGGCTGAGCGCGCGGTGACATGACCCATGCCGAGCATTTCGGCGATTTGCTCGGGTGTTTTGCCCTGTTTGTGCAGTCTGACTGCTTGCTTGCGCCGTTCGAATTGGGCTTCGGCTGCAAGTTTTCTTCCGTCTTCTTTTTCCATTGGGGAGAAATGGGGATTAATGTTGAAATTTCAATATTTAATTGCCGAATCTATAAGGAGAAAAACATGCCGCACTTATTGATGGAATACACCGATAATCTGGATATCGACGCTAAAAATACGCTGAGGGCACTGAATCAAACTTTGCTGAACAGCGGTGAATTTTCAGCCGGTCACATCAAAAGCCGCGCTTTGTGTCTGCATGATTATTGTGTGGATAAAGGCGAGGAAGGTGATGCATTCGTGCACCTGACTTTATCGCTTTTGAGCGGCCGCAGTATTGCCACCAAAACGGTGCTGGCCGAGGCTTTGCGTGCCACGCTCGAGCCTTTGGCGCATGCGGATGTGCGTTTGCAGATGACGGTGGATGTGCGCGATATGCAGCGCGAATGTTATGCCAAAGCTGTGCGTTTGCCGGAATGATGGGCTGATTAAAAGGCCGTCTGAAAGGTTTTCAGACGGCCTTTTGATTGCTTGCAGACCGGATTCCTGAATCTGGTATTCAATCGTTCGAGCCTAAAAGATATAGTGAAATGTTTAAAAAAGTGACACAACGGGTAGGTTGGGTTGAAAACCCAACAAGCCCACAGGCCGTCTGAAACGTTGGGTTTGCAACCCAACCTACGCCGCTGAATCTGGTATTCAATCATCCGAGCCTAAAAGAGTGTCGGATTCGAGAGTCCGGCCTGCTCAGGTGTTTTCAGGTTAGCGCCTTGTTGGTTTGAATGGGGTAGAGGAAAAAGGCCGTCTGAAAATCTTTCAGACGGCCTTTCAATCGGCTTTATCAGCCAATCATATCACCTGCTTATTCGGCTTGCTCTTTGCGCGGCTCGCGGGCGGGGGCTTCGAGCAGGGCTTTGATGGAGAGGCGCACGCGGCCGCGGTCGTCTACTTCCAGCGCTTTCACGTTGACCGTTTGACCCACTTTCAGGTAATCGCCGACATTGTTGACGCGTTCGTGCGCGATTTGGCTGATGTGCACCAAGCCGTCTTTGCCCGGCATCACCGACACAATTGCGCCGACGTTGTTGTCGAGAATTTTCAACACGGTGCCTTCATACACTTTGCCCACTTCCACTTCGGCGGTGATTTGCTCGATGCGTTTTTTGGCGGCATTGCCGGCTTCTTCGCTGGTGGCGGCGATGGTGATGGTGCCGTCTTCCGCGATGTTGATTTCGGTGCCGGTTTCAGCGGTGAGTGCGCGGATGGTTTCGCCGCCTTTGCCGATTACGTCGCGGATTTTATCTTGGCTGATTTTCATGGTGTAGAGGCGCGGTGCGTGGGCAGAGAGCTCTTGCGGGCCTTCTACCGCAGCTTGCATTTGGCCCAGAATGTGGAAACGCGCTTCTTTGGCCTGCTCCAAGGCAATCTGCATGATTTCTTTGGTGATGCCTTGGATTTTGATGTCCATTTGCAGCGCGGTAACACCATCGGTGGTGCCGGCCACTTTGAAATCCATGTCGCCGAGGTGGTCTTCATCGCCCAGAATATCGGTGAGCACGGCAAATTTGTTGCCTTCTAAAATCAAGCCCATGGCGATGCCGGCCACGTGGGCTTTGAGCGGCACGCCGGCCGACAAGAGGCTCAGGCAGCCGCCGCACACGGAAGCCATTGAAGAAGAGCCGTTGGATTCGGTGATTTCGGAAACCACGCGCATGGTGTAGCTGAAATCTTCCGGCGCGGGCAACACGGCCAAAAGGGCGCGTTTGGCCAGGCGGCCGTGGCCGATTTCGCGGCGTTTGGGCGCGCCCATGCGGCCGACTTCGCCGGTGGAATAGGGCGGGAAATTATAATGCAGCATAAAGCGGTCGGTGTATTCGCCGCTCAAGGCATCGATGATTTGCTCGTCGCGCGAAGTGCCCAAAGTGGCCACGGCCAAGGCTTGGGTTTCGCCGCGGGTGAACAAAGCCGAGCCGTGGGTGCGCGGCAGCACACCGGTTTGGATGTCGATGGGGCGCACGGTGCGGGTGTCGCGGCCGTCGATACGCGGTTGGCCGTCGAGAATCTGGCCGCGCACCACGTCGGCTTCAAGCTGCTTGAAGATGCCTTTGATTTGGTTGGCGGCCAAGGTGTCGGTGTCTTCCGTGATCAGCGCTTCTTTTACTGCCGCCCAGGCTTCATCGAGCTTGGTGGTGCGGGCTTGTTTTTGGCGGATTTTAAACGCTTCGGCAATCGCATCGGCGGCGATTTCGCGGATTTTGGCTTCTAATGCGGCATCGGTTTCGGCCGGCTGCCATGCCCACACTTCGGGGTTGACTTCATCGGCCAATTCATTAATGGCGCCAATCACTGCCTGCAATTGCTCGTGGCCGAACACCACCGCGCCCAGCATCACGCTTTCGGGCAATTGTTGTGCTTCCGATTCCACCATCAGCACGGCTTTTTGGGTGCCGGCCACCACCAAATCCAGCTGTGAAGTTTCCAGCTCGGTTTTGGTCGGGTTGAGCAGGTATTGGCCGTTGGCATAGCCCACGCGTGCGGCGCCGATGGGGCCGGCAAAAGGTACGCCGCTGAGCACCAGCGCGGCAGATGCGCCGATCATGGCGGGAATGTCGGAATCGATTTCGGGATCAACCGATACCACCATCGCTACGATTTGGATGTCGTGATAGAAGCCTTCGGGGAAGAGCGGGCGGATGGGGCGGTCGATCAGGCGGCTGGTGAGGATTTCTTTTTCACTCTGCTTGCCTTCGCGCTTGAAGAAGCCGCCGGGGATTTTGCCGGCTGCATAGGTGCGCTCGAGGTAATCCACGGTGAGCGGGAAAAAATCTTGGCCGGCTTTCACGGTTTTGGCGGCGGTAACGGCCACCAGCACCACGGTGTCGCCCATGGATACTTTTACCGAAGCGGAAGCCTGGCGCGCGATTTCGCCGGTTTCGATGCTGACGGTTTGGTTGCCGTATTGGAAGGTTTTGATATGTTTGTTGAACATGGTTTTCTCTCGGTTGGTGCCGCACCGCTAAAACACTAATGATGCACACGAAGCCATGCGCATGGTTAGGGTTTCAGGCTGGTGCGGCGGGGTAGATATATTTTCAGACGGCCTTTTGTTTGAGGCCGTCTGAAAGCGGATTATAGCAAATAATCTGCGGCTTTTGAGTGGTGATGCCGAAATAAACAGGCCGTCTGAAAAATAGGTTCAGACGGCCTGTTGTCGATAGGATTAGGGTGGCTGCCATTGCCCGCATGGATAATTTTGTTTCTCTCTGCGCTTTATTGCGTAAACCGGCTGCGTTGGCATGCAAAGCGGCGGCATTGTTTTGTTTTCTGCATGAATTTGTTCGGATGCCGCCGTATTATCAGCGTTGTTTCAATCCATTATACTGTGCGCTTCTTTGATTTTGTAGGGAGCAAACAGATGAACAAACCTTATCATCTTACCTGCCATATGGCGGTATCGATAGACGGCAAAGCCAGCGGCGGTTTTTTGGAGAACCCGCGTTTTGCTGCGCACAACGAAGATTATTTCCGACTTTTTCATCAATATAACCAAACCAGCCGCAATTGGATTTGCGGGCGGGTGTCGATGGCGCAGGCGATTACGCAAAACCGTGTGGCCGACACCGCTGCGTTTAAAGGCAAAACTGCCAGCCGTGAAGATTTTGTCGGCACAATTGCCGAGCGCCGTTTTGCCATTGCGCTGGATCCCGACGGCAAGCTGGGCTGGACGCAAAACACCATCGGCGATGAATATCCCGCGCTCAAAGGTGATCACATCATCACCATTTTGAGCGAGCGCGTGGCCGATGAATACCTGCTTTATTTACAATCGCTCGGCATATCCTATATTTTCGCCGGCAAAGAAAAGCCGCTGTCGATGAAAACCGCGCTGGACAAATTGCACCGCCTGTTTGGCCTGGATGATTTTCTGTTGGTTGGCGGCGGCTACATCAACGGCAGCTTTATGCAGGAAGGCCTGATCGACACCATCAGCCTGATTCAAACGCCGCTGGTAGAAAGCCGCGCCGATTCGGTATCGCTGTTTCAATCGGATAAGGGCGGCAATGTGCTGCCGGCCTATCGGGTAACGCAGCATGAGCTGTTTGACGATGGGGCGCTGCGGCTGATTTATCAGAGGGCCGATGAG
Organism: Uruburuella suis; assembly: GCF_022870845.1. GTDB lineage: Bacteria > Pseudomonadota > Gammaproteobacteria > Burkholderiales > Neisseriaceae > Neisseria > Neisseria suis. The sequence continues at coordinate 550,738 of NZ_CP091507.1, forward strand.
CAATGAAAACGGTTTGGTTGAACAATACATTTCCATTCATCATTGAAAGATAAGTTTGAAAAAAATGCTATTCATCATTTTGGGCGCTATCGCGCTATTGGCCGCTGCCGTGGCGGCTTATCTGCAACTGCCCGTATTCGGCGCCGCGCCTGAGGGCGAGCGGCTGGCGCGCATTCAGCAATCGCCAAATTATCGCGACGGCAAATTCCAAAACCTTTCCGACACGCCGATACTCACCGGCGACAATTCCGCCCTCAAAAGCACTTGGAATCTATTGTTTAATGCCGATAAAAATGTCAAACCCGCCGCGCCCGTGCCATCGGTGAAAACCGATTTGCACACGCTGCCGCAGGAGCGCAATTGGTATGTGTGGCTGGGGCATTCATCTTATTTGATGCAGATTGACGGCAAACGCTTTTTGATAGACCCGGTGCTGGTGTCGGCCAGCCCCGTGCCTTTTGGCGGCACGCCTTATGCCGGCGCGGATATTTATCAACCTGCCGACATTCCGCCGGTGGATTATGTGATTATCAGCCACGACCATTACGACCATCTCGATTACGGCACCCTGCGCGAGATTCAGCCCAAAATCGGTAAAATCATCAGCGGCCTCGGCGTGGGTGCACATTTGGAGCGCTGGGGTTTTACGCCGCAGCAACTGATTGAGTTGGACTGGCAGGAAGCCGTATCGCTCAGCCCCGAAATCCGCCTAACCGCCTTGCCCGCCCGCCATTCATCGGGGCGCAGCATCAAGCAAAACCAAACCTTGTGGGCATCGTTTATGCTGGAAGCGCCGTCTGAAACCGTGTATATCGGCGGCGACAGCGGCTACGACCCCGTGTTTAAAGAAATAGGTGCGGCGTTTCCCAACATCAGCCTGGCAATTTTGGAAAACGGCCAATACGACAAAGACTGGGCAAATATCCATTTCCTGCCCGAGCATTTGGTGCAGGTGGTGCACGATTTGAATCCAAAGCGCCTGCTGTCGGTGCACAACAGCAAATTCACCTTGGCCAAACACGCTTGGGACGAGCCGATGCGGCTGCTCTCTGCCGCTGCCGAGCGGGAAAACCTGCCGCTGCTCACCCCGAAAATCGGCGAAGTGGTGTATTTGGATGATGAGAACCAAATATTTGAAAAATGGTGGGAAGCTGTGCCTGCACGTTAAGCACCGTTTTAAGAGAACAAGGCCGTCTGAAACGTTTCAGACGGCCTTGGCTTTCAGTGCGTAGGTCGGATTCCTGAATCCGACGCTTGTTCGCAGAACAAGGTTTTCAAGGCTGCGGCAAATGTCGGAGACAAGTATCCAGACTGCAATTTCAGGCGAAATTTTGTTTGCACAAGAGCGGATTTGGGTTTTGTAGAGCCGTTTGAAAAGGCCGTCTGAAACTTTCAGACGGCCTTTTCATTCAGCGCAATACCTTATTCGCCGTAATAGGCTTTGGTGAGGATTTCTTCCATGTCGGCCACCATCGGCAGGCGCGGGTTGGCGGGGGAGCATTGGTCTTCATAAGCCATCATTGCCAGCTCGCGGCGGGCTTCCATAAAGGCTTTTTCATCCAGGCCTTGCTCTTTAAACGACATTTTGATGCCCACTTTGCGCGCCAGCTCGTCGCAGGCTTTGGCAAACGATGCCACGCCTTCGGCCGGGGTGCTGCACGGCAGGCCGAGGGTGCGGGCGATTTCTTGGTATTTCACATCGGCTTTGTAATAGTTGTATTTCGGCCAAGTGGCTGTTTTCTGCGGGCGCGTGCCGTTGTAGCGGATAACGTGCGGCAGGAAAATGGCGTTGGTGCGGCCGTGCGGGGTGTGGAATTTGCCGCCCACTTTGTGCGAGAGCGAGTGGTTCATGCCCAAAAAAGCGTTGGCAAAGGCCATGCCGGCGATGGTGGAAGCGTTGTGCATGCGCTCGCGCGCTTCGGGGTCGGCGGCGCCGTGTTTGTAGGAGCGCTCTAAAAATTCAAACACAAGCTTGATGGCTTGCAGCGCGAGGCCGTCGGTGAAATCGTTGGCGAGCACAGACACATAGGCTTCCACGGCGTGGGTGAGCACATCCAAGCCGGTGTCGGCGGTTACGCTGGCGGGCACGGTCATGGTGAACGAGGGATCCACAATGGCGATGGTGGGCGTGAGCGAATAGTCGGCAATCGGGTATTTTTTGTCGCCGTCGCTGATCACGGTAAACGGGGTCACTTCGGAGCCTGTGCCCGAGGTGGTGGGAATGCCGATGAATTTGGCTTTGCGGCCAAGCTCGGGAAAGCGGAAGGCGCGTTTGCGGATATCCATGAATTTTTGCACCAAGTCTTCAAAATCGACGTTGGGCTGCTCGTAGAAAAGCCACATGGCTTTGGCCGCATCCATGGCTGAGCCGCCGCCCAGTGCGATGATGGTGTCAGGCTGGAAGCTGTGCATCAGGTCGGTGCCTTTATACACGGTTTGCACGCTCGGGTCGGTTTCCACATCGGTAAACAATTGCACGGTAACTTTGTTTTTGCGCAGGTTGAGCTGATGGGTGATTTTGTCGACAAAGCCCAAATCCACCATGGAGCGGTCGGTGACGATCATCACTTTTTCGCAATCTTTCATGTCTTGCAGGTATTGGATGGAATCGCGTTCGAAGTAGATTTTTGAGGGCACTTTAAACCATTGCATATTGTTTCTCCGGCGGCCTACTTTTTTGATGTTTAAAAGATTCACGGCGCTCACGTTGTTGCCGACGGAGTTTTTGCCGTAGGAGCCGCAGCCTAAGGTGAGCGAGGGCAGAAAGGCGTTGTACACATCGCCGATGCCGCCGAAAGTAGAGGGTGAATTCCAAATCACGCGGATGGCTTTCACGCGCTCGCCGAAGGTTTTGGCCAGCGCTTCATCGGCGGTGTGGATAGCGGCGGAGTGGCCGAGGCCGTCGAATTCCACCATTTGTTCGGCCAATTTCAAGCCCTCTTCGGTGGAATCGGCTTTGAGCATGGCCAGCACGGGCGAGAGTTTTTCGCGGGTGAGCGGCTCGTTGGGGCCCACTTCGCTGCATTCGGCCACGAGGATATTGGTTTTCTCGGGCACGCTGAAGCCGGCTTGTTCGGCAATCCAGGCGGCCGGTTTGCCCACCACGGCGGCATTCAATTTGGCGCCGCCGCAGCTTTTGCTGCCGGCTTTTACGCCGAAGATGAATTCTTCGAGCAGCGCTTTTTCTTTTTTGTTGACGAAATACACGCCGTAAGATTTGAATTCGTTTACCAAATCGGCATAAATTTCTTTATCGGCAATCACCGCCTGCTCGCTGGCGCAAATCATGCCGTTGTCGAATGCTTTGGACATCACGATGTCGTGCGCGGCTTGTTTGATGTTGGCGCTTTTCTCCACATAAGCGGGCACGTTGCCGGCGCCCACGCCCAGAGCGGGTTTGCCGCAGGAATAAGCGGCTTCCACCATGGCGTTGCCGCCGGTGGCCAAAATGGTGGCCACGCCGGGGTGTTTCATCAGCGATGAAGTGCCTTCCATAGAGGGCTTTTCAATCCATTGCACGCAATTGGCCGGGGCGCCTGCGGCAATGGCGGCATCGCGCACGATTTGGGCGGCATGCGCCGAGCATTGTTGGGCGGAAGGGTGAAAGGCAAAGATAATCGGATTGCGGGTTTTCAGCGCAATCAAGGCTTTGAAAATGGTGGTGGAAGTGGGGTTGGTGGTGGGAATAATGCCGCACACCACACCCACGGGGTCGGCGATTTCGGTGATACCGGTTACATCGTCTTCGCTGATGATGCCCACGGTTTTCAAATCGCGCAGGCGGCGCACCACGTTTTCGCAGGCAAACAGGTTTTTGGTGGCTTTGTCTTCAAACACGCCGCGGCCGGTTTCTTCCACCGCGTGCATGGCCAGCACGCCGTGTTTGTCGAGCGCGGCAATCGAGGCTTTGGCCACGATATAGTCGATTTGCTCTTGATTGAGCTTGCGGAAATCATCCAGCGCGGTGAGGCCGTTGGCCACCAAAGTATTCACCTCGGCTTGGGCGGGGCTGATGGTGGTGTCGACAGATGCGTTCATAAGAAATGCTCCTGATTTAGAATAATGATAAAAGTAGGATAGAAATTTATGGTGACAGTATAGGTAGGATTGTTACGGAATGATTTGATGCAGGTCATATAAGTAATTAAATTACTTTAAATCGTTTATGCTTGACGGCTTTTTAGCTTGGGTTGATTAATTATCTGATTAATATACATTAATTTTTTGTAATTGTGAAAGCTGAAAAGTATTCAGACGGCCTTTAAAAGACATGTTGTTTTTTATTGAATAAATGGAAGAGGCAATCAAATCAAAACATGATGGCAATATAGATATGCATTGTGCAAAATTTGCTAATAAGTAATCAAATAAAGGCCGTCTGAAACGTTTGGCTGTGGAAAACGTTTCAGACGGCCTTTGGTAAGCCTGCCGCCAACTTACAGCAGCGCTTCGATATCGTCGGCAAGCTCGGCGGGCGACACGCTGGGGGCAAAGCGTTTCACCACTTCGCCGTCGCGGTTGACCAGAAATTTGGTGAAATTCCATTTGATGTCGCTGCCTTCGCGCTTTTCGCCCAGCGAGGCCAATTTGAGTAGGAAATCTTTGAATTTCTGGCCGCCGCTGTCTTCAGGTTGTTGCGCTTTCAGAAAGGTGTAGAGCGGGCTGGCGTGCGCGCCGTTGACATCGATTTTGCCGAAAATTTTAAATTTGGTGCCGAATTTCATCTGGCACACTTGCGCGATTTCTTCGCTGCTTTCCGGCGCTTGTTCGCGAAATTGGTTGCTGGGAAAATCGAGAATTTCCAAGCCTTGCGGCGCATATTGCGCATAAAGACTTTGCAGCTCTTCATATTGCGGGGTGAGGCCGCAGCGGGTGGCGGTGTTGACGATAAGCAGCACTTTGCCTTTGTAGTCGGACAATGCCACTTCGTTGCCTTGGGCATCGGGCAGGGTGAAATCGTAAATAGAAGCCATGGTTTTTCCTTTTGCGTGGTTGTTTATTTATTGCAGAATCGCGCCGATGGTGGCAGGTGTGTTGGCTGCCAGCGTTTCGGGTGCGGTTTTTTGGATGAAATCCAGTTGCTCGAAAGCGGCGATGGCTTGCTGCGTGTCGGCGCGGGCGTGGGCGGCGAAAATTTCCGGATAACGCAGCTTCAGCGTGAGCAGACACACGCCCAGCATCACTTGCGGCCATTCGCGGGCGGCGGCGTGAAAAGCCGGTGCGAGCGGCAGCGCGCGGGCGATGGCTTCGAGGTTGCGTTGCACCAGAAAATGGCCGCGGCTTTCACCGGCTTTTTTCTCGAGCTTGAACGCATTCACGGTGTTGTCGAGCAGCGCCATGGCATAGCCGATGGCGCCGAAACCGGCTTCTGTGGGCGCTTGCGGCTCGAGATATTGGCAAATCAGCAGGCTGTTGTAAATCGCTTCGCCCGCATCGGTGATGAGCACGGGCAGCTGGCTGAACGGATTTTGCGCGGCCAATTCGGGCGGGTTTTGCCAAGGGTCGGTAAAAATAAGCTGCATATCGTGCCGGCCGAGCAGGTAGGCGCGAATCAGGCAAAGCCGGCCGTAAGGGGATGTGTGGCTAACATAAAGCTGCATGGCGGTGCTCCTTTTGTTGAGCTGAGAAGATGTATCATACCAAATCTAAAAAATAGGCCGGCTGCGTTGCCTCACCTTGCCGCATTAGCTGTGCTGTTGCAGGCTTCCGCCCTGTTATCTTGTTTTTTAGGGTTGGTATAACTTGCTTGCCGCTCAGCCAGCATGCTGCTGGCGATAACGATTTCAATGGGCAGGTCGGATTCTTGAATCCGACGCTTGTTCGCAGAACAAGGATTCAGCGCTGCGGCAAGTGTCGGATACAAGTATCTGATTTGCAGTTTTCTTGGCCGTCTGAAAAGTTTCAGACGGCATCAGATAATGATGTCAAGGTGCAGGCAAACCGAAGGCTTGTTTCAGCATGGATTGCAGGGCAATTATTAAGTTTATCAGCCATAGATGGGCGGCGGGCAGAGCTTCGGACGTGCTTGCTTGGCGGCTGTAGCTTGGCGGATTGGGAACCACTATAGCACTTCGCGGCGGCGGGCGCATAAAAAACGCCGCTCGGCGAGAGCGGCGTTTTGTGCATCAAAATGATTATTTGCGCAAGCCCAAACGGGTGATCAGGTTGCGGTAAGTGTCGGCGTCGGTGCGGCGCAGGTAAGAAAGCAGGCGGCGGCGGGCGCTGACCATTTTCAACAGGCCGCGACGGCTGTGGTGATCTTTAGCGTTGGCTTTGAAGTGGGGGGTTAAGTCGTTGATGCGGAAAGTGAGCAGCGCAACTTGCACTTCAGAAGAGCCGGTGTCGCCTTCTTTGCGTTGGAAATCTTTGATGATTTGGGCTTTTTGTTCTACGGTCAATGCCATTTTGGAAACTCCGAAAATAAAGTGAACCTTGCGGTTCGGACAAGTTTGCCAAGCCGGAACCTGTGCAAACTCCTGAATCCGCCTGATGAATCAAGCGAAAGGCGGATTATGCCATAACTTTGGCGGTTTTGCACGTTTGGCGGGAGATTTTTCGGGTGGGTGTGGTAAGGCCGTCTGAAAGGTTGAAAGCTTTACAAAACGCCCTTGCCGTCACTCCTGCCTGCGCGGGTGCGACAAATATCTGGTTTTGCAAAGCTTTCAAGTTTTCAGACGGCCTGCCGGTTTATGCGGCGGTGTTCATCAAACGCACGGCTTTCAAGCGGCCTTTGTCGGCCAAATAATCTGCCAAACCAATAAATCCACCGTTTTCGCTATACACGCGTATCGGTGTGCCGGCAGGTAAATTAACGGCATGAAACTCGGGCTGCTGGCCGAATTTGAGCATTTTCACACTTTCATCATCCAGCGTGATGCGGGGCAGGTGCTGCACCAACACATCGCAGGGCAGTAAAAGCGTATCGCGCGCAGCTTCGTCGAGGGCTTCGAGCGCTTCGAGGCTGTGGGTTTGGCTGATGTTGAAACCAGCGGTTTCGGTGCGGCGCAGGGCGGTGAGATGGGCGAAAGTGCCGATGTGTTTGGCGATGTCTTCGCTTAAGGTGCGGATATAAGTGCCTTTGCTGCAACGCACGTTTATCACGGCTTGCGGCGCATCGAAGGCTTCAACATTAATCGAATAAATGGTGATGTCGCGCGCTTTGCGTTCGATAACGATGCCTTTGCGGGCGTATTCGTAGAGCGGGTGGCCTTCATGTTTGAGCGCGGAAAACATCGGCGGCACTTGGCGGATGGCACCGGTGAGCGCTTGGCAGGCCGTCTGAAACTCGGCCGCTGAAATATCGGCACGGGCGGTGGCGATGATTTCGCCCTCGGCATCGCCCGTGCTGCTGGCTTCACCGAGTTTAAGCGTGGCGGTGTAGGCTTTGTCGGCATCGAGCAGGTATTGGGCAAACTTGGTGGCTTCGCCGAAACACACAGGCAATAAGCCGGTGGCGAGCGGATCGAGCACGCCGGTGTGGCCGGCTTTTTCGGCGCGGTAGAGGCGGCGGGCTTTTTGCAGCGCGGTGTTGCTCGATATGCCTTGCGGTTTGTCGAGCAGCAACACGCCGTTAACGGGGCGTTTGGGGGGGGTGGGATTCATGTGTTCAGACGGTTTTGTGTGGTGTGATAGGTGTGGTGGTAGTGTTGCATGGCTTGGGCGATTTCTTGTCGCGGCAAGGCCGCATCGATAAGCGGGATGATTATTGCTGAATAGCCAAGCCAATAGCCGGGTCGCAGCAAGAGTCGTTTCCACGGTGTTTGCATACGGATAAAATCATTCTCGTCGGTCAGTGTGATGCTAATATTCCAGCAAGCGGTAAGAAAGTGAACCTTAACTGGCTCTAGGCGGATGTGTTGGACATGCGCCCATGGAATCAGGCTGCCAGTAGCGAGTGTTGTGCTGTAATCGTAAAAGCCTTCTGAAGTCAGTATCAGCACGGCGGGGCGTTTGAGCTGGCACAACCAACCAATGCCCATTAGCCCAAAAAATAGGAGACCAAACATTTCAAACGCTAGTGTGAAGGTGTAGGTATGCGGGCGCTTTAAAATGTGCAGAAAGCCGACAGTCATCAGTACAGATAGGATGACCATTAAAGCGGTGCGGTAACGGTTGCGGCGGATGGTTAATGGTGGCATGGAGTATTGGCCGTCTGAAAAGGTTTCAGACGGCTTGTTGTCAATAATGGGTTAAGGCAGCCAGCGAAACTGATACAAACGGGTGGTGGTGCTTGTTTTGCCATTGCCATCGGTTTTGCTTTCCGTTGCTTTCACTTCGCTGGGCTGCAGGGTTTGGGTGTTTATTTGGGCGGTAATGATGGTGCTTTTGCTGATTTTTCCTTTAACTTCCTGCCATTCTGCCTGCGTTGCGGGTGTGGGCGCTTTTTTGAGGTTGTGGTCAAAATTTTCCATAACCGTTTCCAACTCCAGATTTTGAGCGGGCTGAAGGGTGGCGGTGTATTTTAAGGTTAGGTTGTTTTTTGACGCGTTTACAAGCTGATAATTGGTTTTTCTGATTAAAGGCAGGCCGAATGATGTTTCATTATCGGTTTGATTGAGCGGGAATGTTGCAGGGTTTTCTTGCGCCCACAAACAAACCCAGTAACACCAAGGCTCTTGCATGGTTTTGAGTTTGAGGGCTTCGTTGAGCTTTTTATCCAGCTCACTATTTTGGGTTTGATTTGGGTTGTTGTTGCCCAAGTGATTGATAAGGCGGTAATAAGCATCCCATTGCGGAATATCCAGCGGCATTCCTTCTTTGCTGATCACCACATCAGGGGCAAGGGCATAGAGTGTTTCTGTAAGCGTTTTGAGCTCTTTGGCGGGCGGTGTGCCGTTGATGGACATCATTTCGGCATTGCTTGTATGCAGCAAAAAAGTATTGTCCGGTTGCGGCAGCAGCCGAATGCGGTATCGGGTTTTAATGGTTTGGTCAGCCGATTGGATGGTTTCTGTTACTTCGGCCTGATGTTGTTGCCAATTAAATACCAGTGGCGCAGCATAGAGATTCAACGATGCTGCTGCCACAATGCCTGCGCACAAGATTTTTTTCATGTGTTAATCGTCTACCGGTTTTTCGGCGGCCACTTCGTCAATCAATTGCGAAATGCTCATGCCGCGCTCAACCGATTCGTCGTATTCAAAATGCAGCTCTGGCGTGCGGAACACGGTGATGCGTTTGGATAATTCGCTGCGCAAAAAGCCTTTGGCGTGTTCGAGCGCTTCGGCGGTTACTTCGCGGGCTTTGTCGTCGAGCACGGTGTAGTAAACGGTGGCGTGGCTGTAATCGCGGGTCACTTCTACATCGTTGATGGTGATAAAGCCGGCGCGCGGGTCTTTCAGGCCAGTGCGCACCAATTCGGCCAGCTCGCGCATGATTTGTTCTTTCACGCGGTCGACGCGGGCATAGCCGCGGGCGGGTTTTCTCATGGGGGTGTCCTTTTCATTATTAAAGAGGCCGTCTGAAACCGTGTTCAGACGGCCTGAAGATTGCCCGCCATTATAGCTGAAAACGGACGCAAAAAACGGCACCTGAAAAGATGCCGTGGTGAAAGATTCGCTCCGCCATCAAGCCGGATGCATAAAGCTTTCTATTTGCTGCAGGCTGATTTCGGGCGTGGCACCGTGGTAAGAGGCCACCAGCGCGCCCAGTGCGCAGGCAAAGGCGAGTGCTTCTTGCGGCGCGGCGGCATTGAGCAGCTTGTAGGTGAGGCCGGCCAAAAAGCTGTCGCCCGAGCCCACGGTGTCGGCCACTTTCACGCGAAAGCCGCTGTTGTGGTAAATCTGGCCTTCTTGATAATACATGGCGCCGTGGCTGCCGAGGGTAACGCAGATTTTGGCCGCGCCGCTCAAATCGGCCAAAAAGCGGATGTTTTGCTCGAGCGAATGGTATTTGGAGCCGAGCGTGCTGGCGATTTCATGCAGCTCGTCATCGTTGAGCTTCACCAAGTCGGCCAGCTTCATGGTGGCCAAAATGCGCTCAATGTCGTAATGCGGCGGGCGCAGGTTAACATCGAAAATTTTGAATTTGGCCTGCTCGAGCAATTGCGCCAGCGATGCACGCGACACTTCATCGCGGGTGGAGAGGCTGCCGAAAATAAACGCATCCGATTCGGCCACGCGCGCCAAGGCGGCCGGCTCCACTTCGATGCGGTCCCACGCGCAGGGGTAAACGATGTCGTAAGAAGCGCTGCCGCTGCGATCAAGCTTCACCTTTACCAGGCTGGTGGCTTGGGTTTTATCTACCTGCAAAAGGTTGCTGTGAACATTTTTTTCTTCAATCTGGCGCAGCAATTCCGCGCCGTCGGCATCATCGCCGCGGCGGCTGATGATGCTGGCATCCGCACCGAGCGAGCGCAGCCGCACCAACACATTCAGCGGCGCACCGCCGAGCACTTTGCCATCGGGAAAATCATCCCACAACACTTCGCCGAAGCTGGTCACTTTCATAATGTATCTTCCTTGATCAGAGATTTGGACAATTCCTCAAGCGGTACGCCTTTGGTTTCTGGCATCATAAACATGACGAATAAAAGCTGCAACACCATCATCGCGGTAAACACGACAAACACCCATGCCGCGCCTATGCTGTCAAACAAAAACGGAATGGCGGCGGGAATGGCGGCGGCCAGCACCCAGTGGGTGGAGCTGCCGAGCGATTGGCCTTGTGCGCGCAGGTGGCCGGGGAAAATTTCGGAAATAAACACCCAAATCACCGTGCCCTGGCCGATGGCGTGCGCCGCGATAAAGAGGAAGAAAAACAGCGGCACCGCCATGCCTTGCCAGTGCATGAAAAAGGCCAGCGATACCAAGCCCAAAGAAATAATATAGCCAAACGAGCCGATATACATCAATTGGCGGCGGCCGAATTTGTCGATTAGAGCCAAGCCCACAAAAGTGAAAATCAGGTTCACAATGCCGATGCCCACGCTGCTGAGCATGGCGGCGCTTTTTTCCAAACCGGCAATTTCAAAAATGCGCGGAGCGTAATACAGAAAAGCATTGATGCCCGACACTTGGTTGAAAAAGGCAATCAGAAAAGCGAGCAACACCGGCGTGCGGTATTTTTTCAGCCACATGCTTTCTTTTTTGTGCGCGCTATCGGCTTTGGCTGCGGCTGCCAGCTCTTCAAAATCGGCATCGGGATTAATCTGCTTCAACACCGCGCGCGCTTCTTCATAGCGGCCTTTCATCATCAGCCAGCGCGGCGACATCGGCACGGTCAACACCATTAAGGTGTAGATGATGGCCGGCAGCACCTGTATGCCCAGCATCCAGCGCCAAGTGTTGGCGCCCAAATCGAGACTGGTAAACATAAAATTCGACAAATAAGCCATCAAAATGCCGAACACGATATTGAATTGATACATCGCCACCAAGCGGCCGCGTTTGTCGGGCGGCGCTATTTCAGACACATAGGCCGGCGCGGCAATGGTCGAAGCGCCCACACCCAGCCCGCCCAAAAAACGGAAAGCGGCAAACAGCCACGGGTCGGAAACCAGCGCCGAGCCGGCCGCGCCGATGATATAGAGAAAACCGATTAAAATCAGCGTTTTCTTGCGGCCGAGGCGGTCAGTGGGAATGCTGCCGAAAAGCGCACCGATGACCGTACCCCACAATGCCGACGACATCACCACCACGCCGTGAAACAGGCTGGAGCTCTGCCACATTTCCTGCAAAGCCTGATCGGCACCTGAAATGACAACGGTGTCAAAGCCGAACAAAAAACCGGCCAAGGCAACCGTAATCGACCAGAAAAGAAGTTTATGCTGGTTCATGAAGCGTCCTTTAATTATGCTGAGTTGAGGAGTGCCGCTTTCAAACGGCTTGTTTTCAGCAGCAGGCGCAAAGCGCGGCTGCACGGTTTCATCATGAGGTGTGAGAAAGTGCTTCAGACGGCCTTATATTCAGATTTATACCTTGCCGCAAAGGGCTGTAATAAAACTAAACGATTTTGTTAAGCGCATTATTATGAAAACAAAATAAGCTGGCAACTGTTTGTTTGCGAGATGTGGAAGAAATTTGATGCACGGCAAAAAAGCGGCCGCTGTTGGGGGGGGGGCGAGGGTGTTTCTATCTAATTGATGTTTATCGTTTAATTTGATAAACCTTCAAGAAGGGTATGAGGTATATAAATTGGAAAAATAAACTTATGTTTTCAGACGGCCTGAAAAACTTGAAAATCTGATTATGTATATAGAAATTAAAATTCAGGAAAACCTGTGATTCAGCTTTTTTATATTGAGTTGGTGCTGGCTTTCTGCGCGTTTCTGTTTGGTTTGGTTGCAAAATTGAATTATCCTACATGCGCATTTTTGTTGGGTGCGGGATGCACGGCGGCAGCTTGCTAGGGTCTGTTCACAATTACTTGTCATAACATTGAATAAAAAGGAAAGCAGGTGTAAAAAGGGAGCTCTCACACAACCCTAATACACCTGCCATGCCCCGCACACTACTCAAAGATGAATACTGGACGAAGCTGTTGCCCATTCTGCGTGATTTGGGTGTTTATTGCAAACCCAATCTACGCCTGATTTTCGAAGGCATCCTATACAGAGTCAGAACCGGCATCCCTTGGCGCGATCTGCCCGAGTATTTCGGCAAACACCATACCGTTTACACGGCTTATAACCGTTGGTCGGCAAAAGGTATTTTTGCCGAAGCCTTAAAAAAGCTCAGCCAAGACTGTGATTTGGAATGGGTAGCCATAGATGGCAGCTATGTTCGGGCGCATCAACATTCAGCCGGCGCCTCATGGCTCAGCGAAGAAGAGGAACACGCAATCGGTATGAGCCGGGGCGGGATGACCAGCAAGATTCATCTGGCGGTAGACGTCTCAGGCAATCCGGTTGAGATTATCATTACTGCGGGCAATATCAACGATATCAGCGTTGCGCCGGAATTGCTTGATAACATCGATCTTGCCGGAACTGAGCTTGTGAATGCGGATAAGGGCTATGATTCAGACCGACTCAGGGAACAGATAGAGGAAAGTGGCGCGAAAGCCAATATTCCCTATAGAAAAGACAGGGAAGAGAAAAATAAAGACATGGACTGGTATCTTTATAAAATCAGGCACTTGGTGGAGAATACTTTTTGTCGTCTGAAACATTTCCGAGCGATTGCCAGCCGCTACGATAAGCTAAAGCGCAACTTCCACAGCACGGTTTTATTGGGATGCATTGTGATGTGGCTACCTTTATGACAAGTAATTGTGAACAGACCCTAGGGGCTGTTCACAATTCATTCGCGAGTAAGATATTGAGCGCAAAAGCGTGGCTGCAAGGCGAAAAGCACAGCAAGGTTGAACACCTTGCGAGCATTTTCAACGCAGCAGGCGCGTTTTTGAGCCAAAATATTGCCGCGTGATGAAATGTGAACAGACCCTAAGCATTTGGATTTAAAAAGGCCGTCTGAAAACTTTTTCAGACGGCCTTTGATGCATAACAAGCAGATTTACAGCGAACGCGCCACTTCTACAATTTCAAACACTTCCAGTTGGTCGCCTTCCACGATTTCGTTGTAGTTTTTCAACATCAGGCCGCATTCGAAGCCCATTTTCACTTCTTTCACATCGTCTTTATAACGCTTGAGCGAAGCGAGCTCGCCGGTGTGAATCACCACGTTGTTGCGGATCAGGCGGATGTGCGAATCGCGTTTCACCATGCCGTCGGTGACCATACAGCCGGCGATGTTGCCCACTTTCGATACGCTGATCACCTGGCGGATTTCCACCGTGCCGATGATGTTTTCTTTCTCTTCCGGCGCCAGCATGCCGCTCATGGCCGCTTTCACATCATCGATGGCATCGTAGATGATGTTGTAGTAGCGGATTTCCACATCTTCGGCTTCGGCCAGCTTGCGGGCGGAGCCGTCGGCGCGCACGTTAAAGCCGATGATAAATGCGCCCGAGGCGATAGCCAGGTTCACATCAGATTCGGTGATGCCGCCCACGCCGCTGTGCAGCACGTTGACTTTCACTTCGTCGGTGGAGAGTTTTTTCAGGCTGCCGGCCAATGCTTCATAAGAGCCTTGTACGTCGGCCTTGATGATAACGGAAAGCGATTGTGCTTGGTTTTCGCCCATGTTGTTGAACATGTTTTCCAGCTTGGCCGCCTGCTGCTTGGCCAGGCGCACATCACGGTATTTGCCTTGGCGGAAGAGAGCGATTTCGCGCGCTTTCTTCTCGTCGGCCATCACCATGGCATCTTCGCCGGCATTGGGCACATCGGAGAGGCCGAGGATTTCTACCGGAATAGAGGGGCCGGCTTCATCAATCGGTTTGCCGTTTTCATCCATCATGGCGCGGATTTTGCCGAATGCGGTGCCGGCAAGCAGCATGTCGCCCTTGCGCAGCGTGCCGTTTTGCACCAGCAAAGTGGCCACGGCGCCGCGGCCTTTGTCGAGGCGGGCTTCTACGATAATGCCTTTGGCGGGCGTGTCGACCGGCGATTGCAGCTCCAGCACTTCGGCTTCGAGCAGCACGGCTTCGAGCAGCGCGTCGATATTGAGGCCTTTTTTGGCCGACACATCGACAAACTGCACATCGCCGCCCCATTCATCGGGCACCACTTCGTGCGCGGTCAGCTCTTGGCGGATGCGCTCGGGGTTGGCCGAATCTTTATCAATTTTGTTCACAGCCACCACAATCGGCACGCCGGCCGCTTTGGAGTGAGCAATCGCTTCGATGGTTTGCGGCATCACGCCGTCGTCGGCGGCCACAACCAAAATCACAATATCGGTGGCTTTGGCACCGCGTGCACGCATGGCGGTAAACGCTTCGTGGCCCGGGGTGTCGAGGAAGGTAATCACGCCGCGCGGGGTTTCTACGTGGTAGGCACCGATGTGCTGGGTGATGCCGCCGGCTTCGCCTTGCACCACTTTGGCGCGGCGGATGTAGTCGAGCAGCGAGGTTTTACCGTGATCGACGTGACCCATCACCGTAACCACGGGCGGGCGCGGCAGCAAAGCATATTCGCCGGCTGCTTCGCCGTCGGACAAGAAAGCTTCGGGATCGTCGGCTTGCGCCGCTTTGCCGATATGGCCCATTTCTTCCACCACAATCAAGGCGGTGTCTTGGTCGAGCGCTTGGTTGATGGTAACCATCATGCCCATTTTCATCAGCACTTTGATGACTTCAACTGCTTTCACCGCCATTTTGTGTGCCAATTCGGCCACGGTAATGGTTTCGGGCACCAAAACTTCGTGCACCACAGGCTCGGTGGGCGCTTGGAAAGCGTGTTGGTTCGGCTCGAGCTTGAGCTGTTTTTTGCCTTTTTTGCCGCCGCGTGAGCGGTCGTCATCGCGGCCGCCCGTGCGCTCGCGCCCTTTGCCTTTGCCGCCGCGCGGCTGTTTGTTGCCTGCGGCATCATCGCGGCTGCTGCGCTCGGGTTTTTTGGCGCGAGCCGGAGCGGGTGCGGCATTATTGCCGGCATTGGCCGCAGCGGCTGAGCCGGTGCCGGTGGCGGCCAGCGGTTTTTTCTCGCTGGGCTTGGCCGAGCGCGGTGCTTCGCTGTTTTTGGCTTCTTTGGCGGCTTGGGCTTCTTGCTGCGCTTGCAGCTTCACAGCTTCGCGGCGCGCCTGACGGTCTTGCTTCTCTTTGAGCAAAGCTTCCTGATGGGCGCGCAGCGCAGCGGCGCGGCGGGCTTCTTCATCGCGCAGCGCTTGCTCGGCAGCGTTCACCACCGGCGTGGGTGCGGCGGCTTGCGGTGCCGGTTTTTTCGGAGCGGCTTCCGCTTTCGGAGCGGCCTTGGGCGCTTCAGACGGCTTTTCGGCTGCGGCTTCGGGCTGCGCGGCGCTTTGCGATGCGGCGGCTTCAGCTTCGGCTTTGACGGCCTCAGCGGCTGCTTTGGCGGCGGCTTCCTGCTCGGCGCGTGCGCGCTCGGCGGCTTCGGCTGCGGCTTTTTCGGCGGCTTCCTGCTCGGCTTTGGCCTTAGCTTCTGCGGCCAGCGCATCGGTGCTGGGCACCACCACGGTGCGGGCGCGGCGGCGGGTTTCCACCTGCACGCCGGCCACGGTGCTTACTTCGGCTTTTTTGCGGCCGATGCTGATGGTGCCGCTCTCGCTGCCGTGTGATTTTTTCAAATAAGCCAGCAACAGTTTTTTGTCGTCAGACGTGATGCTGTCGCTGCCGGATGTTTTCGATACGCCGGCTTCCTGCAATTGTTTGAGCAGGTCGGCAACGGGTCGTCTCAGTTCGGCGGCAAATTGTTCTACGGTGTTGTTACTCATGCTTTACCCCCAATTAGTTTTCTTCTGTGAACCAGTGTGCGCGTGCGGCCAAAATCACTTTTTTGGCCTCTTCGTCGCTAACGCCGGTGATTTCAATCAATTCGTCCACTGATAATTCGGCCAAGTCATCACGGGTGGTGATGCCGGCCTGCGCCAAATCGCGCAGCATTTCCTGATCGATGCCGTCGAGGTTTTTCATGTCTTCGGCAACATCTTCCAGTTTTTCTTCGGATGCGATGGCCAAGGTGAGAATGGCATCGCGGGCGCGGTTGCGCAAAGCTTCAACGCTGGCTTCGTCAAAGCCCTCGATTTCGAGCAATTCGCTGGCCGGCACATAAGCCACTTCTTCCAAGGTGGCAAAGCCTTCCTGCAACAGCACATCGGCGGTTTCTTCATCCACATTCAAGTGCTCGATGAAAAGGTTGCGGATGGCGGCATCTTCGGCGGCGTGGCGCTCTTCGGCCTCTTCAACCGTCATGATGTTGAGCTGCCAGCCGGTCAGGTCGGCGGCTAGGCGCACGTTTTGGCCGCCGCGGCCGATAGCCAGCGCCAATTGGTCTTCCGCCACAATTACATCAACGGCGTGTTTGTCTTCGTCAATCAGAATGCGGCTCACCGCAGCGGGTGAGAGCGCGTTGATGACGAATTGGGCGGTTTCGGGAGACCACAGCACCACATCGATGCGCTCGCCGGATAATTCGTTGGTTACCGCATTCACGCGTGAGCCGCGCACGCCGATGCAGGTGCCTTGCGGGTCGATGCGGGTGTCGTTGGATTTCACGGCGATTTTGGCACGCTGGCCCGGATCGCGGGCGGCTTCGCGGATTTCGAGCAGGCCGTCTTCGATTTCGGGCACTTCCATTTCAAACAGCTTCACCAGAAAATCGTGCGAGGTGCGGCTGAGCACCACTTGTTTGCGGCCGGTGTTGCCGATTTCATCCACACGCAAAAAGAGCGCGCGCACGCGGTCGCCGTTACGGAAGTTTTCGCGCGGAATCATTTGATCGCGCGGCAGCAAGGCATCGAGCTTGCCGATTTCGATAATGGTGCCGTGGCGTTCCACGCGCTTGACGGTGCCCATCACGATGTCTTCTTTGCGTTGCAGGAAATCATCCAGAATCTGCTCGCGCTCGGCATCGCGGATGCGCTGCAAAATCAGCTGCTTGGCGGTTTGTGCGGCTTGGCGGCCGAAGCCTTCGTTTTCGAGCTGCTCTTCGTAATATTCGCCGACTTGGATAGTGGTGCCGGGAATTTCTTCTTGAATTTCTTCGATGGTTTTTTCTACATCGGGGTAGGTGTAGTCTTCATCAACCACAATCAGCCAGCGGCGGAAGGTGCGGTATTCGCCGCTGTCGCGATCGATTTCCACGCGCACATCCATATGCTCGCGGCCGGTTTTTTTCTTCGCAGCGGTGCTCAGCGCAAATTCGAGCGCGCTGAATACCACTTCGGCATCCACATTTTTTTCGCTGGCCAGGGCTTCGGCCAGTTGCAGCAGTTCACGACTCATGGTCAGGATTCTCCGTTAACTTATTAATCTTTATTGAATTTGAATTCGGGCTTCAGGCGCGCTTTATCGATATTGCTCAATTCGATGTCGGCGCTTTTGCCGTCGAAGCTGATGCGCACGATATCGTTGCTGCAACCTTCAATGCGGCCGATGAAGTTTTTCTGGCCTTCAATCGGCAGGCGGGTTTTGATTTTGGCCTGCTCGCCGGCAAAGCGGGCGAAATCGGCGGCTTTTTTCAGCGGCCGATCCAGGCCGGGGCTGGAGATTTCCAGGCGCTTGTAATCTACATCTTCCACCATAAAGAGGCGGCTCAAGTGGTTGCTCACGGTGGCGCAGTCTTCCACGGTGATGCCGTCGGGCTTGTCGATAAACACGCGCAAATCGCCTTGGGCGGTGAGCTCGAAATCCACGAGCTCGTAGCCCAGGCCCGGCAGGGTTTTGTCCAGTATGGTTTGAATATCCATTTTACTCCACGGAAACAAAAAAATGGCCCTGTGGCCATTTTTCTTGGAAATTGAAAAATTTCTTAATTATAACTGGTTTATCCGTAAAAGAAAAGTTTTTGCATGCAGGCGTTTATGCGGCTTAATCGGCGCTGTGGGCGGCATTCGGGCCTATGGTTGCGGGCTTGGCCGCCTGTGGTTTTGTTTTTCAGACGGCCTCTTCGGTAGGGTATGGCGTTGGCGGCAGTATGCCGCATTCTGGTTTTCAATTGAAAAATAGTGATTTTATCTTTTTTGAATTTTCAATTTGGTGAATTGTTATTTTTATCAGCGGTGTTTCTGTATTTTTTTTGGGTTTTCACTAGATTGCGCTTATGCAGGCCGTCTGAAATATTTTGCCTGATGGCTTGCGGAAAGGCTTGGCGCGGTCTAGAATCAGCCGCTAATTCAGTATGTTTGTTGAGCCGGTGCGGCCTGTGTAGCCAGGCTGATCCGGTTTTATTATTTTTGAAAGCGCTTTTGATTATGACCCAAACCCCGATTTACAATTTTTCCGCAGGCCCCGCTATTTTGCCCGATTCGGTGTTGCGCACGGCGCAAAGCGAGATGTTTGATTACAACGGCACCGGCTTTTCGGTGATGACCATGAGCCATCGCTCTGATGTGTTTATGAGCATTCTCTATCATGCCGAGCAGGATTTGCGCCAGCTGATGGATATTCCCGATAACTATAAAGTGCTGTTTCTGCAAGGCGGCGCGAGTGCGCAATTCAATATGGCGGTGATGAATCTGGCTAATGGCTTCAAGCGCGTGGATTCGGTGGTAACCGGCAACTGGAGCCGCATCGCCCACAGCCAGATGGGCAAATTGTCGGATGTGGAAATTCATTTGGCGGCGCACGGCGGCGAGCAATTCAACTACACTAACCTGCCGCCGGTGAGCTCGTGGGATATCGATAAAGATTCGGCTTTTGTGCATTTTGTGATCAACGAAACCGTGCATGGTCTGCAATATCGCGAAGTGCCCCGCTTGGGCGACGATATGCCGCCGCTGGTGTGCGATATGTCGAGCGAGATTTTGTCGCGCAAAATCAATGTGAGCGATTTCGGCATGATTTATGCCGGCGCGCAGAAAAATATCGGCCCCTCGGGCGCCACCATTGTGATTATCCGCGAAGATTTGCTTGAGCGCTGCTCGGATCATGTGCCCGATGTGTGGAATTATAAATCGCACATCAACAAACAAGGCATGTATAACACGCCGGCCACTTATCCGATTTACATTTCGGGGCTGGTGTTCCGCTGGCTGCAATCGCAAGGCGGCGTGGCGCAAATGGAAACCATCAATACCTTGAAAGCCAAAACCTTATATGAAGCGATTGACAACAGCGGCGGCTTTTATATTAATCGTGTTCACCCGGGCGCGCGTTCGAAAATGAATGTGATTTTCCACACCGGCAGCAAAGAGCTGGACGAATTATTTGCCCAAGAATCCACCACGCGCGGCTTGCAGCTTTTGCGCGGCTATCAGTCGATGGGCGGCATGCGCGCCAGCATCTACAATGCCATGACCTTGCAAGGCGTGGAAGCGCTGATTGACTTTATGCAGGAATTCCAGCGCCGCTACGGTTGAGCTGTTGCAATGAGGCCGTCTGAAAGCTGATCCGGCTTTTCAGACGGCCTAAGCCTTTGTAACACCAATTCGAAAAAATAAGATAACAAGGCGGCGAGCCGAAGACAGAACAAGTGTCGGATTCGAGAATCCGACCTACAGGCTGCCTGCTTGTATATTATTTTTTTAGATTTGGTATGAGATAAGCGAAGCGCTGCTTTGCACCGGGCGCCCGCCTGCGCGGGTGCGACAGATATCTGTTTCGCGAAGGTCTCGGCCTTTGTTTAACTGTCAATGTTGTGTCATTTTGTTTTTTAATCGTAAACGTAAAATGAGAGGCCGTCTGAATCGTTCAGACGGCCTGCTTGTTTATTTTAAACCGTAAACTCAAATGGCTTCGGCTTCTTCTGCCAGAAAACCGCGCAGCTTTTGCATGGCTTTGACTTCGATCTGGCGGATGCGCTCGGCCGATACGCCGTATTCTGCGGCCAATTCGTGCAGGGTGAGGCCGCCATCGTCTTGCAGCCAGCGGGTTTCCACGATGCGGCGGCTGCGCTCATCAAGCTTGGCCAAGGCGTTTTGCAGGCCTTCGGTTTGCAGGGCGTAATGCGCTTTTTGGGCGATTTGCTGGGTGGGCTCGGTGTGGTTGTCGGCCAGCCAGTCGATGGGGGCGAAGCTGTCTTCGTCATCATTGTTGTCGGCCATGATGCCGATGTCGCGGCCGGTCATGCGCTGCTCCATTTCCAGCACTTCGGAAAGTTTCACGCCCAAATCGTCGGCAATCGCCTGCGCTTCTTTCGGCGACAAGGCGGAAAGGCTTTTGCGCATGCTGCGCAGGTTGAAAAAGAGCTTGCGCTGCGGCTTAGTGGTGGCCACGCGCACCAAACGCCAGTTGCGCAGGATGAATTCGTGGATTTCGGCTTTGATCCAATGCACGGCAAATGAAAACAGGCGCGCGCCGCGGGTGGGCTCGAAGCGCTTCACGGCTTTCATCAGGCCGATGTTGCCTTCTTGGATCAGGTCGGCTTGGTTGAGGCCGTAGCCGTCATAACCGCGGGCAATCGACACCACCACGCGCAAGTGGGAAAGAATCAGCCTTTTGGCGGCTTCGAGATCGCCGTTTTGTTGGCGCTCGGCCAGCGAAGTTTCTTCTTCCGGCGTGAGCATGGGAATGCTGTTTACGGTATGAATGTATTGTTCCAAGCTGCCGTGGCCGCTGGGAACGGGTAATGCTAATGCGTTATTCATAGACATTATTCGGCTTTCCTTCGTGTAGATGGCGGATATTGTGTATCCGACTTGGTATTCTAGCACCGTCGGCATCGGAGAACCAGTATGAGACAGACGGCAGTATAGGTTTGATTAGACAGGAATGCAGTGTAGGGATTCAAGAGGTGATAGGTTAAATTGTGTATATTTTTTAAATTGATTTATTTTTAATATTTGAGTATTTTACTCGGGTATTGTGATTTTGGCAAGATTGAGTATAAAGAATTTGTGTGGCGCTTTTATTTCAGACGGCCTGTTGTCTGCTTGGGCAATAGGCCGTCTGATACCAATCCAAAAAAGTAAGCTTACAAGGCGACGAGCCGAAGACAGTACAGATAGTACGGCAAGGCGAGACAACGCAGTAAGGTTATTTTTTTGGATTGGTATGAATGGGTTTATCGAGGCGGGCGGCGTTTGCCGACGAAGTAAAGCGCGGCGGCGGCCAAGGCCATAATGAGCACCAGGGGCCATGAGCTGCCGAGCTTCATATAAGGGGTTTCGCCGGCATAGCCTTGGATGCGGCCTTCGAGCACCATGGTGGTGTCGGGCGTGGCTTCGGCCACGATGCGGCCTTGCGGGTTGATGATGGCGGTGGCGCCGGTGTTGGTGGCGCGCACCATATAGCGGCCGAGCTCCAGCGCGCGTGCCTGCGATTGCTGCAAATGCTGGAACATGGCGTTGGAGCGGCCATACCAAGCCATATTGCTGGCGTTGGCCAAGAGGCTGGCTTGGCGGGCGGAGGCGATTAATTCGTCGCCGAAGCCGTCTTCATAGCAGATATTGAAGGCTACTTTTTGATTGGCCATCTGAAAAGGCGTTTGCGCTGCGCCACCGCGTTTGAAATCGGCCAGCGGCATATTCATGAGGCTGTAGAGCGGCTCGGTGAGCATGGGCAGGGGCTTGTATTCGCCAAAAGGCACTAAGTGGTTTTTGGCGTAATAAGGGGCGGCGGCTTGGTCGGGATTGTAGCCGGCCAGGTTGATCACGGCGTTTTCATAGCCGGCGCCATCGGCGGTGTATTGGGCGATGCCCAGCGCCAAGGCGCTGCCGTTGCGCGCGGCTTGGTCGGCAAATTGGTTGATCACGCCTTCGGGCAGGCTTTGCCGCATCACCGGAATGGCGGTTTCGGGCAGAATCACAATGTCGGCATGGGTGTGTGCCACTTGATCGTAATAGCGCTGAATGGTAGGCGCCACTTGCGCTTCGGTCCATTTCAGCGTTTGCGCAATATTGCCTTGCGCCAGCGCCACGGTGGCGCTGCTGCCGTCGGGATGGGTGAATTCGGTTTGGCGGGCGAAGTGGCCGCCCAGCAACAGCGCGGCAATGGCGGCGGCGGCACCGAGGCGGATTTTGGTGTGGCCGGGGCTGTTTACCAGTAAAACCAGCCAAGCGCCGAGGCAGGCGGCAGCGAGCGTAACCAAATGAATGCCGCCGATGGGGGCGAAGCCGGCCAGCGGGCTGCCATCGGCGATTTGCGAATAGCCGAGTGCGCCCCAGCCGAAGCCGGTGAGCAGGCGCTCGCGGGCGAATTCGGTTAATGTCCACAAAAGCGGTAGCGCCACGCCGATATGCAGCCAGCGCGGCAGGGTGAATTTTTCCCACAGCCAAATGCAGGCGGCGGGGTAAAGGGCGAGAAAGGCCGGCAGCAAAAAGGTGAGCGGCACGGCATAAAGATTGGGCAGGCCGGACACATCATGCAGAGCGGTGTGTATCCAGTAAAATTGGGCGGTGTAGGCCGTCAGCCCGAATAAATAGGCCGCCGCCACGGCACGGCGCGGGCGCAATTCCCAAAGCCTGATCAGCGCGGCAAACAAGAGCGGCATCAGCCAGAAATGGTAATAAGGGGCGAAGGTGAGCGGCGTGGCGGCGGCGAGAAGCAGCAGCAGCGGCCAGTAGAGAAGCGGCTTTTGCCAATAGGTGTCGAGTTTGTGCAAGAGGCTCATAGGGGATTCAATAGGCTCGTGGCGGTTTACGGTGGCAGAAAAAGGCCGTCTGAAAGCTTGGCTGCATGGCGGCGAAGCTTTCAGACGGCCTTGATTATACCTGATTAGTGTGCGGCTTTTTTGCGCAAAAGCTTCATCAGCGGCAGCACCACGGCACACACCAAAGCGCCGGTAATCACGCCGATAATCAGATTGGCCACTTGGCCGGCTAAGCCGCTGTCCCAATGGTGGGCGTGCAGAAATTCGTGTATCCAGCCGGCATTGTGGGCGATGATGCCGCCGCCGACGAGAAACATGGCCAAGGTGCCGATCACACTCAGGCCGCGCATAAACCACGGCATAAAGGCGATGATGCCGCGGCCGAGCGTGCGGGCGGCGGCATTGGGCTTGCTCATCAGCCAAAAGCCGATGTCGTCCATTTTCACAATGCCGGCCACCAAGCCGTAAACCAACACCGTCATGCCCAAGCCGATGGCGCTCATCACCAGCGATTTGGTGAGGATGCTGTAGGCGCTGACCACGCCCAGCGCGATGATGATGATTTCGGCCGACAAGATAAAATCGGTGCGGATGGCGCCTTTGATTTTGGTTTTTTCGTCCACAATTTCATCGGTGGCGGCGTGCGGCTCGTGGGCGGCTACTTGGCGGTTGAGAAATTTGTGCAACAGCTTTTCCACGCCCTCGAAGCAGAGAAAAGCGCCGCCTATCATCAAAAGCGGCACAATCAGCGAGGGCATAAACACCGAGAGCAACAGCGCCAGCGGCACTAAAATCAGCTTGTTGACCAAAGAGCCTTTGGCCACCGCCCACACAATCGGCAGCTCGCGGTCGGCGCGCACACCGGTGACTTGATTGGCGTTGAGCGCCAAATCGTCGCCCACCACGCCGGCGGTTTTCTTGGCGGCCATTTTAGTCATCACGGCCACATCGTCGAGCACGGCGGTGATGTCGTCCAGCAGGGTAAATAAAGAGGCGAAAGCCATAATCAAGCCGATCTTGAAGCAAAAATAACGGCGTATTATAGCTCGAACGCAGGGGCAAGGCGCGGTGCATACGCAAAGGCCGTCTGAAGCGGCGGCAAAAAACGGCAATAAACTGTTGTATTGTTGCAACATTTGTGGTATTTTTGCCCGACTCGCACCAACCACGCATTCGCAGAAAACACACACATATGGATGGCATTAACAGTTTATTTTTATTAACCGGCTTGCTGCTGTTTCTCAGCGTGATTTCCACCACCTTATCGGCGCGGCTGGGGCTGCCGCTGTTGCTGATGTTTTTGGGCGTGGGTATGCTGGCGGGCGAAGAGGGCATAGGCGGCATTCAGTTTGACAGCTTTGTCACCGCCACTTTAATCGGCCAGCTCGCTTTGGCGGTCATTCTGCTCGACGGCGGTTTGCGCACCAGCATGGAGAGCTTCCGCATCGCGCTCAAGCCGGCGGCGGTGCTGGCCAGTTGGGGCGTGATTGCCACTGTGGCGCTTTTGGGCGCATTTGCCACTTTTTATATGGGGCTGGATTGGCGCTTCGGTATTTTGATGGCGGCCATTGTCGGCTCCACCGATGCGGGTGCGGTGTTCAGCCTGTTACGCAACAGCGGCGTGCGCCTGAATCAGCGGGTGCAGGCCACGCTTGAGATTGAGTCGGGCGCGAATGACCCGATGGCGATTTTCTTGGTCACGGCGCTGATTGCGCTCACCATGCAGCCGGAAAAAGCCGGCGTGGGCGCATTTTTGCTGATGCTGGTGCAGCAAATGGGCTTCGGCATGGCGATGGGCTATGTCGGCGGGCGCGTGTTGGCGCGCATGGTGCGCCGGCTGCATTTGGCCGAGGGTTTGTATGCGCTTTTGATTGTGTCGGGCGGCTTGCTGGTGTTTGCCTTTACTAATTTAATCGGCGGCAGCGGCTTTTTGGCGGTTTATCTGGCCGGCATCTTGGTGGGCAACCGCCGCAGCCACGCCACCGAGCATGTGTTGCGGGTGATGGACGGGCTGGCCTGGTTGGCGCAAGCGAGCATGTTTGTGGTGCTGGGCTTGCTGGTAACGCCCACGCGCCTGCTCGAGCACGGCCTGGATGCGCTGTTGATTGCGGCTTTTCTGATGCTGGTGGCCCGGCCGCTGGCAGTGTGGAGCAGCATTTGGAAATTCGGCTACAGCCGCCGCGAGCTGGCCTATATCAGCTGGGTGGGTTTGCGCGGCGCGGTGCCGATCACGCTGGCCATGATGCCTTTAATGATGGGTGTGCCCAATGCGCGCTTATTGTTTGATGTGGCTTTTGCGGTGGTGATTTTGTCGCTGCTGATTCAAGGTGCAACCATTCCGGTGGTGGCGCGCTGGCTCAGGGTGACTGTGCCGCCCAAGCCCGAGCCGGCCGACAGCCGCGAAATCTGGCTTTCTGAGAGCACATCGGTGCCGCTTTTGGCTTATGAAGTGGTGGCCGATTCCGATGTGGAGGGTATGCACCCCGATGAAGTGGCGCAAGATTTGGATTTGCTCGCCACCCGCTGCTTTGCGCTGATACGCAATCATGAGCGCCAGCTGCTTTCGCTCGACACGCGTTTGCAGGCGGGCGATATTGCTTGGTATATCGTGCCGGAAGAGCAGGTGGACACCTTGGCCAAGCGTTTTGCCGAAACCGGCCATTCGCTGAGCCTGAACCAAAGCTTCTTCGGCGAATTTGTGGTGAATCCGGCGAGCCTGGCCGGCGATTTGGCCGATGCCTACGGGCTGGTGTTGAGCGAAGAAGAGCGCCGGCTCACGTTGCGCAGCCTGTTTAAAAAGCGCTTTGAAGGCGTGCCGGTGGAGGGCGACCGCGTGGCCATCGGCGATTTTGTGCTGACCTTGAAAGAAACCGACGGCGAGGGCGGCATGAAATGGCTGGGTTTGAAGTGCCCGGCAGGCAAGGGCTTGGCTTTTTGAATATTGGGGTGAAATTTGGCAACAGGCCGTCTGAAAGGTTTTCAGACGGCCTTTTATGTTTGATGTTTTTCAGATAAAGTGGTTTGGATTTGATGCAAGGGGCTGCCCGCCTTTCATCACGCGGCAATGTTGGTTCAAAAGCGCGCCTGCTGCGTTTTGCACCTTGCAAACATAAAATCTTACGCACGGATGAATGGTGAACCAAACCCTGAGGCCGTCTGAAAAATAAGCTATCCCATTCAAACAAAGGAGAAACCATGAAGCCCGAAACCCTCGCCCTGCACGCAGGCTACACATCCGACCCCACCACCAAAGCGGCGGCGGTGCCGATTTACCAAACCACCTCTTACACCTTCGACGACACCCGCCACGGCGCCGATTTGTTCAATCTCGATGTGGCCGGCAACATCTACACCCGCATCATGAACCCCACCACAGCCGTGCTCGAAGCGCGTGTGGCCGCGCTCGAAGGTGGCATTGCCGCTTTGTGCACCGCCAGCGGCATGGCGGCGATTACCTATGCCGTACAAACCT
This sequence comes from Uruburuella suis, assembly GCF_022870845.1. Taxonomy (GTDB): domain Bacteria; phylum Pseudomonadota; class Gammaproteobacteria; order Burkholderiales; family Neisseriaceae; genus Neisseria; species Neisseria suis. The sequence goes on from NZ_CP091507.1 coordinate 577,194, forward strand.
TGGTGGAAGCGGGCGACAACATCATCGCCACCAAAACGCTCTATGGCGGCACCTATAATTTCTTCGCCCACAACCTGCCGCGCCAAGGCATAGAAGTGCGCTTTATCGACCCCGAGCGCCCCGAACAAATCGCCGAAGTGGCCGACGAACGCACGCGGCTGGTGTATTGCGAATCCATCGGCAATCCGGCGATTAATGTGGTGGACATGCGCGCCTTTGCCCAAACCGCCCACGCACAAGGCCTGCCGCTGATGGTGGACAACACCGTGCCCTCGCCGGCTTTGTTCCGCCCGATTGAGCATGGCGCCGACATTGTGGTGCAATCGCTCACCAAATACATCGGCGGCCACGGCACCAGCATCGGCGGCGCGATTATCGACGCCGGCCGGTTTGAATGGGCGCTCAGTGCGCGTTTCGATAAAATTTTCAACCAGCCCGACCCTTCCTATCACGGCGTGAACTATTGCGCCCATTTCGGCCCCGCCGCCTACATCGCCCGCGCCCGCGTGGTGCCGCTGCGCAACACCGGCGCCGCGCTCTCGCCGATGAATGCGTTTTTAATATTGCAGGGCTTGGAAACCTTGTCGTTGAGGATGCAGCGCCATTGCGAAAACGCGCTCAAAGTGGCCGAATTTCTGCAAAACCACCCGCAAGTGGCGTGGGTAAACTATCCCGCCTTGCCCGACAGCCCTTATCGGGCGCTGATTGAGCGCGATTACGGCGGCCAAGCTTCCGGCTTGCTCAGCTTCGGCATCAAAGGTGGGCGCGAAGCCGGTGCCAAATTTATCGACGCGCTGCAATTATTCTTGCGGCTGGTGAATATCGGCGACGCCAAATCACTGGCCTGCCACCCGGCCACCACCACCCACCGCCAGCTCAATGAAGCCGAGCTGGCCGCCGCGGGCGTGCGCACCGACATGGTGCGCCTGAGCGTGGGCATCGAACACATCGACGATTTGCTCGCCGACTTAACCCAAGCCTTGGCCGCCGCTGCCTAAACCAGCTGTGTGCAGGCCGTCTGAAGTTTTGATGTTCAGACGGCCTGTTTAATTTTGTGATGTGTGTTCAAGCTGAATGCAAAACGCCGTCTGAAAGCAGTAGGAGACTTTTGCAAAACCAAATATAGTGGAATGCAAGAAAAAGTGATACAAAACTATGCGCTATAACGAGGTAGGTTGGGTTGATAAACCCAACGTTTCAGACGGCCTGTGGGCTTGTTGGGTTTTCAACCCAACCTACCCGTTGTGTCACTTTTGCTTGCATTCAACTATATCTGTCGCACCCGCGCAGGCGGGTGCCCAGTGCAAAGCAGCGCTTTGCTTGTCTCGCCTATTTCTGAAAATAATAAATTTTCTATAAAATCAAATATTTGATTATTCTCATTTTGATGGCGACTACCTATCCGGCCACTAAAGCTGCGCTTCAGGCCGGGCGCTTGCCTGCGCAGGCGCGGCCAATTGAATCTTATACCAATCCAAAAAAATGACCTAACTTCGTTGTCTCGCCTTGCCGTACGTGTGTACTGTCTGCGGCTCGCCGCCTTGTTAGCTTACTTTTTTGAATTGGTATTACAAAGATTTTCAGGCCGTCTGAAAGCATTCAGACGGCATTTAGAATATCTGCTCTTTTCAGACAGCCTCGAAAATCAAGCCGCCGTGTTATGATGCAGCCACAAAATTGTCACGCTATGGTCACAAAGGAATCGACATGACACAACATAAAGCCGTATTGAGCGGCAGCGGCCTTTTTACCCCGCCGTACGCCATCAGCAACGACGAGCTGGTGGGCACTTTCAACCGCTACGTTGCCGCGTTTAACGCCGAACATGCTGCCGAAATCGCCTCGGGCAGCATCGAAGCGCTGGCCGAATCGAGCAGCGAATTTATCGAAAAAGCCTCGGGCATCAAAAGCCGTTTTGTGCTTGATAAAGCCGGCATTCTCAACCCCGACATCATGCGGCCGCAATTTCCCCGCCGCAGCAACGAAGAATTATCATTGCAGGCCGAAATCGGCGTAGCCGCGGCGAAACAGGCGCTGGCTGCGGCCGGCGTGGCCGCGGCCGACATCGATATGGTGCTGGTGGCCAATTCCAATATGCAGCGCGCTTATCCGGCTGTGGCGGTGGAAATTCAAACTGCATTGGGCTGCGGCGGCTTTGCTTTCGATATGAACGTGGCCTGCTCATCGGCCACTTTCGCGCTGCAAACCGCCGCCGATGCGGTGAAAAGCGGCTCGGCCGCGCGCGTGTTGATTGTGAACGCCGAAATCTGCTCGGCGCACATGAATTTCCGCGACCGCGACAGCCACTTTATTTTCGGCGACGCGGCCACCGCCATGGTGGTGGTGCGCGATGATTTGGCCGCGCCGGGGCAGGGTTTTGAGATTGTGAGCACCAAATTGTGGACGCAGTTTTCCAACAATATCCGCAACAATTTCGGCTTTCTCAACCGCTGCGAAATCGACGGCGATCCAATGTCGGGTGATAAATTATTCGTGCAGCAGGGGCGAAAAGTGTTTAAAGAAGTGTGCCCGGCCGTGGGCGAACACATTGTGGCGCACCTGCTTGCGCAAGGCATCAGCGCGCAAAACGTGGCACGCTTCTGGCTGCACCAGGCCAACCGCACCATGAACGAATTAATCAGCCGCCGCGTGCTCGGCCGCGATGCCGGCGCGGAAGAAGCGCCGATTATTCTCGACCAATATGCCAACACCAGCTCCGCCGGCTCGGTGATTGCATTTCATCTGCATCATAGAGACATGGCCGCCGGCCAATTCGGCGTGTTGTCGAGCTTCGGCGCAGGTTATTCCATCGGCTCGGTGATTTTGCAGAAGCGTTGATAAACAGCAAAACAAAGGCCGTCTGAAAAAAGTTTCAGACGGCCTTTTTCAATATTCGGATAATCAAACTTTAAACGTTTGGCAGGTTAGGATGTGCAGCAGCGGGTTGTTGGATTGAAAGCTCAATAATACCAATCCAAAAAAATAACCTAACTTCGTTGTCTCGCCTTGCCGTACTATCTGTACTGTCTGCGGCTCGCCGCCTTGTTAGCTTACTTTTTTGAATTGGTATAAGCCCACAGGCCGTCTGAAACGTTGGGTTTGACAACCCAACCTACTCATTAATAGTGCGTAGTTCTGCATAATACCAATTCAAAAAAATAATATACAAACGGGCAGCCTGTAGGTCGGATTCTCGAATCCGACACTTGTTCTCAGAACAAGGCATGCACATCGCTTTGGCCGTTGGCCAAACGTCGGATTCAAGAATCCGACCTACGCAGATGATGCTGCCGAACTGCTTTTATTTTGTAAGGTTATTTTTTTGAATTGGTATAACTTCACTCTTGCATTCCACTAACAAAGGCCGTCTGAAAAGCTTTCAGACGGCCTTTGTTTTTCCCATCATCTTGCTTAAGGATAAGCAATATAGGCATAAGCCGAGTGGTTGTGGATGGATTCGAAATTTTCACTCTCCACCACAAAAGCGCGGATGCGTGCATCGCCGCGCAGCGCCACGGCCACATCGCGCACCATGTCTTCCACGAATTTCGGGTTTTCATAAGCCTGCTCGGTGACGAATTTTTCGTCGGGGCGTTTGAGCAAGCCGTAGAGCTGGCAGCTGGCCTGTTTTTCCACGCAGTCGATGATTTCTTCGATGCCCACTTCATCGCAGCAGGTGAGGGTAACGGTGACGTGCGAGCGCTGGTTGTGGGCGCCGTATTGCGAGATTTCTTTCGAGCAGGGGCACAGGCTGGTTACCGGGGTGAGCACTTTGAGGGTGCAGCTGTAGGCGCCTTCTTTGATTTCGCCGGTGAGCGTGACATCATAATCGAGCAGCGATTTGATGCCCGACACGGGCGCGGATTTTTGGCGGAAAAAGGGAAACGACACGCTGATTTTGCCCGAATGCGAATCGAGCAGCTGCACCATTTCTTCGGTGAGCGTTTTTAAGCGGCCGAAGCTCAATGGCTCGCTTTGCCGCTCCATCAGCGCCACAAAGCGCGACATATGGGTGCCTTTTTGGTCGGCAGGCAAAAACACCGTCATTGATAAGCGGCCGACGGTGTGCTGCGTGCCCTCGGCGCTCGTAATCGCGATGGGGAAGCGCAAATCTTTGATGCCGACCTGGTTAATCGGCATATTGCGTAAATCGGGGCTGGACTGCACGTCTGCAATGGCGTTCATGCGCTGAAGTATCCTTCAAGTAAAGCGGGCGAAGCCCTTATGTGTGTGCGGCGGCCAGAAAAACAAGAGGCCGTCTGAATGTGTGTGTGCGGCTTTCTAATGCAAGCCAAATGCGAGATTATATCACTTGCTCTATTCCCGGGGCATTGATTGTTTCAATTTTTCAGATAGTGGTAGAATGGATTGTCTTTTTCCTACAGGCAGCCCGCCATGAAATTCGCCACCGAAGCCATACACAGCAGCTATGATTGCGATGAACACAACCGCGCCATCATGCCGCCGATTTATCAAAACAGCATGTTTGCCATGCACGAAATCGGCGAGCAGATTCCCTATCGCTATTCGCGTGTTGCCAACCCCACCCGCAAAGTGCTGGAAGACACCATGGCCGCGCTCGAGCATGGCGCGGCAGGCTTTGCTTTTGCCAGCGGCATGGCGGGCATCGATGCGGTGTGGCGCACATTTCTGCGCCCGGGCGACACCATCGTGGCCGTGGCCGATATTTATGGCGGCGCTTATGATTTGCTCACTGAGGTGTATACCGCGTGGGGCGTTAACGTGGTGTTTACCGACCTCACCGAGCCGCGCCATCTCGATGCCGTTCTGGCGGCGCAAAAAGTGAAAATGCTGTGGCTGGAAACGCCGTCCAACCCGCTGTTGCGGCTGGTGGATATCGAAGCGCTGGCCGCCAAAGCTAAAGCCGCCGGCGCGCTGGTGGGCATAGACAACACCTTTGCCACGCCTTATCTGCAAAATCCGCTCGATATGGGCTGCGATATTGTGTTTCATTCGGCCACCAAATATTTGTGCGGCCATTCCGATGTGTTGATGGGCATTGTGGTGGTGAAAGAAGAAAAACCGGCAAGCCTGCTGCGCAGCATGATGGTGAACACCGGCGGCGTGGCGGGGCCGATGGATTGCGCTTTGGTGTTGCGCGGCATCAAAACCTTGGCCGTGCGCATGAAACAGCATCAGGAAAACGCGCTCGAGCTGGCGCGCCGCTTGGAAGCACATCCGGCGGTGGAAAAAGTGTTTTACCCCGGCTTGGCGAGCCACGAGCATCATGCGCTGGCGCAAAAGCAGATGCGCGGCTTCGGCGGCGTGGTGTCGGTGTATTTGAAAAACAACAGCAAAGCGGCCGCAAACAGCGTGATTAGAAACATGAAGCTCGTGAAAATGGCTGCCAGCTTGGGCGGCGTGGAAAGCCTCGTGAACCACAGCTTTTCGCAATCGCACAGCGGCATGTCGGCCGATGTGAAAGCCGGCTTGGGCATTCGCGAAGGCTTGCTGCGCTTTTCTGTGGGCATTGAAGATATTGAAGATATTTGGGCGGACATCGCCGCGGCGCTGGAGGCTGTCTGAAACCATTCAAATAAATAACTAAAAGGCCGTCTGAAAACCTTTCAGACGGCCTTTTGCACTTTCAGCAACAGCGTAGATTGGGTTGATAAACCCAAGGTTTCAGACGGCTTGTGGATTGGTTGGGTTTGCAACCAAGCTACCCGCCGTATCACTTTTTTATGCATTTCACTATAAATAAACTACAAGAAATAAACTACAAGGCCGTCTGAAAACCTTTCAGACGGCCTTTGCAAAATTTAAGCCCGTTGCGCCTGCACAGGCAGGCCTAATTTGGTATTTTTGTTACACGTTTCACACGCTGCCGTGCAGCAGGGTTGTTTTGTATCAAACTTTAATATCTTTTTAAGAAAAAAGCGCTTTTCCATAGTGGCCGCCACCTTGGTGGCGGCCTATAATTTATGCCAACTGTAATTTAATAACATGCATTATAGAGGCAGGCTATGGATTCTGAGCAGCATGAATTTGAAAGAATTTATGCCGATGATGCGGCCGGCGTGGCGGAAATCGTGGCTTTTTTGCACCGCAACGAGCTCAATATCGATGATTTTATCGAAGTATTTCTGGCAGCGCGCAATGCCGATGGCGCGATTATCGCCTGCGGCGGCGTGGCGCCGGGTGTAATCAAATGCGTGGCCATTGATGAAGAATACCGCGGCTGCGGCATGGCGCTTTCTTTGTCTTCCGCACTGATTCAATTGGCTGCCGAGCGCGGCTATCACCGTCTTTTCATTTATACCAAGCCCGAAAACGAGGCGCTTTTTTCCGGCTGCGGTTTTTATCCGATTGCCACGGTGCCCGAGCGGGTGGTGTTGCTGGAAAACAGCCCCGTGCGCCTCAAGCAATATCAGCAGCAGCTCTCCGCCCTGAAAAAGCCGGGTAAGCGTATCGGCTCGATTGTGCTCAACGCCAATCCGTTCACGCTCGGCCACCTTTATCTGATTGAAACGGCTTTGCAGCAATGCGATTGGCTGCATGTTTTCGTGGTGGGGGAAGACCGCTCGCAATTTTCCTATGCCGACCGGCTCGCGCTGGTGCGCGCCGGCACGGCCCATCTTTCCCGCCTCACCATTCACGAGGGCACGCCTTATATTATTTCGCGCGCCACTTTTCCCTGCTATTTCCTGAAGCTCGACGACATTATTTTCAAATGCCATATGGAATTGGATTTGACGATTTTCCGCCGTTATATCGCGCCGCCTTTGGGCATCACCCATCGCTTTGCTGGCAGCGAGCCTTACAGCGTAATCACCAATTATTACAACAAACAAATGCAGGTTTGGCTCGATTCACCCGAAATCGATGCGCCGCCCATCCAAATGGTGGAAATTCCCCGCAAGCAGTTTCAGGGCGGCTTTATTTCCGCCACCAAAGTGCGCGGCTTTTTGGCCGAAGGCGATTTTGCCGCCATCAAACATTATGTGCCCGAGTGCACTTATCAGTTTTTAATCAACCAATATGAAAAGGTGACCGCATGAGCGCCATCACGAAAGAGAGCGTGGCCGGCACACTGGAATCCAGTGATGCCATGGTTTACGCCAGCCCCAATCCCGGCGGCGGCCGGCTAATCAGCATCAACAGCAGCGTCGGCCAGCAATTTGCCCCGCAAATCAAAGCCAGCGCCGAGGCCGTGTTAAACCGCTTGAATATTGAAGACGTGGCCTTGCAAATCGAAGACAAAGGTGCGCTCGACTGCGTGTTGCAGGCGCGTGTGAAAGCCGCTTTGCTGCGCGCGGGTGCAAAAGCCGGCTGGGAGGATTTGCTATGAAGCTGCGCCGCTCTATGTTGTTTGTGCCCGGTGCCAATGCCGCCATGGTGAGCACTTCGTTTATTTATCAGCCCGACACCATTATGTTTGACCTGGAAGACTCGGTGGCTTTGTCGGAAAAAGACAGCGCCCGCATGCTGGTGGCACATGCTTTGCAACACCCGCTTTACCGCGAAATGGAAACGCTGGTGCGCGTCAACCCGCTTACTTCCGAATACGGCTTGGCAGATTTAAATGCCGCCGTGCGTGCCGGTGCAAGCGGCATCCGCCTGCCCAAAACCGATGGCGCACAAGACATCACCGATATGGAAACCGAAATCGAGCGCATCGAGCGCGATTGCGGCCGTGAAGTGGGCAGCACGCTGATGCTGGCGGCGATTGAGTCACCGCAGGGCATTTTGGCGGCCAACGAAATCGCCCAAGCATCCAAGCGCTTAATCGGCATTGCCCTGGGCGCAGAAGATTATGTGCGCGCCATGAAAACCGAGCGCTCGCCCGAGGGCATCGAATTGCTGTTTGCCCGCTCCACCATTTTGCACGCCGCGCGGGCCAACGGCTTGATGGCGTTTGACACGGTTTATTCCGATGCGCGCAACGAAGAAGGCTTTTTGCGCGAAGCCGCTTTAATCAAACAGATGGGTTTCGATGGCAAATCGCTGATTAATCCGGCGCAAATCGCGCTGATTCACAACCTGTTTGCCCCCACGCAAAAAGAAGTCGATTACGCCGAAAAAGTGATTAAAGCCGCAGAAGATGCCGCCAAAGCAGGCTTCGGCGTGGTGTCGCTCAACGGCAAAATGGTCGACACCCCGATTATCGAGCGCTCGCGCTTAATTGTGCAGCGTGCGCAAACTTCCGGCATACGCGAGGAATAATCATGAGCAAAAGCAGAGAACAACGCGTTGCCGAAAGCATCGCTCAGAGCAACCGCCGCAGCTTTGAGCCGGTGGTGAAAAAAGTGCAGTTGTCTAACGAATATCTGGCGCGCAAAGTGTGCCCCGATATCGAAGCGGCCGTGCGCGCCTGCAATCTTTCAGACGGCATGACGGTTTCTTTCCACCATGCCTACCGCGGCGGTGATTTTATTTTGAATCAGGTGATGGATGTGCTCGCCGATATGGGTTTTCGCAACCTCACCGTGGCCGCCAGCTCGCTTTCCGGCTGCCACGATCCCTTAATCGGCCACATTCAAAACGGTGTGGTGCGCAAAATCTACACCTCCGGCCTGCGCGGCAAGCTGGGTGAATTTATTTCACAAGGGCATATGCAGGAGCCGGTGGAAATCCATTCGCATGGCGGCCGCGTGCAGCTGATGCAAAGTGGCGAGCTGATTCCGGATGTGGCGTTTTTGGCAGTGGCCAGCTGCGACACCTTCGGCAACGCCAGCGGCAGCCTCGGCAAAAATATCTGCGGCTCGCTGGGCTATGCCAAGGCCGATGCGCAATTCGCCCGCCAAGTGGTGCTGATCACCGAAGCCATCGAGCCTTATCCGCACAACCCCGCGAGCATTCATCAAGACCAAGTAGACTTTATCGTGAAAGTGGATGAAGTGGGTGACTCAAGCAAAATCGGCGCCGGCTCCACCCGCATGACCACCAATCCGCGCGAATTGCTGATTGCGCGCCGTGCCGCTGATGTGATTGATAAATCGGGCTATTTCAACCACGGCTTTTCGCTGCAAACCGGCTCGGGCGGCGCTTCGCTGGCGGTGGCGCGTTTTTTGGAAGACAAAATGCGCCGCCAAAATATCCGCGCTTCGTTTGCGCTGGGCGGCATCACCGCCAGCATGGTGGATCTGCATGAAAAAGGCTTGATCGACAAATTAATCGATGTGCAAAGCTTCGACAGCGCCGCTGCCGCTTCGCTGGCACGCAACCCCAATCACATCGAAGTGAGCGCCAACCAATATGCCAACTTCGGCTCCAAAGGCGCTTCGGTGGAGCGGCTGGACGTAGTGGTGTTGAGCGCGCTGGAAATCGACACCAAATTCAATGTGAACGTAATCACCGGTTCAGACGGCATCATTCGCGGCGCGTCAGGCGGCCACAGCGACACCGCCGCCCATGCGCGGCTGGCGATTATCGTGGCGCCCTTGGTGCGCGGGCGCATTCCCACCGTGGTGAAAGATGTGCTCACCACCGTTACCCCCGGCGAGCACATCGATATTTTGGTGACCGACCACGGCATCGCCGTGAACCCGAAGCGCCCCAAGCTGGCCGAGCGCCTGCATGAAGCCGGCATCGACACCGTGCGCATCGAAGATTTGTATCAACGCGCGGTGATGCTCACCGGCCGGCCCGACGCCATCCGCTTCACCGATCGGCCCGTGGCGGTGATCCGCTATCGCGACGGCAGCGTGATTGATGCGGTTTATCAAATTGCGGCCGACACGGAAGGCTGAGCATGTATTTAGCGCCCGATTTTCCCGTGATGGCCGGTGGCGCGGCGGCCTTGGATGACGTGCTGGCGGCGCGTGATGCGCGGCAGGCGGCGCAACAGGCGCTCTTGGCCGCCGGCGCAAACTGCGTGGTGAGCTTCAGCGTGCTCGCGCCGGGCGCGGTGAAGCGCAGCCCTTTTTTGGATGAAGTGTTTGATATTGGAAAAGGCCGTCTGAAACACGAATTAGGCCGTCTGAACATTTCTACTCATGCCGAGCGGCTGCTCAATCATGCCGGCGGCCAAAGCCTGCTACTGGCGGCAGACGGTGCGGCCGATGCGTTGAAAGCAGCGCTTATCGGGCTGGAGCAGAGCCACCCGCTCGGGCGCTTGTGGGATATTGATGTGATTGATGGCAGCGGCAAACCTTTATCGCGCCCGCAATCCGGCCTGCCGCCGCGCGCTTGTTTGTGCTGCGATGCGCCGGCAAAAGAATGCGCCCGTGTGCGCCGCCACAGCATGGCTCAATTGCACGAGGCCATGCAGCAACATTATCGCGTTTATCTCAACATGGCCGCGCTGGGCGGGGGCATGCGCGATGCGCTGGTTGCCGAAGCCGAGCTCACGCCCAAGCCCGGGCTGGTGGATGCCGATAACCAAGGGCCGCACCCCGATATGACGCTGCCGATGTTCCGCCAAAGCGCTGCGGCGCTGGCTCCTTTTTTGGCCGAATGCGCGTTTGGCGGCAGCCGTTTTGCGCATGAAGCGCCGGGCTCTGCCATGCTGGCCGCCATCCGCCCGATCGGGCTGGCGGCGGAAGAGGCGATGTATGCCGCCACCGGCAAGGTCAACACCCATAAAGGCGCTTTATTTGCCTTCGGCATTGCGGCGGCGGCGCTGGGGCGGCGCATAGCGCGGCAGGAGCAGGGCGATTGGCCGGCTTTGTCGGCCGACATCCGCGCGATTTGTGCCGGCCTTGAGCCGGAATTGGGGCGGGGCAACACCGCCGGCGCACGCTTTTACCGCCAACACGGCCTGCCCGGTGCGCGCGGCGAAGCGCTTTCGGGCTTTGCCACGCTTACCGATTTTGCTCTGCCGGCCTATCAACAAGCGTTTGCCGCCACGGCAAATCGCACGCATGCCTTGCGTTATGTGTTTCTCACCTTGCTGGCGCACAACGGCGACACCAATGTGGTGAAGCGCGGCGGCATCGAAGCGCTCGATTGGCTACAAGGCCGCGCGCGCCATATCTTGGCCGACCCGGCCGCGCTCCGGCAGCCTGAAGCGCTTTATGCCGCATTGAAAACGCTGGATGCGCAATGCACCGAAAAAAACCTCAGCACAGGTGGCAGCGCCGATTTATTGGCCTTAACCATCTGGCTCACCGAATACCCCAACCTTTTAGGAACTTTTTATGAACCAACCTGATAGCGGGCTTGCCGCCCCATCGTTCAACTGGAAAAAGCATTGGAAACAAATTGTTTTTTTCGCCATTCCGATTCTGATTTTTTATTGCCCGCCGCCTGAAGGCTTATCGTTGGTGGCTTGGCGCTTGTTTGGCTGGTATGTGGCCGCCATTTTCGGCTTGGTGGCCAAGCCTTGGTCGATGCCGGTGGTGTTGCTCGCGGCGGTAACCGGCTCGGCGATTGCCGTGGGGTTCACGCCCAACGAGCAAGGGCTGGACATGAAAAACGTGCTCTCCGGCTATGCCTCCACCACCACTTGGCTCGTGTTTACCGCTTTTGCGCTGAGCACCGCTTTTGTGGTGACCGGCCTCGGGCGGCGCATTGCTTATCTGATGATACGCAGTTTCGGCAGCACCACATTGCGCCTGGGCTACATCAACACCGTTCTTGATTTGCTGATTTCTCCGGGCATGCCCTCGGTTACGGCGCGCGGCGGCGGCATTATGATGCCGATTATGAACAGCGTGGCCGGCGCCATCGGCTCCGACCCGGAAAAAAGCCCCAAGCGCGGCGGCCTTTTTCTGCTGCTCAACACTTATTTCACCGTGAAAAACACCGGCTATATTTTTCTCACCGCCATGGCGCCCAATGCGCTGGCGCTCAGCCTGATTCTGCCGATTCTGCATGTGGAAGTGAGCTGGATGCAGTGGTTTCTCGCCGCTTCCGTGCCCGGCCTGCTGATGACTTTCCTCACGCCGCTGGTGCTTTATTTGATGTATAAGCCGGAAGTGACCAAAGTGGATCGGGAAGAAATCGCCGTGAAAGGCTTGCAGGAAATGGGGCCGATGAAACGCAGCGAAAAATGGCTGCTGGCGATTTTCATCTGCGCGCTCTTGGGCTGGATTACCGGCGATTTTACCGGCATTGATGCGGCGGCAGTGGCGCTGGCGGCGATGGTGGGCTGCATTATTGTGAGTGTGATTAATTGGGATCACATTCTGCAAAACAAAGGCGGCTGGAACACCTTGATTTGGTATGGCGGCATTATCGGTTTGTCTTCTGCGCTCTCCAAAGCCGATTTCTTCAAATGGATGGCGGGCGTGTTTTCCGATGTGCTCGGCGGCGGCCAATTGCAGGGCGGCTACGGCATGCTGGTGTTGATTCTTTTCATCAGCGTGGTGATTCGCTATTGCTTCGCCTCGGGCGGCGCTTATATTGCGGCGATGATGCCCGTGTTTGCCACCATAGGCGCGGTGACGCATGTCGATCCGGTGCTGCTCACCTTCGGCCTGCTTTTCTCCAACGCTTATGGCGGCATGCTCACCCATTATGGCTCGGGCCCTGCACCGATTATTTTCGGCACGGGCTATGCCACCACCAAACAATGGTGGACGGCAGGCGCGGTAATCGGCTTCGGCTCGCTGGCCGTGCATGCCACTTTGGGCGTGTTGTGGTGGGAATTGCTGCACAGCATGGGGCTGGTTTAATAGCGTCATAAACGAAAGGCCGTCTGATACCCATTCAAAAAAGTAAGCTAACAAGGCGGCGAGCCGCAGACAGTACAGATAGTACGGCAAGGCGAGACAACGAAGTTAGGTTATTTTTTTGGATTGGTATGAAAAGCTTTCAGACGGCCTTTCGCTTATTTATGAAAATTAATTACATCTGAAAACGCTTTCCGCTAAAATCAGCCGATTAAGATATAGTGAAATCAAAGAAAAACGGATACAAAACACACAAATCCCAAATCGTGTGCAGAGTGTGCGCAGCCACGCACGCGGTTTAAACGGCTTTTGTTTGTATGGCTTTCTACATGCGCCTGTATCAGTTTTATGCAGTTCGCTATAAATGATTGATTCATGAAATCACAAGATAAATATTGAAAACCGAGTCTTGCTTTCCAATATTTATTTTTTAACACACATCCGAAAGGCAGCGCATCATGCATTACAACACCGTTATCGTGGGCGGCGGCGCAGGCGGGCTGGAGCTGGCTTCCAAGCTCGGGCGTGCGCTCGGCCGCCGCGAGGGCCCTGAAAAAATCCTGCTGATCGACCGCTCAACCTTCCACATTTGGAAGCCCACGCTGCACGAAGTGGCCACCGGCACGCTCAACCCGCAGCAGGAAGGCTTGTCCTATAGCATACTCGGCCGCGCCAACAGCTTCAGCTTTATGGTGGGCGAATTGATTCAATTTCAGCCCGAAGCCAAACGGCTCACGCTCAAAGAAGTGCATCAGAGCGATGGAGTGCAGATTATTCCCGAGCGCGAAATCACTTTTGAGCGCTGCGTGTTGGCCATCGGCAGCGGCTCCAACTTTTTCGGCACCCCCGGCAGCGAATATGCTTATGTGTTGGAAAACGCGCAAGATGCGCAAGCTTTCCACAGCCATTTGCTCAACCTGTTTGCCAAAGCCGCGTATTCGCCCGACAAACAATTAAACGTGGCGATTGTGGGCGCAGGCGCCACCGGTGTGGAGCTTTCCGCCGAAATGATGGAGGCTTATCACGAAATCCACAGCACCAGCGGCTCGGCGCAGCATTTCCAAATCCACATCACCCTGATTGAAGCCGCGCCGCGCATTTTGGCCGGCTTGCCCGAAAAGGTGTCGGTGCAGGCCACCCGCGCTTTGCGGGAAAAGCACATCCGCGTGATGACCGACACCAAAGTATTGTCGATCCACCCCGATAAAGTAGAAACAGATCAGGGCGAAATCGCCGCCGATGTGATTGTGTGGGCGGCCGGCATCAAAGCGGCCGAGCGCAACCGCGAATACGGCCTGCCAGTAAACCGCATCAATCAGTTTGAAGTAAACAACCGGCTCGAAACCCCGGCAAAAGGCGTATATGCGCTGGGCGATTGCGCGGCTTGCCCGTGGGAAGAGGGCAGATTCGTGCCCGCCCGTGCACAGGCGGCGCACCAGCAGGCGGATTATTTGTGCAAAGCGTTTTTAGCAGAAAGCAAAGGCCGGCCGTTTGATCAAACTTTTCACTATAAAGATTCCGGCTCGCTGGTGTCGCTGGGCAACAACCACGGCGTGGGTAATCTGATGGGCAGCCTCTCGGGCGGCAATTTCTTTATCGAAGGGCTGATTGCCAAATATATGTATATGTCGCTGCACCTGATGCACCACAAAGCCATCATCGGCTACCGCAAAACCGCCTTACTGGCGCTGGCGCGCATGGCGCAAAACCGCGTGTCGGGGCGCTTGAAGCTGCATTGATGCGGCGGAACCGGCAGGCCGTCTGAAAGCGTTCAGACGGCCTTTGGCAAATCTAAAACCGCCGTTCTGGCGCAGCTATGAGCAGTAGGTCGGATTCTCGAATCCGACGCTTGTTCGCAGAACAAGATTCTCTAGGCTGCGGCAAATGTCGGATACCCGTATCTGAATCTACAACTGAAACTGCTGTCGTCACCGAAACCCAATCCCGCTCTCTGAGCGAGCATGAAGGGGCGGAATAGACAGACTGTGTGGCAAGCCTGCCTTGCCGCCAATATCTGCATAATAACGTTGCATAGCCATGCCCACGTTTCACCCGCATCCTGCACCGCGCCGGCAAAATGCCGTCTGAAAAGCGCGCTGTGTTAAAATCGGCAGATTCTTTTTTCAGACGGCCTGTTGATTTTCATGATGCTCAACCCGCACCGCCAACTCACCGAGCTTGTGCGCCTCTTGCAGGAGCGCGGCTATATTTTTGCGGCCGACCCGCAGCCGATCACCGAAGCGCTGCGCCACGCACCGGGCAGCGCGGAAACGCGCCTCAACCGCCGTGCCGAAATGATAGACAGCGACGGCAGGCTGCACGATGCGCTCGAGCGCGTGCGCCATTTCTTTGGCTGGCTTTTGCTGGCCGCCACCGTGTTTTGGCTGGTGCTCGGCTTTTCCGGCACTTTTACGCTGATGCAGCAATCGGGGCTGAATTTCTTTTTCGTGCTCGCCAGCGTGCTCGGCGTGCACACGCTGATGCTGCTGGCCTGGCTCGCTTTTATGCTTCTGCGCATCAAGCCGGGCGGCTTTTTGGGCAACCCGGGCTGGTGGATACGCGGCAAAGATCCGGTGAACCAAGCCATTTTGCGGCTTTATGGCGATGAGTGGCGAAAGCCGGCCATGCGCTGGGCAATCAGCCAAACCAGCCACCGTTTGTGGCTGGCCGCGCTGGCGGGCATGCTCGCCGCCGTGGTGTTGCTGCTGCTGGTGCGCCAATACACCTTTAATTGGGAAAGCACCTTGCTTGGCGACCACACTTTTGTGGCGCTGGTGCAGGCGCTCTCGTGGCTGCCGGCCAAGCTCGGCTTTCCCGTGCCCGATGCCGATGCCGTGTTGGGCAGCCGCATGAGCGCCGACATTGCCGCTTCGCGCCAGTGGGGCGGCCTTTTGATCGGCAGCATTCTGTGCTACGGCCTGCTGCCGCGTTTGGCCGCCTGGCTGGTGTGCAAAATTTTGGCCGGCCGCGCCCAAAGCCCGTTGCCGCTGGATAATCCTTACTATCAGCAGATTATCCAGCAATGGCAAACGCGCGTGGTGGATGCCGATGATTATTCGGAAAGTATTGCCGTGGCGGCGCCGAAAATCCATTTGAGCGAGAGCCTGCCCAAATGGGCGCTGATGCTGGAGGGCGAATGGCCGGATCAATCGTGGCACCGGCATGTTCTCGGGCAACCGTGGTTGGATAAAGGCACGGCCGACAGCCGCGATGCCGTGGCTGCATTAAAGCAGGATTTGGCACAGCAGCCGGCGCAATTGCTGCTGGGCGTGCGTGCTGCGCAAGTGCCCGACCGCGGCGTGTTGCGCCAAATTGCCGGTTTGGCCGAAGCGGCAGAGGGCGGGGCGGTGGTGCAATTGCTGGTAGACAAAAATGCCGCTTCAGACGGCCTAGAAGATTATCTGCAACAATGGCACGAAGCCTTGAGCGCGCGCGGCCTGGCCTGGCTCGACCCGCCGCGCATCAGCCAGCAAATGCGGTAGCGTGGCGCCTAAAGTTCAGACGGCCTGATTATGTGAATCATTCAGTAGGAAACATCAAAACATGACACCGAAAGACAGCCTGCTGGCCGCCATGGTGATTACCATCTGGGGCGTGAATTTCATGTTCCTCAAGTTTGTGCTGCAAGACCTCTCTCCTATGGTGTTGGGGATGCTGCGTTTTGCGCTGGTTGTGTTTCCCGCACTTTTGTGGCTGAAACGGCCGCCGGTGGCGTGGCGTTGGCTGGTGCTTTACGGCATCACCATCAGTTTCGGCCAATTCGGGCTGATGTTTGCCGCGCTTTCATTAGGGCTGCCAACCGGGCTGACTGCCTTGATTTTGCAGGCGCAAGTATTCATCACCGTGGCCTTGGCCGCCTTGTTGTGGCGCGAGCCAATACGCGCCAACCATTTGCTCGGCATGTTGACGGCGGCGGCAGGTTTGCTGCTGATCGGTATCGGTCAGCAGCAGGGCAGCGTGCCGATGGCGGCCTTGTGGGCAATATTGGGGGCGGCGGTGTCGTGGGCTTTGGGCAATATCGTGGTCAAATACATCGGCAAGGTCAATGCCTTGTCGCTGGTGGTTTGGGGCAATATTTCCTCGCTGCTGCTGTTTGCGCTGGCATCGTTTGCGCTTTACGGCGGCGGGGGTGTGTGGCAGCAAATCAGCGGCCTGAGCCTGCGCGGTTTGTTTGGCGTATTGTTTGTGGCTTATGCGGCAAGCCTGATCGGTTATGCTGCGTGGGGCAGCCTGTTGTCGCGTTATCCTGCCGGTAAAATCACCCCGCTGTCTTTGCTGGTTCCTGTGGTGGCGCTGCTGGTGGCGTGGGCGCTGTTAAACGAATACCTCAATATCTGGCACTGGCTGGGCGTGGTGTTGGTGATGGCGGCGCTGCTGATACATGTGTTTGGCGGTAAAATCGCTTTCAAACGGGCTTGACGCTGAAAAAAGGACATCCATGAAACCGCTTTCCCTGGCCGTGGTCGGCCACACCAACACCGGCAAAACCTCGCTGATGCGCACCCTTTTGCGCGACAGCCGTTTTGGTGAAGTGAAAAATGCTGCCGCCACCACCCGCCATGTGGAAGAAGCGGCCATTAACGACGGCAGCCAAACACTGGTGTATCTCTACGACACCCCCGGCTTGGAAGATGCCGGCGGCGTGCTCGACTGGCTCGAAGCCAACACGTCAGCGCGTTCAGACGGCATCGAGCGCTTGCAGCAATTTCTCGCCAGCCCCGCCGCCGAGGGCGATTTCAACCAAGAAGCCAAGGTGTTGCGCCAGCTGCTGCAAAGCGATATGGCGCTTTACGTGGTGGACGCGCGCGAGCCGGTGCTCAATAAATATAAAGACGAGCTCACCGTGCTTTCGTGGTGCGCCAAGCCGGTGATGCCCGTGTTTAACTTTATCGGCGGCCGCGATTTGGCCGAATGGGGCAACATGCTGGCGCGGCGCACCCTGCATGTGTATAGCGGTTTCGACACCGTGGCTTTCGATTTCGAAGGCGAAATCCGCCTGTGGGAAAACCTGGCCACCATGCTGCCCGAGCGCAATATTATCGACCGCCTAATCGCCATGCGCCGGCGCGAATGGCAAAAAATTGCTGCCGATTCCCGCCGCGATATTGCCGATTTCCTGCTCGATGTGGCCGCCTACAAGCAAGAAATCGATGCCGATGGCAATCCCGAGCCGGTGCTGCACACCATGCAAGAGGCCGTGCGCCAGCTCGAGCGCCGGCTTCAGCAGCAATTGTTCCAACACTACCGCTTCTACCACAGCGAAATCGACAGCGGCCAATGGGCGCTCAAAGCCTTCCGGCAAGATCCGTTTGATGGCGAATTGCTGAAAGAATACGGCATCCGCACCACCACCGGTGCGGCCACCGGCGCTTTAATCGGCTTGGGTGTAGACATGGTTACGTTGGGCGGCTCGCTCGGGCTGGGAACCGCCATCGGCGGCGTGCTCGGCGGCGTGTTGCCCAATATGCAGACCATCAGCGACAAGCTGGCCGGCAAACACACCCTGCATATCGACCCCGAAACCCTCACCCTTTTGGCCGCCCGCGCGCTCGATTTGCTCGCCGCCCTGCAAACACGCGGCCACGCCGCCCAAGCCGACATTCAGATGCACAGCGGCAAAGCCCCGTGGCCCGCAGCCAAATTGCCCGCCGAATTAAACAAAGCGCGCAGCCAGCCCAAATGGTCTTCCCTCAACACCCGCGAGCCCGAGCAAAGCCGCCGCGATCGCGCCGAAGCCGCCGCCGCGCTGGCGGCGCGTTTGGGCTGAACCGGCTGGCCTGATTTTGGCTAAAACGCCCAGGCAGAAGCAGGGCGGCAATGAATGCCCCGCAAATTCCGCCCGCCTGATTTGCACCGCTGCGCTTTAAGCAGGTGCTGAAACGAAAAAAACCGAACAAAAAATCTAATTTTCATGTTGTTTTTTTGTTGTTTTGAGCACAAATCAAACAAAAAAAGCACAGCAGGTGTTGACGCAAATAAAACATCAGCGCAAAATGGCACCCATCAAGACGCCGATGCGGCTTGATATTTCTCCTCTATTTCTCCTTTGTAGACTTGGCGCATATCTTGTGGATATGCGCATTTTTTTATGCATTCCACTATATCTGTACTGTCTGCTTGTACTGTCGCAGGCTCGCCGCCTTGTTAGCTTACTTTTTTGAATTGGTATCACACATTTCCGAAAATAATCAATTCTCTATAAAATCAAACTATTTGATGATTTTCGTGTTGATGGCGGCTACCTGTCTGAGAAGTGAAGCGGTGCTTCAGGTCGGGTTCCTTGCCTGCGCAGGAGTGACGGAAAGGAGGTTTTGCAAAGGTTTCAGGCCGTCTGAAAAGAAAAGTTTCAGACGGCCTTTTCATGCGGATATTAGCGGTTTGCGAAAATGCGGTTTGCAGTGCATGCTCGGATTTTGGTTTGATATAAAATATTATTTTTACGCCAAGTAAGCGATTTATTTGGATTTTTGAAATTAAACTACAAAATAAATGGTTAAATACACATTGAGAAGAAATAAAATGCAAAAAATATTTGACGGCTGCAGCTCTGTTTGGCATAATGCATTTCATTAGCTGGTTTGAACAACCGGTTAGTAGTTTCTCCTCTATTTCTCCTTTGTAGACTTGACACACATTCTTGCGGATGTGTGTATTTTTTTTGCCTGGAAATCCTGTGTGGCAGGCCAAACCAAGCATCATATAGAATATAAAAAGCCTAAACTGCCTGCGTTGTTGCCTTGTTTTGATTTTAGTGCTGTCGTGTTTTCATAGGGCAAAGCCGCCTTGAAAGCATTCGGAAAAGGTTTTCCGGGTGTTTTCAGGGCGGCTTTTATTTGGTTTTGCGGTTGGCTTGCCGATTTTTCTGTTGTTTCACTACATCGAAATGTCAGGACGCCTATGGCAACAGTGGCGCGCCTTGCAAGCCTGCGCTTTCGTTGAAGCCAAACATAATGTTCATATTTTGAATGGCCTGGCCGGCGGCGCCTTTCACCAGATTGTCGATAACCGACAAGGCAATCCACACATCGCTTTGCGGCGCTTTTTGAATGCTGATGCGGCAGATATTGCCGCCGCGCACGCTGCGGGTTTCCGGCGTGCTGCCCTCGGGCATCACATCGACAAACGGGCTGTTGCGGTAAAAATCGCTCAGCAGCGCGTGCGGATTTGCACCGTCTTGCAGATGCAGATATTGGGTGGCGTGCATGCCGCGGATAAGCGGGGTGAGGTGGGGCACAAACACCAAGCCTTCAGCCGCTTCGGCTTGCAGGCTGCGGATGGTTTGCTTGATTTCGGGCAGGTGGCGGTGGCCGCCCACGCCATAGGCTTTGAAATTGTCGCCCGCTTCGCAAAATAAAGTGCTTACGCTGGCTTTGCGCCCTGCGCCGGACACGCCGGATTTGCAGTCGGCAATCAGCGGCAGGCCGGCTTTGAGCAGGCTTTGTTGCAACAGCGGCAGCAAGGGCAGCGATACGCAGGTGGGATAGCAGCCGGGGTTGGCAATCAGGCGGGCGCTTTTGATTTGCTCACGGTTGAGCTCACACAAGCCATACACCGCTTCTTTCAGCGCTTCGGCTGCGGTGAAAGGCATGCCGTACCATTTTTCCCAAGTGGGGATGTCTTGAATGCGAAAGTCGGCCGATAAATCCACCACCCGCACGCCTTGGGCGATCAGGCCGGGCGCATCGCGCATGGCCACGCCGTGGGGTGTGGCGAAAAACACCAAATCGCATTGCGCCAAATCTGCTTCTTCCGGCGTTTGGAAAACGAGGTCATACACGCCGCGCAGGCTGGGAAAATAATCGGCCACCGGCATACCCGCTTCGCTGCGGCTGGTTACGGCCGTTACTTGGGCGTGCGGGTGTGTGGACAGCAGGCGCAATAATTCCACACCGGTGTAACCGGTGGCGCCGACGATGCCGATTTTAATCTGGGTGTTCATGCGGAAGGCTCCTTGATGGATATGGATTTGGCTCGCAGCGGTTAAGCGGTGCGGATGAAGAGAAACGGGCTTTATGCTATCACATTCGCGGTGGCGGTGTGTTTGAAACGTGGTGGTGATTGCCAAATGTGTAAAGGCCGTCTGAAAGCTTTTCAGACGGCCTTGGAGTGGCATTTATATATCGAGCTGCGAGCCCATTTCCACCACGCGGTTGCCCGGTATGCGGTAGTAATCGGTGGCCGGAGTGCTGTTTTTATACAGCCATTTGAAATAGCGGCTTCTCAGGCGGCCCATATAGCCGCTGCGGGTAAGCGGCAGAATGTGCAGGCTGTCGCGCGAGAGGAAAAAAGAGGTTTCCATCAATTCGAGCTCCACGCCCTGTTTGCGTGCCAGGCCGAGCAAATGGCGCACGCGCGGCGTTTCCTGAAAGCCGTAATGCCCGATAATGCGCACAAAGCGCGGCCCCAGCTGCTTGATGGCCAACCGCTCGGCTTCGGGCACGCGCGGCACATCAAGCGTTTGAATGGTAAACAGGATATTGCGCTCGTGCAGCACTTTATTGTGCTTCATATTGTGCAGCAGCGCCTTGGGCACAGAGGCGGCATTGCTCACCATATACACCGCGTTGCCCGGCACGATTTGTGGCGGAAACTGATCGAGGTTTTCGATAAAGCTGTTTAAATCCAAACCATTGTCGGCGTGTTGCCGGGCGATGATGGCGCGCCCCTGCCGCCAGGTGGTGAAGGTAAACACCAAAATAGCGGCCACCATCACGGGGAACCAGCCGCCGGTGGGGATTTTCAGCAGATTAGAGGCAAAGAAAGCCAAATCAAAGGTGAGAAATATTGCGGTAAGCGCAATCGCGGCGGCTTTAGGCCAGCGCCAATTTTTCACCATCACAATAAAAAACATCAACGTGGTGAGCACCATGGTGCCGGTGGCGGCGATGCCGTAAGCGGAGGCCAAGTTGGCGGAGCTGCGAAAGCCCAACACCACCAGCAGCACAATCACCAGCAACATCCAATTCACGGCGGGAATATAGATTTGGCCGATTTCGGTTTCGCTGGTGTGGTTAATCTGCATGCGCGGGGTGAAGCCGAGCTGGATGGCCTGGCGGGTGAGCGAATAAGCGCCCGAAATCACCGCCTGGCTGGCAATAATGGTGGCCAGCGTGGCCAGCACAATCAGCGGAATCAGCGCCCATTCGGGCACGCTCAGAAAAAACGGATTTTTAATCGCTTCGGGCGTGCGCAGCAAAAGCGCGCCTTGGCCGATATAGTTTAAAGCCAAAGCGGGCAGCACCAGCGAGAGCCAGGCCGTTTGAATCGGCCGGCGGCCGAAATGCCCCATATCGGCATACAAAGCCTCGGCACCCGTTACCGCCAGCACCACCGCGCCCAGGCTCACAAAGCCGGCCCAGCCGTGATGGGTGGCGAAATAAAGGCCGTAATAAGGATTGATGGCGCGCAACACCGATGGGTTTTGCACAATCTGATAAATGCCGGCAGCGGCCAGCGTGGCAAACCAAAGCAGCATCACCGGCCCGAAAAAAGCGCCGATGCGCTGAGTGCCTTTGCGCTGGATAATAAACAGCACCAGCAACACTGACAGCGCAATCGGCAGCACCCAATGCCCGAGTGCCGGGTTGATCACCGTCAAGCCCTCGGCTGCAGAGAGCACCGAAATGGCCGGCGTGATCATGGCATCGCCGAAAAACATCGCCGTGCCGGCGAGGCCCATCATCAGCACCACCCAAGCGGGCTTGCCCTGAAGATATTGCAAGGCCAGCTGCATCAACACCACCACGCCGCCTTCGCCTTTATTGTCGGCATGCAGGATAAACACCACATATTTGAGCGTCACCACCAGAATCAGCGCCCAAATAATCAGCGACACAAAGCCCAATATGCCGGTTTCGCCGACCTGCATATGCGAAGCCAGAAAGGTTTCTTTCAGCGTGTAGAGCGGGCTCGTGCCGATGTCGCCATACACAATGCCCAAGGCGGCCAAAACCATGGCAGAGGCCGGGCGGTGGTGATTTTGCATGAGTTTGCAATCGATAAAAAATAAGATGCAGAGATTTTACGCTTGGCTTGTGGAAAACTAAACAGGCCGTCTGAATGTTTTCAGACGGCCTGTTTAAACCAATGAAAAATATAAACATTTATCCGGATTTGCCATCGGCGCGTGGCTTGAGCAGCCACGGAATATAGCGCCATGCAAACAAAAGCAGCGCCAGCGCAAATAAAGCCGCCGAGCAATAAATGCTGTGGGTGTAGGCCGCGCCGCTGGCAAAAGCGGCAAACACCCGCGTGAGCGTGGCCAGCACCATCAGCCAAAAAGCCAGCGGCACCGGCGATGGCGGCGGGTAAATCGCATGGCCGGTGTGGCCTAGCGCCGTGCGCGCCATCATGCCCAGCGTGAGCAGGCCGATGCCGCCCACGCCGATTAAATGCACACCCAGCGACAAATAAGCCGGCAACCATTGTGCAATCCCCGTGACCAACAAGCCCAACGCGGTGAAAAAATAGCCGGCAAAAAGCACCCACAGCATCGGCTCGCGCACCACATCTTTATGCCACCAGCGAAACACCTGTACCAAATTAATGATGCCCGCCGCCATGCCCAAAAGCCCCGCCAGCGGCAAGGCCGTTTGAAACATCATCAAAACCGCCATCAGCATCGGCAGCACCAGCGCCGACAAAGCCACCCACATCGGGCTGGCCACCTGCGCAATATTCAGGCGTTTGGCAGTGAAAAAAGGCATGATGCGCATGCCTACCAAGCCGATAAAGCCCGCCACCATCACCAAGCCCGCCAACAGGCCGTTGAGCAGCGCCCCCGCTTGGAAAGGCTGCAAATAAAGGTGGAACACCGCATGGGTGAGGCCGAACACAAACAGCGCCGCAATCGCAATATAATTGCGCGAATTGCGGCTGCGCACCACCGGTAAAGCCATGCACACCGCCGCATACCAAAAAAATGCCGTGCCCGAAATGCCGCTGATAGCCGCACCGTTGGGCAAGTAAAGCGCCAGCCGCGCCAGAAGCCACAAAGCCGTGAGGGCAAACAGCGCGCCGCCGCGGGTGGGCGGCTGGCCGGTCCAGGCCGTTACCGCTGTGAGCAAAAAGCCCACCACCACCGCCCCGGCATAGCCCCAAATCATTTCATGCGCGTGCCAATAAAAAGAAGGCAGCTCGGCCGTGCCCTGATAGCCAAAGCCCCACAATAAAATCGACAGCGCACCAAAAAGCGCCGCCAATGCGTAAAAAGGGCGGAAAGCCATGGCCCAAACAGCGTGCTTAAACAGCATAAAAGCGGCTCCTTATACCAATTCAAAAAAATAACCTAACTTCGTTGTCTCGCCTTGCCGTACTATCTGTACTGTTTGCGGCTCGCCGCCTTGTTAGCTTATTTTTTTGAATTGGTATTATTTAATTGTTTTTAAAAGTGTACAAATATTTTCAGACGGCCTGATTCAATCAAGCAGGCCGTCTGAAAACCATGTGTGTTTACAAATGAACCAAAGGTTCATCCAAATAAGGCTCGATGGCCGGAAACAGCGAGCGCTCTTCAAAGCGCGCATGTTCGCGCAAGGTTTCGGCAAAGCGCCGGTTCCATTCAGCATCTTGATACTGAGGCGCAGCCAGCATACCGCACAGCGCAGCGTGATCTTCTTCAAAGCGTTGTTGCAAAGCCGCATCAAGCTTGCCCCAATGCGGTGCAAACTGCGTTTCTTCCGAGGCAAAATGCGCCAGCAAATCGGCGCGGTGGTTTTCAATATCGGCCTGATGATCGGCCGAGAGCTCGCGCAAAATGCGCAAACACAAAGCCAAAGAATGATGGTGCTCGCGTGAGCGTTCGATTAAATCGGGGTGTCTTTTGAGGGGTGTCATGATGGTGTTTCGCAGCGGTTTGTGTTATAAGTTTCATCTATTATGAAACTTAAGACGGCATAAAGTCAATCCTCAATCATTCCGCCCTGAGAGAAGCGCTATGTATTTGACCCAACACACCGATTACGCCATGCGCGTACTGATCTACACCGCCATCAACGATGATGCGTTGGTTAATATCAGCACCATTGCCGACACCTACGGCATCTCCAAAAGCCATTTGATGAAAGTGGTCACTGCCTTGGTGAAAGGCGGCTTTCTGGCCAGCGTGCGCGGCAAAGGCGGCGGCTTGAGGCTGGCGCGTGCGCCTGAAAACATCAATCTCGGCGCGGTGGTGCGGCATTTGGAGCCGATGCAGCTGGTGGAATGCATGGGGCAAAACAACGATTGCCTGATCACCCCCAATTGCCGCCTTGCCGGCATACTCGGCGGCGGCATCAAGGCTTTTTTGAATTATCTCGACGGCTTCACGCTGGCCGATTTGCTCAACAAGCCCACTTATGATTTGCTTTATATGCCCAAAATAGAAATCGCCGCCGTTTGAAAACGTTCAGACGGCCTTCTGCCTTGCTGTTAGGGTCTGTTCACATTTCATCACGCGGCAATCTTTTGGCTCAAAAACGCGCCTGCTGCGTTGAAAATGCTCGCAAGGTGTTCAACCTTGCTGTGCTTTTCGCCTTGCAGCCACGCTTTTGCGCTCAAAATCTTACTCGCGGATGAATTGTGAACAGACCCTGGCCGGCGGCGCGTTTCTGAAAAGCAGCCAAACATGATAGACTGGCGGCCATTGTTTCCACCCTTACAAACCCATCATGACACCCAGCAAACTCATTATCGCCAGCCGCGAAAGCGCGCTGGCCATGTGGCAGGCCGAGCACATTCAGGCGCGCCTGCAAGCTCTCTACCCCGAATGCGATGTGCAGATTCTCGGCATGACCACGCGCGGCGACCAGATTCTCGACAAAACCCTCTCCAAAATTGGCGGCAAAGGCCTGTTTATCAAAGAATTGGAGCAAGCCTTGCAAGAAGGGCGCGCCGATTTGGCCGTGCATTCGATTAAAGACGTGCCCATGGATTTGCCGCAAGGTTTCGCCCTGGCCGCCATCGGCGAGCGCGCCAGCCCGTTTGATGCATTTGTGTCCAACCATTATGCGCGGCTTGAAGATTTGCCGCCGCGCGCGGTGGTGGGCACTTCCAGCCTGCGCCGCGAAGCCCAGCTGCGTGCCCGTTATCCGCATTTGGAAATCAAGCCCTTGCGCGGCAATGTGCAAACCCGCTTGGGTAAGCTCGATAAAGGCGAATACGATGCGATTATTCTCGCCGCCGCCGGCTTGCAGCGGCTCGGCCTGGATGAGCGTATCCGCGTGATTTTGTCGCCCATCGACAGCCTGCCCGCCGCCGGGCAGGGCGCGCTGGGCATCGAAATCGCTGCGCAGCGCTATGATTTGCTCGAAGCACTCAACCCGCTCAACCACGCCGTTACCAACGCCTGCGTGAGCGCCGAACGCGCTTTGGCGCGCGCGCTCGACGGCAGCTGCCAAGTGCCGCTAGCCGCTTATTGCACCGAAGAAGCCGGTCTGCTCACCTTGCGTGGCCTGGTCGGCCACCCCGACGGCTCTATTCTTTTGCAGGCCGAAGCCCAAGCGCCGCTCGCTTATGCCGATGCGCTCGGCCGCGCCGTGGCGAAAAAGTTGGCCGACGATGGCGCAGTCGAGCTGATTCAAAGCATTTTGGCTGAACAATAAACGCAAATAATGGGCAGGCCGTCTGAAAAGCGCAATTTCAATATTTTATTGTTGCCAGGCTTTCAGACGGCCTTCTGCCTATCTTGTGGTGGCAACCTTCACCATGCTTTGCAGCTCACCGCCTTATTATCTGTATCTGCCTTATTATCTGTATCTTTAGCATGAACGATAGCGAAGTGAACGAAAAACGGACACCAATACAATCAATCTCAAACCGTGTGTAGGGTGTGTGGCGCGAGCCACGCACGCGGTTTAACCGTTTCTGCGTGCGCTGCTGCGCCATACACTCTGCACCGGCCTGTGTAAGCTTTTCATTCACTCCACTATTATTTTTAATATTTCTAAATTGTCATCAGGCCGTCTGAAACCATGCCCGCAATTTTAATCACCCGCCCCGCAGGCCGCGCCGCCGCCGAAATGCAGGCTTGCGCCGCCGCCGGCTGGCGCGCCCTGCCTTTCAGCCCCATCCGCATCGAAGCCGATGCCGCCGCATTGGCGCGTCTGCCCGAGCAAGTGGCCGCCGCCGATGCCGTGTTTTGGGTGAGCCCGAGCGCGGTGGATATTGCCGCGGGCGTGCTGGATTTTTCAAGCTGCACGCCGCTGCACATCACCGTGGGGCAGGCCAGCGCCCAAGCGCTGGCGGCATTTTGCCGCCAGCCGGTTTACGCGCCGCAAGAGGGCAACGACAGCGAAGCCGTGTTGCAGCTGCCGCTGTGGCAAAGCCTGCCGCGCGGCGCAGAAATATTGATTATCCGCGGCCGCGGCGGGCGCGGTTTTTTAGCGCAATCGCTGCGGCAGCAAGGCTTTAAGGTGCAAATCGCCGAAGTGTATTTCAGACGGCCTCAGCCGCTCGATTGGGCATTGTTTGCGCAAGAAAAGCCCGAGGCCGCTTATGTGACTTCATCCGAAATTGTGCACGAATTGTTTACACAAGCGCCGCCCGAGTTGGCGCAAAATCTGAAAAACTTGCTATACTTTACCCATCATGAGCGCATAGCCGCCGCATTGCGCGCCGCCGGAGCAGAAAATATCCGGCTGGTGGCGCGGCTGGACATGCACACCCTACAGCGTGAAACGGAGTAAGCAATGAAGCCCGACGAGACGCCGCCGGAAGCAAACGAAGCTTCTGCCAACCAAACCATCACGGTATCATCCGACGGCACCGCCACGCCGCCGCAAAATGGCGACAAGTCGGAGCAATCCTCCCCCGCGCCCGCCGCGCCCCCAAAGCCCGCCCCCGAATCTGTCGATACAGGAAACCCCATGTCTGAGCAAAAAAACAGCCAAACGAGCGCCGTTGCGCCCGTTGCCCCCGTTGTCATCAAACAATCTTCCGGCAAAGGCCTGGCCGCCGGCGCGCTGGTGTTGGCGCTGTTAGGCTTGGGCGCGAGCGGCTTTTTGTTTGTGCAGGGGCAGAATATTCTGAAAACCCAGCAGCTGAGCTTTGATCAAAAAATCGACAAAGCCGCCTTGGGCGAGAGCCAAAATGCTAACCTGCTGCAAGACAATATCCGCAAGCAGGCCGAAGTGCAGGCCGCGTTGGCGCAGCTTTCAGACGGCCAAAAGCAAAATGCAGAGCAAATCACCACCGCCAACCGCGCTTATCAAGAGCTGCTCAAAGGCCGCGCCAATTGGGTGGTGGATGAAACCGAAGCCACGCTGAACCTGGCTTCGCAGCAGCTCTTGCTCTCAGGCAATGTGCCGGTGGCGGTAAACACGCTGGAAAACATCGAAAGCCGCCTGAGCCGCTTCGATCAGCCCGAATTGCTGCCCATCAAACAAGCCGTGAGCAGCGATATCGCCGCCTTGAAAAACCGCCCCTATCTGGATATTTCCGGCACCTCGCTCAGGCTCGACCGCCTCGAAACCGCCGTGGCCGGGCTGCCGTTGGTGCTGGACGGCACTTTGCAGCCGGGTAAAAACACCGCCCAAGCCGTTGATACCTCGGCCATGCCGTGGTGGCAGGCTGCTTGGGAAAAAACCTTGGCCAGCCTGCAAGGCATGGTGGAAGTGCGCCGGCTCAACAATAACGACGCCATGTTGATGGCGCCCGAGCAAACCTATTTCGTGCGCGAAAACCTGCGCCTGCGCCTGCTTGATGCGCGTGTGGCCTTGCTGCAACACAACGGCGAAGTGTATCAAAGCGATTTAAACAGCGCCGAGGCCGCCGTGAAACAATATTTCGATGCGCGCTCACCGGCCACGCAATCGTGGCTGAAAGAATTGGCCGAGCTCAAAAGCCTCGATATCCGCATGATTTCCGATGATGTGCTGCGCGCCAGCCAAACCGCCGTGCGCGCTTATCAAGACAGCGTGCGCACCGCCATGCCGCAAGCCCTGCCCGAAGCGGCAAGCAGCGCGGCCGCTAGCCAGCCGGCCGCGGCATCGGCACCGGCTGCTGCACCCGCAGCGCCTGCACAAGATGCACACGATGCAGCCAGCCAGCCTGAAGCGGCCAAGCCCGCCGCTCCGGCACCTGCCGTGAAAGGGGAGCAAGCATGAGAGGCCTGATTTGGATTATCGTGTTGTTTGCCGTGGCCGTGGCCATTGCCATGGGCGCAAGCCTGTATAACGGCAATGTGTATGTGGTGGTGGAGCAAACCATGTTGCGCATCAATCTGCATGCCTTTATCTTGGGCTTGCTGGCGCTGGTGATTGTGCTTTATCTGCTGGTGCGCCTGATTGCCGGCATTTTGCATGTGCCCGGCCGCATGCAGCGCTTCGGCGTGGCGCGGCAAGGGCGGCAGGCAGCGGCGGCGCTCAATAATGCCGGCTTGGCGTTTTTTGAGGGCAAATTTCAAAAGGCCGAGCAAGAAGCCGCTAAAGTGCTGGCCAACAAAGAAGCCGGCGACAACCGCACGCTGGCCTTGATGCTGGGTGCACACGCGGCCGATCAGATGGACGATACCGCGCTGCGCGACCGTTATCTGAAAGACATCGAAACCCTG
The DNA here is from genome assembly GCF_022870845.1 of Uruburuella suis. Taxonomy (GTDB): domain Bacteria; phylum Pseudomonadota; class Gammaproteobacteria; order Burkholderiales; family Neisseriaceae; genus Neisseria; species Neisseria suis. Next base: position 606,300 of record NZ_CP091507.1, read on the forward strand.
CCCGCGAAAAAGCAGCTTTCCCGCTATCTGCTGCTGGCCGAAGCGGCGCTGGGCCGGCGCGATTATCCGGCTGCCGAAAACAACCTCAATGCCGCCGCCCAAATCAACCCCAGCCTCACCCGCTTGGTGCGTTTGCAGCTGCGTTATGCGTTTGACCACGGCAATGCGCTGGAGGTGCTCGACAAAACCGCCAAGCTGCAAAAAGCCGGTGCCATCAATGATTACGAAGCCGGCCAATACCAAAGCTGGGCTTACCGCCGCCTGCTGGCGTTGGTGCGCGACGGCGGCGGCCTCAAAGCCTGCCTCAAGCGCATACCCGATGAGCAGAAAGCGGGCGAATTGTGTGCCGTGATTGCCGAAAAATATGTGCATTTGGGGCTTTACAGCCAAGCGGTGAAATGGGTGGCGCATTATTATCCGCACACCCGCCAAGCCGAATTGCTGGAGCCGTTTGTACAAAGCGTGCGCTATCTCGACGACAAAGCGCAGCGTAAAGCCATCGATTTGGCCGACGGCTGGTTGCAGGCGCAGCCCAATGATGCGCAATTGCTGATGTTTCTCGGCGAGCTGGCCTACAGCAAGCAGCTTTGGGGCAAGGCGCAAGGCTATCTCGAAGCCAGCTTGGCCATCAGCCCGAGCGTACAGGCGCGTTTGGCCTTGGCCAAGGTGTTTGACGAAACCGAGCAAAGCGCCAAAGCCGAATCACAGCGCCTGCTCGCGCTCGACGGCGCCACCCACGATGAAAACGAAGCCTTGCTGGCGCTGGAAAACAAATAATTTTCAAATAATTTGAAAGCATGTTGGCAAGGCCGTCTGAAAAAACCGAACTGCACCCCAAAAGTGGTCTTGTTGCATTGGTTTACCATTTGTAAGCTTGCTTTTTTGAATGGGTATTACTTGTTTGAATGGGTGTTAAGGGTTGTATAAATTTGAGGCCGTCTGAAACTTTTCAGACGGCCTCAAATGTTTGGCGTAAAACTTATTGGTTAGCTTCAATCTGCTGCTGCAATTGCGGCAGCGGGCTGTAGCCGCTTTGGCTGCGGCCGTTGGGGAAAACCAGCGTGGGTGTGCCGTTGAAGCCGAGCTGCTCGCCCAGCGACACGGTTTCGGCCACAGGGTTATCGCAAGCGGGGGCGGCAGGCGGCACTTTGCCTTGGCGCATCCATTGCGTCCAAGCGGCGGTGCGGTCGGGCTGGCACCAAATCAGCTCGGCTTTGCGCTGGGCATCGGGGTGCAGGCTGGCAATCGGCAGCATGAAGTTATAAATGGTGATGTCGGTCATCTTGGCGAATTCATGCTCCAGGCGTTTGCAAAACGGGCAATCGGGGTCGGAAAACACCGCCACTTTCAGCTTGCCGTTGCCGCGCACTTCTTTAATCGCCATATCCAGCGGCAGGGTGGAAAAATCGATTTTATTCAATTCGGCGCTGCGCTCGTCGGTGAGGCTTTGGCGGGTGTTGACGTCAATCAGGTCGCCCACCAGCATGTAATTGGCGCTGCCATCGACATAAACCACTTGGTTGCCGCTCACCACCACTTCATAAAGGCCGGCAATCGGCGTGTTGCGCACGCTTTGCACTTTCAGGTTTTGGCCTTGGTAGGTTTGTTCCAATTTGGCCGTCAGCGTTTGCGCCAACTTGCTGTCTACATTGCCGCTTGCCGCCGTTGCGCTCTTGGTTGCGGCCGGGGCAGATGCGGCGCTGTTGTGGGATACCGGCGTTTGGCCGCAGGCGGCCAGCGGCAACAGCGCCAGCGGCAATAAAGAATGGAGCAGGTGTTTGTTCATGCAAAGCCTCGTGTGGGGTGCGCAGGGCGCAATCAAAAATAGGAGGCGCACGCGCGCCGGTGCGCCATTGTACCAACTATCCCGCAGGCGGGCAAAAGCGTGCGCAAGCTTGGCGCAAGCGCCACTTCGTGCCACAATGCAGCATCTGTGGAGAACCAGCCGATGACCCCGATTTTAGCTTTCGATATCGAAACCGTGCCCGATGTGGCCGGTATCCGCCTGCTGCACGATTTGCCCAAAAGCGTGTCTGATGCCGATGTGGTGGCATTTGCGCAGCAAAAGCGCCGGGCGCAAACCGGCGGCGATTTTATGCAGCACCACCTGCACCAAGTGGTGGCGATTTCCTGCTGCATGCGTTGGGGGCAAGATAAAATCCATGTCGGCACCATCGGCGAAATCAACGACAGCGAAGAAACCATGATTGCCAAATTTTTCGATTTGGTGGAAACCCACACGCCGCAATTGGTGAGCTGGAACGGCGGCGGCTTTGATTTGCCGGTGCTGCATTACCGCGCGCTCATACACGGCGTGGCTGCCGCGCGCTATTGGGACATGGGCGAGGGCGATTTCGGCGACAGCCGCGATTTCAAATGGAATAATTACATCAGCCGCTACCACAGCCGCCATTGCGATTTGATGGATTTGCTCGCCCTTTACCAACCGCGCGCCAGCGTGCCGCTGGATGACATGGCCAAGCTGTGCGGCTTTCCCGGCAAGCTCGGCATGGATGGCAGCAAAGTGTGGGATGCTTATCACGCCGGCGATTTGAAAGACATCCGCGATTATTGCGAAACCGATGCGGCCAACACTTATTTAATGTATTTGCGTTTCCGCCTGCTCGGTGGTGCGCTTGATGCGGATGAATACGAGCAGGAAATCAAACGCTTGAAGCATTATCTGCATTCGTTGGCCGAAGAAAAGCCGCATTGGGCGGAATTTGTGGCGGCTTGGTCTTAATCAATAAGCAAGGCCGTCTGAAAGTTGAATGTGCTTTCAGATGGCCTGTGCGGCAATTTTCATTTCCCATTATTTTTCACCCGTTCAGACGGCCTCTTTATGACCCAAACACCGGCACTCAAACAAATCACCCTGATCGGCGTCGGCCTGATCGGTGGCTCGTTTGTGCTTGATTTAAAACGGCAGGGTTTGGTGGAAAAAGTGGTCGGCATCGATTTGGATGCCGACAATCTGGCGCGCGCACTCGAGCGCAAAGTCATCGATGAAGCTTTTGAAGAGATTAACGCCCAAAGCGTGGGCGGCGCCGATTGGGTGCTGATTGCCACGCCCGTGGCCACGCTGCCGCACATCTGCCGCCAATTGGCACCGCTTTTAAGCGTCCACACCATTGTGAGCGATGTGGGCAGCACCAAGCAATCTGCGCTCACCGCCTTTGCCGAACACTTGGGCGCACATCTGCCGCGCTGCGTGGCCGCCCACCCGATTGCCGGCTCCGACCGACACGGCGCGCTGGCGGCGCAATTCGGCCTTTATCAAGATAAAAAGCTGATTATCTGCCCGCATGCGCAGCAAGATGCGGGTGCGCTCGAAACCGTTGAAACCCTATGGCAGGCCGTGGGCGCACACACCTACCGCATGAGCGCCGCCACCCACGATGCCATTTTCGCCGCCGTGTCGCATATGCCGCACATGCTGGCTTATGCTTATGTGCACCAAATCGCCGAGCATCCCGACGGCCAAACCTATCTCGATTTCGCTGCTTCCGGTTTCCGCGATTTCACCCGCATCGCATCGAGCCACCCGGCTATTTGGACCGACATTTGTATGGCCAATAAAGACAGCCTGCTCGATTTGCTCGCCGGCCAGCAGCAAGCGCTGGCTTATCTGCAAAATTTGCTGCAAAGCAACGATGCCGATGCACTTTACCGCTATTTCGAAGAAGCACAACACACGCGCGATGATTGGCAGGCGCGGCAATAGAGGCAAATAATACCCATTCAAAAAAATAATATACAAACAGGCAGCCTGTAGGTCGGATTCTCGAATCCGACACTTGTTCGCAGAACAAGGCACGCACATCACTTTGGCCGTTGGCCAAATGTTGGATTCAAGAATCCGACCTACGCGAATGATGCTGCCGAACTGCTTTTATTTTGTAAGGTTATTTTTTAGAATTGGTATAAAACAGGCCGTCTGAAAGGTTTTCAGACGGCCTCTGCATGCAATATTCATAAGGGTTTATTTGAATCGGTATGAGCGGCAGCTTGCAGGCGTTCGGTGAAATTGCCCAAATCCACGCCGGCTTGCCCTGCGGCGGCGATAATCTCGGCCACCGGCATGCCGGCGGCGGCTTGGTCCAGCCCCCACAGCAGCGAGCAGCGTGTGCCGGTGCGGCAATAGGCGAGCACGGGTGTGTGGCTGCTCTGGCGCAGCGCTTTAAAGCGGGCCACATCGCCGGCTTGAATGGTGGGTGCGGCCACGGGCTGGTGCTGCACATCATCAATGCCTTCTGCGGCCAGCCATTGCTGCACTTGGGCAAAATCGGGCTGGCCGGGCTCTTCGCCGTCGGGGCGGTTGCAAATTACGCGGCCGATGCCGAGCCGCGCGGCTTCTGCGGCATCGGCAGGTGTGAGCTGCGGGGCGATATAGAGGTTGTCGGTGAGTCGGTAAATGCTCATTCGGGCTCCTGGGGCGAGTGGGTTTCAGACGGCTTGATTATAGGCCGTCTGAAAAAGTTGCGGGATAAAGTTTGCTCAGGCTGGGGTTTGTTCATATAGTGGAATGCAAGAAAACGTGATACAAAACTACGCACTATAACAGGTAGGTTGGGTTGCCAAACCCAACGTTTCAGACGGCCTGTGGGCTGGTTGTGTTTTCAATCCAAGCTACCCGTTGTGTCACTTTTTCCTGCATTCCACTATATTTCAACACGGCAGGCGCTATTCTTCACCGGCCTCTGTCTGCAAAGCTCGCAGCAGCGGCACCGGCAAATCTTCGAGCAGGTTCCAAAACAGCGGCGTGTCAATCGGCTCGGTGCTGTCGCGGCCGAATACCAAATCCACTTCGATATAGTCGCGCTGGCCGGTGCTTTTTTTGCTGCCCCGGTATTCGCTGCGGGCGGTTTGCTGTGCGCGCTCGAGGCTGTCGGCTTTGTTGCTGCTGAGCACTTCGGCCACGGCGAGGCCGGTTTTGGCGAAAAAGGGCAGCGGGCGGCTTTGGCCGAGCCGGAAATAGGCCAGCCATTGCGCCAATTGCGCACGCGCGGCGGCCTGCGGAATGTCGGCCAGGGTTTGGCTTTGGCCGGGCAGCAGCAGATGGGTGCGGCATTCGGGGTGTTCGTGTGGGCGCACGGCGCAGAAAATCAGGTGTTGCAGCAAATAGGCGAGCATGTCGGGCGCGGAGGGTGCGCGGTTGAGAAAATAAATCTGGCCGTGGCGGTGCAGGTGGCCGAGGCTGCCTTCGAGTGTGTTTTCGCCCAAGCTGAGGCAGTAGGGCTGCGGCGGCAGCTTGGGGCTGGCCAATAATTCGCCGTCGAGCGATTTGGCGGCGGCTTGGAATTGCTGCTGCCACAAGTGGCCGAGCTCGCCTTCGGGCAGCAGGCTCTCGGCGCTCAGGCGGCCGGCGGTTTGGCCGAAATCTTGGTGCGCGCGCCGCGCTTGGGTGTAGGCTTCGGTGATGCGGCTGCTGTGCGGTGGGTCGAAAGGCTCGGCGGCATCCCAGGCTTCGTCTGCATAGGGTGCGTGCCAGCTGAGGGTGTGCTGCAGCCAATGGCGCACGGGGTTGCGCCAGAAGCGCAGAAAGTTTTCTTGCTCAATCACGGCATCGGTGGCGGCTTCGTTTAGCGGCGCGCTGAAAAAGGCGGCTGTTTGGGCTTGGGGCTGGTTGAGGGCGGCGGCGTAATCGCTGCGGCTACTGATGAGGCCGTCTGAAAGGGCGTCGGCGCTGAAATAGCGGGGCGAGAAAGCTTGCAGCGGGTGTTGCAGCACATGCTTGGCGGCCCATTCGCTGCTGCGCTGCCCGCTCATGGCGGCCAGCGTGTCGATAAGCTCGCTGATCAGGGCGGAGGGGGCAAGCGGCTCGTCGTTGCTGATGTTGCGGCCGAGATAGGATAAATAAAGCACTTCGCGTGCGCTGATGATGGCTTCGAGAAACAGATAGCGGTCGTCGTCGCGGCGGGCGCGGTCGCCTTTTTGCGGGTGGCGGGCAATCAGGTCGAAGGCGGCGGCTTTGGTGTTGCGCGGGAAATCGCCATCGTTGAGGCCGAGCAGGCAAATCACTTTAAAAGGCAGGCTGCGCATGGGCACCATGCTGCAAAAAGTGATGCCGCCGCGCAGAAATCCGGCCTGGCTTTGGCCGCTGAGAAAGTGTTGCAGGTGCTCGATAACGATGTGTTGCGGCAGATAGCCGCCAAAGTGCGCCAATTCGGCTTCGGCCTGCCAGCGTGCCAGCGCCTGCTCGATTTGTTGCAAGGCGTGTTGGTCGTTGCTGTCGGGGGCAAATAAATCGGTTAGCAGGCAGCGCACGCGTTCGCACCAAGCGGCAATATCCGCCGGCTGCTGCCAGCGCTTTTGTGTGTCGGCAAGGGTGCGGATCAGTACGGTGAAGCGGCTGAACACGGCGATTTGGTTGGGGTCGCCGTGCCAGGCGCTGATGTTTTGCCACACGGGGTGCGCGCTTTCGGGCAGCATCCAGCCCAAAATCAGCCGCTCCAGCGCCTGCTGCCAGGTAAAGAGGCTGCTGGCTGCGCCGAATTCGCCACGCATGGTGCTGTCTAAGCCCCAATGCACGTTGAGCGCGGCGATGGTGTCGTGCAAAAGCGGCAAATCGTCGCGGCTGAGGGCAAAGCGGCGCAGCACCAAATCGTTTTCCAGCAGCGGCAGCAGATAATCCACTTCGAAGCGGCTTTCCAACAAGGCGAGGGTTTGTGTCAAAGCGTGCAAAAGCGGCTGGCGGCGGCTGAGCTTCACGTCGGAAATCGAATAGGGCAAAGCCTGCGCGCCGCCTTGCGCCTGCCCGAACACGGCTTCGATATAGGGGCTGTAGGGCTCGATATTGGGGGTGAGCACGGCAATATCGTACGGCTGCCAATCGGGGTGCTCGGCCAAAAGCGCGAGCAATTGGTCTTTCAAAATGTGCAACTCGCGCAAAGGGCTGTGGGCGGCGTGAATGCGGATGGAGCTGTCGGCCGGTGCATGCTCCTGCTTGGCGGCGGGCAGGCTGAGGGTTTGGATATCGTGTTGCAAGCGTTGCAGCAAAGTGGGCGCGGTTTGCGCGTCATCGCTGAAATAGCTGCGCTCTTCGCTGATGTGCGCTTCGGCGAGCGCATCGAAGAAATCGCGCCCCTGCTTGCCCAGCGAAGCGAGCAACGGGTGGCCGCTCTGGCTCAAATCAATGTCGTCGCCGCTTTGCAGGATTTGCGCCGCTTCAATCACATTGCCCCAATATTCGCTGCTTGGGTTGAGCGCGAAAATGTGCACATCGCAATGCTCGGCCATGGCTTCTAAAAGCTGCAAATACATCGGCGCCATGGTGGCGATGCCGAACACAAAAAAGCGCTGCGGCAATTTATCGGCGCTCAATGCGGCCAAAAGCTGCTGCCACATGGCCACACGGTGCGGCGCGTTGCTGCTGCCGTCATCAAGAAAGCGCCACAATTCGGCCTGCCAGATTTCATCTTCACCCAGCTCCAGCAAACGGCCTTGCTGCCAGGCGCTGATCCATTGCGGCCGGTAAACCAGATATTGGTCGAAAATATCGGCCAGCTGCCCCGATAGCTGGTAAGCCGCCGCTTGGCCGCCGGCCAAATAGCTTTGCAACGCGGCACGGGCGGCTGCGTATTCAGAGGCCGTCTGAAACGCTTGGCTTTGAAACAAATCCAGCAGCCGCCAGCGCATCACTTCGGGCGCAAACGGGCTCAGCTCGGGCAGGCCGGGCAGGCATTCGCGCATCAGCCGCCAGGTGAGGCCGGCGGGCAGGCTGAATTTCAAATTGGCCGCCACGCCCAATTCTTTGGCCAGATGCAGGTTTAAAAAGCGGCGCATGCCTTGGCTTTGCACCACGATTTCTTCTGCTGCCAGCGGGTTTTCAGGCGGCATCAGCTTTTGCAGCCCGGTAAACACACGGGCGAGGTTTTCAAGGCGGTTGGATTGATAAAGATAGAGCATGGCGGCAGGTGGGTAAGGAAATAGGCCGATTATGCGCGATTTGGCGGGCGGCGGCAAAGCTGGATTTCAGCCGCTTTCACCGATACAATCATCAGAGCGCTTGAATTGCGGCTTGTGGATAAAATAAAGTTTTGCAGTGTGCTTTGTGCCATGATTCGAAACGGCCGCACCCACCATACCCAAAAAGCCTATAAGGCAGAGGAAACCAACATGGATAAAATTGAAAAAAGCAGCGAAGAATGGCGCGCCGAGCTGGCGCCCGATGTGTATCACATCACCCGCGAAGCGGGCACCGAGCGTCCGTTTAGCGGGCAATACAACCATTTCGATGCGGCGGGCGATTACCATTGCGCCTGCTGCGGTGCTTTATTGTTTAAATCACAGCAAAAATTCGACAGCCATTGCGGCTGGCCGGCATTTTTCGAGCAAGCCGAGCCGCAAAGCACTTACCGCGTGCGCGATTTGAGCCACGGCATGGTGCGCGAAGAAGTGCGCTGCCGCCGCTGCGATGCGCATTTGGGGCATGTGTTTCCCGACGGGCCCAAGCCCACCGGCGAGCGCTATTGCATCAATTCGCTGGCGATGGCATTTGAAGCCGAATCGAAATAAAGCTTTCAGACGGCCTGAGTGTTTCCATGCAGAGGCCGTCTGAAAACATTATGGAAATGTAGTTCAAAAAACAAAAAGGCATATTTCGGCTTTGTGGCTCAACACTGTGCCCAGCTGAAGGCCGTCTGATACCAATCCAAAAAAATAACCTAACTTCGTTGTCTTGCCTTGCCGTACTATAGTGGAATGCACAAAAAAGTGATACGGCAGGTAGGTTGGGTTGTAAACCCAACAAATCCACAGGCCGTCTGAAACGTTGGGTTTATCAACCCAACCTACGCCGTTGCAAAATGTAGTTTTGTGTAACTTTTTCTTGCATTTCACTATAGTTGTACTGTCTGCGGCTCGCCGCCTTGTTAGCTTACTTTTTTGAATTAGTATGAAACACAGGAAACCAAACCATGCACAATAGCGATTGGCAGCAAGGCTGGTGGCAGCTTGCGCGGCGGCTCGATTCGCCCAATTTCGAGCCGCGGCCGGCGGGCGAGGCGGCATCGCTGGTGGTGCTGCACAATATTTCGCTGCCGCCGTTTGAATACGGCAACGGCGCGGTGGAAAAATTGTTTACCAATCAAATCAATCCTGCCGAACATCCTTTTTTCAGCATTCTCACCGAATTGCGCGTGTCGAGCCATTTTCTGATCACCCGCGAAGGTGAAGCGGTGCAATTTGTGTCGTGCAACGATATGGCTTATCACGCCGGCGTGTCGGCTTTTTGCGGGCGCGAAAAATGCAATGCTTTTTCAATCGGTATCGAATTGGAAGGCTGCGATTTTGAACCTTTTAGCGATTTGCAGTATCCATGTTTGGATAAGCTGCTGCGCGCCCTGATGGCGCAATACCCGATCAGCGCCGTTTGCGGCCACCAAGATATTGCCCCCGGCCGCAAGAGCGACCCCGGCCATTTTTTCGATTGGGCGAGGCTGGCTGCGGCCGGTTTTCCGCTGGCGCGCCCGATTGACGCGTGTTGATATGGCGGCGCGATTTCAATTCAGGGCAAGGCGAAGCAAGGCCATAGCGGTTTAAATCGCGCCACGATACTGTCATGGCGGGCAAATTTCGCTATAATCCCCCAATTAAAGCAAAATCATCCAAACCCTTTCACAGGTTGAAACAAATATGAGCGATATCACCCTGATTATTCTGGTTTTCTGCGCCGCGGTTATCCTCGGCGTGATTGTGTACAATATGTATCAGGAAAACAAATACCGCCAGCAGGTGCGCGAGCAATTCGGCCATGCCGATAAAGATGCGCTTTTGGGCAGCAAAACCGATTTCGTGCGCGACGGCAAGCCGCTGGGCGGCGAAGCGGCTGAGGCGGCTGAGCCGGTGCGCACCAAAGATGTGTCCCGCCCCAGTCAGAAAGCCGAAGAAGCCGAAGCCATCGCTCAGCCGGCCGCGCCGCAAGCGGACAAAAATGATTTGTTTGCCGAAAAAGTGGCCGCCGCCGCTGCCGCCAAACCCGATGCCGCGATTGAAGTGGAAGAAGATGATTTTGTCGAGCCGGTGTTGCAGCCCGAAGCCGAAAAAGGCGAAGAAGCCTTTGCTTTCGAGCGCGTCGATGCGCCGGCGCCTTCGCAAACCCGCCTGCAAGGCAAGCAGAAAACGCTGCTTCATTTAAACGATCTTACCAAGCTCGAATTGCCGTGGTTCGACCCGCGCTTCGATTATATGGCCTATATCGCGCTGAGCGAAGCGCAAGAGCTGCACGCCATTCCGCGCCTTTCTAGCCGCCACCGCTTTCAGATTGCCGGCTGCACCATGGACGACCGCTTCCAAATCGCCGAGCCGATTCCGAGCGTGTATTACCAAGGCTTTGTAATCGGCCTGCAAGCCGTGAGCCGCAACGGCTTGGCCACCACGCAAGAGCTGGAGCAATTCGGCGAGCAGGTGAATTCGTTTGCCGAAAAAATGAATGCCTCGCTTTTGCTCACCGATGTGGAAACCTTCCTCAACGTGGCGCGGCCGCTGGATGAATTGTGCGCCCGCGTCGACCAAACCATCGCCATGCATTTGGTGTCGCGCGGCAGCATCAGCGGCACGGAATTGCGCGCTGCCGTGGAAAACCTGGGCTTCGAACTGGGCGTGGACGGCGCTTTCCGCCTGCCGAATGAAGAAGGCGAGCCGCTCTTCACCTTGGTTACGCTCGACAACACCCCGTTTACCGCCAGCCTGCTTTCGAGCCAAGCCTATCGCGGCTTCAGCATGTTGTTTGACATCACCCATGTGCCCGCGGGCGAAAAGCAGTTTAACCGCTTTATGGATTTGGCCGTGAAGCTCTCCAGCACGCTGAGCCTCGATTTGGTGAACGACAAGCTGGAAGAATTGTCCACCCAATGGCTCAAAGAAGTGCGCAGCTATGTGGTGGCGCGTCAGGATGAAATGCAGAAAGTGGGCATCGAGCCCGGCGGCAGCTTGGCTGCTCGGCTGTTTTCCTGAGTAAAATATCTGCAAAAAACCAAGCGGGTGCATGATAAAATGCACCCGCTTTCCATGGGGTCGGTATTGCGAATGAGGCAGGGCGTGGCGCAGCCGCACACGCAGTTGAAGCAGCTTCTGCCCGCTCGGCTGTGCCATACGCTTTGCGCCGGCCTGTATAGTGGAATGCAAGAAAAAGTGATACAAAACTATGCTCTATACTATGACGGAGTAGCTTGGGTTGATAAACCCAAGGTTTCATACCAATCCAAAAAAATAACCTAACTTCGTTGGCTCGCCTAGCCGTACTAGGTGTACTGTCTTCGGCTCGCCGCCTTGTTAGCTTACTTTTTTGAATTGGTATCAGACGGCCTAAGCCTATAGAAACGGCAATTAAACATTGAAATTTTAATTAAAAAACTTATTACTTTTTAATTACTTAAATTTTACAAATGCTCAAGTTTTAATTGTCGAATCTATAAACAAGGCCGTCTGAAACCTTCCCCACATTTTCAGACGGCCTAATTCCAAATGACAAACGACACCGCCCGCCGCATCCGCCAGCTCACCGACACGCTCAACCGCTATGCTTATGAGTATTACACGCTCGATGCGCCCAGCGTGCCCGATGCCGAATACGATATTCTGTTTCGAGAGCTCGAAGCGCTCGAAGCGGCTCATCCCGATTTGCGTCTGCCCGAAAGCCCCACCCGCCGTGTGGGCGGCGCGCCTTTGGCCGGCTTTGCCAGCGTGGTGCACGCCGTGCCCATGCTGTCGCTGAGCAATGCTTTTTCGCCGCAAAACGAGGCCGGCGCATTTGACCACAGCGAAATGCTCGCTTTTGATGAACGCGTGCGCGGCGGCTTGGCCGGGCAGCAGCCAGAATATGTGATTGAACCGAAATTCGACGGCTTGGCCATCAGCCTGCTCTATCGAGGCGGCGTGTTGGTGCAGGCGGCCACCCGCGGCGATGGCGCCAGCGGCGAAGACGTTACCGACAATGTGCGCACCATCACCAATATTCCGCTGCGCCTGCACGGCAGCGATGTGCCCGAAACCATCGAAGTGCGCGGCGAAGTGTTGATGCTGAAAGCCGATTTTGCCGCGCTCAATGCGCGTCAAGAAGCCGAGGGTCAAAAAGCGTTTGCCAACCCGCGCAACGCCGCCGCCGGCAGCCTGCGCCAGCTCGATTCGCGCATCACCGCCCGCCGCCGCCTGCACTTTTTTGCCTACGGCATTGCGCAGCAAAGCGGCGGTGCGGCTTTAAACACGCATTTGGATGAGCTGCATTATCTGAAAACATTGGGCTTCAGCCTGCCTGAAGGGCACTACGCCAGCTTCGGCAAGATAGGCGGCGTGTTGGCATTTTATGAGCAAATGGCGCAAAAACGCCCCGAGCTGCCTTATGAAATCGACGGCATGGTGGTGAAAGTCAACAGCTTGGCGCAGCAGGCGGCATTGGGCTTTATTTCGCGCGCGCCGCGCTGGGCGGTTGCGCACAAATTTCCTGCCGAAGAAGCACTCACCGTGGTGGAAGCCATTGATGTGCAAGTGGGGCGCACCGGCGCAGTAACGCCTGTGGCGCGCTTGCAGCCCGTGTTTGTCGGCGGTGTAACCGTGACCAACGCCACGCTGCACAACGAAGGCGAAACGCAACGCAAAGATGTGCGCGTGGCCGACACCGTGGTGGTGCGCCGCGCCGGCGATGTGATTCCCGAAGTGGTGCGGGTGGTGTTTGAGCGCCGGCCAATGCAGGCAGTTGCACCGGCGGCTTTTTCAGACGGCCTCTCGTTTGGCAAGCCTGCCGTGGGTTGTGTTGAAAAGCCCGCGCCGCAAATATCGGCACCGGCAGCCTTTCAAAGTGATTTATTCGGCCAAGCCGGGCTGGCGGGCGGCAAAGAAAGAGAAGAAAAGGCCGCAGCGCCGCAATATCCGCAATACCGCCTACCCGAGCATTGCCCGATTTGCGGCAGCCGCATCGAGCGCGAAGAAGGCGAAGCGGTGGCGCGTTGCAGCGGTGGCATGTTGTGCAAAGCCCAGCGCGCGCAAGGCCTGATCCACTTTGCTTCGCGCAAAGCCATGGACATCGACGGCTTGGGGCAGCGGCAGATTGATGCGCTGGTGGCGCAAGATTTGGTGCACCATTTTGCCGACTTATACCGCCTCAATGTGCCGCTGTTGCAGCAAATGAAAGAAAATGCCGCCGATGATAAAGAAGAAGCGCAAACCGCTTCAGACGGCCTGAAAAAAGCATCGCCCACCAAATGGGCCGAAAATATTCTCGCCGGCATCGAAGCGAGCAAACAGCCCGAGTTGGCGCGCTTTCTGTTTGCGCTGGGCATCCGCCATGTGGGCGAGCGCACCGCCAAAGTATTGGCGCAGGCTTTCGGCACGCTGGCCAATGTGCGCGCCGCGCCCGAGCCTGCGCTCGCCTGCCTGCCCGATATCGGCGGCGTGGTGGCGCATTCGGCGGCGCACTTTTTTGCCGACCCTGCCCAAGCCGCGATGATAGATGATTTGTTGGCCGCCGGTGTGGCACCGCAGCCGCAGCCGATTAGCCTGCCGCCGGCGCAATACGTGCAGCCCGCGCGCTGGCTCGCGCGCCTACCCGGCTTTAAAATCAGCGAAATCAAAGCGCAGGCATTGTGGGATTTGGCCGGCAAAAGCATAGAAGGTTTGCTGCACGACAAAGCTTTGAGCGCCGATTGGCAGCAATGGCGCGCGCAAGCGGAAAATCAGGCTTTATTGCACGCGATGCAGCAATTTTTAAGCCAAATGCCGTCTGAAAACGAACAGGCCGGCAGCAGCAATCAAAATCAAGCCGTTGCCGGCAAAACCTTTGTGCTCACCGGCACCCTGCCCACGCTCAAGCGCGACGAAGCGCAAGCCATGATAGAAGCGGCCGGCGGCAAAGTGTCGGGCAGCGTGTCGAAAAAAACCGATTATGTGGTGGCGGGCGAAGCCGCGGGCAGCAAGCTCGAAAAAGCACAGTCGCTGGGCGTGGCCGTGCTTGATGAAGCCGCATTATTGGCGCTGCTTAACGCATAGCCGTTTAAAACACTTGCAAGCCGCTTGGCAGTTTGCCTGCGAAGCCGGATAATACGAAGGTTAAGATTGCCGATTAAAGAGCCGCCCCGCAAAGCAGCGGCCAAACTTTTCCACCCGGCCAAGGTCGGAGCCATTGAATCAAATATTTTGGAGAAACTCATGAAACCCATCAAAAAAGCCGTATTCCCCGTGGCCGGCATGGGCACCCGCTTTTTGCCCGCCACCAAAGCCAGCCCCAAAGAAATGCTGCCGATTGTCGATAAGCCCTTGATTCAATACGCCGTGGAAGAGGCCGTGGAAGCCGGCTGCACCGAAATGGTGTTTGTCACCGGCCGCAACAAGCGCAGCATTGAAGACCATTTCGACAAAGCCTATGAGCTGGAAACCGAGCTGGCGCAGCGCAATAAAGACCAATTATTGGCGCATGTGCAAGATATTCTACCGCCCGAAATCACCTGTCTTTATATCCGCCAAGCCGAAGCCTTGGGGCTGGGGCATGCCGTGTTGTGCGCCCGCGCCGCCGTAAACGACGAGCCTTTCGCCGTGATTTTGGCCGACGACTTAATCGACTCGCCCAAAGGCGCGCTCAAGCAAATGGTGGAAGTGTATAACCAAACCGGCAACAGCGTGCTCGGTGTGGAAACCGTCGACCCCTCGCAAACCGGTTCTTACGGCATTGTGGAAGTGGAGCAGCTCAAAAGCTATCAGCGCATCATCAATATTGTGGAAAAACCCAAGCCCGAAGATGCGCCCTCCAATCTGGCTGTGGTGGGGCGCTACATCCTCACCCCGCGCATTTTCGACCTGCTCACCAACCTGCCGCGCGGTGCCGGCAACGAAATCCAGCTCACCGATGGCATCGCCCGCCTGCTCGACCACGAATTCGTGCTCGCCCACGCTTTCGACGGCATCCGCTACGATTGCGGCAGCAAGCTGGGCTACCTCGAAGCCACCCTTGCTTTCGGTCTTAACCACCCTGAAACCGGCGCCGAATTCCGCACCTTATTAAAGCAATACGCCGACAAGTTTTAAAAACAAAGCAGGCAATCAAAGGCCGTCTGAACAAAGTTTCAGACGGCCTTTCCTTTTTCAACACATAGTGGAGCGCATAAAAAAGTGACACAGCAGGTAGGTTGGGTTGAAAACCCAACAAGCGGACAAGCTGTCTGATACCCATTCAAAAAATAATATACAAACAGGCAGCCTGTAGGTCGGATTCTCGAATCCGACACTTGTTCGCAGAACAAGGCTCTCATATCGCTTTGGCCGTTGGCCAAACGTCGGATTCAAGAATCCGACCTACACGGATAATGTTGCCGAACTGCTTTTATTTTGTAAGGTTATTTTTTTGAATTGGTATCAGATACCCATTCAAAAAATAATATACAAACAGGCAGCCTGTAGGTCGGATTCTCGAATCCGACACTTGTTCGCAGAACAAGGCTCTCATATCGCTTTGGCCTTGCGGCCAAATGTCGGATTCAAGAATCCGACCTACGCGGATGATGCAGCCGAACTGCTTTTATTTTGTAAGGTTATTTTTCGGATTGGTATGAAACGTTGGGTTTGTCAACCCAACCTACGCCGTTGTCGCATGCAGTTTCGCATAATACCAATCCAAAAAAATAACCTAACTTCGTTGTCTCGCCTTGCCGTACTATCTGTACTGTCTGCAGCTCGCCGCCTTGTTAGCTTACTTTTTTGAATTGGTATAACTTTTTCTTGCATTTCACTATAGCACACAACAGCTGATGCGCAGGTACGATTAGCGCAGCGTAATCATACGCACGAATCGCATCCCCGCTACCCGAAACCCCACCACAGCGCCAGCATACGCGCTTGTGAAAAGCCGCACCTAAATCTTCAATTCCACGCGAATCAGCCCGCGCAGCGCATTGCACAACACAATCTCATCCGCCTGCCGCAATTGCGCCTGCGTGATGCGGCGCTCGAAAATGTGCGCGGTGTTTAAATAATGTTGCGAATCGGCCAGCACGGCGCGGCGCATCACGCCGTTGAGAATGTCCAAATCCAACAGCGGCGTGTGCCATTCGCTGCCAAAGCGCACAAACACATTGCTGCGCCCGCCTTCGAGCAAACAGCCCTCGGTGTTGAAAAAAAGGCTGTCAAACGCGCCTTGCTGCTCGGCCTGTTGCCAGCCGGCATCATAAGCCGCGCGGCGGGTGGTTTTGAAGCGGCGCAGATAATCGTGCAACGGCAAAGCTTGCGGCGCGATCAGCGCATATTGCGCGCCGTGCAAGGGTGCACAGGCCGCGTGGCTCAAATGCAGGCCGTCTGAATTGAGCAAGGCTTTCACACGATATGGCCAGGCATCGGGCAAGGCTTGCAGATAGCGGCCGATTTGCGGCGCCGCATCGGGCGGCAGGCGCAGATTGAGCGCGTCGGCGGCTTGTTGCAAGCGCTCAAGGTGCAGCGGCAGCAATGTGCATTGAGCATTCTCGGCACGCAGCGTTTCAAACACGCCGAATTCGGGCGCGAGCGCGTTGAGAAAGTGCGCTTTCCATTGGCATTCTATATATTCGGCTTCGGCTTCGCTGTCGGCCACAATGCCCGAGCCCACGCCGTAAGTGCCTTGATAAAGGCCGTCTGAAAGCGGCTTGAGCTGCAAAGTGCGTATCACCACATTGAGCGTACCCTCAAAGCCCAGGCCGCTTGAGCAAGGTTTGAGATAGCCGATGCTGCCGGTGTAGAGGCCGCGCGGCGAAGTTTCCAGCGCATCGATAATCTGCATACTCATGCGCTTGGGCGCGCCGGTGATGGAGCCGCAGGGGAACGCGGCCCGAAAAATATCCGCCGCGCTCGTGTGCGGCTTGGCCTGCGCCTCGATGGCCGTGGTCATCTGCCACACGCTGCCGAAGCGGCGCACCTGAAAAGGCGCGGGCACGCGCACGCCGCCGGTGGTGGCGATTTTGCCCAAATCATTGCGCAGCAAATCCACAATCATGATGTTTTCCGCGCGGTTTTTCGGGTCGGCCTGCAAAGCCTGCGCGCGCGCCTCATCGCCGCCATCGCCCAACACCGGCGCCGTGCCTTTCATTGGCTCGGTGGTAATCAGGCCGTCTGAAGCAATGTTGACAAACAATTCGGGTGAAAAAGAGAGCGTCCAGCCCGGCTGCTGCTTGTGGTCGGGCAGGTGCGCCAGCGCCGCATAAGGCACAGGCTGGCGCAAGCGCCGATAAAGCTGCGCCGGGTGGCCGTAGCTTTGCAGCTGCAAGCGCGTGGTGTAATTGATTTGATAAGTGTCGCCGCGCGCAATTGCCGCCTGAATTTCGCCCACCGCGTGCAGATAATCGGCTTTGCCGGTGTTGCTTGTCGGCGTGCTGATGCCGGCGGGCGCATGGTCGGGATAGCGGCTTTGCAGCCATTTTTCCGGCTCGGCAACCGTTTCGCATTTTCGAAACCAATGCAGCGCCAGGCTGGCATCGGGCTGCGGGCTTAAATGTTGCAGCGGGTGGCCGAAAGCATAATCCGCCCACAGCACCACATGCAGCCCCCGCTGCCAGCCTTGCTGCAACAGCCCATCCAGCCCGTGCAGCGTGTCGGCCTGCAAAAAGCGGCTTTCCACATAATCATCATAAAGCGTGGCGCAATCGCGCACCGCATCGTCGAGCAAGGCAAAATAAGGCATACGGCAGGCAGCAAAATAAAAGCGCGATTATATAGTGAAATGAATCAAAAAGTGCTGCGGCGTTGCCGCGCCTTGGCATGCTGCTTGTGCTGTTTGCGGCCGGCTGCCTTGTGCATCTTCATTCTTCATTTCTCTGCTTTATAGATAGCGCAAAGCGTGCGGCGGGTTGTAACAAACGCAAAACCGCCGCCGCATCAGGCAAAAACGGTAATTATTTTGTATATATTTGTTAAAAGCGCTAAAATAAGCACATATAAATAGAGACGAAACCACCCAATAAAAGGAGCAGCAAATGACAGCAGACCAACAATTAAAGCCGTATGAAAAAATCGATTTAGGCAATAAAAAAGACCAACTGCAAGTGTTTGAAGAATCTGTGCTCGAGCATCAAGGCCGCAGCAGCGCCGAAGATTCCAGCGTGGCGCCGCTGCCCGAAAACTATCCCTACCGCACCCGCATGAGCCGGCGCGTGTATGAGCGAGAAAAAAAAAAGCTGCAAATCGAATTGCTCAAAGTGCAAAGCTGGGTGAAAGAATCGGGTCAGCGCATTGTGTGCATTTTCGAAGGCCGCGATGCTGCCGGCAAAGGCGGCACCATCAAGCGCTTTATGGAGCATCTCAACCCGCGCGGCGCGCGCGTGGTGGCCTTGGAAAAACCCACCGAAACCGAGCGCGGCCAATGGTATTTCCAGCGCTATATCCAAAACCTGCCCACCTCGGGCGAAATGGTGTTTTTCGACCGCTCGTGGTACAACCGCGCCGGCGTCGAGCGCGTGATGGGCTTTTGCGAGCCGCACGAATATTTACTGTTTATGCGCCAAACCCCCGAATTCGAACGTATGCTCGTGTCCAGCGGCATTCATCTGTTTAAATTTTGGTTTTCCGTGAGCCGCGAAGAGCAGCTGCGCCGCTTTATTTCCCGCCGCGACGATCCGCTCAAACATTGGAAGCTCTCACCCGTCGATATCCAATCGCTCGACCGCTGGGATGAATACACCGATGCCAAAAACGCCATGTTTTTCCACACCCACACCGGCGACGCCCCGTGGACAGTGGTGAAATCCGACGATAAAAAACGCGCCCGCCTCAACTGCATCCGCGCCTTTTTGCACCATCTCGATTATCCGGGTAAAGACGTAAAAGCCATCGGCGCGCTCGACCCCCTGATTGCCAGCGTGCCCGGCACCACCTTCACCAAAGAGAGCAGCTTTGATGTGCTCGACGATTAAGCCCGATATTAAAGCAGCACATCGAGCATATATATAGAAGCGATAAGCCAAGGCCGTCTGAAGCCTTTCTTTCAGACGGCCTTTACCATAATAGCGTGTAGGTCGGATTCTCGAATCCGACACTTGTTCGCAGAACAAGCATCTTTCACTTTTGTAGAATAAACATCGTGCCTATTCGGCCTTGCGGCCAAATGTCGGATACAAGTATCCGACCTACGGATTTTCAGCAAACCGGCGGGCTTGTGCGTTCAAGGCCGTCTGAAGCCTTTCTTTCAGACGGCCTTTCCCATGACAACGTGTAGGTCGGATTTTCTAATCCGACGCTTGTTCGCAGAACAAGCATGATGCATCCCGCTTGAAACATTCCTACCTTGAAAGCTGCCCCGCCGATTCCCGTCCAAGCGGTCGCAATGCCCGTTTTAAGCCGCCCACACCCGTTTTCAGCATTAAACAAAACAACAAAATTGCCCCGAGCCGCATCGGCAAGTGCCAAAATGCCACACAAACCCCGATTGTGTTGTAAACCTGCAAATCAAATTACTGATTTTATATCGCTATGATTTTTAAGGGCTTAAATAAAATATGTGGGAAAAAGCACACACTTTGGGGCATAAACTGCCAAGCAAAAGGCGGATAAAGTTTGTTTTTTTACAACGAAGCAATTATATTAGCAGACATGAAATCGCTAACGCTGCGATGAATGCAAAAGCTTGGATGGATTTCATATCACCCCATTTAAGTTTGATTTCTTAAACATAGAAAAGGAATACAGCAATGAAAAAAACTCTGATTGCTTTGACCCTGGCGGCTCTGCCGGTTGCAGCTTCTGCCGACGTAATTCTGTACGGCCAAATCAAAGCCGGCGTTGAGGTTTCTCAAACTAAAACTAAAGTTAATGGCAAAGAGACCAAAAGCGACACCGGTTCGCAAATCGCCGACTTCGGCTCACGCATCGGCTTCAAAGGCCACGAGCACTTGGGCAACAACCTGAACGCCATTTGGCAGGTTGAAAACAACGTAAACGTTGCAGGCGACGGCGACTGGGCCGGTCGTGAATCATTCATCGGTTTGGAAGGCAACTTCGGTAAAATCCGTGCCGGTAAGCTGGAAACCCAACTGAAAAGCATGGATTCTTTGGATCCGTGGGAATACAGCAACAACGCTTTGGGCTTGGGCATGTTCCAACGCACTGGTGAGCGCATTGTTTCTGTGAAATACGATTCTCCGGTTTGGGCCGGCTTCAGCGGTAACGTACAATTCACCCCGCGTGATAACGGTACTGAAGTACGCAATGAAGGCGTGACTACTGGTCGTGCTGACGATGCCAGCGACACTTCACGCTACTACGCCGGTTTGAACTATGAAAACGCTGGTTTCTTCGCCCGCTACGGCTTCGGTTACAAAAAATCTGCTTATGTGACTACTGCTGGCGAAAGCAAATCAGGTCAAGCGCATAAAGTAGAAGGCGGTTACGATGCCAACAACCTGTTTGTTGGTTTGGGCTACCAATACACCAATGGTTGGGATAGCTATGACAGCTATGTTGCTCAGTTGAGCAGCGATAGCTACTACATCGCTGCTGCCGATGACAGCGTAGGCCTGAAAGCACATGAAGTGGCTACCACTGTTGCTTACCGCTTCGGCAATGTTGTACCACGCTTCTCTTATGCCCACGGCTTCAAAGGTAAAGGTGCTGGTTTGACCGATTCAGAGCGTAAGATCACCAAATACGACCAAGTTGTGTTGGGTGCCGATTACGACTTCTCTAAACGCACCACTGCCTTGGTGTCTGCCGGCTGGCTGCGTGCTGGTGGCGGCGACAACAAGTCTGAAACCACTGCCGGTATGGTTGGTCTGCGTCACAAATTCTAATCTCACGATTAGCCTTGAAAAGAGCCTGCTTCGCAGGCTCTTTTTTATGGCCACCACCACCGTAGCCGCCGTAGGTACGCACGCCGCGCTTTTTGCGGCGTAATCGTACGCATGAAGCCTCGCAACCTTCATAAAACAAAGGCCGTCTGAAACCCAGTCACCGTAGGTACGATTAGCCGCGCTTTTTGCGGCGTAATCGTACGCATGAACTCCCACAACTTATAGAAACAAAAGGCCGTCTGAAGCCCAACTGCTTTCAGACGGCCTGCTTGATTGCTACGGAATACGTTCGAGCGCATGCGTACGATTACGCCGCCTTTGGGCGGCTAATCGTACCTACGCTGTGGTTGTGGAACACCCTTAATCGCATGCGCACGATTACGCCGCTTTTGGGCGGTGTGCATACCTACGCTGTGGTTGTGGAACACCCTTAATTCGTATGCATGCAGTCACTCACCAAAATCGCCTTCTTCAATTATGCCGGCCCAATCTTGCGGATAAACGCCTTGCTCGACATAGCGGTGAAAAGTGGAATATGGCGAATCTTTCACTTGCTCAACCAAGCCGTGTTTCAGCGGATTGATATGCACATAATCGAAATGCCGTTGAAAATCTTCTTCATCGCGAATCAAATGTTCCCAATAATGACGTTGCCAAATGCCGCGTTCGCCTGCTTGCTGCCGGATGGGCGAGCGATATTCGGTTAAAGGCAGGCTGCGGCTGAAATGGCTTTTAATCAGCCGCCAGCGCGTGGAATAATTGCTGTCTCCTTGGGGTAAGCGCCAAATGCAATGCATATGGTTTGGCAACACCACCCAAGCCACAATCTCAAACGGATGGCTTGCCCGCACTTTTCGAACCGATTGCCTGAGCAATTCTATTTCACGCACCAATAAATCATTGTGCCTGCGCTGCAACAGGTTGACGGTGAAAAACCACATGCCGCCGGGGCGGTGCATACGTTTGTAATTCGGCATATTGCAAGATGTCGGATTTAATGTGTAAAGGTGATTATAAATGAAAATATATTTAAGCGCTGTAGGTGCGCACGCCGCGCTTTTTGCGGCGTAATCGTACGCATGAACTGCGGCCGTGCGCACTTACGATGTTGCGCATTACTTCGCGCGCAGCCGTCGTAGGTACGATTAGCTGTAGGTACGCACGCCGCCCAAAGGCGGCGTAATCGTACGTATGAAGCCTCACAACCTTCATAAAGCAAAGGCCATCTGAAACCTCAAAGCTTTCAGATGACCTGCTTGATTGCTACGGAACACGCTCAATCGCATGCGTACGATTACGGCCTGTTGCCGTGCGTACCTACGATGTGGCGGCATTATTTGGCGCGTAGGCGGTAAAGATAGGTGGTTTCCTGCGTGCGGGCGAAGGCTAAGGGGTCGGCGGTGTTGAGGGCTTTTTGGTGTTGCGGTTTGGTGTGCAGAATATCGATCACATTTAGTGAGGCCGTCTGAAAGCATTGGCTGAGAAATTCGGGCGCTCGCAGGTGCAGGTGCTCGGCTAAATCGGAAATGATCAGCCAGGCTTCGCCGCCGGGGTTGAGGTGGGCGGCGGCACCGTTGAGAAAGCCTTGCAGCATGGCGCTGCCGGGGTCGTAGAGGGCGGCTTCGATGGCGGATGTGGGTTTGGCCGGCAGCCACGGCGGGTTGCACACGATTAAATCGGCGCGCGCGGCGGGGAATAAATCCACCGCTTCGATTTGCACTTGTTTTTCCAGCCCCAGCCGTTGCAGATTGGCGCGGGCGCAGGTGATGGCGCGCGGGTTGGTGTCGGTGGCGGTGATGTGCGGCACGCCGCGACGACGGGCGAGCAGGGCGGCGAGCACGCCGCTGCCGGTGCCGATATCGAATGCGTGCTGGCAAGATTCGGGCAACGGCGCCTGCATCAATAAATCGAGATATTCGCCGCGCAAGGGGGAAAACACGCCGAAAGGCACGTGGATTTTGCCGCCGAGCGCGGGGATGTCCACGCCTTTTTTGTGCCATTCGTGCGCACCGATAAAGCCCAGCAATTGGTTGAGCGGCAGCAGAAAAGGCGTATCGTTGGCCTGCCCATACACATCGTTCAGCGCGGCACGCACATCGGGTGCGCGCGGCAAATCGAGCGTGAAGCCTGCACCGATTTCCACCGCCAGCATATTGAGCAACCGGCTTTGCTGCGCCTGCTGCATGCGGTGGCGGTGGAAAGCGGCTTGAATATCGGCATCGGCGGCGCGTGTGCTGTTTTTGTGCAAACGCTTTTTCATCGCTGCCAGCACTTGCTTGGCGTTGTGAAAATCGCCGCGCCACACGCTGGCAATGTGTTCGCGGGCGTTTTTCAGCACCGTATCGGCATTGGTTTCGTGCACAAACAGCGCTTGCTTGGGCGGCTTTTGCGTGCTTTCGTTGCGCCAGGGCAGCTCATCGTGGCGGCCGGTGGAAATCAAATCATATTTATCAAGCATAGCGGTTTGTCAAATATATTGGCAGCCGCCAGTTTACGCTATTTTCAGACGGCCTGTTTGATTGCTGCGGAACGCGCCCGAACGCATGCGTATGATTACGGCATGCGGCCGTGCGTACCTATGCAGCTCTAAAATAGACAATTTGTATATAAAATATCATAAAATATAAATTTGCAATCAAAATAAATAAAATTGTTGCCGTTTTGTCTGATTTAAGTATAATCAGGCTCATCAATCCGTTGGAAAACATTTTTTAGACAAAGGTGCATCATGCAACTGGACATCGACCGTTTAATCGCTTATTTCGGCGGCGTGAATGCGCTGGCCGAGGCGCTCAAGCAGCAAGACCCGCAGCATGCGGCCAGCACGGCGGCTATTTATAAATGGCGCACGCGCGGCTCGCTGCCGCTCAATCAGCTGCAAAAGCTGACGGCGCTGGCCGAAGCGCAAGGCCGGCCGCTGGATTTGAATGCTTTTATGCAGCAACAAACCACTCTGGAGAAACAAAACATGCCCAAAGATAATCGCGTTATCATATTCGACACCACGCTGCGCGACGGCGAGCAATCGCCCGGTGCCGCCATGACCAAAGAAGAAAAAATCCGCATTGCGCGCCAATTGGAAAAGCTGGGCGTGGATGTGATTGAAGCGGGCTTTGCTGCGGCCAGCCCGGGTGATTTCGAAGCAATCAACGAAATCGCCAAAACGCTTACCCGCGCCACTGTGTGCTCGCTCAGCCGCGCCATGGAGCGCGATATCCGCGCCGCCGGCGAAGCGGTGGCACCTGCCGCCAAGCGCCGCATCCACACTTTTATCGCCACCAGCCCCATCCATATGGAGCACAAGCTGAAAATGAAGCCCAAGCAGGTGATTGAATCGGCGGTGAAAGCGGTGAAAATCGCCAAGGAATACACCGATGATGTGGAATTTTCCTGCGAAGATGCGCTGCGCTCGGAAATCGGCTTTTTGGCTGAAATCTGCGGCGCGGTGATTGAAGCCGGCGCCACCACCATCAATATTCCCGACACCGTGGGCTATTCGGTGCCGCACCGCACCGAAGCCTTTTTCCGCGAGCTGATTGCGAAAACGCCGGGCGGCGACAAAGTGGTATGGTCGGCGCATTGCCACAACGATTTGGGCTTGGCTGTGGGCAACTCGCTGGCTGCCGTGCTCGGCGGCGCGCGCCAAGTGGAATGCACCATTAACGGTTTGGGCGAGCGCGCGGGCAATGCCAGCTTGGAAGAAATCGTGATGACGTTTAAAACCCGCCACGATGTGTTCGGCCTCGAAACCGGCGTGGACACCACCCAGATTGTGCCCACTTCCAAGCTCGTGTCTACCGTTACCGGCTATCCGGTGCAGCCCAATAAAGCCATTGTGGGCGCCAATGCATTTGCACACGAATCGGGCATTCACCAAGACGGTGTGCTCAAACACCGCGAAACTTATGAAATCATGTCGGCTGAGAGCGTGGGCTGGGCCGCCAACCGCTTGAGCTTGGGCAAGCTTTCCGGCCGCAATGCCTTTAAAACCAAGCTTGCCGATTTGGGCATCGAATTGGAGAGCGAAGAAGCGCTCAATGCCGCTTTTGCCCGCTTTAAAGAATTGGCCGACAAAAAACGCGAAATTTTCGATGAAGATTTGCACGCGCTGGTGTCGGATGAAATGGTGAATTTGTCGCAAGACAACTATAAATTCATCTCGCAAAAAATCAGCACCGAAACCGGTGAATTGCCGGCGGCTGAAGTGGTGTTCAGCGTGGGCGGCGTGGAGCACCGCGCTAGTGCCAACGGCTCGGGCCCGGTGGATGCGATTTTTAAAGCCATCGAGAGCGTGGCCGATAGCGGCGCCGTGTTGCAGATTTATTCGGTGAACGCCGTCACCGAGGGCACAGAGAGCCAGGGCGAAACCACCGTGCGCCTGGCGCGAGGCGGCCGCGTGGTGAACGGGCAGGGCGCAGATACCGATGTGTTGGTGGCCACTGCCAAAGCCTATCTTTCTGCTTTGAGCAAGCTGGAATTCGGCACCGAAAAATTGAAAGCGCAAGGAAGCGGGATTTAATTGTTGTTGCTGAATCAAAGGCCGTCTGAAATTTTTTCAGACGGCCTTTTTTCATGCGTATAGTGAAATGCAAGAAAAAGTGACACAAAACTATGCACTATAACGGAGTAGATTGGATTGATAAACCCAAGGTTTCAGACGGCTTGTGGATTTGTTGGGTTTACAACCCAACCTACCCGCTTTTTCAGACGGCCTTTTTTCATGCGCATAGTGAAATGCAAGAAAAAGTGACACGAAACTGTATTTTGCAACGGCGTAGATTGGATTGATAAACCCAAGGTTTCAGACGGATTGTGGATTTATTGGGTTTTCAACCCAACCTACCCGCAATATCAAAGGCCGTCTGAAATTTCAGACGGCCTTTGATATTGCGGTGTTTACAGCGCGGATGCTTCTTTGGCCAGCTTGGTGATGGCGGCCCAATCTTTGTTTTGCACGGCTTCTTTGGGGGTGAGCCATGAGCCGCCTACGCACAATACGTTGGGCAGGGCCAAGTATTCAGGCGCGGTTTCGAGGCTGATGCCGCCGGTGGGGCAGAAGCGCACGTCGGCAAAGGGGCCGTAGAGGGCTTTGAGCATGGCTTTGCCGCCCACCACTTCGGCGGGGAAAAGTTTCATGGTGTTAATGCCGTGCTCCAGCGCCAGCATCAGCTCGCCAGGAGTGGCAATGCCGGGAATCACGGCGATGCTGCTTTTTTCTGCGGCTTTGGCGAAATTGATGTTGAAGCCGGGGCTGATGGCAAAGACAGCGCCTGCATCGGTGACGGCTTTGAGTTGCTCGCCGTTGGTTACGGTGCCGGCGCCGACAATGGCATTGGGCACTTCTTTTTTGATTTGGCGGATGGCTTCGAGGCCGGCGGCGGTGCGCAAGGTGATTTCCAAGGTGGGAATGCCGCCTTCAACAAGGGCGTGCGCCAAATCTACGGCGGTTGAAAGATCGTCGATGGCGATAACGGGCACAACTTTGCCGGCGGTGAGGATTTCGCGTGGGGTCATGAGGTTCTCCAATGTAAAAAAATAATGCGGGTGGGTTTCAGACGGCCTGTTCATCATAAAAGGCCGTCTGAAAAAGGTTTAGGCAAAGTCGCCACCGAAGCTCATGGCACCGGTTTCGGCGCTGCTGCTGAGACTGCGGAAGCCGGCGAAAAGCTCGCGGCCGGTGCCGTGGGCGTTTTTGCGCAAATCGGCATGGGCGTGTTCGCGCGCCAGCCATTCGGCTTCGTTGATCAGCACGTCCAGCTCGCCTTTTTCGGCATCGAAGCGGATGAGGTCGCCGGTGCGGATTTTGCCGATGGCGCCGCCGAGCAGGGCTTCGGGGCTCATGTGGATGGCGGCGGGCACTTTGCCCGATGCGCCCGACATGCGCCCATCAGTGACCAGCGCCACTTTGAAGCCGCGGCTTTGCAGAATGCTCAGCTGCGGAGTGAGCTTGTGCAATTCGGGCATGCCGTTGGCACGCGGGCCTTGAAAACGCACCACGGCGATAAAGTCGCGCTCCAATTCGCCGCGGTCGAATGCGGCCAACACATCGCGTTGGTCGTCAAACACAATGGCCGGCGCTTCAATCACGCGGTGCTCGGGCGCGACGGCGGATACTTTGATGACGCTGCGGCCGATGTTGCCTTTCATCAGGCGCAGGCCGCCATCGGCAGAGAAAGGGTTGGCGGCGGTGCGGATTACGTTGTCGTCGCCGCTTTGGGCAGCCGCATCGCGCCATTCGAGCTTGCCCTCAATCATAAACGGCTCTTTGGTGTAGGGGCGCATGCCGTGGCCGACCACGGTGTCGACATCTTCGTGCATCAGGCCGGCATCAAGCAGCTCGCGAATCACGAAAGCGAGGCCGCCGGCTGCGGCGAAATGGTTGACGTCGGCTTTGCCGTTGGGATACACGCGGGTGAGCAGCGGAATGATGTCGGAAATTTCGTTGAAATCGTCCCAGTTTACGATAATGCCGGCGGCGCGGGCAAAGGCCACTACGTGCATGGTGTGGTTGGTGGAGCCGCCGGTGGCCATCAGGCCGACAATGGCGTTGACGATCGATTTTTCGCTAACCATTTCGCCCACCGGCAAAATGGTGTTGTGTCTGACGGCGGTGGCGATGTGGGCGGCGGCGGCGCGGGTGAGCGCTTCGCGCATGGGAGTGTTGGGGTTGACGAAGGCGGTGTTGGGCATGTGCAAGCCCATCATTTCCATCATCATTTGGTTGGAGTTGGCGGTGCCGTAGAAGGTGCAGGTGCCCGGGCTGTGGTAAGAGGCCATTTCGCTTTCAAGCAGCGCATCGCGGCCGACTTTGCCCTCGGCAAACAATTGGCGGGTTTTGGCTTTTTCATCATTGGAAATGCCGCTGGTCATCGGGCCTGCGGGCACGAAAATGGCGGGCAGGTGGCCGAAGCTCAACGCGCCGATCAATAAGCCGGGCACGATTTTGTCGCACACGCCCAAATAAAGGGCGGCATCAAACATTTGGTGCGAAAGCGCCACGGCGGTGCTCATGGCAATCACATCGCGCGAAAAGAGCGACAATTCCATGCCGGTGTAGCCTTGGGTGATGCCGTCGCACATGGCGGGCGTGCCGCCGGCAAATTGGG
This sequence comes from Uruburuella suis, assembly GCF_022870845.1. GTDB lineage: Bacteria > Pseudomonadota > Gammaproteobacteria > Burkholderiales > Neisseriaceae > Neisseria > Neisseria suis. The sequence continues at coordinate 634,138 of NZ_CP091507.1, forward strand.
CGGTGGCGCCGTGTTTGAGGGCTTCTTCTTTAATCCAGGTGGGGAAAACCTGCAGCGGTTGGTGGGCGGATACCATGTCGTTATAAGCCGACACAATGCCCAGATTGGGGGTTTTCTCTTGCTGCAATTCGATTTTCACCGCGTGAGGCGCGGCGGCAAAAGCGTGTGCCAGATTGGTGCAGCCCAATTGGCTGCGCTCAAGGCGGCCGGCATGGTGGGCGGCGCGGATGCGATCCAAATAAGCGGCGCGGGTGGGGCGGCTGCGCTCGATAATGCGTTGGGTAACGGCAGCAAGGATGGGGTGGAGGGTGGGCGTGTTCATTATTGTGTGCCTTTCTGGCTGGATATCGTGAAAGGGCAGGCAGCCAAGGGGGCAGGCCGTCTGAATGGCTTTTTCTATGGGATGATTATAATACGGATGAATGTTAAATTGTAGTTAAATTACATAACGAAAGTTGAACCAAATCAAACTTTATTTTGTAGCTTTGTAACATAATAGGCGTGAAAGATGACGTTAGTTTTATCTAAGTCAAATAATTTTCGCGAAACCGCATAGACAAAAGTTGTAGTGGCGTGTAGGATTGCTACGACTTGCACAGGGCCTGTAGCGATAGGCGGGAATGTGTAAAACCGAATTTAAGTATCTGTAGTTTAATATAAAATCATAATGCCTAACAGATAAACACACAAAATTTTTATTACGATGGCGCAAGCCGTTCAGATTAGATGGAAGATGAAAAATGAGTAAACAAGCGAATTTTGATTTGGTGTTGTTTGGTGCAACCGGCGATTTGGCCATGCGCAAATTGCTGCCCTGCCTTTATCAGGCGCATGCCGCCGGCCTGCTCAACCCCGAAGGGCGTATTTTGGGCGTGAGCCGCAGCGATTTCACCACTGCGCAATTTCTGCAAAAAGTGGAAAGCGATTCCAAAATCCACATCAAAACCCATTTCAGCGATGAATTGTGGGCTTCTTTCATTGCCCGCATCCAATATTTAATGGTGGATGCCACCCGCCCCGAAACCTTCAAAGCCTTGGGCGAAGCCGTGGCCGAGCGCCCCGACACTGATAATGTGGTGGTGTATCTTTCCACCGCGCCGAAATTCTTCACGCCGATTTGCCAAAACCTGGCCGACATCGGCCTCAACAGCAGCAAAGTGCGCGTGGTGCTGGAAAAACCGCTGGGCACCGACCTGAAATCTTCGCAAGAAATCAATGCCGCCGTGGGCGCATTCTATCAAGAAGACCAAATCTACCGCATCGACCATTATCTGGGCAAAGAAGCGCTGCAAAACCTGCTGGCGCTGCGCTTTGCCAACGTGGTGTTTGAGCCTTTGTGGAACAACAAATATGTGAAAAGCGTGCAGCTGACCATTGCCGAAGAGCTGGGCGTGGAAGAGCGCGGCGAATTTTACGACATCACCGGCGCCTTGCGCGATATGGTGCAAAACCACTTGATGCAGATGCTGTGTATGACGGCTATGGAAGCGCCGGCGAGCCTCGATGCCGATGCCGTGCGCGATGAAAAACTCAAAGTGGTGAAATCGCTCAAGCCGCTCACTTCGGCTGATGTGGATGAAAATGTGGTGCGCGGCCAATATATTGCCGGCGAAAAAGAAGGCAAAGCCTTGGCAGGCTATTTGAATGAGCACCAAGTGCCCGCCGGCAGCCACACCGAAACCTATGTGGCGATTAAAGCCGAAATCGACAACGCGCGCTGGGCGGGTGTGCCTTTTTATCTGCGCACCGGCAAACGCATGGCCGGCAAAGTGGCCGAAATCGTGTTGAATTTCCGCGATTTGGACAGCCATATTTTCGAGGGCAGCCATGCCGCGCCCAACCGCTTGGTGATTGAATTGCAGCCCACCGAATCTATCCGCCTCTACACCCAAGTGAAAACCCCGGGCGCGGGCAATCATGTGGAAACGGCCGCGCTGAGCCTGGATTTGGGCAAAGCCGTTGCCGGCCGCCGCGCCGAAGCTTACGAGCGCCTGCTGCTGGATGTGATCAACGGCAAGCTGGCCTTGTTTAACCGCCGCGACGAATTGGAAGCCGCTTGGGAATGGGTGATGCCGATTATGGAAAATTGGGCGCAAAGCTCGACACCGCCGCATGGCTATGCCGCCCACAGCTGGGGCCCTGAAGCCGCCCGCGAACTGCTGGCGCGCAACGGCGATAAATGGCACGAAGCGCAATAAGGCTTTCAGACGGCCTTTGGCAATAAATAAAAGAAAAGGCCGTCTGAAAAAAAAGTAAAACCAACCACAAGGATTATGCCATGAGCACTCAATGGTATCCGCATGAAAACGCCGCCGCTTCAGCCGCCGCGCTGGCCGATGCCGTGGCTGAAACGCTGCAAGATGCGCTGGATAAAAAAGGGCAGGCCGTGTTGGCCGTGTCGGGCGGGCGCTCGCCGATTGCTTTTTTTGATGCGCTTTCGCAAAAAGATTTGGATTGGAAAAATATCGGCATCACGCTGGTGGACGAGCGCATCGTGCCCACCGATCACGCCGACAGCAACACCGGCCTAGTGCGCGAATATCTGTTGAAAAACAAAGCCGCCGCCGCGCATTGGATTCCGATGGTGGCTGATGGCGCTGGTGAGGCCGCGCTGGCCGACAGCGAAAAAGCGGTGGCTTTTGCGCTGCAACATTACCGGCAGCCCGATGCGCTGGTGCTGGGCATGGGCGGCGACGGCCACACCGCCTCGCTGTTTCCACAGGCACCGCAGCTCGATAAAGGCTTGGATCCGGCCTATGCCGAGCCGCTGCTGCACACTTCGCCCGTAACGGCGCCGCACGAGCGCATCAGCATGACGCTCGAGGCGGTGGCCGCCACGCCGGCGGTGTTTTTGGCCATACAGGGCGCGGAGAAAAAAGCCGTATATGAAGCGGCTGCCGCCCAAACCAGTAAAACCTATCCTTTAAGCTTTGTGCTTAACCATAAAAAGGTAACTTGCCATGTCTACTACGCAAACTAAAGAAACCGTTTCATGGCCGCGCTTGGTGGCCGATATCGGTGGCACCAATGCCCGCTTTGCGCTGGAAACCTCGCCGCAGCAAATCGAAAAAGTAGAAGTGCTGCCGTGCAACGATTACGACACCGTGGTAGACGCCATTCGCGAATACCTGAGCCGTGTCGGCAATCCGGCCATCAGCCATGCCTCTATCGCCATTGCCAACCCGATTTTGGGCGACTGGGTGCAGATGACCAACCACCACTGGGCCTTTTCGATTGAAACCACGCGCCAAGCGCTGCATTTGGAAAACCTAATTCTGCTCAACGACTTCACCGCGCAAGCCTTGGCGATTACCAAGATGCCGAAAGAAGAGCTGGTGCAGATCGGCGGCTTCAAAAAAGTGCCCGATGCGCCCAAAGCGGTGATCGGCCCGGGCACAGGTTTGGGCGTGAGCGGCCTGATTCCGAGCAAATCGGGCTGGGTGCCGCTGGCGGGTGAGGGCGGCCATGTGAGCTTCGCTCCGTTTGACGATGCCGAAATCATGATTTGGCAATATGCCAAGAAAAAATACGGCCATGTGTCGGCCGAGCGCTTTTTGAGCGGCGCCGGCTTGGTGCTGATTCACGAAGCTTTGGCCGCGCGTGAAGGGGTGAAGCGCCAAAAACTCACGCCCGCGGAAATCAGTGACCGCGCCCTGAGCGGCTCATCGCCGCTTTGCCGGCTCACGCTGGATATTTTCTGCGCCATGCTGGGCACGGTGTCGTCCAACCTCGCGCTTACGCTGGGCGCCAGCGGCGGCGTGTATTTGTGCGGCGGCATTATTCCGCGCTTTATCGATTACTTTAAAAATTCGCCGTTTCGCAACCGCTTTGAGAGCAAAGGCCGCTTCGATGCTTATCTGGCCGCGATTCCGGTGTATATCGTGTTGAGCAAATATCCGGGCATTTCCGGTGCTGCCGTGGCGCTGGCCAATCATTTGGGTGAGGTGGACGAAATATCGGCCGAGCCGGAAAAAGAAGCCGCTGCACCGGTGGCTGCCCAAAAAGCAGCAGCCGGCAACGAAAACGCATAAATGCGTTCAACATTACGCAAACAAACAATAACATCCGATAAATAGAGTAGAAACAGGCAGTATGGTTTTCAGACGGCCTATCCTCATCAAAAGGCCGTCTGAATACCCTTTCATAAACATGCCGGCAGGCTTGCTGTTTGAGCAGCGTGCTTATGAAAGGGTATAGAAGGCCATGAATCGTTGCCGGTTTGTTTAAAACACAGTCAGGAAACAAGATGATGTTAAGTAAAATCAGCGAAGCTTTAGCCAATTTGTCAGGCGCAGAGCGTAAAGTGGCCGAATGTGCGCTGGCCGAGCCCAAATGGTTTGTGCATGCGGCCGTGGCCGAAATTGCCGAGCATGCCTCGGTGAGCCAGCCTACAGTTATCCGCTTCTGCCGCAGCTTGGGCTATAAAGGCCTGCCCGAATTCAAGCTTTCTTTGTCGGCCAGCATCGGCCACGAAGGCATGCCTTATGTGCATGAAGAGCTCAATGCCGACGACGACATGGGCGGTGTGATGGAAAAAGTGCTCGGCAACACCGCCGCCTCGATTTTGGGCGCACGCCGCTCTTTGAAAGAAACCGATCTGGAAAACGCCATTGCCATGCTCTCGCATGCGCGGCGCATCGAATTTTACGGCGTGGGCAATTCCGGCATCGTGGCGCAAGATGCGCAGCACAAATTTTTCCGCTTCGGCATTTCCACCGTGGCTTATGTCGACACCCATATCCAGCTGATGGCCGCATCGGTGCTCAGCGATCAGGATGTGTTGGTGGTGATATCCAATTCAGGCTCATCGATTGAAGTGCTCGATGCGGTGAGCATTGCCAAAGAAAACGGCGCGGCGGTGATTGCCATCACCCGCGCCGATTCGCCGCTCTCGCAGCTGGCCGATTGCGTGCTCAGCGTGATGCCACAGGAAGACACCGAGCGCTACACGCCGATGGTAACGCGCCTGCTGCAATTGGTGGTGATCGATATTCTGGCCATCGGCCTAGCGCTGCGCCTGGGCGAAACAGCCAGCTTGCAGCTTGAAAAGAGCAAACGCAGCATACACACCAAACGTTTGGAACACGAGAAAGAAGATTCATAATGAAACACTTGCAAGAATTGCCCGCCTGGCGCGAATTGTGGCAGCATTTTGATGCCACCAAGTCTGACCATATGCGCGAATTGTTTGCCACCGACCCGGGGCGCGCCGAGCGCTATTGGCTGGAGGTGGGCGGCCTGAAAGTGGATTATTCCAAAAACCGCATCACCGATGAAACCTTGGCGCTTTTGATGAAGCTGGCACGCGAAGCCGGCCTGCCCGAGCGCATGAAGCAGATGTTTCGCGGTGAAAAAATCAACACCACCGAAAACCGCGCCGCGCTACATGTGGCGCTGCGCAACCGCACCAATGCGCCGATTTTGGTGGACGGCGAAGATGTGATGCCGCAGGTGAACCATGTGCTGCACCGCATGGGCGAATTCGCCCACGAAGTGCGCAGCGGCGATTGGCTGGGCTATACCAATCAAGTGATTACCGATGTGGTGAATATCGGCATCGGTGGCTCGGATCTGGGCCCTTTGATGATGTGCACCGCGCTCAAGCCTTTCGGCCATCCGCGCCTCAAAATGCATTTTGTGTCGAATATCGACGGCTCGCAGCTGCGCGACGTGCTGGAAAAAGTACATCCCGAAACCACGCTGTTTGTGGTGGCTTCAAAAACCTTCACCACACAGGAAACCCTCACCAATGCGCTCACCGCGCGCGAATGGTTTTTGAAACACGCCGACGATAAATCTGCCGTGGCCAAGCATTTTGTGGCGGTGTCCACCAATAAAAAAGCCGTGGCCGAATTCGGCATCGACACGGCCAATATGTTTGAATTTTGGGATTGGGTGGGCGGCCGCTACAGCTTGTGGTCGGCCATCGGCCTGCCGATTATGCTTTATTTGGGCGAAGAAAACTTTATCGAAATGCTCAACGGCGCCCATTTGATGGACCAGCATTTTATCAATGCACCGTTGGAAGAAAACCTGCCGGTGCTCTTGGCCATGATAGGCGTGTGGTATATCAATTATTACGGTGGCGGCAGCCATGTGATCGCCCCTTACGACCAACACTTGCACCGCCTGCCCAAATTTATCCAGCAGCTCGATATGGAGAGCAACGGCAAGCAGGTAACGCTCGACGGTGAAGCTGTGGCCTGCGAAACTGCGCCGATTATTTGGGGCGAAACCGGCATCAACGGCCAGCATGCTTTTTTCCAGCTACTGCACCAAGGCACGCACATCACCCCGATTGATTTGATTGCTTCGCTGGAAAAACGCAGCAATCTGCCCGGCCACCATGAAATTCTGCTGGCCAATGTGTTTGCCCAGGCCGAAGCCTTTATGCGCGGTAAAACGCCTGATGAAGTGCGCATCGAGCTGAAGGCGCAGGGCATGGATGAGGCGCACATCGAAGCTTTGGTGCCGCACAAAACCTTTTCCGGCAACCGCCCGAGCAATCTGATTTTGCTCAATAAAATTAATCCGCGCAATATGGGCAGCCTGATTGCGCTTTATGAACACAAAACCTTTGTGCAGGGTGTGATTTGGGGCATCAACAGCTTTGACCAATGGGGCGTGGAATTGGGCAAGCAATTGGCCAAAACCATTTTGGCCGAGCTCACCGGAGAAACGCCGGTGCAGCCGCACGACAGCTCCACCGAGCATTTAGTGCGTCTTTACCGCAACGCCAATTGCGATAAAGACGGCGCGTGCTGATTTTTTCCACGTTTATTTGAGCTGGGTCAAATAATGGAAAGGCCGTCTGAAAGCGTGATATCCAATATGCTTCAGACGGCCTTTAAGTAATTGATTGCGGTAATAAAATAACAGTATGAAAATTTCAAAAACGGCAGTATGATGCAGGTCTGATTTAACGTAAGTTAACTTCAAACACTCAACAATTGTAACAAAAGTAACAAAAGTAACAAAAGTAAGATTCTAACTAACCCAAATAAAGGCAATCAAAATGTCTACGCAATCACAAAATCAAAGCAACAACACCGCTTTGTCGGTGTTGACCGCGCTGTTTTTCATGATGGGTTTCATCACCTGCATGAATGACATCCTGATTCCCCACCTGAAAGCGATTTTCGACCTGACTTATTTTCAGGCCATGCTGATTCAGTTCTGCTTCTTTACCGCTTACGCCATCATGTCGATGCCGATGGGCAAGCTCGTGGAAAAGGTGGGCTATAAAAACGGCGTGATCGGCGGCTTTTTGCTCACCGCCGTGGGCTGTTTGCTGTTTTATCCGGCTGCCGGCAGCGCCTCTTACCCGACCTTTTTGGGCGCGCTGTTTATCTTGGCTTCAGGCGTAACCCTGCTGCAAGTGGCGGGCAACCCTTATGTAACGCTGCTGGCCAAGCCCGGCAAAGAATCGTCTACCCTCACTTTGGTGCAGGCCTTTAACTCTTTGGGCACCACCGTGGCACCGCTTTTGGGTTCGGCGCTGATTTTATCCGATGCCGCCACTCAAGCCACCGCCACCCAGGCCGAGCAAATCGCTTCGGTGCAGATTCCTTATTTGGGTTTGGCCGGTTTGCTGATTTTGCTGGCGCTGTTTGTGAAAATGATCAAGCTGCCCGATGCGCGCAAAATTGCCGAAGCTGAAACCGAACACAACCACGACGGCAAAACCAGCGTGTGGCAATACAAACATTTGGTGTTGGGCGCGGTGGGCATTTTCTGCTATGTGGGCGCGGAAGTGTCTATCGGCTCGCTGCTGGTGAGTGTGATGGAAGTAACCGCCGGCCTCGACCACGCCACCGGTGCCAAATTCTTAGCGCTCTACTGGGGCGGTGCCATGGTGGGTCGTTTCTTGGGCTCGGCCGTGATGAACAAAATCGCGCCGCACAAATACTTGGCCTTTAACGCCTTGATGGCCGTGGCGCTGATTACCATCGCGATTTTGGCCAACGGCGGTGCGGTGTCGATGTGGGCGCTGATTGCCATCGGTTTTTTCAACTCGATTATGTTCCCCACCATTTTCTCGCTGGCCACCAAAGGTTTGGGCAAATTCACCGGCATCGCATCCGGCGTGATCTGCACCGCGATTGTGGGTGGTGCGATTGTGCCGGTGGTGCAGGGCTTTTTCGCCGACCATATCGGCTTGCTGCTCTCGTTTGTGGTGTCGGCGGTGTGCTACCTCTACATCGTATTCTTTGCGGTGAAAGGCCATAAAGCCGACGAAGCTTCCGCATAAGCACTGTCAAACACACAGGCCGTCTGAATGTTCAGACGGCCTGTTTTACGTTACAATACGCAATTTAACGCTTGTAAAGCCGCTGTAATACCAATCCAAAAAAATAACCTAACTTCGTTGTCTCGCCTTGCCGTACTATCTGTACTGTCTGCGGCTCGCCGCCTTGTTAGCTTACTTTTTTGAATTGGTATAATATTTGGGCGGCTCGGAAAACCTTATGTTTAGTGAACGCCCTTTATTGGAAATGTCGCGCCCCGAAGCTTTTGCCGTGGCCGCCGTGCTCGTGGCTGCGATGGGCTACAGCATTATCTCGCTCGGCTGGCTGCCGCATATGGCCATACTCACCGCCATTGTGGTGCTGCTGGCCTACGGCCTGCTGCGCAAAGTGCGCTATGCCGGCATGCAGCAGCGCATGGCCGGCGCGGTGGCGCAGGGCATGGGTGCGCTTTATCTCTTTTTCTTTATCGGCCTTTTGGTGAGCGCGCTGATGATGAGCGGCGCCATTCCCACGTTGATGTATTACGGCTTCGGTTGGATTTCACCGGCTTATTTTTATTTGTCGGCCTTTATTTTGTGCTCGCTGATCGGCATTGCCATCGGCAGCAGCCTCACCACTTGCGCCACCATAGGCGTGGCTTTTATCGGCATGGGTGAGGCTTTCGGTGCCAATCTTGCGATGACGGCGGGCGCGGTGGTGTCGGGCGCGTTTTTCGGCGACAAAATGTCGCCGCTCTCCGACACCACCAGCATTGCCGCATCGGTGGTGGGCATCGATTTGTTTGAACACATTCGCAATATGGCCTACACCACCATTCCGGCATGGGTGATCACAGCGGGCTTGCTCTTATGGCTGCTGCCGGCGGTGGGCGCGGGCGATTTGGGCGGCACGGCGGTGTTTCGCGAGCAGCTCGCCGCCACAGGGCTGGTGCATGCTTATTCGCTGCTGCCTTTTGCCTTGCTGGTGCTGCTGGCCGTGCGCAAGGTGAATGCGATTGTGGCGATGATGGCCACCATTGCGCTGGCGTTGGCGCTCACTTTTCTGCACAGCCGCCCTGATTTGGCGCAGCTGGGCAGCTGGTTTTACGGCGGCTTCAAGCTTGATGGCAGCTTTGAAAACATCAGCCGGCTGGTGTCGCGCGGCGGCATCGAGAGCATGTTTTTCACCCAAACCATTGTGATTTTGGGGCTGAGCCTGGGCGGGCTTTTGTTTGCATTGGGCATTATTCCCAGCCTGCTGGAAGGCATGCGCCGTTTTCTCACCAATGCTGGCCGCGCCACATTTTCCGTGGCCGCCACGGCGGTGGGGGTGAATGTGTTGATCGGCGAGCAATATTTGAGCATTTTGCTCTCGGGCGAAACCTTCAAGCCCGTATATGACAAGCTCGGCCTGCACCCGCGCAACCTCTCGCGCACGCTGGAAGATGCCGGCACGGTGATTAACCCGCTGGTGCCTTGGAGCGTGTGCGGCGTGTTTATCAGCCAAGTGCTGGGCGTGCCGGTGTGGGATTATCTGCCTTATGCGTTTTTCTGCTATTTATGTTTGATTCTGACTTTGCTGTTTGGCTGGAGCGGGCTGACACTGAGCAAGAAGTAAACAGAAGGCCGTCTGAACATTCAGACGGCCTCACCTTTACAACATGCCGCTTAGCCTTCAAAATCATTCCGACCCGTTATACCAATCCAAAAAAATAACCTAACTTCGTTGTCTCGCCTTGCCGTACTATCTGTACTGTCGCAGGCTTCCGCCTTGTTAGCTTACTTTTTTAAATTGGTATTATTCCGACTCAGGTCGGAATCCATATTTTTGTATATAACAAAGTAATTCAAAATTAATTTTTTGAAATATTGCTCGTTCGTGTGAAAAACTTATAAAAATCGAAGGCCGTCTGAAAGGGTTCAGACGGCCTTTGGGTTATAATTCATAGGTGAATGAAAAAAACATGAAAGGCCGGTTATGTCTGGACAAGATTTGAATTTGGGTCGTTTGGTGCATGGCTATTGGCGTGCGCATGAGTGGGGTTTGAATGCCGAGGGTTATTTGGCGCTGATTCACGATGTGCTCTCGCTCGGCATCCGCACGTTCGACCATGCCGCCTGCTACGGTGGCTTTGCCAACGAAGAGGCATTCGGGCAGGCGCTGGCGCTGGAAAAAGGCCTGCGCGAGCAGATGACTATTGTGAGCAAATGCGGCATTGTGTTTCCCAATGCCCAATTGCCGGAAATGAAAAGCAAACATTACGACAACAGCCGCGCCCATATTGTTTGGTCGGCCGAGCGCTCGGTGGAAAAGCTGCAATGCGGCTATCTGGATTTGCTGCTGATACACCGCCCCTCGCCTTGCGCCCATCCCGAAGAAATCGCCGCTGCGTTTGATGATTTGCACCGCCGCGGCTTGGTGCGCCATTTTGGGGTGTCAAACTACAGCGCACAGAAATTCAGCATGCTGCAATCGTATGTCGACCAGCCGCTGGCCACCAATCAAATTGAGATTTCGCCGCTGCATTTGGCGCCTTTTGAAGACGGCAGCCTGGATTATCTTTTGGAAAAACGCGTGCAGCCGATGGCGTGGTCGCCCTTGGGCGGCGGGCGCTTGTTTGACAAGGCCGATTTGCAAAGCCGCCGTGTTGCCCAAGCCTTGTTGGCCGCCGGCGAGCGGCAGGGCGAAACCCGGCTCGACACGCTAGCCTATGCCTGGTTGCTGGCGCATCCGGCCAAAATCACGCCGATTGTCGGCTCCGGGCGTTTGGCGCGCATCCGCGATGCGGCAGATGCGCTTGCTGTGCGCTTTACCGAAGAAGAATGGATAGCCGTGTATGCGGCAGCACAAGGGCATGATGTGCCGTGATTTGAGGGTTTGATCAAAGAGGCCGTCTGAACATTCAGACGGCCTCTTTTGTGCAAGTGTGCTTTCGTTAAGCGACAGCAGCTTTATCGTTTCAAACGTGCATTTTCACAGCCAGCCGTGCAGATTTTCTTCCGCCAATGCCGCCAGCGCGTCAATCCAAGCCGGGTTGTCGTTGAGGCAGGGAATATAGTGAAACTGTTCGCCGCCGGCAGCGTGAAACTGCTCGCGCCCGGCGATGGCGATTTCTTCCATGGTTTCGAGGCAGTCGGCGGCAAAGCCGGGGCAGAATGCGTCTAGCGTGGTGGTGCCTTGTTTGGGCAGGCTGTCAAACAAATCCTGCGTTGAAGGCTCCACCCACTTGGCTTTGCCGAAACGGCTTTGAAACGACACCAGATAATCGGTTTCGGCCAGGTTCAAAGCGGCAGCCAAAAGTTTTGCCGTGTGGCGGCATTCTTCGGGATAGGGGTCGCCTTGGTCGTGGCCGGCCTGCGGGATGCCGTGAAAGCTCAGCATCAGCTTGCTGCTGCGGCCGTGCACCGCCCAATAGGCTTCGATGTGCTGCTTCATGGCTTTGATATAGCCCGCATCATCGTAAAAGCGGCTGATGGTGCGCACGCTCATTTGGTTGCGCTGCTGCTGCAACACGGCAAACACTTTATCGAGCGCGGCGGCGCTGCTGGAAGCGGCATATTGCGGGTAAAGCGGCAGCACCAATAAGCGGCCGACGCCTTGCGCTTTCAATTCGGCAAGGGTGCGCGGCACAGAGGGCTCGCCGTAAGTCATGGCGTGACGCACGATAATGTGTTCGGGCAGCTTTTGCGCCAATGCGGCGGCCTGGCGCTCGGTAAACACGGCCAGCGGCGAGCCTTCGGGCAGCCACACTTTTTCATAGCCGTGGGCGCTTTTTTTCGGCCGCAAGGTGAGCACGGGGCCCTGCAAAATCGGCTGCCACAGCCATTGCGGCAATTCCACCACGCGCGCATCGGAAAGAAATTCGCGCAGATAAGGGCGCACGGCGGCGGCGGTGGGCGCGGCCGGTGTGCCGAGATTGAGCAGCAGCACGGCGGTGCGCTGTTGTTGCGAAAAAGGCAGAGCCGGTTCGGGCAGAAAACGGGGCATGTTTGTCCTTGTGGAAAAGCGGTTCAGACGGCATATCGCGGCAAGTTGCGCTTTTTGGAGCCTGTTTGCAATCTTTTTTGTAGCAGATTTTCAACGCAGCCCGTAGGTCGGATTCTTGAATCCGACACTTGTTCGTAGAACAAGGCACTCGTATCGGTTTGGCCGGTGGCTAAATGTCGGATTCAAGAATCCGGCCTGCACGGATGGCGCTGTCGAACTGCTTTTATTTTGTAAGCTTATTTTTTTGAATGGGCATTCGTGGCATGAATCAGGCCGTCTGAAAAGTTTTCAGACGGCCTTTAAATGTTTACAAATTGTCTTTTTGCGCCAGAATGCGGCGGCTGCCACCCACATCGGCAGGCGACACTACGCCGGCATCTTCCAGCGCCTGCATCAGGTTGGCGGCACGGTTGTAGCCCACGCGCAATTGCCGCTGCAGCGAAGAGATGGAGGTTTTGCGCGATTCGAGCACAAAAGCCACGGCCTGGTCGAATAATTCGTCGCTGTCGGCATTGGGGTTGACGGTGTTGGTGGTTTCCAGCGCCGCTTCGCCGCTGAGCAAGCCCTCGATATAGTTGGTGGGTGCCTGGCGCTTGATGTGGGCCACAATTTGATGCACTTCGTCATCCGATACAAAAGCGCCCTGCAAGCGGGTGGGCTCGGCGTTGCCCGGTTGCAGAAAGAGCGAATCGCCGTATTTGAGCAATTCGTCGGCGCCCATTTGGTCGAGAATGGTGCGGCTGTCGATTTTGCTTTGCACGGTAAAAGCCATGCGGGTGGGAATATTGGCTTTAATCAAGCCGGTAACCACGTCCACGCTCGGGCGCTGGGTGGCTACAATCATGTGGATGCCGGCGGCGCGCGCTTTTTGCGCCAGACGGGCGATTTGCTGCTCCACCGATTTGCGCTCGGTCATCATCAGGTCGGCCAATTCATCAATCACCAGCACAATCATCGGCAGCGTTTCGAGCGGCTCGGGCGCATCGGGGTTGAGGCTGAAGGGGTTGAGCAAGGGCTTGCCGGCGGCTTTGGCCTGCTTCACTTTTTGGTTGAAGCCCTCGATATTGCGCACGCCCACATGCGAGAGCAGGCGGTAGCGTTTTTCCATTTCGGCCACGCACCAATTGAGCGCCTGGCCGGCTTCGCGCATATCGGTAACCACGGGGCAGAGCAAGTGCGGAATGCCGTCGTAAATGCTCAATTCGAGCATTTTCGGGTCGATCATGATAAAGCGCACTTCTTCGGGCGTGGCCTTGAAAAGCATAGACATAATCATGCCGTTTACGCCCACCGATTTGCCCGAGCCGGTCATGCCGGCCACCAAAAGGTGCGGCATTTTGGCCAAATCGCCCACCACCGGCACACCGGCGATGTCTTTGCCCAGCGCCACGGTGAGCTTGGATTTGGCTTCGGTAAACACATTAGCCGCTAAAATTTCGCTCAGCATCACATCTTGGCGGCGCGCGTTGGGCAATTCGATGCCCATGGTGTTTTTGCCGGCAATGGTTTCCACCACGCGCACGGCCTGCAACGACATCGAGCGCGCCAAATCTTTGGCCAGCCCCACAATCTGGCTGCCTTTCACGCCTTGCGCCGGCTCGATTTCAAAGCGGGTGATCACAGGGCCTGCGGTGGCCGACACCACTTGCACGCCGATGCCGAATTCGGCCAGCTTGGCTTCGATGCGCTCGGCGGTTTGCTGCAACACATCGGGGTTGACCACGGGCGCTTCGCCTTGCGGCTGACGCAGCAGTGCCAATGAAGGTTTGCTGTATTCGCCTGTGGGCAAGGGCTCGGCGGCTTGGCCTTTTTCGTCAAACAAAGCCGGCTGCACCGGTGCGCTCGGCGGCGCCACTGACACGGCCACTGCTTTGCGGTTGCTGCTGGTGCCGTCGATTTTTTCCACCGGCTCGGCGGTGATGTTTTTTGCTTCGCGCACCATGCGGCGGGTGGTTTTGGCATCGGGCAGCTCTTTGATGTATTTGTGCTCTTTGCGGATAAGCTTCAGCCACAGCCATTCAATTTTTCCACCGGCTTTTTCGAGAATGTCCAACCATGAAGCCTGCACCAGCAGCGATAAAGCCAAAAGCATAATCACCAGAATAATCAGCAGGCTGCCCGAAGTGCCCAACAGCCAGCTCATGCCTTGTGCGGCAAACGAGCCTATCATGCCGCCCGCGCCCACCGGCAGCGCTTCGGCAAGCTGGGTTTTAAAGGCAAACACTTCCAGAATCGGGCTGCAGATTAAGAGCACCAGCAGGCCGATGGCGGCTATGGTGGTGTTGTAAGTTTTTTGCTCGTCGTTGTGCAGCGGGCGGAAGTTTTTATACAAAAACACGCAGGCGGCAATCACCCACCACCACACCGATAAGCCGAAAAGATAATAACCCACATCGGCCAGATAAGCGCCGAAAAGGCCGCCGAGGTTGCGCACCGCCTCATCTGAAGCGGCCACGCTGCGCGACCAGGCCGGATCGGTCATGGTGAAGCTCGCCAGCGAGAGCGCCACAAAAATCGCTGCGGCCAGCGCCAAGAGCCATAGCGTGTCGTTGATGAGGTTGACTACATGCGAAGGGCGCGGCGCTTTGCCTTCGTTTTTCACCACGCCTTTGGGCTTGCGCGGCGGTTTGTCGGCTGCGGCTTTGGCATTTATCGGTTTGCTGTTGGTGCGGGTGCTGCGCTGGGGGGACTTGTTGGCCATAGTATTCGGAATCGGGCGGCCGTCTGAAAAGCACGGTCACAGAGGATAAAGCGGTGTGACAACCTATGCGGCGCATGGTTGCACGCGGGAATCAAGCATTCGTTTAAAAATAGTCTGGCTGCATTAATGTAACCGTGCCTGCGGCCACCTTTGCGACTTATTTTTGAACGTGCTGTCAAACCGGCAAATTATACAATATTGCGCTGCATTTAGGGGAAAAGGCCGTCTGAAAGCAAAGCGTTTCAGACGGCCTTATGGTTTGGCAGGCAAGAGGCTCAAGCGTAATGGCCGGCGCCCAAGATGCAGGGTTTGTGTGCGCCGGTGGCGTGGTGGGTGCCGGCGGGGATGCGGTTTATCCAGCAGGCGGCAAGCCAGCCGAAGGCGGCGGCTTCCACCCATTGCGGGTCGAGCTGCAGTTCGGCGGTGCTGTGTAAAGCGGCTTGTTGCGGCGCAAGCAGGGTGCTCAGGCGCGCCATCAGCGCCTGATTGCGGATACCGCCGCCGCACACATACACTTGCCGCGCGGCAGGCGCACTGCTGTCGATGGCTTGCGCAATGCTCTGTGCGCTGTATTCAAGCAGGGTACGCAACACGTCGTGGGCGTTTTCAGCGCCGTTTAAATGGGTGTGCAGCCATGCGAGCGAAAACAGCTCACGGCCGGTGCTTTTCGGGTGGGGCAACGCAAAATAAGGGTGGGCGAGCAAGGCGGCGAGCAAGTCGGGCAACACGCGCCCTTGGGCGGCTTTGGCGCCATCGGCATCATAAGGCTGCTGCCACACATGTTGCACCCAGGCATCCATCAGCATATTGCCGGGGCCGGTGTCGAAGCCGAAAGCAGGTGCATCGTCCGGCAGCACGCTGATGTTGGCAATGCCGCCGATGTTGAGCACCACGCGGGTTTCGTGCGGGCTGTGAAAAAGCGCTTCGTGAAACGCCGGCACCAAAGGCGCACCCTGGCCGCCGGCGGCCAAATCGCGGCTGCGGAAATCGCCGATGGTGAAAATGCCGCTCAATTCGGCCAAGCGCGCCCAATCAGCCAGCTGAATGCTGTAGCCCGCTTCGGGCGCATGGCGCACGGTTTGGCCGTGGCAGCCGATGGCGGTAATGTCGGCAGGCGTTAAGCCTTGCTGTGCGAGCAAATCGGCCGTTACGCCGGCATAAAGGTTGCTTAATTGTTGCGAGAGCAGCATGCTGCGATGCAATTCGTTGTTGCCGCAGTTTTGCAAATTGAGCAAGTCGGCTTTCAACGTGTGGCCATAGGGCGCAAACGCATGCGCCTCAGCAGCGAGCCAGCGCGTGCCCTGCATGCGGATCAGCACGGCATCTGCGCCATCCATGCTGGTGCCGGACATGATGCCGATATAGAGTTGGGTGTTCATCATAAATTGTTCAGGCCGTCTGAAAATGAAAGGGGATTATAAAGGCAAAGCAGCCATAGAATAACGAGAATAACGCAAACTATCGGGCAGGCCGTCTGAAACAAAAAAAGCGCATCATCACAATGCGCTTTTTTGTTTCAGACGGCCTGCGGTTTATTTCAGGTTGCCGCCGGATTGGTTGGCCATATACACCACAGCCGCTTCGATTTCGGCATCGGTGAGGTTGGCATTGCCGCCTTTGGGGGGCATCACGCCGCCATCCGGGCCGGTGTAGCCTTCAATAGCGTGTTTCACCAAGGTGGCTTTGCCTTGTTTTAGGCGTGTAGTCCAATCGGCGTTGTGGGTGATTTTCGGTGAAAACGGAATGGCGGAATCGGCAGAGTGGCAAGCCATGCACAAACCTTCAAACACTTTTTTGCCATCGGCGCTGCCGGCGGCCACCGGCGCGGCGGCGGCATCGGCGCCCGAAGCATCTGATGCGGCGGCATCGGCTGCGCCCACGGCAGGCGCTTCAAAGTTGCCGCCCGATTGGTTGGTCATATACACAATGGCGCGCTTGAGCTCATCATCGGTCAAGTCGGCTGCGCCGCCTTTGGCCGGCATGGCGTTAAAGCCGTTGAGGGCGTGGTTGAACAAGGTGTCGAAGCCTTGTGCAATGCGCGGCGCCCATTCGCCGTTGTGGGTGACTTTGGGTGAATTGGGCACCACGCTGTCGGCCGCGTGGCATTGGATACAGATTTTGTTGAAAATCTGCTCGCCTGTGCGCTGGCCCACCGGGGTGCCGTCGCCCATGGTAACGTTGCCCACCGGCATAATGCGTGTTTCGGTGGCAGATTGGGTGCTTTGCTCAACATCGCTGTAATAGCCGCTGGTGGCCAGCTTAACCAGGAAAAACAACACTGCAAGCAGAATAACGATACCACCCAAAAGGGTAGTCAGAGCAGAACCTCGGGCATTCTTGTTGTTAAGGTGATTCATTTGGTTGGCCTCGCCGTTTGGTGGTTGTGACGAAAATAATTGTTGTAGATGAATTGTTTGTTAAATTGTATTAACAATAATTTGCTGGATTATACTGAATTCGCGGTGGCTTTCCAATCTTTAAAACTTAGTTTAGCTCAAAATAAGGTGGATTTTTTTTCGAAAGGCCGTCTGAAGCCTTTTTTTGCACCTTTAAAATATTCTGGCGGTGTGTGTTTGCCACAAATATTTTGCGCGGCGGCCGCTTTGTGCGATAATTGCGCTTCTTTGAAATCCGCACCCATAGCTCAGTTGGAAGAGCGTCAGTTTCCGAAGCTGGAGGCCACAGGTTCGATCCCTGTTGGGTGCGCCAAATTTTATTATGCGGGCAGCCGGTGGTTTACACGGGCTGCCCGTTTTGCATGGCTGCAACATGCCAAAGCACGCAGGCAGGCCGCTGCAAGGGCTGCGCCGAATCGGCCGTTAATCTGTGTATGAAAAAAATTGTGTTAAACAATGCAAGTTTTTATCTTGCCGACCCGCGCGGTTTCGGTTAAGGTGTGGTTTCCTTTTTCATAAACTCTCAAGTGCCTGAATGAATTGACTGGGCAGCTTGGTTGTCGCCGGATTGCGGCAGTGCGCGTACCCTAAACCGCTGCCTGCCTCAATCGCATTACAGGTGCGGTGGCGAAGCCGGTTGCCCCTATTGGTTTACGCACGATACAAAAGAGGTTGCTATGCAATTATCCGGTGCACAAATTCTCGTGCAGAGTCTTAAAGCGGAAAACGTGGAATACGTTTTCGGCTATCCCGGCGGCGCAGTTCTTGAAATTTACGATGCGCTTTTCCAGCTAAACAAATTCCGGCATATCTTAGTGCGCCACGAGCAGGCGGCAGTGCATGCGGCCGATGCTTATGCACGCACCAGCGGCAAAGTGGGCGTGGCTTTGGTCACTTCCGGCCCCGGCGCCACCAATGCGATTACCGGCATTGCCACAGCCTACACCGATTCGATTCCGATGGTGGTGATTTCCGGCCAGGTCGGCACACCGGCCATCGGCAGCGATGCGTTTCAGGAAATCGACATGATCGGCGTGTCGCGCCCTTGCGTGAAGCACAATTTTCTCGTAACCAGCATACACGAGCTGGCCGACACAGTGAAAAAAGCTTTTCAAATCGCCCGCAGCGGCCGCCCGGGCCCGGTGGTGATCGATGTGGCCAAAGACGTTACCCAAGCGATGGCCAAATTCAGCTATCCTCAGGAAGATATTTTCATCCGTTCTTACCAACCCGTGGTCAACGGCCACACCGGTCAAATCAAAAAAGCCATTCAAATGTTGGCTGCGGCCAAGCGCCCGCTGGTGTATTTCGGCGGCGGCGTGGTGCTGGGCAATGCCGCGCAAGAGCTCACCGAATTTGTGCAGCTCACCGGCGTGCCGTGCACCGGCACTTTGATGGGCTTGGGCGCTTATCCTTCTTCCAACCGGCAATTCCTCGGCATGCTCGGCATGCACGGCACTTATGAAGCCAATCTGGCCATGCATAATGCCGATGTGGTGGTGGCTGTGGGCGCGCGTTTTGACGACCGCGTGGTGTCGGTGCCGGCCAAATTCAGCGAAAAACCGAAAAAAATCATTCATATCGACATCGATCCTTCCAGCATTTCCAAGCGTGTGAAAGCCGATGTGCCGATTGTGGGCGATGTGAAAAACGTGTTGCGCGACTTTGCCTGCATTTGGAAAAAGCAGGAATTAACCTTCAACGAAGCGGCGCTGGCCAAATGGTGGGAAGCCCTGGAGGCTTGGCGCAGCCGCGACTGCCTGCGCATTCCCGAAGCTGATGGCGACATTATCCTGCCGCAAATGGTGGTGAGAACCCTGGCCGAAGTCACCAACAACGATGCCATCATTACCTCGGATGTGGGCCAGCACCAAATGTTTGCCGCCCAATATTATCCGTTTGAGCGGCCGCGGCAATGGCTCAATTCGGGCGGCTTGGGCACCATGGGCGTGGGCTTGCCTTATGCCATGGGCGCTTATTTGGCCGACCCGAGTAAAGATGTGTGCTGCATCACCGGCGAGGGCTCGATTCAAATGAATATCCAAGAGCTTTCCACCTGTTTCCAATACAAGCTGCCGATTAAAACCATCTGCCTCAACAACGGCTATTTGGGCATGGTACGCCAATGGCAGGAGCTTTATTACAGCAACCGCGAATCGGAAACCTATTTCGATTCCTTGCCCGATTTTGTGAAGCTGGCCGAAGCTTACGGCCATGTGGGCATGCGCATTGAAAAAGCATCCGATGTGGAAGGCGCATTGCGTGAAGCGCTCGCTCTGAAAGACCGTTTCGTGTTTCTCGATTTCATCACCGACAAAAAGCAAAACGTGTTTCCCATGGTGGGCAACGGCAAAGGCCTGGATGAAATGGTGTTGCCGCCGCATATGCGCGAAACCCCGCAAGACAGTGATGTTAATGAGGTAACCGACCGCGATTACGACATAAGGAGCGTGCCATGAGACACATCTTATCTATCCTGATGGAAAACGAATCGGGCGCGATGAGCCGTGTGGTGGGCTTGTTTTCGGCGCGCGATTACAATATCGACTCGCTCTCGGTGGCCGCCACGGAAGACAAAACCCTCTCGCGCATGACCATCGTCACCCACGGCGATGATGCCGTGCTCGAGCAGATCACCAAGCAGCTCAACAAGCTGATCGAAGTGGTGAAAGTGGTGGATTTAAACGAAAGCCGTTTTGTCGAGCGCGAGCTGATGCTGGTGAAAGTGCGCGCCGTGGGCAAAGATCGCGATGAAATGCTGCGGCTCACCGAAATCTACCGCGGCCATGTGGTAGACGTTACCGATAAAAGCTACACCATCGAAGTCACCGGCACCAGCGACAAGCTCGATTCGTTTCTCGAAACCGTCAGCAGAGGCCTGATTCTCGAAACCGTGCGCACAGGTGCTGCCGGCATCGGCCGCGGCGAGCGCATTTTGAAAGTATAAGCCGCAGCCGCAAACCTTTCAGACGGCCTCAGGCTTTTTAAAAGGCCGTCTGAACAGCGATTGCGCACACAATCCGATTTAAAACACTCATGTTTTATTTCTGATTGACCGATTGGCAAAAGATAATGGAGCAAGGCCATGTCCGGCATCAAAATTGTGGCTACCGTGGTGGTGAAGCCCGAATATCGTGAAGCGCTGCTGGCGCAATTTGCCGACTTGGTGACCGCCAGCCGCCGCGAAGCAGGCAATTTGCGCTACGATCTGCACCAAGCAGCGGGCAGCCCTGAAACGCTCGTGTTTATCGAGCATTGGGCTTCGCAAGCCGCCCTTGATGCCCACAATGCCAGCGCACATTTTCAAAGCTTTGTAAAAGCCGTTGAAGGCAAAAACGACTGCATCGACATCGTGTTGCTGCAAGATGTGTCCGACAACGCTTAAGGAAGCTCTGAATAACTCATGATGACGGCTTTTACCGCCCTTTTTACGCTATGCTGCGTTGGAACTTTGAGGAAATAGAAACACTATTCCCTCAAAACCCCGCCTTGCCTAGCATAAAAATGCTGGCAAAATCCATGCACCAGAGTTTTTCAGAGTCCCCTTAAATCGCGAAACCAACCCTTTTTAATGAATTAACCCCCTTTTTTGAAACAAGGAATCTGAACCATGCAAGTTTTTTACGATAAAGACGCCGACCTCTCCCTGATCAAAGGCAAAACCGTGGCCATCATCGGCTACGGCTCGCAAGGCCACGCCCACGCCGCCAACCTGAAAGATTCAGGTGTAAACGTGGTGATCGGCTTGCGCCAAGGCGGCTCATGGAAAAAAGCCGAAGCCGCCGGCCACAAAGTGCTCAGCGTGGCCGAAGCCACCAAAGCGGCCGATGTGGTGATGATTTTGCTGCCCGATGAAAACCAGCCGCAAGTGTATAAAAACGAAATCGAAGCCAACCTTAAAGAAGGCGCCGTGCTGGCTTTTGCCCACGGTTTCAACGTGCACTACAACCAAATCGTGCCCCGCGCCGACCTCGATGTGATTATGGTTGCCCCCAAAGGCCCCGGCCACACCGTGCGCAGCGAATACAAAAAAGGCGGCGGCGTGCCCACCCTGATTGCGGTTTACCAAGATAAATCCGGCAAAGCTCGCGACATCGCCCTCTCTTATGCCGCGGCCAACGGCGGCACCAAAGGCGGCGTGATTGAAACCAACTTCCGCGAAGAAACCGAAACCGACCTTTTCGGCGAGCAAGCCGTGTTGTGCGGCGGCGCGGTGGAATTGGTGAAATGCGGCTTTGAAACCTTGGTAGAAGCCGGCTACGCCCCCGAAATGGCTTATTTCGAGTGCCTGCACGAATTGAAACTGATTGTGGATTTGATGTATGAAGGCGGCATTGCCAACATGAATTACTCCATTTCCAACAATGCCGAATACGGCGAATACGTGACCGGCCCCGAAGTGGTAACCGCCGCCACCAAAGACGCCATGCGCAATGCCTTGAAACGCATCCAAACCGGCGAATACGCCAAAATGTTCATTCTTGAAGGCGCCACCAACTACCCGGCCATGACCGCGCGCCGCCGCATCAACGCCGAGCACCCGATTGAAGTAGTGGGCAACCAATTGCGCGGCATGATGCCGTGGATTGCGCAAAACAAATTGGTGGATTTGGATAAAAACTAATCATCACCGATCTTTGCAAAAGGCCGTCTGAAAGCTTTCAGACGGCCTTTTATTATTGCGTTAATGAAAGTAAAAGTCGTATCCGAAATTTGTAAATATTTGTTTTGCAACAATGCTTTATTGTTTCAAAAGACTGATGCGGCCATGTAATAAAATATCATTCGGTTTCATCTTGAAATCCCCCGCGTTTGCGGCTAAGCTGAATCGGTCTCGATAGCAATGAGAACGAGCGCAAAATCATACCGATAGCATGTCACACCAACATACAGTCAGTTATCTCAGGAGAACCCATCATGGCAAAAGATTTAAACGTATTCGATAAAGCATATGGTTTGCTGATCAACGGCGAATGGACCAACGGCAGCAAGGGCGAAACCCTCACCTCATATAATCCTTCCAACAATCAGCCGCTGGCCACTTTTATTGATGCGAGCAACGAAGATGTGGATGCTGCCGTGGCCGCCGCGCAAGAAGCCTTGAAAACCTGGCGCCACACCACCGTGTATGAGCGCAGCGCCATTTTGAACAAAATCGCCGATGCGATTGAAGCGCACGCCGAAGAGCTGGCCTTGCAGGAAACCCTCGACAACGGCAAGCCCATCCGCGAAACCCGCGCCGCCGATATTCCGCTGGGCGCCGAGCATTTCCGCTACTTTGCCGGCGTGATTCTGGCCGAAGAGGGCAGCGTGAACGAAATTTATAATGAAGACATTTCCATTGTGCTGCGCGAGCCCATCGGCGTGGTCGGCCAAATCATTCCGTGGAACTTCCCCTTCCTGATGGCCGCTTGGAAAATCGCTCCCGCGCTGGCCGCCGGCTGCACCGTGGTGATTCACCCCTCATCCAGCACCTCGCTGAGCCTGCTTTCATTCGCCCAAAAAATCAACCATTTGCTGCCAAAAGGCGTGCTCAATGTGATTACCGGCCGCGGCTCCAAATCCGGCGAATACATGCTGCACCACAAAGGCTTCAATAAGCTGGCCTTCACCGGCTCCACCGAAATCGGCCGCCATGTGGGCATTGCCGCCGCCGAAATGCTGATTCCCGCCACGCTCGAATTGGGCGGCAAATCTGCCAATATTTTCTTCGACGATATGCCGTTCGACAAAGCGCTCGAGGGCGCGCAAAAAGGCATTTTGTTCAACCAAGGCCAAGTGTGCTGCGCCGGCTCGCGCATTTTCGTGCAAGAGGGCATTTACGATAAATTCGTGGCCGCGCTGGCAGAAGAATTCAAAAAAGTGAAAGTCGGCCTGCCGTGGGAAGACGACACCCAAATGGGCGCGCAAGTGAACGCCGGCCAAATGGACACCATCACCAAATATGTGAAAATCGGCGAGCAGGAAGGCGCGCAAATCATCACCGGCGGCAAGCGTGCCGAGAGCGGTGATTTGAGCAAAGGCGAATTTTTCGAGCCCACCCTGATTGCCGCGCAGAGTAACGATGACCGCATCGCCCAAGAAGAAATCTTCGGCCCCGTGGCCACCGTGATTAAATTCAAAACCGAAGAAGAAGTGATCGCCATGGCCAACGACAGCGAATACGGCCTCGGCGGCGCGGTGTGGACACTCAACATCAACCGCGCCCTGCGCGTGGCCAAAGCCGTGGAAACCGGCCGCATGTGGGTAAACTGCTATAACCGCCTGCCCGCCGGCGCCCCGTTTGGCGGCTACAAAACCTCAGGCATCGGCCGCGAAAACCACAAAATGATGCTCGCCGCCTACACGCAAGTGAAAAACATCTACATCAGCACCCGCGAAGAGCGCGAAGGCATGTATTGATTTGCGGCTTTATCATCAAGCAGGCCTTCACCGGCCTGCTTTTTTCATGCATAGGCCGTCTGAAACCTTGGGTTTGACGATCACCGCGCGTAGGTACGGTTAACCGCCCTCAGCGGCGTAACCGTACGCATGTAAACTTGCGACCCAATATGCGTGTATCCGCCGAATATAAGCTCATGCCTGCCTGCGCACCACAAACATTCAGACGGCCTACGGCATGCAGATGGGTTTTGGTAAACAGCCATCAATCCGGCAATCATGCAAGAAAAAGTTAATTTATGTTTGATGTTTTATGTATACAGGTTATAATTCGTCAAGATATTGAACTAAAATAAAGTTCATTTTTTATTGCTCACATTATTTCCAAACAAAACGGGGTTTTATCATGGCTAAAGCCAAAAATATCCAACAAATTACGTTAACCGCTGTGTGCGTGGCCGTGTTGGCCGCTTGTGGTGGTGGCGGCGGCAGCAGCGGCTCGCCCAACACATCTTCTACCGATACCAATGCCTATGCAGAAGAGGCGGAAGCGGCCAATAAGGTAAGGTTGCAGATTGAAGCCATCGGCGCGGCAGACACGCTGGAAGTGGGCGATGTTGCCGCTGTTCAGAGGGCGGTAGATGCTTTTAATAATCTGAACGATCTGGAAAAAAATTTGGTTCCGCTTGCCTCGCGCAATGCTCTGAAGGCTATGGTTACGACCATTAACACCAATGCGCAAACCGCTGAAAATATTGCCGAACAGTTCTCGAAGCTGCCGGCTACAGCCGATACTGAGGCAGAGAAAGCGCAGGCGGCCGGCGTTGCCGCCGCTTATAATGCCTTGAGCGATGCGCAAAAAACCTGGTTCAGCGCAACATTGAAAGCCCGACTGGATGCGCTCTCCCAAAATACCGCTCCCGACTCCGGCAACGGCGGCACCTCCGGCAACGGTAGCACCTCCGGCAGCAACGACAGCCTGCCGCCGCTCAACCTGCCCACGCCGTTGCACACCTCATTTATTTCTTCCAACACCGCCCAGCAGCATAATCCGCATATGCAGCTGCGCTTGGTGGACGGCCAACCCGCGCTGCTCGACACGCAAATCGGCCTGATCCGCAGCTTGGTGATCAGCCCGAATGCCCCGGTAGTTGTGGATGGTGCAGTGCTGAGCAGCAATAATCCTGTGGGCTATCTCACGCCTTATTCAGCTACTACCAAAGCCAGCTCGGCGGGCACCACCCAAGAGAATATCCAAGGCTTAACCGGTGCGCCCCGCGGCGTGTATTCCAACGTGAAAACTTCGCTGGATAAGGAAATCAAAGAAAATTTCGATGCATTGGAAGCGGCGAAAAAAGTGTTGAAAGATCCTGAGGCCGACCTTAAAGCCCGCCTTGCCGCTCTGGAGCAAGTGGATAAATTGCAGCCGATTTATGACCAAGATATGGGGCGCCGCGAAGTAATGGAATCTAAGGTCAACACCGTTTTGAAAGACCTGGCCTACATCAAAAAAGACAAAAACGGCTTGGTGTTTGATAAAGCCTTTGACGGCGTGTATGTGATTCAGTTTGAAAACGGCACCGAAGTGGTGATACACGATTCTGCCGCCGCCGGCTGGACCTATCAAACCTTTGCCCATTATATCGACCCGAACAACGGTGTGTTGCGCGGCTATCAAAGCTTGGGCGACGAAACCACCGTGGCGCAAATGCCGGTTTCCGGCACTGCCACTTATACAGGCATCACCACGGCCTATCTGGATAAGCAGCAAGTTACCGCCAAGGTGAATGCCGTGGCCGATTTTGCCAAAAAAGGCGTGCGCTTTACCACCAGCGATTCGCAAATCCACACGCTTAACGGCAATGTGCGCACGTCCACCGCTGCGGATAGGCTCAATATGAGCGGCACGGCTTCGTGGGCGGCGGGTGAAAATGCCTTTAAAGGCAATGTTGCCACCGCTGATAAAGCTTTGAGCGGCACCTTTAACGGCAAATTTTACGGCGGCGCATCCGTGGCCGAAATCGGCGGCACCTACGGCCTGAAAAATGCCGACAACAGCGAGCAGCTGATTGGCGGCTACGGCGCCAAACGCCAATAAACCGTGCAGAACAGCCGGCCGCCTGAGCAATCAGGCGGTTTTTATTGGTGCAGGCAGGGCGCTTGTGCCAAGCTTTCATACCATTCAAAATAAATAATCTATAATAAAGCCCATTCACAAGCCACCAGCGAACAGAGTTTGTCTTTTTCTGCAACCAACGCATTCCACGCAATGCAGCCAGCCTCTACAATCTGCTCATAGCCCTTATAACAACGGTTGGATAAGGAGGTTTGCTTCAGTTGCCGCCATACCCGCTCTATGGGGTTCAGTTCCGATGAATATGGCGGCAGTTTCAATATGGATACGTTTTTCAGTTCATTAAAATCTTGATGCCAGCCCGCACCGTCCATCACCACCACGGCATGCCGGCCTTCGGGGGTTTCTTTCGATATTTGCTGTAAATGCAGCAGCATCGCTTCTTTGTTGACACCGGGCATCACCAAAGCGGCTGTTGCTCCCGTTGTTAAACAAACAGCGCCAAATATATAGGCGTATTCAAACTGCTGTTGGCGGATAAGGCGAGGCCTTTTTCCCTTTTCGTGCCATACGCGGGTGAGGCTGCCTTGTTGTCCGATGCGGCTTTCGTCTTGAAACCAAATGTCGACTTGTTCGGGCTTGATGTGTTCAGGCAATACGGCTTTTACTTCGTCAACAAAGTTTTTTTAAAAGCGTCTTGCGCTTCCGGGTCGGCCTGTGGATGGCGGCTGCGGGCGGTTATCCAGCTCATGCCGATACGGTGCAATAAAGGATACAGGCTGCTGCTGTGTTTGTAGTGGGCATTGAATTCTTGAGCGGCGATGGTATGGATGTCTTCGGCCGTGAGCCTGCCGCCTTCGCGCTTTTCTTGCTCTTCGATGATACGTTGTTTGAAGGCTTGATGGTCTTCCGGCTTTAGTTTGCTGCTGCGGCCTGGGCGCTGTTTGTCGTAAATGGCCTGTTCGATGCCGAATTCCCAATATTTGCGCCGCAATATGTGTATGGTAAGGGGATTCAATCCGAACAGTGGGGCGATTTCTTCGGGTGCTTGGCCTTGTTGCAGTTGGTGCAGTATAAACAAGCGTGTCCGAGCCCGCGGGTGGGGTTCGGTTTTGGCGAGTTTGATAAAATCATGCTCGGTGAGTTGGTGGTTTTTTGGGGTCAGTTTAGGCATGGGGCGATTATAGCTTATTTATTTTTATTGGTATCAGACGGCCTTTGCCGGCTTTCGATGTAGGTCGGATACTCGTATCCGACGCTGGCGCGCAAGCACAAGGCTGGAGACCGACCGATGCAAAACGCCCGTTCTGTCGCTCCTGCGCAGGCAGGAGCCTAGTTTGGTGCACTATTTCAGTTGTCGGATGGCTAGGTATAGTGGAATGCATAAAAAAAGTGACGCAACGGGTAGGTTGGGTTGAAAACCCAACAAGCCCCCAGGCCGTCTGAAACGTTGGGTTTATCAACCCAACCTACGCCGTTATAGAGCATAGTTTTGTATCACTTTTTCTTACATTCACTATATTATCAAACGAGAATAATCAAATATTTGATTTTATAGATAATTGATTATTTTCGGAAATGTGCGAGACAAGCAAAGCGCTGCTTTGCACTGAGCACCCGCCTGCACGGGTGCGGCAGATATTTGGTTTTGTAAAAGCCTTGGGTTATATGGTTTTGGCCTTGCCGGCCAAATGTCGGATTCGAGAATCCGACCTACGGCTGTTGTCCGACGGCCTTTATCGGCTTTCGATGTAGGTCGGATACTCGTATCCGACGCTTGTGCGCAAGCGCAAGAATGTTTTTGTTTTGGCTGCTTGCGCCAAGCTTTCAGACGGCCTGTTTTCAGAAATAAAAGGTATACCGCAAAAGGCTTTGTTTTGCGTGTGGCCGCCATATCTCATCAACGGATTAAATATAAACACATGAATCATAAAAAATTATTGCCCGCCATATTGGCCGCTTTCTGCCTGCCCGCTTGGGCGGATACGCCGCCGCCTGAGCCGCGCACCGAGCCTGAGCTGCGTTTGCGCACGGCGCAGCCGCAGCGCTCTGATGCACAGCAAAGCGCCTTGGTCGAAGAGGCGCAGGCGCAAAGCCGTGTGGTGCAGGTGAATGCTGAAACGCTGCTGGCCAATCCGGAATTGCTCTCGCGCGCGATGGTGTCGGCGTTGGCGGCGCAAAATATCGCCGGCATCAAAGTGTTGCTGCCTATTTACACGCAATGGCCGCAACACGATGCCGGCTTGGCCAAATTCGCCCGTGCCACGGTGGCGCAGGCCGAAGGGCGCTCGGGCGAGGCGGTTAAGCTTTATCGCGAGCTGATTGCGGCCGAACCCGATTCATCGGCGGTGCGCATGCGGCTGGCGCAGGCCTTGTTTGAAGACCAGCAAAACGAAGCGGCGGCCGATCAGTTTGACCGTCTGCAAAGCGAGCCGCTGCCCGAAGCCGCGCGTGAAATGGTGGCGCAATATCGAGATGCCTTGCGCAAGCGCGATTCGTGGCAATTTTATGCCGGCATCAATGTGAGCCGCGAGCAAAACATCAATCAGGCGCCAAAGCAGCAGCGCTTGGGCGCTTATCTGAGCGAAGCGCAGTGCGAAGCGGTGCGCGCGCAGCCGGGTGGTGCTGATGACGATTGCTGGCGCGGCTGGACGTTTGATGCGCCGATTGATGCGTTGGGCATCAATTATCAGGCCGGGGTGGAGAAAAAATGGTCGCTCAGCGGCGGCTGGTATGCCAAAGCTTCGGCCGATGGTTATGGCAAATATTACCCTGATTACGGGCGCTATAACGACACCACCGTGCGCATTTCTGCCGGCGCGGGCTATGCCGACCAGCGCACCGATACCGGCCTGATGCCGTTTCACGAGCGGCGCATCTATGGCAACGATGCCTATAGCTACACCAACGGCGCACGCTTTTATTGGAACCGCTGGCACACGCCGCGCCTGCAGAGCCTCACCGCGCTGGAAATCGGCCGTCTGAAAAATATGCAGCGCGCGCGCAGCGATATCGACAGCCGCTTAGCCAGCGGCTCGTTGGTGTTTTATACCAATGCCCGCCAATATTGGCTGTGGGGCTTGGATTTTTATCAAGAGCGTAACGGCCATGCGCAGAGCGACAATTTCAACCGCTACGGCGGCCGCGCTGCGTGGGGGCAGGAATGGCCCAAAGGCATTTCCACCCGCGTGCAGGCGGGCTTGGCGCAGCGGCATTATCAAACGGCGAGTTTTTTCAGCGATGGGGAAAAACGGCGCGACACCGAGTGGAACACGTCATTATCGTTATGGCACCGCGCCCTGCATTTCGGCGGCATCACCCCGCGGCTCACCGTGGCTTATTACCGCAACAACAGCAACGATGCTTTTTATGAATACGACAAATTGCGCACTTTTATCGAATTCAACAAAACATTTTAATGCCCTGATATGCGGTATAATCGATTGCTTGATTGAAAAGGCCGTCTGAAACGGCTGCACGGAAAAATTATGGATATTGCACCGGATCCGGGCGCACGCCCCGGCGGCAGAGCGCTGTTGCGGCAAAACAGCATTTATCTGTTGCCCAATTCGTTTACCATTGCGGCTTTGTTTGCCGCCTTTTACGCCATCACCCAGGCAATGCACAACCAGTTTGAAACAGCGGCGATTGCGGTGTTTATTGCCATGCTGCTCGATGGTATGGATGGGCGCGTGGCGCGCTGGACCAACAGCCAAAGCGCTTTTGGCGAGCAGCTCGACAGCCTGGCCGATATGGTGAGCTTCGGCGTGGCGCCGGCTTTGATTGCCTATAAATGGCAGCTTTTCCAATTCGGCAAGCTGGGCTATTCGGTGGCGTTTATCTATTGCGCCTGCGCCGCTTTGCGCTTGGCTTTGTTCAACACCATGATAGGCAAGGTGGAGAAGCGCTGGTTTATCGGCATTCCCAGCCCCGCCGCCGCCGCGCTGATTGTGGGTATGATTTGGGTGAACCACAGCTACGAGCGCTTGCCGGCGGTGGAGTGGCTGTGTTTGCTGGTGACGCTGTTTGCCGGTTTGTCGATGGTGGTGCAGATTCCGTTTTGGAGCTTCAAAGAAATCAACGTGCGCCGCAAAGTGCCTTTTGTGGCGATGATTGCCGCCATGCTGGTGTTGCTGGTGGTGGCGATGGAACCCTCGCTGATTTTATTTTTGTTTTTCCTGGGCTATAGCTTGTCGGGCTATATTATGTTTGGCTGGCGCCGTCTCAAACGGCGGCAGCGGCAGGCAAAAGCCCAAAAATAAACCACAGCCGCTTTGCTGCAAAGCGGCTTTTTTGCTGTTTGAAACATGAGTTGCCTTGAAACATGAGTTTGCCCGATTTTTCAGGGTGGCCGTCTGAAAAAAGAAGCTGTGATATGTGGAATATAGAAATGATTTTGGTGATGCTGGCGGTGGGCAGCATTGCCGGCTTTATCGCCGGCCTGCTCGGCATCGGCGGCGGCATGATTATTGTGCCGGTGGTGTTGTGGGTGTTGCAGATGAAAGGGCTGGGCGGCATCGAGCATGCGCAGCATTTGGCGGTGGGCACATCGTTTGCGATTATGGTGTTTACCACGTTTTCCAGCGTGATGGCGCAGCAGCGCAAGGGCAGCGTGGATTGGGCGGTGGTGCGGCGCATGGCACCGGGCATGGTGGTGGGCGTGATGATTGGCTCGATGCTGGCCAAGCGCCTCTCGAATGAAGCCTTGCAGATATTTTTTATTGTGTTTGTGGTGCTGGTGGCGCTCAAAACCCTAACCGATGCCAAGCCCAAGCCCACGCGCAGCCTGCCGGGGCCGGCGGGGCTGGCGGCGGTGGGCTCGTTGTTTGGCATGGCTTCAAGCTGGGTGGGCATAGGCGGCGGCTCGCTGTCGGTGCCGTTTATGCTTTATTGCAATGTGCCCGTGCGCACTGCCGTGGGCACATCGGCGGGGCTGGCTTGGCCGATTGCCGTGGCCGGCGCCGTGGGCTATCTTTATTCGGGCTGGAATGTGGCCGGCCTGCCTGAGGGCACGTTGGGCTTTTGGTATTTGCCGGCGGTGGCGGTGTTGAGCGTGGCCACCATGCTGTTTGCGCCGCTGGGCGTGAAAGCGGCACACAAGCTGCCGCCGGAAAAGCTCAAGCTCGCTTTCGGCTTGTTGCTGCTGGTGATTGCCGCGCGCATGCTGTGGGGCTTGCTTGCTGCTTGAGTGTTTCAGGCATTTTTGCAAAAAGGCCGTCTGAAAGCGGCTTGAAAAAAGCGCGCCTGCAACCATTTGCCGGCTATCCACTTATTGATCGCAAGGAGCAAACCATGCTGAAAACCACCACGCCCTCGGTTGAGGGCAGAGAAATCGCCGCTTATCTGGATATTGTTGTGGGTGAAGCGATTTTAGGCTCTAATTTTTTTAAAGACATGCTCGGCTCCATCCGCGATGTGGTGGGCGGGCGCTCGGGCGCATACGAGCGCGAAATGCGTAAAGCGCGCGAAACCGCGTTTGCCGAAATGGAAGCGTATGCCAAAAAGCTCGGCGCCGATGCGGTGGTGGGCGTGGACATTGATTATGAGGTGATCGGCCAGAGCGGCTCGATGATGATGATGGTCAGCGTGAGCGGCACGGCCGTGAAATTAAAATAATGTTGTTTGAATAATCATTTAATCAACATGGAAACGCCGTTTGAATCTTTTCAGACGGCCTTTTTTCAGAGCCTCTTTAATTTTTAGGTTTGGGGTAATGCTTAGGGTCTGTTCACAATTCATCTCGTGGCAATCTTTTGGCTCAAAAACGCGCCTGCCGCGTTGAAAATGCTCGCAAGGTGTCCAACCTTGCTGTGCTTTTCGCCTTGCAAGCGCGCTTTTGCGCTCAAAATCTTACGCACGGATGAAATGTGAACAGACCCTAGGCAAGCTCGAAACTTATACCCATTCAAAAAAGTAAGCTGACAAGGCGGAAGCCTGCGACAGTACAGATAGTACGGCAAGGCGAGGCAACGAAGTTAGGTTATTTTTTTGGATTGGTATTATGCGTATGCATGCGTTGCGCTAACTGTACCTACAAACGTTCAGACGGCCTATTGATATGGCGGATTTTAAAATGTGTGGCGCATAAATTGCAGCAATTGCCACAGCGCCCAGCCGGCCACCAGCAGGCCGGCGGCCAGGCGGATGCTGCGGTGCTGCAAAAAGCTTTTCAATTGCCCCGCAAAAAAGCCCATCGCCAATAAATTGGGCAAAGTGCCCAGCGCAAAAGCCAGCATATAAAGGCCGCCTTGCGCGGCGCTGCCGCTGCCGAGTGCATAAAGCGAAGCGCTGTAAACCAGGCCGCAGGGCAGCCAGCCCCACAATAAGCCCACGCCGAAGCAGGCGGGCACCGACTGTATCGGCAAAAGCCTGCCCAAAAGCGGGTTTAAGCGCCGCCACACCGGCCGCCCCAAGCTTTCCACTTTGGTGGCAAGAGTGGAGAGGCCGGCCAGATAAAGCCCCAAAAAAAGCAGCAACACATTGGCCGCCACAAACAAACCGTTTTGCAGCCAGCGGGTTTGGTCGAGCGAAATGCCGATTTGGCCGAGCAGCCCTAAAAGCACGCCGATAGTGATGTAGCTGCTGATGCGGCCGGCGTTCAAAAGTACAATCAACCAAAAGCGCTTGATGTGCGGCGGCAATTGCAGGGCAAACGCGCTCGATAAGCCGCCGCACATGCCCACGCAATGGCCGCCGCCGAAAAAGCCGATCAGAAAAAGGGTAAGCAAAGTGATGTCGCCGCTCATGATGCCGTGCCGGAAAAAAGTAAGGGCATTGTAGCAATAATGCGGCGGGCGCGGCGGCATTTTGTAAAACAAGGTAATACTCTGCCCGCGCTGCTTGCCAAGCCTCATGGCCGATAAGATGATGCAAAGAGCCGGTGCGCCGGAATCGTTTAATTATCAGGAGTGGAAACCATGGGTTTGTTTAGCTTTATTAAAAATGCAGGCGAGAAGCTGTTTGGCAAAGATGAAAAAGAAGTGGCCGCGGCTGCCGCTGCGAATGTGGAAGATTTAAACAGCAAAGCTTCTGCCGCCATCCAAACATATATCGAAAAACAAAATCTGGGCCTCACCGGCTTGGCCGTGGCTTTTGACGGTGCCAGCGGCAAAGTTACCCTCAGCGGCTCGGCGCCCTCGCAAGAAGCGGCCGAAAAAGCCGTGTTGGCGGCCGGCAACGTTACCGGCGTGTCGGATGTGGACAACAAGCTGGTTTTCCCCGCTGCTGCCGAAGCGCGCTATCACGATGTGGTGAGCGGCGACACTTTGTCGGCCATTTCCAAAAAATACTATGGTGATGCCAATAAATACATGAAAATTTTTGAAGCCAACAAGCCGATGTTGAGCAACCCCGATAAGATTTATCCGGGTCAAAAATTGCGTATTCCCGAGTAATCAGCGGTTTAAGCGTTAATGAAATCAAGAGGCCGTCTGAATGTTTCAGACGGCCTTGTTGTATGTGCAATAACCATATTCGGGCGAATAGGGTGCCGGTTTGGCAGTTAAAATATTCAAGCTTGAATGGTTTGAAATATAAAGCGCCGAAAAGGCGCGGTGGCTTGATATTTAATGTTTTAAAAACTGTTTTTGGTATGGTATTTACATGCCTTTACGAAGTGCATTTTCCCGTTTTTTCCCCTAAGATTAGCACCATCTGCCACAACGGCTGCACCCCAAACGAGAGATGACCATGATCATGCAACAATCTGTAAAATTTCCCCTCGCCATCATGGCCGCCATGCTTTTGGCCGCCTGCTCGCCTGCCGAACAAAAAGCTGCCGCGCCGACAGCATCTGAGGCGGCACCGGCTGCGGCTGATGTGAAAAAAGTGGCGATTACCGCCATTGTGGAACATCCGGCGCTGGACAATGTGCGCCAAGGCGTGCTGGAAGAATTGAAAGCACAAGGCTTTGAAGAGGGCAAGAATCTGCAAGTCGATTTTCAAAGCGCGCAAGGCAGCACCGCCACCGCCGGCCAGATTGCCAAGAAATTTGCCGGTGACAAGCCCGATGTGATTGTGGCCATTGCCACGCCGAGCGCGCAATCGGTGGTGGCCGCCACCAAGTCGATTCCGGTGGTGTTTGCCGCCGTTACCGACCCTGTGGCCGCCAAGCTGGTGAGCAGCTGGGAAGCCTCCAAAACCAATGTCACCGGCGTGTCGGACGAGCTGCCGCTCTCGCCGCAAATCGATTTGATGAAAAAAATTGTGCCCACGCTCAAATCGGTGGGTTATGTGTATAGCCCCGGCGAAGTGAATTCCACCGTGGTGCTGGAGCAGCTGAAAACGGAATTGGGCAAGCAAGGCATCGAAGTGGCCGCCGCGCCGGCGCAACGCAGCGCCGATGTGCCCACAGCTGCCCGCAGCCTCAAAGGCAAAGCCGATTTGATTTATACCTCGCTCGATAATAATGTGGTGGCGGCTTATGAATCGCTTTATAAAGTGGCGGTGGAAAACAAGCTGCCGCTGGTGGCTTCCGACACCGATTCGGTCAAGCGCGGGGCGGTGGCGGCGCTGGGCGTGAATTATCGCGATATGGGCAAGAAAACCGGTGAAATCGTGGCGCGTATTTTGAAAGGCGAAGCGCCGGGCGATATTGCTCCCTCGCGCATGGATAAGCTGGATTTGATTGTGAGCAAGAAAAATGCCGCCGAAGAAGGGGTGACCTTGTCGGAAGAGGTGTTGAAAGAAGCGGCCGAAGTGCAGGAATAAGGCTGCGGCTGAGCTAGGATACCCTAGGCTTTGTTTGCGGCTTATCAAATGGCAAGTTTGTTTATGACTCAAATCTTGAGCGCAGATGAAAAGCAAACAGTGCCTCAGGCCGTCTGAAAGGTTTCAGACGGCCTATTTGATAAAACATATTAAATAACAAAATATCAACAATAAAAAGAAAGCATTATGTCTATCGAAGCTTTATTCGGCGCTTTTGAAAGCGGCCTGATTTATGCGCTGGTGGCGCTGGGGGTGCTGATTTCTTTCCGCATTCTCGATTTTCCCGATCTCACTGCCGATGGCAGCTTTCCGCTGGGCGGCGCGGTGGCGGCGGTGTGCATTGTCAACGGCATCAATCCGTGGCTGGCCTGCGCTGCGGGCATGGCTGCCGGCGCGTGCGCCGGTGTGGTGACGGCGTGGTTGCATGTGTCGTTGAAAATTTTGCAGCTTTTGGCCAGCATTTTGGTGATGGTGGCGCTTTATTCGGTCAACCTCAGAATCATGGGCGCGCCCAATGTGCCGCTGATCGGTGAGCAAACCGTGTTCACACCGTTTGTGGCTGCCGATTTCAGCAACCAATTTTGGGTGCAGCCGCTGATTATTTTGGGCTTTGTTATCGCCGCCAAGCTCTTGCTCGATTGGTTTTTCTCCACCGAAGCGGGTTTGAGCATGCGCGCCACAGGTGCCAACGGCCGCATGGCGCGCGCGCAAGGTGTGGGCACTTCTAAAATGATCATTATCGGCATGGCTCTGTCGAATGCGCTGATTGCCTTGGGCGGTGCGCTGTTTGTGCAAACCCAGGGCGGGGCGGATATTTCCATCGGCGTGGGCACGATTGTGATCGGTTTGGCGGCGGTGATTATCGGCGAAACCCTGCTGCCGAGCAAACGCATCTGGATGGTGGTGTTGTCCGTGATTGTCGGCGCGGTGCTCTACCGCCTCTTTATCGCGCTGGCGCTGGGCAGCGACACCTTGCGCGGTATCGGTTTCGGTCCGCAGGATTTAAACCTGCTCACTGCAATTTTGGTGGTGATCGCCTTGCGCATGCCTTATATCAAACGCTGGCTGCAAAGGAAAAAAACATCATGATGCGCGCCGAAAACCTCAAAATCACCTTCAACCCCGGCACGCCGATTGAAAACCCTGCTTTGCGCGGCATGAGCTTGAGCATTGCCGATGGCGAATTTGTGACCGTAATCGGCAGCAACGGCGCGGGCAAATCCACTTTTCTCAATGCCATCAGCGGCGATTTGGCGGTGGATAGCGGCATCATCTGCATCGACAACCAAGACGTTACCCGATTGCCTGCACACAAACGGGCCCATTTGGTGGCGCGCGTGTTTCAAGACCCGATGGCCGGCACTTGCGAAGCCTTGAGCATAGAAGAAAACATGGCTTTGGCGTATAAGCGCGGTCAAAAGCGCAGCTTGGGTTTGGCGCTCAACAAAAGCACACGCGAATTTTTCCGCGAAAAATTATCGCTGCTGAAGCTGGGGTTGGAAAACCGCCTCACCGACCGCATGGGGCTGCTTTCCGGCGGCCAGCGCCAGGCCGTGAGCCTGCTGATGGCCAGCCTGCAACCGAGCAAAATCCTGCTGCTCGATGAGCACACCGCCGCACTCGACCCGAAAACCGCCGCTTTTGTGCTGGATTTGACCGACCGCATCATCCATGAAAACAAACTCACCGCCATGATGGTGACCCACTCAATGCGCCAAGCGCTCGACCACGGCAGCCGCACGGTGATGCTGCACCAAGGGCAGGTGGTGCTGGATGTGCACGGCGATAAACGCGCGGGCATGGATGTGGCCGATTTGCTGGCTATGTTTGAGCAAACCCGTGGCGAAAAAGTGTCGGATGATGCTTTATTGTTGGGTTAGGGTTGAAAGCGTGGCAATGAAAGAGAATGAGGCCGTCTGAAAACCTATTTCAGACGGCCTCTTTCAGACGGCCTCTTATTGTTGTATTGCAGATGCGCACAGCCCGTGTATCGTTTAAAGCGAAGGCCGTCTGAAACCTTAATATTCGGGCTTGTTTGGGATTTGCAGCGGCGTTTGCATGGATGGCCGAGGCTAAGTGCTGCGCCTTCTTGCCGCCATATTGCGGCCGATTTCGGCCAGTTTTTGCGGCGGTATTTTTTGCTTGCCCAGCGCAAACAGGGCTTCTTCGATTTCTAAATGCACATCATAAGCGGCGGTGAAGCGGGCCAATATTTCGCCATCGGGCATGTGGCCGGCATGTTCGTGCAGTTTGTCGAATTCGGTTTGCACCGCCGCCCAGTTGGCATGTAGGTTTTCATGCTGGCGCAAAAGCTCGTCAATATCGGCTTTTGCTTCGGGCGCGTATTGCAGCAGCAGCGGGAAAAAATCGTTTTCTTCGTCTTGATGGTGCAAGGGCGCGGCCACGTTGAAATATTGGCTGATTTGGCGGATGGTTTGCAACACAATGTCGTTGCGGCCGTGTTCGGCGATATAGCCCGGAAGCAGCCGGGTTTGCCCGCAAAAGCGGCGCACTTTGTCGTGGCAGGCATAGAGCATTTCTATCGGCTCGGCAAAAGTGGTGCTGCGGGTGTCAAACGGATTGATCAGATTCATGATGCGGCTCCTAGGGTATCCTGACATTTCGATTTATGGGTGTATTTCGCCCCTGAAAACGCATCTGCTGCGTTAAAAAGCCTCGTAATAGCAATCCAAAAAAATAACCTGACTTCGTTGTCTCGCCTTGCCGTACTATCTTTACTGTCGCAGGCTCGCTGCCTTGTTAGCTTACTTTTTTGAATGGGTATAAGGTGTCCAACCTTGCTGTGTTTTTTGCCTTGCATCTGCACTTTCAGGAACAAAATCCCTCTCATAAAAACGAAATGTTAGGACGCCTTGGCGGCTTATGGTTTCAGACGGCCTTGGGTTTGTTTGCATTTCGTCCGCGAGTAAGGCTTTGAGCCGAATTGCTGCATGAAGAATGGTGCGCAGACGCCGGTTTTACAATCAACGAATCACGGTTACTTCATCGCCCAAATGCACTTGGCCGCTGTTGCGCGCAATCATATTGATGCCGAAGCAGGCCTTATGGGTGAGTGCGAGCGTGGCCAATGGTTGCTGCTGCGGGTGTTTTTGGCCGCTGTGCAAATCCACCGTGGTCATCACGCAGCGCACGCAAGGCTTGAAAAGCTCGAATTCGACGGCGCCGATGCGGATAATGCGCCAGCGGTCTTCTTCATAAGCTTCGCGGCCGTCTATCACCAAGTTGGGGCGGAAGCGGCGCATTTCCACCGCCTCTTCAAGCTGGCTGTTGAGCAGGGTAAGCGAGGCGTTGCTGGTGAGCAGATAAGGCGCGCCATCGGCAAATGAAAGCGGGGTTTGCGCAAACGAGAGCACGCGCCGGCTCGGGTTGCCGAGGTAATAAAGGCGGCAGGCCACGCCCAGCTGCTGCGAGAGCCATTCATCGGTGCTGCTGCTGCCGTGCCGGGCTTCGAAGCGATCTTTCCACACCGCCACTTCTGCCGCTTGGGTGAATTCATGGTGGTACACGCGGCGGCGGCTGCCGTCGGGCGCGGTAAGCGTGAGGCCGTCTGAATGCGGCTCTGCCTGCCACAGCAGCATATGCGGCAGCTTGCGCGCGGTGAGAAACATGCCGTCAGGCGTGGCCACCAGCCATTCGCGGTCGTGCGGCATGCCGGCGTGGCGGATATCGGCGGCTTCGGCGTTGAGGCCGCGCATGGATTTTACGGGATAATAAACGATTTCGGTCAGTTGCATGGCAAGCTTTCAGACGGCCTTGGGCAGATGGAATATCATAACGCAAAGTGTTTGGACGGGTAAGGCCGTCTGAACATTTCGGCCATAAAAAAGGCCTGCATCAGCAGGCCTTTGGCAGATTGGGTGTGGCTTAATCCACCAAATTCACGTTGCCGCGCATCATGGCGATGTGGCCGGGGAATGAGCAGAAAAACTCATATTTGTTGCCGGCTGCGAATTTGCTGGTGTCGATGGTGATGGAGGTTTCTTCGCCGCCGCCGATCAGTTTGGTGTGGGCAACAATGCGCGGATCATCGGCTTTAACAAAATCGTTGTCCACGCCGGCAGCGGCGCCTTCTTTATCCACGGCATCCACGTCTTCGGTTTTGGTGATCACGATGTTGTGACCCATGGCCGCTTTGGGCATTTTGCCGACGTGTTTCAGGGTGATGGTGAAGGTTTTGCAGGCTTTGCTGATGTTGATGTCGGCGGTGTCGAATTTCATGGCATCGTCTGAAGACACAACGGTAGAGCAGGCTTCATCCACGGCAGCGGCCGGTGCGGCTTCGGAGGCGGCCGCTGCAGAGGCTTCGGCAGCCGGAGCGGATGCGGTGGCAGAAGCGGCCGCCGGTGCGGTGTCGGCGGCAGGTTTTGCGGGCTCTTGCGAGCAGGCGCTCAGGGCGATAGCAGCTGTGGAAATCAGCGCCAAATATGCTTTCATGAAAAACTCCTTGTGATGAATGTTGCGGCACCATTAGGCGGCAAACTTGTTGAAGCTTGTGCCGAAGCGCCGTTTGTTGGTGTGTTCGTGCGCCATGCGCTCGAAACGTGTTGCACAGTATGCGGCGGATGAAGTGTGCAAACGTTGTGCTACATCAATGTTTATACACAAATTTATCGTGTTGGGCAAGAAATAATGATTTTAGATGAATGTTTTGCTATGGCTCGGCAGGCGGGTGAAACGTGGGCACGCCTTATTTGCGGTGGCGGCTCACCAAGCGTTGCAGCGCTTCGGCCAATTCGGGATGGTGTTGCAATTGTTGTGCGGAATCATCCAGCGTGTCGAGCGCCGTTTTGCTCAGGCGCAGGCGGTTTTCGCGCGGCGCGGCCGGCGGCTTGGGCACGATTTTGGTGCGCACTTCGATAATGCTGTGGTCGAGCTGCTGCACTTGCGCGAGCAGACCGGGCAGAATCATGCGCAGGCGGGAAGCGGCCATATTGTTGGCGGCCAAAAGGATTAAGCAGCCGTTGTCGATGCAGGCCGTCTGGAAATGGGGGCGCAGGTTGGCCGGCAAAATCTGCTTAACTTGCGCATCCAGCCGCTGCCAGTAATGCGCGCTGCGCAGCAAATTGGCCAAATGCGGATCTTGCTTGCCTAAATGATCGAGATTCATGGTTCAGACGGCCTTTGCAGAAAAGGAACGCGCTTGGCTTGAAATCGGCAAAACCATCGTTATATCTGACGGCATTGTCACCTTATCAAACGGCTTGTGTTAGAATTCGGGGTTAATTGCCTTCTTATTTTACCTCAGGCGCAGGGAATCATACATGCTTACTAATTTAGCCAAGAAAGTTTTTGGCAGCCGCAACGACCGTCTGCTCAAACAATATCGTAAAACCGTCGCTAAAATCAATGCTCGCGAAGCCGAGATCCAGGCGCTCAGCGATGAAGCGCTGCAAGCCAAAACCGCAGAATTCAAACAACGCCTGGCCAATGGCGCCACGCTCGAGAGCATGCTCGAAGAGGCTTTTGCCGTGTGCCGCGAAGCCAGCCGCCGTGTGTTGGGTATGCGCCATTTTGATGTGCAGCTGATTGGCGGCATGGTGCTGCATGAGGGCAAAATCGCCGAAATGCGCACCGGCGAGGGCAAAACGTTGGTGGCCACGCTGCCGGTGTATCTCAATGCGCTGGTCGGCAAAGGCGTGCATGTGGTAACGGTAAACGATTATCTGGCCGGGCGCGATGCGGGCATTATGGAGCCACTCTATAATTTTCTCGGCCTCAGCGTGGGTGTGATTGTGAGCGAGATGGAGCCTTTTTTCCGCCAAAGCGCCTACAATGCCGACATCACGTATGGCACCAACAACGAATTTGGCTTTGATTATCTGCGCGACAATATGGTAACCGACCAATACGACAAAGTGCAGCGCGCACTCACATTTGCCGTGGTGGATGAAGTGGATTCGATTCTGATCGACGAAGCACGCACGCCGCTGATTATTTCCGGCCAAGCCGATGACAACGTGCAGCTTTATCAAGTGATGAACACCGTGCCCGCCATGCTTGTGCGCCAGGAAACAGAAGAGGGCGAGGGCGATTATTGGGTGGATGAAAAAGCCCACACCGTGCTTTTGAGCGAGAGCGGTCATGAGCGCGCCGAAGAAATTCTGGTGCAAATGGGTTTGCTCAAAGAAGGCGATTCGCTTTATTCCACCGGCAACATCATGCTGATGCACCATTTAATGGCCGCCTTGCGCGCACACAGCCTGTTTCACAAAGACCAACACTATGTGATTCAAGACGGCGAAATCGTGATTGTGGATGAATTCACCGGTCGTCTGATGAGCGGGCGCCGCTGGTCGGAAGGCCTGCACCAGGCGGTAGAAGCCAAAGAAGGCGTGGACATCAAACGCGAAAACCAAACGCTGGCTTCCATCACCTTCCAAAACTACTTCCGCTTATATGACAAATTGGCCGGCATGACCGGCACGGCCGACACCGAAGCGTTTGAATTCCAAAGTATCTACGGCTTGGAAACCGTGATTATTCCCACCAACCGGCCGATGCAGCGCAAAGACGCCAACGACCAGATTTTCCGCACCGCCGAAGAAAAATACGAAGCCGTGGTGGCCGACATCAAGCGCTGCCATGAAGCCGGCCAGCCCGTGCTGGTGGGCACCACCAGCATTGAAAACTCAGAATTGGTGGCCAAGCTGCTGAATCAGCAAGGTTTGCCGCACAATGTGTTGAATGCCAAAGAGCACGAGCGCGAGGCTTTGATTGTGGCGCAAGCCGGCAAAGCGGGCATGATTACCGTGGCCACCAATATGGCCGGCCGCGGCACCGATATCGTGTTGGGTGGCAATGTGCAGCATCAAAGCCATGCCATCAATGCCGATGAGAGCCTCAGCGAAGAAGAAAAAGCCCGCCGCATTGCCGATTTGGAAAACGGCTGGGAAGCCGAGCATGAAAAAGTGCTGGCCGCCGGCGGCCTGCACATAATCGGCACCGAGCGCCACGAGAGCCGCCGTATCGACAACCAGCTGCGCGGCCGTGCCGGCCGCCAGGGCGACCCCGGCTCCAGCCGCTTTTATCTTTCATTTGAAGATCCGCTCTTGCGCCTGTTTGCGCTCGACCGCGCCGCCGCCATTCTCAACCGCTTGGCACCGGAGCGCGGCGTGGCCATCGAGCACGGCCTGCTCACCCGCCAAATCGAAGGCGCACAACGCAAAGTGGAAGGCCGCAACTTCGATATGCGCAAACAAGTGCTGGAATACGATGACGTGGCCAACGACCAGCGCAAAGTGATCTATCATCAGCGCAACGAAATCCTGACCAGCAAAGAAGTGACCGATTTGGCCAAAGACATCCGCGAAGAAGTGGTGGGCGACTTGGTTGATCTGCACATGCCGCCCGACAGCATGGAAGAGCAATGGGATCTGCCTGCATTGGAAGCGCAGCTTGCCGGCGAATTCAGAGTGCATGCCGATATCCAGGGCTGGCTGAAAGCAGAAAACACGCTGGATAACCAAGAAGTCAAAGCGCGCCTGATCGCCCAAGTGGAGCAGGAATATGCTGAAAAAGTGGCCGTGGTGGGCGAGCAAACCATGAGCGGCTTTGAGCGCAATGTGATGCTGCAAGTGATCGACAGCAACTGGCGCGAACATTTGGCGGCCATGGATTATCTGCGTCAAGGCATCCATCTGCGCGGCTACGCACAGAAAAATCCCAAGCAAGAATACAAGCGCGAAGCATTCGCCATGTTTGAAAGCCTGTGGAGCGGCATCAAACACAATATCGCCACGCTGCTGACTTCTGTGCAGATTGAGCGCAACGAAGATGCCGTGATGGAGCAAACGCCGGTAGAAATGCAGGCTGTGCACTCCGGTGCACCGGCGATGACCGATGTGTTGGGCGAATCGCGCACCGATTTGGCCACCGAAGCATTTGACCCGACCGGCAACGATTTCAGCCCCGAAACGCTGGCCGCCCAAGGCCGCTCGGTGCACCGCAATGATCCCTGCCCCTGCGGCAGCGGGTTGAAATACAAACATTGCCACGGCAAATTGTCTTGAGCTTCAGACGGCCTTGATGCCAAAAGCCCCATTTCGCAGAGTCTGCAGAATGGGGCTTTTTATGGCTGCCAAATTTAGGATGCCGTATAGAACAACGCAGTATGCGTTCCGCCACAACAGAGTAGGGTGTGATTAGTTGCGTTTTGGCGGCGTAATCGTATACGCATGCGACAAGGCGTGTTTCGCAACAGTCAAAGAGGCCGTTTGAAATGCCAAAGTTTCAGACGGCCTCGTACAGTCTGTATTCAAAATATTTTAATCTTTGAAATCCTTTTTGAATGAGGCTTTCATTAATTTTCAGCTTGAAATTTGTCTCTCGTGCGGCAATAAAAAATACCCGCTAAAAGCGGGTATTGAGCCATTGGGCGGCTGTGAATCAGCCTTTGCGTGCCGGCAGTTTTTCTTTGATGCGGGCAGCTTTACCAGTGAGGCCGCGCAGGTAGTAGAGCTTGGCGCGACGCACGTCACCACGGCGTTTAACTTCGATTTTTTCCACTTGCGGAGAGTAGAGTTGGAAAGTACGCTCAACGCCTTCGCCGCTGGAGAGCTTGCGCACGATGAAGTTGCTGTTCAGGCCGCGGTTACGGCGGGCGATGACCACGCCTTCGTAAGCCTGCAAACGGCTGCGGCTGCCCTCAACCACGCGCACGGATACCACAACGGTGTCACCCGGTGCAAATTCGGGGATGGCTTTGTTCAAGCGAGCAATTTCTTCTTGCTCTAATTGTTGGATCAAGTTCATTTTTAGTCCTGGTTATAATGGGATTCTCGTTCCTCTTGCTTTATTTCATGTAAGAGCCTAGATTCCTGTGGGGTTAATTCGCGCTTTTCCAATAAATCGGGGCGGCGCGCTAAAGTGCGTTGCAGCGATTGCTTTAATCGCCACTGTGCAATCAGGGCGTGGTTGCCCGAGCGCAATATCTCGGGAACCGCCATGCCCTGAAATTCTATCGGGCGGGTGTAGTGTGGGCAGTCGAGCAGGCCGTTGGCAAAAGAATCTTGCTCGGCCGACTGCATATCGCCCAACACGCCGGGCAGCAGCCTCAACACGGCATCCATCAGCATCATGGCGGGCAATTCGCCGCCGGAAACCACAAAGTCGCCAATGCAGATTTCTTCATCGATGCTTTGGGCAAGCACGCGCTCGTCTATGCCTTCGTAGCGGCCGCAAACCAAAATCAGATTATCCAAACGAGCCAATTCGCCGACTTTTTGATGGTCGAGCGGCCGGCCTTGCGGGCTCAGATAAACGGTTTTGCTGCTGCCTGTGTGTTGTGTACGGGCTTCTTCGATGGCTGCCTGCAAGGGCGGTGCCATCATAATCATGCCGGGGCCGCCGCCAAATGGGCGATCGTCGATGTAGCCCAGTTTATTGTCGGCAAAGCGGCGCGGGTTGATGGCGTTGAATTGCCATAAATCCTGCTTTTTTGCCCGTCCGGTTACGCCGTATTCGGTAATGCTGTCAAACATTTCCGGAAATAGGGTAATGGCCTGGATCAACATCAGTAATCCAAGCCCCAGTCGGCGGTGATGGTGCGGCTGTCGTTATCGACATGGTCGATATAATGGGCAACGAAAGGAATCAGCTTTTGGCCGTGCTCGCCGTTGACCATCAGCACATCGTGCGCGCCGGTTTCCATCAGATTGGCAACTTTGCCCAATTCGATGCCTTCGCGGTTGACAACACGCATGCCGACCAGATCTGCCCAGTAATATTCGCCTTCTTCGGCGGGGGCGAAATCGGCGCGGTCGATTTCGATGGTGTAGCCGCGCAGGGCAAAGGCTTCGTCGCGCCCGTCTATGCCGGTGAATTTAACCTGCAATTCGCCATTGGCGACTTTGCCGGCTTCTAATGTAACGCTTAAATTCTGACCGTCTTTTGAGAGCTGCCACTCGGGGTAGTCCAGCAGGCTGTCGGCGTGCTCGGTGTTGGCGGCGATTTTAA
The DNA here is from genome assembly GCF_022870845.1 of Uruburuella suis. Taxonomy (GTDB): domain Bacteria; phylum Pseudomonadota; class Gammaproteobacteria; order Burkholderiales; family Neisseriaceae; genus Neisseria; species Neisseria suis. The sequence continues at coordinate 678,589 of NZ_CP091507.1, forward strand.
GCCAGCCTTTTACGCCGAAAACGCCTTTGATGTAGCCCATGGCTACCAGTTGTTGAGTGTCGGTCATGGCAGTGTTGCTTGGCTTAGGCGGCAGCTTGCTGCTCTTTAACCAGCTTGGCAACGGCTTCGCTCATTTGCGCGCCTTGGCCTACCCAGTGGTTCAAGCGCTCGGCGTTGAGGCGCACGCGCTCTTGCTTTTCGTTGGCAACGGGGTTGTAGAAGCCTACGCGCTCAATAAAACGGCCGTCGCGGCGGTTGCGTGAGTCGGCAACCACTACGTTGTAAAACGGACGGTGTTTTGAGCCGCCACGGGCTAAACGGATAACTACCATGTTGATTCCTTCTGTGAAAATCGTGGATATAGAAAACCGCTAATTTTAGGGCAGTTTGTGGTTGCTATGCAAGCATTTATTGCCTTGATTTACGTTTGGTGTTGTTTGCAGGCGGCAAAAGGTCGAGTATGGCTTCGGCTATTTCCGAATCGTGGGGCGAGGGTGAAAGTGTAAAGCCGAGTTTTTCGGCCAGCTTCAACATCGGCAGATTGGATTTGAGGATTTCCGCACCCATGCGCCGATAGCCTTGGCGGGCGGCTAAGGCGATGATTTCCTGCATTAAAGCAAAAGCCAAGCCTTGGCCGTGCATGCTTTCGGCCACGCTGATGCCGAATTCGCATTGCTCGGGAAAGTGTGTGCAGCTGAAGCGCCCCACGCCCAGCAGCTTGCCCTCGGCATCTTCGGCGGTAAACGCGCCTTCGCGTTGGTAGTCGAGATTGCAAAAGCTGGCAAGCGTGCTTTGGCTGAGCGCTTTCACATGCGCCATAAAGCGGCTTTGGCGGCTTTTTTCCGGTAGGTTTTGCACATATTGCTGCTCAAGCTCGGCATCTTCAGGTGTCATCGCGCGGATGGGAATGGTTTGGCCGTTTTTGAGGGTGAACAGCGGCTGCTCGGCGCGGGGGTAGGGGGTGCGCACATTGATGGCGGTGTGCGCGGCGGATGCGGGCGTAGCGGTGATTTTCACGTTGCCATCGGGCTGAAGCGTGAGGTCGAGCCGGTTGAGGTGTGGCGCGTGGGTGAGCAGCGCGTTGAGGCTGTAGAGCAGCTGGTAGATGGTTTTTTGCTGGCGCTTCAGGCCGAATTGCTGTATCAGCCGTTCGGCTTGCAAGGTGTTGAAGGGAGGCAGTAAAGCCATGGTTTGCGCGGCGCTGCGGGCAAACAAAGCGACACCATAACGGGGATGGATATGAAACAACAGCGCAATATCGCCGGCGTGTGTTGGGGCAGTGTGTTCGGGCAGATGCAGGGCTTGGGCGAGCTGCGCAGGCGTGGGCGCTTGCGCGGCGGAGAGTGCGGCCAAGTCGGGCATTTTCAGATAGGCCGGCCGGGGCTTGGCGGTTTGGATGCGCAAGGCTTTTAATTCGTGGTTGTGGTGGTGGTAGAAAAAAGCCCGCAAAGCCTGGCCGGTGTTGCGAAATTGCAGCAGGCCGTCTGAAAGCGGGCTGCTGATAAATAATGGCTTTTGGTGTTGTTGCTGCAATTGCTGCAGGGCGTGGGTGATTTCGGCTTCGTTGCTTTGAGCGGTAGGCACCACCAGCGCGAGCAAGGCTTCGGTGTGGTGGCTTTGCAGATTGTTTTCGGCCAAGCCGCGGTAGTGCAGGGTGCTGGGGTTGCTGCCGATATAGCCATTGTGGCTTTCAGACGGCGTGTGGTTGCGGTCGGCCATTTGCAGGGCGATGCCGAATGAGGCTGCTTGTGATTGCAGCCAGTCGCAAGGCGTGTTGGCAATCACATGCAGCTTTTTGGCATCGAGTTTGCCGCAAGCCAAGGCATGGATAGCGGCGAGCATTTCATCGGGCGTGAAGGTAACGAGAAAGCCGCAATAGCGCGAAAGGTGGCGCAAGATGGCTTGCTCTTCTTCGTCAGCATGGTGGGTGCAGTGCAAAATCACCGATTTTTGGCGTGTCAGGTGGCGGATGGCGCTGAATAAATCGCGCAAAGGCTCGTCGGGATTGTATTCAAGCACAACCAAGCGGGTGAGCGGGTCGCTATCGAGGGCATCAAGCAGCTCGGCGGAATGGGTTTGGCCGAGGCCCGGTTGCAGGCTGATGTGGCGCGATAAGCCCAGTTTGGCGCGGGAAAGCACCGATAATATGCCGGCACCGGTGGCGGCATGCCAGCTGATCACGGCCACATTGCCTGCGCTCAAGCGGGCAGGATAGATGCCGCTGTTGAGTCCGTTGGCGGGCACTTGGATGGCGGCCGGGGTGCAGGCGGTGATGTGCAAGCCCAAGCGGGCGGCGCTTTGGATGGCGGCCTGCGCTTGCGGCAGGGCATCGGCAGATTGGTTTTCCCAATCCTGCACCAGCACCACATGGCGTATCTGCTTTTTGTGACAGGCTTTAAACAAGGCTTCGTAGCTTGCGGCGGGAGTGAGAATCAGCGCCACATCGGCCGCTTCGCTGATGCGGCTGAGGTTTGGATAGGCTTTGAGGCCGCCTACGCTTTTGTGACGCAGGTTGACTGGGGTGATTTTGCCTTGAAACGGCGCGCGCAGCAAAGCGCTTAACACGCGCTCGCCTAAGCTGTGCGGCCGCTCGCTCGCGCCGATAACAATGATGTGCTGCGGTTCAAATAGTGCATCAAAAAGATGTTTGCTCATAAATGAATGCTCCCTGCTTTCAGACGGCCTCAATGGACTTATCTTAATATAAATAAACGATATAAACAAACACAGGCCGTCTGAAAAAAAATGATGCAAAACATGCAGATTCGGATGGGGTTTGCGCAGCGTGTGGATGACCATGCGGCAGGATGCGGGTAAGCTGTTTTGATGTGGAATCAAGGATGAGCGTTGTATGATGCCTGTTCAAATAAATAAACATCATTGCATGGCACGAAAAGGCCGTCTGAAAGGGTTTCAGACGGCCTATGGGCTTTGTTGCAACTTAAAACCGATGCGTGCGCAATGTATGCGGATTATGCTGCTTTGGGTGGCGTGCCTACCTACGCAGCTGCATAATGGCCATTTAAATAGACATTATCAACATGGCATGCAGAGGCCGTCTGAAAACCTTTCAGACGGCCTTTGTTATATAGTGAAATGCAAGAAAAGTGACACGGAACGCCATTTTACAACGGCGTAGGTTGGGTTGATAAACCCAACGTTTCAGACGGCTTGTGGATTTGTTGGGTTTGCAACCCAACCTACCCGCTGAAAAGCTTTCATACCAATCCAAAAAATAACCTAACTTCGTTGTCTCGCCTTGCCGTACTATTTGTACTGTCTGCGGCTCGCCGCCTTGTTAGCTTACTTTTTTGAATTGGTATCAGACGGCCTTTGTCATATTGATGAGTGCGCTGCGGCATTTATTTTGACATTCAAACAAGCGGATACTCACGGAGCCAAATAAGGTGCGAGGGTTTGGCGCAGAATATCGGTGTCGGTGATTTCGCTGATATTGGCTTCGCCCAAACGGTTTAGGCCGATAAATCGCATGATGCCGCTGCTGACTTTTTTGTCGTGCTGCATGTGGGCGAGCCAGCGCTCGAAGCTGAAACGCGGCGGCGCCACCGGCAGGCGGGCTTTTTGCAGCAGGGCGGTGGCGCGTGCGGTGTCGGCGCTGTTCAGACGGCCTTGTTGCTCGGCCAGGCGGCAGGCCAGCACCATGCCGGCGGCCACGGCTTCGCCGTGCAGCCACACGCCGTAACCCATTTCGGCTTCGATGGCGTGGCCGAAGGTGTGGCCGAGGTTGAGCCAGGCGCGTATGCCTTGCTCGGTTTCGTCTTGGCCGACAATCTCGGCTTTCATGGCGCAGCTTCGGCGCACGGCTTCGGCCAGCGCTGCGGGCTCTTGCTGCATCAGCGCATCGATATGGGCTTCGAGCCATTCAAAAAAAGCCAGGTCGCCAAGCAGGCCGTATTTAATCACTTCGGCCAGGCCGGCAGATAATTCACGCGGCGGCAGGCTGGATAACACGCTCAAATCGGCGAGCACCGCTTGGGGCTGGTAAAAAGCGCCAATCATGTTTTTGCCCAAGGGGTGGTTGATGGCGGTTTTGCCGCCCACCGATGAATCGACTTGGCTGAGCAGGGTGGTGGGAATTTGGATAAAGGGTGCGCCGCGCTGGTAGGTGGCGGCAGCAAAGCCCACCATGTCGCCGATCACGCCGCCGCCCAGCGCAATCAGCGTGGTTTTGCGCTCGGCGCGGTGCTGCATCAGGCCGTCGAAAATCAGGTTGAGGGTTTGCCAGTTTTTGTATTGCTCGCCATCGGGCAGGATAATGCTGAAATGGGCGATGCCCAGTTTGTCTAAGGCCGTCTGAAGCGTGTGCAGATAAAGCGGCGCCACGGTTTCATTGCTGATGATGGCGGCGCTTTTGCTCAAATAAGGTTTCAGCAGCGTGTCGGCTTGTTCCAGCAGGCCGGAGCCGATAAAAATGGGGTAGGCGTGAGACGGGGTGTTGACGGTTAGGGTGTGCATAAATTATTTCCGGGCATGCAGGGTGTGTAGCAATTGCTGGATGGTTTTCTGGCAGCTGTGGCGGTTGACATCAAACACGATGTGGGCGGTGCTGCGGTAAATGCTGTCGCGGATATCGTAAAGCTCTTGCAGCTTGGCCAGCGGATTTTCCACTTGTAAAAGCGGGCGGTTGCTGTCGTGGCGGGTGCGGTTGAGCAGGGTTTCGGGGTGGGCGTGCAGGTAAACCACAATGCCGCGCGTGCGCAGCTTTTGGCGGTTTTCTTCGCGCATCACCGCGCCGCCGCCGGTAGCCAGCACGATATTGCTGCGGCTGCTCAGCTCATCGATCACGGCGCTTTCGCGCTCACGAAAGCCTTGTTCGCCCTCGAGCTCGAAAATGGTCGGCACCGACACGCCGGTGCGGGTGCAGATTTCATGGTCGCTATCATAGAATTCGCGCCCCAGCTGCCGCGCAATCTGCTTGCCCAGCGTGGTTTTGCCGGCACCCATCAAGCCGATTAAAAAAATATTGCCTGCTATGTTTTTCATAGCAGGCATTGTAAACGAAAATTTTCAATCGGTGTTTACTACATCGCAGGCAATATGCACAATCAATGAATCAGTAGCGCAAGGTGCTGCCCATATTGTCCATAATGCGCGGGGTGATGAAAATCAGTAATTCGCGGCGGCGTTCTTTGCGCGCGCGCGATTTAAACAGGTTGCCGACCACCGGAATATCGCCCAGCAGCGGTACTTTGTTTACCACATTGCTGCTTTCTTCTTCATAAATGCCGCCCACAATCAGCGTGCCGCCGTCTTCCACCATGGCTTGGGTTTGCAGCTGCTTGGTGCTGATACACAGCGTGGGCACGCCGCTGGCGGTACAGGCTATCGGATTGTCTTTATTTATTTTCACATTCATGATGATTTGGCCGTCGGGCGTGATATTGGGGGTAACGGTTAAACCCAGCACGGCTTTTTTAAAGGTAATCGAGGTGGCGCCGCTGGAAGTGGATTCTTCATACGGAATTTCTTGGCCGGATTCGATCACCGCTTCTTTGCGGTCTTGCGTCAACACGCGCGGATTGGAAAGCACTTTGCCTTTGTTTTGCTCCTGCATGGCGGCAATTTCCAACCCCAGCGCACCCGAAGCCAGCGAATGCACCAGCGCAATGCTGGAAGAAGCAGCCGACACCGGCAGGCTGATATTGGGATCGAGCGCAAAGTTGGCCAGCGTGGGCAAAACGCGGGCGGTGTAGCCGCCGCTGGCCGCATCCTGTGCTGCTGCGGCCAGGTTGGCTTGGGTGGCGGCATCGCGGGCACGTTGATTGGCCTGATAGGTATTATGATTGGTCAGGGCATTGCTCCAGTTGGAACCCCAGCTGTTGGTGCCGTTGGAGCCGGCATAGCCGAATTTCACGCCGATTTCGCGCGAGAAACCGTCATCGGCTTCAACAATGCGCGCTTCCACCATCACTTGGCGGGCGGCCACATCCAGCTCTTCAATCAGCTTTTGGAATTTTTGAATCACGGCGCGGTTGTCGGTGATGATCAAGGTGTTGGTGGCCGGATCGATCAGGGCGCTGCCGCGGCTGCTCAGCAAGGTGTTGCGGTTGCTGCTGCTACTGGAGCCGTCTTCATCAATGCGCAGAATTTTGCGGAATTCTTCTACGTTTTTGTATTTCAGCTGGAAGGTTTGCGAGAAAAGCGGCCCCAGCTCTTCGATTTCTTTTTGCGCCTGCAAGGTGGCTTTGTCTTGATTCAGCAATTCTTCGCGCGGGGCGATATTGATGATATTGCCTTGGCGGCGCATATCGAGATTGCGCGCCTGCATTACCAAATCCAGCGCTTGATCCCACGGCACATCTTTCAGGCTGAGGGTCATTTTGCCGTTTACGCTGTCGCTGGCCACAATATTCACGCCTGATTCTTTGGCCAGAATCTGCAAAATGGTGCGCACGTCTACATCTTGGAAATCCAAAGAAATGCGGCGGCCGCTGAAAGATTTTTGATTGGCAGCCGCGCTGAGGCCGCGAGATTCCATATTGCTCTTTTGGCTGATTTCAAAGCTGTAGCGGCCGTTGCCCGATTGGGTGCGCACATCCCAGCTGCCTTGGTTGCGGATAGTGAGCTGGGTGTTGTTGCCGATGCGCTTGAGGGTGACATTGCGCACTGGGGTGTTGAAATCAGACACATCCAAGCTGCGCTGCGCTTGAGCGGGCAGCGGGTAGTTTTTCAGGGTGATTACCAAGCGGTCGCTTTGCTGCTTGATGTCGGGCTCGCCGGTAAAGGCGGGGGCGTTGAATTCGATGATGCCTGAATTGCGGTTGCCGCGGCGGAAATCAATATTGGCGCCGGCCACAGCTTGCTCGGCGCGGGCGCGGGGTGCGGGCGGTGCAACAGGCTCGTTGCCCAGCGTGCGGCTGCTGATGCTCTCGGCTGCTGCGATGGTTTGCGTTTGCTCGGCCGCTTCGCTCACATATACCCACACTTCATTACCCTTGATTTGGGTGTTGTATTGGCCGGCTTTGCTCAAGGCCAGCAAAATGCGGGCGCGGTCGTTGTTTTGTGCGGCGGTAATCTGCCCCAGCAGCGGGTCGGCATATTCCAACACCGGCTGCGCCAATTGGATGCCGGTGCCCGGGAAATCGAGCGCAATGCGGGCGGGTGTGGTGGTGATAAAGCCGCTGGGCGACACCACATCTTTATCAAACTTGATTTTGATGATTTTTTGGTTGTCCGGCAGCGAAGACACATTAATATCGGTAATGTTGCCGGCAAAAGCGGCCGGCATGGCCAGGCTCAGGCTTAATGCGCAAAGCGTTTTGATGGTGATCGGTTTCAGTTTCATAAGAATTTGCCCCTTAAATTATTTGCTGTTTTGGCCGGCTTGTGCGCCGTTGTCCGCTGCATTGTTCAGCGGTAATTCGGCATTGCGGAAAATCCAGTTGCCGTAGCTGTCTTCCACCACTTCCACCAAGGTGATTTTATCTGAAGTGATGGATTGGATGCGGCCATAGTTTTGGCCGATGTAGTTGCCGGGTTTGACGGTGTAGACATGGCCGTCGGCTTCTACAAAACCGGAAATGGTGCGGCCTGCCGTTAAGGTGCCGACGTATTTCAGGTTTTCCAAGCTGAAACCCTCCAGCAGCTCTTTGGGCCGGTGGGTGTCGGGCGCATTCACGCCTTGCTGGGCGAGATTGAGGCGCTTGCTGTTGAAAGCATTCAAACCGCTGAAATTGGGCGGAGTGTAGCTTTGAACCGGCGTGATGCTGGGGGCTTCAAAAGGCTGGATACGGGTTTTGGCTTGTTGCTGTGTTTGCTGCATCCATTCGCGCAAATCGCTGTGTTGCGGGCCGCAAGCGGCTAAAAGCAACAAACACGGGAGTAAGATATGAGTTTTCATGTCGTTTTCTTCTGTTATTTGTTATTTTATTTGCTTTTTTCGGCTTGCGCTTCGCTGGCGGCGGCCAGCTCTGCGGCCACTTCATCTGCCGGGCGTGCTTTGTAAGTGTTGGCCGTGGCGCTCAAGGTGAGCGTGTTGGCTTTTTCATCAGCTTTCAGGTTGACCGAATCGAGCGTGATGATGCGCGAGAGCGCGCCCACATCACGGGCAAACTGGCTGATTTGGTTGTAGTTGCCGGTGGTGGCGATGCTGTAGGGCAACACTTGGATGGGGCCGTCGTTGACGGGTGGCTGCGGTGTTACGCTGTCCATGCGCAAGCCGTTGGTGGCGCCGGCCTGATGCAGCTCTTGTATCAGGTTGGGAATTTCAGCATCGGTGGGCAGCTGTTTGAGCAACACATCAAATGATGAATGAATGGCGGCTAATTCTGCTTTGAGATTATCGAGGCTGGCCGCTTGCAGGCTTTTTTGCTCATAAGTGGCCTTGAGCTCGGTTTCCTTGGTTTCGGCATTATTCAGCATTTCAAGCTGCGAGCGGAACAGCAAAAAATAGCTGAATACCAAAATAGCCAAAGCCGCCAGCGCGGCCAGCAGCAATTTGGCCGGCATGTTGAGCTGGTGCAGCGAATTGATATCGAGATCGGTCAGTTTTTTATTTGCCATGATTATTGTGCCTCCGGTGTGGCTGCGGATGCGTCCCCGCTGGGGGTTGGCTCAACGGTTTCTGCATCGGTTGCGGCCGGTGCGCTCTCGTTTAATGAGACTTTCAAGGTGAAGTCTTGAGCGTTATCCACTTTTTTGATGCTCAGCAATTCCGGTTGCAGGAATACGCCGGTGCTGGGAATGGAGCGCATAAACATGGCGATCCGGTTATCGCTGGTGGCTTTGCCGCTGATGGTATAGGTGGTGGGGCTTTCTGCACTGATGGCGGTTAGGTAGGCGCCTTCGGGAATCAGCACATTCAGCGTGTCGATAATAGAGGCCGCCTGAAAGCGCTTGGCTTGAAGCTCTTCCACTTTTTGTTTGCGCGCCAGAAAATCCTGTTTTTCTTGCTCTAATTTTTTGATTTCGCCCAATTGCTCATCCAGTTTGCTGATTTCCGAGGTGAGAAATTGGTTGCGCTCTTCCTGGCGGTCGATTGCTTGGTTGATGCCCAAATAGGCCAAGGCCGACAAGCCTGCGCCAACGGCCAATGCAAGCAGCATCAGCGCCTTGAATTGTTGCTTTTTCTTCTGCTGGATTTCCTCGCGGTAAGGCAGAAGATTGACTTTAATCAGTTCTATCATTTTATAAACCCCGTAATGCCAAGCCGAATGCAAGTGTTAAAGATGGTGCGTCTTGTTGTAATTTTGGTATGTCGATGTGGCTGCTGTTGGTTGCATACAATGCCGGATGAATGCACTCTGTGGCCGTGTTGGTTTGGGAAAACACGGTTTCGGCCAGCCCGGCTTGCTGTGAGGCCGTGCCAGTGAGCAGGATATGCTTCACGCTTGAAAATTGATCGCTGGGCTGGGTGGTGTAATAAAACTGGAGCACCCGTTGGATTTCCTGGGCAACCTGAATGTTAAAGCGATCGGCAATCTGAGTTTGATAATCGGCAGGTTTGCTTGCCGAAAGAATCATTTGATCGGCTTTTTCTTCCGTTACTTGATAAGTGCGCTGAATCAGCTGGTTTAATTGCTCGGTGCTGACGGAAGTTTCCTGCTTGTAGAGCATTTGGCCGTTTTCTACAATCAATGCATATAGCTGTGTGGCATGAATGCCGATAACGGCGATTTTTTCATTCGCCAATTCGGGCGCATGCTGATTGATCCAAAATGAAAATGCATTGCTTTGGGCAAACAGGTCGATATCCAGGAAGGCCGGAGAGAGGCCGGCGCTTTCCAGCATTTCGATGCGCGGCTCGATGTCGTCTTTTCTGGCGGCAACCAGCAACAGCTTTTGGCCGGGCGGCACAATCGATGTGCCTGTGACTTGGTAGTCGTAATTCATTTCTTCGAGCGGCCCGATTTGGGCAATTTCAAATTCGGCAAAGCTTTCCAAACCTGACTCGGCCTCTTTTGCATTGAAAACAGGCGTTTCGATGGTGGTGAGGTTTTGTGGTAATGCTGCAACAATGTTCTTATTGTTGCTTTGCAATTGAGCGTAGGAATGGCGCAAATAAGAAGTGAGCTGCTCATAGTCTTGAATTTTGGCCGCTTTGATAATATTTTTGGGCAGCGCAGTGATAACGTATTTTTCCAGCTGAATTTGGTTTAAACTACGGCTTGAAAGCTGAACCATCGTGATGGCGTGCTGGGTGATATCAATGCCTATTGCTGCACGGTTTGAAAGCGTTGGTGAAACTTTAGTGTTTGTATTTTTTTGTTTTTTTGTAAAACGCATAATGTTGTTTCCTGCCCGTTAAGTGAGTAATGTTTTGAGGCCCCTGTGTTTGAAATATTTTCAATATGGGCGTGGCACCGAAACCCGGATAGTGAAAATATTGCGTTATTTTACTTTATTTAATGCTCTTGATGGCAATATTTATTAACTAGTCATGATTAAAAAAATTATAACTACCTGTATCGGTCTGATTTTCGGCTTGGCACTTTTTGCCGTGGGCTTGCTGGCGATTGCCATATTGGTCACTTATCCGAAGCTGCCTTCTCTGGAAACCGTGCAGCATTATCAGCCGAAAATGCCGCTGACCATTTATTCTTCAGACGGCAAAATCATTGGGATGTATGGTGAGGAGCGACGCTCTTTCACTAAAATCAATGATTTTCCGCAAAACTTGAAAAATGCCGTGATTGCCGCGGAAGACCAGCGCTTTTATCAACACTGGGGTGTGGATGTGCTCGGTGTTGCGCGTGCCATTATCGGCAATATCACTTCGGGCGGCGTGCAATCGGGCGCCAGCACCATCACGCAGCAAGTGGCCAAAAACTTTTATCTGAGCAATGAGCGCACTTTTACCCGTAAGTTTAACGAGGCGCTGCTGGCCTATAAAATCGAACAATCTTTGAGCAAAGATCAAATTTTAGAATTGTATTTCAATCAAATTTATCTCGGCCAGCGAGCCTATGGTTTTGCGGCGGCCGCTCAGATTTACTTCAATAAGCCGGTGCAAGAGCTGACCTTGGCAGAAGCATCTATGTTGGCGGGCTTGCCTAAGGCGCCTTCTGCTTTCAACCCGGTGGTCAATCCCGAGCGCGCTAAATTGCGCCAAGCCTATATCCTGAACAATATGCAGGAATTGGGCATGATCACGCCGCAACAAAAAGCTCAAGCGATGGCGGAGGAATTGCATTATGAGCGCTTTGTTCAGCAAATCGACCAAAGCGCATTGTATGTGGCGGAAATGGCGCGCCAGGAATTGTATGAAAAATATGGTGAAGATGCGTACACGCAGGGCTTTAAGGTTTATACCACGGTAAATTCTGAAAACCAGCGCGTGGCCACAGCAGCATTGCGCAAAGCATTGCGCAATTTCGATCGGGGCAGTCGTTATCGCGGTGCCGAGCATTATCTGGATTTAAGTAAATCAGAAGATATAGAAGAAACCATCAGCCAATATTTGTCTTCCCTCTATACGATTGACGGCATGACGCCTGCTGTGGTGGTGTCTGCAAATAAACAAGGTGTGACCATCCAGCTGCCCAATGGTGAGCAAACCACTTTGAAGCAGGCTAATTTGGGTTTTGCTGCGCGGGCGGTGAATAATAAGCAGATGGGTGATGCGCAAATCCGCAAGGGTGCGTTGATTCGGGTGCAAAAACGGAGCAACGGTGGCTGGACTGTGGTGCAGGAGCCGCTGCTGCAAGGTGCGTTGGTGTCGCTGGATACCAAAACCGGCGCAGTGCGTGCGCTGGTAGGCGGCTACGATTTTCACAGCAAAACCTTTAACCGTGCCACTCAGGCGCAGCGGCAGCCGGGCTCTTCTTTCAAGCCGTTCGTTTATTCTGCTGCATTGGCTAAAGGGATGACGGCTTCGACCATTGTGAATGATGCACCGCTGTCGCTGCCGGGAAAAGGGCCTAATGGCTCCACTTGGAATCCAAAAAATTCAGACGGCCGCTACGCAGGCAACATCACCTTGCGTCAAGCATTAACGGCATCCAAAAATATGGTTTCCATCCGGATTTTGATGTCTATCGGTGTGGGTTATGCGCAGCAATATATCCAGCGGTTTGGCTTTTCGGCTTCTGAAATTCCGGCCAGCTTGTCGATGGCGCTGGGCACGGGCGAAACCACGCCGATTAAAATGGCAGAAGGTTATGCCGTGTTTGCCAATGGCGGTTATCGGGTGTCGTCTTATGTGATTGATAGAATTTATGACAGCCAAGACCGTTTGCGTGCGCAAATGCAGCCTTTAATCGCTAAAGAAAATGCCCCTCAGGCCATCGATCCGCGCAATGCCTATATTATGTATAACATGATGCGCGATGTGGTGCGATATGGCACCGCCACACGTGCCAATGCGCTTGGCCGCTCAGATGTTGCCGGTAAAACGGGCACCACCAACGATAATAAAGATGCATGGTTTGTTGGGTTTAACCCCGATGTGGTTACTGCGGTGTATATCGGTTACGACAAGCCGCAAAGTATGGGGCGTGCGGGCTATGGTGGCACTATTGCACTGCCTGTTTGGGTGGATTATATGCGCTATGCTTTAAATGGTGTGGCGAGCAAAGGTTTGAGCGCACCTGCTGGTGTGGTGAGCAGGGACGGGGAGTATTATTTGAAAGAGCAGCAATCCACGAACCCCGCGCTGCCATTGGATAATCGCTCCAGCCGCCCGCTCAACTCGAATGAGCAAGATGGTGCAACAGCTGCTCAGAATCCGACAGGTAGCGCGGATAACGCCGGCGCTGGCAATGAACCGGCGGCACCTGCTGCGCCTTCCGGCGGCAGCCAAAAAGGGCAATTGGATTCTTTATTTTAATTTTGATAGATGAGGATTATTTGCTTCGGCCGGGCATGAGATAACAATACGAGTGAATGCAGTCAGGTTATTTTAGGGTTGGCAGATAAAAAGCCGAAACCGTATCAACGGGTTTCGGCTTTTTTATGTTGGAATGTCTTGTGTGGGTTGGATCGTTATTAGATGGGTTGAAGCGGGTTTATAGCAGTTAAAGTGAGGGTTTAATTTTTTGTGTTAGATATAGTGAAATGCTCAAAAAAGTTACACAAGATTCAAGAACCAAAACAGTAAAGTTTCTACACAGGAAATCCGCCATTCACGCCTGATCTTTTTAATCCACGCCCACGTCTTTTCAATCGGATTCAAATCAGGGCTGTATGGCGGCAGCCAAAGCACAATATGGCCGGCCTCTTTTAACGCACCCAAAATATCCTGCCGTTTGTGAAACGTCGCATTATCCATCACCACTATACTGCAGGCAGGTAATTCGGGAATTAATGCCTGTGTTATCCAAGCATGGAAAACATCACTGTTGACGCTGCATTCAAACATACCGAAGGCAAACGGCACGCCGTTGCAGGCGGCACCGATTACGTTGGTTTGCTTCAGATTCCAATCGAATACACCGGTGCAAGTCTGTCCTCGTTTTGCATAGGCTTTAGGCCTGAATGTATCGCTCTTAAAACCACTTTCATCTAAATAAACAATGGGATATAAGTGGCTCTCATAGAATTCCAATTCAGCGGCGAAATCAGCTCTTTTTTGTTGATCCGCTTTCGGGTGCTCGAGAATTTTTTTTAATGGTAATCTTCAATCGTTTGAGGGCACGAAAGATGGCCGACTGATCACAACCGAAACGGGCAGCCCGTTGCCATTGGTAGTCATCGGGATACTTGGCAACATCCTCTTCCAGAGCCTGATTATCGATTTTGCGGGGCGGGTAGTTTTTATCTACTTTAGGCTCAGGCTGCTTTTGCCAGTTTTGCAAAGCAGTAGTGCTGACGCCATATTTTGCGGCAACAGCGCGGTAAGTACTGTGCGCCAACTCGGCCAGGATTTTTTTACGGATATGAAGTGGATAGGTCATGATATTTGTGTAAGTTTTTTAGGCATTCTACTATATATGAAAGTTAACTTGATAGGCCGTCTGAAATATTTAACGAACAGACAAATTTGATATGTGTTTTTCAGGATGCAATGCGTGCAATCAAATAGCCGCAGCCAAGCAAAACAATCATGACAAAGATCACTAATGAAATCCCCAAAATGCCTTTTTTTCCACGCAGCCAATAAGGCAAATAGCGGGTAACGCCGCTTTGCGCGCGCAACTGTTCTTCCAGCTCGGCCCGGATTTGCTTACGCAAGCGTTTTTCTTCTTCCTGCTTTTCTTGTTGCAATTTTTGTGCAATTTCGTGTTGCTTACGATTTTCAAAAGCGACCCGCTCTTGCCATTCGATGCGTTTGCGCTGAAGAACGCGTTCGGAAAGTGAACCGAAATGTGTGCCGCAACTGGGGCATTCTTTGGCCTCCGGATCTTCGATAATGGCGTAGCAAACAGGGCATTGTGAAACTTGTTCGACTAAAATTTCTTCGTGCTCGGTACCGTCCGGCGCCAATTCCAGAGATAGGCGGATAATCACATCAAGCCCCAGATAGCTGAAATAATGCTGTGCGTTTTCACGCTCTTCCCGAGTGCATTGTTCGGCGATGATGGCCTGCGGGTGCTCCTCTAGCGCGGCAATCAAGTCTTCTGCTTCCGTGTCGGGAAGATTATCCCGAATGCAAGCATCCACCCGACCATGATCAACGCCGGGTGGGTAGGAAACATAAACGTCATAAAGGGGTTGTTGCTTGTTCATTCTTTCTCGCCGTTTAAATTTTTAGCATTAAAATCAAGATATACCATCATTTGATAAGTTTATACGTTTTAAATACGATGGTATTTTGATTGAGCCACCGACAAAATAAGGGTTAGGATATTCCAATGGATATTGTTTTTTTTGAAACTATATATAAAAGGCAATAATTATGGATTAGCGGTAGTTTTGTTTGTGGATAAATTGTGGCGCAGATTCATTTTTTCAAATAAAAATGAAATTTTATTTAATTATATGGCATGGCTACGCTGCAGCTTGGCTGCATGAGCTTGCGTTGCTGTGCAGCCTTCGGTTTATTCTCGTGCTATTTTATTTTTGGCGCATATGGGCGTTTTCTGCCAAATTATAAATGTCATGTTAAAAAATTTAAAGAAGAAAAGCCGCTGAATATATTCAGCGGCTTTCTTAGAGATTTCCGGCTTGTTTTGGCGTTAAACCGAGAAGGAGGAGCCGCATCCGCACGTGGTTTCGGCATTGGGGTTGCGGATAACAAATTGCGAGCCTTGCAGGCTTTCGGTGTAATCAATTTCTGCACCGATGAGATATTGATAGCTCATCGGATCTACCAAAAATTTCAGGCCGGCTTTTTCGATTTCAAAGTCGTCGTCATTTTTGATTTCATCGAAAGTGAAGCCATATTGGAAGCCGGAGCAACCGCCGCCGTTTACAAAAACGCGCAATTTCAGGTCGGGGTTGTTTTCTTCTGCAATCAAATCGGCTACTTTAGCGCAGCAGCTTTCGGTAAAAACAATCGGGCTTTCGTCTGACATGGTGGATTCCTTTTATATGAATGTATGCGGTATTGTCGCGCAAACTGTAATGCTAGGCAAGTCAGGGCGAATATGCTGATTTCAATCGGCGATAGGGTAAAGCCCCGCTAAATATTTCGGCCGAACCATTCTACCCGGCCGATAATGGCTACATCATCCGTCATGTTGTGCAGATTGATTTCAAAAGAAGGATAAGCCTCGTTGGCGGAAATCACATTAACCAGCCCGCCCGGCATCACCTGCAGGCGTTTGACTAAGAGATTTTCATTGATTCGCAGCACATAAAGCCCATCGCGCGGTGTGGTTTCGCTGTGGTTGATTAAAATGGCGTCGCCATCATTAAGCACACCTTCCATAGAATCGCCTTTCACGGAAATAACAGACAGGTTTTTACTGTCGCGTGTGATGTAGGTTTCAATCCATTGTCGGCGAAACGGCATGGTGAACACAGGCTTTTCATTTTCTACAAGCCGGCCATGGCCGGCCGCCGCCTGTATGTCATAGCGTGGAACAAAAACAAACTCATCCAGATCAACCGGGTTACCGAGCGTATCCAATGCATGGGTTATCGGTGCGGGATGATCGGAAAAGGGTTCTCCCTCGCCGGTGAGCAGCCAATCTATGCTGCAGCCTTTAAGTTGTTTGATTTTTTTGAGGGTTTCGGCTTTCGGCAGGCCGCCCTCATGCCAGATGCGGCTGAAGCCGGCAATGGTCATATCGATATCAGCAGCGATTTTTGCCTGCTTGGCTTCGTTTTGCCATAAATAAGCTAAGCGTTCTTTAAAGGTATTCATTTCTTATCCTAATGAAGCATTTATTTTGTCTTGGACTCAGTTTACGCTTTTTTTAGCTTAATTCCAAGGATTAAATTATTTTTTTCTAATAGTATTTAAATTTTATTGTTGCAAAATTAGATTTAATTTAGTAATATTCGCAAAACTATTATTTATTGGTGTTTAAAGATTTTTTTGCTTATCAGTGCTTGGCCGGCCTATCTCCGGTTAGTCATTATTTTTGGGAGTGTGCAAAATGAAGAGCAATAAACGAAACAAATGGCGGTGTCTGCTGGGTGCCGGTATGCTGACCTTGGCGTTGGCAGCCTTGCCTTCCACGGAAACAGAAGCTCAATCTGCCGCCATGCCTTTATCCGAGCTGGGCTGCGATAAATTAAATGCGCTGAATTTTCAGAAAATGAATCAAACGCAGGCAGATTATGCCGGGCAATGCGCAGCGAGAGAGGCTGCTTGGGCATGGGAAAGGCAATATGGCGGTTTAGATGAGCATGGTATGATTGGTGCGGTGGTGTATGAGCCGTGAAGCTTGTTCATCATTTATAAACGCCAAGCTTTGTAAGAAAGAGGCTGTGTTTGGCTCGCGTAGATATAATTTGTAGCTTGGACGATATATGTAAGAGTGGTAATAATGGATGAGGCAGTTAAATTTGAATTTCAAATGCTATTTGGGAATAGAGGTGTATTTGCAAATCCGGCCTATAGTTTATATTTAATTGCCGATACAAGAGATGGTAGGCCGTGGTTGTGCGCCTTAAAATTTCAATATTTTCTAGGGTCTGTTCACAATTCATCCGTGCGTAAGATTTTGAGCCAAAAGATTACCACGAGATGAATTGTGAACAGACCCTAGGTTCATGCCAAAACTAAAAAGTAAGATAACAAACGGTGAGCCGCAGATAATCTTCCTTTTTCCCAGTATTTTACTTGGTATTCGAAACAAAGACCGTCATAAGAGGTTTCAGACGGCCTTTGCATGTAATATCGATAATGGTTTATTTGTTAATGGCTTGTTCATTTGAATGGGTATTATACCAATTCAAAAAAGTAAGCTAACAAGGCGGTGAGCCGAAGACAGTACAGATAGTACGGCTAGGCGAGCCAACGCAGTTAGGTTATTTTTTTGGATTGGTATTATTCATTTCACTATAGGTATCGTACGTTTTTGGGACTGACATAACTGCACTGAAAAAAAAGGCCGTCTGAAAATTTCTTTCAGACGGCCTTTTTTCGAGGCTTTATTTAGGGCGTCGGAAGGTGTCGTGGCAGGCTTTGCAGCTGGCGCCGGCATCGCCATAGGCAACTTTGATTTCTCCTAGGTTGCCGCTTTGCGCGGCGGTGTTTAATACGGCCACGGCGGCGTGGAATTTGTCTTCCGCGGCTTTGAAGTCATCCGGGCGCTCCCACACTGCGGGCAGGGCATCGCCATTGCCTTCGGCGTCTTGCTGGAAGTGCTCGAAGGGTTTTTTGCTTTCTTCAGCAAAGACGGCGGCAGCGGTTTTGAATTTTTCTACCTCATAAGGCTCTTCGCCTTTAACCATTTTACCCATGCTGCTGAAATTGGGCATCATGGCTTTGAATGCGGTGGTGCGGGCTTCGGAATTCGGGCCTTTGGCAACATCGGCGCCGCCGCCGCAGGCAGCAAGCATCAGGGTAGCGGCCATGGCGCCAATGGTTAAAGTGGTTTTGATGTTCATAGAGCTTCCTTTTGGTTGTGGTTTTTGGGGTATGCCGATGATGGATGCGGATGGGCATTTGCGTATGTATTAATACATTTCAGAGGTTTTGGCAACCGTTGGCTGTAAAGTGCGTGGATTTCTGTTGGGTTGAGCTTTGCGTGTTTACGGCCATATTTTTGTCGGCACGATGCGGGTTGATTAACGGCGGAAGGTGTCGTGACAGGCTTTGCAGCTTTGTCCAAGCTGGCCGAATGCGCTTTGCGCCGCCGCTTGGCTGCCTTGTTGGGCTGCGTTGTTTAGGGCGGCTGTGGCCTCGCTAAAGCGTTGAATGGCGGCCTGAAATTGTTGCGGCTGCTGCCACACAGCGGCTTTGGCCTCGCCCGTGGCCGCGGGTGAGGCGTAGTGTGGCCAAGGTTTGTCGGCCAGCGCCTGCAAGTCGGCGGTTTGGCGGGAAAGTGCGGCCATATCGGCGGGATTGGCTTTGAGCAGCCGGCCGATGGCTTTGTTGGCGCTGCGGAAATCTTTCATATAGCGTTCGCGCGCAGCCACATCGGCATCGGCGGCGTGAGCGTTGCTGAGAAGGGCCAGCAGGCAGAGGATGAGGCAATATTTCATGGTGGCTCCCTGTGGTTGGGCGGCTTTATGCATACGACTATGTTGGATGAGCTAAATTCAGCCGTATGGCGGCGATTTGCTTTGAGTGGATTGCAAATAGGGTGTGGCCGGGTTTTCCGATAATATCCATGCATAACTTTGGCAGATTTTACCAAAATAAGGCCGTCTGAAAAGTTTCCGGTTGCCATTTAACGTGTTTTTGCCAAGCTTGGCGGGCTCGGTTGTGGTAGTCTTGTCACCATATTAACCAGCGATACAGATGATGAAAGGAGCGTAAGAAATGGCGATATTAATCACCGGGGCATCGGCGGGCTTTGGCGAGGCGATGTGCCGCCGCTTTGTTGAAGCCGGTTATCATGTAATCGGTGCGGCAAGGCGCACCGACAAGCTTGAAGCTCTGCAGGCTGAGCTGGGCGATCGATTTTATCCGCTGCAAATGGATGTGAGCGATCAGGCTTCGGTGGATGCGGCTTTGCAAAGCCTGCCCGAGCCGTTTGCAGAGATTGATGCGCTGATCAACAACGCCGGTTTGGCGCTTGGGCTTGAGCCTGCTGCGCAGGCTGATTTTGCCGATTGGCTCACCATGATCAACACCAATATTATCGGGCTCACTTATCTGACCCGGCAAGTGCTGCCGCAAATGGTGGCGCGCAAAAGTGGCTATATCATCAATTTGGGCTCTATTGCCGGCACTTATCCTTATCCGGGCGGCAATGTATATGGTGCGAGCAAGGCTTATGTGCGCCAATTCAGCCTAAATTTGCGCGCCGATTTGGCCGGCACCGATGTGCGCGTGAGCAATATCGAGCCGGGCTTGTGCGGCGACACGGAATTTTCCAATGTGCGCTTTAAGGGCGATGATGCGCGCGCGGCCAAGCTTTATGAAAATGTGCAGTTTATCCGCCCCGAAGATATTGCCGACACGGCTTTATGGCTTTATCAACGTCCGGCGCATATGAATGTGAACAGCATTGAAATCATGCCGGTAGCGCAAAGTTTCGGTGCGCTTCCGGTGCATCGTGAAGCCCCGCCGGCTTTGCCCGCCGATCATTTTGAAAAACAAAGCACTTCCTTGTTTCAGAAGATTAAAAGTTGGTTTAAGTAAATCGGGTTGAGGCATGCTTTTTAAAGCAGCTTTATGACAGGCCGTCTGAAAGATTTGATTTCAGACGGCCTTTGTTATGTTTGGCCTTTGTGATGTTTAAGGAGGCTCTGAATAACTCTGGCGAGTGAATTTTAATCCAATACAAATAATGCCTGCCCGTGTTGCTTGAACCATTGTTTGGCCGCGGCGGTGTGCGGTGTGTGGCGATTGACGCGCGCCCAGAATTGCGGGCTGTGGTTGGGGTGGGGCAGGTGGCAGAGCTCGTGGATGCACACATAATCGGCCACGAAATCGGGTGCGCCGATCAGCCGCCAGTTGAGGCGGATGCCGCTGCGGCTGCGGCACACGCCCCAAAAGGTTTTGGCGTTGGAAAGTGCGGTGGCGGCGGGGAATAGTTGCAGCTTTTGTGCGTGCGTTTGCAGCAGGGGCAGCAGGGTGTGGGCGGCGCATTCTTGCAAATGGCGGCGTAATGCGGCTTTTTGCTGCGGCGGGCTGAGTGTGTCGGGCAGCAGCAGCCGGCCCTGCTCGTGGCGGATGGTGGAATACGGGTGGGAAAGAATAGAGGTGGCCTCACCGCGATACCAGATTTGGTCGGGCAAGTGCGCGAGTGAGCTTGCCGGTGCGCGTTGCAGGGTTTGGCGCAGCAGCGGCTCGTTGGCTTGCAGCCAGGCGGCCAGCTTGGGCAGGCTGAGAAAGGGCGGGGCGTTTACGCTGATGGCTTCTGCCGACACGGGGCGCAGGATGATGTTTTTTTTGGCGCTGCGTTTGAGTTGCACTTGCAGCTTGAGGCCGTCTGAAAGCGTGTGGGTAAAAGCGGCCATATTAAAGCGCGCCCAGATAATAAAGCAGGCTCAGCACGATGATTGCAGTGCCTGCGCTGAGCAATAAGCGGCGGGTGGCGGGGTGGAAACCGTCGGCGCGCAGGCCGCGGCCGAAATAGCGCCAGCCGAAAGCAATCACCAAAAGGGCGAAGAGAATGGCGGAAATGTGATCGCTGGGCATCATGTTTCAGACGGCCTTGGCTTTGCCGGCCGCGCAAGGGCCGACACCGCTGATTTGGCTTTGCTGGTTTTCAATCCAATGCTCGCATTGCGCCATCATTTCTTCTGGCGTGCCGCTATTGTGGCGGATGGGCGCACCGATTACCACGGTGATTTCGCCGGGGTATTTCATAAAAGAATTGCGCGGCCAGAATTCGCCGCTGTTAACCGCCACAGGCACCAAATCCATTTCAAACATTTGCGCCATGCGCGCGCCACCTTGGCGGTATTTACCTCGTTGGCCGGGCGGGATGCGCGTGCCTTCCGGAAAAATGGTAATCCACAAGCCATCGCGCTTGCGTGCCAAACCTTGCGCCATTAATTGAGTGTTGGCTTGTGCGCGGTTGCTGCGGTCGATGCCGATGGTTTTGGCAAGCTTCAGCCCCCAGCCGAAAAAAGGCAGCTTGAACAATTCTTTTTTGGCCACATAAACCTGTAGTGGGAAAATTTCCTGCAAGGCTAAGGTTTCCCAGCCTGATTGGTGTTTGCTGCAAATAATCGCGGGCCCGGCGGGAATGTTTTCGCGCCCGATGACGCGATAATTCAGGCCGATAATGTGCTTGAGAGACCACATCAGCGTGAGCGCCCACACGCGCCCCATTTTGTTGGCACCGTTGTGAAACAGTGCGGCCGGCAAAAACAGCAGAAATATCGGCGGGGTAATCAGCACCAGCAGCAGCCAGTAAATCAAATTGCGGATCAGCAGCATAATCGCTTTCTTTTAAAAAATCGGGCAGAGCTTTTTTGAGGGGTGCTCAGCTGTTTTTCAGACGGCCTCTGCATGGTTTTGCAGCAAATATTGCGAAAAAGCCAATAAATTATCAAACACTTGCGTGTTTTCAGGCAATGAATCGCCCTCGGCTGCCAGCGTTTTTTTGCCTTTGCCGGTGAGCACCAGTGCGGGCTTGCCGCCCACTGCGGCAATGGCCTGCAAATCGCGCAAGCTGTCGCCCACAAGCCAAGTGTCGGCCGCTTCGGCATTGAAGCGGCTTAAAATATCGCTCACCATGCCGGGCAGGGGTTTGCGGCAATCGCAGCCGTCGGCGGCCGTGTGCGGGCAAAACCAGATGCCGTCGATGACGCCGCCGGCCTGTTGCGCCAAACGGTGCATTTTATTGTGCATTTCGGTGAGCTCTTGCATGGTGAAATATTTGCGGCCGATGCCCGATTGATTGGTGGCCACGGCCACGGTGTAGCCCGCTTCGGTGAGAAAGGCAATCGCGTCCATGCTGCCTGCAATCGGTATCCATTCGTCGGCGGATTTAACGAAATCATCGCGATCTTGGTTAATCACGCCATCGCGGTCGAGGATAATCAGCTTCATAAAAATCTTTCAGACGGCCTCTAACATTTGGAAAAGCTGCCGGATGTGGTGCGGCAAAGTGGGATTATAGCTTAATGCTTGCTTCGGGTCGGCCAATTTATGCAATCCGGCGGCTTTGAGGTTAACGGCTTTTTCGATGCAGCTTGCCAGCGTTTGCGGATTTTGGCGGGAAAAGAAAAAGCCGGCGCTGTCGGTGAGCACTTCGCAGCAGCCCATATTGTCGGCCAGCACCACGCGCGTGCCGCACAGCACCGATTCCACGCCCACGAGGCCGAAAGGCTCATACATCGAGGCCATAATGGTGTAGTCGGCGGCGCGGTAAAGCTCGGGCATATTTTTGCAGAAGCCCAATTCAAGCACATTTTTCATGGGCCGCGGCAGCGGTGAGCCGGCCACGGCGAGCTTTACCGGCAAGGCGGTTTGCTCGAAAAAAGCCGCCAATAAATCCAGTCCTTTGCGCTTGTGGCCGGTTGAAGGGAAAAGAAACACGGTTTCATCATCGGCAAAGCCGTATTGCGCGCGGGTGGCGGCAATGCTTTCGGGTTGCGGATAAAAGCGTGCGGTGTCGGCCGGCGGGTGCACCACGCGGATTTTTTCAGGCGTGATGCCGTATAAATCGAGCAGCTCGCGCTGCATCAGCTGCGAATGCGCCATAATGCTGCGCGCGCTTTCATAATTGCTGCGGTTGCGGCGGATGGTGAGTTTGTCGAGCAGGTTGGCCTGCTGCTGCATGCCCTGCAGATAGCCCAAATGGGTGCCGCCGCAGATAAACACATCGGCATGGTCGCTGGGGTTGCAGGCAATCAGTGGCTCGCCAGGCCGGCGTTTGCGGTCGAGTTGGCGGGCGAAAAAATAGGGGCGCAGCTTTTTCGGTATCCGTTTTTGATTGATGTGCACCGCCTGAATTTGTCGGTATTCAGACACGGAGGTGTCGAACACCGATGCATAAACGCTAACAGTTTGCTGTTCGGCGGCAAGCTGCCTGACCAAATCGAAGGTGTAGCTTTCCATGCCGCCGCCGCTGCGGAAGCAGTTGATGCTGATGGCAATATTATTCATAACATTCAATCGAATAAAACGGCTTGATTCAAAGGTTTGCCCGCCATATCTTTGGCTGACAGTTGCGGCTCGCCGGTGAGCGGCCAGTCGATGGCGAGGGCGGCATCGTTCCACAGCAGGCTTTGCTCGGATTCGGGGTGGTAATAATTAGTGCATTTGTATACGAATTCTGCGCCGTCGCCCAACACATAAAAGCCGTGGGCAAAGCCTTCGGGCACCCACAGTTGGTGCTTGTTGGCCGCCGAGAGCACGGCGCCTGCCCATTGCCCGAAGGTGGGCGATTTGCGGCGCAAATCCACGGCCACATCAAACACGGCGCCGGCCACCACGCGCACAAGCTTGCCCTGAGTGTGCTCGGTTTGGTAGTGCAGGCCGCGCAACACACCGGCGGCGGATTTGGAATGGTTTTCCTGCACAAAGGTGTGCGGAGCAATATTCGCCCGAAACCATTCATCGCGGAAGGTTTCCATAAAAAAGCCGCGCTCATCACCGAACACTTTTGGCTCGAGGATTTTCACGTCGGGAATGCGGGTGGGGATAATATTCATCAATCATGCTTTCTGATGTTTCAGACGGCCTGCGATTTATTTAAATTCACTTAATGACCATGTCGGTTTTTCAATAAGCGCAACAGATAGCGGCCATATTCGTTTTTGCACATCGGCGCGGCCAGCGCTTCCAATTGGCCGTCTGAAAGCCAGCCGTTGCGCCAGGCGATTTCTTCTAAGCAGGCGATTTGCAGGTTTTGCAATTCTTCCACCGTTTGCACAAAAGATGCTGCTTGGTGCAGGCTCTCGTGCGTGCCGGTGTCGAGCCAGGCAAAGCCGCGGCCGAGCAATTGCACATTGAGCGAGCCGTCTTCGAGATACATTTGGTTGATGCTGGTGATTTCCAGCTCGCCGCGTTCAGACGGCCTCACCTGCTTGGCAAATTCCACCACGCGCTTATCGTAAAAATAAAGGCCGGTCACCGCCCAATCGGATTTCGGCTGCACGGGCTTTTCTTCAATCGACAAGGCTTTGAAATCACGATTGAATTCCACCACGCCGAAGCGCTCCGGATCTTTCACCTGATAGGCAAACACCGTTGCACCGTGCGCTTGTGCGGCGGCTTTTTGCAGGCTTTGGCTGAACGACTGGCCATAGAAAATATTGTCGCCCAACACCAAACACACGCTGTCATCGCCGATAAATGTTTCACCGATAATAAAAGCCTGCGCCAAGCCGTCGGGGCTGGGCTGTGCAGCATAGCTGATTTGAATGCCGAAATCGCTGCCATCGCCGAGCAGGCGGCGGAAAGCGGCCTGATCTTCCGGCGTGGTAATCACCAACACTTCGCGGATGCCGGCCAGCATCAGCACTGAGAGCGGGTAATAAATCATGGGCTTGTTATACACCGACAGCAATTGCTTGGACACGCCGCGCGTGACCGGATAAAGGCGCGTGCCCGAGCCGCCTGCCAAAATAATGCCTTTCATGATGCTGCTCCTTCTCCCAAACGCTCTAAGCGGTAAGAGCCGTCGAGCACATGCCGCCACCATGGGCGGTTGTCGAGATACCAGCGCACGGTTTTGCGCAAGCCCGATTCAAAGGTTTCCTGCGGCAGCCAGCCCAATTCGCGGCCGATTTTGCCCGCATCGATGGCATAGCGCACATCGTGGCCGGGGCGGTCGGCCACAAAAGTGATTAAGTCGGCATAGTTTGCCACGCCGGCCGGTTTTTGCGGCGCCATTTCTTCCAGTAGCGCGCAAATGCTGCGCACCACATCGATATTGGCCTGCTCATTATGGCCGCCGATATTATAGGTTTCGCCGATTTCGCCCTGCATCAGCACGGTGTAAAGCGCGCGCGCGTGGTCTTCCACAAATAGCCAGTCGCGGATTTGTTGCCCGTTGCCATACACCGGCAAAGGTTTGCCTGAAAGCGCATTCAGAATCATCAGCGGAATCAGTTTCTCGGGGAAATGATAGGGGCCATAATTGTTGGAGCAATTGGTGATTAATGTGGGCAGGCCGTAGGTGCGCAGCCAAGCGCGCACCAAATGATCGCTGGATGCTTTCGAGGCCGAATAAGGGCTGCTGGGCGCATAAGGTGTGGTTTCGGTAAACAAATCATCGCTGCCGTGCAAATCGCCATACACTTCATCGGTGGAAATATGATGAAAGCGGAATGCATCGCGCTTTTCAGACGGCATCTGCTGCCAATAAGCGCGCGCCGCTTCCAAAAGCGTGTAGGTGCCGACAATATTGGTTTCGATAAACGCCGCCGCACCGTCAATCGAGCGGTCGACATGGCTTTCCGCCGCCAAATGCATCAGTGCATCGGGTTGGTGTGCGACAAACACGCGTTCGAGTTCGGCGCGGTTGCAGATATCCACCTGCTCGAAGGCATAGCGCGGGCTGGCGGTCACCGATTCGAGCGACTCGAGATTGCCGGCATAAGTGAGCTTGTCTACATTGACCACGCTGTGGTCGGTGTGCCGGATGATATGGCGGATAAGCGCCGAGCCGATAAAGCCGGCACCGCCGGTGATGAGGATTTTCATAAGTGGGCTTTTTAATAGTTTAAACGTTTATGATTAGCGGTAATCGGTACAAACAGGTTGCAATCTGGAATCTTTCAATATTTTATCCATATATTTAAGATTCAGGGGGTGGAAAATATCGCCCAAGATATGGGTCCAAGGAATCGGATAGCCTTCGTTATCGCCCATGATATTGCCAGGGTGTTGTTTGAGCTTATTGGCATAAAAATCCATGCGGCAGTGTAATTCCCGATACCAGGCGCGGGTAA
This sequence comes from Uruburuella suis, assembly GCF_022870845.1. GTDB lineage: Bacteria > Pseudomonadota > Gammaproteobacteria > Burkholderiales > Neisseriaceae > Neisseria > Neisseria suis. The sequence goes on from NZ_CP091507.1 coordinate 704,407, forward strand.
ACGGCGTGTCGGGGCGGAAGATATAGGCGCAATTGCCGATAATCTGAGAATAATATTGATTCATGTCTTGTTGGATAACGCCGCCCACTTGCGCCAAGCCGTCTTGCTTGCGCTCGGGATAGCCGATTGCATAAGCCGGGCTTGCTTCCAATTGCTCGAATGATGCGAGCCAGTTGTGGCGGCAAGGTTTGATGTCACTATAGCCGCCGCCCAAGTAATGCATGAAATAGCAGCGCAGATAATCGGATTTATGCACCAGCGATAAATATTCGAAAGCCGGGTGCAGCGGGGCATTTGGCCGGATAAATTGCGGCAGGTTTTCCGGCGTAACCAACACCACGGGCACACCTGCAACGGCTTGCAGAGAAGTGATGCCGCGCCGGCGGTTGTCGCTCATTGGGTTGCGGCCGGTCCAGAATGCATAAATTTTCCGCTCCGCAGGCGGATATGATGCGGCTTGGCCGGCATCAAGCTCTGTGGAAGCTAAAAAAGTGTGTCGGTATTTATCCGCCTGATAAGAAAACGGCACGATTTTGCTATAAAGTTTGTTTATGCGATATTTCAGGCTGGTTTTCCATTTGCCCATCGGCGTGGTGCTTTCGTTAATCAATGCTTTGAAAGTATATTTTATGCGCAGTGTGATTTGTCGCACAACATTTTATATTTTTCGGGCTTGAAGCATTTATAAAACCATTTGCGCCAAGGCTTTTGATAATATTGTTCGCGTTTTAAGCGTGCCGCCATTAAGTCATGAAAATAAAGGCCGTTGCTGCAATAAAAAGCATAGTGCTTCTGATAAATCTTAAACAGATTATCCGACCATTTTTGCTTGGAGGCCTGATTGGTAACAGAAGAGCAGGTTTGGCGCTGGCGGTAGAAAAAAAGCGGCTCATTGATGCGGTGTATTTTGCCGTGGTTTTTAACCAGCGAAATAAATAAATCCCAATCTTCAAACATGGTTAGGCCGGTATCGAATCCGCCCACGGCATCGTAATGGCTTTTGCGGATTAAGGCGGTGATAAAAATGCAATTGCTCAGCAAGAAATCTTTGGTGTGGAATTCGGGCAGCGCCCAGGCTTTGTTTTCACGGTCAAACAGCATGGCTTTGCTGTAAACCACCGACAATTGCTCGTCTGACTCTGCGATTGCCACGCATTTTTTCAAATAATCAACGGCTAATTTATCATCAGAATCCAGGCAGACCAAATATTTGCCTTTGGCTCGGGCAATGGCATTGGTGCGGGCAATCACGCAATAAGTATTGGCCTGGCTCAACACGGTTAAACGCTTATCGATGGCGGCAAATTGCTGCAATATTTCAAGCGTGTCGTCGCTTGAGCCGTCATCAATGGCAATGGCTTCGAAATGGTCAAATGATTGGGCAAATAGGCTTTCTAATGTTTCGGTGAGGTAGGCTGCGGTGTTGTGGCAGGGGATAATCACCGACACCAAAGGTTGATTCATGCGTTTTCCTTATATTTTGATTTTATTGGTTTTGTGGGTGTAATGTTTTTTGTGCAATGCAAGCGAAGCAATTGGGGCGGCTATGCAGATGGGCGGTTTTCCAAAATTTGGTCGAGCCAGCCTTTAAACGAATAGCGTTTTTTGATTTCTGGGTCAATCGCTTGATAGGGCAGGCTGAGAAAATCGGCCAGCCCGCTCAGATCTGTTCCATTCCACACAAAAATATTTTCCGGCCGATAAAAATCATAACGGGTAACGGCCTGATTGGTGGTGATTACTTTTTTATCAAAACGCAAGGCATCAAACAGGCGGAATGAAAGGCCTTGATGGTCGGGGCTGACAAAATCCACCACCACTTCGCATTGCTGCACTTTTTGCAGATTTTGCTCGAATGTCAGCGCGCTTTGCTGGTTCAGATAGGTGATGCCGGCTTGGCCGAAGGCTTTTTCTGCGCGCTCGTCTTTGCTGTAGATATAAAAATCGAGCGGCAGATTCAAACAGCGTGCGGTGTCGATAAACAGCCGCGTTTCCGCCTCGCGGTTGGCCTCGTAGCCGCCCAAAAAATAAATGCCGGCGGGCGCTGCGGGGGCGGCCTCGATGGGGAAATCGAAATAAAAATTGGTGATGGCTTGAAAGCCGTATTGCCGGTATTTTTCAGCATCTGATTGATCAAACACATAAAAGCGGTCGAAGTAGGGCAGGTATTGCAAGATATCGGGAAAGCGCTCGATGCCGTCCCATTGGTAATTGATGCAGGTGCGGCTATGTTGGCGGATTTGGGCAATCACTTCTTTGGGGTAGATATTGGCGCGGATGCAGAGGGCGAAATCGGCTTTTTCGTGCAAGGCGGCCAGTTTGTGTTCTATTTCTGCTTGATGACGGGAAAATTTCAGTTTTTTTTTGTAATTGCCGTCTTTTGTGATGTGTTTGTGATAAAGGTTGCGCAAACGGGCGGCAAGGCTCGGGTAGTAAGAGTGCCTGTCGTCATAACACAGGTTCACCACTTCATAGCCGTAATGGCGCAGGTTTTTTTCTATGCAGTAATCCAGCCCGTAAAGATAAGGCATGGCAAGGATGATGGTTTGGCTCATAAAGCATTCTGGTGCAGTGCGGCTCGGGCGAATCTGCCCGTGCCTTGATTTGAATGGTATGGGTTTTCAAATATAACAGAGTGGATTGTATAGAAAAATGGCTATTGTTAACAGGTGTTTGTTGCCTATTAAGGCATTTTATGATGACGGGCGCAATGATTGCTGCCAAGCCTCAAAGGCCGTCTGAAACACGGCTTCGAGCTTGATGCGGTTTTCTGTGTTGTCGGCCACATGATAAAAGCTGCCGAGCGCGGGGGTGTTCATGGTGGTGACGTAATCGGCCATAAAGTTGCCGTAGCCGTCTTCTTCATCGTCGTAGTAAAACGAGGTGAAGCGCTGGCCGAATTCGTTGAAATCATCGCGCATCAGGGCGCCGTCCATATGGCGCAGTAGAAATTCGGCGCCGCTAAGCCGGCCTTCCTGCATGGCGGCGAAATCTTCGGCGCTCTCGGGCGCGCTTTGCCACACGGGGTTGTGCAGGTTTTGCGAGGCCGCCCATGCCCAATACATGCCGATGTGGGTGGCGGCGTTTTCTGCGGGCAGGCCGGCGGGGTAGTTTTCGTCGGTGTGGAAACGGGTGTTGTCATACATGGCGGTGCGCTTTCAGACGGCCTTGAGGGTGGAAATCAATTATAACATTCTATAACATTTATGCTGCCGGATGCAGCAGCCGGTATTGCACGCGCATAAATTCGCTGATGAGGTTTTGCTGGATTTCCAGCCTTTTGTAGAGCGGGCAGGCAAAGCGCACGATGAGGTTATACACTTTGTCGTCGTGGGGCACGCAGGTCAGGCGCGGGTGTGCGGCGGGGGTGATGAAGAGCTTTTGGGTTTGAATCAGCGCCAGATGCTGTTCGATTTCGGCCACATAAGGGGCGCAAAGCTGTTCGAGCAGGGCTTGCAGCGGCGGCAGCACGGCATCGGGATCCACGGCCAGCGGCACGGGAATGTCGAAAGTGTGGATCACATAAGGTCCCAATATATTGTCGCGTTGCACCGATTGGGCCAGCAGCAGGCTGTTGGGAAAAGACACGGTTTTGCCGCTGAGCTGGCCCACCAAAATATTGGGGCCGATCTGCATCATCAGCGTGTTGAAAAGGTTGATATCGACCACGCGCCCGCGCAGGCCGCCGATTTCGATGTAGTCGCCCACGGAATATTGCTTGGTGAGGCTGCGCAAAAGGCTGCCGGAAAGGCACATAATCAGCTCTTTGGTGGCCAGCACGATGGCCGCGGCAATGGCAAACATCGAGAGCGCGAGGGTTTGGATTTGCGCGGCCCACACGCTGATGAGGCCGATTAAGCAGGCAATCAGGGTGAGGTTGCGGCTCACCACCACCCAGCGGCGCATGTCTTCGATCTGCATGGCGGGGTGGCGGCGGAAATGGGTTTGCAGAATCACGGTGCGCACGAGCAACACGCCGATAATCAGCAGCACCGATTGAATGATTTCGCTGCGTATCGGCCCTTGCTGGATGAATTCGCTGATTTCTGCCCACATGGTGCGGCTCCGGTTGGTAGTTATGTTGTTGTAATGGGAAAAGTATTTAGGCCGTCTGAACGTTTTCAGACGGCCTAAACTATACAGGCAAGCGGCTTATTCGGGCAATTTCTCTACAATGCCCACGCCCACGGCATCGGGGCCGATATAAGCGCCCAGCACCGGTGAAATCGGGATGCCTTGCAGATGCAGGCCGGTTTGGTTGTGCAACTTGTTGGCAAAGCGGTTGTAGAGCTCGAGGTTGCCGCAATACATGCCGCACAGCACCAAATCATCGATATTTTTGCCGGCAATGCGCGCGGCCACGGCGGCCACGGTTTCATCGAGCAGATGGTCGCTGCTGCGGGCTACGGTGATTTTGCGCAGGGTGTTGTTGCGAAAGGCAAACACGGGTTTGAGGCCGAGCAGGTCGCTAAACATGGCGCCGATACGCATCAGGCCGCCGCTGTTGGTGAGCTGCTGAAGCGAATGCACGCTGAACACCACTTCGCAGCGCGATTTGAGCTGCTCCAAATGCGCCATGGTTTGCGCCGGGGTGCGGCCGCTTTTGAGCAGGCGCAGGGCTTCGAGTGCGAAAAAGCCTTCCGGCATGCCGGCCACGCCGGTGTCGAGCACATGGATGGTGAGCTCTCCGGCCATTTCGTCGGCCACTTGGCGGATAATCTGATGGCTCTCGCTCATGCGCCGGCTGATGGTGGTGACGATGGCTTCGTGATAGCCCTGTGCTTTCAGATAGCTGAAGGTTTCGCGCAGAGATTCGGGCGTGGGCGGCGTGGTTTGCACGGCGCGGCCGGGGTGGCGGTAGAGCCATTGGTAGAAGATTTCGGGTTTTAAATCCAGCCCGTCGGTGTAGCGGATGCCGTCGAGGGTGAGTGTGAGGCGCAGAATCTGAATCGGGCTGTCGCGGCTGAGAATGCTGTCGAGCGAGCCGGTGGAAGTGGATAAAACGGCGCAGCGGTAAAGCTCGTATGAACCCGTCACAATGTTCCCCTTAAACATACAGATAATCGGTTTTTTAAAATAATAAACGGTAGTATGGGCTTTGTCTATGCCATTTGGGAATGATTTCCCTGCTTCGGCAAGCGCGGCGGCTTGCTGTTTCAGACGGCCATTGAATGGGATTTAGAATAAAGCAAGCGTTTGAATGATTTTGCGCTACATTGCGCTTCATCATAAATTCTGTTGCAACAATATGTTAGATTGCGCCATCTTTCATCTGCACCAGGAGCGTTTTGTGATTTCCACCCAAACCCAAATTGCCGGCTCGGTTTTTGCCAACTGCATCATGAATGCCTCGGGCGTGTATTGCCACAGCGCCCATGAGCTTGATGCCGTGCAGCAATCGACCGCCGCCACTTTTGTGACCAAAAGCGCCACACTGGCACCGAGGGCGGGCAACCCCGAGCCGCGCTATTGCACGGTGCCTTTTGGCAGCATCAATTCGATGGGTTTGCCCAATCACGGCTTGGCTTATTATTTGGATTATGTGTCGCAGGCGCAGCGTGATTTTCCCGGCAAAAGTTATTTTTTATCGATTACCGGCTTTAATGTGGAAGAAGATTTGGCGCTGATCCGGCAGGTGCAGGCTTCTGATTTTGCCGGCATTGTCGAATTAAACCTTTCCTGCCCCAATGTGCCGGGCAAGCCGCAAACCGGCTATGATTTCGAAGCGGTGGCGCGTATTTTGGAGGCGGTGTTTGCGCTTTATCAGGCGCCTTTGGGCATCAAGCTGCCGCCTTATTTCGATTTGATTCATTTTGATGAAATCGCCGCTATTCTCAACCGCTTTCCGCTCGCTTATGTGAATTCGGTCAACAGCATCGGCAACGGCTTGTGCGTGGATGCGGCGAGCGAAGCCGTGTTGATCAAGCCCAAAGGCGGGTTCGGCGGCATTGGTGGTGTTTATTTAAAACCCACGGCGCTGGCCAATGTGCGCGCTTTTTACGAGCGGCTGAAGCCGGAAATCCAGATTATCGGCACCGGCGGCGTGGTGAACGGCAGCGATGTGTTTGAGCACATTCTCTGCGGCGCGAGCATGGTGCAGGTCGGCACCACGCTGCAAGAAGAGGGCATAGGCGCGTTTGCGCGGCTGACGCGGGAATTGAAAGAAATCATGGCGGCCAAAGGCTATCAAACGCTGGATGATTTTAGAGGCCGTCTGAAAACTTTGTGAACATGGGCGTGAGCATGATATAGAAATAAGGCCGTTTGAAAGGAAAGTTTCAGACGGCCTTATTCAAGCGGCATGGCTGTGCGATGAATGGCAGGCCGCCTTTGACGATTGTTGAAAAAACAATCTATTTCCCGAGCATTTGCTGATAAATCATTTAAATATGCGGATAAAGTGATGCAATGCGCCCGCATCAGCCGCCCGGTTGGATATAATCAATGTTTTCCCCCATATCGGCGCTGGCGGTTTGCCGCCGGCCGATGCGCCTGAGCACCCATTATGCATTTTTCTCTCGCCCCGATTGTGATCGTATTGCTGGTTGCCGTGCTGACGGTAATCGTTTGCCGCCGTTTGAATATCCCCTCTATGCTCGGCTATCTGCTGGTGGGCTTTTTGGCCGGCCCCGGCGTGCTGCACCTGATTCCGCAAACCGCAGCCACCGATTATCTGGGCGAAATCGGCATTGTGTTTTTGATGTTCAGCATCGGGCTGGAATTTTCGTTGCCCAAGCTTCGGGCGATGCGCAAGCTGGTGTTCGGCTTGGGCGGCATGCAGGTGGTGATCACCATCGTTTCCATACTCGGCATTTTGATGCTGGCCGGCACGCCGTTTATCTGGGCTTTTGCTGTGGCCGGCGCGCTGACGATGTCGTCTACCGCCATTGTGAGCCGCATTCTTTCCGAGAAAACCGAATTGGGGCAGCCGCACGGGCAAATGGCGATGGGCGTGCTGCTGATGCAGGATATTGCCGTGGTGCCGCTGATGATTCTTTTGCCCGCGCTTGCCGGTGGTAATCAGGATAGTTTGTGGATGGCGCTGGGGATTGCGTTTGTGAAAATGGCGGCCACGCTGGGCTTGCTGTTTGTGATCGGCAACCGCGTGATGACACCTTGGTTTCGGCTGGTGGCGCGGCAAAAATCGTCTGAACTTTTTATGATCAACGTGTTGTTGGTTACTTTGGGCGTGGCCTATCTCACCGAGCTGGAAGGCTTGTCGCTGGCATTGGGCGCGTTTGTGGCCGGTATGCTGCTCTCAGAAACGGAATACCGCTTTCAGGTGGAAGACGATATCCGCCCGTTTCGCGATATTCTGCTCGGCTTTTTCTTTATCACCGTCGGCATGAAGCTGGATATCGGCGCGCTTTTTGAAGGTTGGCAGCTGGTGCTGATGCTGCTGGCCATTTTGCTGCTGCTCAAAGGGCTGATTGTGTTTGCGCTGGCACGCTATATGCGCCACAACGTGGCCGACAGCCTGAAAGCATCAATGTATCTGGCGCAGGGCGGCGAATTCGGCTTTGTAATTTTGGCGGTGTCGCACGGGCTGAACCTGCTTTCCGGCGAATTGGAGCAGGCCGCCACCGCTGCGATTTTGATTTCGATGATATTAGCACCCTTTATTCTCAACAGCAGCGAGCGCGTGGTGGCGCGGCTGGTGAAATCAAGCTGGGATATGAAAGCTGTCGATCTGCAAAACATGCTCATCGCCACTATGAATAAATCCGAGCACATTCTGATTGTGGGCTATGGGCGCGGCGGCCAAACCATAGGCCGGATTTTGGCGCAGGAAAATATCCCTTATTACGCGCTCGATATGGATGCCGAGCGGGTGCAGATTGCCCGCAGCGCCGGCGAGCCGGTGTCGTTTGGCGATGCCAAGCGGCGCGAAGTGCTCGAAGCGGCCGGCTTGGCGCGTGCCAAAATGGTGGTGATTACGCTCAACAATATGCATGAAAGCCGCCATGTGATCGACACCATCATGCACATGCATCCCACCATGCCCGTGCATGTGCGCGCCACCAGCGATGATTATCTGCAAACCTTTACGCAAATGGGCGCAGAAGAAGCCGTGTCCGACACCAAAGAAACCAGCCTCGCGCTGGCCGCCTATGCCTTGCTCGGCGCGGGCATTTCCTATCAAAACGTGCATCAGATTATCATGAACATCCGCCGCAGCCGCTATGCCATGCTGGAAGATTTGTTTGTGGGCAGCGATGACGAAGCCGGCTTTTACGACGAACGCAACAGCATCAGCCGCTATGCCTTTACTCTACCCGAGGCCGCCCATGCCGTGGGCCGGCACATTGATGAGCTGCCCTTGCAGCATTTGAATGTCAAATTATTGTCGGTGCGCCGCCATATGCATCAAATCCAGCAATTTGACACAGACTTTTGCTTGGAAGGCGATGATATTTTGGTGGTGGCCGGTCATAAAGAAAAAATAATCTCTTTTGAAAACTGGGCATTACAAGGAGAGGGTTAAATCAGTGCAAAATTTGCTTGCGCGGGCGGCCGGATTTTGGTTTAATCCTGTCTTCGCAGCGATAAGCGCGAAAGAAAACGGGTGATTAGCTCAGTTGGTAGAGCGTCTGCCTTACAAGCAGAATGTCGGCGGTTCGACTCCGTCATCACCCACCATTTTTTTGTGCGGAGTGGTAGTTCAGTTGGTTAGAATACCGGCCTGTCACGCCGGGGGTCGCGGGTTCGAGTCCCGTCCACTCCGCCAACCCGATAAAAAAGCACCGCAATGGCGGTGCTTTTTTGCATTTACGCCAAAGGCCGTCTGAAAGTTGAACTGCCCCCACAATCTTGGACATTTTTAAGCCACTAAATCAATCATTCTTCAAGCGGCGGTTGCAAACTGGGTTCTGTATGCCACAGGACTCAGTTTTTTCAATTTCAAACTCAATCTTTCATGGTTGTAGTAGCGGATATACTCGTGTATTTCCGCTTCCAATGCCTCTATCGAAGCAAATGTGCGGTTGTGGAAGCATTCCGTTTTCAGCACCGCAAAAAAGCTCTCCATCGGCGCATTGTCCCAGCAGTTGCCTTTGCGCGACATGCTTTGGGTGATTTCGGCTTCTGCCAATTGCGCGCGGTAGGCGCGGCAGCGGTAGAGCACGCCTTGGTCGGAGTGCAGCATCGGCTTTTGCGCGCCCAGTTGCGCCACGGCCTGCGACAGCATGGTGGCCACCATTTCGCTGTTGGGGCGGCGCGATAGGTGGTAGCTGCGGATTTCGCGGTTATACAGGTCCAGTATCGGCGACAGATACAGCTTTTGGCCGTCGCATTTAAACTCGGTCACATCGGTCAGCCACTTTTCATCGGGCTTCTCGGCGCTGAAGTTGCGGTTCAGCAGGTTTTCGGACACTTCGCCCATGGCCGGCGGGTAGTATTTTCGCTTCTCTCGGACAATGGCTTTTAAATTCATTTTTTTCATCAGCCGTTCTGCTTTTTTCTTGTTCCACGATAAGGCGGCGGCAATACGGCGGGCGCCGTAACGGCCTTTGTGTTGGTCGTAAACGGCACGAACGGTTTGCATGTCGGCCAGGTCTTTGTCGGGCTTCTGGTTGCGCTTCCGGCTGAAGTAAAAGCTGCTTCGCTCTATCTTTGCGGCGGGGAGAAGGTATTTGAGGGGATGCTTTGCCCTTAATGCTTCGATGATTTGCGCTTTTTTGGCGTTGCTGTCTTCTGAGGAAAAAGGGCTTCGAGCTTTTTTAGATAGGCGACCTCGGCTCTGAGGTAGCCCACTTCTTGCAATAGCTCATCCTGTGTTTTTTCTTTATCGGGTTTGTCGGCAATAAAGGGGTTGGTTTTTTTGTCGGCCATGGCTTGGGGATGCTCGAGTGCCGCGAGTCCGCCGTGTTCGTAGGCGGCAATCCAGCGGCGTAGGTGGGTGCGGGACATTCGAAATGCGTCGGCGGTGAGCTGCTGGCTTCGAATGCAATAGTAATGCATAACGGCTTGGTATTTGAAGTCTACGGTATATTTGTTCATAAGAAAACTGCACCTTTATGGGTTGGATGGGGGTGTCCAACTTTTGGGGTGCAGTTCAAGTTTTTTCGGACGGCCTTTTGCCCATTCAAAAAAATAAGCTTACAAAATAAAAGCAGTTCGACAGCACCATCTGTGTAGGTTGGATTCTAATCCGACGTTTGGCCATCGGTTAAAGCAATGTGCGTGGTTTGTTCTGCCGAACAAGTGTCGGATTCAAGAATCCTGCCTACGAACCAAAGGCCGTCTGAAAGTTTTTCAGACGGCCTTTTATCTTATTTTTTACGGTTTGTTTGACTGATGTCGCACCATAAAAAACACCGGCTGTAAACCGGTGTTTTTTATTTCTGCCTTTTTATTCCAGCACCACTTCTACGCGGCGGGCTTCGGCATTGTTGCCGCTGCCCTCGGTGCTTTCGGGCTTGCGCAATTCGATTTGCGACTCGGGCACGCCCAGCGCCAGCAAGGCATCGCGCACGGCAAATGCGCGCTGTTTGGATAATTCTTCATTTTGCGCACGGTTGCCGGTGTCGTCGTGAAAGCCGGAAATCACCGCTTTTTTGCCTTCTTTGGCACCGGCGAGCACATCTTGCAGCGCTTCATCGGCACCTTGCGCCAAATCGGCTTTGCCGGTGGCAAAGTAGAATTTCACCACGCCGTTTTCCACCACCACTTTGGCGGCATCATTATTTTGCGCATCAGCGGCCAAAATCGCATCGGCCGGGCTGCTGGCAGCGGAAGCCATTTCGTCGGCCACCACCACTTCGGTTACGCTTTCTTCTACCACAACCACTTCAGAAGCCGCCGGTGCGCCCTCGATTTTGCCGGTTTGCCAGCCCCACACCGAGAAAAACACCACTGCCGCAGTGGTCAAGCCCACTGCCGCTGCGGGCAGCAACAGCGCCAAGCGCTGCTCTTTATTTTCTTCTTCATTCATTCCACTCTCCCTAAAAACATCAAACGGACAACAAACTTCGGCATTATACCCAACTTATCCCGCCTGTAACAGCTAAATCCCTGTTCAAGCCCCCGTCAACGCAGTAAAATGCTGCCTTTATACGCATTTCCTATCGGGCAGGGCAAACATGCTGACATTCCAACAAATCATCTTCAAATTACAAAATTTCTGGGCCGCGCAAGGCTGCGTGGTGCTGCAACCTTTCGATATGGAAGTGGGCGCCGGCACGAGCCACCCCGCCACCTGCCTGCGCGCGCTCGGCCCCGAGCCGTGGTTTGCCGCCTATGTGCAGCCCAGCCGCCGCCCCAAAGACGGCCGCTACGGCGACAACCCCAACCGCTTGCAACATTATTACCAATTCCAGGTCGCCCTCAAACCCGCACCTGAGAATATCCAAGAGCTGTATCTCGATTCATTGAAAGAATTGGGTATTTCGCCGCTGGAGCACGACATCCGCTTTGTGGAAGACGATTGGGAAAATCCCACCCTCGGCGCTTGGGGCTTGGGCTGGGAAGTGTGGCTCAACGGCATGGAAGTGACCCAATTTACCTATTTCCAGCAAGTGGGCGGCATCGATTGCACGCCCGTGCTCGGTGAAATCACCTACGGCATCGAGCGCTTGGCCATGTATCTGCAAGGCGTGGAAAACGTGTATGACCTCGTGTGGGCGCACACGCCCGACGGCCAAACCGTGACCTACGGCGATGTTTACCATCAAAACGAAGTGGAGCAATCCACTTATAATTTCGAATATGCCAACGTGGATTTGCTGCTGCAAAACTTCAATAATTTCGAAGCCGAAGCCCGCCGCCTGCTCGAAATCGAAAACGCCAGCCTGATTCTGCCCGCTTACGAGCAAGTGCTCAAAGCCGGCCACACTTTCAATATGCTTGATGCGCGCGGCGCCATTTCCGTGACCGAGCGCGCCACCTATATCGGCCGCATCCGCAACCTCAGCCGCATCGTGGCGCAAAAATTTGTCGAAAGCCGCGAAGCCTTGGGCTATCCGCTGATTAAAAATAAAACGGTGTAATGATTCAGACTGGCTGTTTGGTATCTCAGCTTGCGAATAGCCAGCCAATTTGAAATATTTTGGGGAATGATTAATGAACCGGCCAATTGAAATTTATCAAACCCAAGACGGGCAAACGCAGGTAGATGTTCGCTTTGAACAAGAGAGCGTATGGCTGAGCATTGATGATATGGTTCACTTATTTCAAAAATCACGCTCTACGGTTAACGAACATATTCTTAATATTTATAAAGAAAAAGAGTTGGAAGAAGAAACATCAATGAGAAAAATCGGTATTTCCGATTTTTCTACCAAACCAACTAATCTTTATAATCTTGATGTTATTATTTCAGTTGGTTATCGGGTGAGGTCCAAGCAAGGCACTCAATTCCGCATCTGGGCAACCGCCCGCCTGAAAGACTACCTGCTTAAAGGCTATGCGCTCAACCAAAAGCGTTTGCAGCAAAACGCCGCCGAGCTGGAGCAAGCCCTCGCGCTGATTCAGAAAACCGCCGCCTCACCCGAATTAACGCTGGAAAGCGGACGCGGCTTGGTAGATATCGTCAGCCGCTACACACAAACTTTTTTGTGGTTGCAGCAATACGATGAAGGCTTGCTGGGCGAGCCGAAAGGCGAAAACGGCGGCGCATTGCCATCAGCAATTGAAGCCCGCACCGCCTTGGCTGCGCTGAAACAGCAACTGATGGCGCGTGGCGAAGCCACTGATTTATTCGCCCGCGAGCGCGGCGACGGTTTGGATGCGCTGCTTGGCAATTTGGAGCAAAGTGTGTTCGGCGAACCGGCCTACCCCAGCATTGAAAGCAAAGCCGCGCATTTATTGTATTTTGTCGTCAAAAACCATCCGTTTTCAGACGGCAACAAACGCAGCGGCGCGTTTTTGTTTGTCGATTTTCTGCATCGAAATGACAGATTATTGAACAGAAGCGGGCAGGCTGTAATAAACGACACCGGCTTGGCCGCTTTAACTTTATTGGTGGCCGAATCCGACCCCAAACAGAAAGAAACCTTAATCCGCCTGATGATGCACATGCTGCAACAGGCCGTCTGAACAGCAAACCCAATACTAAGCAACAGAAAGTTTAACCATGACCCAAACCTTATTAATCGAACTGCGCACCGAAGAGCTGCCGCTCAAAGCCCTCAACCTGTTGGGCAACAGCTTGGCCGCTTCTGTGGCCGAAGCGCTGGAAAAAGAGCAATTGATCGACGGCGAGGCCGATTTCACTGCTTATGCTTCGCCGCGCCGCTTGGCCGTGCAGGTGAAAAACGTTAAAGCCGTGCAGGCCGACCGCCGAGTGGTGAAAAAAGGCCCGGCGGTGGCGGCGGGTATGAAAGACGGTGCGCCTACCAAAGCGTTGGAAGGTTTCGCCCGTTCGTGCGGCGCGGAAATTGCCGCGCTCAGCATCGTTAATGATGGCAAGCAAGATGTGTATGCCTATGAATACACGCAAAAAGGCCAGCCCTTGAGCGCATTAATCAGCGAAATTTTGGCGCAGGCGGTGAAAAAGCTGCCGATTCCGAAAGTGATGCGCTGGGGCAGCAGCACGCATACGTTCGTGCGCCCGGTGCACGGCCTAGTGGTGATGCACGGTGCCGACACCGTGGCCGCCGAAGTGTTGGGCTTGAGCAGCCAAAACGCCACGCTCGGCCACCGTTTTCTTTCAGACGGCCAAATTGTGTTTGCCGATGCCGATGCTTATGCCGAGCAAATGCGCACGCAGGGCAAAGTGATTGCTTCGTTTGCCGAACGCAAAGCCGCCATTCAAGCCGCTTTGAATGAGCAGGCAGGCCGTCTGAATGCCACCGTGGCCGCCGATGAAGCGCTGCTGGATGAAGTAACCGCTTTGGTGGAATGGCCGGTGGTGCTCGAAGCGGGCTTTGAAGCGCACTTTTTGCAAGTGCCGCAAGAATGCCTGATTCTCACCATGCAGCAAAACCAAAAATATTTTCCGCTGCTCGATGCTGATGGCAAGCTGATGAACCGCTTTTTGCTGGTGTCCAACCTGCAAGCTGCAGACCCGAGCCATATCATCCACGGCAACGAACGCGTGTTGCGCGCGCGCCTTTCCGATGCCGAATTTTTCTACAAGCAAGACCAAAAAGCCACGCTCGAAAGCCGCCTGCCCAAGCTCGAAAACGTGGTGTATCACAACAAAATCGGCAATCAGGCCGAGCGCATCAGCCGCTTGACGAGCATTGCCGGCAGCATCGCCAAAGCGCTGGGCGCCGATGTGGCCGTGGCCGAGCGCGCCGCGCGTTTGGCCAAGGCCGATTTGGTTACCGAAATGGTGGGCGAATTTCCCGAGCTGCAAGGCACGATGGGCAAATACTATGCCCGCTTGGATGGTGAAAGTGAAGAAATCGCCGCCGCCATCGAGCAGCATTACCAGCCGCGCTTCGCCGGCGATGCATTGCCCGAAGGCAAGATTGCCACCGCCGTGTCGCTGGCCGACAAGCTCGAAACCTTGGTCGGCATTTGGGGCATCGGCCTGGTGCCCACCGGCGATAAAGACCCATATGCCTTGCGCCGCGCTGCTTTGGGCGTGTTGCGTATGCTGATGCAATACGATTTGAACGCGGCTGATTTGATTCAGACGGCCTTTGGCAGCTTCCCCGCCGGCGTGCTCAACCCGAAAACGCCTGCCGAAGTGGCCGACTTTATGCAGGCGCGTTTGGCGGTGCTGCTGCAAAACGATTATCCGCAAGACGTGGTGGCGGCGGTATTGGCCAAAGCGCCGCAGCGCTTGGGCGATATCGAAGGCCGTCTGAACGCTGTGGCCGCCTTCAAAGCGCTGCCCGAAGCCGCCGCGCTGGCTGCCGCCAACAAGCGCGTACACAACCTGCTTAAAAAAGCCGATGCCGGATTGGGCGCGGTGAACGAGGCTTTGTTGCAGCAAAACGAAGAAAAAGCCTTGCTTGCCGCCGCGCAAGCCTTGGCGCCGAAAATCGAAGCCGCGCTGGCCAAGCAAGACTTTCAGACGGCCTTAACCGAATTGGCCGCCATCAAGCCGCAAGTGGATACCTTTTTCGACGGTGTGATGGTGATGGCAGACGATGCGGCGGTGAAGCAAAACCGTTTGAATCTGCTCAATCAATTGGCGCAGCAAATGAACGCTGTGGCCGATATTGCACTTTTGGGCGAATAAGCGAAAGCGCCTGAATGCGCGTGCCTGCGTAGGTGCGCCGTGCATTTTTCAGCATAGGCAATAAAGATACAGGCCGTCTGAACATTCAGACGGCCTGACTTTTATACTCATTCAATAAAGTCATACCAATCCAAAAAATAACCTAAAACCAATTCTAAAAAATAACCTTACAAAATAAAAGCAGTTCAGCAGCGGGTAGGTTGGGTTGTAAACCCAACAAATCCACAAGCCGTCTGAAACGTTGGGTTTGGCAGCCCAACCTACGCTGTTTCAGAATGCATTTCGTGTCACTTTTTCTTGCATTTTACTATATCTGTACTGTCGCAGGCTCGCCGCCTTGTTGGCTTACTTTTTTGAATGGGTAAAAGAGTGCAAGGCGGCGAGCCGACAATGTTTAATATTGAATTGCCAAATCAATATTTTTCAAATCAGCCTCTGCAAGCGGCATGGCGGGATTGTTGGCGCGGCATGAAACGCGTAGGATGGGCGCATCTGAACTTTTTCAGACGGCCTTGATTAATCTGTAAAGGAATATCATGAAAAAAACTGCGTTATTGTCGGCATGGATATTGGGTGCCGCGCTTATCCAGCCTGCCGTTGCGGCCGAAACTGCCGCGCCGCCGGCCACCGTGGCCGAGGTGGACGTGCCGCGTTATATGGGGCGTTGGCATGAAATCGCCCGCTTGCCGATGCGGTTTCAAAACGATTGCGTGCGCGATGTTACCGCCGATTACCGCTTGAATGAAAACCGCAGCGTCACGGTGTTGAACCGCTGCCGCAAGGCAGACGGCGAAATGATAGAGGCAACAGGGCTGGCTAAGGCGGCGGATGCGGGCGGCAGCAAGCTGAAGGTTACTTTCCTGCCCAAAGGCCTGCGTTGGCTGCCGTTCGGCAAGGCTTCATACTGGATTTTGCGCTTGGATGAATCGTATCAAACCGCGCTGGTGGGCACGCCCGACCGCAAATATTTGTGGCTGCTTTCGCGCACGCCGGATATTGATGAGGCGGTGTATCAGCGCTATTTGGATACGGCACGCGAGCAGGGTTATGATTTGGATGGTTTGATCCGCAATCCGAATTGATGGCCGGCGAGGCTTTTTCTGGGCAGGTGAAGCTGTTTGGTAAAACCAAGGCCGTCTGAAATGTTAACGTTTCAGACGGCCTTGGTGCAAAAGCACGTTTTGAATCAAAAGATTGCCGCGTGATGAATGGTGAGCAGCCCCTAAATGCGCTGATCCATTTCCGCGGCCGGTTTGTCCACCGATTTGCCCACGGTTTTGGCCGGCACGCCCACCACGGTGGAATGCGGCGGCACATCGGCCACCACCACGCTGCCGGCGCCCACTTTGGAATATTCGCCGATGCGGATGTTGCCGAGCACGGAGGCGTTGGCGCCTATCATCACGCCATCGCCCACTTTCGGGTGCCTGTCGCCGCTCTCTTTGCCTGAGCCGCCGAGGGTTACGCCGTGCAGAATGGAAATGTCGTTGCCCAGCGTGGCGGTTTCACCCACCACAAAGCCGGTGGCGTGGTCGAGCATCAGGCCGTGGCCGAAGCGGGCGGCGGGGTGGATGTCGGTGCCGAACACTTCAGATGAGCGGTTTTGTAGGAAATAGGCTAGGGTTTTGCGGCCTTGCTGCCACAGCCAATGGTTGATGCGGTGCGCCTGCACGGCATGGAAGCCTTTGAAATAAAGCAGGGGCAGCGAATATTCGTCGCAGGCCGGGTCGCGCTCGTAGCAGGCGAGAATGTCTTTTTCCACGGCTTTGATGATATCGCCATCGCTTTGCAGCGCTTGCAGATACACTTCAAACAGGGCGCGGGCATCCATAATCGGGCTGGAAAGTTTGCTGGAAAGATGAAAGGCCAGCACGCGGTCGAGCGAATGGTGGCGCAGCACGGTGAGGTGCAGAAAGCTGGCCAGCATGGGCTCGGCGGCGGCCGCGGCGGCGGCTTCGCTGCGTATGGTTTGCCATAAGTCGAAATGGGCGGAGGTGATGTGGTCGTTCATAATAAAGGCCGTCTGAAAGGGTTTAGAGGCGGATAAGGCGGCAGCCTTGATCCATCGCTTCGCGGGGCAGGTGGTAGAGGTTGTCGAGCAACAGGGTTTGCAGGCTGCCGGGGCCTTGTGCCGAGGCGGCGGCGGTTTCGCCGCACAGCCCGTAAAACGAGATGGCCGCAGCGGCCGCTTCGAGCATATTGTGGTTATGTGCGGCAATAAAAGCCCCCACCACGGCAGAAGCAATGCAGCCTGTGCCCACCAGCACAGCCATCATCGGGTGGCCGTTGCGGCACAGATAAGTGGTGCGGCCGTCGGTAATGTAATCTTCGGCGCCGGTCATCACCACGATGCTTTGGTAGCGGCGGGCCACGGTTTGGGCGATTTGAAGCGGGTCAGCTTCGAGTGCGCCGGCATCAATGCCTTTGCTGCGGTGGCCGGCTTGGGCTAAAAAGGCGATTTCGCCGGCATTGCCGCGTATGGCGCTGAAGCGGAACAATTGCAGCAATTCGTGCACGGTGTGTTGGCGCAAATAAGAAGCGCCCACGCCCACCGGGTCGAGCACGCGCGGAATATTCTTGCGGTAGGCGGCTTGTGCCGACAGATACATGGCGTTGATGCTGTGTTGGTTGAGGGTGCCGATGTTGACCACCAGGCCGTCTGAAAGGCCGGTGAGCTTGGCGGCTTCTTCCGGCTCGTCGGCCATAATCGGCGATGCGCCCAATGCGCTTAAGGCATTGGCTTGAAAAGAGGCAACCACATAGTTGGTGATGCTGTGAATCAGCGGGTTGCGGGCGCGCACGGCGGCGGCAAAACGGGCAACGGGCAGAGCCATGGCTTCTCCTGATGTGATGGTTTGAGCTATTGTATAACATAGAGCGCGGCGGCTGTACACCGCGCATGATTGAATATGCTTGGAATAGGCTTGCCATTGTGTCATCAAAAGGCCGTCTGAAAACGTGTTCAGACGGCCTTTGAATTATAACAACACAATATCGTATTGCTCCTGCGTGTAAGCGGTTTCCACCGCCAGCGAAATCGGCTTGCCGATGAAATCGACCAGCATGGCCAGCGATTGCGATTCTTCGTCGAGAAATAAATCAATCACGCTGGGCGCGGCGAGAATGCGGAAGCTTTGGGCATCGTAGCGGCGCGCTTCGCGCACGATTTCGCGTTGGATTTCGTAGCACACGGTTTGTGCGGTTTTCAGATGGCCTCTGCCTTGGCAGGTGGGGCAGGTTTCACACAACACATGGTTGAGGTTTTCGCGCGTGCGTTTGCGGGTGAGCTCCACCAACCCTAAGCTGGTGAAGCCGTTGAGGGTGACGCGGGTGCGGTCGAAGCCCAGCGCTTTGGCCAATTCCTGCAACACGGCTTCGCGGTGGCTCTCGAGCGCCATGTCGATAAAGTCGATGATGATGATGCCGCCGAGGTTGCGCAGGCGCAATTCGCGGGCGATGGCGTGGCAGGCTTCGAGGTTGGTTTTGAAAATGGTTTCGTCGAAATTGCGCGCGCCCACAAAGCCGCCGGTGTTTACATCAATGGTGGTCATGGCTTCGGTGGCTTCGATAATCAGATAGCTGCCGAAATTGAGGTTGACGCGCGGTTGCAGGGCGCGGTTGATTTCCTGCTCGATGTTGTGGGTTTCAAACAAGGGGCGCTCGCCCTTGAAAAGCTGGATTTTATCCACCGCGCCCTGCACATATTGGCCGGCAAATTCGCGCATGCGCAGATAATTTTCGGTGGAATCGACCAAAATTTCACGGGTGTTGTCGTTGAACATATCGCGCAACACGCGCAAGGGCAGCGGCAGATCTTGATAAAGCAGGGTTTCGGGCGGGCGCGTTTTGGCTTGGTGGCGGATGTGCGCCCATACTTTGGTGAGGTAGTCGATATCGGCCTGCAATTCGGCATCGGTGGCGGTTTCGGCGCTGGTGCGGATAATGTAGCCGTGGCAGGCATCGGCGGCTAAGAGATTGTTGAGCCGCTCGCGCAGGCTGTTGCGCTCGTTTTCGTCTTCGATGCGCTGCGAAATGCCGATGTGCTCGTCTTGCGGCAGGTGCACGAGAAAGCGCCCGGCCAGCGAAATCTGGGTGGAAAGGCGCGCGCCTTTGGTGTTGATTGGATCTTTAATTACTTGAACCAGCACCGATTGGCCTTCAAACAGCATGTGCTCGATGCGCTGGGTTTCTTCCGGGTTTTGGCGCTGCTCGAGCACGTCGACAATGTGCAGAAAAGCCGCCCGCTCCAAGCCGATGTCGATAAAAGCGCTCTGCATGCCGGGCAGCACGCGCCGCACCACGCCCAAATAAATATTGCCCACCAAGCCGTGGCCGCTGTTGCGCTCGATGTGCAGCTCGCAAATATTGTTTTCTTCGAGCATGGCTACGCGGGTTTCCTGCGGCGTGATGTTGACAAGCACGGTTTCAGGCGGCCTGACGATGCCTTTCGGCAGGGGAATGCTGGATAACATAATAACTCTCTGAATTTTAAAAACTTTTGCAATCGGCTCTCGGGGCGGGAAAGCCGATTGCAAAAGTGTTTGTGTCGGGCGCGGGCGTGGTGGGCAAAGCTGTTGAATCATACCTGAAAGCGCTTGTTTGCGCCAATCGGCTGTGTGCTTTTCAGACGGCCTGCGTTCTATTGTGAGGCCGTCTGAAAAAGGGTTTGCTGCATTGATTTTTCAGGTGGTGGGTTGGCGTGGGCGGCTTTGGGGTGGTGTTTGCATGCGTACGATTACGCCGCCGCAGGCGGCTAATCGTACCTACGCGGCTTGTTTCAATCGGTGTGTGCTTTTCAGACGGCCTTTGTTTTGCTTTAGGCCGTCTGAAACGGCGGCACGGCAAGGCCGCATTGTGCGAGCAGCGCCATGGTTTCATACACGGGCAGGCCCATCACGCCGGTGAAGCTGCCGCGCAAATCGGCCACAAACACGCCGCCCAAGCCCTGTATGCCGTAGGCGCCGGCTTTGTCCATCGGCTCGCCGCCGGCGATATAGGCGCTGATTTCGGCCTTGTTCAAGGTTTTGAAGGCTACGTCGCTTTGCTGGGTGTGATGATAAGTGTGCCCCTGCCAATGCACGCTCACGGCGGTGAGCACTTGGTGCACGCTGCCGGAGAGGTTTTGCAGCATTTCGCGGGCGTGTTCGGCGGATTCGGGTTTGCCCAAAATGCGGTTGTGCAGCGCCACGGTGGTGTCGGCGCTGAGGATGGGGTATTCGGGCGCATGGCGGTGTTGCGCCTGCCATTGCAGCAGCGCGGCGGTGTTTTTCTCGGCGGCCATGCGCGCCACATAAGCGGCGGCCGATTCGAGATGTTGCGGCGTTTCGTCGATGTCGGCCTTCAGGCGGATGACGGTGTAGCCGAGATTTTCGAGAATTTCGCGGCGGCGCGGGCTGCCGGAGGCGAGATAGAGGGTGTGCATAAATCAGGCCGTCTGAAAGAAAAGGGTTTTATTGAAACGCGGCGTTTGGAAATCACGATGGCAGAAAAGAGTGGCAAAGTTAATGGTTTTTCCCTTGCCCGCCCACGGCCGCCCGCTGCACGGCATCGAGCCAGCGCGTGGGCAAAAGCCGCTTTAAATACCAGAAAACCTGAGTGGGCAGGGTGATGCGGTAGCGCGCTTTGGGGCGCTCGGCCAGCAGCGCTTTCACGCACACGGCGGCGCAATCGGGCGAGGTCATGGTAAACGGCGCGGCGTCGCCTTCGGTTTCGAGGCGGGCGAGCTGGGCGCGGTAGCTTTCGGCGTGCACGCTTTTGTCGATGTCGATATATTGCTTGAATTTTTCCAGCGCGTTGGGGCGGAAGCGGGTGGCAATCGGCCCGGGCTCGATCAGGCTCACGAAAATGGCGCTGCCGTGGGTTTCGTGGCGCAAGGTGTCGGCGAGGCCTTCGAGGGCGAATTTGGAGCTGTTGTACGCGCCGCGCCAGGGCATGGCGGCAAAGCCCAAAATGCTGCTGTTTATCAACACGCGCCCGCGGCCTTGGCGGCGGAAGATTTTCATGGCGTGGGTGATGCATTCCCAAGTGCCGAACACATTGGTGTTGAATTGCTGGTGCAGGGCGATGCGCGGAATATCTTCCACCGCGCCCACTTGGCCGTAGCCGGCGTTGCAGAATAGCGCATCGAGCCTGCCGCCGGTTTGCGCGAGAATGTGGGCAAATGCGGCTTCGATTTGGGCGCTGTCGGTCACATCAAGCAGGAGCGCATCGGCGAGGCCTTCGCTTTGCAGCCGCGCCACATCTTCGGTGCGCCGGCACGAGGCAAACACGCGCCAGCCTTTTTCGTGCAGCTGTTTGGCGGTGTCGTAGCCGATGCCGCTGGAGCAGCCGGTGATCAAAATGGTGTTCATGATGAGGGTGTGCGATGGGTTTTCAGACGGCCTTTTTATCACAGTTGAGGCCGTCTGAAAAACTATGTGCGCGCAAAAGCGATTAAATGCTCCAGCTCCAGGCGGATGCCGATGCGGCTGCCGATGGGGTGGTTGTGGTGGCTGGGCACATGGGCGAGCACGGTTTCGCCGCTGTCGAGCTTGAGGGTGTAGATAAAATAGCTGCCTTTGAAATCTTTATCGAGCACTTCGGCGCTCACGGGGCTGTTGTCGTCGTGCACCACATCATCGGGGCGCAGCAGCACATCTACTTCACGGCAGCTTTGGCAATGGTGCGGCACCACGCCGCAAAATTCGCCCAGCGCCAGCCGCACGCAATGGCTGCCGCTCATTTGGCCGCGCAGCAACACGCCTTGGCCGATAAAGCCGGCAATGGCGGGTGTGGCGGGGTTGTGGTAGAGATTATAGGGCGTGTCCCATTGTTGCAGGCGGCCATCGGCCATGATGCCGATTTTGTCGGCCATGGCAAAGGCTTCTTGCTGATCGTGCGTTACCAGTAGGGCGCTGGTGTTTTCCTGCTTGAGTAGCGAGCGCACTTCTTTAGATAAACGGGTGCGCAAATCGGCATCGAGGTTGGAAAAAGGCTCGTCGAGTAGCACAAGCTCGGGCTTGGGCGCGAGCGCACGCGCCAGCGCCACGCGCTGTTGCTGGCCGCCGGAAAGCTGGTGCGGATAATGGCCGCCGTAATCGGGCAGGCCGATGAGCGCGAGCAATTCGGCCACGCGCGCTTTGCGCGCTTCGGCGCTGCGGCCGCTCAAGCCGAAAGCGATGTTGTCGGCCACATTCAGGTGCGGAAACAGCGCGTAATCTTGAAACACCATGCCGATACGGCGCAAATGCGGCGGCACAAACAGGCGGCCGTCTGAAAGCGTGCGCCCTTGCAGCGCAATGCGGCCGAGCTCGGGCTGCTCGAAGCCGGCCACGGCGCGCAGGGCGGTGGTTTTGCCGCAGCCCGAATGGCCGAGCAGGCAGGCGATTTCACCGGCCTCTAAATCAAAGCCGAAGCCTTGCAGCACCGCAGTGCGGCCAAACGATAAATATAAGTCGGCAACGTTTAAAATCATCGGTTTTGCTCCGTGCGCGAAAACAAAATCACAGGCACCAGGCCGGTGAGCACAATCAATAAGGCAGGCAGCGCGGCATTGGCATATTGCCCTTCAATGGTGAAGGCATACACGCGCACCGCCAGCGTGTCCCAATCGTAAGGGCGCGTCATCAGCGTGATGGGCATCTCTTTCATCACATCCACAAACGTCATCAACAGCGCCGTGCCGAGCGAGCCTTTCAAAAGCGGCAGATACACGCGCCGCAACACGCCCGCGCCGGTGCAGCCGAGCGAGCGCGCCGCTTCGGCCTGCGAGGGGCTGATGCGCTCCAACCCGGCTTCCACGCTGGCATAGCCCACCGCCAAAAAGCGGATTAAATAAGCAGCCAGCATCACCCACAAAGTGCCTTTGAGCACGCCGGTGGTGCCCTCGGGCAGATGCAGCCACGCAATCAGAATATTGTCGAACCAGGCCACCGGCACAAACACGCCCACCGCCAGCACCGTGCCGGGAATGGCATAGCCCAGCGTGGCGATGCGTGCGGCCACGGCGGCAAAGCGGCTCTTGTCGGCGCGCTTGGTCAAAGCCAGCAAGAGCGCCACCGCCGCCACCGCCAGCGCGGCCAGCAGCGAAGCGGCAAAAGAATGCCAGGCGTGCAGCCATAAAGAGGTGTTGAAGCCGTCGTGCCAGGTATCGTAAGCCCACCACAATAATTGCAGCAGCGGAATAAAAAATGCCGCCGCCAAAATCAGGCCGCAATAAGCCGTGGCCAGCCATTTCATGCGGCCGCTCAGCGCTTTGCGCCGCTGCCGCTGCGCCTTGCCGGCCTGATGAAAGCGGCGCCGGCCGCGGCTGAGCTGCTCCAGCGCCAGCAGCACAAACACCGCAGTGACCAAAAGCGCTGCCAGCTGCTTGGCGGTTTCGAGCGAGAAAAAGTCAAACCAGGCCTGATAAATGGCGGTGGTGAAGGTGTCGTAGCCAAACACCGACACCGTGCCGAAATCAGCCAGCGTTTCCATCAGCGCCAAAATCACGCCGCCGGCAATCCACGGCCGCGCCATCGGCAGCGCCACTTTGACAAAAGCGCGCGCAGGCGAGAGCCCCAGCGATGCCCCCGCTTCCAGCGCCCGCTGCCCCATGCTTGCAAACGCATTGCGCGCCAGCAAATACACATAAGGATAAAAAGTGAGGCTCATCACCAGCACCAGTCCGAAGCCGTTGCGCACTTCGGGCAGCGCCTGCTCAATGCCGTAAGCATTGCGCAGCCAAGTGTTGATCACGCCGGTGTAGTCAAACAGGCCGAGCTGGGTAAAGGCCAGCACATAAGCGGGCACGGCCAAGGGCAGCATCAGCGCCCAAAAGAAAAAGCGCCGCAGCGGAAATTCATACATGGTGGTGAGCCATGCGCCGCTGGTGCCCAGAAAAGCCACGCCCACGCCCACGCCAAACACCAAAAACAAGGTGTTTTTCACGAGCTCGGGCAATTGGTAATCCAGCAGAAAAGCCCAGATTTCCGCATCAAATTCACCCAACGCCGCCATAATCACCGCAAGCGGAATCACCACCAGCGCGATGCAGAATAAAAGCCACAAGCGGGCACTCAGGGCGGAATAAGCAGCTTTCATGGGTTCAGACGGCCTGTCGAAATTGGGAGCAAAGCCTGAATTATGGTGGGCATTGGAGATGATTGCAATACAAAATATACGCGTTTAAAAGATAAATGATAGTTTTTATTGTTTGTGTTCTCAGTTTGATTTAGAATCAAACCGTTTCAGCTTTCACATTCAAACCGATTGCAAAGGAAAAAACATGATGAAAACAACATTGGCCGCTTCATTGGCCTTGATGATTGCCGCACCGGCATTTGCCAACGAATTGGTGGTGTATTCTTCGCGCGCCGACAACCTGCTCAAGCCCGTGGTGGCCGAATATGAAAAGAAAACCGGCACCAAAGTGCAGCTGGTGGGCGGCCAGGCCGGCCCCTTGATGGAAAAAATACGCGCCGAGGGCAGCAACACCCCGGCCGATGTGTTTATCACGGTTGACGGCGGCAACTTGTGGCAGGCCACCCAAATGGGCTTGCTGCGCCCGATTAACTCGCCCACGCTCAAGGCCAATATCCCCGCCAGCCTGCGCGACCCGAAAAACCAATGGTATGGCTTATCCGTGCGCGCCCGCACCATTTTCTACAACACCAATAAAGTGAAGCCCGCCGAGCTTTCGAGCTATGCCGCGTTGGCCGATGCAAAATGGAAAGGGCGCTTGTGTTTGCGCACCTCGAATAATGTGTATAACCAATCGCTGGTGGGCACCATGATTGCCAACCTCGGCGCGGTGAAAACCGAGCAAATCGTAAAAGGCTGGGTGGCCAATTTGGCCGCGCCGCCGTTTGCCAACGACACCGCCATGCTTGAAGCCATCGGCGCCGGTCGCTGCGATGTGGGCATTGCCAACACTTATTACTACGGCCGCCTGATGGATAAACAGCCCAATCTGCCCATCGGCATTTTCTTTGCCGACCAGCAAGGCAAAGGCACGCATGTGAATGTGTCCGGCGCGGGTGTAACCAAATTCAGCAAGCGCCCGGCCGAAGCGCAGAAATTCATCGAATGGCTCAGCGGCAGCGAAGCGCAAAACCTGTTTGCCGACCTCAACCACGAATACCCGGCCAACCCGAAAGTGAAGCCCGACCCGAAAGTGGCCAAATGGGGCAGCTTCAAGCAAGATGTAATCAATGTGTCGGTGGCCGGCAGCAACCAAAAACGCGCCGTAATGTTGATGCGCAAAGCAGGCTATAAATAAATCGGTTTGATTGGATATTAAAAAGGCCGTCTGAAGATTCAGACGGCCTTTTCTTTTGCAAACGGCTTATAACCAAACTTTTTGAATGTTGGCGTTGTTTCGGTGCGGATGTTGATAATGCCGCTTTACCACTTCATCTCGCCTTTAATCACTTTGGCGCTGATGTCGAGGCTTTCCGCACCGCCCAAACCCGGATAGGCTTGCTTCATTTTGGCAACCAGCTCGGTTGAATTGCCGCTGGCGGCGGCGTTGCGTTCAAAATCGCTCAGGTATTTTTGAGTGAAGCCGATTGAGGACACGCCGTTGCCGATGTTTCCGACAAAGTGCGCCGGAATCACTTGTTTGGGCTTCAGCTTTTGCATGCCGCTCAAGGTGCGTTGCCATTGCTGGCGCGATTCAGGGCTTTGGCTGTCGGCCACCCACATATGCTCGCCGCTCACCAGATTGATGCCGCCCAGAATGGTTTTGGTGGAAGGCACCCATAAATAAGTGCGGTGCGGATCGTTGTCACGATTGCGGATTTCGATATGGCTGCTGCCCACTTGCAGGGTTTTGCCGGCGTAGGCTTGCGGAATCACCAGCGCGCGCGGGGCGTTTTCTTTCATGATGGGCCCCCAGTAATCATTTTTGGCGATGACGTTGCCTTTGATGTGTTGAACCGTTTCCGGTGTGGCAATCACGCGGGCATTGGGAAAGGCTTGAATCACGGGCTCGAGGCCGAAATAAAAATCAGGGTCGCCGTGGCTGATGTAGATGGTGTTTAGCGGTTTGCCGATGGCTTTGATTTTTTGCACCAATGTTTCGGCATCGTTGCGTTGAAACTGGCTGTCCACCAGCATCACTTCTTTATCGCCTTCCACAATCACGGAGGTTACGGCAAAAATGCTGTTGTGGCCGGGGTTGAATACTTCGTATTTCAAATTATCGGCCATGGCCAAAGGTGCGGCTAAACCGAGCATGGCAATGAAAGCGCTTGTTTTCATGTGGGTTCCTTTTGATATATGATGGTGTTGTTAGTGGAAAGCATCATATCACGATGAAATATGGCCGAGTAGGCGGTTTGATTGAAGTATAATTTAAGCTGAGCTTAATAATGGTGCGTCATACAATGAAATGCAGGCAGATGTTAAACAACAGGCCGTCTGAAAATCTTTTTCAGGCGGCCTGTTTTGATTTTGCCTGCTTAAGGTTTTTCACCCACTACTTCGTTGGCTTCTTTCAACACCGCTTCGGGAATGGTGAAGCCCAGCGCCGCAGCGGCAGCGGGGTTCACCATCAAACTGCCTTCTTTCGGGTGCTCGGGCGTGATGCTGCCCGGCTGCTCGCCTTTGAGAATGCGCGCCACCATGTGGCCGGTTTGCACGCCCAAATCGTAAAAATCGGGGCCGTAAGCCGCGATGGCGCCGCGCTTCACTGTGCCGGTGTCGGCCGCCACCAAGGGCAGCTTGATTTCGGTGCCCGCCTTGTAAACGGCTTCATAGGCCGACACCACACCGTTGTCAAACGAAGTGTAGAGCAGATCCACTTTGCCTTTGAGGCTGCGCACGGCCGCGCCCACATCGGTGGTGCGCGGCGCGGCCACGGCCACCACTTCGATGTTTTTCGGCGCCAGAAAAGCTTTCATGCGCTCAAGCGTGGTGGTGGAATTGATTTCGCCGGGGCTGTAAACATAGCCGATGCGCTTCAAATCCGGCATCAATTTCTGCATCAATTCAAATTGCGGCTCAAACGGGATATAGTCCGACATGCCGGTAACATTGGTGCCCGAGGGCGCATCCATGCTGGGCACGAGCTTGGCGGCTACGGGGTCGATAATGGCATTAAACACCACCGGCACGCTCTTGGTGGCGGCCACCACCGATTGGGCGCTGGGCGTGGAAATCACCACAATCGCATCGGGCTTGTCGGCGGCGAATTTTTTGGCAATCTGGCCGGCGGTGGCGGTGCTGCCTTGTGCGTTTTGATAATCAATGCTCAGATTTTCACCCGCTTTAAAGCCCGCTTCGGCCAGCCCCGCTTCGATGCCTTTGCGCGAAGCATCCAGCGCCGGATGTTCGACGATTTGGGTGATGGCCACCGTTTTCACGGCTGCGGGCGCGGTGTCGGCCGTGTTTTGCTGCGCCGACGGCGAGCAGGCGCTCAGCAAAGCGGCGGCGGCGAGTGTGGATAAGGTGAGGCGCATGGGTTTCTCCTGTTTTTTTGTGTGCATTGATGAAAGGGGAATCATAATGAAAAAAGAGCGGTTTGTGCGGGTGGTGAAATTTTTTACTGATGCCGGAATCCGCATCAAAATATTAGATTTTTACTCTGAAATAGCGTTTAATCAAAATTTTTGCGCCAAACGCAATATTAAATCATGATGCAGCGCTGATTATGGAAACGAACGGTTTAATTGGTTTTCATACCAATCCAAAAAAATAACCTAACTTCGTTGTCTCGCCTTGCCGAATCTATAGCTTACTTTTTTGAATTGGTATCAGACGACCTGATAGAAAAAGAGCACAACGTGGAATTATTTTGGCCTTATCTGGCGCTGGCCGCTTCGGCATTTACCTCGGCCACCATTCTGCCCGGCACTTCAGAAGCGGCGTTTGCCGTGTTTGTGCAGCAATATCCGCATGCGTGGGCGGGCGCGTGGCTGCTGGCGGGTGTGTGCAACGGCTTGGGCAGCATGGTTTCCTATGGCATGGGGCGGCTGATTCCGCCGAAAAAGCAGCCGTCTGAAAAAGTGCTGCGCTGGCTGCGCCGCTGGGGTGTGTGGTCGCTGCTGCTGGCCTGGCTGCCGCTGGTGGGCGACGGCCTGCCGATTGCCGCCGGCTGGCTGCGCTTGAATGCCTGGGCAAGCTGCCTGATGCTGCTGGCGGGCAAGTTTTTGCGCTATGGTCTGCTGCTGGCCGGTTTGAAAGCCTGGCTGTGAAGGGGACGAATCATTTTCAGACGGCCTTTTATCATGCTGTCTGAAACAAAATCGGCTACAATACGCGCTTAAAATCTGAGATTTGGCAAACATGAAAGAGCATAAAGCCCGCAAGCGTTTCGGGCAGAATTTTTTGCAGGACACGCGCATCATCAATGATATTGTGAGCGCCGTGCGCCCCGCGCCCGGTGATGTGGTGATTGAAATCGGCCCCGGTTTGGCGGCGATTACCGAGCCTTTGGCGCGCAAGCTCGATAAGCTTTATGTGATCGAAATCGACCGTGACATCATCAAGCGCCTGAAAACACTGCCCTTTGCCGATAAATTGGTGATACACGAAGGCGATGTGTTGCAGTTTGATTTTGGCAGCGTGGCCGGCAAAAAGAAAATTGTCGGCAATCTGCCGTATAATATTTCCACGCCGCTGCTGTTCCGCTTGAGCGAAGTGGCCGATGAAGTGGCCGATATGCATTTTATGCTGCAAAAAGAAGTGGTGGAACGCATGGTGGCTGCACCCAAAAGCAACGATTACGGCCGCCTGAGCGTGATGCTGCAATATTTTTTCGACATGGAGCTGCTGCTTGAAGTGCCGCCCGAATCGTTCGATCCCGCGCCGAAAGTGGATTCTGCCGTGGTGCGCATGATTCCCGATGCCGGCCGCATCGGCGTGGCGCAAGATTTCGAGCATTTCGGCAAGCTTGTGAAAGCCGCTTTTCACCAGCGGCGCAAAACCATCCGCAATAATCTGAAAGACATCGCCACCGATGAAGATTTGGCCGCCGTAGGCATCAATCCGCAGGATAGAGCCGAGCATATTGCGCCCGAATTATATGTGACGCTGAGCAATTATCTGGCCGACAAGGCCGCTTGAAACACCGAAAGCATAAAATGATTAAATTCAAAAATGTAAACAAATTTTTCAAAGACCTGCATGTGCTCAACGATGTGAATCTGGAAGTGAAGCAGGGCGAAGTAGTGGTGGTGTGCGGGCCTTCCGGCAGTGGTAAATCCACGCTCATCCGCACGGTAAACCAGCTCGAGCAGATTCAGGGCGGCGAAATCTGGGTGGACGGCATGAATGTGGCCGACCCGAAAACCGATTTAAACAAAGTGCGCGCAGAAGTGGGCTTTGTGTTTCAAAGCTTCAATCTTTATCCGCATCTGAACGTGTTGGAAAATATCGTGCTCTCGCCGATGAAGGTGAAAAAGCTCAGCCGCACAGCCGCCGAAAAAAAAGCCATGGAATTGCTCGATCGCGTGGGCTTGGCGCATAAAAAGATGCCATGCCCGGCCAGCTTTCCGGCGGCCAGCAGCAGCGTGTGGCGATTGCCCGCGGCTTGGCGATGGAGCCGCGCGTGATGCTGTTTGACGAGCCCACTTCGGCGCTCGACCCGGAAATGGTGGGCGAAGTGCTCAAAGTGATGAAAGATTTGGCGCTCAGCGGCATGACCATGATGTGCGTTACCCACGAAATGGGCTTTGCGCGCGAAGTGGCCGACCGGGTGATTTTCGTCGACCACGGCTGCGTGGTGGAAGATGCCGATCCGGAAGCGTTTTTTATCAAGCCGCAAACCGAACGGGCGCGGCAATTTTTGCAGCAGGTGATGCATTAATTATAATTAATAGATTCGCACAAAACCGAAAAGGCCGTCTGAAAGATTTTTCAGACGGCCTTTTATCGGATGATGCATTCGGCAGGGCTTATTTTTTGGCAGCGTTGGCCAAGCGGGCGGTGGCGGTTTTGTCCAGCTTGCAAGCCTGGGTAACGATTTGCGATACCGGCATTTGTTGGCCGTTAACCACTTCCACGGCTTGCTGGGTGAGTGTGCCGCCGTCTACTTTATCCACGGTGGCCGGGGTGGCTTTGGCCGAGGTCCAGGTGATGCCTTGGGCGGTGAAGCTGTTTTGCTCGTTGTCGCCAATCACGCGGAAAAGGCCGGGTGAGAGCTTGTCTTGATATTTGACTTGCGCCACCACCACATCGCCGCCTTTGAAGCCATACATCACGGTGAGCGGGTTTTGGCCTTTGTCGCCGCATTTATAGGCCACTTCTTTTCGGCCGTCGATAGAATCCACTTGTACCGTGGCCGGATCTTGCTGTGCGGCCGGTGCTTGTGCCGCAGGTGTGGCGGCAGAGGCTGCCGGAGCGGCTTTCGCTTTGCTGCCGCCCATGCTGCCACAGCCGGTTAAAAGCGCGCTCAGAGCCAGCGCAGGAACGATCAATTTCAAATTTGCTTTCATTTGGGTAAAACTCCGTTGTTGCGAGAATGTTGTGTATCACACACATTCGGCTACGTTAGCAGAGAAAAAGTTCCATGTCTTGCTGCATTGTGCCGGCGGGCATGCGCGGTGTATTCCGAATGAGAAAGAATGTAGGCCAGCGATTTGATTTTTATGTGTTTCTTGGGCACTGAAGCTGATGCAGTGTGCGGGTAAATTTAGGCAAAGGCGGCTGGGATGTTTTTGTAATCGATAAATAATCGGGCTTGATTTTTTTCAAGGCAAACAAAAAAGCACAGCTTTTAAACTGTGCTTTTTTGCGTATTGGCACGCCCACGGGGAATCGAACCCCGGTTACCGCCGTGAAAGGGCGATGTCCTAACCGCTAGACGATGGGCGCATATAAATGGTTTCTGGCGCACCCGGAGCGATTCGAACGCCCGACCCTCTGGTTCGTAGCCAGATACTCTATCCAACTGAGCTACGGGTGCGAGAAAGATATGAATTATAGGGAGTAGGTGCAAAGCTGTCAAGCGCCTTTCTACAAAAAATGTAGAAAAATGCAGAAAAGTGTAGAATGCGGCTTTGCTGTTTGAATCGAATTATTGGAATGAATATGGCGCAAGCCTCGCGTTGGCCGCAATTGGCGGCATGTTTTGCCCGTTTGGGCATGCCGGTGGCGGTGGTGGATTTGGAAACCACCGGCGGCAATATGTATGAAGACCGCGTTACCGAGGTGGCGCTGTTGCGTTTTGAAGGCGGGAAAATCACGCAACACCAATGGCTGGTAAACCCCGAGCAGCCGATTTCGCCGTTTATCACCCGCCTCACCGGCATTGATGATGAAATGGTGGCCTCGGCGCCGGTTTTTACCGAGCTGGCGCCGATGCTGCTGCCGCTTTTGCGCGGCACGCTGGTGGTGGCGCATAACAGCCGCTTCGACTATACCTTTTTGCGCCACGAATTCCGGCGCGCCGGCGTTTGTTTTGCTGCGCCGGCTTTGTGCACGGTGCAATTGTCGCGCCGGCTTTATCCCGAATTTCACAAACATAATCTCGATAGTATTATCGAGCGTTTCGATCTTGCTGTGGAAAGCCGCCATCGCGCCATGGCCGATGTGTTGGTGTTGGCCGATTTTTTGGAAAAAAGCATTGCCCAAGCCGGCGCGCAGGCGTGGGATGAGCATTCTCGGGCATTGATGAATCCGAAAATGCTGCCCGCCCGTTTGCCGGCCGCGCTGGCCGCGCAGATTTATGCTTTGCCCGATGCGCATGGCGTGTTGGTGTGGCTCGATGCGCGCGGGCAGGTGTTGGCGCTGGCGGCGCATGAGAAAACGTTTTATGAAACGGCCACGGCGCTGCATGCCAAGCAGCCGCCTGTTTATACCCAACAAGCGGCATCGGTGCGATTTGTGCCGGCGCTGGGGCCTTTGCATGCGTTGTGGCTGAAAGCGCAGCTGTTGGCCGAATATCATTTGAGGCCGTCTGAAAGCGGGCGCACTTATTTAACGGTTCAGTTTGCGCCGGATGAGCGGGCGCGTTTGCAGGCGCGGATTGTGCCGCTGAGCAACGGCAGCCATGTTTGTCGTCCCAATGGTTTGTTTCTGCATAAGAAAAAGGCGCGGCAGGCGCTGGTGGAATGGGCGCACGCGCACTTGTTGTGCCCGGCTTCGTTGGATTTGCTGCCCGGCACTTATGCCAAAGGCCAACCTTGCCCGCTGCTGGCGGCCGGCCAATGCAGCGGCCAATGCCAGGGCGAAGCAGGCGTGCAGGCGCAAAATAAACGCATCGGCGAACAGGCGGCTTGGCTGCCGGTGGCCGATTGGGGCGGGGCGCATGAAGTGGAGATTACGGAGCGCGATGAATTATCGGGACAATCGGTGGCTTTGCGCTGCGCCGGCGGTGCGCTCGAGCTGCCCGATGGGCGTTGGTATTTTGATGATGCGCTGCCGGCGGTGTTGAAAGCCAAGTTTAAGCAGGGCAAGAAGGCGGTAAAGGTGTTGGGATAGCCGGCTGAGGTTGTGGTTTGGTGGGCTAGGGCATCCTGACAATTACTTGTCATAAAAATAATCAGATAAAAGAAAGGCAGATAAGTTAAAATTTTTGTCGCCAAACAAAACATACTTATCTGCCATGCCTCGAACACTACTCAAAGATGAATACTGGTCAAAGCTGTTAAACATTCTGCTCGATTTAGGCGTTTACCACAAGAAAAATCTGCGCCTCAAAATAGAAGGCATACTTTACCGCATCAGAACCGGCATACCGTGGGAAGACATCCCGCCGTTTTTCGGTAAAGGCAATTCCCTGTTGCGCCTCTTCCATAGATGGTCGGAGAAAGGGATTTTTCAAAGCATACTCAATGCCTTGACCGAATTCCCCGATATGGAATGGGTATTTATTGACGGCAGCTATGTCAAAGTCCACCAACATGCAGCGGCAACTGTTGGAGAGGCAGCCGCTGTCGGCCACAGCCGTGGTGGCAATAGCACTAAAATTCATTTGGCTGTCGATGCCTGTGGAAACCCTGTAGGTTTCAAGGTCACATCGGGAACGGTTAATGACATTACTGCGGCACCGGAATTGCTGGATAGCGTAGATTTATCCTCAACCGAAGTGCTGACTGCCGACAAAGGTTATGACTCTGACGCTTTCAGGCAGTTGCTTGCCGATATGGGCATCAGGCCGAATATTCCTTATAAAAAAGACAGGGAGCGTCTGAATGTGTGTATGGATTGGTATTTGTATAAAGCGAGGCATTTGGTAGAGAATGCCTTTGAAAAATTGAAACATTTTCGTGCGGTTGCCACCCGTTACGATCGTTTGAAAAGGCATTATGAAAGCGTAGTTGCTTTAGCTTGTATTATGCTATGGCTGCCTTTATGACAAGTAATTGTCAGGACGCCCTAGGGTCTGTTCACAATTCATCCGCGAGTAAGATTTTGAGCGCAAAAGCGTGACTGCAAGGCGAAAAGCACAGCAAGGTTGAACACCTTGCGAGCATTTTCAACGCAGCAGGCGCGTTTTTGAGCCAAAATATTGCCGCGTGATGAAATGTGAACAGACCCTAAGGCAAACAGACCGTCTGAAACCTTTCAGACGGCCTGTTGATTGATGCAGCTGCTTACATTTGTTTCAAGCGCTCGATGCGGTTATCCAGCGTGGGGTGGGTGGAGAGCAGCGAATCTTTGGCTTCGCTGGCGATGCCCATGGCGGTCATTTCTTTGGGCAAATCGCTGGGTGCGCCTTTGAGGCGTTGCAGCGCGGCAATCATTTTCGGTGCGCCCACAAGCTTGGCGGCACCGGCGTCGGCACGGTATTCACGCTGGCGGCTGAACCACATCACGATAAAGCTGGCCAAAAAGCCGAACACGATTTGCAACACCAAGCTCACAATAAAATAAGTGCCTTGCGACACTTCGCCGTTGTCGTTGCGGGCCACCATGCCGGAAACGATGCGCGCCAAAAACACCACAAATGTGTTGACCACGCCTTGAATCAGGGTGAGCGTAACCATGTCGCCGTTGCCGACGTGCGCCATTTCGTGCGCCAACACGGCTTCCACTTCATCGCGGGTCATGCTGTTGATCAGGCCGGTGCTCACGGCCACAAGCGAATTGTTTTTGCTGGGGCCGGTGGCAAAAGCGTTGGGCTCGGGCGAATTGTAGATGGCCACTTCGGGCGTTTTCAAATTCCACTGGCGCGCTTGGTTTTCAACGGTGTGCAAAAGCCAAGCTTCCACTTCGTTGCGCGGCTGGGTGATCACTTCGGCACCCACGGCGCGCTTGGCCACCATTTTGGAAGTGAGCAGGGAAATAATCGAGCCGGTGAAGCCGATAACGGCCGAATACACCAAAAGGCTGCCCATTTCATCGGGATTGCTGCTCACGCCGAGCACACTCAAAATGATGCTGATAACCACCAGCACGGCAATATTGGTGGCAAGAAACAGAAAAATACGCTTCACTGGTTTTCCTCTTTATTAATGATAGTGATGTGGTTTGATTTATGGATGTTGCGGTGTTTGGGGCGCTTTTGTTCCCAGCAAACATGACATTATTGTCGCAAAAAGCAATCGCACGGGCTAGATAAGCTTCGGCAAAGGTATGCAAATTTGGCGGGCTTATTCATGCCATATGTTTGGGTTTGCATACAACATCAGGCCGTCTGAAAACTTTTTCAGACGGCCTGATGGTTATCATTGCTCAAATGCGGATTTGGCCGTTGCCCAACACCACCCATTTCTGGCTGGTGAGGCCGTGCAGGCCGACCGGGCCGCGCACATGGATTTTGTCGGTGGAAATGCCGATTTCTGCGCCCAGCCCGAATTCGAAGCCATCGGCAAAGCGGGTGGAGGCGTTGACCATCACGCTGGCGCTGTCGACGCTGCGCAGGAAAATTTGCGCATCGGTGTAGCTTTCGGTGACGATGCTGTCGGTGTGGTGGCTGCCGTGGGTGTTGATGTGGGCAATCGCTTCGGCCAGGTTGTCAACGATTTTGATGGCGAGAATGGGGGCGAGGTATTCGGTGTCCCAATCGGCTTCGGTGGCGGGCTCTATATTGTTCAATATGGCTTGCGTGCGCGCGCAGCCGCGCAATTGCACGCCTTTTTCAGCGTATTTTTCGGCCAGCGGCGGCAAAATTTCTGCGGCGCGCTGCTCGTGTATCAGCAGCGTTTCCATGGTGTTGCAGGTGCCGTAGCGCGAGGTTTTGGCGTTGAAGGCGATATCGACGGCTTTTTGCGCATCGGCAGCCTGGTCGATATACACATGGCAGATGCCGTCGAGATGCTTGATCACGGGCACGCGCGCTTCTTTGCTGATGCGCTCCACCAGCGTTTTGCCGCCGCGCGGAATAATCACATCGATAAGGTCGGGGCTTTGCAACATGGCGCCCACGCTTTCGCGGTTGGTGTTTTCAATCAGGCGCACAGCATCGGTGGGCAGGCCGTTTTCATCGAGCGCTCGGGTAATCAGGCGGGCAATCGCCATATTGCCGTGAAAAGCTTCGCTGCCGCCGCGCAACACGCAGGCGTTGCCCGATTTGAGGCACAAGGCAGCAGCATCAACGGTAACGTTGGGGCGCGATTCGTAAATGATGCCGATCACGCCCAGGGGCACGCGCATTTTGCCGATTTGCAGGCCGTTGGGGCGGATGCGGAATTCGTCCATTTCGCCCACGGGGTCGGGTAGGGCGGCCACTTGGCGCAGGCCTTCGCACATGCCGGCGATGGTTTTTTCGGTGAGCGCGAGCCGCTCAAGCAATGCGGCTTCAAGGCCTTTGGCGGCGGCTTGCTGCATGTCTTCGGCATTGGCGGCCAAAATATCGGCTTGATGTTGGTCGATTAATTCAGCCAGCCGCAGCAGGGCAGCGTTTTTCTGCGCGGTGGTGGCACCGGCGAGTGCATAAAAAGCCTGTTTGGCTGCTGCGGCGCTTTGGCGGACGTAAGCGTGAATCTCTTGCATGATGTGCTCGGTGTGCTTTGGGAATAAGGCAGATAGTAAACGCTGGCGCTGTTTTCGGCAATGCGCAGCAACGGCGATAAATACACAGGCCGTCTGAAAGTGTTTCAGACGGCCTGTGTATGGTTTGGTGTTAAACCGTTTGCGAATATTTGGCGGTGGTTTCTTTGTGGCGCAAATGGTGGTCGAACACCATAGCGATATTGCGGATTAAGAAGCGGCCTTTGGGGGTGACTTTCAAGCCGTTGCCGCGCATGGTGATGAGGCCGAGTTGGGCAAGTTGCTGCAAATCGGCCAGCTCGGCTTTGAAATATTGGGCAAATGGGATGCCGAACATGCTCTCATAGAGCTGGAAATCGAGCGCAAAGCGGCACATCAAGTCTTGAATAATGCTGCGGCGCAAAATATCGTCGCGGTTGAGCTGGTAGCCGCGCATAATCGGCAGGCGGCCGGCATCGATGGCGGCATAATAGGCATCGATATCGCGCTCGTTTTGCGAATAAGTGCTGCCGATTTTGCCTATGCTCGACACGCCGATGGCCACTAAATCGCAATCGGCATAAGTGGAGTAGCCTTGGAAATTGCGTTGCAGCCAGCCTTCGCGCAGGGCAACGGCCAATTCGTCGTCGGGCTTGGCGAAATGATCCATGCCGATAAACACATAGCCGCGCTCGGTGAGCGTGTGCACGGCGTATTGCAAAATATCGAGCTTCTCTTCGCTGCCGGGCACGGCTTCGGTGTCGATGCGCCGCTGCGGTTTGAAAATGTGCGGCAGGTGGGCGTAGTGGTAGAGCGCGAGGCGGTCGGGATCGAGCGCGAGCACGGTGTCGATGGTGGGTTTGATGCTTTCGAGCGATTGGTGCGGCAGGCCGTAAATCAAATCTACGCTCACCGATTTAAAACCGGCTTCGCGTGCTGCTTCAATCACTTCGCGGGTTTCTTCCACGGTTTGGATGCGGTTGACGGCGGCCTGCACTTTGGGGTCGAAATCCTGTATGCCCACGCTCATGCGGTTGAAGCCGAGGCGGCCTAAATGAAATACGGTGTCGCGACTCACTTTGCGCGGGTCGATTTCAATCGAATATTCGCCGCTGGGCATCAGTTGGAAATGCTTGCGTATCATAGCAAACACGCGCTCGAGCTGCTCATCGCTCAGAAAAGTGGGCGTGCCGCCGCCGAAATGCAGCTGCGCCAATTGGTGGCGGCCGCTGAGATGCGGCGCCAATAAATCCATTTCGCGCTCGAGATATTCGATATAGGCATCGGCGCGTGATTTATCTTTGGTGATGATTTTGTTGCAGCCGCAATAGTAGCAAATAGTGTTGCAAAAAGGGATGTGGATGTAGAGCGATAAAGGCTTATTGAGCGCGCCCAAACCGCGCAATTCCAGCGCGTTGGCGTATTCGGTCTCGCCAAAGCCGTTGTGGAAGCGGTCGGCAGTAGGGTAAGAGGTGTAGCGCGGGCCGCTGGCGGGCAGGCCGGCAATCAGCTCGCGGTCGAATTCGGGCTGATTGTTGGTGTGGATGGCGATGGTTTTCATGGTGTGTGTGCGGATTATATTTTTAATAGATTAACGAATTATGCAAAGTCAAGGTTGTTTGGTAGAATGCCCTTATTATGATAATCATGCCTTGACGTGAGTCAATACTCACTTAGTCGGGCAGATAAAGGCAATGCTATGTCTACACACACCCATCAAAGCCAGATGAAAACGTTGTGTTCTACGTGTTCCTTGCGTGAATTGTGCCTGCCGGTGGGCTTGATGCCGAACGAGTTTGAGCAGCTGGATGCGGTAATCCGCCAAAGCCGCCGCTTGAAAAAAGGTGAATATCTTTTTCGAGCGGGCGAGCCTTTCAGCTCGCTTTATGCCATTCGCACCGGTTTTTTCAAAACCACGGTGGCCAGCCAAGACGGGCGTGATCAGGTAACCGGCTTTTTTATGTCGGGCGAATTGATTGGTATGGACGGCATTTGCTCGCATGTGCACAGCTGCGATGCGGTGGCGCTGGAAGACAGCGAAGTGTGCGAGCTGCCTTTTGCACACATGGAAAATTTGGGTCAGCGCATTCCGAGCCTGCAAACGCATTTTTTCCGCCTGATGAGCCGTGAAATCGTGCGTGATCAAGGCGTGATGCTGCTGCTGGGCAATATGCGCGCCGAAGAGCGTTTGGCGGCATTTTTGCTGAATCTTTCCAATCGCCTTTATTCGCGCGGCTTTGCGGCCAATGATTTTATTTTGCGCATGTCGCGCGAGGAAATCGGCAGCTATTTAGGGCTCAAGCTTGAAACCGTGAGCCGTACTTTATCGAAATTCCATCACGAAGGCTTGATTTTGGTTGAGCATAAGCATATTCAGATTCTTGAGCCGCAAGCGCTGAAAAAAATGGTGTCTGGTTGTGCGCATGCTTTATAAATAAAAAATATGCATGCTATTGTTTGCTGCCAGCCAAACGATATGAATTGAAAAATAAACTGAGGCCGTCTGAAACATATTTCAGACGGCCTCAGTTTATTTTGAATATAAATGCGGCTTAAATGGAAAAGTTTAAATGGAAAAGTCTTCCATAATCGGCATATAAAGCATTTGATCAATGCGCTCTCGGGTGAGCTTGGGGGCAAACATATTGATGAAATCATAAGTGTAGCCGCGCAAATAAGTGTCGGGGCGCAGGGCGATATAAGTCCATGAAGGCTCGAATAAATGCGCAGCTTCAATCAGTTGCAAACCATGGTCGCTGGCGGAAGTGAAAGCCATTTCAGCCATTAGGCCGATGCCCAAGCCCAGTTTCACATAGGTTTTCAGCACATCGGTGTCGGCAGAGGAGAGCGCCACCACCGGCGGCTCGATGTGGGCTTTTTGAAAAGCGCGGGCGATGCTGGTGCTGCCGGTAAAGGCAAATTCGTAGGTAATCAGCGCATAATCGGAAAGGTCGCTGAGCGCCAAAGGTTGTGTGCGCGCCAGCAGCGGGTGGCCGTCGGGCACAATCACTGCGTGTGTCCATTGTGAGCAGGGCAGTTTGCGCAAATCGGTGTGCTCATCCAATGATTCGGTGGCAATGGCAAAATCGGCTTCACCACTGGCCACCATTTGCGCAATGGCCGTGGGGCTGCCTTGGCGGATGCTGAGGCGCACTTTGGGATAGCGTTGCACAAAGCGCGCCACAATATCGGGCAACACATAGCGCGCCTGCGTGTGGGTGGTGGCAATGGTAAGCGAGCCACTATCGTGGTCGGTGAATTCATTGCCGATATTTTTGATGTTTTGCACATCGCGCAAAATCCGCTCTGCCAGCTTCAACACCTCTTTGCCCGGCTGCGACACCGACACCACTCTTTTGCCGCTGCGGATAAAAATCTGCACGCCCAATTCTTCTTCCAAAAGGCGGATTTGCTTGGAAATGCCCGGCTGGGATGTGTAGAGGGCATCGGCGGCTTCTGATACGTTGAGGTTGTGGCGGGATACTTCCAGCACATAGCGCAATTGTTGTAATTTCATGATAATGATGTTGGACAAACGGAGAATGTAGGATTTATGCGACACTGTGGCAGTCAATGTAGCATATTTTGCCGCATTTTGCCCGATTTGCGGCAACGGCGGAGAAAGCTTTTGTTTTCGTTGAAACTATCTTGATTTTTTATTGCGTATGAATTTGATTATGTGCTTGATTGTTGTTGCTTTTGCGCAACGTGGATGCGGAAGGGCGCTAGGTTTTGGTTGTAAATAAATGACACAGGTTTGATTTTTCGGCATGATTCATTATTAGGAAGCGGGCCGTTTCGCAGTCGTTGTTCAGGCAGCGCGCTATTGACAGTTTGCATGTAGGTTTCTATAGTGCAAACCTGATATATCCGATTTGCCGTTGTTTACGCTACGGCCTGTATATTGGTGATTTGTGACGGTTGAATACTTTTGGCTGTTGCATAACAATTTTTTGATGAGGGAATAAAATGACCAAACAGCTTAAATTGAGCGCCTTGTTCGTTGCTCTGGTGGCTTCTGGTACTGCAATGGCCAGCGAAGCACATACCAAACATGGTTACACCGTTGACCGCGAGCAAACCGTTGTTCGCAACAACTACGGTGAGTGCTGGGAAAATACCTACCTGGATAAAGCTACTCAAGGCCGTATTGAATGTGGCGATGCTACTCCGGTTCAAACTGCTCCCGAGTATGCTGAAGAAACCGTAGCACTGTCTGCCCAAACCCTGTTCGGCTTTGACCGCGACACGCTGCGTCCGGAAGCTGCCGATACTTTGAATGCTTTGGCTCAACGCCTGAGCGACACCAATGTTGAAGCCGTGCGTGTTGAAGGCCATACCGACTTTATGGGCTCTGAAGCCTACAACAATGCCTTGTCTGAGCGTCGTGCCAATGTTGTGGCCAACTACTTGGTTAACCGCGGCGTACCGGCAGGCAAAATCTCTGCTGTTGGCTTGGGCGAGTCTCAAGCGCGCATGACTGCTTCTTGTGAAGCCGAAGTGGCCAAACTGGGCAGCAAAGTATCACGTGCGAAAAAACGTGAAGCGCTTATCGCCTGTATCGCTCCGGACCGTCGTGTAGATGTACGCATCCGCACTTTGGTTACCCGTCAAGTAGCTCCGGGTCAAGTTGAAGGCGAGCGTCCTGCTGTTGAGAGCGGCTGGATTCCGGGTCCGAAATCTTCGATTCACGGTTATACCCGTCCGTAATCAGCTTCTGCTCTGATGGATAAACCCCGCTTCGGCGGGGTTTTGTGTTTTGGGGCGCGGGAATCTTATTTGGGTAGGTGGACTGGTGTTTTCGGTTTATGGTTGATATCGTGGTGCGGTTTAAATCAGGATAAGGCGGCGAGCCGAAGGCAGTTTATTTATTCATTTCACTATATAATGCTGTTTTTCTTGCCCGGATGCATGGCCGCTTATGACCGAATTTGATTTTATCCGCCGTTATTTGCAGCGCCAGCAGCCCGATAGGGATGTGGTGCTCGGCATTGGTGATGATGCGGCGATTGTGCGCCCGCGTGCGGGCACGGATTGGTGTTTTAGCAGCGATATGCTGCTGGCCGGCCGCCATTTTTTTGCCGATGTGGCGCCGGCGGATTTGGCGCACAAGGTGTTGGCGGTGAATCTTTCCGATATGGCCGCCATGGGGGCTGCGCCGCGTTGGGTTTTGCTGAGCGCGGCTTTGCCGCAGCTGGATGAGGCGTGGTTGCAGGCTTTTTGCGACAGCCTGTTTGCGCTGGCGGCGCAATTCGGGGTCACGTTGATTGGCGGCGATACCACGCGGGGCGATTATGTGTTCAGCGTGACCATTGCGGGCGAATTGCCGCAAGGAATGGCTTTACGGCGCGATGCGGCGCAGCTTGGCGATGATATTTGGGTGTCGGGGCGGCTGGGCTTGGCGGCGGCGGCTTTAAACCGGCATTGGCAAACGGTGCAGCTGCCGCAAGAGGTGTTTGCCCAATGCGAGCGTGCACGTTTGCGGCCGCAGCCGCGTGTGGCTTTGGGGCGCGCTTTGCTGCCGTTTGCGCATGCGGCGCAAGATGTTTCAGACGGCCTGGCGCAAGACATCGGCCATATTTTGAAGGCTTCGGGCGTGGGCGCTGAATTGTGGGTGGATGCGCTGCCCAGCTTGCCCGATTTGCGGGCTTGTTTGCCGCTTGAGCGCTGGCGCGAGTTTGTGCTGGCCGGTGGTGATGATTATGAGCTGGTGTTTACGGCGGCACCGGCGGATCGTGCGCGGGTGCTGGCGGTGGCAGAGCAAAGTGCCACGGCGGTAACGCGCGTGGGTCGCATTAATAACACGAGCGGCTTGAGGATGGTGGCTGCCGATGGTGGCGAAATTATATTAACTTCTTTGGGGTTCGATCATTTTGGCTGATTTCAAACCGACTTTTTCATGGCTGCTGCAACGGCCGGTGTGTTTTTTGGGCTTCGGCTTCGGCACCGGGCTGGCACCGGTGGCTCCGGGCACATTCGGCACGCTGCCGGCTTTGCCGATGGCGTTTGTGCTGATTTTGTTGGGCATCGAGGGCTGGTGGCTGGCGGGGCTGAGTGCGCTTTTGTTTGTGGCCGGCATCAAGATTTGCGGCGATACCGAGCGGGCACTTGGGCGGCAGGATTATGGCGGCATTGTGTGGGATGAAATGGTGGCCATGATGCTGGTGCTGGCTTTTGTGCCGTTTTATTGGGGCTGGTGGCTGGCGGCGTTTGCGGTGTTCCGTTTTTTTGACGCGGTGAAGCCTTGGCCGATTAAGTGGTTTGATGCGCGGGTGCACGGCGGCTTGGGCATTATGCTGGATGATGTGATTGCGGCGCTGTTTTCGCTTTTGGTGCTGCATGTGGCAGCTTGGTGGTTGTGATGTATAGTGGCAAGATTTCGTCCCGATTTAAATCTTGCTGCTTATAGATGGGTTTTTAAGGCCGTCTGAAAGAATAAATGATATTTATGAATGATATAGAAATCACAGTTGAGCCACGTTATTTGGCCGAGCAAAGCAATGTGGCCAAAGACAATTATGTGTTTGGCTATTACATCACGATTTTCAATCGCGGCAACGATGTGGTGACGCTGCGGCGGCGTTATTGGAAAATCACCGATGCACACGGCGATATTGAAGAGGTGTCGGGCGCGGGTGTGGTGGGCGAGCAGCCGGTGCTTTATCCGGGCGATGGCTTTGAATACAGCAGCGGCGCGCATTTGAACACGCCGTGGGGCAGCATGCAGGGGCATTATGAATTTGAAGATGCTTATGGCGACAGCTTTGCTGTGCCGATTCCGAAATTTGATTTGAAGGCCGATTTTACGCTGCAATAAACCCTTGTTGATACGAAAGGTGAAATGTTCGGCTTTTGCTTGGAATAGCCGGATATTCACTAAAATTAATTGGAAATACAGGCCGTCTGAATGTTTTTCAGACGGCCTGTGTGTTTTTTGTAGGTGGTTTTGCGGGTATGGCTTTAACTTATGCTTGCATTTCTTAACTTCCTATGCTGAAATGCATCGTGTCCTAATAATATTGTTAACAATCTGGGAGGAAGCATGGACGCTTTGAAAAATTTTTTCGATACGCTCGGCGGCTGGGTGTGGGGGCCTGCCATGCTGGTGCTGCTGGTGGGCACCGGTGTTTGGCTGACCTTGATGCTGCGCGGCCTGCAATTCAGCATGCTGTGGTTTGCGCTCAAGCAGGCTTTTAAACCGCACGGCAAAAAAGAAGACGGCAGCGACCACGAAGGCGATATTTCGCATTTCGGTGCACTGATGACGGCGCTTTCGGCCACCATCGGCACGGGTAATATTGCCGGTGTGGCTACGGCGGTGGTGTTGGGCGGCCCGGGCGCGGTGTTTTGGATGTGGATTACCGCCATTTTCGGCATGGCCACCAAATACGGTGAAGGCGTGCTGGCGGTAAAATACCGTGTGGTCAACAAAAAAGGCGAAATGTCGGGCGGCCCGATGTATTACATCGAGCGCGGCCTGAATATGAAATGGATGGCTTTGCTGTTTGCGCTCTTTGGCACCATTGCTTCTTTCGGCATCGGCAGCTCGGTGCAGTCAAACTCGGTGGCGATGTCGATTAAGAGCAGCTTCAATATCGACCCGTGGATTACCGGTGTG
Organism: Uruburuella suis; assembly: GCF_022870845.1. GTDB lineage: Bacteria > Pseudomonadota > Gammaproteobacteria > Burkholderiales > Neisseriaceae > Neisseria > Neisseria suis. The sequence goes on from NZ_CP091507.1 coordinate 747,972, forward strand.
GTTTTGACCGTGTTGACCGGCATTGTGATTTTGGGCGGCATTAAGAGCATTGCCAAGGCCGCATCGATTATCGTGCCGTTTATGGCGATATTTTATGTGTTGGGCGGCTTGGTGATTATTGTGCTGCACATTGATATGCTGTGGCCGGCGATTGACAAGATTCTCACCGAAGCCTTCAATTTCAGTGCGGCGGCAGGCGGCATGGCCGGTGCGGCGATTCGCTACGGCGTGGCGCGCGGTGTGTTTTCGAATGAAGCCGGTATGGGCTCGGCACCGATTGCGGCGGCAGCTGCCAAAACCGACCACCCGGTGCGCCAAGGCCTGGTGTCGATGACCGGCACCTTCCTCGACACCATTATCGTGTGCTCGATTACCGGCATTGTGTTGGTGATGGGTATTTTGAGCAACCAAAGCCCGGCCGGCGAAACCGGCGCGGCCTTGACCACGCACACGTTTAACAATATGCTGCCCGGCCCCGGCGGCTGGATTGTCACCTTCGGCCTGATTTTCTTTGCTTATTCCACCATTTTGGGCTGGTGTTATTATGGTGAGAAGTGCGCGGCTTATGTGTTTGGCGATGGATTTGTGCCGGCTTATCGGGTGATTTATGTGATCACCGTGATGCTGGGCACGGTTGCCAGCCTCGATTTGGTGTGGTCTGCCGCAGATACCTTCAACGGCTTGATGGCGATTCCCAACTTGATTGCCTTGTTGTTGTTGTCTAAGGTAATTTTGAAAGAAACCAAAGACTTTAAAGCCAAGCGCCAGAGCGGCGAATTGCCTTAAACCGATATGTTTTTCAGACGGCCTGAGTGAATCAGGCCGTTTTTTTATTGAGGCCGTCTGAAAAGCCGCTAGAATGAACGCTGTTTTTTTATCAGGCCGTCTGAATCATGAGCGCTGTTTATTTTGTTGCCGGCACCGACACCGGTGCAGGCAAAACTTTTTGTACCGCGGCCTTGCTGCACGCCCTGCGCCGAAGCGGGCGGCGGGCGGCGGGCTTCAAGCCGGTGGCGTCGGAAGCCGATGCGCGCGGGCAAAATGCCGATGTGTTGGCTTTACAGGCGGCTTCCGAGCCGGCGCTGGCTTATGCCGATCACAATGTTTACACCTTTGCCGAAGCCACCGCGCCGCATTTGGCCGCGCATGATGAAGGGCGGGCTATCGAGCCTGCGCGCTTAAGCGCCGGGCTGGCGCAGTGGCGGGTGCGGGCGGATGTGGTGCTGGTGGAAGGGGCGGGCGGCTGGCGCACGCCTTTGAACGGACAGATTGATTTTGCCGATTGGGTGGCGGCGGAAAAGCTACCGGTGTTGTTGGTGGTGGGCATGCGGCTGGGCTGCATCAACCATGCGCTGCTCACCGTGCAGGCGGTGCAGCAGGCGGGCTTGCCGCTGGCGGGTTGGGTGGCCAACTGCATCAGCCCCGCGCCGCACCGGCTTGAGGATTATGTGCACACTTTGCAGCAGCGCATTGATGCGCCTTTGCTGGGCGTGGTGCCTTATTTGCCGGAGCAGGATGCGGCGAAGGCGGCGGATGTTTTGGATATTGGTTTATTATAAGTGCTGTTGAGATAAAGGCCGTCTGAAAAGCGGGTAGGTTGGGTTGTAAACCCAGCAAATCCACAAGCCGTCTGAAATCTTGGGTTTATCAACCCAACCTACGCCGTTACAAAATGTAGTTTCGTGTCACTTTTTCTTGCATTTCACTGTGTTGGTTTATTGTAAATGCTGCTGAGATATAGGCTGTCTGAAAAGCGGGTAGGTTGGGTTGTAAACCCAACAAATCTACAAGCCGTCTGAAACGTTGGGTTTATCAACCCAACCTACGCCGTTGCAAAATGTAGTTTCGTGTCACTTTATTCTTGCATTTCACTATGTTGGTTTATTGTAAATGCTGCTGAGATATAGGCCGTCTGAAAACTTTTCAGACGGCTAAGAAAGTGGTCGGTCAGATGCCGGTATCCGACATTTGCCGCATGCTTGAAAATCTTGTTCTGCGAACAAGTGTCGGATTCGAGAATCCGATCTACGCACTGCTGAGATAGAGGCCGTCTGAAAATTTTTCAGACGGCCTGCTTGTTGTTGGCGTATCAAAGTATAAGCCTTTTAATCTTGACAAGGCTGCACCAACACCCACGGCGCCACCACCACGGCCCACATGGCTTGGTTGTCGGCGAGAAACTGCCGCGCCTGCGTTTCGCTCACCACGCCGAATTGGCCTTGCTGCATCAGCTTGGCGAGGGTGGCGCTGTCATCATCGGCCATCAGCTTGGCGATGCCGATTAAATCCAAGTGGCTGTCCACATACACGGCGGCGCCGCGGGCGAAATGCGGTTGCAGCTCTTGCCAATGGATGCGGGCGGTTTCGAGGTTTAATTTGTCGTGAAGCAGCGCTTCTGCCATGATGTTTCCTTTTCGGTGGGGCGGAGAAAATATTATTTTACCGATATTTCAGACGGCCTGCTGTTTTGCGAGTATAATGTTATATAGTATCATTTTAAGCGGATTCATTTTTCAGACGGCCTATTGTGTCAGGCCGTCTGAAACATTCATTCTTTATTATATGCATTCAATATTGTTAACCGGCCTGCTTCAACGCCTGCTGCTCGCTTTGGCGGCGCTGGCGCTGATTGGGGGCGTGTATTTTTGGGCGGTGGGCGCATGAGCGTTGCCATTGAAAATCTGACCGTGAGCTATCAGCGCCGGCCGGCCGTGCACCATTTGGATATGGTGTTTGGCGCGGGTGAAATGTGGGCGGTGTTCGGCCCCAACGGCGCGGGCAAATCCACGCTGCTCAAGGCGGTGATGGGCTTGCTCAAGGCCGACACCGGCAAAGTGGTGTGGCAGGGTTTGCAGCGCAAAGACATTGCTTATCTGCCGCAGCAAAGCGAAATCGACCGCAGCCAGCCGATGACGGTGTTTGAGCTGGCGGCGTTGGGCTTGTGGTATGAAATCGGCTTTTTCGGGCGCGTGAATGCGGCGCAGCGGCGGAGGGTGCACGAGGCATTGGCGCGGGTGGAGATGGCCGATTTTGCCGCTCGGCCGATTGCGCATTTGTCCAACGGGCAGTTTCAGCGTGTGCTGTTTGCGCGCATGCTGGTGCAAAATGCGCGCTTGCTGCTGCTTGATGAGCCTTTTAATGCGGTGGATGCAAAAACCACTTATGCGCTGCTGGAAGTGTTGCGCCAATGCCATCAGGAAGGGCGCGGTGTGATTGCGGTGTTGCACGATTACGAGCAGGTGCGGGCTTATTTTCCACACACTTTGCTGCTGGCGCGTGAAAAAATAGCGGCCGGCACCACCGAAAAAGTATTGGTGGATGAAGCGCTTTTGCGCGCCAACGCGGCCATGCAGCAGCACGACAGCGGCGATTGGTGCGCTGCCTGAGTGTGATGGATGTTGCCCGTTTGCCGCTTTTTTCGATGATGGCTGAGATGGGCGGCGCTCAAATAAACAGGCCGTCTGAAAGTTTCAGACGGCCATCTGAATCAAGCAATATCATTACAATATCATTATTCGATGGATTTATATCAAACCATTATCGGCCCTTTTGCCGAATTCGATTTTATGCGCTATGCGCTCGCCTCAGTGGTGTTTCTGGCACTGAGCGCCGCGCCGGTGGGCGTGTTTCTGGTGATGCGGCGCATGAGCCTGGTGGGCGATGCGCTCAGCCATGCGGTGTTGCCGGGCGCGGCCATCGGCTATATGTTCGCCGGGCTGAGCCTGCCTGCGATGAGCTTGGGCGGCTTTGCTGCGGGCATGCTGATGGCGCTTTTAGCGGGGCTGGTGAGCCGCTTTACCAATTTGAAGGAAGACGCCAATTTCGCGGCTTTTTATCTGAGCAGCTTGGCGGTGGGTGTGATTTTGGTGAGCAAAAACGGCAGCAATATCGATTTGCTGCATTTGTTGTTCGGCTCGGTGCTGGCGGTGGATTTGCCCGCTTTGCAGCTGGTGGCGGCGGTGGCGGCCATCACGGTGCTTACGTTGGCGGTGATTTACCGGCCGCTGGTGCTGGAGAGCATTGACCCGCTTTTTTTAAAGGCGGTCGGCGGGCGCGGCGGGCTGTGGCATTTGCTGTTTTTGGTGCTGGTGGTGATGAATTTGGTGGCCGGCTTTCAGGCTTTGGGCACTTTGATGTCGGTGGGCTTGATGATGCTGCCGGCGATTACGGCGCGGCTGTGGGCGAGAAACATGGGCATGTTGCTGCTGCTCTCGGTACTGGTGGCGCTGCTGTGCGGCTTTGGCGGCCTGCTGTTTTCCTATTATGTGGAAATTCCGTCGGGGCCTGCGATTATTTTGTGGTGCGGCGTGTGCTATTTGGTGTCGGTGCTGATTGGTTGGGAAAGCGGTATGTTGCCCAAATGGCTGCGCCGGCGCCGGCATCATAAGGCTTGAGTTTCAGACGGCCTGCGGGTGCATGCCAAGCCTGCCAAGCAGCCTTGAGAGGGCTGCTTTTGGATGAGGCTTGGAAGATATAGTGGAATGCAGGAAAAAGTGACACAACGGGTAGCCCACAGGCCGTCTGAAACGTTGGATTTGGCAACCCAACCTACCTGTTATAGTGCGTAGTTTTGCATCACTTTTTCTTGCATTCCACTATATTAAAACGCTTTGTCAAAGCGGGCTTGGCTGCTGAAAAACGCCGTTTGAATGTTTGCCGGATAATTTTTTTGCAGATTTATGTTATGTTATATCAAAAGGAGTAATCAATGAAACATTGGAAACCGGCGGCAATCGCTGCTTTATGGTCGGGTGCACTTTATGCCGCGCCCATGCCTGTGGTGGCGAGCTTCAGCATTTTGGGCGATGTGGCGCAGCAAATCGGCGGCGAGCGGGTGGGGGTGCAAAACTTGGTGGGTGCAAACCAAGATGCGCATGCCTATAACCTCACCAGCGGCGACATCAAAAAAATCCGCGAAGCCCGGCTGGTGTTGCTCAACGGCTTGGGGCTAGAAAAAGCCGAGCTGCAACGCGCGGTGAAGCAAAGCAAAGTGGCCTCGGCCGAAGCCACCGCCGGCATCAAGCCCTTGGCTGCCGATGAGCATCATCACGAACACGGCCACGACCATGATCACGATCATGGCGAATTTGACCCGCATGTGTGGAACGACCCTGTGCTGATGCAGCGCTATGCCGCCAACGTGGCGATTGCGCTGATTAAGGCCGACCCGGCAGGCAGCCGCTATTACCAGCAGCGTTTTAAAGATTACCAACACGTGCTCAACCAGCTGAACAATTATGCAAACCAGCAATTCGGTGCGGTTGCGCCGGCCAAACGCAAAGTGCTTACCGGCCATGATTCGTTTGCTTATTTGGGCAAGCGCTATCAGGTGAAATTTATTTCACCGCAAGGCGTGAGCAGCGAAGCCGAGCCTTCTGCGCGCCAGATTACCGCGATTATCCGCCAAATCAAGGCTGAAAACGTGAAAGCGGTGTTTACCGAAAACATTAAAGACGGCCGCATGATTGCGCGCATCGCCAAGGAAACCGGCGTGAAGGTGAGCGGAGGGCTTTATGCAGATGCTTTGAGCAGCGGCGCGCCGGCCGGCACTTATGCCGATATGTTCCGCTATAATGTGCGTGTGATGAGCGAGGCAATGAAGTAATTTTGTGTCACTAGGGTCTGTTCACAATTCATCCGTGAGTAAGATTTTGAACGCAAAAGCGTGGCTGCAAGGCGAAAAGCACAGCAAGGTTGAACACCTTGCGAGCATTTTCAACGCAACAGGCGCGTTTTTGAGCCAAAAGATTGCCGCGTGATGAAATGTGAACAGACCCTAAGAGCAAGGCCGTCTGAAAAGGCGGCTTTTTATCTGCCGATTCAAACACTTTCAGACGGCCTTATGCTTGCCAATCTTGACGCAGCGGCAAAATTGAAGTAAATTTACAGGCCTGATAAAACACGCCGATTTGACACAGCTTGCGGGCGTGAATATCTTTTCAGCCGCGCAATGGCGCGTTTATAGAAAGATATCAAACAGCTAAAGCGTGCGGTTGCAATATCCGGCAGCCGCCGTTTTGATTTTCAGCCCGCTGTGTCGCACATCGGGCTTTTGTTGTATTTGAGAATGCTATGATTATTTTGGACCAAGTATCCAAACGTTACCAACACCGCGACAAATCGTGGTTTACCGCCGTGGAGCCGACCAGCCTGAGCATAGAACAGGGCGAGATTTTCGGCCTGATGGGCTATTCGGGCGCGGGCAAATCCACGCTTTTGCGGCTCATCAATCTGCTCGAGCGCCCCGATAGCGGCAAAGTGAGCGTCAACGGCCAAGAGCTCACGGCGCTTAATGCCGCGCAATTGCGCCAAGCGCGCCAGCACATCGGCATGGTGTTTCAGCAGTTTAACCTGTTGGCCAACCGCACCGTGGCCGATAATGTGGCGTTTCCGCTGGAAATCGCCGGCTGGAGCCGCGAAGCAATCGAGCGGCGTGTGGCCGAATGCCTGGAAATCGTTGGCTTGGAAGACAGAGCCGCGCATTATCCGGCGCAGCTTTCGGGCGGCCAAAAGCAGCGTGTGGGCATTGCCCGCGCGCTCGCACCCAGCCCCAGCGTGATTTTGGCCGACGAGCCCACTTCGGCGCTCGACCCGGCCACCACGCGCAGCGTGCTCGAATGTCTGGCCGACATCAACAAGCGCTTCAACGTGACCATTGTGATCGTCACCCATGAGATGAGCGTGATCCGCCGCTTGTGCGACCGCGCGGCGCTTTTGCATCAGGGCAAGCTTTTAGAAGTGGTGGAAGTGCGCAACAATCAAATTTTTGCCGAGTCTGAAATCGGGCGCGAGCTGGTGCAGGAGGATTGATATGGCAGATTTAACTTTCGCTCAGGCCATCGGCACCATCAGCGGCATGCGCGGCGAAATCGTGCAGGCTTTGTGGGAAACTTTTGTGATGGTGGGGCTTTCCACCACTTTTGCCACCGTGTTTGGCACTTTGCTCGGCGTGTGGCTTTATATCACCGCCAACCGCCAGCTGCATTACAACCGCCCGGTGAATCTGATATTGGATAATCTGGTGAACCTGATGCGCGCGTTTCCATTTGTGATTTTGATGATTGCCATGATTCCGGCCACCCGCGCCATTGTCGGCAGCACCATCGGCCCTGTGGCCGCTTCGCTGGTGTTGAGCGTGTCGGGTTTGTTTTATTTTGCCCGGCTGGTGGAGCAGAATCTGCGCGAAGTGCCGCGCGGCGTGATTGAAGCGGCCATCAGCATGGGTGCGGCGCCGATGACGATTATCCGCAAAGTGCTGCTCAACGAAGCGCGCGCAGGCATGGTGTCGAGCATCACCGTGCTCACCATCGGCCTGCTTTCCTACAGCGCCGCAGCCGGCATGATAGGCGGCGGCGGCTTGGGCGATTTGGCCATCCGCTACGGCTATTACCGCTATCAAACCGAAGTGATTGTGTTTATTGTTGCGCTGCTGGTGTTGTTGGTAATCGTGATTCAGAGCCTGGGCAATTGGATTGCCCGCAAGCTTGATAAACGTTGATTCGATGCCGTCTGAAAACTTTTCAGACGGCCTGTTGTATAAAATAAACCGGATTTTTCTTGATTTTTAACAAGGAGTTGTGATGATGCAAACCAATGCTGTATTGAAAACCGTTTCCGCCGGCATGCTGGCCTTGGTGCTGGCCGCTTGCGGCGGCCAAAAAGAAGCTGCTGCGCCTGCTGCCGCTTCCGATGCCTCTGCTGCCACCAGTGCCGAGAAAAAAGAAATCGTGATCGGCACCACCGTGGGCGATTTCGGCGATATGGTGAAAGACCAAATCCAGCCGGCGCTGGCCAAAAAAGGCTACACCGTGAAGCTGGTTGAGTTTACCGATTATGTGCGCCCGAATCTGGCGCTGGCTGAAGGCGAGCTGGATTTGAATGTGTTCCAACACAAACCGTATCTGGACGATTTCAAAAAAGAACACAAGCTCGACATCACCGAAGCCTTTCAAGTGCCCACCGCGCCGCTGGGCCTCTATCCTGGCAAACTCAAATCGCTGGATGAAGTGAAAGAGGGCGTGAGCGTGTCGGCGCCGAATGATCCTTCAAACTTTGCCCGCGCCTTGGTGATGATGAATGAATTGGGCTGGATCAAGCTCAAAGACAACATCAATCCGCTCACCGCTTCTAAAGCGGACATCGCCGAAAACCCGAAAAACATCAAAATCGTCGAGCTGGAAGCCGCACAATTGCCGCGCAGCCGTGCCGATGTGGATTTTGCCATTGTAAACGGCAACTACGCCATGAGCAGCGGCATGAAGCTTACTGAAGCGCTGTTTCAAGAGCCGAGCTTTGCCTATGTGAACTGGTCGGCCGTGAAAACCGCAGACCAAGGCAGCCAATGGCTCAAAGATGTGACCGAGGCTTATAATTCGGAAGCCTTCAAAACCTATGCCCACCAACGCTTTGCCGGCTACAAATATCCGGCGGCATGGGGTGAGCAAGCCGTTGCCGGCGCTGCTTCCGAAGCCGCTGCCACGGCATCTGCCGCCAAATAAGCACACAACCAAAGCAGCCGGCCCGGCTGCTTTTTGCTTTTTTGCGAATATTGAATCAGGCCGTCTGAAACATTGCTTTCAGACGGCCTTTGTCAAACTTAAACCCTTATACCAATTCAAAAAAGTAAGCTAACAAGGCGGCGAGCCGCAGACAGTACAGATAGTACGGCAAGGCGAGACAACGAAGTTAGGTTATTTTTTTGGATTGGTATTATTTATGCGCAGCCTGCCCATCCCAAAAATAAGCTTGCTGCGTTGTCCGCCTTGAATGCAAAAAAATAAAGTTGTAGGTCGGATACCCGTATCCGACATTTTCCCAGCTCCGAAAAACTTGTTCTGCGAACAAGCGTCGGATTCGAGAATCCGACCTACGCCTACTGAATCAGGCCGTCTGAAACATTGCTTTCAGACGGTTTTTTTCAAACTTAAACCCGTTATTTTTGCGCAGGTTTACCATCCCAAAAATAAGCTTGCTGCGTTGTCCGCCTTTAATGCAAAAAAATAAAGCGATGCCGTCTGAAACTTTTTTCAGACGGCATGGGTGTGCCATGCGTGCGATGACGCTTTGTTTCGACAAAGCCAATCGTATTTACACGCCGGCTTGTAACCGCAGCGTCGGTTTTAATGGCCGGCTTCGCCGTTGGGCGTCAGCCATTGTTGCAGCAAATCTCGGTCGGCAATGCGCAATAGGGCGGTGTCGGCGGCGGCGTTTTGCACGGTTAGCTCGGTTTGCCGCAACACGCCGTGGCGGAAATAATGCAGCGCGATATTTTCACCGGCTTTGAATGCGGCCCATTGTTTGTCGAAATCGGTGCAGGCAAAACCATTGAGGGCGATGATGTGGTCTTGCGGGCATAAGCCGGCCTGCTCGGCGCTGCTGCCGTTGAGCACATGGGTGAGGGTGATGCCGCTGCCGTTTTGCTTGTAGCGCGCGCCCAAGTCGGTGGCGGGCGTTTGTTCGGCAAACGTTTCTACTAGGCCGCCGCCGTGGCTGCGCGGCAAGGCTTGCCAGCGCAGCTCGATGCCGGCCGTTTGCAGGCAGGCTTCAAGCGGTAAATCATCGGTGGAATATAAGGCCGTCTGAAAGAAATCGTGCAAATCCAGGCCGGTGATGGCTTGGCAGCGCGCCTGCCATTGTTGTTCGGCAATGCCGCGGCCGCTGGCGAGCCAGTCGCGGTAATGTTGCTGCATCACGCCGGCCAGGCTGTGGGCGCCGCCGCTTTTTTGGCGGATGAGCAAGTCGAGGCACAAGGCGGCCAATGCGCCTTTTTGGTAATAGCTCACGATGGCATTGGGGCTGTTTTCATCTTGTTTGTAGAATTTGTGCCAAGCGGTGAAGCTCGATTCGGCCAGAGTTTGTTTCAGACGGCCTGGATTTTGCTGTACGCGGGTGAGGGCTTTGGCCAGCAGCTTTAAATAGGCTTCGGTGCTAATGACACCGCTTTGCACCAAGAATAAGTCGTCATAATAAGAGGTGATGCCTTCAAATGCCCACAATTGCTCGGTGTAGCTTTCGCTATCGAGGCAGTAGGGCACAAAAGCGGCCGGCTTGATTGATTTGACATTCCATGCGTGGAAATATTCGTGGCTGAACAGGCCGAGCAGCTGGGTGTAGTCGTCGCCGGCTTCATTCATGCCGTAAGCGGGCAGGCTGTTTCTGTCGGCCAAAAGCGCGGTGCTGCTGATGTGTTCGAGGCCGCCGTAGATTTTGTCGCCCAGATGCAGTAAAAACAAATATTCTTTAAATGGGGCAGGGGTGGGAAACATGGCCAGCTCGGTGCGGCAGATTTTTTGGATGTCGCCAATCAAACGTTCCCGATCGAAATCGGCATAAATGCCGCTCAGGGCAATGCGGTGGGCAATGCCGCCGGCTTCAAAACTCAAAACCTCAATGTGGCCGAGCTCAACCGGGTGGTCGATTAATTCGGCATAAGAGGCCGTCTGAAAGGTGTGTGTGTCAAGGCGGGGCAGGGTGGTGGCGGTTTGCCAGCTTTCGGGCAGCTGTTCGAATACTGCTTGGTGCGGCTCGTGCTCGCGCCCTTGCACGCTTAAAAACAGGCAGGCGCCATCAAAAAAGCCGCGCTCGTTGCTGAGGTAGGCGCCGCGCACGGAAAGGTCGTAGGCGTAAACGGTGTAGCAAATCTGCCACTGGCCGGCACGCGCTTCGGTTTGCCAGTGGTTTTTGCCGGTTTGGCTGATTTGGGTGCGCACACCATTACATGCGGCTTCAATTTGGATGATGTGGCGGGAAAAATCGCGAATCAAATAGCTGCCGGGCACCCAGTTGGGCAGGCTTAAGTGTAAAGGAAGGTTATCGGCTTGCGTCAGGCTCAGGCAAATCTGCCATTGGTGTGCCGAAGTGTGCGCCATAATGTTGTATCGAAGCATCTTTCAGCCTTATTTGTTAAGTTTTGTTTGGAGTTTTATGGCTCTTTGATTTGAGTCAAGAAACCGAATGTAGGGAGTCTATAGTCTTACAAAATCTGACCAAAGGCAACGCCAAGACAGCGTAAAAATTACAGGTTTATACCGAATTGGCTTGGTGCGGCGTTGGTTTTGATTTAGAATGCCGCAGTTAAGCTTCTGCTTGCGGCTGTTTGGCTGCTTTGCGATGTTAAATTAAGAAAAATCGGGTATATCTTTGGTATGTTTTAAAAGCCGGAGCGAAACCGATAGGTGTTAATTGCCATGTTTAATGGAGACCCTCATGGAAACGCAAACTTATAACTACAAGGTGGTGCGTCAATTCGCCATCATGACTGTAGTTTGGGGTATTGTGGGTATGCTGGTCGGCGTGATTATCGCCGCCCAATTGTTTGCCCCGTCCCTTGATTTGTCGAATATCGGCCCGTGGTTTCACTTCGGCCGCCTGCGCCCCTTGCACACCAATGCGGTGATTTTCGCATTTGGCGGCTGCGGCTTGTTTGCCACCTCGTATTATGTGGTGCAGCGCACCTGTAACGTGCGCCTTTTCGGCGGCAATATCCTGCCAGCCATCACTTTTTGGGGTTGGCAGCTGGTGATTGTGCTGGCGGCGATTACTTTGCCGCTGGGCTACACCCAAGGTAAAGAATACGCCGAGCTGGAATGGCCGATCGATATTCTGATTGCCGTGGTGTGGGTGATTTACGCGGTTGTGTTTTTCGGCACCATTGCCACCCGCAAAATCAAGCATATTTATGTGGCCAACTGGTTTTACGGTGCCTTTATTCTGGCCGTTGCCCTGCTGCACATCGTCAACAACCTCAGCATTCCGTCAGGCATGATGAAATCCTACCCGATTTATTCGGGTGCGATTGATGCCATGGTGCAATGGTGGTACGGCCACAATGCCGTGGGCTTTTTCCTGACTGCGGCCTTCCTTGGTATGATGTATTACTTCGTACCCAAGCAAGCCGGTCGTCCGGTGTATTCTTACCGTCTGTCGGTGGTGCACTTCTGGGCGCTGATTTTCACCTATATGTGGGCGGGTCCGCACCATCTGCACTACACCGCTTTGCCCGACTGGACGCAATCTTTGGGTATGGTGTTGTCGCTGATTCTGTTTGCACCTTCTTGGGGCGGTATGATCAACGGTATTATGACCCTTTCCGGCGCATGGCACAAACTGCGCACCGATCCGATTTTGAAATTCCTGGTGGTGTCGCTGTCGTTCTACGGTATGTCGACCTTTGAAGGTCCGATGATGTCGATTAAATCGGTGAATGCGCTGAGCCACTACACCGACTGGACTGTCGGCCACGTACACTCCGGCGCTTTGGGCTGGGTAGGCTTCATCACCATCGGTTCTATCTATTATCTGATTCCGCGTTTGTGGGGCAAAAAAGAAATGTACAGCACCAAGCTGATTGAGGCGCATTTCTGGATTGCTACCATCGGTGTGGTGCTCTACATTTCTTCTATGTGGATTTCAGGCGTGATGCAGGGCTTGATGTGGGGCGCGCTTAACGATGACGGTACGCTGACTTACTCTTTCGTTGAATCGGTAAAACAAAGCATGCCTTTCTACATGATTCGTTTTGCGGGCGGTGTGCTGTATCTGACCGGTATGATCCTGATGGCTTATAACGTCTACCGCACTGTGTCCGGTGGCAAAGCTGTGGATGCGGAGATTCCGGTTATTTCGCAGACGCAACACCACTAAATAAAAGAAAGATAGGCTACCAAGATGAAATTACAACAACTAGCTGAAGAAAAAGTCGGGTTTTTGATTGTGTTTACCTTTTTGGTGATCAGCGTCGGCCTGCTGATTGAAGTGGTGCCGCTGTTTTTCACCAAATCGGTTACCGAACCTGCTCCCGGTGTGAAACCTTACAACGCCTTGCAAGTGGCCGGTCGCGACATTTATGTGCGCGAAGGCTGCTATAACTGCCACTCGCAAATGATTCGCCCGTTCCGTGCGGAAACCGAGCGCTACGGCCACTATTCGGTGGGCGGCGAATCGGTGTATGACCGTCCGTTTCAATGGGGCTCCAAACGCACCGGCCCGGATTTGGCTCGTGTGGGCGGCCGCTATTCAGACGAATGGCATCGCATCCACTTGCTGAACCCGCGCGATGTTGTGCCTGAATCCAATATGCCTTCATTCCCGTGGTTGGCACGCAACGCCGTGAATGCAGAGGCTACCGTGCGCCATATGAAAGCATTGCGCATGGTCGGCACCCCGTATAGCGACGAGGAAATCGAAAAAGCGCCGCAAGATTTGGCCAATAAATCAGAGCTCGATGCGGTGATTGCCTATCTGCAAGGTTTGGGCTTGGCATTGAAAAACGTAAGGTAACATCATGGATATCAACTGGGTGCGCTCGCTCTTTACTGTGTGGGTATTTGTTAGCTTTATTCTGGTTTTGTATATCGTGCTTAATCGGCGCAACAAGCAAAACTACCGTGATGCGGCCAACAGCATCATGGACGACAACGACACACCGTCAGACGAGTCTGCCCGGCTACCCCGTGATACCCGTGATAACGGAGCAAAATAATGAATACCACTTCCCAATTTACCAGTAATTTCTGGAATATATACATTGCCGCCATTGTTGTGCTCAGCTTCGTCGGTTTGGCTTGGCTGCTGCTGTCGCAAAACAAAACCAAAATGCCGCCCAAGGGTGAAGATGTCAAAACCATGGGCCATTCATGGGACGGCATCGAGGAATACAACAACCCGCTGCCGCGCTGGTGGTTTTACCTCTTTGTGCTGACCATGGTTTTCAGCGCCGCCTATTTGTTTTTATACCCCGGCTTGGGCGACTACAAGGGCTATCTGAATTGGACCAGTCACAATCAGTATGAAAAAGAAGTGCAAAAAGCCAATGAGCAATATGGCAAAATTTATGCCAAATTTGCCAACATGCCGATTGAAGAAGTGGCCAAAGATCCGCAAGCCCAACGCATCGGTAAAAACATGTTCGACACCTATTGCATTCAGTGCCACGGCTCTGATGCGAAAGGCTCTAAAGGTTTCCCGAACCTGACCGACGGCGATTGGCTGTGGGGCGGCTCACCTGAGCAGATTCACGAAACCATCGCCAAAGGCCGCATTGCCATCATGGCACCGTGGGGGCCTGCATTGGGTGAAGAGCGTGTGAAAGATGTGGCCAACTATGTGATGTCTTTCTCCAAACCTGCCGGCCAATATGATGAAGAGCGTGCCGCCCGCGGCAATGCCATCTTCCACGGCCCGCCGGCCAACTGCTTTACCTGCCACGGCGACAAAGGCCAAGGCGTGTTGGGCTTGGGGCCGAATCTGACCGATGACGTTTGGTTGTGGGGCGGCACGCAAAAAGCCATTATCGAAACCATTACCAACGGCCGCCACAACCAAATGCCGGCGTGGGATAACTTCCTCGATAAAGACAAATTGCACATCATGACCGCTTATGTTTGGGGCTTGTCGCACAAAGACGGCCAAGCAGCACCGGCTGCCGCCGCGCCTGCGCCTGCTGCATCGGTTGAAGCTTCAGCTCCTTCTGCTGCTTCGGCTGCATCTGCCGGCCAATAACGGCATAAGCCGTGCAAGCCCATAAACTGAGCAGCATATAAGCAACATCAAAAAAGCCACCCTGATTCGGGGTGGCTTTCGCGTAGTTGCTTTGTTTTATTGATTGGGATCGGGACAGCATTAAAGCAAACATTACAGCTAAAACAAACCATTGCAGCATCGTATGAAAAGGCCCGAGATCTTTGTAAAGCGCCTCCACCTTGATGAAAAATGTTTAAATCCGTTATTTCGGATGGCAGTGGCTCTGCGCCGGAATGGAGAGCTGGAAAGATTTTTGAAAGCTAAACGGTATTTACTAAGGTCTCAGGCCGTCTGAAAGTTTTCAGACAGCCTTTGGCTTGTTGGTTTTTTAATAGTTTATCTATTTAAACTTAAACCGACTTTATTTCATCAGTACCAGCCGTCCGCCGATGGCCTGCAATTGCTGCTGCACTTCCTGCCAGGCCGAATCAATCTGTGTGCAGGCGCTGCCTTCGGCTTTCAAACCGAATTCTACGCGGGAAAGGCTGATGCGGCCATCATCTTGCAGGCCGCCTTCGCTGGGCAGGCTGTAGCTGCGTATGCCGGGGTAACGCGTTTCGATGGCTTCCATAATCGGCGCGATATGCGATTCGGGCAAATCAAACAACCAAATGGCGCGCTGGGCGCGCGGTGTTTGGTGAAAGCGGGCGGCATAATGCGTGTTGAGCACCCATTCTGCCATTGGGTGGGCCATCACCGGAAAGCCGGGCAGGAAATAATGTTCGTGTATGGCAAAGCCGGCAATGCCGTTATAGCTGTTGGGAATCAAGTTGGCACCGGCCGGAAATTCGGCCATGCGCAAGCGCTGGCGGTGGGCGTCGGAATCCAGCGCATCGCCGCGCCGGTGCGACACGGCTTCGATATTGGCGATGCCCTCAGGGTGTAGCTGCAAGGGCAGCGCCAGCGCTTCGGCCGCGGCTTGGCGGGTGTGGTCGTCGGGCGTGGCACCGATGCCGCCGGTAACGAAAGTGGGCAGGCCGTCTGAAAAGCTGCGCTGCAATTGCTTGACCAACAAAGCGCGCTCGTCGGGCAGATATTGCACTTGGCCAAGCTGCAAGCCATATTGCGCCAGCAGCGATTTGAAAAAGGCAAAATGCTTGTCGGCGCGATTGCCGTGCAAAATTTCATCACCGATAATCATCAAATTAAAATACATAGCTTGGTTTTCCATAAAGAAGCAGAGAAGCGCATAAATAAAAAGGCCGTCTGAAATGCGGCAAAGGCTGGACTAAACAGCCGATTCATACAATAATAAACCCATTTTGACCGCTGCGGTTTGCAGGCGCACCGGCATCACTTCACACAGGAATTTATCGCATGAGCAATCAAAATCATACCATTTTACAAAATCTGCCGGCAGGCGAGAAAGTCGGCATCGCATTTTCAGGCGGCCTCGATACTTCGGCCGCATTGTTGTGGATGAAGCTCAAAGGCGCGCTGCCCTATGCCTACACTGCCAATCTCGGCCAGCCTGATGAAGAAGATTACAATGCCATTCCGCAAAAAGCCAAAGCCTATGGCGCGATTGAAGCGCGCCTGATCGATTGCCGCAGCCAGCTGGCGCACGAGGGCATTGCCGCGATTCAATGCGGCGCGTTTCATGTATCCACCGGCGGCATCACTTATTTCAACACCACGCCGCTGGGCCGCGCCGTTACCGGTACCATGCTGGTGGCCGCGATGAAAGAAGATGATGTGAATATCTGGGGCGACGGCTCCACTTATAAAGGCAACGATATCGAGCGCTTCTACCGCTACGGCCTGATCACCAACCCCAGCTTGCGCATCTACAAACCGTGGCTCGACCAAACCTTTATTGATGAATTGGGCGGCCGCCAAGAAATGAGCGAATTTCTGATTGCCAACGGCTTTGACTACAAAATGTCGGTAGAAAAAGCCTATTCCACCGATTCCAATATGCTCGGCGCCACCCATGAAGCCAAAGATTTGGAATTTCTCAACACCGGCATCAAAATTGTGAAACCGATTATGGGCGTGGCATTTTGGGATGAAAGCGTAGAAGTGAAGCCCGAAGAAGTGAGCGTGCGCTTTGAAGAGGGCGTGCCGGTAGCTTTGAACGGCAAAGAATATGCCGACCCGGTAGAATTGTTTCTCGAAGCCAACCGCATTGGCGGGCGCCACGGCTTGGGCATGAGCGACCAAATCGAAAACCGCATCATCGAAGCCAAATCGCGCGGCATTTATGAAGCCCCGGGTATGGCCTTGCTGCACATTGCTTACGAGCGCCTGCTCACCGGCATTCACAATGAAGACACCATTGAGCAATACCGCATTAACGGCTTGCGCCTAGGCCGCCTGCTTTATCAAGGCCGCTGGTTTGACTCGCAAGCGCTGATGCTGCGTGAAACCGCCCAGCGCTGGGTGGCGCGCGCCATCACCGGCGAAGTGACGCTGGAGCTGCGCCGCGGCAACGATTATTCCTTGCTGAACACTGAATCGCCCAACCTCACCTACGCGCCCGAGCGCCTGAGCATGGAAAAAGTGGAAAACGCCGCTTTCACCCCGCTCGACCGCATCGGCCAGCTCACCATGCGCAACCTCGACATCACCGACACCCGCGCCAAGCTCGGCATTTATTCGAAATCGGGCTTGCTGCAACTGGGCGAAGGCTCAGTGCTGCCGCAATTGGGTCATAAAGAGCGTAAATAAAACTTTGGCATCGGTTTGGTTTTTTTGGCAAGAAAGCGCTTGGCGTTTGCTTGGCGTTTGATAGAACCGATGCAAGCAGGCCGTCTGAAAATCTTTTTCAGACGGCCTGCTTTTTATGAAGGCTTGTATGCAAACATGTGCCAATTTTTTGAAATCGCCCGCAAACCTTGCTTGTGCTTTATGAGGCCGTCTGAAGGGTTAACGTTTCAGACAGCTTTGGTTTTACTGTCAAAAAGTGAATTTAATCCGATTAAAACATGTGCGTGCGATGGTACGCACTCTACACATGTTGAGGCTTTTGAAAAATATATTGAAATGCAAGAAAAAGTGACACTAAACTGCATTCTACAATGGCGTAGGTTGGGTTGATAAACCCAACGGTTTAAACGGCTTGTGGATTTGTTGGGTTTACAACCTAACCTACCCGTTTGCACGGGGCATATAGCAAGCCATACACGCAGAAACCGTTTAAACCGCGCGCGTGGCTGCGTCACATACTTTA
The DNA here is from genome assembly GCF_022870845.1 of Uruburuella suis. Lineage (GTDB taxonomy): Bacteria > Pseudomonadota > Gammaproteobacteria > Burkholderiales > Neisseriaceae > Neisseria > Neisseria suis. The sequence goes on from NZ_CP091507.1 coordinate 765,664, forward strand.
CGCACGATTTGAGATTTCTTATTCTTGTATCCGTTTTTCTTTTATTTCACTATGTGTTTGATATTAAAGTCTTTTAATTTATCGGTATGCCATCAAAGGCCGTCTGAAAATATTTTCAGACGGCCTTTCCTTTTATCCGCATCTGATCGGCATCAAGCCGGTTCGGCCATGCTCAGGGCTTGCTGGATATCCACGGCCACGATGCGGGACACGCCTTTTTCCTGCATGGTTACGCCGATAAGCTGCTCGGCCATTTCCATGGTGAGGCGGTTGTGCGAGATATAGAGAAACTGGGTTTGCGCCGACATTTCTTTCACCAGGTTGCAGAAGCGGCCGGTGTTGGCGTCGTCGAGCGGGGCGTCCACTTCGTCCAAAAGGCAGAAGGGGGCAGGGTTGAGGCTGAAAAGGGCAAACACGAGGCTCATGGCGGTGAGGGCTTTTTCGCCGCCGCTCAACAGGTGGATGGTGCTGTTTTTCTTGCCGGGCGGGCGCGCCATGATGGACACGCCGGCGGTGAGCAAATCGTCGCCTATCATGTGCAAACGGGCTTCACCGCCGCCAAACAGGGTGGGGAAGAAGGTTTGCACTTTTTCATTCACGGCTTCAAAAGTTTCTTTGAAACGGGCTTTGGTTTCGTGGTCGATTTGGGCGATGGCTTCTTCGAGTAGGGCGATGGCCGATTGCACATCTTCGCTTTGGTGGCGGTAGTAGCCGTCGCGCTCGCGGGCTTCTTGCAATTCTTCAAGCGCGGCGAGGTTGACGGCGCCGAGTGCTTGGATTTTTTGGGCAAGGTTGCCGATGTCGTCGCTCAGGGCTTTGAGACTGGCGGATTCGGCGGCTAAGGTTTCGAGCGCGGCAAGGTCGGCTTGGCGCTCTTCAAGGTTTTGGTGGAAGCGTTTGGCGCCGAGCAGGGCTTCTTGTTGCTGCAATAAGGCGGTTTGGGTGGCGGCCTGCAATTGCGGCAGCTTGGCCGACAGGCTTTGCTGGGCGGCGTATTGCTCGCGGCCTTGGGCTTGGGTGGTGTTTAATTGTTCTTGTATGACAGCGTATTGCTCATCCAGCGTGTGCACTTCTTCGCTGAGGTTTTCGAGCTTGAGGTGTTGCTCGTCTTGGGCTTGTTCGGCTTCGTAGGCCAGCGCCAATTCGCTTTGGCGCTCTTGCCAATCGAGGGTTTGCTGCTCGAGCTGGATCAGCTGCTGCTGCTGGGTTTGCTTTTGTTGTTGCAGCTTGTGCACATCCACTTCGGCCAGGCCGTAGCGGCGGTTGGCTTCGAGCAGGGCGAGGCGGGCTTGTTTGAGTTGGTTTTGCTGCTGGTTGCGTTGGTTGCCGATGTGGTGGTGTTGCTGCTCCAGCTCGGCCGCCGCTTCGCCTAATATGGCGATGTCGTCTTCGAGGCCGTCTGAAGTTTGCTCGAGAATCAGCGCTTCTTCTTCGATTTGTAAAAGCTCGCGCTGGATGTGTTCGCGGCGGATTTGGCCTTGGTTGGTGCGGGCGAGCAGCTCGGCGGCGCGGCTTTGGGCGGCTTGGTATTGCTGCTGATGCTGTTTTTGTTGTTGTTGAAGGTTTTTGTGGTGCTGCTCGGCGGCGCTTCGGGCGCTTTGGGCCTGACGCAGGGCTTGTTCGGCGCTGGCAAGCTGCGGGGCGAGGGTAGCTAAATCGGCTTCGAGTTTGTCCAAACGCGCTTTGTGCTCAATCAGGTTTTCGCCGCTGTTTTGACCATAGAGCATCACGCTGATGCGGTCGACTTGGTGGCCTTCGGGGGTGAGCCAGCTTTGGCGGCCCTGCAAATCGCTTTGGTGGGCGAGGGCGTAATCTAGGTTGGGCGCGCACAAGATGCCGTCGAGCCAATGGTGCAAGGCCGTCTGAAACGGGGCTTGTACCTGGATTTGGTTGAGCAGGGCCAGCGCGGGCAGGCTTTTTTTGAGGCCGCCTGAAAGATTGTCGGCCAACCAAGCGGCGCGGCCTTGCGGCAAAGGCGTGGGCAGGGCGAATTCGGGCGGCAGGGCGCGCGCATGCAGGCGCTCGGCCAGCACCACGCTTAAGGCGTGTTGCCAGTCGGCGGGGGCGTGGATGTGTTGCCACAATGGCGGGGCGTGCGCGGCATCGGTGTGCGCCCAAAAATCGCTGTCGGCGCTGCTTTGGCTGAGCAACTGCGCCAATGCTTCGTGCTGCGCTTGGGCGGTGATGTGTTGCTGTTGCAGGGCTTGGTGTTGGCTTGAGGCCGTCTGAAACTGTTGTTGCGCGGCTTCGAGCTGCTGCTCGGCCAGCAGAATCTGCTCTTCGTAATGCGCTTGCTGCTCGGCCAGCAGCGCGGCTTGCGCTTGCGCGGCTTCGGTGTCGGCATCGGCCGGCAGATTGAGCGCGCTGTTTTCTTCTTTCAGACGGCCTTGGCGCTGGGCGTGTGCATGCAGGGTTTGGTGGGCGTGTTGGCGTTGTTGTTGCTTGAGCGCCAGTTCGCGCTTGATGCGGTTGTGTTCGTCTTGCTGGTTTTGGTAGGCCGATTCGATTTCGGCTTGGGCTTCTTCCAGCTCGGGCAGGCGCGTTTCGTGTTCGGCCACCATCAGCGCGAGCTCGGCCAGCTCGGTTTGTTTTTCTTCGATTTGAAAATCGGTTTCTTCTTCTTTGGCGCGGATTTGCTGCTGCTCTTGGTGGATGCGCTGCAGCTGCACTTGTGCGGCGCTGCGGTCGCGCTCGATGCGCTGATGCAGGCTTTGCTGGTGGCGGATTTGCTCTTCGAGGCGGGCGATTTGCTCGCGCAAAATGCCGCGGCGCTGGCTGATGTCGTGTGCGCCGGTTTGCTGTGCCTGCTCGGTGGTTTGCAGGGCGTGGATTTGCTCGGTGAGCGTTTGGATTTGGGCGGCGGTGTCGTTTTGCTGCTGCTGGAAGTTTTGATGCTGGGCGGTGGCTTTGTCGGCGGCGGCCAGCGCTTGCTGCCATTGCACATAATCGAGCAGGTCTTGCTGCTGCGAGAGTTGGCGGGTGAGGGTTTGATAGCGCTCGGCGGTTTCGGCCTGCTTTTCCAGCTTTTCCACTTGGCGTCCCAATTCGCTTTGCAAATCGGCCAAACGCTGCAAATGCTCGCGCGTGTCTTTCAGACGGCCTTCGGTTTCTTTGCGCCGCTCTTTATATTTGGACACGCCCGCCGCTTCTTCTATATAAGCGCGCAATTCTTCCGGCCGCGCTTCGATAATGCGCGAAATCATGCCTTGCTCAATCACGGCATAGCCGCGCGCACCCACGCCGGTGCCGAGGAAAAGGTCGGTAATGTCGCGGCGGCGCACCACTTGATTGTTGATGAAATAAGTGGATTCGCCCTGGCGCGTGAGCTGGCGCTTGATGCTCACTTCGGCATATTGCCCCCACGGGCCTTGCAGGGTTTGGTCGGCATTATTGAACACAAGCTCCACCGATGCGCGCGGAGCGGGGCGGCGGGTGGCCGCACCATTGAAAATCACATCCTGCATGCTTTCACCGCGCAATTGTTTGGCCGAAGCTTCGCCCAGCACCCAGCGCACGGCATCGATCACGTTGGATTTGCCGCAGCCGTTGGGGCCAATCACGGCCACCAGCTGGCCGGGCACGTGAATGGTGGTGGGGTCGGTGAAGGATTTGAAGCCGGCAAGTTTGATGTGGGTGAGGCGCATGAGCAAAAGTGATGGGAAAAGGAGGGCTATTTTAGCTCAAATTGTTGTTGCAAGCTTGGTTTTGTCGGGCGGTAAACATATTGTTTAAAGACAGGTTGATGAAAAAATATTGATGCTAATAATTTTAAATTTATAGATTAAATTTTATTTAAAGAAAAATTATTGAAATTAAAAATTAATAAATATGGTTATTTTAGATTAAAGATTTTTATTGAAAATTGATTGTTCAGCCAAGGGAACTAAAATTTCCTTTGTGGTGGAAATAATACAAAAGCCCGGTTATATCCAAAATGATTATTTTTGCTGTTTCATTAATATTTTATAACTAATTGTTTTATATCTAAAATATTTTTTTGAAATTTTAAAACAGGTTGATGACGATGGAATTTTGATGAAAACGGACGTGCCTTTTGTCGGCAGAGCGCGCCGAATAATCGGTGCATCTGATGTGGTTTTAATGGTGTGTTTATTATTCGGTAAGAATTATTTTATTTGGATGCTTTGCCTTATCTGTAAATGATTTTGCAGCATCATTATTTCCATATTTCCATTCAAAAGTGAGCGGGCAGGCGCGGCCGGGGTTGCGCTTGAATCACGATAAAACAAGGAGTTCACATCATGTTACAACGTCAAAAAATATTCTGGATTATGTTGCCTTTGCTGGCGGCCGGCTGTGCCACCCGCCCCGAAATCACCTGGGTGGATACGCAAGATCTTGTATACAGCACCGATGTGCCCGAAGGTTTGTCTTCCGTGGTGTTTTACCGCAAAGCAGAAGCCATTTCGGGGCCGACTGTTAATGTGTATGTGAACGGCCAATATTTAAGCTCCTTGCAGCCCAATGCTTATCATCAAGCCGCGGTGTGTGCACAAAACCAGCGCTTTTACGCAGAATTCACCAACCGCGACCCTGCTTATCTGGATAAGGCCAAATCGGGCAATTATTACAATCTGCCGGATGCCGCCGTTTCATTTTTCCGCGTGGTTGACGACAACGGCAAGCCCGCTCTTGAGGCGGTAACGCCCGAGCAGGCTCAGGCCGATTTGCAGGGCACGCAACAGCAAACGCACACCCTCTCGCGCGTAACGCGTGCCGAGCAATGCGCCCAAATTTTGAAAAAATACAGCCTGCAAGCCTCAGCCTTGTTTAAATTCGACCGCTCCGATTACAAAAACATGCTGCCTAAAGGCAAACAGGAAATCGAAGCTGTGTCGGAAGATATCAAGAAAAATCCCAATCATATCAGCAATATTGCGGTGATCGGCCATACCGATCCCACCGGCAGCGATGTCTACAACAACCGCCTTTCCCAAGCGCGCGCCAATACCGTGAAGCAAGCCTTGGCCGGCAGCGGCCTCGACAGCAAGCTGATCACCGCAGAAGGGCGCGGTAAAAAAGAGTTGCTGGTAACCGACTGCCGCGCCAAACACCCGCGCAATACCAAAGCCCGTCAAGAATGCGATCAGCCTAACCGTCGCGTAGAAATCATTTTGCACGGTGAAAAGGCCGAGTAAACAAAATACTTAATATAAATGCTCACAATCAAAGGTGAAGAAAATGTCTAAAAATATTACATTGAATATTAATAACGCCAAAGAAACTTTGGAAAGCGTTAAATTTCAGACGGCCTCAGGTCAAGCGCTGCGCATCCCGGCGCAGGCAGACGTTAATTATCAATTGATCGACGACCTGACCCAGTTTGGCCCGGAAAACATCATGACCAAACGCGTGGGCGATAATTTGGTGGTGGCGTTTGAAGGCTCTACCATCGATAACCCCGATTTGATTCTCGAAGGCTATTACGCTGATGCCACCGGCGCGTCTAAAAGCAGCTTGCTGATCGGCCAGCATGAAAACGGCAATGTTTATCCCTATGTGCCGGAAAGCACCGCGCCGGAAGATGCGGTAACCATGCTGGCAGAAGAAGTGCAGGCCGGCCAGGCTTTGGGCGGCGAAATCATCAGCGCGTTGTGGGCGCCCAATCCTTTGTGGCTGTTGGCCTTGCTGCCGCTGGCTGCAGCAGCGGCCGCTTCCGGCGGAGGCGGCGATGAGAATCCCCCACCCCCGGCTGTACACATCACTGTAGATGCACCCGACAACACCAATGACAACACCCCGCAGATTACCGGCACCTCTGATGCGCCGGCCGGCAGCGTGGTGGCTGTGCTGCTGACCGATAGCGCCGGTGCCACTCAAACCGTCACCACTACGGTGCAGGCAGATGGCAGTTATTCCGTGGAGCCGAGCACACCTTTGGCTGATGGTGCATACTCTGCGCAGGCCACAGTAACCGCGCCTTCAGGCAACACGGCCTCTGCCACCGACACGGGCAATATCGATACCACCGCCATCATCACCGTAAACGCACCCGATTTAACCAACGACGACACCCCGCTGATCACCGGCACCACCACCGATGTGGAAGCCGGCCAAACGGTCACCGTAACCATCACCGATGTAAACGGCGGCACCCAAGTGGTAACCACTACCGTGCAGGCAGATGGCAGCTATCAGATTGAAGTGCCCAACGCGTTGCCGGATGGCGAATACACAGCCACGGCAAAAGTGGCGGACAAGCTGGGTAACGAAGCTCAGGCCAGCGACCCGGGTGTGGTGGATACAACTGCCCCGGAAATCACGGTTGACGTTCCCGAGCACACCAACGACAACACCCCTACCATCACCGGTACCACAGATGCGCCCGAAGGCTCGGTGGTTACCGTGGTGGTGACTGACAGCGCGGGCAACACCCAAACCGTTACCACCCAAGTGAAAGAAGACGGCACTTACAGCGTGGAAGTGCCCGAAGAGCTTCCCGAAGGTGAATATACTGTTGATGCAGGCGTAAAAGACCCTGCCGGCAACGAAGGCAAAGCCACCGATAAAGGCAGCGTAGACACCACCGTGCCGGAAATCACGGTTGACGCGCCCGACAATACCAACGACAACACCCCCACCATCACCGGCACCACAGATGCCCCCGAAGGCTCGGTGGTTACCGTAGTGGTAACCGACAGCGCGGGCAACACCCAAACCGTTACCACCCAAGTGAAAGAAGACGGCACTTACAGCGTGGAAGTGCCCGAAGAACTGCCTGAGGGTGAATACACTGTTGACGCAGGCGTAAAAGACCCCGCCGGCAACGAAGGCAAAGCCACCGACAAAGGCAGCGTAGACACCACCGCGCCGGAAATTACCGTAGATGCGCCGGACAACACCAACGACAACACGCCCATCATCACCGGCACCACAGATGCGCCCGAAGGCTCCGTGGTTACCGTAGTGGTAACCGACAGCGCGGGCAACACCCAAACCGTTACCACCCAAGTGAAAGAAGACGGCACTTACAGCGTGGAAGTGCCCGAAGAACTGCCTGAGGGTGAATACACTGTTGACGCAGGCGTAAAAGACCCCGCCGGCAACGAAGGCAAAGCCACCGACAAAGGCAGCGTAGACACCACCGCGCCGAGCGCGCCGGTAGTTGAGATTCAAGACGGCGGCGACGGCCATCTGAATGCCGGAGAAATCAAAGACGGCGTAGAAGTGAAGATCACGCTGCCGGCCGATGCCGAGCCGGGCGACGTTCTGAACGTTGATTACGACGGCGACGGCAAACCCGACTTCAGCAAAGAATTGACGGCTGAAGACATTAAAGACGGCGTCACCCTGACCGTCCCGGAAAACAAAATCCCGACCGAGGGCACACTCGAAGTGGTGGCCAACGTGACCGACGCCGCCGGCAACACCGGCCCCGACGGGCGCGACGAGAGCCTGACCGACGGCAACGTCCCCAACGACGGCATCGCCCCGGTGGTGGAGATCACCGAAGACGCCAACAACGACGGCTTCATCAACCGCGAAGAGCTCGACGGCGACGTTGACGTCAAAGTGAGCTTCAACGGCGACAAAGTGAGCGTAGGCGACATCGTCAAAGTCACTTCAGACGGCCTCACCAAAGAAGTGGCGATTACGGCCGAAGACAAAGCCAACGGCTACATCACCACCGCGTTTACGCCGCCGGCCAACGGCACCAACATGATCGTGACCGCCGTGATTGAAGACGCGGCCGGCAACGTATCCAAAGAAGGCCGCGACAGCGCCAAACTGGATCTGAGCGACTTGGTGACAGACGGTGTGACCATCGTGATTGACGAAGACGCCAACAACGACGGCTACATCAGCAAAGACGAATTGGACGGTCAGATCGACGTCACCGTTACGCTGCCCAAAGAAGCCGTAGCCGGCGATTTGCTGGTGATTACCGGCACCGGCAACACCCCGAAAGAGATCGTGCTCAACCAGGCCGACATCGACGCGGGTCAAGTCAAGGCCGCGTTTGACGCCCCGGCCAACGGCACCGAGTTTGTGGCCACCGCGCAGGTGAGCGATGCGGCCGGCAACGAAAGCAACATAGCTGAAGACAAAGCGACGCTGAAGCTGGACGAGCCGGGCGCACCGGTGGTGACCATCGTAGAAGATGCCAACAACGACGGCTACATCAACCACCAAGAGCTCGATGGCGACATCGACGTAGCAGTGGGTCTGCCGGCCGATGCCGTTGCGGGCGACATCCTGACCGTTACCGACAACGCCGGCCACGAGCACCGCATCGAACTGACGCCCGAGCAGATAGCCGAGGGCAAAGTAGCGGTGAGCTTCCCGGCACCGGCGGATGGCAAAGAGATCAAAGTAGTTGCGACTGTGACCGATGCGGCCGGCAACACCGGCCCCGAGGGCACCGATTCGGCTGTGATCGACACCACCGTATTCGAAGGGCTGGCGATCGAAATCACCGAAGACGCCAACAACGACGGCTACATCAACCGCGACGAGCTCAAAGACAACGACATCGACGTACGCGTTACCCTGCCTGAAGGCGCGGCAGCGGGCGACACCCTCACCATCAGCGGCAGCGGCAACGTCGACAAAGTGATCACCCTCACGCAGGCACAAATCGATGCCGGCTATGTTGACGTCAAATTCAACCCGACCGCCGACAACACCGACTTTGTTGCCACCGCCACCATCCGCGATGTGGCCGGCAACAGCGCCGGTCCCGTGAGCGACAGCGCGCGTCTGCAACTGAGCGCACCGGGCAAACCGGTGGTGACCATCACCGAAGACGCCAACAACGACGGCTTCATCAGCAAAGCCGAGCTGGACGGCGACATCGGCGTCAGCGTAGCGCTGCCCGCTACTGCCGTAGCCGGCGACACCCTCAAGGTTGACACCGACGGCGACAGCCAACCCGACTTCACCAAAGTGCTGGGCACAGACGATATCGTCAAAGGCAGCGTCGACATTCCCGGAGTGAAAAACCCCGGCGAAGGCAACACCCTCACCGTAGACGCTTGGGTGACCGATGCGGCCGGCAACAGCGGCGAGAAAGGCAGCGATTCGGCCACCATCGACACCACCGCGCCGAGCGCGCCGGTAGTTGAGATTCAAGACGGCGGCGACGGCCATCTGAATGCCGGAGAAATCAAAGACGGCGTAGAAGTGAAGATCACGCTGCCGGCCGATGCCGAGCCGGGCGACGTTCTGAACGTTGATTACGACGGCGACGGCAAACCCGACTTCAGCAAAGAATTGACGGCTGAAGACATTAAAGACGGCGTCACCCTGACCGTCCCGGAAAACAAAATCCCGACCGAGGGCACACTCGAAGTGGTGGCCAACGTGACCGACGCCGCCGGCAACACCGGCCCCGACGGACGCGACGAGAGCCTGACCGACGGCAACGTCCCCAACGACGGCATCGCCCCGGTGGTGGAGATCACCGAAGACGCCAACAACGACGGCTTCATCAACCGCGAAGAGCTCGACGGCGACGTTGACGTCAAAGTGAGCTTCAACGGCGACAAAGTGAGCGTAGGCGACATCGTCAAAGTCACTTCAGACGGCCTCACCAAAGAAGTGGCGATTACGGCAGAAGACAAAGCCAACGGCTACATCACCACCGCGTTTACGCCGCCGGCCAACGGCACCAACATGATCGTGACCGCCGTGATTGAAGACGCGGCCGGCAACGTATCCAAAGAAGGCCGCGACAGCGCCAAACTGGATCTGAGCGACTTGGTGACAGAGGGCGTATCCATCGTGATTGACGAAGACGCCAACAACGACGGCTACATCAGCAAAGACGAATTGGACGGTCAGATCGACGTCACCGTTACGCTGCCCAAAGAAGCCGTAGCCGGCGATTTGCTGGTGATTACCGGCACCGGCAACACCCCGAAAGAGATTGTGCTCAACCAGGCCGACATCGACGCGGGTCAAGTCAAAGCCGCGTTTGACGCCCCGGCCAACGGCACCGAGTTTGTGGCCACCGCGCAGGTGAGCGATGCGGCCGGCAACGAAAGCAACATAGCTGAAGACAAAGCGACGCTGAAGCTGGACGAGCCGGGCGCACCGGTGGTGACCATCGTAGAAGATGCCAACAACGACGGCTACATCAACCACCAAGAGCTCGATGGCGACATCGACGTAGCAGTGGGTCTGCCGGCCGATGCCGTTGCGGGCGACATCCTGACCGTTACCGACAACGCCGGCCACGAGCACCGCATCGAACTGACGCCCGAGCAGATAGCCGAGGGCAAAGTAGCGGTGAGCTTCCCGGCACCGGCGGATGGCAAAGAGATCAAAGTAGTTGCGACTGTGACCGATGCGGCCGGCAACACCGGCCCCGAGGGCACCGATTCGGCTGTGATCGACACCACCGTATTCGAAGGGCTGGCGATCGAAATCACCGAAGACGCCAACAACGACGGCTACATCAACCGCGACGAGCTCAAAGACAACGACATCGACGTACGCGTTACCCTGCCTGAAGGCGCGGCAGCGGGCGACACCCTCACCATCAGCGGCAGCGGCAACGTCGACAAAGTGATCACCCTCACGCAGGCACAAATCGATGCCGGCTATGTTGACGTCAAATTCAACCCGACCGCCGACAACACCGACTTTGTTGCCACCGCCACCATCCGCGATGTGGCCGGCAACAGCGCCGGCCCCGTGAGCGACAGCGCGCGTCTGCAACTGAGCGCACCGGGCAAACCGGTGGTGACCATCACCGAAGACGCCAACAACGACGGCTTCATCAGCAAAGCCGAGCTGGACGGCGACATCGGCGTCAGCGTAGCGCTGCCCGCTACTGCCGTAGCCGGCGACACCCTCAAGGTTGACACCGACGGCGACAGCCAACCCGACTTCACCAAAGTGCTGGGCACAGACGACATCGTCAAAGGCAGCGTCGACATTCCCGGAGTGAAAAACCCCGGCGAAGGCAACACCCTCACCGTAGACGCTTGGGTGACCGATGCGGCCGGCAACAGCGGCGAGAAAGGCAGCGATTCGGCCACCATCGACACCACCGCGCCGAGCGCGCCGGTAGTTGAGATTCAAGACGGCGGCGACGGCCATCTGAATGCCGGAGAAATCAAAGACGGCGTAGAAGTGAAGATCACGCTGCCGGCCGATGCCGAGCCGGGCGACGTTCTGAACGTTGATTACGACGGCGACGGCAAACCCGACTTCAGCAAAGAATTGACGGCTGAAGACATTAAAGACGGCGTCACCCTGACCGTCCCGGAAAACAAAATCCCGACCGAGGGCACACTCGAAGTGGTGGCCAACGTGACCGACGCCGCCGGCAACACCGGCCCCGACGGGCGCGACGAGAGCCTGACCGACGGCAACGTCCCCAACGACGGCATCGCCCCGGTGGTGGAGATCACCGAAGACGCCAACAACGACGGCTTCATCAACCGCGAAGAGCTCGACGGCGACGTTGACGTCAAAGTGAGCTTCAACGGCGACAAAGTGAGCGTAGGCGACATCGTCAAAGTCACTTCAGACGGCCTCACCAAAGAAGTGGCGATTACGGCCGAAGACAAAGCCAACGGCTACATCACCACCGCGTTTACGCCGCCGGCCAACGGCACCAACATGATCGTGACCGCCGTGATTGAAGACGCGGCCGGCAACGTATCCAAAGAAGGCCGCGACAGCGCCAAACTGGATCTGAGCGACTTGGTGACAGACGGTGTGACCATCGTGATTGACGAAGACGCCAACAACGACGGCTACATCAGCAAAGACGAATTGGACGGTCAGATCGACGTCACCGTTACGCTGCCCAAAGAAGCCGTAGCCGGCGATTTGCTGGTGATTACCGGCACCGGCAACACCCCGAAAGAGATCGTGCTCAACCAGGCCGACATCGACGCGGGTCAAGTCAAGGCCGCGTTTGACGCCCCGGCCAACGGCACCGAGTTTGTGGCCACCGCGCAGGTGAGCGATGCGGCCGGCAACGAAAGCAACATAGCTGAAGACAAAGCGACGCTGAAGCTGGACGAGCCGGGCGCACCGGTGGTGACCATCGTAGAAGATGCCAACAACGACGGCTACATCAACCACCAAGAGCTCGATGGCGACATCGACGTAGCAGTGGGTCTGCCGGCCGATGCCGTTGCGGGCGACATCCTGACCGTTACCGACAACGCCGGCCACGAGCACCGCATCGAACTGACGCCCGAGCAGATAGCCGAGGGCAAAGTAGCGGTGAGCTTCCCGGCACCGGCGGATGGCAAAGAGATCAAAGTAGTTGCGACTGTGACCGATGCGGCCGGCAACACCGGCCCCGAGGGCACCGATTCGGCTGTGATCGACACCACCGTATTCGAAGGGCTGGCGATCGAAATCACCGAAGACGCCAACAACGACGGCTACATCAACCGCGACGAGCTCAAAGACAACGACATCGACGTACGCGTTACCCTGCCTGAAGGCGCGGCAGCGGGCGACACCCTCACCATCAGCGGCAGCGGCAACGTCGACAAAGTGATCACCCTCACGCAGGCACAAATCGATGCCGGCTATGTTGACGTCAAATTCAACCCGACCGCCGACAACACCGACTTTGTTGCCACCGCCACCATCCGCGATGTGGCCGGCAACAGCGCCGGCCCCGTGAGCGACAGCGCGCGTCTGCAACTGAGCGCACCGGGCAAACCGGTGGTGACCATCACCGAAGACGCCAACAACGACGGCTTCATCAGCAAAGCCGAGCTGGACGGCGACATCGGCGTCAGCGTAGCGCTGCCCGCTACTGCCGTAGCCGGCGACACCCTCAAGGTTGACACCGACGGCGACAGCCAACCCGACTTCACCAAAGTGCTGGGCACAGACGATATCGTCAAAGGCAGCGTCGACATTCCCGGAGTGAAAAACCCCGGCGAAGGCAACACCCTCACCGTAGACGCTTGGGTGACCGATGCGGCCGGCAACAGCGGCGAGAAAGGCAGCGATTCGGCCACCATCGACACCACCGCGCCGAGCGCGCCGGTAGTTGAGATTCAAGACGGCGGCGACGGCCATCTGAATGCCGGAGAAATCAAAGACGGCGTAGAAGTGAAGATCACGCTGCCGGCCGATGCCGAGCCGGGCGACGTTCTGAACGTTGATTACGACGGCGACGGCAAACCCGACTTCAGCAAAGAATTGACGGCTGAAGACATTAAAGACGGCGTCACCCTGACCGTCCCGGAAAACAAAATCCCGACCGAGGGCACACTCGAAGTGGTGGCCAACGTGACCGACGCCGCCGGCAACACCGGCCCCGACGGGCGCGACGAGAGCCTGACCGACGGCAACGTCCCCAACGACGGCATCGCCCCGGTGGTGGAGATCACCGAAGACGCCAACAACGACGGCTTCATCAACCGCGAAGAGCTCGACGGCGACGTTGACGTCAAAGTGAGCTTCAACGGCGACAAAGTGAGCGTAGGCGACATCGTCAAAGTCACTTCAGACGGCCTCACCAAAGAAGTGGCGATTACGGCCGAAGACAAAGCCAACGGCTACATCACCACCGCGTTTACGCCGCCGGCCAACGGCACCAACATGATCGTGACCGCCGTGATTGAAGACGCGGCCGGCAACGTATCCAAAGAAGGCCGCGACAGCGCCAAACTGGATCTGAGCGACTTGGTGACAGACGGTGTGACCATCGTGATTGACGAAGACGCCAACAACGACGGCTACATCAGCAAAGACGAATTGGACGGTCAGATCGACGTCACCGTTACGCTGCCCAAAGAAGCCGTAGCCGGCGATTTGCTGGTGATTACCGGCACCGGCAACACCCCGAAAGAGATCGTGCTCAACCAGGCCGACATCGACGCGGGTCAAGTCAAGGCCGCGTTTGACGCCCCGGCCAACGGCACCGAGTTTGTGGCCACCGCGCAGGTGAGCGATGCGGCCGGCAACGAAAGCAACATAGCTGAAGACAAAGCGACGCTGAAGCTGGACGAGCCGGGCGCACCGGTGGTGACCATCGTAGAAGATGCCAACAACGACGGCTACATCAACCACCAAGAGCTCGATGGCGACATCGACGTAGCAGTGGGTCTGCCGGCCGATGCCGTTGCGGGCGACATCCTGACCGTTACCGACAACGCCGGCCACGAGCACCGCATCGAACTGACGCCCGAGCAGATAGCCGAGGGCAAAGTAGCGGTGAGCTTCCCGGCACCGGCGGATGGCAAAGAGATCAAAGTAGTTGCGACTGTGACCGATGCGGCCGGCAACACCGGCCCCGAGGGCACCGATTCGGCTGTGATCGACACCACCGTATTCGAAGGGCTGGCGATCGAAATCACCGAAGACGCCAACAACGACGGCTACATCAACCGCGACGAGCTCAAAGACAACGACATCGACGTACGCGTTACCCTGCCTGAAGGCGCGGCAGCGGGCGACACCCTCACCATCAGCGGCAGCGGCAACGTCGACAAAGTGATCACCCTCACGCAGGCACAAATCGATGCCGGCTATGTTGACGTCAAATTCAACCCGACCGCCGACAACACCGACTTTGTTGCCACCGCCACCATCCGCGATGTGGCCGGCAACAGCGCCGGCCCCGTGAGCGACAGCGCGCGTCTGCAACTGAGCGCACCGGGCAAACCGGTGGTGACCATCACCGAAGACGCCAACAACGACGGCTTCATCAGCAAAGCCGAGCTGGACGGCGACATCGGCGTCAGCGTAGCGCTGCCCGCTACTGCCGTAGCCGGCGACACCCTCAAGGTTGACACCGACGGCGACAGCCAACCCGACTTCACCAAAGTGCTGGGCACAGACGACATCGTCAAAGGCAGCGTCGACATTCCCGGAGTGAAAAACCCCGGCGAAGGCAACACCCTCACCGTAGACGCTTGGGTGACCGATGCGGCCGGCAACAGCGGCGAGAAAGGCAGCGATTCGGCCACCATCGACACCACCGCGCCGAGCGCGCCGGTAGTTGAGATTCAAGACGGCGGCGACGGCCATCTGAATGCCGGAGAAATCAAAGACGGCGTAGAAGTGAAGATCACGCTGCCGGCCGATGCCGAGCCGGGCGACGTTCTGAACGTTGATTACGACGGCGACGGCAAACCCGACTTCAGCAAAGAATTGACGGCTGAAGACATTAAAGACGGCGTCACCCTGACCGTCCCGGAAAACAAAATCCCGACCGAGGGCACACTCGAAGTGGTGGCCAACGTGACCGACGCCGCCGGCAACACCGGCCCCGACGGGCGCGACGAGAGCCTGACCGACGGCAACGTCCCCAACGACGGCATCGCCCCGGTGGTGGAGATCACCGAAGACGCCAACAACGACGGCTTCATCAACCGCGAAGAGCTCGACGGCGACGTTGACGTCAAAGTGAGCTT
Source organism: Uruburuella suis (assembly GCF_022870845.1). Classification (GTDB taxonomy): domain Bacteria; phylum Pseudomonadota; class Gammaproteobacteria; order Burkholderiales; family Neisseriaceae; genus Neisseria; species Neisseria suis. Next base: position 781,029 of record NZ_CP091507.1, read on the forward strand.
CAACGGCGACAAAGTGAGCGTAGGCGACATCGTCAAAGTCACTTCAGACGGCCTCACCAAAGAAGTGGCGATTACGGCCGAAGACAAAGCCAACGGCTACATCACCACCGCGTTTACGCCGCCGGCCAACGGCACCAACATGATCGTGACCGCCGTGATTGAAGACGCGGCCGGCAACGTATCCAAAGAAGGCCGCGACAGCGCCAAACTGGATCTGAGCGACTTGGTGACAGACGGTGTGACCATCGTGATTGACGAAGACGCCAACAACGACGGCTACATCAGCAAAGACGAATTGGACGGTCAGATCGACGTCACCGTTACGCTGCCCAAAGAAGCCGTAGCCGGCGATTTGCTGGTGATTACCGGCACCGGCAACACCCCGAAAGAGATCGTGCTCAACCAGGCCGACATCGACGCGGGTCAAGTCAAGGCCGCGTTTGACGCCCCGGCCAACGGCACCGAGTTTGTGGCCACCGCGCAGGTGAGCGATGCGGCCGGCAACGAAAGCAACATAGCTGAAGACAAAGCGACGCTGAAGCTGGACGAGCCGGGCGCACCGGTGGTGACCATCGTAGAAGATGCCAACAACGACGGCTACATCAACCACCAAGAGCTCGATGGCGACATCGACGTAGCAGTGGGTCTGCCGGCCGATGCCGTTGCGGGCGACATCCTGACCGTTACCGACAATGCCGGCCACGAGCACCGCATCAAACTGACGCCCGAGCAGATAGCCGAGGGCAAAGTAGCGGTGAGCTTCCCGGCACCGGCGGATGGCAAAGAGATCGAAGTAGTTGCGACTGTAACCGATGCGGCCGGCAACACCGGCCCCGAGGGCACCGATTCGGCTGTGATCGACACCACCGCACCTGTAATCGACATCAACCACATCGCCGGAGAAAACCAAGGCGCAACCGATGCAGACGGCTATGCCGTTATCAACGCAGCGGACAAAGCCAACGGCTTCAAAGTATCGGGCAGCACCGATGCAGAAAACGGCCAAACCGTGGTGATCAAAGTGCTGGATGGTGGCAAAGAAGTGGCGAGCTACAGCGCCACCGTCAACAACGGCACTTGGTCTGCCACCGTACCGGCCAATTCCGGCTGGATTACAGACGGCAAAGCCTACAGCTTCAGCGCCACCGTGAGCGACAAAGCCGGCAACACCGCCACCGACGTGGATGTTACCCGCGCCACCGACATCACCCCGCCGAACGAGAGCACCACCAAACTCGTGATCACCAGCGTGGCCGGTGACGACGTAGTCAACGGTGCCGAAGCCGGCGCAGCAGAAGTACCCGTAAGCGGCAAAGTGAGCGGCGAATTCAACGCAGGCGACGTGGTAACCATCGTGGTGAACGGCACCCGCTACACCACCAAAGTGGCCGCCGACGGCAACTTCACCGTACAGGTGAAAGGCAGCGACTTGGCCGCCGATGGCGACAAAGTGGTGGACGGCAGCATCACCACCACCGATGCGGCCGGCAACACCGGCACCATCACCGCCACCCGCCCGTACAGCGTCGACACCAAAGTGGCCATCGACATTAACCACATCGCCGGAGAAAACCAAGGCGCGACCGATGCAGACGGCTATGCCGTTATCAACGCAGCGGACAAAGCCAACGGCTTCAAAGTATCGGGCAGCACCGATGCAGAAAACGGCCAAACCGTGCTGATCAAAGTGCTGGATGGTGGCAAAGAAGTGGCGAGCTACAGCGCCACCGTCAACAACGGCACTTGGTCTGCCAACGTACCGGCCAATTCAGGTTGGATTGCAGACGGCAAAGCCTACAGCTTCAGCGCCACCGTGAGCGACAAAGCCGGCAACACCGCCACCGACGTGGACATCACGAAGGCTACGGATTTGACCGCACCGAAGATCACTGTGGATGCGCCGGACAACAGCAACGACAACACGCCCACCATCACCGGCACCACCGATGCACCGGCCGGCTCTGTGGTGACGATTGTGGTTACCGATAGCGGCAATAAGGTGCAAACCTTCACTGCCGTGGTGCAGGCAGGCGGCACTTACCGTGCCGATGTGCCGGCGGCACTGGCAGAAGGCAATTATGTTGCCAAGGCTACCGTGAAAGATCCGGCCGGCAATGAAGCCACGGCCACCGATCCGGGCAGCATCGACACCACCAACCCGACTGTGGTTATTGATGACGGCAATTTGTCTGTGCAAGAGGCCACCGGTGCGAGCGTGAGCGGCATCATCAAAGTGAGCGACAACAACAGCGTGGCCGGCATCACTGTGGCGGGTAAAGATGTGACTGCCGCCACTTCGGCCAACCCTGTGGTAATTGCCACCGACAAAGGCACGTTGAAAATTACCGGCTATAACGCCGCCACCGGCGTGGTGTCGTACACCTACACTGAGGCGGATAAAGCGCAAAACCACAGCGCCGGCGATAATTCGGTGCGCGACAGCTTTGTGGTGGTGGTGCGCGATAAAGCGGGCAACACGGCGATGGACAGCTTGGATGTGACCATCACCGACACCGCTCCGGTTGCGGTAAACGACACCCAAAGCATCACCGAGGGCGAGGCCTTGGTAAGCGGCAATCTGCTGGCCAACGACAGCACCGGTGCCGATGTGCCGCTGGAAGTGTCTGTGGCTCAGCCGCAAGGTGCTTATGGCGTGCTCACCGTGCATGCAGACGGCAGCTACACTTACGCGCTTGACTCGGCCAACCCGGCGGTGAAAGCCTTGAACGATGGCCAAAGCCTCACCGAAACCTTCAGCTACACCATAACCGATGCCGATGGCGACCGCAGCAGCGCCACACTCAAAGTCACCATCAATGGCGTGTCAGACGATAAAATCATTATCGGCGGCAACAATAGTGACACCATTTATGGCGCAGGCGGCAATGATGTGTTGATTGGCGACCGTGGTGGTGTGAACACCATCATCACCAAAGGCCAGGATTACAATATTGCCATTTTGATGGACGTTTCCAACAGCATGCTGAATTACCAAAGCACCACCGGCGTGACCTATATGGAAATGGCACGTCAATCCCTGCTGAAACTGGCGCATGATTTGGCCGAACACGATGGGCACACCAACGTATTCTTGACCTTGTTTGACCAAACCGTAAACAAACAAATCAAGATTACCGATTTGAACGAAAGCAATGTGGATCGCTTGTTGGCAGAAATCAACGTGATGCGCACCCTGAAAATGCGTTCGGAAGGCTCAACCAACTATGATTTGGCCTTTAAATCGGCATCAGGATGGTTTGATGCGGTGGGCAGCAACGGTTATAAGAATGTGACTTACTTCCTCACAGATGGCCAACCGACCTCGTATGGCAACAGCTACAACACTTCCGGAGCTTATGTAACCCAGCCCTCCGTTACCGCCGCTTTAAACAGCTACAAAAAAGTGGCCGGGATGTCGGATGTGCATGCCATCGGTTTTGAAGCTGGCATTCAGGAAAACGTGTTGCGCTATTTCGACAACACCATCGATGGCAACGGCAGCCTCGGCAGCGGCTCCACCACGGTAACACACACCGATGGCCGCAATAGCTGGCGTGTGACCTACAGCGGCTCAACCGGCGAAGTGGCGATTATCGACCACCCCAACGAGCTTGATGCAGCCTTGCAAAGCGGCAGCACCACCACCAGCCCCAACCCGGTTTCCGACGACTATGTGTATGGCGGCAATGGTGATGACATTCTGTTTGGCGACAGCATCAACACCGACCATCTGAGCTGGACCAATGCAGACACCGGCATCCGCTACACCGCCGGCAGCCATGACGGCATGGGTGCAGATGCGCTGGGCGAATACATCAAGTGGTCGGAGAACCACGGCAGCGAAGCCGGCAGCCAGCAGATGGTGGATTATGTGCGTGAAAACTGGGTGAGCCTGCTCGATGGGCGCAGCGATGGCGGCAACGACACGCTCAACGGCGGTGCCGGTAACGACATCTTGTTCGGCGGTGCCGGCAACGACACCCTTACCGGCGGCGCAGGTGCAGATCAGTTTGTGTTCCTCGCCAACAGCAACAGCGGTAAAGATGTGATTACCGACTTTGAAGCGGGCACCGATAAAGTGGTGTTTGCCGATTTGGTCAACGCCAACCAGCTGCAAGGCGCGGTGTGGAACGACAACACCCACACCCTGAGCTTCACCGGTGTAGACAAAGCCGGCCAAACCTACAACAACAGCATCACGTTTAACGGCATGGCTGCAGGCGAAACCCTGAACAGCATTCTCGAAAAACACGTTGAGTTTATCGGCTAAACACTCGCTGCATCCAAAGCCCCGCTCGCTTGAGCGGGGTTTTTTTGCGGGCGGGCGCTGCCAATGCAGTCGGGTTGTTTTGAATAGGTTTCAGACGGCCTTGTCGATATAGTGAAATCAAGGCAGCAAGCGTAAATACGATTAGCTTTGTCAAAATAAAGCGTTATCGTATGCATAGCACACAGAGGCCGTCTGAAACATTTTTTTTCAGACGGCCTCGCCTTGTAAGCTTACTTTTGGGGATGGGTATCGGTGGTCTGGCCGGTATATGAAATCAAGGCAGGTATAGTGGATTAAATTTGAATCAATACTGCGTTGGCTCGCCTTGCCGTACGTGTGTACTGTCTGCGGCTCGCCGCCTTGCCTTGATTCAAATTTAATCCACTATAGGCTGGGTTGAAAACCCAACAAATCCACAGGCCGTCTGAAGCGTTGGGTTCATCAACCCAACCTTTGCCTATGCTTGATTTCACAATAGCAGGGCAGGGTGAAGTTGGTTTGCCGTTGTATTTAGTATAAGATGCCGTCTGAAACCCCAGCGAGAGCTTGTTATGCAAAAAATCACCCTGATTGCCGCCTGCGCCGACAATGGCTGCATCGGCATCGACAACACTATGCCCTGGCATTTGCCCGAAGATTTCGCCTTTTTCAAGCAATACACGCTGGAAAAGCCGGTGGTGATGGGGCGCAAAACGTGGGAATCGCTGCCGAAAAAGCCCTTGCCCGGGCGGCGCAATATCGTGGTCACCCGCCAAGCTGATTATGCAACAGCCGGCGCCGAACAGGCAGAAAGCCTGGAAGCGGCTTTGCAAATGTGTGCTGATGCACCGGAAATCATTATTATGGGCGGGGCGCAGATTTATGCCCAAGCCATGCCGCTGGCCACCGATCTGCGTGTTACCGAAGTGGGGCTGCAAGTGGCAGGCGATGCTTTTTTTCCCAAGGTGGATGAGGCCGATTGGCAAGAGGTTGGGCGCGAAGCATGCATGAGCAGCAAAGGCACGGCTTATGCGTTTGTGCATTATCTGCGCCGCTGATATAGTCATGCTTATTTGACTTGAGGCCGTCTGAAACGTTTCAGGCGGCCTTAAGCCAACAGATTGCCGTATATATTGTATATATATGGTGGAATGCATAATAAAGTGACACAAAAGGTTGGTTGGGTTGCAAACCCAACAAATCCACAAGCCGTCTGAAACGTTGGGTTTATGAATCTAACCTACGCCGTTATAGAATACAGTTTCGTGTCACTTTTTCTTACATTTCACTGCATATTGTTGATGAATCATTCAGGCCGTCTGAAAGCCATAGTGAAATCAAAGAAAAACGGCCACAAAAAAGCATAAGTCTCAAACGTGTGTAGGGTGTGTGGCACAGCCACGCACGCGTTTTAAAGGGCTTCTGCGTGCGTGGCCGAAGCACATGCCTTATGCCGGCTTGTATCAGTTTTTCATGCATTCCACTATATAAAACAACAAACCATTAAAATAACAAACCGACAGGAACCCGACACATGACCGAAACCATCCAGCGCGAGAGCATGCAATATGATGTGCTTATCGTCGGTGCAGGCCCCGCGGGGCTCGCCGCCGCCATCAAATTAAAACAACTGGCCGAAAAAAGCGGCCGCGACATCAGCGTGTGCGTGGTGGAAAAAGGCTCAGAAGTGGGCGCACACATTTTATCGGGCGCCGTAATCGATCCCAAAGCCCTGAGCGAGCTTTTGCCCGACTGGCAGGCGCAGGGCGCGCCGCTTGCGCGCAGCGTGGCCGAAGACCGCATGCTGCTGCTCACTGAGCAAAAAGCCGTGAAGCTGCCCACACCGCCGAGCTTTGAAAACCACGGCAACTACATCATCAGCTTAGGCGCGCTCACCCGCTGGCTGGCCGAGCAGGCCGAAGCCTTGGGCGTGGAAATTTATCCCGGCTTTGCCGCTTCCGAAGTGCTTTACCATGCCGACGGCTCGGTGAAAGGCATTGCCACCGGCGATATGGGTTTAAACAGCGATGGCACGCCCAGCGAAAATTACCAACCCGGCATGGAATTGTGGGCGCAGCAAACCATTTTTTCCGAAGGCTGCCGCGGCTCGCTCAGCAAACAAATCATCCAACAATTCGCGCTCGATCGCGACAGTCAGCCGCAAACCTACGGCATCGGCATCAAAGAAATCTGGGAAGTGCCTGAGCCGCAATGCCAGCCCGGCTTAGTGATACACAGCGTGGGCTGGCCGCTCGACAGCCAAACTTATGGCGGCTCGTTTATCTATCACCTTGATAACAACCAAGTTGCCGTGGGCTTTGTGGTGGGGCTGGATTACCAAAACCCGTATATGTCGCCGTTTGAAGAATTCCAGCGCTTCAAAACCCACCCCGAAATCCGCAAAACCTTTGAAGGCGGCCGCCGCATTGCCTATGGTGCGCGCGCGTTGAGCGAAGGCGGCCTGCAAAGCCTGCCCAAGCTCTCATTCAAAGGCGGTGTGCTGGCAGGCGACAGCGCCGGCTTTCTAAACGTGCCGCGTATCAAAGGCATACACACCGCCCTCAAATCCGGCATGCTGGCGGCAGAAGCGGTGTTTGATGTGTTGATCACCGATGCGCAAACGCTGGAAAGTGGCAAAGAAGCCGACAGCTACCAAGAGCGTTTTGAGCGCAGCTGGCTTTATCAAGAGCTCAACGAAGTGCGCAATGTGCGCCCCGCCTTTAAATGGGGCATGTGGCCGGCGATGGCTTATACCGCGCTGGAGCAATATGTGCTCAAAGGCCGCGCGCCGTGGACGATTGCGCACCACGGCAGCGACCACAACAGCTTGAGAAAAGCCGCCGCCTGCCACCCGATAGCCTATCCCAAGCCCGATAATGTGCTCACGTTTGACCGCTTGAGCAGCGTGTTTCTCGCCAACCTCAGCCACGAAGAGGGGCAGCCCAATCACCTGAAATTGGCCAATCCGCAAATCATGCTTGATGTGAACCTGGCCGAATATGCCGCGCCGGAAACCCGCTATTGCCCGGCGGCGGTGTATGAAATCGTGGAAGAGGGCGGCCGGCCGCAATTGCAGATTAATGCGCAAAACTGCGTGCACTGCAAAACCTGTGACATCAAAGACCCCACCCAAAACATCACCTGGGTGTGCCCCGAAGGCGGCAGCGGCCCCAATTACGGCGCCATGTGAGCAGACCCTAAAAGCCTGTTTAGGCCGTCTGAAAGCCTTTCAGACGGCCTTTTGTCTGAAGCAAGAAAATTTATGAGAATACACCATATTGCGCTTATCTGTTCCGATTATGCCGTATCCAAACGCTTCTACACCGAAACGCTGGGCTTAACCGTGCTGGCCGAGCATTACCGCGCCGAGCGCGATTCTTGGAAGCTCGATTTGGGCATCGGCAGCCATTATGCGTTGGAATTGTTTTCCTTCCCCAATCCGCCGCCGCGCCCCGGCCGGCCCGTCAGCGCCGAAGCCTGCGGCTTGCGCCATCTGGCTTTTGCCGTGGCCGATGTGGCCGCCCAACGCGCGCAATTGCAAGGCTTGGGCGTGGATTGCGAAGCCATACGCACCGATGAATACACCGGCAAAGATTTCTTTTTTATTCAAGATCCCGATAAGCTGCCGATTGAGTTTTATCAGGAATAAGGCCGTCTGAAAGTATAGTGAAATGCATAATAAAGTGACACAAAAGGTAGGCCAGTTCCGTAGGTCGGATTCTCGAATCCGACATTTGGCCGCAAGGCCAAACACGCGGGATATGCTTGTTCTGCGAACAAGTGTCGGATTCGAGAATCCGACCTACCCATCTTGGTTTCACATCGGCAAGGCCGTCTGAAAACTCTGTGGGTGATTTGCCGCTTTTCCCAAAACATTCAGACGGCCTGTTGCCGCCGCATTTGCACCGCCTGCCGATTCGTAAGACAATAGCGCATCTTTGTCCACCACACTTTTCCTGATAAGGAATACCACCATGATTACCTTTCCCATCGCCCGTGCCGGCGCCGCCACGCTTGAAATCCAAGGCAAAATGGCCAACCGCCACGGCCTGATTGCCGGCGCCACCGGCACCGGCAAAACCGTTACCCTGCGCCGCATGGCCGAGGCGTTCAGCAATCAGGGCGTGCCGGTGTTTTTGGCTGATGTGAAAGGCGATTTGTCGGGCATCGTCAATGCCGGTGCCGACAGCGGCAAAGTGGGCGAGCGCATTGCCGAATTCGGGCTGGGCGCGGCTTGGCTGCAAAGTTTTCCGGTGCGCTTTTGGGATGTGTTCGGCGAGGCCGGCATTCCGCTCAGGGTCACGATTTCCGAGATGGGGCCGATGCTGCTCTCGCGCTTGATGAATTTAAACGACACGCAAGAGGGCTTGCTTAATTTGGTGTTTCGCGTGGCGGACGACAATGGCTGGCATTTGATTGACTTAAAAGATTTGCGCGGCCTGCTCAAGCATGTGGCCGACCATGCCGCCGAATATCGCAGCCAATACGGCAATGTGTCTGCCGCCAGCGTGGGCGCGGTGCAGCGCCAGCTGCTTACGCTCGAAAACGAAGGCGCGGCCAACCTTTTCGGCGAGCCGGCGCTCAATCTGGAAGACTGGATGCAGACCGAGGGCGGCAAAGGCGTGATCAATATTCTCAATGCCGAAAAGCTGATGCGCAGCCCGCGCATGTATAGCGCGTTTTTGCTGTGGATGCTGGCCGAATTGTTTCAAACGCTGCCCGAAGTGGGCGACCCCGAGCAGCCCAAATTTGTGATGTTTTTCGACGAAGCGCATCTATTGTTCGACAACGCGCCTGCCGCTTTGGTGGCGCAAATCGAGCAAGTGGTGCGCCTGATCCGCTCCAAAGGCGTGGGCGTGTATTTCGTTACCCAAAATCCGCTCGATCTGCCCGACAGCATTCTGGGCCAGCTCGGCAACCGCGTGCAGCACGCTTTGCGCGCCTTTACCCCGCGCGACCAAAAAGCGGTGAAGGCCGCCGCCGAAACCTTCCGCACCAATCCGAATATCAATGTGGTGGAAGCCATTGCCGAATTGGGCGTGGGTGAGGCTTTGGTGTCGTTTCTCGATGAAAAGGGCATGCCCGCGCCGGTGGAACGCGCTTTTGTGCTGCCGCCGCAATCCAGCCTCACGCCGCTGGCCGCCGCCGAGCGCGACAGCACATTCCAAAACGATATTCTCTACCGCCACTATAAAGATATGATCGACAATTATTCCGCTTACGAAGCGCTCACCGAGCTTGATGCGCAGCAAGCGCAGACGGCCGAAGCGCAAAACGTTGCCAAAGCGCAGGCTCAGGCCGACAAAGCCGCTGCCGCGGCGCCGCAGCAAAACGGCATGATGGGCGGCTTTTTGGGCGGCTTGTTCGGCGGGCGCAAAAAAGCCAACCAAGGCGTTGCTTATGATTTGGCCGATTCGGTGGGCAGCCAGATCAATCAGCAGGTAACGCGCGCGATTTCGCGCAGCGTGATGGGCGTGATTAAAAATATATTGAAATAAGCGCAAATGTTTTCAGACGGCACAGGCCGTCTGAAAACATTTTTTGCCGTTAATATTTTGTTAAGCCTTTTTGCCGCAAAAACTTTTATCATAGGCAAGAGTCTGACAAGCCGGGTAAATGGCCGCTGCCCGCGCTTTTGTGTTAAACCAACCCGGCCGCTTGAAAGCATGTAATGGATATTGTGTTGTTGTTTAAAGCCCTGATTTTGGGCATTGTCGAAGGTTTGACCGAATTTCTGCCGGTGTCGAGCACCGGCCATTTGATTGTGTTTGGCAGCCTGCTGGATTTTCACAGCAACGGCAAAGTGTTTGAAATCGCCATCCAGCTCGGCGCGGTGCTGGCAGTGGTGTTTGAATACCGCCAGCGTTTCGGCTATGTGGTGAAAAATTTCGGCCGCGATGCCAAGGTAAACCGCTTTGTTACCAACTTGGCCGTGGCTTTTGTGCCGGCGGCCATTGTGGGCCTGCTGTTTAGCAAGCAGATTAAAACTGTGCTCTTCAACCCCATCAGCGTGGCCACCGCGCTGGTGCTGGGCGGCTTCGTGATTTTGTGGGTGGAGCGCAGACAAAGCACGCGCAAGCCCAAAGTGACCGATGTGGATGACATGAAAGTGCGCGATGCGCTGGTGGTGGGATTGGCGCAGATTCTGGCGCTGGTGCCCGGCACCTCGCGCTCGGGCAGCACCATTATGGGCGGCATGCTCTGGGGGCTGGATCGCAAAGTGGCCACGGAATTTTCGTTTTTCCTGGCCGTGCCGGTGATGATTGCCGCCACCGTTTACGATGTGTCAAAACACTATTCGCTCTTCAGTATGCAGGATATCGGCCTGATTGCTGTGGGCTTTGTGGCCGCTTTCGCATCGGGCCTGCTGGCGGTAAAAGCCTTGCTGAAATTTGTGGCCACGAAAAATTATGTGCCCTTTGCCTATTACCGCATCGTGTTCGGCGGGCTGATTCTGCTCACTTGGGCAATGGGCTGGGTGAAATGGGATTGATGATGCAGCGCTGAACAGATCATCAAGAGGCCGTCTGAAAGCTTTCAGACGGCCTCTTTGCAAAGAAACGACATTGACATGAAAAGTAATGTTGGAGGTTATGGTTTTGTTGTGAACATTTGTTATTAAATAGTGGGAAATGTTAAGATAGTGCTACAACAACAACGATGATAAAGGAAACGCAATGAATATGTTTAAATGCTCGATGTGGGCGATGATGGTGGGCTTAACCGCGTGTGGCGGCGGCGGTGGTGGTAGCGGCGTTGCAGGCAGCCAACCGGACACCGGCCTGTCGGCTTTAAATGCGGTGCCGGAGGCTTATCGGGCGCAGGTGCGGCAGGCGAAGACTTGGCAGTTTGAAATGGAAAATGAGCACAGCATTTTTACGGCAGAGCTTTTTGACAAAGCATATGGCAACAAAGACGCTGAAATTGATTTGTCGGGGCTTCCCTTGGGTTTGAACGATTATCCGTATAAAGACACAGAAAAAGCAAAAAGGCCGTTTACTATGAATACGGTGTTTGGTGAGCAAAAGCTTAAAACCGGTGATGTGGTGACAACAGATGGTGTGTTTCGGGTGTATCAGCAGCCTTATTCCATTGTGGTTGGCAACTATACAACCGGCCTGCAGCTTAATAATGATCCCCGTAAGGCATGGGCGGATGCCGATGCCGATTTTTTGATCACCGATATCTTAGGCTTGGCCACCACCCAAGAAGCCGTGGATGCCTTGAATATCCAGGCCACTTATCGGGGCGAAGCTTTTACCGCGAAAGACAGGGGCGAATTGGTTTATCAAGTGGATTTTAAAGCGCGCAATGGCTCGGGCGAAATCACCGGCTTGGATCAATTCGGGCGCATTGCCTTGGAAAAAGGCAATATTGCCACTATGCCTGAATGGTTGGATATGAAAAACGTTGTCGGCATTTCTGCGACGGCCACTTCGGAAAAACAAGGCAAAGCGGGCTATACCTTGATGTTTGCCGGGCCTAAAGCCGAAGAAATCAGCGGCATGGTGCAGGCGAATCCGGAATGGCAGAGAAAAAGGGATGAAGGCATTATCGGTTTCGGCGGCAAACGCTGATTTACCGAGCAACAAATAGGCCGTCTGAAAGCTTTCAGACGGTCTCTTTGCAAAGAAACGACATTGGCATGAAAAGTAATGTTGGGCGTGATGGTTTTGTTGTGAACATTTGTTATCAAAAGGCGGAAAATGTTAAGATAACAATACAACAACGATGATAAAGGAAACGCAATGAATATGCTTAAATGCTCGATGTGGGCGATGATGGTGGGCTTAACCGCGTGCGGCGGCGGTGGTGGTGGCAGCGGCGTTGCAGGCAGCCAACCGGACACCGGCCTGTCTGCTTTAAATGCGGTGCCGGAAGCTTATCGGGCGCAGGTGCGGCAGGCGAAATTATGGGAAATCGATGTGGAGTATGCAGGCAGTAATGTTGCTAAGGAGGCATTCGGGCAAACTTATGCAAAAGGAAATGAGAAAATCGATTTAACACCGGTGCCGCTGGGTTTGCATGATTATCCCTTTAAAGATACGGAACGTTACAAAGGTGTGACTTTTACCGCGCTATTTGATAATAAAACGCAAGAAATATATCATCAAAGAGCTTTTGCGAAAGATGATGTTCGAGTAGTGGAGGGCACGTTAAGACTTTATCAACAACCTTATTCTGTTGTTATAGGCAGTTATATGAATAATTTTAAAGTAAATAATGAGCCGGTTACACTTATTGATGCGGAATCAAGTTTCACTATAGAAAATATACTGGGTTTGGCCACAACAAAAACAGCAATTGACGCTTTGAATATTCATGCTGTTTATCGTGGTGAAGCATTTACTGCCAAAGATAAAGGCACACTGGTTTATAATGTTGATTTTAAAAATCGTATCGGATCAGGTGAAATTACCGGATTGGGTCAATTCGGACGGGTAGTTTTAGAAAAAGGCGATATTGAAAAATTTGATGAGTTTTTTGATTCTAAGCAAGCTGCTTTTGGGATTTCTTCTACTGCGCGTGCAGAAAAATCCAATAAACAAATGTTTTACGGTTTAATGTTTGCAGGGCCGCAAGCTGAAGAAGTGAGTGGACTCGTTATACAGCGTGCACCAGAAAAGAGCGCTGCTGATATTATCGGTTTCGGCGGCAAACGCTGATTTATCGAGCAACAAATAGGCCGTCTGAAAGCTTTCAGACGGCCTATTTGTTGATTTGCCTTTTATTGCTTCATTAAGGGCACGGGTTGCTGATTTCGGCGTGCACGGCATCGATGGCGGCCAGGATGTCTTGGCCCAACACCACATCGGCGCTGGCGATGTTTTCGCGCAATTGCGCCATGGTGGTGGCGCCGATGATGTTGGCGGCCACAAAGGTGCGCTGGTTTACGAAAGCCAGCGAAAGGGTGGCGAGCGAGAGGCCGGCGGCTTCGGCGATGGCGGCATAGCGCTCCACCGCTTCGGCAGCTTTGGGCTTGCTGTAGCGCTGGAAGCGTTCAAACAGGGTGAGACGCGCGCCTTCGGGCTTTTGGCCGTGGCGGTATTTGCCGGAAAGCACGCCGAAAGCGAGCGGCGAATAAGCCAACAGCGGCACGTTTTCGCGCAGCGAGATTTCGGCCATGCCCACTTCGTAGCTGCGGTTGAGCAGGTTATATGGGTTTTGCACCGACGCGATGCGGGGCGAGCCGGGGCGGGCTTCGTGGGCGTTTAAATGGCGCAGCGTGCCCCACGGGGTTTCGTTGGACAAACCGTAGGTGCGGATTTTGCCTTGCCGCACCAATTCGCCCATGGCGTCGAGAATTTCGTCAAACGGGGTGTAGTGCTCGTTTGCGCTGATTTCGTTCATGCCGAGTTTGCCGAAAAAATTGGTTTGGCGCTCGGGCCAGTGCAATTGGTAAAGGTCGAGGTAATCGGTGTGCAGCCGTTTGAGGCTGGCGTGGCAGGCTTCGATGATTTGCGCGCGCGAAAAATTGTTGTTGCCGCCGCGGATATAGCCGTCGAGATTGTTGTTGCCGGTGGGGCCGGCGATTTTGCTGGCGAGCACGATATCATCACGCCGCCCGCGCGCCTGAATCCACGCGCCGATGTATTGCTCGGTGGTGGTATAGGTTTCTTGATTCGGCGGCACGGGATACATTTCGGCGGTGTCGATAAAATTCACGCCTTGCGAGAGGGCGTAATCGAGCTGCTCGTGTGCTTGGACTTGGGTGTTTTGCTCGCCCCAAGTCATGGTGCCGAGGCAGATTCGGCTCACTTTTATGCCGGTGCGGCCCAGTTCGTTATACTGCATGGCGGTGTCCTTTCGGTTAGCGGCGTTGCTGCATTTTGCGGGAAATATGGCGTACGGCTTTTTGCACCAAATAGGCCACAACAACTTGTTTGATACGGCGCATCAGCATGGGAGTATCCTTTGTTTGAATTTGAAATAATACCAATCCAAAAAAATAACCTAACTTCGTTGTCTCGCCTTGCCGTACTAGTTGTACTGTCTGCGGCTCGCCGCCTTGTTAGCTTACTTTTTTGAATTGGTATAAGAAGAAATTTAATCGAGAGGCCGTCTGAATAATATTTCAGACGGCCTTTTTGTATCAGCTGGTTAGAGCAACACTTTTTCAATGCCGCCTTCTGTGGCTTTTTTCACAAAATCGTTTTGCCATTGCTCGCCGAGAATGTGCTTGGCCATTTCCACCACGATGTAGTCGGCGGGCATGGCGTTGTCGTCGCTGTAGCGGCTCAGGCCTTGCAGGCAGGCGGGGCAGGAGGTGAGCATTTTCACGGGCTCGCCCGGCGGCAGTGCGGCTTTGTTTTTCTCGATTTCTTCCTGCTTGCGGAATTTTACCTGCGTGGCGATGTCGGGGCGCTTCACGGCAAACATGCCGCTCTCGCCGCAGCAGCGGTCGCTCAGCAACACTTCCTGCCCCATCAATTGGCCGGTGAGTGCGGTGGGGTTGGTGGTTTTGATGGGCGAGTGGCAAGGGTCGTGGTAAAGGTATTGCTGGCCGGTTACGCCATCGAGCTTGATGCCTTTTTCGAGCAGAAATTCGTGGATGTCTATCATGCGGCAGCCGGGGAAAATTTCTTCAAAGCGGTATTTTTCCAGCTGGTCGTAGCAGGTGCCGCAGCTCACCACCACGGTTTTGATGTCGAGGTAGTTGAGCGTGTTGGCCACGCGGTGGAAGAGCACGCGGTTTTCGGTGGTCATCTCTTCGGCTTTGGCTGCATTGCCGCCGGCGTCTTGCGGGTAGCCGCAGCAAAGATAGCCCGGCGGCAGCACGGTTTGCACACCGGCGTGCCACAGCATGGCCTGGGTGGCCAAGCCCACTTGGCTGAACAGGCGCTCGGAGCCGCAGCCGGGGAAGTAAAACACCGCTTCGCTGTCTTCCGGCAGCGCGGGGTTGCGGATGATCGGCACGGTTTTGTTGTCTTCCACGCCGAGCAAGGCGCGGGCGGTTTTAATCGGCACGTTGCGCGGCAGCGGGCGGTTGATGAAATGTACCACTTGCTCTTTGATCGGCGCGGCGCCCACGGTGGTTTTGGGGGCGGCTTTCTGCTTTTTGGTGCCCAAACGGAATTTTTTGCCCATTTGGTAGCCCCAGTTTTGCAGCCTGAAGCCGGCATCGATCACGCCTTTGTGCAGCAGGTTAATGGTGCGCGGATCTTTGGCATTCAGAAAAGCCATGCCGGCGGCCACGGCGGGGTTGAATTTGCGCTTGCCGCTTTTGCCCAGATAATTGCGGATGGCCACGGTAACGTCGCCGAAATCGATATTCACAGGGCAGGGCTTCACGCAGCGGTGGCACACGGTGCAATGGTCGCCCACATCGTTGAGCTCGTCGAAATGGCGCAGCGACACGCCGCGGCGGGTTTGCTCTTCGTATAAAAAGGCTTCGGTGAGCAGGCCCACGCCGAGAATTTTGTTGCGCGGGCTGTAGAGCAGGTTGGCGCGCGGCACATGGGTGGAGCACACGGGCTTGCACTTGCCGCAGCGCAGACAGTCTTTTATCGATTCGGCGATGGTGCCCAAATCGGATTGCTCCATAATCAGCGATTCCACGCCCAAAAGCTCGAACGAGGGCGTGTAGGCGCGGCGCAAATCGGCGCCTTTCATCAGCTTGCCGCGGTTGAAGCGGCCTTGCGGGTCGATGCGCGTTTTGTAATCCCAAAAAGGCTGCATTTCTTCATCGGTGAGGTATTCGAGCTTGGTGATGCCGATGCCGTGTTCGCCCGAAATCACGCCGTTTAAGCGGCGGGCGATGGCCATAATGCGATCCACCGCTTTGTGGGCGGTTTGCAGCATTTCATAATCATCGGAATTCACGGGAATATTGGTGTGCACATTGCCGTCGCCCGCGTGCATATGCAGCGCCACAAACACGCGCCCGCGCACCACGCGGCTGTGGATTTTGGCCAGCGCTTCGGTGATTTTGGTGTCGGCCTTGCCGCTGAAAATCTCGGATAAAGGCTTCATGATGTCGGATTTTACCGACACGCGCAGGCGGAAATCGCGAAAGGCGGTAAAGCAGCTTTCTTCATCGCGGGCTTCGGGTGCGGCGTGCACGGCGCTGCCGTAGCGCGCTTTATAGTCGGCCAGCGGCGCATCGAGGTTGTCGAGCAGCCATTGCCAGCGCGCCTGCACCTGCGCCACATGGGCCAATGCGTGGTTGGCGCGCTCGCCCAGCAATTCGCTGCTGGGCAGATCGGTGCCCATCTGATCCACCGGCAGGCTGCCTTGCAGATAGGGCAGGAGCGCATCGCACAGGGCGAGCTTGTTTTTAATCGACAATTCGATGTTGATGCGCTCAATGCCGTCTGAATATTCGCCCAGGCGTTCGAGCGGAATCACCACGTCTTCGTTGATTTTAAAGGCGTTGGTGTGTTTGGCGATGGCGGCGGTGCGGCTGCGGTCGAGCCAGAAGGTTTTGCGTGCCTCGGGCGACACGGCGATAAAGCCTTCGCCGTCGCGCGCGTTGGCGAGCTTCACAATGTGTGAGGCGGCTTCGGCCACGGCGTTTTCATCGTCTGACACCACATCGGCAATCAGCACCATTTTCGGGCGGCCTTTGCCGGCGGCTTTGGTGGCATAGCCCACCGCGCGCACATAGCGCCAATCGAGATGCTCGAGGCCGGCCAGCGCTACGGCTTCGTGGCCGAGCAGGTAATCACGGATTTCCACAATCGAGGGCGTGGCGTTGGCCACGGTGCCGAAAAATTCCAGGCACACGGTGCGCGTGTGTTTGGGCATGGTGTGCAGCACAAAAGCGCAGCTGGTGATGATGCCGTCGGTGCCTTCTTTCTGCACACCGGGCAGGCCGGCGAGAAATTTGTCGGTGACGTCTTTGCCGAGGCCGACTTTGCGGAATTTGCTGCCCTCAATTTCCAGCCGCTCGGTTTTCACCACTTTGAGGCCGTCTGAAGCGAGCGTGTGCACATCAAACACGGCGGTTTCTTCATCGTGGATTTTGCCGAAATTGTGGCGCACGCGCTCGATTTTGAGCCATTCGCCTGCGGGGTTGACCATTTTCCACCACGCCAGATTATCGAGCGCCGTGCCCCACAACACCGCTTTTTTGCCGCCTGCGTTCATCGCCACATTGCCGCCCACGCAGGAAGCATCGGCCGAAGTGGGATCCACCGCAAACACAAGCTTGGCGGCATTGGCGGTTTCTTCCACGCGCCGCGTGACCACGCCCGCGCCGCAATGAATCACCGGCCGGCGGCCTTCGAGACCGGGCAGCTCGACATATTCCACGCCATTGTGTTTATCGAGCTTTTCGGTGTTGATCACCGCGCTCATGGCATCGAGCGGCACCGCGCCGCCGGTGTAGCCGGTGCCGCCGCCGCGCGGGATGATGGTGAGCTCCAAATCAATCAGCGCGCGCACCAAGGGCGCCACTTCGGCTTCGGTGTCGGGGTTGACCACCACAAAGGGATATTCCACGCGCCAGTCGGTGGCGTCGGTGACATGCGACACGCGCGCCAAGCCGTCAAACATAATATTGTGTTTTTTGGTGATTTTGCTCAGGCGTTTGAGAATTTGCTCACGGCGGGTTTTGGTTTCGTCAAAGCTGCCGTCGAAGCGCGCCACCGCCGCTTCGGCCGCCTGCACCAGCGCGGCCACTTGTTCGTTGTCGTCGCGCCGTTTGTGGATTTCGCCCAAGCGGTGGCGCATTTCTTTCACCAGCGCTTCGCGGCGGGCGGGGTGGTCGAGCAAATCGTCAACCAGATAGGGGTTGCGCACCACCGCCCAAATATCGCCCAATACTTCAAACAACATGCGCGCCGAGCGGCCGGTTACGCGCTGGCTGCGCAGCGTTTGCAGTGTGTTCCACGCATCATCGCCGAGCAGGCGGATGACGATTTCGCGGTCGGAATATGAGGTGTAGTTATAAGGGATTTCGCGGATGCGCTGGGCGGTGTTGCTCATTGTGTTGTGTCCGTTCCGTATTATTTTCGTGTGTGCTCATACCAATCCAAAAAAATAACCTAACTTCGTTGGCTCGCCTTGCCGTACGTGTGTACTGTCGCAGGCTTCCACCTTGTTAGCTTACTTTTTTGAATGGGTATCAAACATGTGTGCCCGCTATTTTAAAGGATTTTATGCGGCGGCGCTTGGCAGATGTTTGCTTTTTTTTTCAGACGGCCTCAAGAAAAAGCAGGCCGTCTGAAAGCCAAAGGGAAAGTTTGAATGTAATGTCATTTCAAAGACTTTTCAATGGAAAAATATGGCGGACAGCATGCATGCGGCTCATATTGGCGGCGAGAAATTGTTGACAAGTGCAGCGCCGGTGCGGCTTTTTTCAGACGGCTGTTTACGATTGGGCGGATTTCGGGCTTGTGCGCAAGGCAATAGGGCGGCTATAATAGCTTTTTTACGGCGGGTCTCCCTGCATGGTAAGTTGGGACAACGGGTCAGGGGCGGAAGCCAGCAGCCCACTCTGATGCGCCAGTGCCAGGGGTTTGGCTCGCCACCTCATTGAAAACGCCGCAGCTTTTGCCTGCGGCGTTTGGCTTTTGGTGTGGGGAAATCAGGCCGTCTGAAACCATTCAAACAGCCAAGAAAGCCGTAGGTCGGATACTTGTATCCGACATTTACTGCCGCCCTGAAAACCTTGTTCTGCGAACAAGCGTCGGATTCGAGAATCCGACCTGCGCACTTCGCCGGAATGAAGCATGGGAAACGTTTTAAAAAATCGTTGTTTGCCAGATAAATAAAGGCCGTCTGAAACTTTTCAGACGGCCTGTATTGATTTATGCACAGTATGTTTATGCTTGAGTATTCAATTTGCGCACCACGCTGCCGAGTGCTTTTTGCCAGTCGGAAGGAGCGGCACCCAGCTCTTGGCAGGCTTTGTGGCAATCGAGCACGCTATAAACGGGGCGCGGGGCGGGCGTGGGGTAGCCGCTGGTGTCGATGGGGTGCAGGTGCGGGGTTTTGAAGGTGGGGTTGAGGGTGGCGGCGGTGTGGAACACGGCTTCGGCAAAGCCGTGCCAGCTGGTTGAGGTGTTGCCGCAATAATGGAAAATGCCGCGCGGGAAGGTGGCTTTTTCCAGCATATTAATCAGCAGCTGCGCCAAATCACCGGCATAAGTGGGGCAGCCGGTTTGGTCTTGCACCACATAAAGCTCGTCGCGCTCGGCGGCGGCTTCGAGCATGGTTTTCACGAAATTGCGACCGTATTCGCTGAATATCCAGGCGCTGCGCACAATCGCGCTGTCGGGGTTGGCGGCCAGCGCCAGCAATTCGCCGGCGAGCTTGGATTGGCCGTAGGCGCTTTGGGGTGCGGGCGGGGCGGTTTCGGTGTAGGGCACTTTGCTGCTGCCGTCAAACACATAATCGGTGGATATGTGGATGAATTTGGCATGCACGGCGCGGGCGGCGGCGGCCAGGCTTGCCACGGCGGCGGCGTTGACGGCAAAGGCTTTGGCGCGCTGGCTTTCGGCCAAATCAACGGCGGTGTAGGCGGCGGCGTTGACAATGGCGTCGGGTTGGAAATTTTTGACCATATTGAGCACGGCTTCGGCATCGGTGATGTCGAGGGTGGCTGAATCGGCGGCAATCAGCTCCCATTCTTCGGGCAGGCGGTCTTTAAAGCAGCGGCCGAGCTGGCCTTTCGAGCCGGTCAGTAAAATTCTCATCGGGTGGATTCCTCCTGGGTTTGCCTTGGGGTTTGACGGAAAGCGGGCGGGTTGCCGAATGTCTTATCGAAAAGTCTTATTATGAAACAGGCCGTCTGAAAATGGTAGTGAAATGTAGCCGCGCGTTTGTTTGATAGATGCGTGTTGGGCGGCCGGTTTGCGCGGCGGCGGCTTTGGGTTATACTCAAGCGGTTGTTTTCAGACGGCCTGATGCCCATTGAAAAAAGTAAGCTTGCAAGGCGGCGAGCCTATGCAGCAGGGCTGTTTTGAGGTGGGTGTGATTTGCCCTCTGCCGTGCGTGGTGCGTGTGCATTTTCGCTTGTTCCTGATTTTACGGAGTAAATCCTATGTTGAAAAAATGGCTGGCCGTGATGGCCGTGTTTACCTCATTGTTTGCATTGAGCGGCTGCGGCTACAACACCATGCAGTCGCAAGACGAGGCGGCCAATGCGGCCTGGTCGGAAGTGCTCAACCAATATCAGCGCCGCGCCGATTTGATTCCGAATCTGGTCAACACGGTAAAAGGCTATGCCACGCACGAGCAGGAAGTGTTTACGCAGGTAACGGAAGCGCGCAGCAAAGTGGGCAGCATTCAGATGACGGCCGATGATGCGGCCGACCCGGAAAAACTCAAGCAATATCAGCAGGCGCAGGGCGAATTGAGCAGCGCGCTCTCACGGCTTTTGGTGGTGTCGGAAAATTATCCGCAGCTTAAGGCCGACCAGAATTTCCGCGATTTGCAGGCGCAGCTTGAGGGCACGGAAAACCGCATTTCGCTGGCACGCAACAACTACATCAAGGCTGTGCAAACGTATAACACCACCTTGCGCCAGTTTCCGCAAAACCTCACCGCCAAGCTTTTCGGCATGAAGGCACGCGCCAATTTCAGCGTGGAAAACGAAGCGGCGGTGTCGGATGCGCCTAAAGTAAGCTTTTAAACGGCTTGCGCCCGAATGGTTCAGACGGCCTGCTTGTGCATGATAGGCCGTCTGAAATATATGATGATGCTGAAAACTTTTTTACTCTTTGCCGCCACGGCGCTGGCTGAAATTGTGGGCTGCTGGCTGCCTTATGTGTGGTTGCGCCAGCAAGGCTCACCTTGGCTGCTGCTGCCGGCGGCGGCGAGCCTAGCGCTGTTTGCCTGGCTGCTCACGCTGCACCCGACCGCCAGCGGCCGCGTGTATGCCGCTTACGGCGGCGTGTATATCAGCATGGCGCTGCTGTGGCTGTGGGCGGTGGACGGCATTAAGCCGCAAACCACCGACTGGATAGGCGCAGCGCTGTGTTTGAGCGGCATGGCGGTGATTATGCTGGGCGCGCGCTCATAATTGTTCAGACGGCCTTTTTTCAGACGGCCTTTTCAGATGGATGCCGTCTGAAAACTTGAAATCAAAAGGATATTCATGTTATCTGCCTTTCAACGCCTAAGCGCGTTTGCCTTGATGCTGCTGGCCGCGGCGTGGCTGTGGGCGGCCGATTTGGCCGCGATTCCGCCGCTCACCGCGCCGGTGCTCGACAGCGCGCAGATGATGCAGCCCGAAGCGCGCGCCGAGCTCAATGCGCATTTGATGCAATACAGCCGCGAAAAAGGCAGCCAGATTATCGTGCTCACCGTGCCCTCGATTGCACCGGAAACGCCGTTTGACTATGCCGCCCGCGCGATGCAGCAATATGAGCCGGGGCGCAAAGAGGTGAGCGACGGGGTGTTGCTGCTGCTGGTGCGCGATGAGCGCAAAACCCATTTGGCGGTGGGGCGCGGCTTGGAAGGCGCGATTCCTGATGTGTATGCCAAGCGCATTCTTGATGATGTGTTGCGCCCTTATCTGCAAAAAGGCCAAACCGATGCCGGCATTTATGCGGCGGTGAGCCAAATTGAAAAATTGATTGCCGGCGAAGCCTTGCCCGCGCCCGCCGCCCAAACCCGCAGCGAAGGCTCGGGCGATGGCTGGATGATGCTGCTGATTGTGCCTTTTTTTGTGGGCGGCTTTCTGAAAGCGATTTTCGGGCGCACGCTCGGCAGCCTGCTCACCGGCGGCGCGGTGTTCGGCGTGGCGGTGGCGGTGTTGGGCTGGGGCGTGGTGGCGGCTGTGTTGGTGGCGCTGCTGGGCAGCGTGGTGAGCTTTGTGCTGGGCAGCGGCGCGTTTATTTCCGGCGGCGGGCTGGGCGGCGGCGGTTTTGGCGGCACGCGCGGCGGTGGCGGCTGGAGCGGCGGCGGTGGGTTTGGCGGCGGTGGCGGTTTCAGTGGTGGCGGTGGCGGCTTCGGCGGCGGCGGCGCATCGGGAGGGTGGTAATGCAGGAGCAAAATAAATTCAAACGTTTGTGGCAGCATTGGCTGCACCCGCGCGCACGCGTGGAGCGTTATTTTCCCGGTGCTGATTTGGCGCGCATCAGCCGAAAAATCGGCTTGTCGGAGCAAAACCACACCGGCCAGATCCGTTTTGTGATTGAATCGCGCTACAGCAGCGAGGCTGTGCTCAAAGGCTTGGACACGCGCACCCGCGCTTGGCAATGGTTTGGCGAATTGGGCGTGTGGGACACCGAACACAACAGCGGCGTGCTGGTGTATGTGTCGTTTGCCGATCACGCGGTGGAAATCGTGGCCGACCGGGGCATTTCTGCCAAAGTGGCCGAGGAAGAGTGGCAGCATGTGTGCCAAACCATGCTGGCGGATTTCCGGCGCGAGGCGTTTGTGAGCGGCTTGGTGGCGGGCTTGCAAGAGGTGACGCAGATTCTGAGCACCCATTTCCCGCGCGCACAAGCGGCGGATTTCGATGAATTGCCCAATGAGGTGGTGTTGCGCTGAGCGTGCGGTTTGTGTGGAATATTGTGTGAAAGGCCGTCTGAAAAAAGTTTCAGACGGCCTTTGTTTTTGCGCGATGGTTTAAGGCAGATGGCTGATGGATTCGGCCATTTCGTGGAACATTTTATTAGCGTTGACATCGGTTACCCAATGCGCATTGGCCGGTTTGCCGGTGGTGCCCCACCAATCGACCACGCAGGCGCCCATGGTGAGCTCGCTCTGGGTTTCCACCGCCACATGGCAATCGCGGCCGCTGAAAAATTCGGGAAACACGGCATAGGCGATGGCGCAGGGGTCGTGCAGGGGGCCGCCTTCGAGGCCGAATTTTTGCGTGTCGAAGCGCTCGTAGCTTTGCAAAATGCCGGCCAAACGGCTGCCGTTGGCGTTGGGCTGTTGGCGCAGCACATCCATGCGCGGGGTGGTGATGGTGGCTTTGTGGGTGACATCGAGCGGCAAAATGGTGATGGGCACGCCGCTTTGCAGTACCACTTGGGCGGCATGCGGGTCGACATAAAAATTGAATTCGGCCGCGGGGGTGATGTTGCCGGCTTCGAAATAATTGCCGCCCATCAGCACGATGTTTTTAATCGCGCGGCCGATATCGGGCGCGAGGCTGAGCGCTTGGGCGATGTTGGTTAAGGGGCCGATGGGGCAGATGGTGATGCTCGCATCATCGGCTTTGCGCAAGGTGTCGATCAGATAGGGCACGGCGTGCACCGGCTGCAAGGGGCAGGCAGGCTCATGCAATTCCACGCCGTCGAGCCCGGTTTTGCCGTGCACTTCTTCGGCGGTTACCAAGCTGCGCAGCAAGGGCTTGCCGGCACCGGCATACACGGGAAAATCTTTTTCGCCGGCCCAGTCGCAAATGATGCGTGCATTGGTGGCGGTGTGGTGCAGGCTCACGTTGCCGGCCACTACGGTGAGCGCCATAAAATCAATCAGGCCGCGTTTGGCTAAGCCGTGTGCCATCAAAATGGCGGCGGCATCATCTTGGCCGGGGTCGGTGTCGATAATCAGGCGGATTTTTTCAGACATATTGATTTCCTAAGGCTGGGGTGGTTCGGTGCGGCAATTATTGTGTTGATAAACGCCGCCTTGGTCGAGGCAGGCATCTTGTGCCAAAAAACGCTCGGTATACATGCCGGCAGCAAAAGCGGCCATCAACATCAGGGCAAACAGCACGGTTTTCATGGCCGGCCATGCGGGGGTTGAAAATGAAAGTGTAACCCAGCCGATACAACGGTACAATACGGCTTTTATGTTTAAGCTGCCGTTTCAGACGGCCTACCGTTTCTATGCAATTGATTTTGGCGCCCATGCAGGGCTTGGTGGATGACGTGATGCGCGATTTGCTTACGCGCATCGGCGGGTTTGACGAATGTGTGAGCGAATTTGTGCGCATCACACACACCGTGCATTCGCGCCCGACCTGGCTGAAATATGTGCCGGAAATCGCGCAGGGCAACCGCACTTTTGCCGGTGTGCCGTGCACGGTGCAACTTTTGGGCAGCGATGCGGAAAACATGGCGGCCAATGCGCTCGAAGCGGTGCGCTTCGGTGCCGACAAAATCGATTTGAATTTCGGCTGCCCCGCGCCCACGGTAAACAAGCATCAGGGCGGGGCGGTGCTGCTCAAAGAGCCGCAGCGCATTTACCATATTGTGAAAACCCTGCGCACGGCGCTGCCCGAACACATCGCGCTCAGCGCCAAAATGCGCCTGGGTTTTGAAGATAAATCGCTGGCGCTGGAAAATGCGCTGGCCATTGCCGAGGGCGGCGCTTCGGCGCTGGCGGTGCATGCGCGCACCAAAGTGGAGGGCTACGAGCCGCCGGCGCACTGGATTTGGGTGCGCAAAATCCGCGATGCGGTGGCGATACCGGTGATTGCCAACGGCGATGTGTTTACCCTGCAAGATTATCTGGCCATCCGGCAAGAGAGCGGCTGCGAGCGCATTATGCTCGGGCGCGGCGCGGTGATGCGCCCCGATTTGGCGCGCCAAATCCGCCAATATACGCAAGGCGGCGCGGTGGAAGAGGCAGATTTTGCCGAAATTATGGGCTGGATACGGCTTTTTTTCGATTTGTGTTTGGCCAAAGAAGCCAACAATAAATATCCGGTGGCGCGGCTGAAGCAATGGCTGGGCATGATGAAGCGCGTGTATCCGCAGGCGCAGGAAGTGTTTGACGGCATACGCACCCTGAAAGAAGCCGATGAAGTGAAGCGCGCGCTGGCGCAGTTTGCATTTGATTAAGCTTGGTTGAATTGGCAAAGATGAGGCCGTCTGAAACGTTTCAGACGGCCTTTGGCTTGGCAGGATGAGACCTTTACAAAACCGGATACCCGTCGCACCCGCGAAGGCGGGTTTGTTCATGTGTTGTCCCCTGTTGGAACAAGTTTAGTGGATTGACACAGATTTTTAAACATTCCCGATTTTTAAATACTCCCGGTTTGGTTTATACGGCTAGCTTTTTTTCAAACCCACTATCTGGATGTTTTCTTTCGGCGTAGCCAATTGATATTGTTTCTGGCTATTGCCACCCCGGCTTTCAATCTCATAATATCGGGCATAATCGTTCAAATGCGATTCCAATTTCTTTTTGATGCGTGATTTACTCTCATGAAAAATCCGCTCCATTTTTGGCTTTTCGTCGAGAAATAATTCTTTGTCAAATTCTTTTCTTGCCTTGTTGATATCCTCTTGTATCTGCTTACTGTGGCTCTGCCAACCTGGTTTAAACCCACAGTAATTTTTCCAGTATCGTTCCAGTAATTGCTTATCTCCAACCGCGCAAGCCAAGCCTTCCTGTTTAAACTCGGCCATAGTTTTGTAGAGGCTGAAGTGTTGTACATCCAGCTTAATCGGTTTTGAGCCACTACAAATAATACTCATGCTTGAACAATCAACCACCAAGCTGAAATCACTCAGGCTTTGCTGCGTGAGCGCCACTGCCCGTGAAAAATTCCAATTGTCGGCCAAAGCCAATTTAGGCATACCCTCGCGCATTCGTACAAACGGAATATCGGCCAACATTACCTGCGCCTTTGCCGCATCACGCATACCAAAGCGTTCCGTATTCAGCGGTGTGCTATGTTTGGGCGGGTAGAAAAATTCACGGTTTTGCTCGAAGGCCTCCTCCACCAATACGTGTGAGAGCCTGTCTTGCCGCCGCCCGAACAGCGACAACGCATAGCCGATATAAAACCCCATCGACTTGCGGCCACCGGCAATCGACACGTGCAATTCGGTTTGCTCATCGGCACACAGATCATAAATAAAACGTACAATCTGATCGGCCGCCAGATTGTTTTCCCCCGGCGAACGGATATCCGCCAACGGCTCACCTGTTTCCCCCTGAATCACGTGAATACAATCCGTATCGAAACGGATAGCAGGCAAAGCATATTCCGCACACAGGCGCCTGAAAAAGCCGTTCTCACCCAGCAGAGAACCGATAATATTTTCCGCCCCCGTCTGCGTGGTCAGCACATGGATTTCTTCAGGCAGCCATTGGTGTTGCGTGTGCAGCGCATAAAGCGTTTCGGTTACGATTTGCGGCGACATTCCCGTAACCGCAACAAGGATTTTTTGTTTAATATCCATTAAAGTCTGCTCTATTTTTTCAGCCAAGCTTCCAAATTGTTCTTCAGATTCACTATATTCCTAGATTCATAACAGGGGATTTGATTGTCCTTTGCACGCTTTTTGGTTGGTTCGTCCAAATCACGATAAGACACCAACGCCACTTTGGTTTTCAAACCGCCCAATTCCTGCTCTTGAAAAGCCTGCAAACGGTAAATCACATTGTTTCCCTCTCCCTTATTGAAAGGACTTGTATAATTTACCGTTTTACACTCAATAATATGTAAATTATTATTCATCAAAACAATAACATCCAGCTCGTTGTCCGCTTTTCCATCTTGTTTTTGTTTTGAAGCGGTCGCCCCCAGCTTGATGATTTCGCCGCCCAAGGCATAGTCCTGCAATCCCTTGATGTCCTTAACAGCCGATAAAACGTGCTCTTCCAGCCAGCCACCATGGACATATTTCAAAGCCGCCTTATCAGTAAAGGTAATCTGCTGCAAATCATATTGCAGCAATCCTTCACGCTCAAATTTATCCAAAACCGTTTTAATCCGCTCCTTATCACCTTTTTCCGGAAAATCTGCCGTTAACTTTTTATCCGATATCACACCGTTGATAGCCGAAATCGCCGAACCGAAGTCGCCTTGAACCAACTCTCTAGTCAAATGCGGCTTATTCATCGGCAATTGCTGCAACGGCTTGCCCACTAACTCATAACCATGCGCCAACAAAATATCTTTAATTTTCAATTTCGGCTCTAAAACAAACTTTTGCCCCGCCTGATCCAAATAGACCAACTCATTGCTGCGCTCCACAAAATAAGCACAGACTGAATCATTGGCGGAAAACACGCTATAAGCACTGATGGCCATCAACTTGGTGCCGCCGGTAATATTCATCAAAATATTCTGACTTGTATAATTTTCAAACAATTTCAAATCAAGCATTTGATTTTCCAAAGCTTCTTTATCATAAGAATCAGCAATTGAAACTTTCGATACATGAATATGATATGTTTTTAACACCGTTTCCAGCCAGCCGGCGCGCTCATTCATTTCATGGCTGACCAACAAAATCACCTCTTTCGGTTTCGGGTCGGAAACCAATATCGGAATCAAATTAGGCAACGGCTGCTTAGACACCAAACACACATGCACATCAAAATTTCTCATGATTTTCTTCCTTTATTCTCTTTCAGGCGGCCTACAACGCCCGCACCTCAAAACATTGCAAGCCGCAGCCCATCTGCTGCATTTCCTCGGCAGAATATTCCAAACCACGCCCATCGGCCGTTTGCGGCAGCGTTAAAAAATAAAACATCGCACCGCGTGCACATACCTCTGCCGCCAAATGCAGCGGCAGCGTGCCCAGCACCACATCGCCCACCGCAATATCGGCCGGATTAAAATGGCGCACAAACACATCCACCTGCCATTGCGGCTGCTGTTTAATCCACGCAACTGCGCCTTCATGGCGCGACACAAAATAAACCGTCATATTATTACCCAATTCTCTGCTGAAAAGCCTTGATACTCTGAAAAATAGTTTTCAGGTACCGCACCGCCCCAAAGCCTGTTGCTACCGGCTACCCGCGTTTGCGCTTAATAGCGCATACTGCGACCAATAACGACCTTGATAATCTCCCTTTGATGCGAACTGACAAAATACATTATCCCCAACAAAACACCGGCGTGAAAGTTGCACAACTTTGTTTGCTCATTGCCCATGCAGCCACACACCATCCGGCAGCCCCGCCTTTCCCAAAGCCTTGCACAAACCGCCCTTAGGCAGCGGATACACCCGTAAATCATCCTTCTGCCAATGCAGCAGCGGCAACAAGGCCGCCATACACACCTCAAAATCCGCCTGCGTTCCGCGCAGCAGAAACACACTCTCCTGAAAAGGCAGCGCATGGCCGCACAGCAAACGGTATATCCGCTGCAAACGCGCCGGTTTTACCACATCATACGCAATCAGCCAACGCATCTTCCCGCTCCAATATCATCAGTTCAGACGGCACAAATCCCTCCGTTTCACCCGCAGCTGCGCCCAAAGCCGAGAGCAAATCCATGCAGGCACGATACATCAAAGGCCGCCAGCCTTTTGCCGCTGTTTCAAACGCCCCATAAAAGCGCAATCTACCCGCCTTGCCCATTTGACACCCCTCGCCGCGCATCGAAAAATCCTCCGGCCGCAGCACGCCATCGGCCAATAAAGCCAGCGCCCATTCATCATAAATAGGCCGCATCGGCTCCAGCAAATCCGACGCCAGCGATTCCCGCCCGTGCGCCACCCCGTGATAAAAGCCCACAAACGGATCCAGCCCCGCCAGATAAATCTGCCGCACCAGCTCGAAATGCAGCATCGTATAACCCAGCGACAGCACCACATTCACCGCATCACGCGGCGGCCTGCGGTTGCGCCCCGAAAAGCCCCACGAATCCGGCAATATCTTGCCCCAACCACCGAAATAATGCGCCGCCGCTGCCCCCTCCAAGCCACGCAAGGCCGCCAAATCCGCAGCCCGGCCGATTTGCGCCGCCACATTGGCCAACACCTGCTCCTCAGCCGCCAATCGCGCTTGGCGCACCGCATCACGCGCCGCCAACCGCGCCAACAAAGCCGCCTGAGCACTGATTTTCGCCGCTACCCAGCCACGCGCAGCCTGCAAACAGAAATCCTCATCCGCCGACAAGCGCAACTGCACCACCCGCCGCCGCGCATCCACCCGCAAGCTCGGCATCAGCAGCACCGGCGCACGTTTGCGCCCGCTCAACACCAACACCCCCACACCCTGCTCACCCAATTTGCCCAACACCGAAGCCGAAAGCTGCAAATCACCCCGGATACACACCCGCTCCAGCACCTTAAGCGGCACCGTGCCCGCCCGTTTTTCCCCATCATAAAATGCCAGTGCCGCCCCATCCACTCGCAGCGACAAGCCCTTGCGGTCGATAAATAAAGTTGCCATCTCTTCCCCCCTATCCGATTACAAACGGCTCATAAGCCATACTTTTCGCACAACCATAAAAAAACGGCTGTGCCGATTCGCTCAAACGAACCACCTGCAGCCGGTCATTTTTGCCGAGTAAGGCCGGCAGCGTTGCACATAAAGCTGCCAATTCCCGCTCTGTTAACCAACATTCAAACAGCGACTTCTGCCCGCCCACCGCATAGCCGCGCAAAATTTCCCGCACCTGCCGCCGTGAACGGTTGCAGGAAATATCGTAAGCCCATAAATATAAATGCCTTTTCATCGCATCATTTCCTGAAAACCGGCAGCAAATAAACTGCATATCCACGATGATATGGCTTTATTTTGCCGTTCGCCAGCCATACAAATTTGTGAGATAAATGTTATCTGTATCAATTTGCCGGCTTTCTCTTTATCGGTGTTTTCAGGCCGTCTGAAAAAATAAAACATTAAAAACAAACAATTAAGTTCTAAATATTTCAGGCAGTTTGTTATTTCTTATAGAAGCGGCAATTAAAACTTGAACATTTTTAAAATTTAAGAATTTTAACCGGGCTGGCAGAAGAAACCGCCGCCCGAGTCTTAATCCCCGATTTGATGGGGCTTTTTTGAATTTTTAATCTTACCTCAGACGGAGTTAGTTTTCTGTCTTAATCCCCGATTTGATGGGGCTTTTTTGAATTGAATAGCGGCTTTTTTGATGGAGTAGAGCCAATGCGTCTTAATCCCCGATTTGATGGGGCTTTTTTGAATTCAAAAAGCTCACCGGCGCCAATCTTTTTCAGGTGTCTTAATCCCCGATTTGATGGGGCTTTTTTGAATTGCAAAATCACCGCCACCAGCACCGACGTGGCGTCTTAATCCCCGATTTGATGGGGCTTTTTTGAATTTGGCATTTGCGCCAATATTGGGCGGTGGCATGCGTCTTAATCCCCGATTTGATGGGGCTTTTTTGAATTACAAGATTTGTGCGACAAAAGAGAAACCGCATGGGGTCTTAATCCCCGATTTGATGGGGCTTTTTTGAATTGCAAAAACAATATGATGAAGATAAAAAATACCGGTCTTAATCCCCGATTTGATGGGGCTTTTTTGAATTCCTCGATGCGCGCGCGATAGGCAAGTGCATCGGGTCTTAATCCCCGATTTGATGGGGCTTTTTTGAATTTTTAAAACCAACCGTTAAAGAAGGGAATATAAAAGTCTTAATCCCCGATTTGATGGGGCTTTTTTGAATTGATAGGGCATAGCCTGCCATTCAGACGGCCTGCGTCTTAATCCCCGATTTGATGGGGCTTTTTTGAATTGCAACACAGGCCACTATTCGGCGGCCAGCAACGTCTTAATCCCCGATTTGATGGGGCTTTTTTGAATTTCGTCGGCACCCAAAACATAGCCGGGCTTCGGGTGTCTTAATCCCCGATTTGATGGGGCTTTTTTGAATTAGAAAATGGAATCAGTAAGTGCTGCTAAAGAATTACGTCTTAATCCCCGATTTGATGGGGCTTTTTTGAATTGGTAACTTTGGACGGTAGCAGCATCAACCACTACGTCTTAATCCCCGATTTGATGGGGCTTTTTTGAATTCCTACTGGGATACGGGTGAGGACGGGTATGATGTGTCTTAATCCCCGATTTGATGGGGCTTTTTTGAATTAAAAGAATATGGCGTTAAAGAAAACCAAATGCGTCTTAATCCCCGATTTGATGGGGCTTTTTTGAATTGCAAGCACACGAGCAGGCCAAGGGGCTTGATGCGTCTTAATCCCCGATTTGATGGGGCTTTTTTGAATTGTGAATCAACGGGAAAATACAACAATCCGCGCAGTCTTAATCCCCGATTTGATGGGGCTTTTTTGAATTGTCGCGCTTTAGGCCAATCGTAGACATCTTGATAGTCTTAATCCCCGATTTGATGGGGCTTTTTTGAATTCTATACCGACAGGATCTTAGAAGTAACTTTGGAGTCTTAATCCCCGATTTGATGGGGCTTTTTTGAATTCAGGAGCTAGCGCTGGAGGGTTTGACGCTCTATGTCTTAATCCCCGATTTGATGGGGCTTTTTTGAATTGCCGAGATGTACATCAATGGAGAGCCCGTGACGTCTTAATCCCCGATTTGATGGGGCTTTTTTGAATTCTACAGCCGCTAAGGCAGCGCCTAAAGCGCCTAAGTCTTAATCCCCGATTTGATGGGGCTTTTTTGAATTTTACGCGTATTCGTGTGACCGTCACGGCCACATTTGTCTTAATCCCCGATTTGATGGGGCTTTTTTGAATTTTATGACAACATGGAATACCGCCTGAAACCCGAGGTCTTAATCCCCGATTTGATGGGGCTTTTTTGAATTCCATAAGAACGTTTCAGTTGAAACGGATGTCACAGTCTTAATCCCCGATTTGATGGAGCTTTTTTGAATTTGAACGCAAAAAGCAACCCGAAATATTGACCGAGTCTTAATCCCCGATTTGATGGGGCTTTTTTGAATTTGAACGCTTGCTGGAGGCTGCGAAGGAAGTACTCGTCTTAATCCCCGATTTGATGGGGCTTTTTTGAATTCTTAATTATCGAGTAGAGCCATGAGTAAAACAGTCTTAATCCCCGATTTGATGGGGCTTTTTTGAATTTTCATATAGTTATATGGGTGAAGACGGGTATGATGTCTTAATCCCCGATTTGATGGGGCTTTTTTGAATTATAGGCCGCGCCGCATGAGCAAAACCATCAAAATGTCTTAATCCCCGATTTGATGGGGCTTTTTTGAATTGAAATCGAAGATGCGAAATGGGAATGGCGCAACCGTCTTAATCCCCGATTTGATGGGGCTTTTTTGAATTGTATGGCAATGCGCTGGTGTATGACAATGCGCGGTCTTAATCCCCGATTTGATGGGGCTTTTTTGAATTCGAAGTGCGACAGAAAGAACGGTAGTCGTGCAGTAGTCTTAATCCCCGATTTGATGGGGCTTTTTTGAATTTCCAAGCACTACCTGCCTGAGGGTGTAGCGGAGGTCTTAATCCCCGATTTGATGGGGCTTTTTTGAATTAGCAGGGCGTGGTTTTGTTTAGATTAATCAAAAGGTTGAAAATGCTGTTTCCGGACTTTTCTGTCTTAATAAAGCTAATCATGATTTAACCATCGCTTAACTGATAACGGCCGAGGCCGAATACGGTTTCTTTGCCGATGTGCAGCCATTGGCCGATATGCAGCAATTGGGCGAATTCTAGCGGCAAATGGTCAAACCGCCAAGTGCCGGTGATGCCGCCGAGGGTTATGGCTTGTTGTTGGCGGTTGGAATAGCGGCTCCAGTCGCGCCATTGTAATTCGCCGGTGGCGCTGACTGTGGCGGCTGCGCGGCTCAGGTGCGGGAAATCGGCATTGAGCGGCTGTGCCCAGTGTTCGGTGGCGATGGCGGAGGTGCGCCGCATGAGTTGGCGCAGAAGGATGTCGGCGCTGATGCGGTGTATGCCCAATACGCTGTTTTTGCTTTGCAGGCGCATGGGGGTGCGGATATGCAGGGTGGCTGCGGTGGGATAGCGTTCGGGCAGAATCAGGCTGTTGGCGTGCTCCTGAATTCGGCCGTCTGAAAATACCGGCTGCCAGCCTTGTGCGGTTTCGATATCGATGTGTTGCAAGCTGCCACGCCCTTTGATTGCGCCGATGCCGCGCTCGAATGCTTGGGCAAAAGCGAAGGCAATCAGGGGCAGTTGCGCTCGGGCACCTCCGATCAGCACAAGGTTGAAATGGTAGGTTTCACCGCTTTTATAATGATATTTGCCATCTTCAGGGGCTTCGATAATGTAGGGCTGCGGCGGATTTTGGCTTTTGCTTTTGCCGAGTGCGGGGTTGGGCGGGGTGGCGAAAATGCGGCTGTAGGGGCAGCTTTGCAGCAGCGGGCAGCCGCTGCATTCTTTTTGCCGGGTCATGCAGGCAAGGCGGCGCAGGGCATGTCCGAATACGCCGCGAAGGGTGGAGCCGGCATATTCGGGCAGACGCATTTCGCTTTCCAGCGCAAAGCCGAAACGGTAACGGGCGATGGGCAGCTCGGCGGGGAGGTTGAGGGGGTTTTTAGGGTTCATGGTTTTCAGACGGCCTTTATTCACCGCGCAGTTGTTTTAACATGGCTTTGATTTCTTTTTCACGCTTGTTGATAAAAAAGCCTCGTTTGAGATTTTCCAGTTTTTTGAACGAGAAGGCGGTGGCGATTTGCTGCTTGCTGTTGTCATCCATCTCGGCGGTGGCTTGTTCCCATGCGGTTTTCAGTTGGTTGAAAAAAACGTTGCTGGCGGTGTCGTTGCGGGGGTCGAACGGGAAGTCCCGCAGCTTTTGCGTCCAGTCGGCAATCAGGCGGTCGGCGGGTTTCATGGCGGCCAGCTCGGCTGCGTGAGCGGCGGCAGCGGCTTGTTCGGCGGCGGCCTGTTCGATTTTGGCACGCTCGGCAGCTTCGGCTTCTGCGCGGATGGCGGCTTTCTGAGCGGCTGCGGCTTGTTTTCGTTCGTGCAGCTTGGCTTGCAGGGCTTGAATGTCGTTCAAATGGCTGCTGTTTTGTTGACACCAGTTTTGCAGGGCGGCATTGCCGCCTTGCGGGTCGATTTCAACCAATGCCCAGCCAAACGGTAACAAGCCGTGGGTTTCGGTGGCGGCTTGAGCGGCCAGCCACACGGTTTTGGTGTGTTGCTGAAAACTGCTGCGTTGTCTGCCGGTCTCCGGATCTTTGCCTTCGTTGATTTTAATTTGTGCCAAGCCGCTCAGGGTTTTGCTTTCTGCACCGCCATGTTTGCCCAGTCGCACCAACATGATTTCGCCATCGTCTAACTGCGGCTTCAATGCAGCCAGCAGATTGCGGGTGTGTTGCAGCCATTCCGGATGAATCAGGCCGCGCTCGTCGAGCAGCCTGTTTTCGGCTTCAAAGCGTTTGAGATGATAGCGGTTGGCATTTTGGGCGATTTGTTGCAGGTTTTGTAGTGGTGTTTTGGGCAGGCTTGCATTGGGCTGTTTGATAGGTGGGTTATGCGCCAACAGCAGTCTTTGCAGGGTGCAGCTTCCGCCAAATGCGCGGTATTGACCGTGTTGGATGGTTTCGCGGCGGCCGGTCACACCTTTGGCCTGCACAATAATTTTGTTGCCATTGCCATCTAAAACAAAAACACCATCTATATCGCGTTTATAAACGATGTGCTTTTTCTTATTAACCGCATATTGGATTTGGGTGGCGATAGTGCCGTTTGCCGTAAAATCGGCAGTTTTGAGCAGACGCAGGCCGTCTGAAGCGAAGCTGCCAAGCAATTCGGTTTCATAATGGGCGGCATCGTTTTGTCTGGGTCTGCCTTTGCTGTAAGGCTGCTTTTCGGCCAGTTGGTCAAGCCAGGCGGTGCGCAGGCAGCCTTTGAGCGCACTGCCGGGGATATAGGGCTGGTGGTTGACGGGATTGACGGCGGTGCGCTCAATTATAAAACTATTGCCCACTTTTTGACCGCTCTGCTCGCGGTTGGCCACTTTGCCCAGTTTCTCATATTCGCTTGCCAAGGCGCTGCTTACCCCCACAATTTTGTAGGCGCAATCGGCAAATGTGCTGCCGTGCTTTTTGAAGTAATTCTGTATCGCCAAGGTGTCGCCGCGCTGGGCCGTTTGCAGCAGTTCGTTGCGCTGCTGCGGGGTAAGCGCAGCTTGCGACGGATCAAAGGCATACAGTGCGCCGTCTGAAATCACGTAATTGGTTGGCTCGTAGTCTTCGCCTGTGCCTAAATGCAGCGGCGATAAGGGGGTGAGATACAGTTGGTGGTTTTGTAGAAAATTTTGCGGCATGATGCGCTCCGTTTTTTCTTCTAGGCCGTCTGAAAGCAGCGGTTTAGTTTTTATTTATCGGTTTCAAGCGTAAAGGCGATCGCGGGGGCATAGCCTTGCTGCACAGCTTGCGGCTGGCTTTTGGAAATGCCTGTTATCCCTTGCCCGACATAATGGCCGTCTGAAACCGCGCCGCTGAATACTGCGCCGGTTTGCGCCATCAATACAGGCTGTTTGAACGGCTGCCCGGCGGTGGCCTGCACATTGCCGTGGCGGCCGAATCGGGTTTGGGTGTGGTAATAGCTGCGCTCGGCATTGTAGCCCAGGTCTTGCGGGCAACTGTTGGCAAGGGTGAACACGGCGTTGTCTTTTGCGTGGCGTTTAAATAAATCGGTGGCTTCAAGGCTGATGATGCGGTATTTGCCCAGCCCTGCGCCCGCATCGCGTCCGTAGCCGCTCAATCCGATATTTTCCAATATTTGTTGCAACTGCGCAGCGTTCAGACGGCCTTCGTCCAGCAGCAGGTAAATCTGCCAGTCATGCTCTGCGGCATACCAGATTTGCTCGCTTTCATACGGGACAAACTGCCCGCCCGCGCCGGTGGTGTGGGTTTGGCGGTTGAGGCTGTTGTGCGGCTGGCTGTGGCGGCTGATAAGGTGCGGGGCAAGTTCATGGTTGCTTTTAGCCTGCATCTGCCAGCGGCGGCTGCTTTCTGCCAAAGCGGTTTCAGGCAGCCATTGGCGTTTTTTGAGCTTTTTGCGGTCGGTTTCTCCATCTTGCTGCCAGTAGGCCGACGGCAGGGTAGGCAGCGGCAGATGGTCTTTGGGCAAGGCATCGGAAACAATCAGAAACGGGCGCTTGTCGGTATAGCCTTGCAGGCATTGCTCGAGCCGCGTTTCGCCGTATTGCTCGACGATGCCCCAGCAGATTTGCCCGAACAGGGTGTCGCCCACCAGCGGCGTGCCGAAGGCGGTTTCGGGTTGGATAATCAATCGGTATGCTTGCATAATGTTATTTCGCAAAAGGTTGGATGGCGGCAAAGCATGAGCTGATGTCTTCGCCATTGCGCGTGATCGCGGTAAAGGCCACTTTGCCGTAGCCGCGCGAACCGTTGCCGCCAAGGCTGTCCCATTCCAAGAGTTTCAAGCCTTGCAGCAGGGTGTCGAACAGGGCTTTGTCATCGCCGTCGAATTCTTTAATGGTGAGCTTGAAGTCGAATCGGGCACCGGCGGGCACGCGCTCGGTTTGGCGCGGGTCTTGGGCTGTTCCGGCGATGCGGTTGATGCGGTTTTCGCTTTTGGCTTCGGTGAGCGGCAGGTTGTCTTCGCGAAGTCGGTCGGCATAGTCTTTATTCAAGGGGCAATCCCAAAAGGATACGCGGGTGTGGCCGATTTCTTTTTGAAAGTCTTCGTTTTGGGTGTCGCCGCTGATGCCGAACAGCTGCAAAATGGCTTTAACGGCTTGCTGTTGTTCGTTTTGGGCGCGGTCGTATTCTGTTTTGCCCAGCGGAGCTTCCTGCACTGCGCCGCTTTTCCATTCGAGCAGGCTGCGGATTTTGCCTTTCAGGCTGCTGCCGGGAATATAAGGCTCGCCGCTGACGGGATGCTTGATGACTTCGTTGTCGATGCCGCCGATGTGGATTTCGCTGTCGCCGCCGCCGATGTGCAGGCCGGTTTCTAAAATCAGGGTGGCTTCAAGAATGTGGATATTGGTTAATTGCATGATGTTCTCCGGTTATTTTTTCTCTTCGTTGGCTTTGCGGAAACCGAGCACGGCTTCAAAAAACAGTTTGGCGTTTTTCAGGCTGTCGGGGCTGTGGATTTGGCCGATGATTTGGTTGAAAACGTCAACAAAATTATCGTCCACATGTTTTCGCCCTTTGGAATAAGCGGCTTTGGCTTTCAGCATTTGAATAAACGGGGCCGCGTTTTGATAGGCTTCTTCGCGTGAGGCTGCCTGAAACACTTTGTCGTGCCACATGGTCAGCTCATCGTAGAATTTACGCAGTTGGGTGGATTTGTTTTTATCCTTATTCTGGCTGATATGTTCGGCAGCATTTCTGGCAGTGTCGCTGAAAATATCAATTTCCAGCTTGTCCAGTTTGATCTTATTCAGTTCCATTATTTTGCCCTCAGTAGGTAGAAGTGGTTAAACAGGGGAATGCGGTATTTCGCACCCAATTTCCCAATGCCGTTTTGGTAAAAGGCTTCGGTAAGCCGGGCATAGCCGTTGTTTTTGTCGGTCATGTTTTTGCTGTCGTTTACGTGGCGGCGGATGCGGTAGGCAAAGCGGCTGCGCCACATGCCGGCGGCGATATTGCCGCTTTTTTCTGCTTCTGCCTGTTCGCTAAATTGCAGCATATTGTAGATAAATCCGGTGCTTAATCCGTAGTCTTCTCTCAGACGGCCTATCCGTTCAAAGGCCGTCTGAATATCGCCCCATTGCTGCCACGATACAGTTTGCCCATAGAGGCATATGCTGTTTTTGCTGCCGTATCCTTTGGTGGCTTCCTGTTTGTTTTCCGGATAGGCTTTGGCGGCTTCCAGCGCTTCTTCGGCATAAGCCGACAGCTTGCCTACGGGCAGGCCGGGCTTGGTCACGGCAATGCCTGCGCTGAATGTGATGCCTGAATTGCCTGCCACATAATCAGCAAAGCGCATGCGCATATCGGCAGCCAGCTTTTGGGTTTGCAGCCACGGGCCGATAAGGAAAAAGTCATCGCCGCCGGCAAATACAGTGTAGGTGTTGGGATAACATTCGGCGCAATAGGCGGGCAGCCACAGGCTGAAAAAGTGGTTCATCTGCCGCGACAAGGCGGCCATTTTGGCAAAAGTCGGCTCACTCAAGCCTTGCTGGAAAATATTGCCAAGGTTGTCGACATCGCCTTTGAGCGCGGCAATGGCTACTTTGCCGGCAAAGGTGTCGCCGTTTTCTGTGTGTCGTTCTTCGCAGGCCAGATGGCTGAAGGTTTTCGGGCTGCTTTCGCGCACTTCTTCTGCATCTTCCGTGTCTTTAACGGGCGCGTATTTGTTGCACGGCCATTCATCAACTTCGCTAAAGTGCGGCACATAGGCATTGATATAACGCCGCGCATAGCCGTGCCATAAGGTATCGCGGATGTTTTGCGGCAGGCTGAAATCCCAAAAGCGCAACAGGCTGCCCGCTCTAGCTTGGTTGCCGAACTTGCCGCTGATGTCTTGCTCTTCGGTAAAGGCCACGGTAAAGCCGAATATCGGCAGCTTGAGCTTGCGGGTATGAACACCGTCTGAAACCTCATCTGCACCATCCAGCACCATCAGGCGCTCTTTGTGGGTAAGCTCGCTGCCTAAATCGATTTGATCTTGTGAAAGGCGGGAAACAGCATGATTTTTTTCACCTTCCTCACCCGGCAGTTGCTGGTTATAAAGGCAAACACCTTTTTCATAATCGGTATTCAACACGGCAGGCGCTGCGCCGGTTAAATTGAAGCGTTGCAATTTGGCCTGTTCCAACACTTCAAAAGACTGTTTGACCAGTGCCTTGAAACGCTTTTTATCAACAAAATCGCTGCAAGCGGCGGGTTGGGTTGCCAGGCCCAGGGCCACTTGGCCGAGGCTGTGTTGCAAAAACCACTGGTTAATCTCTGTGCGCACTTTTGTTACAGCCTCGCGCACTTCAGCAGTATTGGGCGCAACAATCATAAATTTGCCCGCTGCATTGAGAATCTGCGAAGTCGGCGGCAAGGCGCAGGCGCGCAATACTTTCAGTGCAGCCAGTTCGGCAAACAGAGAAACTTGGAACGAACGTCCGCGCAGGAGTTTGGCCGCTTTTTTATTGGTTTGGCTGCCTGAGGCAAAGATAAAATTTTGAATGCCGAAAAAGTCGCCCTGTATCAACAGGATTTTTTGTTCGTCCCAATCGCTGCGACTTTTGAGTGCGGAAACAGCATCGACATCGGTTTTCCCTTCCGCTTCGTGCCAGCGCCATAGAGCAGCCGCCAACGCGGCGGTGGTTTTACTGTGGTCATACAGCGATACCTCGGGTTTCATGCCAAATGCGGTTGCCGCAGGAATAGCCTGGGTGTAGGTTTGCCATAGGGTATCGAAATGATCCAGCCATAAATTCCAGTTGCTGCGGTGTGAAGCCGGAATGCGTTTCAAATTGTGTAGAAAATCCTGCCATAAGTCGCGGTATGCCTTTTGCGCCTGTGCGTTATCAGCCGGCTCGGCGGTGTCGCGCCATTGCGGGAAAATGGCTTCGGGCGATAGGGGCTTGAGCGGATAGCAGTAATCCAATCCGGCATTTTCAGACGGCCTCACTTCACCATTTAAGGAAATTTGTTCAAACAGGGTCAGCAAGCGCGCCTGATCATGGTTTTTACCGGTTTTGCTTTTGGGATTAAGGCCTTGGTTACCGTCGGTTTGGTTGTGCCGCTCGAATTCTTCCCGCTCGAAACCGGAAGCCACGCGCTCGGCTGTGGCGATAATCCATTGCAGAAAGGTGTCGGGCTTGTGGTGCATGGCCGAGGCATTGAGCAGCGAATCGGTTTTGTCTTCACCCGCTTGACGGCCGGCAAACGGATACATATCGCCGCGCACCAAATCCGGCGCATGCCGCTCTAGAATATCCCATGCCAACGCAGTGTAGGCGGCATGCTTGTGGGTGTGGATATCAGATGGTTTGCCATCGGCAAACTTTCCCGGACAATACATCCGGATATAGGTTTGCAACGTTTCATCCGGCACTTCCGGCCGGGCGCGCTCGGCAAATTTGCCCAAACCATACAGATAGACAGCAAAAGCAACTTTGGCGGTGGCATAATGCATAGAAATACTCCGCTTCACTTAATGTTAAATTGAATTAATTTTGGAACTTTTATACAGTTTATCAAAACATATACACTTTTTGCCGTCTTACAAATTTGTGTATTTTTAGAAGCTTTCATTTCAACTAAAATACCCGGCTCAAAAAATAACCCCGCTGCCTTGCCGTATCCGTATTGTCTTCGGTTTACTGCCTTGGCAGCTTGTTTTTGAATTGGTAGATTGGTATAAGACGGCGGTGCGGGAACAGCCATGTATACGATTACGGCCTGCGGCCTAATCGTACTTGTGTTGAAGAACAGTAGAAACAACAATATATCAGGCCGTCTGAAACGTTTCAGACGGCCTGTTTGCAGTATTGGCTTTAAGCGTTTTCCACCCGCGCCAAAATATCGGCAAATGCGGCCACGGTGCGCTCGATGTTTTGCAGCTTGTCCAAGCCGAAAAGGCCTAAGCGGAAGGTGGAAAAATCGCTGCGTTCGCCGCATTGCAGCGGCACGCCGGCGGCAATCTGCATGCCTTGTGCGGCAAAAGCTTTGCCGTTTTGGATTTCGGGATGGGTGGTGTAGCTCACCACCACGCCGGGGGCTTCGAAGCCGGCCGCGGCCACGCTGGGGAAGCCTTGTGCGGCCAAGAGTGCGCGCATTTTTGCGCCCAATTCGGTTTGTGCGGCTTTGAGCTTATCGAAACCGATGGCTTCGGCTTCCTGCATCACCTCGCGCAAAATCAGAAGCGCATCGGTGGGCATGGTGGCGTGATAGGCGTGGCCGCCGTTTTCAAAAGCGGCCATGATGGCG
This sequence comes from Uruburuella suis, assembly GCF_022870845.1. GTDB lineage: Bacteria > Pseudomonadota > Gammaproteobacteria > Burkholderiales > Neisseriaceae > Neisseria > Neisseria suis. The sequence goes on from NZ_CP091507.1 coordinate 821,660, forward strand.
AGCCATTTTTTCAAATCGAGCGAGAAGCTGTCGGATTCAGTGGCTTGCACTTTTTGATAAGCGGCTTCGCTCAGCATCACCAGGCCGCAGCAGGGAGAGCCGCTCCAGCCTTTTTGCGGCGCGGAAATCAACACATCAATACCGAGCTTTTGCATATCAAGCCAGATGCAGCCCGAGGCGATGCAGTCGATGACGAGTAAGCCGCCCACGGCGTGCACGGCTTTAGCGAGCGCTTGAATATAATCGTCGGGCAACATAATGCCCGAGGCGGTTTCCACATGTGGGGCAAACACCACGGCAGGGCGGTATTCGGCGATGGCAGCGGCCACTTCTTCGATTGGCGCGGGCGCAAACGGCGCTTGCGCTTCGTCGGCCTGGCGGGCGGTGAACACGCGCGTGTCTGCGGCGATGCGGCCTTGCTCGAGAATCTGCGTCCAGCGGAAGCTGAAAAAGCCGTTGCGGATAATCAGGCATTTTTCATCTCGCGCCAATTGTCGGGCCACGGCTTCCATGCCCGACGTGCCGCTGCCGGGCACCACGGCGGCATAATCGGCACCATACACTTTTTTCAGCGTGGCGGAAATTTCGCGCAAGGCCGTCTGAAACTTTTGCGACATGTGGTTGAGGGCGCGGTCGGTGTAAACCACGGAATATTCGAGCAGGCCGTGTTCATCGATTTCGGGGCGGGGCAGGGTGGTCATGCAGTTTCTCCGTTTGTTGTGGTGTGTGGCGGATATTAGCATTATTGCGGATAAGCTTAAAGGCCGTCTGAACGGGTTTTCAGACGACCTTGTTGATTCGGCAATTAAATATTGAACATTTTCAGATACCGGCAAACAAGCCTTTGGCTTGTTGCCCTCTCCCTAGCCCTCTCCCACGGGAGAGGGAACAGGTTTCTGCTGCGGGCAAGAGGATGTGAATATTCAATAATTAGTTGCCGTATCTATAGGGTCTGTTCACATTTCATCACGCGGCAATGTTTTGGCTCAAAACTCGCCTGCTGTGCTCAAATCAGCTTTTTCAGCGTTTCATGTTCGCGCTTGATGGCGGCGATGGCTTGGTCGTAGCGGTGCATGCGCCGCAGCGAGCGGATAATCAGGTAGGCGGAAAAGGCAATCAGCAGCAGATTGATGCTGCTCACCAGCGCCAAAAGCGGCCACACATGGGTGATTTCGTAATATTTGGAGGTGGCAATCAGGGCGCTGAAAATGGAGAGCGGCAGCGCCAGCATGGCAATGCCGGTGCGCATCACCGAGAGCGAGGTGCGCTTTTCAGAGAGCAAAAGCTGCACTTGGTTGATGCTGAGAATGTCGGATTGGTTGTGTTTGTTCATTGGCTTATTTGGCCAGTGCTTTGGCTTGGGCAAAGTCGATTTCACCGGCGCGGTATTGCGCCCAATGTCGGGTAACGTAATCGCTCATGGCTTGTTGGTGTTCGGCTTGGGTGTGTTTGAGGATGCTCATTGCAGTATTGTCTTTCAAATACTGTAAACAACGCTAGAATTTCCTACACTATTTTCGGCTCGCCGCCTTGTTATCTTATTTTTTTAGAATTGGTATTATTTGCCGCTGTCGGGCGGATGATAAATGTCAGTATAATGTGCCGCTTGATGATATACGGTAAGCCTGAGGCCGTCTGAAAGCTCGGGCTGTTATTTAAAGCTCGGGCTGTTATTTGAGGATGGGAAATGCGGTATTTATTTTATAAAAAATGGTTGGTGCAATGGCTGGCGGTGTTTTTGCTGTCGTTGCTGATTTTGGGGCTGGGGCGTGCTTTTTTATTTTACCGCTATGTGTCGGATACGGTGAAAAACGAATATGCGGCCGATGTTTTTGCTATGTTTTTCAAGGGATTGCAGTTTGATATTAAAATCAGTGCCATTGTTGTGGCTTTGCCTTTGTTGTTGGGGGCGGCCTGTTTGGCAACTGTGAAATCGGCTGCCTGGTTTGACCGCCATCAAAACAAGCTGTTGCTCGGGCTTTTGTTGTTGCTGCTCACTGCAACGGTGGCGAATGTGTTCTATTTCGGGGTTTATGAGCGCCAGTTTGATGTGTTTGTGTTCGGATTGGTCGATGAGGACCCTGCGGCGGTGTTGAAAACCATGTGGTCTGACTTCCCTGTTTTAAGCGTATTGCTGGGCTTGGCTGTGGTCGGGGGGGCGGGGTACAAGCTGCTTTCCCGCGTGCGTTTGCGGGCAGGAGAGCGTGTCCGGCAGACGGACGGCCTTTGGCTGAAAGCTGTTTTGGCGGTGTTGCCGCTATTGTTGCTGGCGGCGGGCATTCGCGGCTCGATGGGTAAGTTTCCTTTACGGCAGGATTCGGCACAGATTTCTGCGGCATCGCAACTCAACAGATTGGTGCCCAATGCTTTGATTTCCTTGGATTGGGCGCGTAAAGAATATAAGAACAGCGGCTCTTTTGATGAGGTTTCTGATGAAGACGGAATCAAGCTTATCAGCCGTTTGCAGGGCAAGCCGGCGGCATCGGCGGCGTTGTCGCAATTTGTGGTAAAAACACCGCATAACGCTGCGGTGGAGGCGCACCGCCCGAATGTGGCGTTGGCGGTGATGGAAAGTATGGGCAGCCATCTCTTGCAGTTGGATACGCCGCAGCGTGATTTGATGGGCGCATTGGCACCGCACTTTAAGCAAGATTGGGTGTTCCGCAAATTTGTTTCCGAGGGCGACGGCACCAGCGATTCGCTGCACCGCTTTTTTGTGCGCAGTCCCAAGCTGAATTTGAGCCAATCTACAGCGAAAAATAAATCATTCATCAGCAATATGTTCAAGCCCTACCATGATGCAGGTTACCGCACGATGTATATTACGGCGGGTAACGGTGGCTGGCGCGATTTCAATAATTTTCTCACGCATTTGGGTGTAGATGATTTTGTGGATGAGAATACGCTGAAAGCCCGCTATCCCGAAGCGAAATCAGATACTTGGGGCGTGCCGGACGAATATATGTTCCGTTATGCGGCAGAGGTGTTGGCCGAAGCGGAGCAAAGCGGCAAACCGGTGTTTGTGATGATGATGTCGATGACCAATCATCCGCCTTATAAATTGCCTGCGCCGCATCAACGCTTGGCCTTTAAGTTGGACAACCAAGAGCAAAGCCGTTTGAGCCAGTTGGCGACAGGTGAAGCGTTAAATGAAATTCTGAACACGTTCCGCTACAGCAATGACCAATTGGGGCGCTTTATCAGCGAAGTGAAACAACACGCGCCGCATACGGTGATTGCGGCCACGGGCGACCACAATATGCGCGCCATCGGCTATCCCGAGCCCAACGAAACGGCGCTGGGGCACGCTGTGCCGTTTTATCTGTATGTGCCGCCCGAATACCGCAACGAAGCGGTTTACAGGCCCCAACGGGCAGGCTCGCATAAAGATGTGATGCCGACCTTGTATGCGCTTTCCTTATCCGAGCGCGATTATTATCAAAACGGCTGCAATCTGGTGGCGGCAGAACCCTCTTCACCGTGGTGCGGTTATGGCTACAATAGCGAGGTGTTGTTGACGGAACACGGCTTTTTCAATTTGAGCAGCCGCGAATACCGGCGTTGGCAAAACAGCGCGGATTTGCGTGCGGAAGCCAAAGCGGAAGCGCCGACGGCCGACGAGCAGGCTTTGATCGATAAAGGCAGCGCATATGCCGACTTTCTAAATTGGCAGCTCAACCGGATGGTAACGCAGCAGATGTAAAATAATCAGGCCGTCTGAAACAAGTTTTACAGCACAATTCAAAATTGCTGTAAAACTTGTTTCAGACGGCCTGATTGATGTTGATTGTTAAACAACTTGGGTTTGGTGCTCGTCGCCTACGCGGCTGCGGATTTCGCCCAAGCGATACACGGTTTCGCCTTGTCCGGCCAAGAATGCCTGCACGGCTTCGGCATCTTCGGCGGCGACAATCACCACCATGCCGATGCCGCAATTGAAGGTGCGGTACATTTCTTGAGTTTCGACATTGCCGCCTTGTTGCAGCCATTGGAACAACTTCGGCAACGGCCACGCTTTGGCATCGATTTGGGCAACGGTGTTTTCGGGCAGCACACGCGGCACGTTTTCGGTGATGCCGCCGCCGGTGATGTGCGCCATGCCTTTGATGGTGAATTGTTTGAGCGCGGCCAGAATCGGCTTCACATAAAGGCGGGTGGGCGCGATGATGGCTTGACGCAGGGTTTGGCCGTTGTCGAATTCGGCATCCAAATCGGGCTGGTCGCGTTCGATGATTTTACGCACGAGCGAATAGCCGTTGGAATGGGCGCCGTTGGAGGCCAAGCCCAGCACCACATCGCCGGGCACGATGCTGCGCCCGTTGATTACTTGGTCTTTTTCCACCACGCCCACGGCAAAGCCCGCCAAATCGTATTCGCCCTCGGGATACATGCCGGGCATTTCGGCGGTTTCGCCGCCAATCAGCGCGCAGCCCGATTCTTCGCAGCCGGCGGCAATGCCTTTAATCACATCGGTGGCGCGCGCCACATCGAGTTTGCCGCAGGCGAAATAATCGAGGAAAAACAAAGGCTCTGCGCCTTGCACGAGAATATCGTTTACGCTCATGGCCACTAAATCAATGCCCACGGTGTCGTGTTTGTCCCAATCGAAAGCGAGTTTGAGTTTGGTGCCCACGCCGTCGGTGCCCGACACCAGCACCGGGTTGCGGTATTTTTTGCTGATTTCCACCAGCGCGCCGAAGCCGCCCAAATCGCCCAGCACTTCGGGGCGCATGGTGCGCTTGGCAAAAGGTTTGATGTTTTCAACCAATTGGTCGCCCGCGTCGATATCGACACCGGCATCGCGGTAGCTCAGTGAATTGCTCATTTTAAACAAGGCCTTTTCGGTCAGGTGGAATCGGGCGTATTTTACCCGATTTCGCTGCGGCTTTGCGCTTGGCGGGGAAATTATTTCAGACGGCCTGAGGTTGGGTTTTTAAGGAGGCTCTGAAAAACGCCGGCGCAATGCGTTATTCAGCGCTTCTTTGAGTGCAATATTGGGAAGCGGCAGGCTTGGGTTTGGCAAAGGCCGTCTGAAAACTTTTCAGACGGCCTTTCAATATAGTGGAATGAAAGAAAAACTTATACAGGCGCATGTAGCAAGCCATATGCAGAAGCCGTTTAAACCGCGTGCGTGGCTGCGCCACACACCCTACACATGATGCTAAATTTCTTATTTTTGTATAAGTTTTTCATTCATTTAACTATATCATGCAATGGCGGTTTAGGGATTGAGATCTTCCTGCCGGTATTTTTTCAACTGATAAGCGAGCGTGGGGCGGCTGATGCCGAGCTTGCGGGCGGCATCGGAAATATTGCCGCCGCTTTGTTTGATGGCGGCGAGCATGATTTGCTCGTTCCATTTATCGAGGTTGAAATCGGTTTCGAGCAGGTTTTGGATATAGGCTTCGTTGCTGCTGCCGGCCGGGGCGCTGGCCAAGGTGCCTGCTTGGGCGGAAATGGCTAGGAGGGCGGGCGCGGCGGCGAGGCCGGCAAACAGGGCTTCGGCTTGGATGGGGCGGTTGTGGTCGGTGAGAATCACGCCGCGCTCGATCACGTTTTCCAGCTCGCGGATATTGCCCGGCCACGGGTGGTTGAGCAGCAGCTCGCGGCCGTAGTCGCTGATGCCGGGGATGTTTTTCTGATAAAGCGCGGTGTATTTTTTCAGAAAATATTGAATCAGCAGCGGAATATCCTAGCGGCGCTCGCGCAAGGGCGGGATAAACACGGGAAAGGTGTTGAGGCGGTAATATAAATCGGCACGAAAGCGCCCTTGCTGCACGGCTTCGAGCAGGTTTTCATTGGTGGCCGCCACCACGCGCACGTCGATTTTGCGGGTTTGGCTGCCGCCCACGCGCTCGAGCTCGCCCTCTTGCAGCACGCGCAAAAGGGCGGCTTGTGCGCGTGGCGAGAGCTCGATGATTTCATCCAAAAAAATAGTGCCCGAATGGGCGCGCTCGAATTTGCCGGGCTTGCTCTGCACGGCGCCGGTAAACGCGCCTTTTTCCACGCCGAATAATTCCGATTCCACCAATTCGGGCGGAATGCAGGCGCAATTCACGGCCACAAAAGGCTGGTCGGCGCGGCGGCTGCCGGCATGCAGGCCTTTGGCAAAGGCTTCTTTGCCCACGCCGGTTTCGCCTTCGAGCAACACGCTCACTTTGCTTTGCGAGGCTTTTTCCAGTAAATCGCACACTTGGCGGAAAGCCGCCGATTCGCCCACGGCATCGAATAATTGGGTGCTGTCGAGTAAATCGTGGTGGTTTTGCTGCTTTAATTCGTTGATTTCGTTGCGCAGGCTGAAAAGCTCTTCTTCGATGGAATCGGGCAGAAACGAGCGCTCGAGATCGGTTTCGCCCTCCCATTCGTCTACCGTTTTGCCGATGATGTGGCAATGGTCGTGCCCCATGGCTTCGCACAAGGTTTCTTTAAAGGCGATTTCTTTGCCCAGAAAATAGCTGGTGTAACCGCTGGCATAGCCCAAGAGCGTCCAGCAGATCGGCTCTTTGGAAATGCCGTGCTTCTTTTTGTGGTAGCTCACTTCGAAAGAGTCGTGCCAGTCGAACGTGCCTTTGAAGAGGCCTTTTTCCACATCAAACGAAAGCAGGCGCGGGGTGACTTTGACCATGCCGCGTATGGTGTGCAGCTGGGGGCCGGCGGCAAAGGCTTCTTCTATGCTTTGGTGCGGGCGGATTTTTTTGGCGATTTGGGCATCCTGCATGCCGGCGTAATAGCCGTAGCGCAGCAAAAAGCGCTTGGCGCGCGCCATGCCGAGCGATTCGATTAAGTCTTCCCGAAATTGCCACAAGGCATAAGCGTGGCTGAGCAGCATGCGCTCGCCGTGAAACCAGATTTTGCCGTTTTCCACATCGAAGCGGATTTCATCCAGCAAATCTTGCGCCCAATGGGCGGCTTTTTTTTGTGCGTTCATATTCCTTCCTTTGCATGGCTTTTTTTATGTTCCGGCGGCGCCGAAAGCGGCGTTGGCCGGATGTTTTTTGTGATAGTGGCACCGTTGAATCGGGGGTGTCAATGCTTTCGGCGGGTATTATTTTTATGTAAATGAGATAAATTGAGCAAATGCTTAAACGGCTTTTTTGAATTTGATCAAATGGTGAAAAAAGCCGGATAAAAAATAGGGGCTTTTAGCGGGTTAAATAATAAATTGATTATATATCAATATTGTATATTGTTTTTTAAAAGTTGGCACATGATTTGCTTTGCTAAATGTAAAGCTGCTTGGATTTTTCGGGAGAAATGTATGAAAAAAAATAAATTAAGAAATCAGGCTGCCGGCGGGCTGGTGAAATACATCCGCATACGCAGTGAGCCGGGGGCGCGTTTTGTGGAGTTTGATTTTGCCATCAACGACCCGACGCTTTATGTGGAATTGATTATGCCGCCGCAAAGCTTTGCCGATTTCTGCCGCCACAACGAAGTGGTGGAAATGAGTGCGGCGCAAATGGCGCAAAACGATGCCGAGGCCGAAAAATGGCGCTACGGCGAAAACACCCTTGTGGGGCCGCTGCATCAAGAGCAGCAGGCCGTCTGAAACCCATCTTGCAGGAGCTTTGTATGACTCTGGAAATCAAAACCGCCACCATCGCGCCGGTGCGCCACACCTATGCCAATATTGCGCGCCGTTTCGGTGAAAAGCCGGCCACCCGCTATCAGGAAGCCACTTATGATGCGCAGGCCACCGCCAATTTTCACTATCGGCCGCTGTGGCAGCCGCAAAAAGAGCTGAACGACAAGCACTACACCGCGCTGGAAATGGCCGATTGGTATGCCTTGCGCGACCCGCGCCAGTTTTACTACGGCGCTTATGTGCAAAACCGCGCCCGTATGCAGGATGCGGCCGAACACAATTATGCTTTTTTCGAAAAGCGCGATTTGGCCGGCTTTATCGGCGAAGAAGCGCGCAAAGCGGTGGTGTTCGGCCTGCTGCCGCTGCGGCATGTGGAGCAAACCGCCAATCTGAACCATATGTCGGGCGCGGCCTACGGCTACGGCACCGCCATCACGCAGGCCTGCCTTTATGCCGGCATGGACCGGATGGGCATGGCGCAATACTTGTCGCGCATCGGCCTGCTGCTCGACGGTAACAGCGGCCAATCGCTGGCCGAGGCCAAAGAAATATGGATGAGCCACCCGGCTTGGCAGGGCGTGCGCGCTTTGTGCGAAGAGATGCTGGTGGAGCAAGATTGGTTTGCGCTTTTTTGGGTGCAGGCTTTGCTGGTAGACAGCCACATCCGCCAGATTTTCTACACCGGCCTCGAGCAGGCGTTGGCCGGACAAGGTGCGCGCGATATGGCCATGCTCACCGAATTTATGCACGACTGCCTGAAAGACATTTCCGCCTGGAGCGACAGCGTGTTTAAAGCCGCCGCCGCCGAGAGTGAAGCCAACCGCGCCTTGCTGGCCGGCTGGCTGGAAAAATGGCAGCCGCAAGTGGCCGCGGCTTATGGCGAAGTGGCCGAAGCTTTGCTGGGCGATGCGGCAGAGGGCGCAATGAGCGCTGCGGCAGAAGAAATCGGCAAACGCGCCGCCAAAGCCGGCGTGGCCGTCTGAAAAAAGATAAGGAGAAAGTGATGTCGAAAGTATATCTGGCGCTGCAAGACAACGATTTGTCGCGCTACATCGTGGAAGCGGTGGAAGCCGACAACCCCAACGTGACCGTGATTTACCAGCCCGCGATGATACGCATGGAGCGCGAAGATTCGCTGGTGGTGCGCCGCAGCACGGTGGAAGAGAAGCTCGGCCAAAGCTGGGATGTGCAGGAATTGCATCTTAATTTGATCACCATCGGCGGCAACGTGGATGAAGACGACGAACAATTCAGCCTGAGCTGGCAGCGCTAAGCGGCTGGGCAGAGGAGAAAACACAAATGGCAGCCAAGCTCAATATTAAAGACAAATACCGCCTGCTCACCCGCGATTTGGATTGGGAATTTTCCTATCAAGAGCGCAAACAGGCATTCCCTTATGAAGATTTCGAGGGCATCAAAATCACCGATTGGTCGAAATGGGAAGACCCATTCCGCCTCACCATGGATGCTTATTGGAAATACCAAGCCGAAAAAGAGAAAAAACTTTATGCCATTTTCGATGCATTTGCGCAAAACAACGGCCAAATGAATATTTCCGACCCGCGCTATCTCAACGCCATCAAGATTTTCCTCACCGGCGTAACCCCGCTCGAATATCAGGCTTTTCAGGGCTATGCCCATGTGGGGCGGCAATTCGGCGGCATCGGCGCGCGCATTGCCTGCCAGATGCAGTCGATCGACGAATTGCGCCATGTGCAAACGCAAATCCACGCCATGAGCCATTACAACAAATTCTTCGACGGCTTTCAGGATTGGAGCCATATGCACGACCGCGTGTGGTATCTCTCCGTGCCCAAATCGTTTTTTGAAGACGCGCGCTCGGCCGGGCCGTTTGAATTTCTGCTCGCCATCAGCTTTTCGTTTGAATACGTGCTGACCAATCTTTTGTTTGTGCCCTTTATGTCGGGCGCGGCGCACAACGGCGACATGGCCACGGTGACGTTTGGCTTCAGCGCCCAATCCGACGAAGCCCGCCACATGACGCTCGGCCTCGAAATCATCAAATTCCTGCTTGAGCAGCACGAAGACAACCTGCCCATCGTGCAAATGTGGATAGACAAATGGTTTTGGCGCGGCACGCGGCTGCTTTCCATCGTGGCGATGATGATGGACTACATGCTGCCCAACAAAGTGATGTCGTGGAAAGAAGCTTGGGAAGTGTATTTCGAAGAAGCCGGCGGCGCGCTTTTCAAAGATTTGGCCCGCTACGGCATCCGCGCGCCCAAATACAGCGAAGTGATTGAAAAAGAAAAAGAACACATTTCGCATCAAGCGTGGTGGATTTTCTACAACTTCGGCCATGCGGCGGGCTTCCACACCTGGATTCCCACCGATGAAGAGCTCGATTGGCTGAGCGAAAAATACCCTGAAACTTTCGACCGATACTACCGCCCGCGTTGGGAATTGGCCAAAAAAATGGAAGCCGAAGGCAAGCGCTTTTATTCCAGCGGCCTGCCGCAGCTGTGCCAAGTGTGCCAAGTGCCGATGGGCTTCACCGAAATGCAGAGCGACCCCGGCCAAATCAGCTACCGCAACGCCATGTTTGAAGGCGAGCGCTACCACATGTGCTCCGACGGCTGTCACGATATTTTTGTGAACGAGCCTGAAAAATTCGCCCAAGCCTGGCTGCCGGTGCACCAGATTTTGCAGGGCAACTGTGGGGGCGCGGATTTGGAAAAAGTGTTGAGTGAGTATTACCGCATCAATGTGGGTGCCGACAACCTCGACATGAAAGGCTCGCCCGACGAGCGGCGCTGGAACGAATGGAAAAAAGGCGCGGCTTAAACCCAAACGTTCAGACGGCCTCAAGCCGACACAGGCCGTCTGAAAACAAAACAACAAAACTGAGGAGAAACACCATGCCGGTTAAAGCCATCACCCCCGATTACCGCGGCGACATCCGCGACCGCCGCGAAAACTTCGGCGGCAACATTATTGTTTATGTGGGCTGGGACGAGCATTTGCTGTTTTGCGCCGCCAAAACCTTTCCGCTGCCGCCCGATATGCCTTTTCAGGCCTTGCGCGAGCAAGTGCTGGCAGAAGGCTTCGGCCAGCATCCCGATTTCGAGCACATCAAATGGAGCGAAGTGCAATGGCAGCTCAACGATGCGCCCTTGCAGCCCGATGACGGCAAAACCCTGGCTGAGCTCGGCTTCGACCATAAATCGCTGCTGCGTTTCAAAACCCCCGGCCTCAACGGCTGGCAGGGCAGCGGCGTGTGAGCGGGTAGGGATTTGGCGCGATATGGCATGTGGGGTGATGTAAACCTGCGGTTTGCCAGCCTCACTCCAGCCTTTTCCCTGAGGGTGAGGGGGTTGGATGACAGGCCGTCTGAAAGATTGCAGCTGTTCAAGCATTTGTACCCGCCCGAATAGTAGGTGATAAGCGTGTAAGGCCGTCTGAAACATTTCGGGCTTCAGCTGTAGGTCGGATTCTCGAATCCGACATTCGCCGCAACCCTGAAAAGCTTGTTCTACGAACAAGTGTCGGATTCGAGAACCCGACCGACGCAGTTGATATGGGGGGTGAGCGTGCAAACCGGCAGATTTGAAAACCGCCGCTTTTTGAAAACCAAGCGATTTGTGATGGGAAATAAGGAAACAAGCCATGAGCTATCAAGTAACTGTTGAGCCCACCGGCGATGTGATCGAAGTGGAAGAGGGCCAAACCATTCTGGCTGCGGCGCTGCGCCAAGGCGTGTGGCTGCCGTTTGCCTGCGGCCACGGCACTTGCGGCACCTGCAAAGTGCAGGTGCTCGAGGGCTTTGGTGATGCGGGCAATGCTTCTTCGTTTGCGCTGATGGATGTGGAGCGCGACGAGGGCAAGGTGTTGGCCTGCTGCTGCCTGCCCGAATCGGATATGACCATCGAAGCCGATATTGATGTCGACCCCGATTTCGCCGGCCATCCGGTGCAGGATTATCAAGCCGAAGTAAGGGCGCTGGCCATGCTCTCGCCCACCATACTGGGCATCACGCTCAAGCTTGACCGCTATATGCCGTTTCAGGCGGGGCAATACATCAATCTGCAAGTGCCGGGCGTGGAGGGCACGCGCGCTTTTTCGATTGCCAACCCGCCCTCGCAGGGCGGCACGGTTGAATTGCATGTGCGCAAGGTGGAAGGCGGCGCGGCCACCACTTGGCTGCACGAGCAATTGAAAGTGGGCGACACGCTCGATTTATCAGGGCCTTACGGGCAGTTTTTCGTGCGCAAATCCGATGCGCAAGATGTGATTTTTATCGCCGGCGGCTCCGGTTTGTCGAGCCCCGAAGCGATGATTCTCGATTTAATCGAAGAGGGCGATGCGCGCCAAATCTATCTTTTCCAAGGCGCGCGCAATGTGGCCGAGCTTTACCACCGCGAGCGCTTTGAAGCGCTGGCCGCGGCGCATGAGCAGTTTCACTATATTCCTCCCGCGCTCAACGCCGCATTGCCGGAGGATAACTGGCAGGGCTTTCACGGCTTTGTGCACGAAGCCGTGGCCGATTATTTCAGCCGCCGATGCAGCGGCCACAAGGCTTATTTGTGCGGGCCGCCGCCGATGATTGATGCGGCCGTGTCCACGCTGATGCAGAGCCGCCTGTTTGAGCGCGATATTCATATGGAGCGCTTTCTCACCGCCGCCGACGGCAGCAGCGCCACCCGTTCGGCTTTGTTTAAAAAGATTTGATTTGGCAAACCACAAGGCTTTTCAGACGGCCTGTATGAAATCAGAGGCCGTCTGAAAGCCAAATACAAGAGGAAACAGTCGTGAACCAAAAATTAAAAGCGGCCATTATCGGGCCGGGCAATATCGGCACCGATTTGCTGATGAAAATGCAGCGCTCGGCATGGATAGAGCCGGTGTGGATGGTGGGCATCGACTCTGAATCCGCCGGCCTCAAACGTGCCGCCGAAATGGGCATCAAGGCTTGCGCCACGGGTGTGGACGGCTTGCTTGAGCATGTGTTGGCCGACGATATCCGCATCGCTTTCGATGCCACTTCGGCTTATGCCCACGCGGAAAACAGCCGCAAGCTCAATGAATTGGGCGTGATGATGATAGACCTCACGCCCGCAGCCATCGGCCCTTTCTGCGTGCCGCCGGTGAATCTGCGCGCGCATGCCGATAAGTTGGAAATGAATGTAAATATGGTCACTTGCGGCGGCCAGGCCACGGTGCCGATTGTGGCGGCGGTGTCGCGCGTGCAGCCGGTGGCGTATGGCGAAATTGTGGCCACGGTGTCGTCCAAATCGGTGGGGCCGGGCACGCGCGCCAACATTGATGAATTCACCCGCACCACCGCCGCGGCCGTGGCTTCGGTGGGCGGCGCGAAAGAGGGCAAAGCCATCATCATCATCAACCCGGCCGAGCCGCCGCTGATGATGCGCGACACCATTCACTGCCTCACCGAAACCGAGCCCGATCAGGCGGCCATCACCGAATCGGTTAAGCAGATGGTGGCCGAAGTGCAGCGCTATGTGCCGGGCTACACGCTGGTAAATGGCCCTGTGTTTGACGGCAATAAAGTGTCGGTGTTTATGGAAGTGCGCGGCTTGGGCGACTTTCTGCCCGAATATGCCGGCAACCTCGACATCATGACCGCCGCCGCATTGCGCACGGCCGAGATGTTTGCCGAAGAAGCGGCTCAAGGCCGTCTGAAACTGCCGGCGCGTTGAATTAAGGAGAAAACCATGAATTTGCAAGGTAAAAAAGCCATTTTGCACGATATGAGCCTGCGCGACGGCATGCACGCCAAGCGCCATCAGATTTCGCTGGATGAAATGGTGGCCGTGGCCACGGCGCTTGATGAAGCCGGCATGCCGATGATTGAAGTCACCCACGGCGACGGCTTGGGCGGCGCTTCGCTTAATTACGGTTTTCCCGCCCACAGCGACGAAGCCTATCTGGGCGCGGTGGTGCCGAAAATGAAGCAGGCCAAGGTTTCCGCGCTGCTTTTGCCCGGCATCGGCACGGTGGATCACCTTTTGATGGCCAAAGATTTGGGCGTGTCGTGCATACGCGTGGCCACCCATTGCACCGAGGCCGATGTGTCGCAGCAACACATCAGCAAAGCCGCCGATTTGGGGCTGGACACGGTGGGCTTTTTGATGATGGCGCATATGGTGCCGTCTGAAACAATCGTGGCGCAGGCCAAGCTGATGGAAGGCTATGGCGCCAACTGCATTTATTGCACCGATTCGGCGGGCTACATGCTGCCTGATGAAGTGTCGCAAAAAATCGGCGCACTGCGCCAAGCGCTCAAGTCTGAAACCGAAATCGGCTTTCACGGCCACCACAATTTGGGCATGGGCATTGCCAACTCGCTCGCCGCGCTGGAAGCCGGTGCGCTGCGCATCGACGGCTCCGTGGCCGGCCTGGGCGCAGGCGCGGGCAACACGCCGCTGGAAGTGTTGGTGGCGGTGCTCGAGCGCATGGGTGCCGAGCACGGCATCGATCTCTACAAAATCATGGATGCGGCCGAAGACATTGTGGTGCCGATGATGGAGCACCCGATCCGCATCGACCGCAACGCGCTCACGCTGGGCTATGCCGGCGTGTATTCCTCTTTTTTGCTGTTTGCCAAGCGCGCCGAGCAGAAATACGGCGTGAGCGCGCGCGATATTTTGGTGGAATTGGGCCGCCGCGGCACCGTGGGCGGGCAGGAAGACATGATTGAAGACTTGGCCTTAACCATGGCCAAACAGAAAGGACACCGCGCATGAGCACCTTAAACACCCTGCAGATTGCAGAATTGGCCGAGCACTTGGAAAACGCCGAATTGCAGGCTTTCGAAGTGACCAAAATCACCGATGATTTTCCCGATATGGATTATCAAGATGCGTTTGATATTCAGTGGGCGATCCGCCGCCGCAAAGAAGCACGCGGCACCAAAATCGTGGGCATGAAAATGGGGCTCACCTCGTGGGCGAAAATGAGCCAGATGGGCGTTGCCCAGCCTTGCTACGGCTTTTTGGCCGACTATTTCAGCGTGCCCGACGGCGGCGCGATTGTGTATGACGAACTCATCCACCCGAAAATCGAAGCCGAGCTGGCTTTTGTGACCAAAGCCGATTTGAAAGGCCCCGGCTGCCACATCGGCGATGTGCTCGCTGCCACCGATTTTGTGGTGCCGGCGCTGGAAGTGATCGACTCGCGCTACAAAGATTTCAAATTCGACCTGAAATCGGTGATTGCCGACAACTCTTCCTCCAGTCGCTTTATCACGGGCGGCCGCGCCCGGCCGGTGCATGAGCTGGATTTGAAAACGCTGGGCGTGGTGATGGAAATCAACGGCCAAGTGGTGCAAACCGGTGCCGGTGCCGCCGTGCTCGGCCACCCCGCCGCTTCGGTGGCGATGCTGGCCAATATGCTGGCCGAGCGCGGCGAATATCTGCCGGCCGGCAGCTTTGTGATGGTGGGCGCCATCACCGCGGCGGTGCAGGTAAACAAAGGCGATTCTTTCAGCGTGCGCTATCAGGGCTTGGGCAGCATCAGCGGGCGCGTTGAGTAAAACGGTTCACAAATCATACCCATTCAAAAAAGTAAGCTTGCAAGGCGAAACAACGCAGCAAGGTTGCTTTTGGGGATGGGAATAAGGAGAAAAACATGCCGATTGTGCAGATACACATGATGGAAGGCCGCAGCGATGCGCAAAAAGAAGCCGTGATTCGTGAAGTAACCGAAGCGCTGGTGCGCGCGCTCGATGCGCCGAAAGAATCGGTGCGGGTGCTGATTAATGAAATGCCCAAACAGCATTTCGGCATCGCCGGTGAATCGGCCAAAGCGCGCGGGCGTTAGGGTTTAACCCGAAAAACGCGTACGCGCCGATGGCACACACCCCGCACATGAAACAAGCAAGCGTTGCCCCGCGGTAGGGTATGTGGCGCAGCCACGCACACGTTTGGCGGCTCGGTGAAAAAAGTTTCAGACGGCCTTAAATTGAATAAGCACTTGTTTAAAAAACAATATTTCAATATCAGGAGGTGTGAAGTGTGCCCTGTTGTCTGCATCAAAAAAGAAGCCGCGCCGCCGCTGTGTGTGGAGGTGCCCGAGGGTAAATCGCTGTTGGCCGCGTTGGAGCGCCGCTGCAATCGGGATGTGGCCGCGGGCTGCCGTGGCGGTGGCTGCGGCGTGTGCCGGGTGCGTGTGTGGTCGGGGCAATTTCGCAGCAAAGCCATGAGCAAGGCGCACATTAATGAAGAAGATCTCCGGCAGGGCGTGGTGCTGGCCTGCCGGGTGTTTCCCCAGAGCGATATGGAAATATCGCCCGAAGAGCCGGTGCGGCGCGATTCGTTTGTGCCGGCCGGCACCCCCACAGAAATAAAACCAAAGGAGTAGCGAGATGAGAAAAGGTGTAATGCGTCCGGGCCACGTGCAAATCCGTGTGCTGGATATGGAAGAGGCCATCGCCCACTACCGCGACTTGCTCGGCCTGATTGAGGCCGGCCAAGATGAACAAGGCCGCGTGTATTTCAAAGGCTTGACCGAAGTGGACAAATTTTCGGTGGTGTTGCGCGAAGCCGACAGCGCGGGCATGGATTTTATGGCATTCAAGGTGGTGGACGACGCCACGCTCAGTAAGCTGAAGCAAGAGCTGGAAGCTTTCGGCGGCTTGGATGTGGCCGAAATCGAAGCGGGTGAGTTGGCCGGCTGCGGCCGGCGCGTGCGCTTCACCGCGCCCACGGGGCATGTGTTTGAGCTTTATGCCGACAAAGAGCAAAACGACCGCTACGGCATCGGCAGCCACAACCCCGAAGCTTGGCCGCGCGATTTGAAAGGTATGAAGGCCACCCGTTTCGATCACTGCCTGCTTTATGGCGATGATCTCGACGGCACGTTTAAATTGTTTAACGAAGTGTTGGGCTTTGATTTGGCCGAGCAGGTGCTCACGCCCGATGGCGAGCGCATTGCCCAATTTTTGAGCGTGTCGATGAAAGCGCACGATGTGGCTTTTATCAAGCATGCCGAAAAAGGCAAGTTTCACCATGCTTCGTTTTACCTCGACACTTGGCAGGATGTGTTGATGGCGGCCGACCTGATTTCCATGACCGACACTTCGCTCGACATCGGCCCCACCCGCCACGGCCTCACGCAGGGGCAGACGATTTATTTCTTCGACCCCTCGGGCAACCGCAACGAAGTGTTTGCCGGCGGCGGCTACCGCTATCAAGACCACCCCGTGATCACCTGGGATGCGCAAGAGCTGGGCAAAGCCATTTTCTATCACGACCGCCAGCTTAATGAGCGCTTTTTGTCGGTGTTGACTTAAATGTTTTCAGACGGCCTGAATCTTTATCAGGCCGTCTGAAAGATTACTTTTATTCAGGAAACCAGCCATGCAAGAATTCAAACATTTTATCAACGGCGTGTATATCGGCTCGCAAAGCGGCAAAACTTTTGAAAACCGCAGCCCCGTGGACAACAGCCTGATAGGGCTTGTGCACGAAGCGGGCAGGGAAGAAGTGGATGCCGCCGTGGCCGCCGCCCGCGCCGCCCTGAGCGAGCCTTGGGGCAAGCTCACCCAAGCCGCGCGCATCGAGTTGCTCAACAAAGTGGCCGAGCGCATCAACGAGCGTTTCGATGAATTTCTCGAAGCCGAATGCCGCGACACCGGCAAGCCGCACAAAATGGCCGCGCACATTGATATTCCGCGTGGCGCGGCCAATTTCAAAGCTTTCTCGGAAACGCTGGCCAACCACCCCACCGAAGCCTTCCGTCTCGACACGCCCGACGGCGCCGGCGCGCTCAACATCGGGCAGCGCACGCCCAAAGGCGTGATTGCCGTGATTTCACCGTGGAACCTGCCCCTGCTGCTGATGACCTGGAAAGTGGGCCCCGCGCTCGCCTGCGGCAACACCGTGGTGGTGAAGCCATCTGAAGAAACCCCCGCCACCACCACGCTGCTTGGCGAAGTGATGAACGAATGCGGCGTGCCGCCGGGCGTGTTTAACGTGGTGCACGGCTTCGGCCCCGATTCGGCCGGCGCTTTCCTCACCGCCCATCCGGGCATCGACGCCATCACCTTCACCGGCGAAACCCGCACCGGCGAAATCATCATGCAGGCCGCATCGGTGGGCTTGCGCAATATTTCGCTCGAATGCGGCGGCAAAAACCCGGCCATTGTGTTTGCCGACTGCAATTTGGAAAAAGCGGTGGAAGGCAGCATGCGCTCGGCGTTTGTCAACTGCGGCCAAGTGTGCCTCGGCACCGAGCGCATCTATGTGGAGCGGCCGCTTTTTGACGCCTTTTTGCGCCGCATGAAAGAAGAAACCGCCAAGCTCAAGCCCGGCCGCCCCGATGATCCGGAAGCCAATTTCGGTCCCTTGGTAAGCCTTGAGCACCGCGAAAAAGTGCTGTCGTATTACCGGCTTGCGGAAGAAGAGGGCGCTACCGTGGAAATCGGCGGCGGCGTGCCCGATATGGGTGCCGCACTCAATGAAGGCGCATGGATTTCGCCCACCATCTGGACCGGCCTCTCCGACGATGCCCGCGTGGTGCGCGAAGAAATCTTCGGCCCCTGCTGCCACATCCGCCCCTTCGACAGCGAAGAAGAAGCCATTGCGCTGGCCAACGACACCCGCTACGGCCTGGCCGCCGCCATCTGGACCGAAAACAGCAGCCGCGCCATCCGCGTGGCCGAGCAGATAGAGGCCGGCATCGTGTGGGTAAACAGCTGGTTTCTGCGCGACTTGCGCACCGCATTCGGCGGCGCCAAACAATCGGGCATCGGCCGCGAAGGCGGCGTGCACGGGCTGGAGTTTTACACCGAGCTGAAGAATATCTGCATCAAAATGTGATGAGGCCGTCTGAAACCCGCAGGTCGGATTCTCGAATCCGACATTCGGCCGCAGGCCGAAAGCCGCGCACCTGCTTTTCAGCCTGCACAAGCGCATCAACATACCCACACAAAACAGGCCGTCTGAACCTTTTTTCAGACGGCCTCAAAGGAGCCAACCATGAATCCGGAAGATATCCGCCACTACGGCCACATGCTCTACCAAGCCATGCAAAGCCGCCAAAGCGTGCGCCCGCTCACCGAGCAAGCGCCCGACATCAGCATTGATGATGCTTATCAGATTTCGCTGCAATTTCTGCAACACCGCCTCGATGCGGGCGAGCGCATCGTCGGCAAAAAAATCGGCCTCACCTCGCATGCCGTGCAGCACATGCTGGGCGTGGACCAGCCCGATTTCGGCTACCTCACCGACAAAATGGTGTATAGCCAGGGGCAGGAAATCGACGTTGGCCAAAGCATGATACAGCCGCGCGCCGAAGGTGAAATCGCCTTTATTCTGAAAAAAGACCTTATGGGCCCCGGCATCAGCGCCGCCGATGTGCTCGCCGCCACCGAATGCGTGATGCCGTGTTTTGAAATTGTGGATTCACGCATTGAAAGTTGGCAAATCAAAATCCAAGACACCATTGCCGACAACGCATCCTGCGGCGTGCTGCTTTTGGGCGACACCGCCGTGAGCCCGCGCAAGCTTGATTTGGCCACCTGCGGCATGGTGGTGGAGAAAAACGGCAAAATCATCAGCACCGGCGCCGGCGCGGCCGCGCTGGGTAGCCCGGTGAACTGCGTGGCCTGGCTCGCCAACACGCTCGGGCGCTTCGGCATCGGCCTCAAAGCCGGCGAAGTGATTTTGTCCGGCGCGCTGGTGCCGCTCGAATGGGTGCAGCCGGGCGATTATTTTTCGGTGTCTGTCGGCGGCATCGGCCAAGCTTCCGTGCGCTTCAACTGAGTTTCAGACGGCCTTGGTAAGCACAAGCGTGTAGCGCAAGCGTGTGTAGGGTGTGTGCCATAGGCACGCGCGCGTTATACAGCACGCTGAAACCGCATGCGTGTTTGCTCATAAACCCTGTTTAGATTCGGCATGTTCTTGTTTTATATTGTTTAAAAGGGTTTCCGAAGGCTTGCCTGGTTTTTGTATCAGGCCGTCTGAAACTCAAGCGGCAATTCGCTCCCGTCAGCTTTCAGACGGCCTGCAACCCACCTAAAAAAACACAACAACCCCCAGGAGAAACCCCATGAGCCCCACCCGCATTTTCCCCGCCATCGCCTTGCTGGCGCTGGCCGCACAAGCGCATGCCACCGAAGGCGGCGCATCCATTTACCCGCATGGCGTGGAAGGCTTTATGGCCGGTGCGCTGCCGCCGCCGGGCGTGTATGGCATGGTGTATGGCCAGCACTATCACGCCGGCCGCCTCAACGACCACAACGGCGATAACCTCAACATGCCCAATTTCAGCATCAATGCCAACGTGATAGCCCCGCGCCTGATTTGGGTCACACCGCAAAAAGTGCTCGGCGGCGATTTGGCGCTGCACACCATCGTGCCGCTGGTCGATTTGGAAGTGGAAGCCGGCAGCCGCCGCCAGCGCAAAACCGGCCTAGGCGACATTGTGGTCGGCGCAGCGCTGGGCTACCACCACAGCGACAAGCTGCACAGCATTGTGGCGCTCGACACCTATCTGCCCACCGGCCGTTACGATAAAAACGATCTGGCCAATATCGGCACCAACCATTGGGCCGTCGAGCCTGTGTATGCCGTTTCTTATGTGCAGCCCAAAGGCGTGGTGGCCGATGCCAAAATCGGCTATATTTTCAACCAGCGCAACAGCGACACCGACTATAAAAGCGGCGACGAATTGCACGCCGATTATTCCGCCGGCTGGGCATTCGGAAACGGCTGGACGGCCGGCGTGGGCGGCTATGCGCTGCAACAAACCACGTCCGACAAACAACACGGCGAAACGCTCGCCCACAGCAAAACCCGCGCCTTCGCCATCGGCCCCTCGGTGAAATACGACAGCGGCAAAGGCTGGTTTGCGAGCCTCAAATGGCAGAAAGAAGTGGTGGCGCAAAACCGCCCAGAGGGCAACGCCGTGTGGCTCAAAGCGGTGTTTCCGCTTTCAAAATAAAACCGTGGCTCCGGTTTTCTTAATGATAAAGCGTCCCGGCAAGGGCGCTTTTTTTGTGCGCTTTACACAAATCGTTTAAACTAGCGCCGTGCATTATTTCAGACGGCCTCAACCGCATCCTCCGGAGAATTTGATGAAAACGGTTTATTTGATAATCAAAATTATTGTGCTGCTGGTGTTTTTACTGCTGGCAGTGAGCAACACGCAGGCGGTGCAGTTTTTCTATCTGCCCGGTCAAGAAGTGAGCCTGCCGCTGATTTTGGTGTTGTTTGGTGCTTTTTTGGTGGGTGCGGTGTTTGGCCTGCTGGCGCTTTTCGGCCGACTGCTCTCGCTGCGCAACGAAAACGCGCGCCTGCGCGCCGAAGTGAAGAAATCCGCCCGCCTGAGCAGCCATGATGTGGCCGTGCCTGCGGCCGCCAAGGAATAAGCGCGCATGGAAAACGAAATCTGGATGTGGCTGCTGCCGATTATCCTGTTGCCGGTGTTTTTCGCCATGGGCTGGTTTGCCGCGCGGGTAGACATGAAAACCGTGCTCAAGCAGGCCAAAAGCGTGCCGGTGGGCTTCTATAAAAGCCTCGATGCGCTGGTCGACCGCAACAGCGGCAAAGCCGCACGCGAATTGGCCGAAGTGATCGACCAGCAGCCGCAATCGTATGACCTCAACCTCACCCTGGGTAAGCTCTACCGCCAGCGCGGTGAAAACGACAAAGCCATCGCCATGCACCAAGCGCTGCTTGATTCGCCCGACACCGTGGGCGAAAAGCGCGAGCGCGTGTTGTTTGAATTGGGGCAGAATTACCAAAGCGCCGGCCTTGTGGACAGAGCCGAGCAGATTTTTCTCGGCCTGGAAAGCGGCAATATGGGCAAAGAAGCGCGCCAAGTGCTGCTCAATATCTACCAGCAAGACCGCGATTGGGAAAAAGCCATCGCCACCGCGCAATGGCTCAGCCACGACGAGCAAACCTATCAATTCGAAATCGCCCAATTTTATTGCGAGCTGGCGCAGGCGGCTTTGTTTAAATCCGATTTTGCCGCCGCCCGCGCCGCCGTGCAAAAAGCGCTCGATGCCAATAAAAAATGCACCCGTGCCAATATGATTTTGGGCGACATCGAGCAAAAAGAAGGGCATTATGCCGCCGCCGTTGAAGCTTATTCGGCGATTGAAAAGCAAAACCATGCCTATTTGAGCATGGTGGGCGAGCGCCTTTATGACGCTTATGATGCACAAGGCCTGCCGCAAGAAGGGCTCAATGTGCTCACCGGCTATATGAAAACCTTTCCGCAGCTCGACCTGATTAATGTGATTTACGATAAATCGCTGCTCTTGCACGGCGAGCAGCAAGCGGCGCAAACTGCGGTGGAATTGGTGCGGCAAAAGCCCGATTTGGGCGGCGTTTACCGCCTGCTCGGCCTGCAAATCAGCGAGCTGGAGCCCAGCTGGAAAGCCGATGCCGACATGATGCGCGGCGTGATCGGCCGCCAGCTGCAAAAATCGCTGATGTATCGCTGCCGCAACTGCCACTTTAAATCGCAGGTGTTTTTCTGGCATTGCCCCGCCTGCAACAAATGGGAAACCTTCACTCCCAACCGCATTGAAGTATAAAGTTTCAGACGGCCTGCCGATTGAGGCCGTCTGAATAAAATAAAAGCAGGAGAACCCATATGGTAAGCTTCACCGCACCGGATTACAACCCGCAAGACCCGGCCGCTTTTCTCTACACGCTCAGCGATGCCTATCTGGCTTTTATCGAAGCAGAAGGCGAGGCCGCGATGGAAGCGCTCAACGACGAGCAACACACGCTGATGGCCTATTGCTATCTCGACAGCCAAGTGCAAGAGGGCGGTTTTGTGCAGCTCATTGCCGCAGGCTACGGCGAGTATGTGTTTATGAACCCGCTGGCCGACAGCCTGCGCCGCTGGCGCATCAAGCCCACGCCGAAAATAATCGACCAAGCCCGCGCGCTTTATGAGAAAAACGGTGCCGCCATCGAAGCGCTGGCCGATGAAGGCGCACCGCTGGAAGCCATACGCGCGCGCTTTGCCGATTTTGAAGAGCTGGACGGCGATTATTACGATGCCGCCGATGAAGATTTGGCCGCCGCTGCCGAATATGTGCAGGCGAATCCGGCCAAATTTCTTGCTTGAAACACCGGTTTCAGACGGCCTGTATGCTTATTGCCAAGGCCGTCTGAACGCTCGATAACGGAATGCATGATGAACCCTTTAATCACCGATTTCCCCTCCGCCGCCGCGCGCATGCCCGTGATTGTGGCGCTGGATTTTGCCGATGAAAAAAGCACGCTCGCCTTTGTGCGCCGGCTCGAGCCCGACACTTGCCAGCTCAAAATCGGCAAAGAGCTTTTCACCGCCAGCGGCCGCCACTTGGCCGAAAGCCTGATTAACCAAGGCTTCAAGCTTTTTCTCGATTTGAAATACCACGATATTCCCCACACCGTGGCGCAAGCCTGCAAAGTGGCCGCCGATATGGGCGTGTGGATGGTCGATATGCACGCCTCGGGCGGCCGGCGCATGATGGCCGCCGCGGCTGAGGCCGTGGCCGGTTGCGCCCACAAGCCGCTGCTTATCGGCGTGACCGTGCTCACCAGCATGGATGCGCAGGATTTCGCCGAAACCGGCGTGGGGCGCAGCATTGAGGCGCAAGTGTCGGCGCTGGCCAATCTGGCGCAGCAAAGCGGGCTCGACGGTGTGGTGTGTTCCGCCCACGAAGCCGCCTTGCTGCGCGCCGAGCGCGGTGAGGATTTTGTGTTGGTTACGCCCGGCATCCGCTTGAACACAGAAGGCAATCAAGACGACCAGCGCCGCATCATGACCCCCGCCCAAGCTTTAGCCGCCGGCTCGAGCTATTTGGTGATGGGGCGGCCGATTACGCAAGCCGCCGACCCGCTGGCGGTGTTGCGCGAAGTGAATGCGCTGGTTTAGCAGGCAGGTCGTCTGAAAAAAGGCCGTCTGAAAAATTAAATCATGGAGATGAAAGCAAACGATGATGTTTCATGTTGACGACAAACAATTGAAAAACCGCTTTGCCCAAGCCCGCGTGTTGGTGGTGGGCGATGTGATGCTGGATCGTTATTGGTTTGGCGATGTGTCCCGCATTTCGCCCGAAGCGCCGGTGCCGGTGGCGAAAATCGGCCATGTCGACCAACGCGCCGGCGGTGCGGCCAACGTGGCGCGCAATATCGCCGCTTTGGGTGGCCATGCGGCTTTATTATCGGTGGTGGGCAACGATGAAGCCGCCGCCGCGCTCGATAGCCTGATGCAGCAAGACGGCGTAGCCGCCCATCTGCTGCGCGATGCCGATATCGCCACCACCGTGAAATTGCGCGTGGTGGCGCGCAACCAGCAATTAATCCGCCTCGATTTCGAAGAGCCGCCGCACCGCGAAATTCTCGATGCCGTGAAAACGCAATACCGCCGTTTGCTGCCCGAATACGATGTGGTGTTGCTGTCCGACTACGGCAAAGGCGGCCTCACCCATGTGGCCGAGTTGATTGATTGGGCGCGCGAAGCCGGCAAGCCCGTGTTGATCGACCCCAAGGGCGACGATTACGACAAATACGCCGGCGCCACTTTGCTCACACCCAATCGCGCCGAATTGAAAGAAGTGGTGGGCAGCTGGAAAAACGAGCAAGAGCTGGCCGAAAAAGCGCAAGCCTTGCGCCGCCGCCTGGATTTAGCCGCCTTGCTGCTCACCCGCAGCGAAGAGGGCATGAGCCTTTACCGTGCAGACCAAATCGACCACCAGCCCACGCGGGCGCAAGAAGTGTATGATGTGTCGGGCGCGGGCGACACCGTGATTGCCAGCATGGGCTTGGGGCTGGCGGCCGGCTTCGATATGATAGAAGCCATGCATCTGGCCAACACCGCCGCCGGCGTGGTGGTGGCCAAGCTCGGCACGGCGGTGTGCACGTTTGACGAATTGGCCGCGGCTTTGCTTGAGCAATAAAGGCTTGTTTATCAGGCCGTCTGAAACCTTTCAGACGGCCTCAGCAGAAAAGGAAAAGTGATGACCATTATCGTAACCGGCGCGGCCGGCTTTATCGGCTGCAATATTGTGAAAGCGCTCAATGCACGCGGCATCACCGATATTGTGGCGGTAGACAACCTCACCCACGGCGATAAATTCAAAAATCTGGCCGAATGCGAAATAGAGCATTATCTCGACAAACATGAATTTATCCGCCAAGTGCGCGAGCATGTGCTGCCTTATCACGACATCAAAGCCGTGTTTCACGATGGCGCCTGCTCCGACACCATGGAGCAAAACGGCCTTTATATGATGGACAACAACTATCAATACAGCCTCGATTTGCTCGATTGGTGCCAAGATGAGCGCATTCCTTATCTTTATGCATCAAGCGCCGCCGTGTATGGCAAGGGCGAGATTTTCCGTGAAGAGCGCGAATTGGAAAAGCCGCTCAATGTGTATGGCTATTCCAAATTTCTGTTTGACCAAGTGGTGCGCCGCCGCATTGCCGACGGGCTCACCGCGCAAGTGGCGGGTTTCCGCTATTTCAACGTTTACGGCCCGCACGAGCAGCACAAGGGCCGCATGGCTTCGGTGGCTTTCCACCATTTCAACCAATATCGCGAACACGGCTATGTGAATTTGTTCGGCGCCAACGACGGCTATGCCGCCGGCGGCCAAACCCGTGATTTTGTGAGCGTGGAAGATGTGGTGAAGGTGAATCTTTTCTTTTTCGACCACCCCGGCCAATCGGGCATTTTCAACTTGGGCACAGGCCAGAGCCAACCGTTTAACGATTTGGCCGCCGCCACCGTGAATGCCTGCCGCGTGGCCGAGGGCAAGAGCGCGCTGAGCCTGCCGGAATTGGTGAAAGAAGAGCTGATACGCTATATTCCTTTCCCCGATGCGCTCAAAGGCAAATACCAAAGCTTCACCGAAGCCGATATTTCGCGCCTGCGCGCCGCCGGCTACGAAGGCAACTTTTTTGATGTAAACGAGGGCGTGAGCCGCTATGTGCATTGGATGTTGAATAATCTTTAAACAAGGCCGTCTGAAAAAAAACGAGGCCGTCTGAATACTTTTGTTGATGCACCCCCACCATAAAGGAAACAGAAAATGACTGAATTAAGCAAAAAACCCGTGCCCGACCGTGCGGAATACAACGCGTTTTTCCCGTCTGAGTTTTCCCTGAATGCTTATGTGGCGCCGAAAACCGATTTTAACGGCGTGCAATTTTCGCAAGCCTACACCGGCGGCAAATACAAAGTGTTGATGATTGCTGCCGACGAGCGCTATCTGCCCATGCAAAACGGCACCCGTTTTTCCACCGGCAACCATCCGGTAGAAACCTTGCTGCCCATGCTGCATCTGCACGAAGCCGGCTTTGAAATCGATGTGGCCACTGTGTCGGGCAATCCGGCCAAGTTTGAAATGTGGGCCATGCCCAAAGACGATGAAGCCGTGGCCGGTATTTTCCAAACCTATCTGCCCAAATTGCAGCAGCCCTTGAAACTGGCCGATGTATTGGCACAAGTGCTTGCACCCGATTCGCCCTATATCGGCGTGTTTATTCCCGGCGGCCACGGCGCATTCAATGCCTTGCCGCACAGCGCCGAGGTGAAGCGCGTGCTCGAATGGGCGCTGCAAAACAACCGCCACATCATCACCTTGTGTCACGGCCCCGCCGCACTGGTGGCGCTGGCCGAAGCGGGTAAAGATTTTGCACTGGCGGGCTATCAAGTGTGCGTGTTTCCCGATGCGCTTGATGAAGGTGCCAACATCGAAATCGGCTATATGCCGGGGCGTTTGCGCTGGCTGGTGGCGCAAAAACTCAAAGAGTTGGGCATGGAAGTGGTAAACGAGGGCATGAGCGGCCAAGTGTGCCAAGACCGCCAATTGCTCACCGGCGACAGCCCTTTGGCCGCCAACGCCTTGGGCATTTTGGCCGCCGATGTGCTGCTGGCGCGCGCGGCCGAGCTGGGTTGAGCGGCCGTCTGAACATTTGTTTGCGTATATAAAAAAAAGCGGCAGCGCCGCCTATTTTCAGGAGAAAACCATGAGTGAGCAACACGATTTCAGCACCGCCGATTTAATCGACATCGCCCCCGACACGCCTTCGTGCGAAACCCAATTTCACCGCTTCGGCCGCCACCGCCATTTCTGCGGCAAAATCCGCACGGTGAAATGCGCGCGCGACAACGGCTTGGTGAAAACCCTGATGAACAGCCATTCCGAGGGCGAAGTGTTGGTGGTGGACGGCGGCGGCTCGCTCTACAGCGCCTTGATGGGCGATTTGATTGCCGGTGCGGGTGCGGCCAACGGCTGGGCGGGTGCAGTAATCAATGGTGCCATCCGCGACAGCGAAGCCATCAACACCATGCCCTTCGGCGTGAAAGCGCTGGGCACCAATCCGCGCAAGAGCGCCAAGGCCGGCGCGGGAGAAGTAGACATCACCGTGTCGTTCGGCGGGGTGGATTTTATTCCCGGCCACTATCTTTATAGCGATGCAGACGGCATTTTGGTGTCTGCCGAGCCGCTGCACCAATCGTAATCACACAAGGAAACCCAATGAAAGTAACATCAAAATGGCTGGATAATATGTGTTTTGTTGGCAGCACCGAAGCCGGCCACAGCGTGGTGATGGAAGGCGCGGCGGCCGAGGGCGGTGTAAAGCGCGGCCCCAGCCCGATGGAAATGCTGCTTTTGGGCGTGGCCGGCTGCTCCAGCATCGATGTGGTGCTGATTGCCGAAAAGCAGCGGCAAAACGTGGTGGATTGCCAAGCCACGGTAACGGCCAAACGCGCCGACGACACCCCGCGCGTGTTTACCGAAATCCATATTCATTTCAAGGTGATCGGCCATGATTTGAAAGAAGCGGCGATTGAAAAAGCGGTGCAGATGTCGGCCGAAAAATATTGCTCGGCATCTATCATGTTGGGCAAAGCCGCCAAAATCAGCCACAGCTTTGAGATTGCAGCGGCATAAGGCCTGAAAAAGCGCCGAGGCCGTCTGAAAGCACAAGCGGAATTTTGAAAGATTCCGCTTTTTTATTTGCTGCACTATATATCAGTCACATTGCAAACAATCGGCTATAATAACGAAAATTTGCCGGCCATTCGGCAGGCTGCCGCCCAGCGGCATTGATGACGATTATTATGGAGAAGCCGTGTTCAACGGCAAGAATGGTTTATGGAAAATAATAAAGATGACATGCTGGTAGATGCGCCGACTGCCTCGTCGATGATCAGCGAAGAGCGCCATGATTCGGAGCTTTTCCGCGTGTATGCCGCCATTTTGGATGCCATCACCGACCGGGTGCTGCTGCCGGGCAAAAAGCTGACCGAATCGGATTTGTGCCGCCAAATGAGTTGCTCGCGCAACACCGTGCGCGGCGCTTTGTCGCTGCTGGCGCATGATCATATCGTGGATTTGCAGCCCAACCGCGGCGCGTTTGTGCATGTGCCCGATGCCAAAGAAACCAAAGATGTGTATGAATTGCGCATTGCTTTGGAAGAAATGGTGATGGATATGTTGCTGGATCTGCCCGACCTGCCCGCGCGCCTGCAACCGCTTTATGAAATGCTCGAAAAAGAAAAAACCGCATTCGAGCAGGGCGACCGCGTGAGCTGGGTGCGCCTGGTGAATGCATTTCATGTGGAATTGGTGCGCCTGCTCGACAACACCGTGCTGCTCGAATTGATGAATTCGCTGTGTGCGCGCTCATCGCTGATGATTGCCGTGTTCGACAAACCGGTGCGCAACAACGGCTCATACGAAGAGCATAAAGAAATACTCGATTTGCTCAGCGAGGGCAAGCGTGCGCGCGTGTGCAAAATGATGCGCCGCCATTTGGGCGGCTGCCAAGAGCGGCTGAACCAGCAATTTGCCGGCTGAGGTTTTTTGTTGATAAGTGTGAAAAAGGCCGTCTGAAAGCGTTCAGACGGCCTTTTTATACCAATTCTAAAAAATAACCTTACAAAATAAAAGCAGTTCGACAGCATCATCCGCGTAGGTCGGATTCTTGAATCCGACGTTTGGCCAACGGCCAAAGCGATGTGCGTGCCTTGTTCTGCGAACAAGTGTCGGATTCGAGAGTCCGACCTACAGGCTGCCTGTTTGTATATTACTTTTTTGAATGGGTATTATTTACAGCTTGTGGTAAACATCAGCCAAACTGGCACCGCCGGAGCAGGGATAATGCAAAGCCACGGGATCGGCAGAGTCGATGCTCAGGCTGTTGGGGCTGAACACGAATATCAGTCTCGAGCCTTTATCGCCGATTTCATAGCGGTTTTCGGCGGTTTTTACGGCTTCGCCGCTGAAGCGGCAAGTGGGCTTTTTGATGTCGCTGCGGGAATTGATGTCGATGGCAAGCTTATTGTCGGCTTGGCCACGCACGGTAACCATCACCCAATCGTAGCCTTGTGCGCGTTGGGCGTAGCCTTCGCTGGCATAGCGGCCGTCAAGCGCAGTGTCGGCTGCGGCGCTCGGCGGGGTGTGTTGGCAGGCAGCCAATGTGGCGAGCGTGCCCAAAAGAAGGGCGGCGCGTTTGATGAGCTGGGGCATTGTCGGTTTCCTTTTTACGGTTGGAATGGGTTTGCCCATTGGCGCAGAGCCGAATAGGCGAAGCTGTAAAGCAGTGTACACGCTTTGCCGCTGCGCCGCTGCTCCTTCTCATACCCATTCGAAAAATAACCTAACTGCGTTGGCTCGCCTAGGGTCTGTTCACAATTCATCCACGAGTAAGATTTTGAGCGCAAAAGCGTGGCTGCAAGGCGAAAAGCACAGCAAGGTTGAACACCTTGCGAGCATTTTCAACGCAGCAGGCGCGTTTTTGAGCCAAAATATTGCCGCGTGATGAAATGTGAACAGCCCCTAGGGTCTGTTCACAATTACTTGTCATAACATTGAATAAAAAGGAAAGCAGGTGTAAAAAGGGAGCTCTCACACAACCCTAATACACCTGCCATGCCCCGCACACTACTCAAAGATGAATACTGGACGAAGCTGTTGCCCATTCTGCGTGATTTGGGTGTTTATTGCAAACCCAATCTACGCCTGATTTTCGAAGGCATCCTATACAGAGTCAGAACCGGCATCCCTTGGCGCGATCTGCCCGAGTATTTCGGCAAACACCATACCGTTTACACGGCTTATAACCGTTGGTCGGCAAAAGGTATTTTTGCCGAAGCCTTAAAAAAGCTCAGCCAAGACTGTGATTTGGAATGGGTAGCCATAGATGGCAGCTATGTTCGGGCGCATCAACATTCAGCCGGCGCCTCATGGCTCAGCGAAGAAGAGGAACACGCAATCGGTATGAGCCGGGGCGGGATGACCAGCAAGATTCATCTGGCGGTAGACGTCTCAGGCAATCCGGTTGAGATTATCATTACTGCGGGCAATATCAACGATATCAGCGTTGCGCCGGAATTGCTTGATAACATCGATCTTGCCGGAACTGAGCTTGTGAATGCGGATAAGGGCTATGATTCAGACCGACTCAGGGAACAGATAGAGGAAAGTGGCGCGAAAGCCAATATTCCCTATAGAAAAGACAGGGAAGAGAAAAATAAAGACATGGACTGGTATCTTTATAAAATCAGGCACTTGGTGGAGAATACTTTTTGTCGTCTGAAACATTTCCGAGCGATTGCCAGCCGCTACGATAAGCTAAAGCGCAACTTCCACAGCACGGTTTTATTGGGATGCATTGTGATGTGGCTACCTTTATGACAAGTAATTGTGAACAGACCCTAGGGCGTCCTGACAATTACTTGTCATAAAGGCAGCCATAGCATAATACAAGCTAAAGCAACTACGCTTTCATAATGCCTTTTCAAACGATCGTAACGGGTGGCAACCGCACGAAAATGTTTCAATTTTTCAAAGGCATTCTCTACCAAATGCCTCGCTTTATACAAATACCAATCCATACACACATTCAGACGCTCCCTGTCTTTTTTATAAGGAATATTCGGCCTGATGCCCATATCGGCAAGCAACTGCCTGAAAGCGTCAGAGTCATAACCTTTGTCGGCAGTCAGCACTTCGGTTGAGGATAAATCTACGCTATCCAGCAATTCCGGTGCCGCAGTAATGTCATTAACCGTTCCCGATGTGACCTTGAAACCTACAGGGTTTCCACAGGCATCGACAGCCAAATGAATTTTAGTGCTATTGCCACCACGGCTGTGGCCGACAGCGGCTGCCTCTCCAACAGTTGCCGCTGCATGTTGGTGGACTTTGACATAGCTGCCGTCAATAAATACCCATTCCATATCGGGGAATTCGGTCAAGGCATTGAGTATGCTTTGAAAAATCCCTTTCTCCGACCATCTATGGAAGAGGCGCAACAGGGAATTGCCTTTACCGAAAAACGGCGGGATGTCTTCCCACGGTATGCCGGTTCTGATGCGGTAAAGTATGCCTTCTATTTTGAGGCGCAGATTTTTCTTGTGGTAAACGCCTAAATCGAGCAGAATGTTTAACAGCTTTGACCAGTATTCATCTTTGAGTAGTGTTCGAGGCATGGCAGATAAGTATGTTTTGTTTGGCGACAAAAATTTTAACTTATCTGCCTTTCTTTTATCTGATTATTTTTATGACAAGTAATTGTCAGGACGCCCTAGCCCTACTATAGTATGCAGGCATAAGGGACAAAAAAGGTGCTAAAAATTGCTGAAAGTCTTACGCTATAAGGATTTCAAGGATTCAAAGGTTTTGAATACAAAAAATGCCCTTTTTGCCACTCAAATAAAGTCAAAAAAGATGGTAAACAAAATAATCGGCAGCGTTATAAATGTCACGTTTGTGACAAGCGTTTTAGCGGCGGTTCGCGTCTCAATCCTGACGAATTATGGCAGCGCTACTCAAGGGGCAAGCAGACGGTCGGGCAGCTCGCAGAGCACTTCCATTGCAGCCGTAAAACCATCAGCCGCCATTTGGGCAAAGTAGTCACCAAACATGAATTTGCAACACCGCAAACCGTTAACCTGATTATGGACACCACCTATTTCGGCAGGCGTTTCGGCGTCATGGTTTTGCATGACGGCATCAGTGGGCAGGCTTTGTCTGTTGATGAAGTCAAATCTGAAACCAACGCATTATATTTTGAGGCCGTCTGCAAAATAAGGGAAAAAGGCATAAATATACAAAGTATTACCTGTGATGGCAAAAAAGGGTTGATGCAGATGTTTGCCGATATTCCCGTGCAGCTGTGCCACTTCCATCAGGTCAAAACGGTGAACCGCTACCTGACCCGAAAGCCGAAAACGGTAGCGGCGCAAGACTTGCGCGAGCTCGTGCTTACCCTGAAAAGCAGCAGCCGGCACCAGTTTGAAAGCGCATTGAACGACTGGTTTGAACAACATAAAAGCTTCTTGAATGAGCGTAGCATTCATCCGGAAACAGGCAAGTCACACTACACGCACAAGAGGCTTCGCAGTGCCTACAACAGCCTGAAACGGAACTTGGATTATCTGTTTGCCTTTGAGCGGTTTGCTGAATTGGACATTCCCAAAACCACCAATTTTCTGGAAGGCCGTTTTGGGGATATGAAGCAGAAACTGCGCTGTCACTAGGGCATGAGAAAAGAGAATAAGATAAGGTTTATTAAGGATTATTTTTCTCGGAAAAACCTTAACAGCACCTAAAATGTCCCTTAGGAAGATGTTTCTTCAAAAGAGCACCTTTTTTGTCCCTTACGCCGAAATCAAGAAAAAGTGACACAAAACTACATTTTGCAACGGCGTAGGTTGGGTTGACAAACCCAACGTTTCAGACGGCTTGTGGATTTGTTGGGTTTACAACCCAACCTACCTGCTGTGTCACTCTTTTATGCATTCCACTATAGGTGTACTGTCTTCGGCTCGCCGCTTTGTTATCTTATTTTTTCGGATGGATATCTTAAGATGGGAGCGGGTAGCCGGCATTGTGAAATGTTCGATATTTCATTACCGACGCAATAATACCCATTCAAAAAATAATATACAAACAAGCAGCCCGTAGGTCGGATTCTCGAATCCGACACTTGTTCGTAGAACAAGGCACCCACATCGCTTTGGCCGTTGGCTAAACGTCGGATTCAAGAATCCGACCTACGCGGATGATGCTGCCGAACTGCTTTTATTTGGTAAGGTTATTTTTTAGAATGAGTATAATCCGTTATAAACTGTGTTTTGAAAAGCCGGCAGGCCGTCTGAAAAGTTTCAGACGGCCTTTTGTTTGGAATGGTAAAATTGACAACAATTTATTTCTATTTTGTCGGCAATTTTATAAAATTTAAAAATAAATATAATTTAAAAACAATATATTGAAATTTTTATATTTTTAAAATTTTTATTTTTACTGTATTTTGTGTAGAATTTTTCTAAAGATTTGTGGTTGAATGGAAAACATAAATAGCATTTTCGCCCGCTTTGGCCGTGGTTTTTCAAGCGCCCGCTAGGCTGATAAGTGCTTGCCTTGCGGTTGATTGCAGCTGCCGGCTCGGGTGAGGTGCAGCGGTTTCGAGTTGTGTGTTGTCGCTTGGGTTATTGCGAATGCACATGGTGGGGTGGGGCAGATGCGGGTTGGATAAAGTTTTGTGATGGCTGAGGCTTCAGACGGCATGGTTGGTTTTTGCCGTCTGTTTTTTGCCTGCTGTTCTGCTTTTTGCGTGATGCCCGCTCAATTTCTGCAACATGTTCTAACTTGATTTTATGTGTTCAGACGGCCTTAAGCTGCCGAAAATAGCGTACACTTGCTCCTTGTTTAGATGAGAACGATTTTTGAACAGGATGTGTTATGTATCCAGGTGAGCGTTTTAATGCTTACAGCCATTTGCTTGGCGCGGTGTTGGCTGTGATTGGCACGGTGATGTTGCTGCAAAAAGCAGGGCACACGCAAGATGTGTATAAAATCATCAGCTCGACCGCTTACGGCGTGTGCCTGATTTTACTTTATATGGGCTCCACCATTTATCACAGCACCCGCCATCCGGGCGTGAAAGGGGTGTTGCAGAAATTTGACCATTGCGCCATTTATCTGCTGATTGCCGGCAGCTACACGCCGTTTACGCTGGTAACGCTCAACGGCGCATGGGGCTGGTCGCTGTTTGGTGTGTCGTGGGGGCTGGCCGCGTTTGGCATTGCGCAAGAGCTCACCATCGGGCGCAAGAGCGAAAAGCGTTTGCTGTCGATGATTTTATATATGGTGATGGGCTGGTTGGTGGTGGTGGCGATGTATCCGCTGCTGCAAACCCTGCCTGCTTGGGGGCTTTTCTGGCTGGTGCTCGGCGGCTTGCTCTACAGCGGCGGCATTTATTGGTTTATCAACGATGAAAAAATCAAATACGGCCACGGCATTTGGCATTTGTTTGTGCTCGGCGGCAGCTTGGCGCAGTTTATTTGTGTGTATTTTTATGTGGTGTGATGATTGCATCAGCATGATATATAAAGGCCGTCTGAAAAGTTTTCAGACGGCCTTTATATATAGTGGAATGCATAAAAAAGTGATACGACGGGTAGGTTGGGTTGAAAACTCAACAAATCCACAAGCCGTCTGAAATGTTGGGTTTGGCAACCCAACCTACGCTGTTTCAGAGTGCATTTCGTGTCACTTTTTCTTGCATTTCACTATATATGGCTGTAAAGCTGGAGCTTTTTGTGCTTGCGCGAACCGGTGTGGTTAAACCGAATTGGATTTCAGTTTATTTTTCAGCCATGCGAATTGGATTTAATCACTTTAATATCGTTGGCTTGCGGCTGCATCGCAGCTCAACCCGTGGGCTATATTGTTTGCAGATGTCCAAACCCTTAAATGTAAATCAGCCTGCTTTGACGAATCAAAGCAAGCTGAAATATTTGGTCGGAATGAGAGGATTCGAACCTCCGACCCCTTCGTCCCGAACGAAGTGCGCTACCGGGCTGCGCTACATTCCGAATAAGCTGTGCATTATAGTGAGTGGCGGCTGTTTTGACAAGCGCTTGTGAGATGTTGTTGCTATTTTATTGATTTTTATATTTAAGTTTTAGGGCGTCTGAAAAGTTTCCGGCTTCAGGTTCTGGTTTGTGCGGCATGGAGCACGAAAATGGTCGGCCGCTTTTTCAGGTCGGGCAAGCTGCTTTTGCGCCATTGGGCAATGGTTTGGCTGATGATTTGCTGGCCGGGCAGGGTTAAATCGCAGGCGGTGCACAGGCGGGTGGCGGGGCTGAGGGTGGCAACGGCATCGGCGAGCAGCGCATCGTTGCGGTAAGGGGTTTCGATGAAAAGCTGGGTTTCGTTGTGTTGGTGCGAGCGTTGTTCCAGCGCTTTGAGGGCGCTGATGCGCTGGGCTTTATCGGCGGGCAGATAGCCTTTAAAAGCAAAGTTTTGACCGTTGGCGCCCGAAGCCATCAAGGCTAGCAGCAGGCTGGAGGGGCCGACAAGCGGGCGCACTTCGAAGCCGCCGGCGTGCGCGAGTGCCACCAAGTTGGCGCCGGGGTCGGCCACGGCTGGGCAGCCGGCTTCGCTGAGCAAACCCATGCTGCGGCCTTGGTGCAGCGGCTGCAATAAATCGGGCAGGATTTGGGGGTTTGTGTGCTCATTGAGCGCTTGCAGATTGAGCGTGCGAATCGGTGTGGTGATGCCCAAATGCTTTAAATGGGCGCGGGCGGTTTTTTCGGCTTCCACCACAAAATCGGTGAGGCCGGTGATTTGTGCTTGCTCGTGCGGCAGCAGGCAGGGCGTGTCGGGCGCGCCGAGCGGGGTGGGAATCAGATAAAGTATGGGTGCGGCGGTCATGGCGGGCTTTCGTTTAAATGGGAATGGTTTGGTATGGGCGTTCAGGCCGTCTGAAAATGCAGGTGCACGGGTGAAAAATGCTACAAAATGTCCATGCCTTCGGCTTGCAAAAAGTCAACCAGCTTGAAGATGGGCAGGCCGATCAGGGCGTTGGGGTCGCTGCTCTCGATTTTTTCCAGCAAGGCTGCGCCCAAACCTTCGCTTTTGGCGGCACCGGCGCAATAAACCGCATCCGGCTCGCGCTCGAGATAGCGGCGGATTTGTTCGGCTGAAAGAGGGCGCATGCTTACTATGGTGGTGTCGGTGTGAATGTGCAGGCGGCCGCTTTCGCTGTTGAGGAGACATAAAGCGCTGTAAAAGGTGATGGTTTGGCCGGATAGCTCGGCCAGCATTTGTTGTGCTTTTGCCACGCTTTCCGGCTTGCCCAGCTGGCGACCGTTGCAGCAGGCCACTTGGTCGGCGCCGATAATCAGCGCGCGCTCAAAGGTGCCGGCCAATGAGCGGGCTTTGCCGATGGCCAGCCTCAAGGCGGTTTGCGATGCGGCTTCGCCCGGCTCGGGTGTTTCGTCGAAATCGGGGCGGGCGGTTTGGAAAGGCAGCCCCAGTGTGCGCAATTGCTGCTGGCGGAAAATCGAACTTGAGCCTAAAATAAGCGGAAGTGGTGTATTCATTTGTGTAAAAGCATTGACGTTAATCTGCTTAAATTATATCATAGCCCGTTTATGTTAGACCCTAATTTGATTGACCCCGAAGTGTTCGCCGCAGAAGGGCGCCGTTTGCAAGGCAGGCTGGCGCTCAATCAGCTGGATGAGCGCGTTTGGTCGCACGAATATTTGGCAAACAAAGAAGCCGAAGTGTCGTTTACGCTGCAAGGCGGGCGCGACCGATGGCAGCGTTTGTATTTGGATTTGAGCGTAAAAGGCGATGTGCCGCTGGTGTGTCAGCGCTGCATCAAGCCGATGCCGTTTGAATTTGACGAACAAAGCCGCGTGGTGTTGTTTGCCGATGATGCAAGCTTGGATGAAGCCATGCTTTCCGATGATGAGTTGGAGGGCATGCTGCTGCAAAAAGCGTTGGATGTGCGTATGCTGGTGGAAGACCAAATCCTGATGGCGCTACCGTTTTCGCCACGGCATGAGGATTGCGGCAATGCTGCATTGGCCGAAGTCAATCAAGATAAACCCAATCCGTTTGCCGTATTGGCAGGGCTGAAAAGCAGCCGCTAACCCATTTGTATTTGATATTTAGGAGCTTGAAATGGCCGTTCAACAAAACAAGAAATCCCCCTCTAAACGCGGTATGCACCGCTCGCACGATGCGCTGACTGCGCCGGCACTGTCGGTTGACGGCAACACCGGCGAAGTGCACCGCCCGCACCACATTTCACCCAACGGCATGTATCGCGGCCGTAAAGTGGTGAAAGCCAAAGGCGAATAATCCCCTGCCTTTTGCCTGTAAGGAAGCCAGCAGATTGCTCTCAAACCGCAATTGCCGGCTTTTTTCGTTTATCTGCCGGCGGCTGCCGTTTGAATCCGGCTCTTCCGACGCCTTCACAATGTGAACCATCATGAAAAAGAAAATCTGGTATACCTACGATGAAATTCATCATGTTATCAAACAGCTTGCTGCCAAAATTCAGGCGGCCGACACGCCTTACGATGCCATGATTGCGATCGGCGGCGGCGGTTTTATTCCCGCCCGTATTTTACGCTGCTTTCTGGATATACCGATTTATGCCGTGACCACTGCTTATTACGACAGCGACAACGAAGGGCAAACCACCGAATCTGTGCGCAAAATCCAATGGATTGACCCGCTGCCGAGCGAATTGCGCGGCAAAAACGTGCTGGTGGTGGATGAGGTGGACGACAGCCGCACCACGCTCGAATTCGTGCTCAATGAATTGGCGCAAGAAGATTTCGGCACCATCGGCATTGCCGTGCTGCATGAAAAAATCAAGGAAAAAGTGGGGCAGCTGCCTGCAAATATGCCTTATTTCAGCGGCCTTACCGTGGAAGACTGGTGGATCAACTATCCGTGGGATGCAGAAGACATCGACGAACACAACCGCTTGGCCGCCGAGAGCCGCGCGTAATACCCATTTTAAAAACAATCTGGCGCGATTTGACCTGTTTTGACCTGCTATTTGCATTGTCTGAGGCTCGCCGCTTTGCGGCTGTGTCCGGGTTGGGTGTCAGTCTGTTCAGACGGCCTTGTGATATTATCGAGCATTACCAAAAGGCCGTCTGAACGGTATTTTCAATTATTTCCCTGCCCGACAGACATTTGAGCGCAAGCCTTGTGCCTGCAACAGGAATCGGGAGCAGCAGCATGCTTACTTTGGCCGTAGATGCCATGGGCGGTGATGCCGGTTTGGCCGTAACCATACCGGGCGCACTTGCCTTTTTGAAACAACAACCCACCGCACGCCTGATTATGGTAGGTGATGAGGGGCAATTGCAATCGGCGCTGGCCGCCGCGCATGCGCCGATGGCGCGCATCGATATCCAACACGCCACGCAAGTGGTGGCGATGGATGAAGCGCCTCAGCTGGCGTTGAAAAACAAAAAAGATTCTTCTATGCGCGTGGCCATTAATCAGGTAAAAGAGGGCAAGGCGCAGGCTGCCGTGTCTGCCGGCAACACCGGCGCGCTGATGGCTACCGCCCGTTTTGTGCTCAAAACCATTCCCGGCATCGAGCGGCCGGCCATTGCCAAATTTCTGCCCTCGGCAGGCGATCACATGACGCTGATGCTCGATTTGGGTGCCAATGTGGATTGCACGGCTGAGCAATTGGTGCAGTTTGCCGTGATCGGCGGCGAGCTTGTGCAGGCGCTGTATCCTGAAAAAGGCCGCCCGCGCATCGGTTTGCTCAATGTGGGCACGGAAGACATCAAAGGCACCGACACGGTGAAGCAAACTTTTAAGCTGCTCAAGGGCAGCGAGATGAATTTTGTCGGCAATGTTGAGGGCAATGCCGTGTTTGGCGGTGAAGTGGATGTGGTGGTGGCCGATGGTTTTGTGGGCAACATCATGCTCAAAACCATCGAAGGCGCGGTGAAATTTATGGGCGGCGCCATCAAGCAGGAATTTCAAAGCAGCCTGTTTACCAAAGCCGCCGCATTGGTGGCGCTGCCGGCTTTGCGCGGCTTTAAAAGCAAATTCGACCCGCGCCGCTTCAATGGCGCCATCTTTCTCGGCCTGCGCGGCGTGGTGATTAAAAGCCACGGCGGCACGGATGCCACAGGTTTTATGTATGCGCTCGAAGAGGCTTATTATGAGGCCAAAGCCGACAGCTTGACGAAAATCGAGCAGGGTGTGGCGGCGCAGCTTTCGGTGTTGACCGAAAGAAGGCTGGAAGCCGAACAAGCGGCTATGGCCAACAATATCGAATAAAATAGTTTCATTAATCAAGCATTTTCCGCGCCCACAAGGGCTTTCAGACGGCCTGGGCATGATGTTCAGGCCGTCTGAAACATTGAATTGCCGGCTATTTAGACCTTTTACTTAAATTGCGTGTATCTTGCATTGAGTAATCGGGGATGATTGGCTACAATCAGCCGTCTACGAAGTTAACCAAAGGCTGTGTCATGAAACACGCTAAAATTCTCGGCACCGGCAGCTATTTGCCGGCCAATCGTGTGAGCAACGATGATCTGGCTCAAAAAGTCGACACTTCTGATGAGTGGATTACCAGCCGCACCGGCATCAAATTCCGCCATATTGCCGCCGATAACGAGCAAACCAGCGATTTGGCTGTGGCCGCCGCCCGCCGGGCGCTGGATGATGCCGGCTTGGCCGCCGAAGATATCGACTTGATTGTGGTGGCCACCGCCACGCCCGATATGCAGTTTCCCGCCACCGCCACCATTGTGCAAAACAAGCTGGGCATGGCCGGCTGCCCCGCATTTGACGTGGCGGCGGTGTGCGCCGGCTTTATGTATGCGCTCACCACCGCCCATGCTTATATCAAAAGCGGCATGGCGCAAAAAGCGCTGGTGATCGGCGCGGAAACCTTCAGCCGCATTCTCGATTGGAACGACCGCACCACCTGCGTGCTGTTTGGCGACGGTGCCGGCGCCGTGGTGTTGGGTGCATCAGACGAGCCCGGCATTATCGGCGGTAAATTGCAGGCCGACGGCGCGCATTTGGGTTTGTTGAAAGTGCCGGCGCATATGGCCGGCGGCGAAATTTGCGGCAACCCTTATGTGGAAATGGACGGCCCGGGTGTGTTTAAATTTGCCGTGAAAACATTGGCCAAAGTGGCCGAAGAAGTGATTGCAGAGGCCGGTATCGGCGTGGATGAAATTGATTGGATTGTGCCGCACCAAGCCAACAAGCGCATTATCGAATCCACGGCCAAGCATTTGGGCTTGAGCATGGATAAAGTGGTGCTCACGGTGGATGAGCACGCCAATACTTCTGCCGCCTCCATTCCGCTGGCGCTGGATACGGGCATACGCCGCGGTCAAATCCAGCGCGGTCAAACCTTGCTGCTCGAAGGCATTGGCGGCGGCTTTGCTTGGGGTGCGGTGCTGTTGAAATACTGACAATGTGCACGCGCAGGCGGGCAAGAGGCGCTTGCGGTTTTGTTTACAATCGTGATTGATATTTCCGGCTGGGCGAACCCAGTGCCGGCTGCAGCTATGCCGGCTAAGTAAAAAACGTTGCTATCATCTAAGTTATCTTTATATAATCCCACCCTGCGGATAAAAAATACCCGCTTTTCATACGGGGAATCGCGCACATGTCATAGCTGTGCGCTGCATTTCATTAAAAAATAATAAGTCACACAATACGGCGGGTAAAACATTTCATGCAAAGCGCAAGGCGCGGCGGGAATGTGCAATCTATCCGTGATAATAAAAAATAATGAGCGGAAAACAATTACACTACGGAACCATTTCCCGTTGGTTTGCCAATCGGCGGGCGGGTGCTATTACAACGGAATATAATGGCACTTGCAGCGTGATTTTGTCGGCGGCAGAGCTGCCTGAAGATTACCAACATCCCCAAGTGGGCGACACCGTACGCTTTGCCATCGGGCGCGACAAACACGAGCGTTTGCATGCTTTTTCGGTGGAGCCGGTGTGGGATGAAGAGGCGAAAGATCTGCGCGTAGGCCGCCGCATCATCATTCGGCTGCATGAATGGGATATGCGGCAAAACGGCGGCTATGGTCTCTACGGCCCCATGCCTGTGTTTGTGTTGGGGCAGTTTCTCAACAGCCAGCTGCGCATACCCGAGCCCGGCGAGCCCTTGCGGGGCACGTTGATGGAATACAAGCCCGGCAGCTGGCTGCTGCGCGATGTGGATATTCTGGAGGAAGCCGACATTGCCGCCAAGCCGGTAACGGTTGCTGAAGCACCCACAGAAGAGGCGGCTGAAGTTGTGCCGACGGATATTGCCGAGCCGGACAAACAGCCCGATGTAGATACGGATTCGGCATCAGAGCCCCCGCAAAGCACCGATGTGGCAGCCGAGCCAATCAGCTCGGATGGCTCGTTTGCCGAAACGCCGGCTGAGATTGAAGCGCAAGGAGAAGTATTGTTGAATATCCATGCCGAGCCTATCGACATTGCCCAAGCATTGCCCAAAGAAAAAGCGCCGCCGCCTTTGCCTGCCAATACCGTGTTGCACGGCAGCGTTGCGTTTTGGGATGACGACAAGGGCTATGGTTTCATTCAGGCCGGCGCAAAGCGGCGCGATGTGTTTTTTCACGTTTCCGCTTACCATTACCGCAAACGCCGCCCGCAAATCGGCGACAAGGTCAGCTTTTTTTGCGACCGCCCGGTATCGGGGGAGCGGCAGAAAGCGGTTAAAGTGGTGCTTAGCGAGCATGAACACACGTTGGCGTCGGATGAAACCTACGACCAAAATCAGATGAGTTTGAATGTGCCTAAATTTTTGGCCTACAGCCTGATCAGCGGCGTTTATTTGGCGGTGCTATGGGTGATGTTGCCCAAGCTGGCGTGGGTTTACGGCGCGCTCAGCCTTGTGGCTTTGATGCTTTATGCGGCCGACAAATCGGCTGCGCTGGCCAATGCATCAGGCAAGCGCCGCCAGCGTACCGCAGAAAATACGCTGCACTTGTTCAGCATGTGCGGCGGCTGGCCGGGCGCGCTGGTGGCGCGTTCGCTGTTTAACCACAAAACCACCAAAGCCGGCTTTGTGCGCGTGTTTTGGCTGACTGTGGTAGCCAATATGCTGCTCACAGCCGCATTGTTAACTTACGGCGGTAACCACCCGTTGGTACAGTGGTTGCATTAGGGCGTCCTGACAATTCGTTTATGAGGGGGATTTCGCCCCTGAAAATGCATCTGCTGCGTTAAAAAGCCTCGCAAGGTGTCCAACCTTGCTGCGCTTTTCGTCTTGCAAGCACGCTTTTGCGCTCAAAATCTTACGCGCGGATGAATTGTGAACAGCCCCTAATCAGGCCGGATATGGCCGGCTTATGCCAAGTCTAAAAAATGAAGATAACCAAGCGGCGAGCCGCAGACCGTACAGCCAGCACGGCAAGGCGAGAAACGAAGCTAGGTTGTTTTTAGGTTTGGTCTGATTCGTTTATTGAGAGGAATCAACGCAAAATGCTGCCCACTTCTGCCTTGGCCGATATGTTTCCGGTGGTGATGACACCCAGCCACGACGGCAAATATTTTCACAATTACACGCTCTCTTTGCTCAATTTGGTGTCGTCTGCGGCGCAACAAGGCCTGTCTTTGCAGGTGTCGTTGCAAAGAGGCGAGAGTCTGATTACCCGCGCCCGCAATAATGCTGTGGCCAATTTTTTGGCCAACCCGCAATGGACGCATTTATTCTGGATCGATTCCGATATCGGCTTTTCGCCGCAAGCGGTTTATCGGCTGCTGTTGTCGGATTATGATGTTGCCTGTGGCGTGTATCCGCTCAAACATGAAAACTGGCCGCAAGAAGGCCTGCCGCAAGGCACCACCCAAGCGCAATTCGAAGCCGGATATAACCACTACACGGTCAATACCGGTGCGGTGAAGGATAATGGCGAAGTGCATCTGCATATCGGTGCAGACGGTTTTTTCGAAGTGGATGAAGCGCCCACCGGTTTTATGCTGATCAAGCGCAGCGTGTTTGAGCGCCTGATGGCGGCTTATCCCGAGCGGCAATATGTGCCCGACTCTTTGGGCGTGGACAATCGGGGTTTGCATTACCGCTTTTTTGATGTGATGATAGACCCCGAAAGCCGCCGCTATTTATCGGAAGACTACGGCTTTTGCCGCTTGTGGCGGGGCATAGGCGGCAAAATTTATGCCGATGCTAATTCCAACCTTTCCCATCAGGGCAGTAAGCTTTATCGGGGCAACTTTGCCGCGTCTTTGAGCACCAATCTTGCGGCGGCGGTGGGCGCGCCTGTAGGCAGCCAGATGTGGCTGCACGGCAGCGAATATTTGCAGCCGAATGAGCAAGGGCCTGAATAAGGCCGTCTGAAACGCCTGATGAATGAGTGATATCGAATCTAATCGTTGCCTCGTTATTTTTTAGATTCGGCACTAGGGCGTCCTGACAATTACTTGTCATAAAAATAATCAGATAAAAGAAAGGCAGATAAGTTAAAATTTTTGTCGCCAAACAAAACATACTTATCTGCCATGCCTCGAACACTACTCAAAGATGAATACTGGTCAAAGCTGTTAAACATTCTGCTCGATTTAGGCGTTTACCACAAGAAAAATCTGCGCCTCAAAATAGAAGGCATACTTTACCGCATCAGAACCGGCATACCGTGGGAAGACATCCCGCCGTTTTTCGGTAAAGGCAATTCCCTGTTGCGCCTCTTCCATAGATGGTCGGAGAAAGGGATTTTTCAAAGCATACTCAATGCCTTGACCGAATTCCCCGATATGGAATGGGTATTTATTGACGGCAGCTATGTCAAAGTCCACCAACATGCAGCGGCAACTGTTGGAGAGGCAGCCGCTATCGGCCACAGCCGTGGTGGCAATAGCACTAAAATTCATTTGGCTGTCGATGCCTGTGGAAACCCTGTAGGTTTCAAGGTCACATCGGGAACGGTTAATGACATTACTGCGGCACCGGAATTGCTGGATAGCGTAGATTTATCCTCAACCGAAGTGCTGACTGCCGACAAAGGTTATGACTCTGACGCTTTCAGGCAGTTGCTTGCCGATATGGGCATCAGGCCGAATATTCCTTATAAAAAAGACAGGGAGCGTCTGAATGTGTGTATGGATTGGTATTTGTATAAAGCGAGGCATTTGGTAGAGAATGCCTTTGAAAAATTGAAACATTTTCGTGCGGTTGCCACCCGTTACGATCGTTTGAAAAGGCATTATGAAAGCGTAGTTGCTTTAGCTTGTATTATGCTATGGCTGCCTTTATGACAAGTAATTGTCAGGACGCCCTAGGGCATCCTGACAATTACTTGTCATAAAAATAATCAGATAAAAGAAAGGCAGATAAGTTAAAATTTTTGTCGCCAAACAAAACATACTTATCTGCCATGCCTCGAACACTACTCAAAGATGAATACTGGTCAAAGCTGTTAAACATTCTGCTCGATTTAGGCGTTTACCACAAGAAAAATCTGCGTCTCAAAATAGAAGGCATACTTTACCGCATCAGAACCGGCATACCGTGGGAAGACATCCCGCCGTTTTTCGGTAAAGGCAATTCCCTGTTGCGCCTCTTCCATAGATGGTCGGAGAAAGGGATTTTTCAAAGCATACTCAATGCCTTGACCGAATTCCCCGATATGGAATGGGTATTTATTGACGGCAGCTATGTCAAAGTCCACCAACATGCAGCGGCAACTGTTGGAGAGGCAGCCGCTGTCGGCCACAGCCGTGGTGGCAATAGCACTAAAATTCATTTGGCTGTCGATGCCTGTGGAAACCCTGTAGGTTTCAAGGTCACATCGGGAACGGTTAATGACATTACTGCGGCACCGGAATTGCTGGATAGCGTAGATTTATCCTCAACCGAAGTGCTGACTGCCGACAAAGGTTATGACTCTGACGCTTTCAGGCAGTTGCTTGCCGATATGGGCATCAGGCCGAATATTCCTTATAAAAAAGACAGGGAGCGTCTGAATGTGTGTATGGATTGGTATTTGTATAAAGCGAGGCATTTGGTAGAGAATGCCTTTGAAAAATT
Source organism: Uruburuella suis (assembly GCF_022870845.1). Taxonomy (GTDB): domain Bacteria; phylum Pseudomonadota; class Gammaproteobacteria; order Burkholderiales; family Neisseriaceae; genus Neisseria; species Neisseria suis. Next base: position 866,062 of record NZ_CP091507.1, read on the forward strand.
GAAACATTTTCGTGCGGTTGCCACCCGTTACGATCGTTTGAAAAGGCATTATGAAAGCGTAGTTGCTTTAGCTTGTATTATGCTATGGCTGCCTTTATGACAAGTAATTGTCAGGACGCCCTAGGGTCTGTTCACATTTTATCTTGGGGCAATACCGATTCCAAAAAATGCTTGTCGGACAACGAAATATAATCGGGCGCTCAATGAATTGTTTTAAAGGATATCGAAATGAAATTTGCCTTTTTCTTTCCCGGCCAAGGCTCGCAAAGCTTAGGCATGATGAACGGTTTTGAAGGCCGCGCGGTGGTGGAGGCCACGTTTGATGAAGCCTCTGCCGCGCTCGGCCAGGATTTGTGGGCGATGATGAACGGCAGCGATGCCGCGCCCATCAATGAAACCGTCAACACCCAACCCTTGATGCTGGCCGCAGGCGTGGCCACTTACCGTGCTTATCTCGAAGCGGGCGGCAAAACGCCTGCCGTGGTGGCCGGCCACAGCTTGGGTGAATATAGCGCGCTGGTGGCCGCCGGTGCGCTTTCGTTTGCCGATGCGGTGAAGCTCGTGCGTTTGCGCGCCGAGCTGATGCAAAGCGCCGTGCCGCAGGGCGTGGGCGCGATGGCTGCTGTGTTGGGCTTGGATGATGATCAGGTGCAGGCCATTTGCGCCCAAACCGCACAAGGCGAAGTGGTGGAAGCGGTGAATTTCAATTCGCCCGGGCAGGTGGTGATTGCGGGCAATGTTGCCGCCGTTGAGCGCGCCATGGCCGCCGCCAAAGAAGCCGGCGCCAAGCGCGCGCTGCCCTTGCCCGTTTCCGTGCCCTCGCATTGCAGCTTGATGAAGCCGGCGGCAGAAAAATTGGCCGAGGCTTTGCAAGATGTGGTTATCCACACGCCGCAAATCCGCGTGATCCACAATGCCGATGTGGCCGCTTACGATGATGCCGATAAAATCAAAGATGCGCTGGTGCGCCAGCTTTACAGCCCCGTGCGCTGGACCGAAACCGTGAATGCGCTGGTGGCCGAGGGCATTGCAGAATCGGCCGAATGCGGCCCGGGCAAAGTACTGGCGGGCTTGGCCAAGCGCATCAACAAAGAAGCGGCCTGCACGGCGCTGACCAATGCGGAGCAAGTGGCGGTGTTTATCGAAGCACATTAAAGCTTGTTTACGCCGCATCGCGCGGGTAAAAGGCGGGCTGCTTCTCAGCTGTTCAGACGGCCTTTATGGTAAAGGCCGTCTGAACGCAGCGCACAAGCATTGATTTTCTATGTTTCAGACGGCCTGATGGATTATCAGGCCGTCTGAAACAGACTTCAACGAAAAAGGATATTTCATGAGTTCACAAGATTTAAGCGGCAAAATTGCCCTGGTTACCGGCGCATCACGCGGCATTGGTGCGGCCATTGCCGACACTTTGGCACAAGCCGGTGCCAAAGTGATCGGCACCGCCACTTCCGAAAATGGTGCGGCCGCGATTGGCGGGCGTTTGGCGCAATGGGGTGGCGAAGGCCGCGTGTTGGATTCGGCTGCTGCGGGCAGCATCGAAGCGTTGATTTCCGCTATTGAAAAAGAGCATGGCAAGCTGGATATTTTGGTGAACAATGCCGGCATCACCCGCGACAATCTCTTGATGCGCATGAAAGAAGAAGAGTGGGACGACATCATGCAAGTCAACCTTAAATCGGTATTCCGCGCCAGCAAAGCCGTGTTGCGCGGCATGATGAAGCAGCGCGGCGGCCGCATTATCAACCTCACTTCGGTGGTGGGCGTGATGGGCAACCCCGGTCAAACCAATTATGCTGCTGCCAAAGCGGGCTTAATCGGTTTTTCCAAATCGTTGGCGCGCGAAGTGGGCAGCCGCGGCATCACCGTCAATTGCGTGGCGCCGGGCTTTATCGACACCGACATGACGCGTGCCTTGCCCGAAGAGCAACGCGCTTTCTTTGAATCGCAAACCGCGCTCGGCCGCTTGGGCGATGTGCAGGATATTGCCGATACGGTGCTGTTTCTCGCCAGCGATCAGGCCAAATACATCACCGGCCAAACCCTGCATGTAAACGGTGGTATGTTGATGCCTTAAGCATTTGAATTAAAGAAAATATTTATAGTGAAATGCAAGAAAAAGTGATGCAAAACTACGCGCTATAATAGGTAGGTTGGGTTGCCAAACCCAACGTTTCAGACGGCCTATGGGCTTGTTGGGTTTTCAACCCAACCTACCCGCTGTATCACTTTTTCCTGCATTCCACTATATAACAAAAGGCCGTCTGAAAGATTTCTTTCAGACGGCCTTTTGTTTGTGCCAATAATCATTGAGCGGGCGGCTCGGTATCATCAATCCTTCAAACGGAATTCCGCTGCGCGTGCATGCGCGGTGAGCATTTCGCCGTGTGCCAAGGTGCTGGCGATTTTGCCCAGGCTTTGCGCACCGGCTTCAGATACTTGAATCAGGCTGGAGCGTTTTTGGAAATCGTATGTGCCCAGCGGGGAAGAGAAGCGGGCGGTGCGGCTGGTGGGCAACACGTGGTTCGGGCCGGCGCAATAGTCGCCAAGGCTCTCGCTGGTGTATTTGCCCATGAAAATCGCGCCGGCGTGGCGGATTTTGGGTGCCCATTCTTGCGCGTTTTCCACCGATAATTCCAGATGCTCGGGGGCGATATAGTTGGCGATTTCGCAGGCTTCATCCAAATCTTTGGCCAAAATCATCGCGCCGCGGTTGCCCAGCGAGGCTTCGATAATGGCGCGGCGGGGCATTTCTTGAATCAATTTATCCATGGCCGCTTGAACGTCATCGAGATATTGTTGCGAAGTGGCGATTAAAATGGCTTGGGCGATTTCATCGTGCTCGGCCTGGCTGAATAAATCCATCGCCACCCATTCGGCCGGCGTGCTGCCATCGGCAATCACGAGAATTTCAGACGGCCCTGCCACCATGTCGATGCCCACCACGCCGAACACGCGGCGTTTGGCGGCGGCCACGAAAGCATTGCCGGGACCGGTGATTTTGTCTACCTGCGGCACGGTTTCGGTGCCATAAGCCAGCGCGGCCACAGCTTGCGCGCCGCCGATGGTGAACACGCGGGTGACGCCGGCCACGAAAGCCGCGGCCAGCACGATATCGTTGCGCTCGCCGCCCGGCGTGGGCACTACCATGATGATTTCGGGCACGCCGGCCACATGCGCGGGCATGGCGTTCATAATCACCGAGCTGGGATAAGCGGCTTTACCGCCGGGCACATAAATGCCGACGCGGTCGAGCGCGCTGATTTGTTGGCCGAGCAGGGTGCCGTCTTCATCGGTGTAGTGCCACGATTGCATTTTTTGGCGCTGGTGGTAGCTTTCCACGCGGGCGGCGGATTGTTGTAAGGCCGTCTGAACGTTTGCGGGCAGGCGCTCGAAAGCGGCCTGCAAATCGGCTTGGGTAAGCGTGAGGTCGGCCATGCTTTGCGCCGAGGTGCCGTCAAAGCGATTGCTGTATTCGATCACGGCCGCATCGCCGCGCTTTTGCACATCGGCGCAGATATCGGCCACGATTTGATCGATTTTCGGGTCTTGCGCGGTTTCAAAAGCCAGCAGGGCTTGGAGCGCGCTTTGGAAGTCGGCAGATTGGGTGTTGAGCAGTTTCATGTTTTTCTCTGTGGATGTTCAATAAGGTAAGCGGTGCGTTCAGACGGCCTGTTTTCTGACGAAGCGGCCGACATTGCGCACAAATTCGCTGCGGCCTTTTTTCTCGAATTCGAGCCAATCGCTGTATACCGCATGCAGCACGGCTTTGGCGGTGTCGTGGCCGTAGTGTTTGGGGTCGAAGGCGGGCTCGAGCTGTTTGATTTTTTTGGCCACGCTCAAAATATTCGCCCAGCCCTCGGCATTGGCGCAGGCATCAACGGCGCTTTGGGCGACGGGAATCAGTTTGCTGAAAGAGGGCTTGGGCGGGGCATCGGCTTTTTTAGCGGCGGCGCGGGGCGCGGGTTTGGCCGTGGTGCCGGCCTTGGTGGCGGATGTTTTGGCGGCGGGGGCGCTGTCGGCGGCTTTGTCGCTGCTTTTGGCGCGTTTGCGCAATTTGAGCTGGTTGCTGCCATCGGTTTGGGTTTCGAAAATATCCAGCGATTTGATGAGGTCGGAGAGCTTGGAGAAGCCGTAGTTGCGGGCATCGAAATCGGAATTAACCTTGTTGACATAGCTGCCGACTGCGCCCAAGCCCGCCCAGCCGCTGTCGTCGGCGCTCTCTTTCAGGGCTTTGTAGAGCAGATTAATCAGCGCTTTGTCGATGGCGGCGAGGTTGCCGCTTTCATCGCTGGCTTTCGGGGCATTGGTGGTTTTGGCGGCGGCATTCTCGGGCTTGCCGTGGCCGGGGCGGAAAATTTCGGTGTAGATGAATTTATCGCAGGCTTTGCGGAATGATTCGGGTGTTTTTTTCTCGCCAAAGCCGTACACGGTGAGGCCGTTTTCGCGGATGCGGCTGGCTAAGCGGGTGAAATCGCTGTCGCTCGATACAATGCAAAACCCGTCGAACGTGTTGCTATAAAGCAAATCCATCGCATCAATCACCAGCGCCATATCGGTGGCGTTTTTGCCTTTGGTGTAGGCAAATTGCTGCACCGGCGTGATGGCGTGCGGCAAAAGCGCGGTTTTCCATTTGTTCAGGCCGCTGCTCCAGTCGCCGTAGATGCGTTTGACGCTGGCGATGCCGTATTTGGCGATTTCTTCGAGCAGGGCGTCGATAATGTCGGCCGGGGCGTTGTCGGCATCGATCAACACGGCGAGCTTGGCGGAATAATCGGGTTTGTTCATTTCAGACGGCCTGTGGCGTTTGCTTGCCGATGGCGCCGGCAAAGGCATCGATAATCGGCTGGATGGCGGCATATTTCACTTTCAGCGCGGCTTTGTTTACCACAAGGCGGCTGGAAATGTCGATAATGTGTTCTACCGCTTCGAGGTGGTTGGCTTTGAGCGTGTTGCCGGTAGACACTAAATCCACAATCGCATCGCTCAAGCCCACCAAGGGCGCCAGCTCCATCGAGCCGTAGAGCTTGATAATGTCCACATGCACGCCTTTGCCGGCGAAATGTTCGGCGGCAATATCGGGATATTTGGTGGCCACGCGCAAGCGGCAGCCCGGTTGCGAGGCGGCGGCATAGTCAAAACCTTTTTTCACCGCCACCATCATGCGGCATTTGGCGATTTGCAAATCCAGCGGCTGATAAAGGCCGCTGCCGCCATGCTCAATCAACACATCTTTGCCGGCAATGCCGAAATCGGCCGCGCCATATTGCACATAAGTGGGCACATCGCTGGCACGCACAATCACCAGGCGGATGTCGGGCCGGTTGGTTTGAATAATCAGCTTGCGCGATTTTTCCGGATCTTCCGCCGGCGTGATGCCGGCGGCGGCCAAGAGGGGCAGGGTTTCGTCGAAAATACGGCCTTTGGAAAGGGCGATGGTCAGATTGTTGTCAGACATGATGGCTTTCTTGATGAGGCCGTCTGAAACCTTGCTTTCAGACGGCCTGTGGCGGCAAAGCGCTTATTTTAGCAAAATCTTGAGGTCATCGGCGATTTGTGTGGCCGTGGTGCCGTAAGGCGCAAACACCGCCACCTCGCCCTCTTTATCGAGCAAATAAGTGCCGGCCGAATGATCCACCAGATAAACCTGCTCGGATTGCTGGCCGGCCTTGGCCGATACCACGCGGTATTGCTGCTTGATAATGGGCAGGCTCTGATCGCCGGTAACGGTGAGGCCGATAAAGGCCGGGTTGAATTGGCGCACATATTTGCCGATTAATTCCGGCGTGTCGCGCTCGGGATCTACGCTGGCGAAAATCACCGCCACATCTTTGGCCTGCTCGCCCAATTGCTTGAGGGCATCGCTATAAGTGAGCAGCTCGGTGGGGCAGATATCGGGGCAGTGGGTGTAGCCGAAAGCCAAAATCACCGCTTTGCCTTTGAGGCTGCTGAGGGTAAACGGCTTACCGTCGCCATCGGTCATGGTGAAGTCGCCGCCGATATCTTCTTTGCGCATATCGGTGCCGTGAAAGCTGCCGCCGGCTGCGGCAGCGGTTGAGGCTGCCTGTTCTGCCGGGGCAGGCGCTTGCGCCGCTTGTTGCGGCTGACAGCCTGCTAAAGCAAACAGGCCGGCGCTGAGGCTGAGGGCAATCCATTTTTTATTCATTTTTGATGTTCCTGTGTTGTTAAGGTATTCTGCCATTCGATTTACGGGTGCTTTTTGCTTTTGAAAAAACATGCTGCGTTGTCTGCATTTTCAGGGGAGAAACCCTTTATAAACGAATAGCCAGAGCAGCTTAGGGCTTGTTTGCATTTCACTTGCCGGCAAGATTTTGAGCCGATAGCGCGGTGTGATGAAATGCGAGTAAATCCTAACGCGTTGGCAATTATCAATCTTAGCGCGTTTATCCGCTTCAATATAGGCAAAAACCGCTTTTTTTCACAGAGTTTTGATGCAGGCAAAGCTTATTGTTTGTCGAGAAAGGCTTGATGCGGCGATATGCCATGTTCGGGGCGGAAATAAAATAACTTAAATGTCTATTTTTTTCAATAAATTAATAAAAAGCACGGAAAAATTCGCAGCCGGCGCTTTACAAGAAAAAAATTGCCGCTATAATAGCGTCTTCTTCACCGCCCAGGTGGCGAAATTGGTAGACGCAGGGGACTCAAAATCCCCCGCCGAAAGGTGTGTCGGTTCGAGTCCGACCCTGGGCACCAAATATAAAAAGCGCTTGAAATCAACGATTTCAAGCGCTTTTGCTTTGAGTGGCAATTTTGATTGAATATCGGTTTTGTTCTGCATTTAGGGTAGGTTCTACATTTTTTGCCGGCTTGGGTGCGGCAATGCAAGGTAGGCTGGAGCAAGGTTTGCGGCTGATTTTATTGAAAGGCATTGTGTTGTAAACGGTGGTGTTGGGTTGAAACAAAAGGCCGTCTGAAAGCAAAGCTTCAGACGGCCTTTTGTTGCTCCGGCTTATCAGGCAGACAATACGTTTTTCACTACTTCTACCACATGATCCACAGTGAAGCCGAATTCTTTAAACAGCAATTCGGCCGGCGCGGATTCGCCGAAGCGGTCGAGCCCGATAACCGCGCCGTTCAAGCCCACATATTTATACCAGCCGTCGCTCACGCCGGCTTCCACGGCGATGCGCGGCAGGCCTTGCGGCAGCACGCTTGCTTGGTATTGGGCATCTTGTTTGTCGAACACATTGGTGGAGGGCATAGACACCACGTTGACAAACACGCCCTGTTCGGCCAGCACGGTTTGTGCGTTGAGCGCCAATTCCACTTCGGAGCCGGTGGCGATAATCACCGCTTGCGCCGCGCCTTCTTCTGCGGCGCGGATCACATAGCCGCCGCGTTGGATGTCGGCCAGCTGCTGCGCGCTGCGGCTGATAAAGGGCAGGTTTTGGCGGCTGAAAATCAGGCAGCTCGGGTGATCGGCGGCTTTTACGGCTTCGGCCCAGGCCACCAGCGATTCGGCGGTGTCGCACGGGCGCCAAACGGCCATATTGGGAATCAGGCGCAGGCTGGCGGTTTGCTCCACCGGTTGATGCGTGGGGCCGTCTTCACCGAGGCCGATAGAATCGTGGGTGTAAACGAATATCGGGTTGATTTTCATCAGCGCGGCCATGCGCAGGGCGTTGCGGGCGTATTCGCTAAACATCAGGAATGTTGCGCCGAAAGGCTTTACGCCGCCGTGCAGTGCCAAGCCGTTCATGATGGCGCTCATGCCGAATTCGCGCACACCGTAGTGGATATAGTTGCCGCCGCTGTGCGGTTTGACCGATACGCTTTTTGACCAATCGGTGAGGTTGGAGGGGGTGAGGTCGGCCGAGCCGCCGACAAATTCGGGCAACACTTCGGCCAAAATTTCGATGCTGTTTTGGCTGGCTTTGCGGGTGGCGATTTTTTCGGCTTTGGTACACACTTCTTGTAAGGCCGTCTGAACATAAGCGTCGAAATTTTCGGGCAGCTTTTTATCCATGCGGCGGATAAATTCGGCGGCTTCGGCGGGGAATTTGGCTTGGTATTGCGCAAATAAATTATTCCACTCGTTTTCCAGCTTGGCGCCTTTTTCTTTGGCGTTCCACGCATCGTAAATTTCTTGCGGCACTTCAAACGGGCCGTAATTCCAGCCCAAATGTTTGCGCGTGGCTTCCAGCTCTTCCGCGCCCAAGGGCGCGCCGTGGGTTTTGTGGCTGCCTTCTTTGGTGGCGGCGCCTTTGCCGATCAGCGTTTTGCAGCAGATGATACTGGGTTTGCCGGTTTCGGCGCGCGCTTCTTCGATGGCGGCTTTGAGCGCGGCGGTGTCGTGGCCGTTGACATTGGGCACCACATGCCAGCCGTAGGCGGCGAAACGCTCGGGGATGTTTTCGGTAAACCAGCCGTCTACTTTGCCGTCGATGGAAATATTGTTGTCGTCATAAAGCACCACCAATTTGCCCAAGCCTAAGGTGCCGGCGAGCGAGCAGGCTTCGTGCGACACGCCTTCCATCAGGCAGCCGTCGCCCAAGAAAACATAAGTGTGGTGGTCGACAATATTGAGACCGTCTTTATTAAACTCTTCGGCCAGCAGTTTTTCTGCCAACGCGAAGCCCACGGCATTGGCAATGCCTTGGCCGAGCGGGCCGGTGGTGGTTTCCACGCCGTCGGTGTAGCCATATTCGGGGTGGCCGGGGGTGTTGCTGTGCAGCTGGCGGAAGTTTTTCAAATCATCGATGGAAACGTTGTAGCCGGTGAGGTGGAGCAGGCTATACAAAATCATCGAAGCGTGGCCGTTGGACAATACAAAACGGTCGCGGTTGTAGAATTTGGGGTTGGCGGGGTTGTGGTTTAAAAATTGTGTCCACAACACTTCGGCCATGTCGGCCATGCCCATCGGCGCACCGGGGTGGCCGGAATTGGCTTTTTGCACTGCGTCGGCAGAGAGGAAGCGGATGGCGTTTGCCAGTTGAGAAGCCATTGGGAATACCTTTTTTCGTTTGAGGTGGAAGCGCTGATTATCGCTTGAATTTTGGCTGCGTTCAAGCCGCAATCGGCTTTCAGACGGCATTTTTCGGGCTGCACGCGTTTGTTGAAAGCTGTTATGATTGCCATCAGTTTCAAGAGGCCGTCTGAAAGTTTCCAGCGGCTGCATCCAATAAACAAGGAATACTGAATACTATGGAACCGCAACCGCGCACGCCGCTTTCTGAAGCCGGGCGCCAAAGCCTGCTCGACACGCTGAAGCAGGAATGGCGGCAGCTGCATTTTCTCACTGAATTGTCCGAAATCACGCCTTATGAATGCGATGCGCTGGCGGCGTTTACGCAATTGCCGCTGGGCGTGGTGCTGCCGGAAAACGAAGCTCAAGTGCAAATGGTGTTGAAAACCTGTATGCGGCTGGGCATTGCGGTGGTGCCGCGCGGGGCGGGCACGGGGCTGGCCGGCAGCGCCATGCCCACCCCCGATGGGATTGTGCTCTCCACCGCCAAGCTCAATAAGATTGTGAACGTGAATCCGCAGGCGCGCACGGCCACGGTGCAGCCGGGCGTTCGCAATCTGGCCGTTTCCGATGCCGCCGCGCCGCATGGTTTGTATTACGCGCCCGACCCGTCGAGCCAATTGGCGTGCAGCATCGGCGGCAATGTGGCCGAAAATTCCGGCGGCGTGCATTGCTTGAAATACGGCCTCACGGTGAACAATGTGTTGAAAATCCGCGCTGTTACCATCGATGGCGGCGTGATTGAATTGGGCGGTGAAGGCTACGATGCGCCGGGGCTGGATTTGCTCACCGTGTTTATCGGCAGCGAGGGCATGTTTGCCGTGGTAACCGAAGTGGTGGTGAAGCTTGTGCCCAAGCCGCGCACGGCGCAGGTGATTATGGCGAGCTTCGACGATATGGGCAAAGCGGGCGATGCCGTGGCCGCCGTGATTGCCGCCGGCATTATTCCCGCCGGGCTGGAAATGATGGACGGCCCCGCCACCCGCGCCATCGACCGCTATTTGAATATCGGCTACGACACCCGCGCCGAAGCGATTTTGCTGTGCGAGTCTGACGGCACGGCCGAAGAAGTGGCCGAAGAAATCGCGCGCATGATTGCCGTGTTTGAGCAAAGTGGGGCGATTCGCATACAGGTGTCGCGCAACGAAATCGAGCGGCTGGCGTTTTGGTCGGGGCGCAAAAACGCCTTTCCCGCCGCCGCGCAAATGGCACCCGATTATTACTGCATGGACGGCACCGTGCCGCGCCGCTACATCAGCACGCTGTTGCGCAGCATTGCCGCCATGGAGGAGAAATACGGGCTGCAATGCATTAATGTGTTTCACGCAGGCGATGGCAATATGCACCCGCTGATTTTGTTTGATTCCGCGCAGGGGCAATGGCCGCAAGCCGAAGCCTTTGGCGCGGATATTTTGGAAGAATGTGTGCGCTTGGGCGGCACGATTACCGGCGAGCACGGCGTGGGCATCGAAAAAATCAACGGCATGTGCGTGCAGTTTTCCGAAGCCGAACGCGCCGCCTTTTGGGGCGTGAAATTCGCTTTCGACCCCAGCGGCTTGCTCAACGCCGATAAAGCCATTCCCACCAAAAACCGTTGCGCCGAATACGGGCGGATGCACATTCCGCGCGGGGCGATGAAGTTTCCCGATTTGGAAAGGTTTTAGGTTTCAGACGGCCTGTTGAATTCAGGCCGTCTGGAAGCAAAAAGGCAGCAGATGATCAATAAGCTCGACCGCTGGCTGATGCAGCATCCGCCGCGCCCTGATTTGCGCGGCGCTCGGCGCTTTTGCGTGGAATTTTGGTTTTTCGGGCTGAAAGAAGCGCGCGCCTGCCTGTTTGCCGGCTTGTTTTTTATCGCCATGTTTGCCGTTCCGCGCGGCGGTTGGCTGGGCGTGCCGCGCTATGATTTGCTGCTGGTGTTTGCGTTGGCGGTGCAGGCGGCGATGCTTTATTTTCGGCTGGAAACCTGGGATGAAATGAAAGCAATCACGCTGTTTCATGTGGTGGGCTTTGCGCTGGAAGTGTTCAAAACCTCGGGCAGCATCCAATCGTGGGCTTATCCCGATTTTGCCTACAGCAAATTGTGGGGCGTGCCGCTTTTCACCGGCTTTATGTATGCGGCGGTGGGCAGCTATATCATCCAGGCTTGGCGGCTGCTGGATTTGCGGATTAAAAGCCACCCGCCTTATTGGCTGGCCGCGCTCACCGCCGCGGCTATTTATGTGAATTTTTTCAGCCATCACTATATCGGCGATTACCGCTGGTATTTGGCGGCATTTGCATTAGGGCTTTATGCGCGCACCACGGTGTATTTCACGCCTTATGACCGCACACGCAAAATGCCGCTTTTGCTGGCTTTTGTGCTGATCGGCTTTTTTATCTGGCTGGCGGAAAACATCAGCACGTTTGCCGGCATTTGGCAGTATCCCAATCAAATCGGCGCATGGTCGTTGGTGCACATCAGCAAGTGGAGCTCATGGGCCATGCTGGTGATGATGACATTTGTGATTGTGGCGAATTTAAAACACATCAAACACACCATTGCGGTGTCGAAAGATTAAGGCCGTCTGAAAGAAAAATAATTATGGAACAAACCTTTATCCGAATGCGCGAGCAGATTCTGCATGCCACCCACCGCCACATTCCGCTGATTATCAAGGGCGGCGGCACAAAAGATTTTTATGGCGAACAAACGCGGCCCGAAAATGCCGATGTGTTGGACACACGCGAACACAGCGGCATCGTGGCCTACGATCCCGCCGAATTGGTGCTCACTGCGCGCGCCGGCACGCCGTTGGCGGAAATCGAAGCGGCCTTGTCTGAAAGCCGCCAAAACCTGCCGTTTGAGCCGCCGCATTTCGGAGACGGTGCAACCATAGGCGGCGCGGTGGCCGCCGGTTTGGCCGGCCCCAGAAGGGCACATGCGGGCGCGGTGAAAGATTTCGTGCTCGGTGCGCGCCTGCTCAATGGCCGCGGCGAGCACCTGCATTTCGGCGGCACGGTGGTGAAAAACGTGGCCGGCTACGATGTGGCGCGGCTTTTGGCCGGCTCGCTCGGCACGCTGGGCGTGATCACCGAGCTATCGCTCAAAGTGTTGCCGCAGCCTTTTGCCGAAGCCACGCTGCAATTTGAAAGCCGCGCCGCCGAAGCCGTGCCCACGCTCAATGCGCTGATGGGGCAGCCGCTGCCGCTCACTGCAAGCTATTGGGCAGACGGTGTGTTGAGCCTGCGCCTGTGCGGCACGGAGGCGGGGGTGAAAACCGCCGTTGAGCTTTTGGGCGGCGAGCGCATGAACGAAGCCGCTTCGCGCAGCTGGTGGCAAACCGTGCGCGAGCAGGCGCGGCCTGAATTTGATTTGAACGAAGGCGAGCGCTTGTGGCGCATATCCGTGCCCGACACCGCGCCCGTGGCCGATTCAGACGGCCTCTCGTCAATAGAGTGGGGCGGCGGCCTGCGCTGGTACCGCACCGGTGCTGCCGCGCGGGAAATGCGCGCGCTCGCGCAAAATGCCGGCGGCCATGCCACCCTGTTTCGCGGCGCAGCGGCGGTGGGCGAAACCGTGTTCACACCGCTGCCCGAAGCCTTGCTGGCCATCAACCAGCGCCTGAAGCAAAGCTTCGACCCGAGCGGCATTTTCAACCCGGGGCGGCTTTACCCCAAGCTTTAACCATGTTTTTCCCGGCTTGATGCAGCAAATCCAATGTTGAAAAAACAGGCATAATACCAATTCAAAAAAGTAAGCTAACAAGGCGGCGAGCCGAAGACAGTACACCTAGTACGGCTAGGCGAGCCAACGAAGTTAGGTTATTTTTTTGGATTGGTATAAAAGCTTTCAGACGGCCTTCAGAATGGTTGTTTGAAACATGCTCAGGCCGTCTGAAAACAAAAAAACGGAAACAACCACCATGCAAACCCATCTGGCTGATTTCATCAAACACACGCCGCGCGGTAAAATTGCCGACAAAATTCTGCAAACCTGCGTGCATTGCGGCTTTTGCAACGCCACATGCCCTACCTACCAGCTCACCGGCGACGAGCTCGACGGCCCGCGCGGGCGCATCTATCAAATCAAGCAAGTGCTCGAAGGCATGAGCGCCACGGTGCAGATTCAAACCCACCTCGACCGCTGCCTCACCTGCCGCAATTGTGAAACCACCTGCCCTTCGGGCGTGGAATACGGCCATTTGCTCGACATCGGCCGCAGCGAAGTGGAAAAGCAGATCGGCCGCCCGCTGCCGGAAAAAGCCCGGCGCGAAGCCTTGCGCAGGCTGATGCTCAACCGAACTGCGTTTGAAAGCACTTACCGCGTGGCGCAAACCCTGCGGCCGTGGCTGCCGCAAAAGCTGCGCGGCAAAGTGATGGCCGAAAAAGCCGCCGGCATCATTCCGCAAAACGCCCGGCCGCGCAAAATGATTATGCTCGAAGGCTGCGTGCAGCCGGGCATGTCGCCCAATATCAACGCCGCCACCTTGCGCGTGCTCGATAAGCTCGGCATCCAATTGCAGCGCCCGCAAAACGCAGGCTGCTGCGGCGCGATTAATCTGCACATGGGCGCCGAAGCCCAAAGCCTCAACGACATGCGCCGCAACATCGATGCTTGGTGGCCGTTGCTGGAGCAGGGCGCAGAAGCCTTGTTAATCAACGCCTCAGGCTGCGGCGCAACGGTGAAAGAATACGGCTATCATCTGCAACACGATGCACAATATGCCGAAAAAGCCGCAGCCATCAGCGCCGCGGCCAAAGATATTGTGGAAATATTGGCCGCCGAAACCGAAAATATCCAAGCCAAGCTGCCGGCAAATCTGCCCGCGCACACCATCGCCTACCACCCGCCCTGCACGCTGCAACACGGCCAAAAGCTCAAAGGCAGCGTGGAAAGCCTGTTTGCCGAATTGGGCATTACTGTGCTGCTGCCGCAAGACGCGCATTTGTGCTGCGGCTCGGCCGGCACTTATTCTTTTTTCCAACCCGAATTGTCGCAACAATTGCGCGACAACAAATTAAGCCGCTTAAACGCGCTCAAACCCGATGTGGTTTTATCGGCCAATATCGGCTGCATCGGCCATCTGGCGGGCGGCACGGCTACGCCGGTGATGCATTGGATTGAATATTTGGATGAGCAGATGCAGTAAGGCGCAAATCAAAAGGCCGTCTGAACCATATGGCTTTCAGACGGCCTGAACCTTTGAAAAGGCCGTCTGAAACAAGAGCTTTCACTCCACTACAGAAGCGGGCAAGCTATGGATTATTCTTCAGATTAGTGGTATTTTGCCGATAAGCTTTGATGGATAAGCCCACATCAGAAAAAGAACATTAGGAGAATTCAAATGGCATATAGCTATATCCCCGCCGCCGATTTGCAGGTAGACAAAAATCTGTATCAATTTATCGAAAAAGAAGTGTTAGCCAAGCATCCGGCCGTAGAAGCCGTGGCATTTTGGCAAGGCTTTTCCGATTTGGTGCATAAATTTGCGCCGCTCAACCGCGATTTGCTCGAAAAGCGCGACCGCATCCAGCTGCAGATCGACCAATGGCACCGCAACAATCCGGGCCCGGTGGCCGATTTGGCGGCTTATAAAACTTTTTTGAACGAGCAGGAATATCTGGTCGACACGCCGTTGGATTTTAAAATCGCCACGGAAAATGTCGACCGCGAATTGGCCGAGCAGGCGGGGCCGCAGCTGGTGGTGCCGATTAACAATGCCCGCTATGCCTTAAATGCCGCCAATGCGCGCTGGGGCAGCCTGTATGACGCGCTCTACGGCACCGATGCCATCGATCAAAGCGGCGATTTGGCGCTGGGCAAGGGCTATAATCCGGTGCGCGGCGATGCGGTGATTGCGTTTGCCCGCGATGTGCTCGACAGCAGCATTCCCTTGGCGGCCGGCAGCCATAAAGACGTGGTGGCTTATCAGGTGAAAGCAGGCCGTCTGAATGCCAAATTGAACGACGGCAGCGAAAGCGGCTTGGCTGCGCCCGAATTATTCGCGGGCTACAACGGCAGCGCCGATGCGCCCACATCGTTATTGTTTTTGCACAACGGCCTGCACATCGATATTTTAATCGACAAAAGTAGCCCTATCGGCGCGCAAGATCCGGCAGGTGTGAAAGATGTCATTCTCGAAGCCGCGCTCTCCACCATTATGGATTGCGAAGATTCGGTAACGGCGGTGGATGGCGAAGACAAAGCGCTGGTGTATGCCAACTGGCTCGGTTTGATGAACGGCACGCTGGTGGAAGAAGTGCACAAAGGCGGCCAAACCTTCACCCGCACGCTCAATCCCGACCGCGAATACACCACACCCGACGGCAGCGGCACATTCAAGCTGCCCGGCCGCTCGCTGCTGTTTATCCGCAATGTCGGCCATTTGATGACCACGCCGGCGGTGCTCGACAAACACGGCAATGAAATTCCCGAGGGCATACTCGACGGCGTGATGACCGCGCTGATTGCGCCATTCGACCTCAACCGCAGCGAAAACACCAACAGCCGCTCAGGCTCGGTGTATATCGTGAAGCCGAAAATGCACGGCCCCGAAGAAGTGCGCTTTGCCAATAATTTGTTTGCCGCGATTGAAACGCTGGCCAAGCTGCCGGAAAACACCCTCAAAATGGGCATTATGGATGAAGAGCGCCGCACTTCGGTGAATTTGGCCGCCTGCATTTACGAAGCGCGCGAGCGTGTGGTGTTTATCAACACCGGCTTTCTCGACCGCACCGGAGATGAAATGCACACTTCCATGCTGGCCGGCGCGATGGTGCGCAAGGGCGACATGAAAGCGAGCAAATGGATTCAGGCTTATGAATTGAACAATGTGCAGGTCGGCCTGCAATGCGGCCTGCCGGGCAAAGCGCAAATCGGCAAAGGCATGTGGGCCATGCCCGATTTGATGGCCGAAATGCTCAAGCAAAAAATCGGCCACCCCAAATCGGGCGCCACCACCGCTTGGGTGCCCTCGCCCACCGGCGCCACGCTGCATGCGCTGCATTATCATCAGGTGAATGTGTTTGATGTGCAAAAAGAATTGCTTGCGCAAGAGCCGAAAGCTTATCTGGATGATTTACTCACCATTCCGGTGGATGCGGCGCGCAATTGGTCGGCAGAAGAGATTCAGCAAGAGCTCGACAACAATTGCCAAGGCATTTTGGGCTATGTGGTGCGCTGGATCGAGCAGGGCGTGGGTTGCTCGAAAGTGCCCGACATCCACAATGTGGGCTTGATGGAAGACCGCGCCACCTTGCGCATTTCCAGCCAACACATTGCCAACTGGCTGCTGCACGGCGTGGTGAGCGAAGCGCAGGTGCGCGAAACGCTGGCGCGCATGGCCGCGGTGGTGGACGGCCAAAATGCCGGCGACCCGTTCTACACGCCCATGGTCGGCCGCTTCGACACTTCGCCTGCATTTTTGGCGGCTTGCGACTTGGTGTTTAAAGGCACCACGCAGCCCAGCGGCTACACCGAGCCGCTGCTGCACCATTGGCGCCGTGTGGCCAAAGCGCAGTAAATAAAGGAATAAGGTTTGATGTAAACGTTTTGCATCAAACACACCGCAGGCCGTCTGAAAGCTTTCAGACGGCCTGCGGTTTTATGGGCAGCAACAGCGTAGGGTGGGTTGATAAACCCAAGGTTTCAGACGGCCTTTGGATTTGTTGGGTTTGCAACCCAACCTACCCGACGCATCACTTTTTTTATGCATTCCACTATAATACCAATCCAAAAAAATAACCTAACTTCGTTGTCTCGCCTTGCCGTACTAGTTGTACTGTCTGCGGCTCGCCGCCTTGTTAGCTTACTTTTTTGAATTGGTATAAAAAGGTTTGATGTAAACGTTTTGTATCAAACACGCCACAGGCCGTCTGAAAGCTTTCAGACGGCCTGTGGTTTTATGGGCAGATTCTCAAACGGGTTGTTTTTTTGAATGCGTTTCATTGTCCGGCGGGGCCGGAAAAGTGGCTGTCACTTTCAGGCCGTGTTCGAAAGCATCGGCATCATTCAGGCTGATGTGGCCGTGGTTGCGCTCAACGATGGTTTTGGCGATAGACAGCCCTAAGCCGGTGCCTTCGCTTTCGTTGCCCAAAATGCGGTAAAACGGGTCGAACACGCGCGCGCGCTCGGCGGCGGGAATGCCCGGGCCGTTGTCTTCGATTTCAATCGTGATGCTGCCGGCCTGCTGTGCAGCACGCAAATCGATGCGGCCGCCGGGCGGGGTGTATTGAATGGCGTTGTCGGTCAGCGTGTTGACCAATAATTGGATGTCTGCCTCATGGGCGTGCAAAACAATATCTTGGCTGCCGTCGATGCCTAAGTCGATGTTTTTGGCTTCGGCCAAGGGCAGTAAATCTTGAATGGTGTGTCGGTAAAGGGTGTGCAGCGAAAGGGTTTGCTTATCTTGCCCGCTGGGATTTTGCACTTTGGCCAGCGCCAATAATTGCGCCAACAGCTTGCGGCTGCGCAAAATGCCTTGGCTGAGAATATGCAGGCGCTCGGCGGCTGCGGCCGGCATGTCGGTTTGCGCCAGCCGCTCGGCTTGCAGCGATAGGGCGGTGAGCGGTGAGCGCAGCTCATGAGCGGCATCGGCGATAAAGCGCTGCTGCTGCTGCATGTGTTCGTTGATGCGGCCGAGCAGGCGGTTGATGGCGGTAACAAAGCCATACACTTCACGCGGCAGCCGGGCTTCGGGCAAGGGCGTGAGGTCGCTGCTGGGGCGGTGCTCCAGCGTTTCGGATAATTGCCGCATCGGCCTGAGCATGTGGCGTATGGTGAAGATGCTCAGCAGGGTCAGCACGGGAAGCAGTAGCAATAATGGTGCCACAGCATGCCAGGCGCTGTTGTATGCGGCTTCATCGCGAAATTCGGTTTCCTGTATGAAGGCGAGCCGCTGCCCTTGCGGGTAGGTTTTAACATAAACCCGATAGCGGTCGCCATCGTGGCTGATGGTGTGCAGGCCGTCTGAGAGGCGGGCGGGCAGGGCATAGTGCTGTGGGGCGCTGCTCTCGAGCGGCTGAATGTGGATGCGCACATCGCTGTCGGTGTTGTCGGCGCGCGGCGGCAGGGCGGCAGGGTTGATGAGCGCGGCGGTTTGTTGCAGCATTTGGTCTTGCAGGTCGTTGGCTTCGCGATACATCGAGATAAACGACAAAATGCCGGCCGCAGCCGCTGCCAGCAGCACGGCGGCGCTCAGCCACAGCGACAGGTTTAATTGCATGGAAGCGGCGGGGCGGCTCATGGTGTGCTTTCACCGGCTTTGGGCACCATCCAGCCGACGCCGCGAATGTTTTTGATGCTGTCGGCACCGAGCTTTTTGCGCAAGGAATGAATCAGATAATCAATGGCGCTGCTTTCCACTTCTTCACCCCAGCCATACACTTTGTCTTCCAGCTCGGCGCGCGACAAAATAATGCCCGGACGCAGCATCAGCGCTTGCAGAATGGAAAATTCACGGCCGGATAAAATCAGGGTTTCGTTGTGGGCGTAGCGAAAAACGGTGTAGTTTGCGGGATCGAGCGACAAGATGCCGTTGTCGAGCAGCGGTGAGGCGCAATGGTTGTGGCGGCGCAAAACCGCACGCATGCGCGCCAATAATTCGGCCATGTCGAAAGGCTTGATGATGTAGTCGTCTGCGCCGCCGTCGAGGCCGCTCAGGCGGCTGTGGATATCGTCGCGGGCGGTGACAATCAACACCGGCACAGGCTTGCCGCTGTTGCGGATTTCGGCCAACACGGCCAAGCCGTCTTTTTGCGGCAAGCCCAAATCCAGCAGCACCAAATCGTAAGCCTGTGCGGCCAAGGCATCGAGCGCGGTGCGGCCGTTTTTCACCCAATCTGCCGCATAGCGGGCATCTTTCAGGCCGGCGGCAAGGGCTTCGCCTATCATGTTGTCGTCTTCTACCAGTAATACGCGCATGGGGAAATCCTGTATCAGAGGCCGTCTGAAAGCTTTGCAGGCAAAGGTGCTTTCAATCAATAATCGCAATAATCGGCAAAGGGGCAGGCAAAAAAATGCCGGCAGCAAAGTGCACTTTTGCTGCATCAAGCCCAGTATGCCTGCTCTGCCGCCAAACCGCCAGCCGGATGGGCTGGCGGTGCGGTGTGTATCAATCGGGGTGATCGACTTTTGAGGAAATCACCTGGCCGTTGTCGGCGTTGACTTTGACATCGTGTTTGGTGCCGTTGGCTGCCAATACCTCGACATCGTAAACAACGCTGCCTTTTTCATGCTCTAAATCGGCTTCGATGGCTTTGCCGCCCACTTTGGCTTCGGCCGCAGCGATGGCTTGCTGCAAGGAAATCTTGGCTTGGGGCGGCGCATCTTTTTCGGTTTTGGTTTTGCTGTTTAACACTTGGCCGCTTTGTGCGTCGATTTCCAATTTGTGCTCTTGGTTGCCTTGGCGGGTTTCCACTTTATAGTAAGTCGCTCCGTTTTTGTGTTTCAAATCTATGCCGGTGGCTTTGCCGCCTGCTTTGGCTTCGGCTGCGGCAATGGCTTGCGCCGGTGAGATTTTGGCTTGTGCCACGGCAAGGGCGGCGCGGCCGGCTTCCGAGGATGTATCGCTGCCGGTGGCGGCAAGGGCGGCACCGCCTGTGGCGGCCAATACGAAAGCGGCGATGATGGCGGTAACGGTGTGGTTGCGGGTTTTCATGGTGTGTCTCCAGGTTTGGGTTGCGGTCGGAGCAGCTTGGTGAGGCGCTGCCTGATGCCTTGCATTGTAGGCGGCCAGATTTAGGTATGATTTAGCAGAGATTGAAATTATGTAAAGAATAGGGCGCTGCGTATTGAATTAAATGGTTATACCCGTTCAAAAAAATGACCTTACTGTGTTGTGCCGCCCTGTAAGCTTATTTTGAATGGGTATTAAACACGGGGCCGTCTGAAAGGTTTCAGACGGCCCCGTGTTTAAGCATCAATATGCCTTATTCATTGCTGAAACATCAATCTGCTTTGCCGTAACGGTCTTCCACATAATGATAAACGCGGCGCGGCACGGTGTAGCCGTTTGGCTTTTGCCGCGCCGGGAAATCCACTTTGGGCAGCGCCAGATGCTCGTAGGGAATATAGGAAAGCAAATGGGCGATGATATTGAGGCGTGCTTTTTTCTTGTCGTTGGAATCCACCACAAACCAAGGCGCCCAAGCCGTGTCGGATGCTTGCAGCATGGCATCGCGGGCGCGTGAGTAATCATACCAGCGGTGGTAAGATTCCAAATCCATCGGCGAGAGCTTCCACACTTTGCGCCCGTCGCTGATGCGCCCTTTGAGGCGGCGCTCCTGCTCTTCCATGTCCACTTCCAACCAGTATTTCAACAAGATAATGTCGTTTTCCACCAAGGCTTTTTCCAAAAACGGCACCGTGTCTAAAAATTTTTTCGCCTCTTCTTCGGTGCAAAAACCCATCACCCGCTCCACGCCGGCGCGGTTATACCAGCTGCGGTCGAAAATTACGATTTCGCCGGCGGCGGGCAGCTTTGAGAAATAACGTTGCAGATAAAGCTGGCTTTTTTCACGCTCGGTGGGTGCCGGCAGCGCTTCCACTCGGAATATGCGCGGATTGGTGCGCTCGGTGATGGCTTTGATCACGCCGCCTTTGCCTGCGCCGTCGCGGCCTTCGAAAATAATGCAGACTTTCATGCCTTTTTCCACCACCCAGCGCTGCAAGGCCACCAATTCGGCCTGCAAATGTTTCAGCTCGCGGAAATAGGTTTTCTTGCTGATGCGCTCGGCGGGGGTGTTACGGGTTTGGGTGATGTCCATGATGTTCTCCTTTTTTACTTAGAGTGGAATGCATAAAAAAGTGACACAACAGGTAGGTTGGGTTGAAAACCCAACAAGCCCACAGGCCGTCTGAAACGTTGGGTTTGACAAGCCAACTTACTCCATTATAGTGCGTAGTTTTGTATCACTTTTTCTTACATTCCACTATATCGTTCAACGGGTTTGACTGCCGGCAGGGCGCGGCCTGATGATGACAGCTTAACCAACATTGCGCCGCAAGCCAAGGCCGCTCGACTTATAAAAGCCAAGGCCGTCTGAAAAGAAAAGCTTTCAGACGGCCTTGGTTTGCAGTGCATCGTTTGTTTATTCTGTCAGCAGCAAAAACGGATTATGCCCCGCGCGCGCATAGCCTGCTTCACCCACCAAAATATCCAGCGCCAATGAGGCCAAATCATCGGCCACGGGGTCGGCATATTGCTGCTTATCGAGGCGGTAGAGCTTGCGGTAGCTGCGGCACACTTCGCAGCTTTCGGCTTTGGCAGCCAGCAAAGGCGCGGTTTGGGCGGGGCTGGCATCGGTTTCCAGCTCTTGTATGCCCACGCCGCTGCTGTCGCCGCAAGTGGGGCATTTGGCGCGTAAGACATTCCAGCGGCTGTTGCAATGCGGGCAATGCATATAGCGGAAACCGGCGGTGTCGCCTTTGGCCAGCACCACGCTGCCTACGGCTTCGGTGCCGCAGCAAGGGCAATGTGTGCGCTCTTGCACCGGCGGCACCGCGTCTTCAATCAGCTGCGCCGCCCATGCCGTCCAGATAATTTGCAGCGCTGCCTGCACCCACACCACGGCCGTTTGCTCTTCAGGCGCGCTGTTGCCGGTGAGCACGCGCGAGGCCAGCGCTTCGGCGGCTTCGCGCGGCAAGGCGGCCAGCGTGTTTAATTCAGCCTGCACGTTTGCGGGCGCCTGTGTGCCGATTTCGGCCAATAAGTCGGTCAACACCGGGTAAAAATCGACGGGCACATCGCCCAATGCGGCTTCCGGCAGCACGGTGCGCCCCTGATGCGTGGGCGGGAGGGCAAACGCATGTTTGGCTGCTACGGCCTGCTGCGCCGCCGCGAGCTTGCCCAACAAAGCGAGATAGTCGCGCCATTGGCTGCCCTCGGCTTCGGCCAATTCTTGAAAGCGCACGCTGCGCTGTGCAAACACATCGGCAGCGGGCGCCAGCCAAAACGGGGTGTGAAACAGGCCTTTTTCAATCGGTTTGATGGGAGTGGTCATGATTTCTTTCTGTGAATAAAACGGGGCTTGAGGCCGTCTGAAACCTATTCAAACAAGCAAGCAAAATTGTGGGCACGCTGAGCGGGTTGTCCTTATACGGCCCAATTCAATAGGCAGCCAAGCAATCCAACCGCTTTAAGCTTTACTTTAAATTAAAAACTATGCAGCAATAAACTGCGGATGGCTATACACGCCGAATTGCTGCGGCCGGGCAAAACCCGCCAAGGTGATGCCGGCCGCTTCGGCCATGCGCACGGCCAGTGCAGTGGGCGCAGACACGGCCACCACGCAACCGATGCCGAGCATGGCCGCTTTGGCCACCATTTCATAGCTGGCGCGGCTGGAAATTAACACAAAGCCTTGCTGCCAATCGATTTGCCCGCGCGCACCGAAGCCCAGCAGCTTGTCGAGCGCATTGTGGCGGCCGATGTCTTCAAACGCATGGCGGATAATGCCTTGCTCCACCCAAGCCGCGCCGTGTGCGGCGCCGGTTTGGCTGCGCAAATGCTGGTGCTTGTGCAGATCGGCTAGAGCCGTTTGAATATCGGCTGCCTGAATAACGCTGCCGCGCATCACCTTGGGCAAAGCGGTTTGCACGGCGGCGAGGCTGTCGATGCCGCACAGCCCGCAGCCGCTGCGCCCGCTCATGCTGCGGCGGCGCGCTTTCAAAGCTTGAAAGCGCTCGGAAGCAATTTCCAAATGCACTTCGATGCCGTTGCAGCCTTGTTGCACTTCGATATCGTAAGCTTCGCGTGCTTGCTGCAAAATGCCTTCGCTCAGGCTGAAGCCCAATGCCAGCTCAGGTAAATCGGCGGGTGTGGCCATCAGCACCACATGGGCGATGCCGTTATACACCAGCGCCACCGGCGCTTCTTCGGCCAGCATATCGTCGGCTTCGCGAATGCCGCCGCCATTGATACGGTGCAGATGGTGCGGAGTGAAGATTTCTGTGTTCATGAAACGTTTGTATTCAGACGGCCTGAAACGGCCATGCTTAAAATAAGATAATGCAAAATCAAACAAATAGTTAAATTGTTAAATTACTGCTTATCCGCGTTTTAGATGATAAGCTCAGGTGCATGCGCATGCTTACACTCCGCTAGCCCTACCGGCGGTTTTGCCGGTATTTTATAGGTGAATGCAAGAAAAAGTGATACAAAACGACGCACCACAACGAGGTAGGCTGGGTTGTCAAACCCAACGTTTCAGACGGCCTAATCTATAGAAATCAAGCGATGGGCTGGTCGGGAAAAACACCTGGAAAAAAAGCAACCCAAAGGCCGTCTGAAAGGTTTCAGACGGCCTCATATCATTATTGCCTGCGCTCGCACATCACGATGATTTATTGCCTTTTTCACGTTCGGCTTCGGCATTTTTCGCCATCATTTCGCGATACCAGCGCGGGTGGTGTTTTTTCGCCCAGTTTTGCGTGACCACACCTTCCACCATGGCGCGGATGGTGCCTTTCACCCAAAACGCCGCATACACATGCACGATGATGCCGGCAATCAGAATCAGCGCGGCCCAAGCGTGAAACAGCAAGGCCAGGCGGATTACGGGAATCGGGAACATCTCGGCAAAATAAGGCCGCCAAGCGATAAAGCCGGTGCACAGCAGCACCGCCATGCAGGCGGTCATCAGCCAAAACATGCCTTTTTGGCCGCCATTATACTTGCCTATATCGCCGGTTTCGTGGCCTTTGAGCACGGTTTTCACCGATTTCATCCATTTGATGTCTTCTTTATCGATGAAATTGTATTTCCAATAGCGGAAAAACTGCACCGTAAAGCCGATAAACATCACCACGCCCACAAAGGGATGGATGATGCGCGCCAGCTGCGGCGTGCCAAACACGCCGGTGAGCCAGAAAAAGGCCGGATAGAAAAACGCCAGGCCGGAAATGGCCAGCAACATAAAACACACCGCCACAATCCAGTGGTTGATGCGCTCGCTGCGCTTATAGCGCTGAATCAGTTTTTCTTTCATTATGCGTCCTCCTCACCCTTCAGGTTTTTGCCGTCCAAACCGATTACTTCAGGCTCATCTTCTTCCGGTTCGGCCGTGCTGGGGCCTACGGTGATGTAATGGAAGAAGCCGGTGAGCGTGGCCGCGGCAATGCCGATGGTGGCCAACGGCTTCAAAAAGCCTTTCCACAGCTTCACCGTGGGGCTGATGCTGGGGTTTTCCGGCAAGCCGTGATAGAGCCCTGGCTTGTCGGCATGGTGCAGCACATACATCACATGGGTGCCGCCCACGCCTTCGGGGTCGTAAAGGCCGGCTTTTTCATAACCGCGCTGGTTCAAATCGACAATGCGCTCGGCCGCCACCTGCTTCATGTCTTCCTTGGTGCCGAACTGAATGGCGCCGGTGGGGCAGGTTTTCACACAGGCCGGCTCTTGGCCAACCGCCACGCGGTCGGAGCACAGCGTGCATTTATAGGCGCGATGGTCTTTTTTGTCGATGCGCGGCACGTTGAACGGGCAGCCGGAAATGCAATAGCCGCAGCCGATGCAGTTTTCTTCATGAAAATCCACGATGCCGTTGTGATATTGGATAATTGCGCCGGGCGAGGGGCAGGCTTTCAGGCAGCCCGGGTCGGCGCAGTGCATGCAGCCGTCTTTGCGGATCAGCCATTCGAGCTTGCCGTTTTCTTCCACTTCGCTAAAGCGCATCACCGTCCAGCTTTTGGACGTCATGTCCATCGGGTTGTCGTACACGCCGTGGTTGGTGCCGATTTCGTCGCGGATGTCGTTCCATTCCGAGCAAGCCACCTGGCAGGCTTTGCAGCCGATGCAGGTGGTGACATCGATCAGCTTGGCCACTTCCATCGGCTGGCGCACGCCCGGCGGCGGGGTGATGCCGGCGGTGGCGGAGCGGCGTTTGATGTCTAATGATTGCAATGCCATGTGTGCGCTCCTTATGCTTTCTCGATGTTGACCAAAAAGGTTTTGTATTCCGGCGTTTGGGTGTTGCAGTCGCCCACAAACGGGGTGAGCGTGTTCACAATAAACTGCTTCTCACCGGATACGTTTACCCAACCGCCATGCAGCGGAATGCCGATTTGATGCACGGTTTTGCCGTTAATCTGCAAAGGCATCATGCGCTTGGTGACCACGGCCTTAGCCTTAATCCAGCCGCGCTTGGAGCTCACTTTCACCCAATCGCCTTTTGCTATGCCTTTTTCTTTGGCCAGCTCTTCGCCGATTTCGATAAATTGCTGCGGCTGCGCAATCATCAGCAATTTCACCGATTTAGTCCAAAATTGGAAATGCTCGGTGAGCCGGTAAGTGGTGCCCACATGCGGAAATTCTTCGTGTGTGCCGATGCGCTCTTTCACGCTGTCAAACAGGCGCATGGCGGGCGATTGCACCACTTTCGGGTGCAGCGGGTTGGTGCCGATGGGCGATTCGAGCGGCTCGTAATGCTCGGGGAAGGGGCCGTCTACCAATTTGCGCGCGCAAAACAGGCGGCCTACGCCTTCTTCGTTCATGATAAACGGGTTCATACCCGAATCG
The DNA here is from genome assembly GCF_022870845.1 of Uruburuella suis. Lineage (GTDB taxonomy): Bacteria > Pseudomonadota > Gammaproteobacteria > Burkholderiales > Neisseriaceae > Neisseria > Neisseria suis. The sequence goes on from NZ_CP091507.1 coordinate 891,550, forward strand.
GGGGCGGCATCGGCCTTGAAGTCGGGCACATCGGCACCAACCCATTTTTTACCGTCCCAATGAATCAGCACGCGGTTGGGATCCCACGGCTTGCCGCTGGGGTCGCACGAGGCACGGTTGTAGAGAATGCGGCGGTTGGCCGGCCATGCCCATGCCCATTTGGGTGTGTTGCCCAAGCCGCTGTCGGTGTTGTCGCGCCGATCCATCTGGTTGCCCTGCTGCGTCCACGAGCCGGAAAAAAATCCAAGTGGCGCATTCGGTGCTGCCGTCGTCGCGCAGTTGGGCAAAGCCGTCGAGCAGCTCGCCTTTTTTGCGCACAATATTGCCATCGGCGTCTTTAATGTCGGCCAACGCGTAGCCGTTGGATTCTCTCGCCATTTCTTCCGGCGTGGGGCCGTAGGGGTTTTCATAGCGCCAGTGCAGCTTGGTAATCGGCTCTGGTGCAGTGCCGCCCTCTTTTTCATACATCTCTTTCAAGAGCATGTGCAATTCGCCCAAAATTTCCAAATCGGGCAGCGCTTCGCTGGGCGGTTTGGCACCGGGGTGGTGCCATTGCAGCCAGCGCGAAGAATTCACAATCGAGCCGGCCTCTTCGGCAAAACAAGGCGTGGGCAGGCGGAACACTTCGGTTTGGATACTGGCTGTGTCCACATCGTGGGCATCGCCGTGGTTTTGCCAGAAAGTGGCGGTTTCGGTGTCGAGCGGATCCATCACCACCATAAATTTCAGCTTGGAAAAAGCCTCGGTTACGCGGTTGGCATCGGGGAATGAGCCTTGCGCATTAAAGCCTTGCACCAGCAAGCCGTTTACCTTGCCCTGATGCATCAGCTCGGTCATTTGCAGCACGTCATACATCTTGTCCCATTTGGGCAGCCAATCGTAGCCCCAATTGTTTTCTTTGGTGGCGTTTTCGCCATACATCCATTTCAGAAAGCTGACAAAAAAGGCGGGCGTGTTGCTCCAATAATTGAGCTGCCCCGGCTGCAAGGCTTTGGGGGTTTGCTTTTCCAGATAATCGGCAAAAGTGGGGTGGCGGAATTCGTTGGGCAGCACCAAATAAGCCGGCAGCATGGTGGAGAGCAAGCCCAAATCCGACAAGCCCTGAATATTGGAGTGGCCGCGCAAAGCGTTCACGCCGCCGCCGGACATGCCGATATTGCCGAGCAGAAGCTGCACCATTGCCATGGTGCGGATCATTTGCGTGCCGGTGGTGTGCTGGGTCCAGCCCAAGGCATAAAGAATAGTGCCGGTTTTGTTGGGCACGGCGGTTTCGCCCCAGGCTTTGGCGATGGTGAGGAAATCTTCTTTGCTGGTGCCGCACAGCGTGCTCATCATATCCAGCGTGTAACGCGAATAATGCTGCTTGAGCAGCTGCCAAACGCTGCGCGGGTGTTGCAAGGTGGGGTCGGTTTTGGCGTAGCCGTTAGTATCCAGCTCGTAAAACCAGCTGTCGCTGTTGTATTGTTTTTTGCCGTCGTCGTAGCCGCTGAACATGCCCTCGTCAAAATCAAAACCTTCGGCCACGATAAAGCTGGCGTTGGTGTAGGCTTTGACATATTCCCACTGGATTTTGTCGTTTTCAATCAGCCAATTGATCAGCGCGCCCAAAAAGGCGATGTCGCTGCCCGAACGCAAAGGGGCATAAAAATCGGCCACGGCGGCGGTGCGGTTGAAACGCGGGTCGACCACATATAATTTGGTGCCTTTTTTCTTTTTCGCTTCAATCACCCATTTAAAGCCCACCGGGTGCGCTTCGGCAGCGTTGCCGCCCATCACCATAATCATGTCGGCATGTTGGATGTCGACAAAGGTGTTGGTCATCGCGCCGCGGCCGAAGGTGGAGGCCAGTGCCGACACGGTGGGGCCGTGGCACACGCGCGCCTGCGCATCGGTGGCCACGATGCCGAGCGAGCGCATCCATTTTTGGGTGAGAATACCGGTTTCATTCGATGAGGCGGAAGCAGTGAGCATGCCCAAGGTGGGCAGGCGGTGCACCGGCACGCCGTTTTCATTTTGCACAATCAGGTTGGCATCGCGGTCGGTTTTGATGTGGCGGGCGATGCGGCTGAGTGCTTCGTGCCAGGAAATGCGCTTCCATTCATTGCTGCCCGGCTCGCGCACTTCGGGAAAATGCAGGCGGTTTTTACTGTGGATAAAATCCAGCAGCGAAGCGCCTTTTGGGCACAAAGAGCCGCGGCTCACCGGATGATCGGGGTCGCCCTCGATGTGGAAGATGGATTTTTTGGCATTTTTGGAGCCGTCGCCCAAACTATAAAGAATGGTGCCGCAGCCCACCGAGCAATAGGTGCAGTTGTTGCGGGTTTCCGAGGCGCGCAATAATTTGTATTGGCGCACTTCGGCCCAGGCGTTGGTGGGCATCATGCCCATTACCGCCAAGCCGGATGCGCCGGCACCCGCAGCGGTGACTTTGAAAAACTGCCGTCTGTTTAGATTCATGGTAATGTTCCTGCTTGCCTGCCGCCGCTTTTCAGACGGCCTTTGGGGGGGGTGCCGGTGTGTGCATGCGGGCTAGGCCCGTCGAAATCATTTATATATTGCTTCACGACACCTTTTTGTAATAAATTGTAATTCATTACACGCAAATAGTCTAAAAATTTTATTGAATTCAGATATTTACTGATTTTCATTATCAAATATATGAACGGTATAATTTATTATTCTGCTTATTTTCAATTGCTTATTCAATCATTTTGCTTTCAGACGGCCACAAAAAAGCCACAGAAAAAAGCAGGAATAGGCTTTTTCTGTGGCGTGTATAGGAGCCTGCTCAACTCATTTCGTTTTGCGTCATGCAATCGGAAGTCAGGCTCAATGCGGCGAGCGTTTGGTCGAATTCGCCCACTTGGTTTTCTATCAGATAAGGGCGCAGCAGGCTGAGGGTGCGCTGCACGCCGCGCACTTTGGAATCTTCCGTCAGCTTCGCCCGGCCGCGCAGCGAGCCGTCGAAATCGAACCAATATTTGGTGATCATCCAGATATTGAGCGCCAAATCGTTCATGGCGGTGGCATCGGCGCGGATAATGCCCTCTTTATTGAGCTGCGTGAGCAATTCCACCAGCAGCGGCGACACTTTGGCATGGGTAAAATTATTGTGTTCGCCCAGAAGCTCGGCGCTGCGGGCCAGCAAAGCGTTGACATCGCTGAATAAAAAGCGGTAGCGCCACATCACATCATAAATGCCGGCCATATAGCGGATGGCATCGCACACATTTTTGGGCAGCACCACCCGGCGCAGATAGTGCAGCAAATCTTCACTGTAGCGTTTGAAAAGCTGCACGATGATTTCATCTTTATTGCGAAAATGATAATAAAGATTGCCCGGGCTGATGCCCAAATGCGCGGCGATGTGGTTGGTGCTGATATTGCGCTCGCCCTCTTCGTTAAACAGCATCAGGCTGGCTTCGACAATACGGCTATAGGTGTTGGGCCGTGTATCTTTGGTCATGTATATTTCTCCTCAAGCAATGGCGGCTTTGTTTAAAAAGTGGGCGCACCATGCCGCCGCATTCGGCTTTCAAGCGATTTCTTTGCAAACGGTGTATTCAAAGCCTTCGAACAAACCTTACAGCATAATTTGCAGGCTTTTTGTTTTTTAAACCGGGCATCGGCATTTTATGGGCATCGTTTATTTTGGGCAGAAAATGCCTACATGGTTAACTGTCAACCGAAGCCGGATTCGCTATCATATACCAAAAGAGGGCGGCAACCAATCGGGCTCGGCAAACAAAATCACGCCAAAGCGCGCCTCTACACGCTCACGCACATGATCGGCCAGCGCGCGCACATCTGCCGCGGCGGCCTGCGCTTTGTTTACCAACACCAGCGCCTGGCGCTCATGCACCGCTGCGCCGCCGATTTGAAAACCTTTCAGACGGCATTGGTCGATCAGCCAGCCCGCCGCCAGCTTCACCGTGCCGTCGGCCTGCGGATAATGCGGCATGTCCGGATATTGTGCCTGCAACGCCGCTGCTTGCGCCGCGCTCACAATCGGATTTTTGAAAAAGCTGCCCACATTGCCGAGCAAAGCCGGGTCGGGCAGCTTTTCCGAGCGGATGGCACACACGGCGGCCGACACATCTTTGGCCGTGGCTGCTCTGCCCGCGCAGCGCTCAGCCAGCACCGCCGCCAAATCGCCATAGCGCGCATTGGCGCTGAAATGCGTTTTCAGCGCAAAAGTCACCGCGCAAATCACATAGCGCCCTTTGCCTGAGTGTTTAAACAAGCTGTCGCGATAAGCAAAGCGGCAATCGGCATTGCCCAACACCACAAAATCGAGCGTGTCCAAATCAAAGCAGCGCACCGAATGGATAAGGTCTTTCACTTCCACGCCGTAGGCGCCGATATTCTGCACCGGTGCCGCGCCCACCGTGCCCGGAATCAGGCTCAGATTTTCCAACCCGCACAAGCCCATATCCAGCGTGTGCAACACAAAATCATGCCAAACTTCACCGGCTTGCGCTTCGATATACACAAGGCCGTCTGAACGGTGCGTTTCGCGCACGCCTTTGTTTTCCATGTGCACCACAAGCGCGGGATAATCCTGCATCAACAATACATTGCTGCCGCCGCCCAGCCACAGCACCGTGCGGCGGTCGAATTCGGGCCGCTGCACCAGCGCCGGCAAATCAGCCGCATCGGCCAGCGCCGCGAAATAGCGGGCGCGGGCGCGCAAGCCGAATGTGTTGAGCGCGGTTAAATCCACATATTCTTCAAGCTGCATCACAACATCCTTTTTCGCGAAGCCATTGCGCGGCTGCTGATTTCCAAATACCACACCAGCCACACCGCCGCCACCGTGAGCGAGAGCACCAACGCCATCCAAAAGCCGTAAATGCCCATATCGCGCCCATAAGCGAGCCAATAGCCCGGCAGCAGGCCGAAGCCCCAAAACGCCACCGCATGAATCAGCATCGGCACGCGGGTGATTTTATAGCCGCGCAGCGCATAAGAAGCCACACATTGAGTGGCATCGGCCAATTGAAACACCGCCGCAAACAAAAGCACCGTGGCCGCAATCGCCAACACGCCCGCGTCATCCGTATACATGCCTGCCAGCGGGTGGCGGAACAACACCAACAGCAAGGCCGTGAGCACCGCCAGCACCAGTCCCAACACCAGCGACACCCCGGCCACATAACGCGCGCGCACATATTCGCCGCGGCCGAGCGAATAGCCCACCCGCACCGTGCCTGCCGCGCCCACGCTTTGCGGAATCATATAAATCACACCGGTGAGGCTGATCACCACTTGCTGCGCCGCCACATAATCCTCGCCCAAGCGCGCCACCAAAAACACGATGCACGAAAACAGGCTCACTTCTAAGAAAAACGACAAACCAATCGGCATGCCCAGCTTCCAAATTTGCTTGAATGCGCGGCCGTCGGGCTTGCTGAATTTATCCATCAGCTTGAATTTGCGGAAATACTGCTGCTTGGCCACATAAAGCCACAGCACCAGCGCATTAAACCAAAACACAACCGCCGTGGCCACGCCGCAGCCCGCGCCACCCAGCGCCGGCATGCCGAATTTGCCGTAAACAAAGGCATAATTGAGCGGAATATTCAGCAAAAATGCCAAAAAGCTCACAATCATAATCACCCGCGGCCGGTTCAGGCTCGAAGCATAAGCATGCAGCGCGCGATGCACCATCGCCGCCGGCATGGCCAGGCCGGTGAAAAACATATACAAGGCCATCATATTTTCAACCTTGTCGCTCAAGCTCAGCCAAGCCTGAAACGGCCACACCAAAAGCCACATCAGCAGCATACCGATAATGCCCAGCATCACGCCGAACCAAATCCCTTGCCGACCCGTTTCGCCCACTTCATCGGCCTTGCCCGCGCCGAAAAGTTGGGCAATCATCGGATTGAGCGCCGTCATCACCCCCATAAAGGTAATGTAAATCGTGGCAAACACGCTGCTGCCCAGCGCCACTGCCGCCAAATCATCTTTGCCCGCGCCGCCGGCCATCACCGTGTCGACAAAGCCGATGCCCACCTGCGCCACCTGCGCCACCAGCATCGGCAGCGCCAGCACAGCGAGCTTATTGATTTCTTTCTTGAACACCGGCCAAGAATAAGCATTTAAATCCAGCAACATAAGCATTCCATTTTTCAGACGGCCGCTCAATCTGCAGAGGCCGTCTGAAACATTATCCGATAAAAAATCCAACCGCGCAGTATATCAAAATTCCATTCAAACCAAAATCTTCACGTTGCCGTTATCGCCTTTTTCCAATAAACGTAAAGAAAAAAGTCGGCCATTCACTTTTCTTAACCGCTAAAGCCGTCGCATACCCGGCGCGTGGTGTAAAAAATCCTGCAAACCGTTAACTTTCTTTAAATGATAAATTTACATGCACATATTCCATTACATTTCCCATGAGGAAACCAAGCTTCAACAAAATGTAGCTATATTTCACCCGGTCGGCCGCCTACAATGCACTCATCGATTCAACAACACATCAACCACTTTTTTGAAAAGGACAAACATCATGAAAAAATTCGCACTCGCCACCGTAATGAGCCTGATCGCTGCTTCTGCCATGGCCAGCGGCGCACCCACCGACAGCTATCCTTACGGCTACCAGCCGCACGGCGATTTGTCTGCCGTGACCAAAGAGCAACCCCGCGCCGTGCCGCACCGCCCTGCTAAAAGCGACGACAGCGTGAAATTTGCCTACATCGGCGACACCGACGGTGCTGCCTACAATCTTTATCCCACCGATAACTTCCGCGCCCGCTACGCCGATATCCGTTAAGCCGATATGAAATAAAACCACAGGCCGTCTGAAAGTTTTTTCAGACGGCCTTGCTGTGCAACATGGTTTCTCCGCTCGGCGTACGTAGCTACGGTAAAAATAATATCAGGCCGTCTGAAAGTTTTCAGACGGCCTGTATTTTGAATCAATATCTGTTTATAAAAAATGCCGCTGTTTTTGCAAATGTCCATCCATTAAATGACCTCAAGTTTTTATTGATTGCGCTTTGGCTGCACCGCGCCACTGATACAGCAGACGTAGGTTGGCTGCTACCCTTTCTAAAAAATAAGCTTATACCCATTCAAAAAAATAACCTAACTTCGTTGTCTCGCCTTGCCGTACTATAGTGGAATGCACGAAAAAGTGGCACAACGGGTAGCTTGGGTTGAAAACCCAACAAGCCCACAGGCCGTCTGAAACGTTGGGTTTGGCAACCCAACCTACGCCGTGATAGCGCGTAGCCTGTAGGTCGGATTCTCGAATCCGACACTTGTTTGCAGAGCAAGGCATGCACATTGCTTTGGCCGTTGGCCAAACGTCGGATTCAAGAATCCGACCTACGCGGATGGTGCTGTCAAACTGCTTTTATTTGGTAAGGTTATTTTTTTAGAATGGGTATAAGCTTACTTTTTTTGAATGGGTATAAAACAAAACAATGCCGTCTGAAACAGATGATTCAGACGGCATGAATATTTCAAACACACGCCAACGCCGTTTCTCGCTAACCGTGCTTGTGCGGCATAGCGCCGCTATTTTTCCTGCTCGAATAAGGCGGCGAGTGCGGCCAGGCGCAAGGTGTCGTTGCCCCAAAAGCCGGCTTGCAGATGGCGCATCCAGCCAATCGGGCGGATGGCGCTTTCTATGGGCGTGCGCAGGGCGGCGGGCAGGCCGGCGGCATGTTGCCGCCAGATGGCGGCAGCTTGATCGAGCAGGCCGTGTTTTTGCAGCCACACGGCGGAAGATTGCAGATAGCAAAGATAATCGCGGCTTTGGCAGCGCTCAAGCGGCATGTATCGGCCGGGATCGTCTTCAAAGTCGATAAAGCCGATTTGGCTGTCGTTGCACACGATGATGTTGCGGGCAAAGGCTTGGCTCAGGTATTGGCCGCTGCGGTGCACCCGCTCGATGGCGGCGAGGCCTTGCTGCCAGTAGTCGAGGCGCTCGGGGCTGTTTTCGATGTGGTGCAGCAAGGTGTGTTCGCCGATATGGGTAAACATCAGGCCGCCGGCCGATTCGGCCAAAAGGCGCGGGGCGCGGATATCGTGCGCGGCCAGCGCCCGCAGGCGCGCGGCTTCGGTGGCGATGGCTTCGCTGCCGCCGGCATTGGGCACGGGCTGCAAGGCACCCAGGCGCAGGTGGCGGGCAACAAAACCGAGCAGGCTGTAGCGCCATTGCGGTATGGTTTTGCCGGTTTGGCGCACCCACACGATTTGGCCGTTGGGCAGGTTGTGGCGTGCGATGGTGTGGGTTTGGCCGGGCAAAATGCGGGCGAGTTCGGCGGAATAATCGGTCATCAGCGGGCGTCTTTGAGGCGGTAGTAGGTGGAGCCTATCATCGAGGCGGGAATGCGCAAGTAGCGTCCGCCGATGATGTTGCGGTGGTGCAGGTGTTCGAAATGGGCCAGGCGGTTGCCGTCACCCATAATGGCTTCGGCGGCGGCCAGCCCGGCTATGCCGGTGAGCGCCATGCCGTGGCCGGAATAGCCTTGCATAAAGTAAAGCTGTTTGTTGAGGCGGCCGAAATGCGGCGCGAGGTTGAGGGTGATGTCGCAATCGCCGCCCCAAGCATATTCGATGCGGGCGCTTTCGAGCTGCGGAAACACTTTGAGCATGTCGCGGCGCACGGCTTTGGCCATGCGGCGGGCGTCGTGTATCCATTCGCTGTCTTTGCCGCCGAAAAGCAGGCGGCCATCGGCGCTGAGGCGGTAGTAATCGAGAATGTGGCGGTTGTCGCACACGGCCATATTGTTGCGGATTAGATCGCGCGCCGCTTCGCCCAAGGGCTCGGTGGCGATGATAAATGTGCTCACCGGCATGGCTTTGCGGGTGAGCGGGCGCACGGCACGGCTGTTGTTGAGACCGGCAAAGGTGTTGATGGCAAACACCACTTGCCGGCATTCGATGCTCGCTTCGGGTGTGTGCACAATGTAACCTTCGCTGCCTTTGGGGCTGAGGCGCACAAACGGGGTTTGCTCGTAGATGTGCGCGCCGGCAGCCGCAGCGGCGCGGGCGATGCCCAGCGTGTAGTTGAGCGGATGCAGGTGGCCGGATAATGGATCGTAAAGTGCACCGCGGTAGCGCTCGCTGGCAAGGTGTTGTTGCAGGCGGTTGGCGTCCCACAGTTCGAAATGATGGGCACCGTAGCGCTGTTGGGCGTGTTGCTGCCATTGCATCAAGGCATCGAAATGCTTGGGGCGGATGGCCACGGTGGCATAGCCGCGTGTCCAGTCGCATTGGATATTGTGTTGACGCACGCGTGCGTCTACCAATTCCACCGCATCGAGCGATTGCTGCCAAAACCATTGCGCCTGCACTTCACCCAGCTGCTGCTCGATTTCGGGAATGCCGCAGGCATAGTCGCTGATAATCTGGCCGCCGCTGCGGCCGGAAGCGCCATAGCCGATGCGGGCCGCTTCAATCAGGGCAACATCGTGGCCGGCTTCGGCCAGCGGCAGGGCGGTGCATAAGCCTGATAAGCCGCCGCCGATAATGCAGGTGTCGGTTTTCAGACGGCCTTTGAGCTTGGGATAGGCATCGCCGGAATTGATGCTGCTGTGGTAATAAGAAGCGATTCGGTTTTGAAAAGAGGGATTTTGCATAAAAAGGCAAATGATTTTCAGACGGCCTTATTATACGCTTGTTGCATGGGCGCTTGCCCAAAATCTTATTAGCGCTTAGATGCAGGCTGATTTTGCTTCAAATCAAACGCTAGCTTGTGCAAAGGCCGTCTGAAAAGTTTTCAGACGGCCTTTGCGTGCTGTGCAATGATGGTTTATTTGAATGGCTGTAAACAGTCTTTTTTATGGATAAACCATCAGGATTGACCGGCATTTTCCAGCGCCAGCTTTTCCTGGCGGTAGGCTTCGGCGGCTTCGCGCTCACGGCGGGTGGCTTGGCGCATCATGTAGTAATTGATGATGATCACCAAGGTGCCCACAATGGCAATCAAAATTGTGGCCAACACATTCATCTGCGGATCCAGGCCGAGCTTGATTTTCGAGAAAATCACCTGCGGCAGCGTGGATGAGCCGGGGCCGGAGAGGAATGAGGTGATCACCAAGTCATCGAGCGAGAGGGTGATGCCGAGCAAAAAGCCCGAAGCAATCGCCGGCGCAATCAGGGGCAGCGTGATCACGAAAAAGATTTTCAGCGGCCGAGCGCCCAAATCCATCGCTGCTTCTTCCAGCGATTGATCCAGCTCGCTCAGGCGCGAGCGTATCACCACGGTGATGTAGGCCATGCATAAAGTGGTATGGCCGAGAAAAATGGTGAAAAAGCCGCGGTCGAAATAAAGCCAGCTCAAAAGCTCGCTGCTTTGCAAAAACATCTGCACCTGGATAATCAGCAATAGCATGGAAAGGCCGGTGATCACATCGGGCATCACCATGGGCGCAGACACCATGCCAGCAAAAAGCGTGCTGCCGCGAAAGCGCTTGATGCGCGCCAGCGCGTAGCCTGCCAGCGTGCCCAGCACCACGGCGGCAAACGACGATACCAGTGCGATGCGCAGCGAGAGCCACGCCGCTTCGAGTATGGTGCTGTTTTGCAGCAATTGGCCATACCATTTGGTGGAAAAGCCGCCCCACACCGTCACCAGCTTCGATTCGTTAAACGAATAAATCACCAGCACAAATAAGGGGATATACAAAAAGGCCAGACCGATAAACAGCATCAGCTTGAGAAACCAGGAAAGCTTGTGTTGCGACATTTAGCGGCTCCCTTCGGTGATTTCGCGGTTTTCATAGCGGTGGAACAAGGCAATCGGAATCACCAAAAGCGCCACCATAATCACAGCCACGGCAGAAGCGAGCGGCCAGTTGTTTTGGTCGAAGAATGCCTGCCACAACACTTTGCCGATCATCAGGTTTTCCGGGCCGCCCACCAATTCGGGAATCACAAATTCGCCCACCGCCGGCACAAACACGAGCATCGAGCCTGCGATAATGCCGGTTTTCGATAAGGGCAGGGTGATGGTGAGAAAAGCTTTGATCGGGCCTGCGCCCAAATCGGAAGCTGCTTCGAGCAGGCGGCCATCGAGCTTCACCAATTGGGTGTAGAGCGGCAGAATCATAAAGGGCAGATAGGCATACACCATCACTAAATTCAGCGAAAAAGCGTTGTAAAACAAATCCAGCGGTTGGTTGATGATGCCGTACTTCATCAGAAAATTATTGATGATGCCGTTGTGGCCGAGCAAGCCCATCCAGGCATACACGCGCAGCAGGAATGAGGTCCAAAAAGGCAGCATAATCGCCAGCAGCAAGCCGTTGCGGATGGAAGGGTGGGCGCGCGAAATGGCATAGGCAATCGGATAGCCCAACAGCAGGCAGATCACCGTGGTGGTGAGCGCGGTTTTAATTGAGAGCCAATAGGTGAGCAAATAAATATTGTTGCCGCGCCCCTCGGCAAACGGATTCAGCATTTGGCCGAGTGTGGACCAGAAATTCTGGAAAATATCGGCATAATTCTGATAGCTCAGGGCGATGTTCAGCCGCCCCATATCGGTATCGGCGGTAAACAGCGGCGAGTAGGGCGGAATAGCCAGCTCTTGCTCGGCAAAGCTGATTTTGAACACAATCACAAAAGGAATCAGAAACAAAACCAGCAGCCAGGCATAAGGTATGCCCACCACCAGCCCTTTGCGCGGCTTGGCGGAAAACGTGCGTTTGAGTTGGGTTAAGGTCATGGCGGCTTCCTAAGGCTTAGCGCAGCAGCGGGGTGGGCTGGTTTTCCGGCCAATTGATATACACGGTTTCTTCCCAAGTGGGCGGCGTGATGTTGCGCACATACCAATAAGGGGCAGGCACTTGGCTTTTCACAATGCGGCCGTTGGCAAGCTTCACGTGATAAATCGCGAAGCTGCCCAAATAGGCGATTTCTTCCACCGTGCCTTGCGCCCAGTTGTAATCGCCCATGCTTTCGGGTTTTTCTTTGTATAAATCGATATCTTCCGGGCGGATGCTGAGCCATAAATTTTGCTCGGTGGGGCCGCCCAAACCGTGATCGATGCGCACCGGCACATCCAATTCGGGGCATTGGATGATGGCATAATCGGCGTGGTCGTCCACCACCGTGCCTTCGAAAATATTGGTTTCGCCGATAAATTCGGCGGTAAAGCGGCTGTTGGGGAAGTCGTACACATCGCTGGGCGTGCCCACTTGCTGCAACTGGCCTTCCGACATAATCGCCACACGGGTGGCCATGGTCATGGCTTCTTCCTGATCGTGCGTGACCATAATGCAGGTAACGCCCACTTGCTCGAGCGTGTTGACCAATTCGAGTTGGGTTTGCTGGCGCAATTTTTTATCGAGCGCGCCCAAAGGCTCGTCGAGCAACAAAATTTTCGGGCGCTTGGCCAAGCTGCGCGCCAGCGCCACGCGCTGTTGTTGGCCGCCGGAGAGCTGGTGCGGCTTGCGTTTGGCAAATTTGCTCATCTGCACCAAGCGCAGCATTTCTTCCACGCGCGCATTGATTTCGCCTTTGGCCATTTTGTCTTGTTTGAGGCCGAAGGCAATGTTTTGCTCCACCGTCATGTGCGGAAACAATGCATAGCTTTGAAACATCATATTGATGGGGCGCTCATAAGGCGCTAAGCCGGTGATGTCTTGGCCGTCGAGAATGATTTTGCCCTGATTGGGCGTTTCCATGCCGGCGAGCATGCGCAGCAGCGTGGATTTGCCGCTGCCCGAGCTGCCCAAAAGGGCGAAGATTTCGTGCTGCTCGATATCGAGGTCGATATGGTCGACAGCATAATTGTCACCAAATTTTTTCACCAGCCCCTGAATTTGCAGATAAGGCTTGGCTGAAGGTGCAGCGTTGGCGGTCATGGTCAATGCTCCAATGAATAAAAGCGGGTGGGATGAGGCCGTCTGAAAAAAGCGCGCATTCGGCACAAATCGGTATTTTTACTGCAAACCCGTGATTATATTCGGCCGCGGCTTTGAGGGGCAATACAAAACTTTTTTTCGGCGCGGATTACGGCGGATTACAAGCTGATGTGTGTAATCGGGGCAACAATAATGTCTGAAGGCAGGTGTGATGGCTAAAGAGAGGCCGTCTGAAGCTTTGCATAAAGCGTTTCAGACGGCCTTGCCGGTGGTGGGAGATGATACGATGCCGTTTGAAACCTTCAGGCGGCATGGCGCTGCTGCGCACCGGGCTTGCATGCGAATGCTTGCAGCGCGGCGATGCAGGCGGCAATATCGGCGGCACCGTTTAAAAACAAAATCGTGCGCAATGCCGATAAATCCACATCCGGCACCAGCGGCGAAGCGGTGCGGTTGGGGTAGCTCAAAGGGGCATACCAACGCTGCTCGCTGCGGTGAAACATGCCCAAAGTGTGCGCCTTACCGGCCGCATCGTGCAGCACAAACACCATGCTGCCGCTTTGGGCTTCAACTTGGGTAAAACATTCGATATTCTCAATGGTGCAAGCGGTGCTCATATTCTTCCTGCGGTTGTGTGCGTTGTCGGGCATGGGAAGCCTGCCCGATAGTAAAAAACACCCTTATCTTTCACATTGCATCAAGAGCAGTTGGAAGAAGGGTGTTTTGCCGTGTTTGCTCCTGCGGAGCCACATCTGCGCGTGCATTCCACCTTGCCGGCATGGGCAGGTTGGCATGGTTTCCCAACTCGTGATGTCTGGCGCTTATCTTATGCCTGCATAATGGCCTTGTCAACAGCTTGTAATAAGCTTTTCAGACGGCCTCGGGCTATATTCGCGCCGGCGGTTTTGTGATAACTTGCGCCTGTTTGACATTCACACGGCACACCACATGACCCAATCCATTCAAACCTTGGCCGATTGCGTCGGCCACACCCCGCTTATCCGCTTGCAGCGCGTGGCCGCGCACACGCAGGCGCAAGTGTGGGCCAAGCTTGAGGGCGACAATCCGGCCGGCTCGGTGAAAGACCGCCCCGCTTTTAATATGATTATGCAGGCCGAAAAGCGCGGCCGAATCCGCCCGGGCGACACCTTGATTGAAGCCACCAGCGGCAACACCGGCATTGCGCTGGCCATGGTGGCGGCCATGCGCGGCTATCGGCTGATTTTGCTGATGCCGAAAAATGCCACGCAGGAGCGCAAAGACGCGATGGCCGCTTATGGCGCCGAGCTGATTGAAACCGACAGCATGGAAGCCGCGCGCGATCAGGCGCTGGCGATGCAGGCGGCGGGTGAGGGCTTGGTGCTCGATCAGTTCAACAATCCCGACAACAAGCAGGCGCACTATCTCACCACCGGCCCCGAAATCTGGGCACAAACCGAAAGCAAGATCACCCATTTCGTGAGCGCCATGGGCACCACCGGCACCATCACCGGTGTGGCCAAATATTTGAAGGCGCAAAACCCGCATGTGAAAATCATCGGTTTGCAGCCCGATGCCGAATCGGCGATTGCCGGCATACGCCGCTGGCCGGCCGAATATATGCCGGGCATTTTTGAGGCGGACTTGGTGGATGAAGTGCGGGATGTGAACCAAAAAGATGCCGAGCGCTTTATGCGCAAAATGGCGCGCGAAGAGGGCGTGTTTGCCGGCGTGTCGTCGGGTGCGGCGGCGATGGTGGCGGCGGATGTGGCCGCGCAAAATCCGGGCGCGGTGGTGGTGTGCATTATTTGCGACCGGGGAGACCGCTATTTGTCGACCGGCTTGTTCGGGCAGCCCGATTAAGCCATTGTGCATACATCAAACAGGCCGTCTGAAACCTTTTCAGACGGTCTTTGTTTTACCGGCCATTAATTCATCCAATAGCCCAGAAGCCCGCTGGACGCCACCGCAATCAGCACCGTGGGCAGCATGGAAAAACGGCTGGCGGCGATAAGTGTGATCACCAATGCCAGCAATTCATGCGGCTTGTCCGACACAAAATGTGGGGTAATCACGGCAATCAGCACGCAGCCGGGCGCCGCTTCCATCACCGCCGCCGCGCGCGGGCTGAGGGTGCGGTGGCGCAGCGCGAGAAAGCCGATCAGGCGGGTGGAGTAAGTGGCGGCGAGCATGCCCAAAATGGTGAGGAAAGAAGCCCAGCTGATCATGCTTCGGCGCTCCAAAAATAAGCAGCCAGCAAGCCGGCCAGCGCGCCGGCCGGCACATACCAAGCGCCCTCGGTGAATAAATACACCGGCGCGGCCACCAAAAGGCTAACCAACCAAGGGCGTGCGGCGGCAAAACCTTTCCACATGCTGCGTAGCAGCACTAAAAACACCGCCGGAAAAGCCATGCCGAAGCCCAACGCCTCCACATTGCCCAGCGTGGGGCCGATGGCGGTGCCCAGTGTGGTGAAAAAAATCCACATTACATAAAGCGTGAGGCTCACGCCCATATAATAAGCCAGGCTGAAGGCGGGCAGGCCGCGCGCTTTGCGTTTGTTGGCATCGGTGATGCTCATGGCCCAGCTTTCATCGGTCATGAAAAAAAGCGCCGGCAGGGCTTTTTTTAGCGGCATTTGGCGCATATAAGGCGTGAGCGCCGCGCCCATCAGAATATGGCGGGTGTTGATCATCAGGGTAACGGCGATAATCAGTAAAGAGGGCAGCGGGTCGCCCCACAAACCCACGGCGGCAAATTCGGAGCCGCCGGCAAAATTCAGCCCCGTCATCAGCGGCATTTCCAGCACACTCATGCCTTTTTGCGCGCCTTGCACGCCTAAAATCAGCGCCAAAGGAAGCAAGCCTATCAACATGGGCAGGCTTTCTTTCACGCCGCGACGGAATTCGGTGTGCGGCGAGGTGTCGGCGGGCAAGGTGGCTGGGGCGCTCGGGGGCATGGTGGCTTTCTGGTGAAATGGCGCTTATTATAGTGAAATGAATAAAAATGTGCTACGGCCTTACTGCGCCTTGTCGTGCTGTTTGAGGCTGGCTGAGTGACACCATTCAATTATTCATTTCATTGTGTATGTTTTGATTTTTATAATGGATGAGTAGCGTGTAGGCTACCGGCATCCGGCCTGCAATATTTTTGGCCGTCTGAAAGCTTTCAGACGGCCTTTGACTTATTTTTATGCCTGCGGGTAAAGCAGGTCGATTTTCTTTTTCAATTCTGCCAAAGCCAGGCCGCGGTGGCTGATTTGGTTTTTTACTTCGGGCGATAACTCGGCGGCGGTGCAGCCTTGTTCGGGCAGGTAGAAATGCGGGTCGTAGCCAAAGCCGTTGCTGCCGGCTGCTTCGGCCTGCCATTGGCCGCGCCAAATGCCCTCGGCGATAATCGGCTGCGGGTCGTTTTCGTGGCGCACCAGCACCAGCACACACACGTAATAGCAGCGTTTGTCGGCTTGATGCGCCAGCTCGGCCGACATTTTGGCATTGTTGGCGGCATCGGATTTGGGTGCGCTGCCGGCAAAGCGGGCAGAGTGAATGCCGGGCGCGCCGCCCAGCGCGTCGGCGCAGATGCCGGAATCATCGGCCAGCGCCGGCCGGCCGCTGTGTTTGGCCGCGTGGCGGGCTTTGGCAATGGCGTTTTCAATAAAGGTGGCATGCGGCTCGGGGCATTCGGGTACGTTGAATTCAGCTTGCGGCAACACGCGGATGCCTCGGCTGCCGAACCAGCGGCCGAATTCTTTGAGCTTGCCCCCGTTGCCGCTGGCCAACACGATTTCGTCAAACATTTTGCTGCTCCTGTGCGCGGCGTGCGGCAGCGATGGCTTTGTCGCGCGCGCTTTGGCGGGCATAAAGCGCCAAGCAGCCGATTTGGCCGAACACGGCACCAAAGGCAAACAAAAAGCTGGCCACTGCAAATTGGCGGCTTTCAATCGAGAGCAGCCAGCTGCCCAGCAGCACCAGCGCCATAAACAATAAGGTAAACAGGGCAATGCCGATTAAATAGGTTTTCCGTGCGCGCATATCTCGATATCGGTTGGTGAAATGGCTTGCATTATAGCGTTTATACGAAAGGCCGTCTGAAATGTTTCAGACGGCCTGTGTGGGTGCGGGCAGCTATCGCTTAACGCAATTCGGTGTGCAGGCGCGAGAGCCAAGTGGAGGCATCGCTGCCGCGGTAGGCGCTGCCGTCTTTATTGAGCAGGCTTAAGCGCGTGCCGCCGTTTACCGGCTCGGCATACACAATCATCTCGGGATACACGGTGGGCTCAACGGTTTTTTTGCCCATCATGCGGCTGAAAAAGCCCGGTTTTTTCGTGGCCACGGCTTGGCCTTCTTGCGGCGCGGGCTGCACCAAATAAGCGTGACGCTCGGCATTTTGGCCGATCACGGTTAAGCCTACGCGGTCGAGCGCCAGCGCGGTGCGGCGCCAATTGCGCTCGAAATCGCCGCTGAGCAGCAGGGTGTCGCCCTCAAGCTTGGCCAATTCGGCGCTGCCGCTGCGTGCCGGTGCGCTCTTGCCTAATTCGCTTTCAATCTGCTTGGCATCGGCGCCCAAGTATTGCATCACGCGGCCGAGGAAAGCGGCTTCCAGATTGGGATCGTTGGGGCGCGGCTGCCACATGGTGGTGTCTTTATTGCGGTCTGCATACACTTCCTGCATGCCGCGATGGCTGATAAAGATATCGGTGGTGCCGTTTTTGCCCGCTTCGATGCGGGTGATGAATTTATCGCGCTCGCTGGTGGAATACACGCCGCCGAGGCCTACTTTTTCAAAGATGCTGCGCAGGCCGTCTTGCGGGATTTTGGCGCGGTTTTCCGCCCAGTCGGTTTCCATTTGGCCGATGGCCGGCTCTTCAGAGCGAATGTCGAAACCGTTTTCCTGCCAGAATACTTTCAACAACGGCCAGATTTCGGCCGGGGTTTTGCCGTCGACCACAAGCCAGCGCTGGCTGCCTTCGCGCTCCATGTGCACGCCTTTCACACTTTGCAGCACGGCCTGATTAGCGGCTTGCTGCACGGCGGGGGTGCGGTTGATGTCGCTGGCGCGCACGGCGCCGGAGCCGGCGGGAATTTGATAGCGGTCGCCTTGATTGGGGTTGGTTAAATCGGGCGGCACTTCCAAATTGACAATTTTGCGGTTTTGCGTTTGATAATCGAGCTTGGGCTGCTCTTTGTTGCCGGAGCAGGCGGCCAAGCCGATCAGGGCGATGGCGGCGATGGCCGGTTTCATCTGTGCTTTCATGGGGTTTCCTGTGGTTAAATCAATTTGGCTGCGGCCAGGGCACTGCGTACTTTGGCTTGGCCCTCGGCGGAAAGTTCAATAATCGGCAGGCGCACATGGGCTTCGCATTTGCCCAGTGCGGCTGCGGCCCATTTGGGGGCGGCGGGGCTGGGCTCGCAAAACATCACGTCGTAAAGCGGCACCAGCTGCGCATTGAGGGCGCGCGCTTCTTCGAGGCGGCCGGCGAGCGCCGCGCGGCACATGTCGGCAAAAAGCTTGGGCGCGGCATTGGCGGCTACGGTGATTACGCCGTGGCCGCCGCAAAACATAAAGGCCATGCCGGTGGGATCGTCGCCGGAATACACGGCGAAGCCTTCGGGCGCGCGGTTGATGAGGTCGATTTCGCGGCCGATGTCGCCGCTGGCTTCTTTCACGCCGATGATGTTGGGGATTTCGGCCAGGCGCAAGATGGTGTCGTTGTTGACGTTGACCACGGTGCGGCCGGGCACGTTATACACAATCATCGGAATGGTGGTGGCTTCGGCGATGGCTTTGAAATGGCGGTAGATGCCTTCTTGCGAAGGCTTATTGTAGTAGGGCACCACGGATAAGGTGTAATCCGCGCCCAAGCGCTCGGCGGCTTGGGAGAGTGTGATGGCTTCGGCGGTGTTGTTGGCACCGGTGCCGGCAATCACGGGCACGCGCTTGTTGACGTGTTTTACCGTGGCTTCGATCACGGCCAAATGCTCGTCCACCGCCAAAGTGGCGCTCTCGCCGGTGGTGCCCACGGCTACGATGCCGTCGGTGCCGCTTTCGATGTGCCAATCGATGAGGGATTTGAGTTGCTCGAAATGAACGCTGCCGTCGGAATGCATCGGGGTAATCAGGGCGACCAAGCTGCCTTTTAACATGCTTAAACCTTTATTTCTCGAAACGTTTGCTGAATATTTTTGCGATTGTAGCTTACTTTGCAGCATGTGTGAAACATTGCTTTCAGACGGCCTGCAAAGGTTTGCAAAGGTTTTGGAGCCGGTTTGCGAGGAAAGTGTGGCGGGTTTTCGGCGCAAGGGTTTAAAGGCCGTCTGAAAATTGAGTTGGCGGCTGAGATTGTATACAATAATGCGCTTACATTTCTTAGCATATTTTAAAGGACTATCATGGCCGCTCCCGCGCAAAAGCCTGCCGATTCCCCCGATTTGGTGTATCGGCTGGAAGACAAACCGCCGTTTATGAATGCGCTTTTGAGCGCGATCACGCATTTGCTGGCGATTTTTGTGCCGATGATTACGCCGGCGCTGATTGTGGGCGGCGCGCTGCAATTGCCGGTGGAAATGACGGCTTATTTGGTGTCGATGGCGATGGTGGCCTCGGGCATCGGCACTTATTTGCAGGTGCACCGTTTCGGCCCTGTCGGCTCGGGCATGTTGTCGATTCAATCGGTGAATTTTTCATTCGTTACCGTGATGATTGCGCTGGGACTGGGCATGAAAGAGGGCGGCATGGATGAAAATGCGATGATTTCCACCTTGCTCGGCGTGTCGTTTGTGGGCGCTTTTTTGGTGTGTTTCTCGGCTTGGCTTTTGCCTTATCTGAAAAAAGTGATCACGCCCACGGTGAGCGGTGTGGTGGTGATGATGATCGGTTTGAGTCTGGTGCATGTGGGCATCACCGATTTCGGCGGCGGCTTCGGTGCAAAGGCGGACGGCACCTTCGGCTCGGTGGAAAACTTGGGCTTGGCCTCGCTGGTGTTGGTGATTGTGCTGCTCTTCAACTGCATGAAAAACCCGCTTCTGCGCATGAGCGGCATCGCCATCGGCTTATTGGCGGGCTATATTGTGGCTTTGTTTATGGGCAAGGTGGATTTCTCGCCGTTGCAGAATCTGCCGCTGATTACCGTGCCGGTGCCGTTTAAATACGGCTTTGCGTTTGACTGGCATGCGTTTATCGTGGCCGGCACCATTTATTTGCTGAGCGTGTTTGAAGCGGTGGGCGATCTCACCGCCACGGCGATGGTGTCGGATCAGCCGATCGAGGGTGAGGAATACACCAAACGTTTGCGCGGCGGCGTGATGGCCGATGGCTTGGTGTCGGTGATTGCCACCGCGCTGGGCTCGCTGCCTTTGACCACGTTTGCGCAAAACAACGGCGTGATTCAGATGACGGGCGTGGCTTCGCGCCATGTGGGCAAATATATTGCCGCGATTTTGGTGCTGCTCGGCCTTTTTCCCGTGGTGGGGCGCGCGTTTACCACCATTCCCAGCCCGGTGCTCGGCGGCGCGATGGTGTTGATGTTCGGCCTGATTGCGATTGCCGGCGTGCGCATTTTGGTGAGCAACGGTATCCGCCGCCGCGAGGCGGTGATTGCCGCCACTTCGGTGGGGCTGGGCTTGGGCGTGGCGTTTGAGCCGGAAGTGTTTAAAAACCTACCGGTGCTGTTTCAAAATTCGATTTCCGCCGGCGGCATTGTGGCGGTGGTGCTCAACCTGATTCTGCCGCAAGACGCGAATGAAAAAGTGGTGTATTTGAGCGATGAATTAGAGCATTGATGGTGCGGGCAAGCAGGCCGTCTGAAAACTTTTCAGACGGCCTTTATTTTTTAGCAACTGTTTATGTGCTCGAAGCGGCGAAAAAAGATCGTAAACAGGTTTTTGGCGCTTCTTTACAGTTGCTGCCCATACCACGGTGAAAGTTGTTTTTGCAGATTGCGCAATAATAGTTCTAGTGCCACCGCCACCACGGCAATCACGATAATGCCGAGAATGACCGTATCGGTGATTAGAAACTGGGCGGCCGATTGCACCATAAAGCCGATGCCCCGGTCGGCAGCCACCAGCTCGGCGGCCACCAATGTCGACCAGCCCACGCCCAAACCGATGCGGATGCCGGTGATGATGTGCGGTAATGCGGTGGGCAGAATCACGTGCCTGAACACCTGCATGCGGCTTGCGCCCAAAGCCAATGCGGCACGCTCGCGGTTGAGCTGGTGGCTGCTGACGCCGTGGGCGCTGCTGATAATCACCGGCGCCAGCACCGAAAAGAAAATCAGCAATATTTTAG
This sequence comes from Uruburuella suis, assembly GCF_022870845.1. GTDB lineage: Bacteria > Pseudomonadota > Gammaproteobacteria > Burkholderiales > Neisseriaceae > Neisseria > Neisseria suis. The sequence goes on from NZ_CP091507.1 coordinate 912,645, forward strand.
TGGTTTCGCCGATGCCGAACCAAATCACCAGCAAAGGCAGGTAGGCCAACGGCGGAATCGGCCGCAGTAATTCAATCAGCGGATCGACGACGGCGCGCACCCATTTATTCATGCCCATCCACAAGCCCAACGGAATGCCGATCATAATGGCGGCTAATAGTGCCGGTAATACGCGGCCGATACTGGCGGCCAGATGCTGCCATAAGGTGGCTTTCATAAAACCTTGTTGACTGACTTCGATAAATTTCTGCCACACGGCTTGCGGAGCGGGCAAAAACAGGGTAGGCACGATATGGAGTGCCGTGATGGCATACCAAAGCAACAGCAAACCCAACACGCTGGCGGTGCTGAGCGCCAATGTGCTGCGCCGTTGCAATTTGGTTATCAATTTGGCAGGCAGCGTTGCCGTCTGAAGTGGCGCGTGCGGGATAAAGGCGGACGTGTTGCCATCTGAATAAGTGGTGGGTTTGTCGGTATTCATTATGCGGCCTCATCTGCGGTTGGTTTTTTCTGGTTGCGCAAGTTTTCAAACAACTGTTCGCGCAGGCGGATGAATTCAGGGTCGGATTTAATCGCGCGCACCGGCTCGCCGTTGCGGTAGCGGACGGCAAAACCCGGTTGCAGTGTTTGTACGATTCTGCCCGGGCGAGCGGCCATCAATATCAGGCGCTCGCTGAGCAACAGGGCTTCTTCGATATCATGGGTTATCAGAAAAAAGGCTTTGTTTTGCTGCGCCCACAAATCCAGCACCAATTGCTGCATGTTTTCACGCGTAAAGGCATCCAGCGCGGCAAAAGGCTCGTCGAGCAGAATAAACGGCGCACGGCTGATTAAGGCGCGTGCAATGCCCACCCGTTGCTTCATGCCGCCTGAAAGTGCCCAAATATTGGCTTCGGCCACGTGGTCGAGGCCGATGGTTTGCAGAATATCCGCCACGGCTTCCCAAGCTTTCGGCTCGTTGACGCCTTGCAGCTTCAGCGCGAAACCAACGTTTTCAGCCACATTCAGCCACGGCATCAAGGCATGGTCTTGAAACACCACCGCGCGGCGGGCATCGGGGTGGACAGCGGCTTTGCCGTTGACTTTAATGCTGCCGGAATCAGGTTGTTGGAATCCGGCCAAGATATTCAGCAATGTGGTTTTACCGCAGCCTGATTCGCCCAGAATGACGGTGAGTGAGCCTTCATTTAGGTTGAGGTTGATGTTTTGCAATACGGTGTGCGGCTGGCCGGGGAAAGTCAGGCTGATGTGTTCGGCGCTTAAAGTATGCATGGCGGATTCCTCAGGGTTGTAAAAAACGCACGTTGATGTGGTCGTGATAATCCGGCTTCACCTGATCTACTTTGCCTTGTGATTTCAAAAAATTGGCAGTATCGGCAATATTTTGGGCAAACTCGCCTTGCAACACTTCACGCTGCTGGAATTCGTTCAGATAAGTGTTGCCGGTGAGCAGCAGTGGGATATCGTTTGTGTTTGAGCCAGTGAGTGCGGCAATTTTCCGGGCGTGTTCGGCATTGTCGGCGAAGGCTTTGGGATTTTGATGGTAATCGCTAATCGATTTCAGCGTGGTTTGCACGAATGATTTCAGAAAATCAGGATTATTTTCAGCAAAATCGCGACGCACCACCCACAAATCATAAGTGGCCGCGCCTTGCTCGGCGAGCTTGCCCGAATCGGTGAGCACGGTGCCGTCGGCTTTTACTTTACCCAATACCGGCTCCCATACATAAGTGGCGTCAATGTCGCCACGCGCCCAGGCTGCTGCAATTTCAGGCGGCCTCAGGTTGATGATTTTGGTTTGGTCTTCACTGATGCCCCAATTTTTCAATGCGCAGAGCAGGCTGTAATGGGTGGTGGACACAAACGGCACGGCGATGGTTTTGCCGATTAAATCGCGCGGCTCTTTGATGCCTGAGCGGTTGCTGACCACCAGTGCTTCAGAGTCGCCCAAACGCGAGGTGATTAAAAATGTGTCGATGGGTAAATTACGGCTGGCGGCAGCGGCAAACGGGCTGGAGCCGATATTGCCGATAACCACGTTGCCCGAAGCCAGTGCATTGACCACATCGGAGCCTGAATCGAATTTTTTCCATTCAATGGCGCGATTGCTGTTGCGCTCATAATCGCCATCGGCTTGGGCAAGTTTGCCGGGGTCGACACCGGTTTGGTAGGCGATGACCACGGGTTGGCCGGCCGTGTCTGCCGGTGTAGCCTGATACCAAACAAAGCCGCCGATGGCCAGCACAGTCAGTGCGGTAATCCATAAAGGTGTGTGTTTACGTTTGTTTTTAAGGTTCATGATGTTTTCCTCACGGATTGATGATGCGTGTTGATGTGTTATGCGGCTTGGGTTTGTGGCGGGCGGTAAAACGGGCGGTCGCCGTTGATGGTGACGCGGTGCATAATCCGATGGGCATTGCCGTAATCAAACAGTGCTTTGTGTTGAGTGCTGCGGTTGTCCCAAATCGCCACATCGCCTTCCTGCCATTGCCAGCGCAGGGAAAATTCGGGTTGCGTGGCATGTCGACACAAAGCGGCTAACAAACGGTCACTTTCTTGCTCGCTCAATTCATTGATTCGGGTGGTAAAGCCTTCGCTGACAAACAATATCGGCTGCCCGGTAAGCGGGTGAGTGCGCACCACCGGATGGCTGATAGGCGGATTGGCGGCAAAAATATACTCCAGCTTTTGCCGTTCGGCCTCATCACGGGCAAAGCGTTCGGGTGGAAAAGATCGGCGGATATCGTGCAGAGCAGTGAGCGTGGTTAGTTGTTGCTGCAAATCGGTGTCGAGCGCGGCAAACGCCGCGGTGCCGCTGGCCCATAAAGTGTCGCCGCCCGCAGGTGGAATTTTCACAGCCCGCAGCACGCAACCCAGCGGTGGTGTTTCGCGGAAAGTGACATCGGTGTGCCAAAGCTCGTTATCGCGCAAATCCTGTTGCAGGCTGTCGAGCACCATCACTTCGGGCGCATCCGCCGCGGCAGGATAAATCGGGTGGATATGCAGTGAGCCGAAGCCGTGCGCCAGCGTCACTTGGGCTTGTGGCGTCAATTGCTGCCTGCGGAAGAAAATCACCTGGTAGTCAAGTAATGCCTGCTGAATCAGAGCAGTGGTTTCAGAATCAGTGCGGTTCAAGTCAATATTATGAATCACTGCGCCGATAGTGGCTTGAATCGGCGTAAGGTTTAAAGTGGCAGCCATAATGCTTTCCTTGTTTTATTGAGTGTTGATGGGAAAACTATAATCAAACAGGAGGTGAAATCAAAAGAATGAATTACTGTTAATTTATTCAATTCAGTTATATATGATTGAATTGAGGCCCAGATAAAAACAACAAGGCCGTCTGAAAGTTTTTCAGATGGCCAAGGTGTCAAGCCGAACCGATGAAATCCACCTATGCAAGCGGATTGGTTTGCGAAGGCAAAAAAGCGTTAGAATAAGCGCTTTCTTTTCAGACGGCCTTTATGATGAACGACGCCCCCGCATCCCCCCCGAAAAACTACATCACCCCCACAGGCTGGCAGGCGCTGAAAGACGAGCTTTACCAATTGGTGCACAAAGAGCGCCCCGAAATCGTGCAAGTGGTGAATTGGGCCGCAAGCAATGGCGACCGCAGTGAAAACGGCGATTATCTTTACGGCAAGCGGCGCATGCGCGAAATCGACCGGCGCATCCGCTTTTTAACCAAGCGGCTGGAAGCGGCGGTGGTGGTGGATCCGGAAACGCGCGAGCCCACAGATCAGGTGTTTTTCAGCGCCACGGTGGCATTGCTGCGCGGCGACGGCAGCGAGCAGACGGTGAAAATCGTAGGTGTGGACGAAATCGACACCGCGGCCAACAAAATTTCGTGGGTGTCGCCGCTGGCGCGTTGCCTGATTAAAGCGCGCGAGGGCGACGAAGTGGTGTTGCACGGGCCCGAAGGGCGCGAAACGATAGAGATTTTGTCGGTGCAATATTTGAAAATCGAATAAAAAGAGAGGCCGTCTGAAAAGTTTCAGACGGCCTCGTTGATGAGTTTGACATCATAATAAAAGCATCAGCGTTGGCGGGCTTTAAAGCGCGGATTGCTTTTGCAAATCACATAAACCTTGCCCTTGCGGCGCACCATTTGGCAATCGCGGTGGCGCGCCTTTGCGCTTTTCAGTGAAGACAACACCTGCATTATTTTTCCTTTCTGAATGAGCCGAGCATGGCTTGATAGCGCTGGTTGAATTTGCTGGCGCGCCCTTCGGTGTTGTGTTCGCGCTGCTTGCCGGTGTAGACCGGATGCGAGGCGGAAGAGGTGTCGAGCATAAACACGGGATATTCGCGGCCATCGTGCCACAGCATGGTTTTGCCGTGGGTGTCGGTGCAGGAGCGGATCAGCCAGCCTTCGTTGGCGCTGCTGTCGAAAAACAAAACGGTGCGATAGGTTTCGGGATGGGTATTCGGTTTCATTGCCGGCTTCCTTTTACTTTTAAAGGGCTATTTGCATTTTAAGGTGGGATTTTTATAAATCTCACCTTATTCTTTTAACTCAACAAATTCTAAATTTGCAATCTAAGGTTGAAACTATTTAAATCGTTCAATTTTAAAATTTGCATTTCAAGGTTGAAAAATCTGCATTAATTGCATAATATTTAACTATTGCAAAATAAGGTTGAAAAAAATGGCTTCTGCACCAAACAATACTGAATCTACACTGGCAAGTTTTATTTGGAACAATGCGAATGATCTTTGGGGGGATTTTCCGCATACAGAGTTCGGTAAAATCATTTTGCCCTTTACGGTATTAAGACGTTTGGAATGTGTGCTTGAGCCAACGAAAGATGCTGTTCTCAATACTTATGAGCAATTCAAAGATCAAGGCATGGCGCTTGACGATATTCTTACTAACGTAAGCGGCAATCCATTTTATAACAAATCGACTTATAACCTTTCCAATTTAGGCGGTACAAAAACCAAAGCCAACCTTGAAGATTACATTTCTAATTTTTCTGAAAACGTGCGTGTAATCTTTGAACAGTTTGATTTCAATACAACAATTAATAAGCTTTCTAAAGCGAATTTACTGCTACGCATTTGCAATAATTTCGCTGCCATCGACTTACATCCGAATGTTGTTCCTGACCGCACCATGAGTAATGTCTATGAACATTTAATCGCTCGATTTGGTGCAGAAGTCGGTACGGGGTCAGAGGACTTTATGACCCCGCGTGATATTGTACATTTGGCAGCGATTTTATTGCTTGAGCCTGATAATGAGCTGTTTGAACAAAAGAATGGTTTAATCCGCACTATTTATGATCAAACCTGTGGTACATCGGGCTTCCTAACCGACATGATGAACTATGTAGACGGTTTTAAGGACCGCTATAAAATTGCCCCTGTACTTGTACCCCACGGACAGGAATTGCAGCCTGAAACTCATGCGGTCGCATTGGGTTCAATGTTGCTCAAAAAACTGGAATCTGACCCAAGCCGTGATTTATCACAAAATATTAAATTGGGCAGTACCCTCAGTAATGACTTATTTGCAGGGCAGCGTTTCCACTATCAATGCTCTAACCCACCTTTCGGTATGTCATGGGCGAAGGATGCCAGTGCGGTTCAATTAGAGCATAAAGAAAAAGGCTTAAATGGGCGTTTTGGTGCGGGTTTGCCTAAAGCCAGTGACGGCTCAATGCTGTTTTTACAAAACCTAATTTCCAAACTAGAACTACCTGAAAATGGTGGTGGTCGTGGTGCGATTGTACTATCAGGCTCACCATTGTTTAACGGTGGTGCAGGCTCAGGCGAGTCAGAAATTAGACGCTTTATTTTAGAAAATGATTATCTCGAAGCAATTGTGGCATTGCCGACTGATATTTTCTTCCGTACAGGCATTGGAACGTATATTTGGTTGATTTCAAACCGTAAACCTGAACAGCGCAAAGGCAAAGTACAGCTCATTGATGCAACAGGTATGGGTTCATCTATGCGCAAAAATGAGGGCAACAAGCGCAAGTTTATTGACCAAAACTCGATTGATGAAATTAGCCGTATTTATGCCGACTTTGAAGAAAGTTCGGTCAGTAAGATTTTTGATTACACTGACTTTGGCTATCGCCGAGTAAAAGTCTTGCGCCCTCTACGGATTGATCTTCAATTTGATGCGGAAAAACTGGAATCGTTTAAAGCATCGAAAGAGTTTGGCAAGTTATCCGACAGCGACCAAAACACGGTATCAGCTTATATTGAACAGCAGTTTGGTGACAGCAAAGACTATGCTTGGTTTGAGAATACATTCCTGAAAAAACTACCACTCAGCAAAGTCAGCAAAGGCTTAAAAAATGCTTTGATCGCTGCGTTTGGGGTGCAAAATCCTGATGCCGAAGCCGTAGAAATTAATGGTGAAGTACAAATGGACAGTGACCTCACCGACTATGAAAATATTCCTTTAAATCAAAATATTGAGGACTATATGGCGAAAGAGGTACTTCCTCATGCGCCTGATGCGGTAATTGATACCAGTTATACCGATGCCAAAGACGGTCAAGTGGGTGTGGTGGGTTATGAAATTAACTTTAACCGTTATTTTTATGTGTTTGAGCAGCCACGCCACCCGAATGAGATTATGGCTGAGATTAAAGAGCTGTCTGCCGAAGTGGCGCAATTGCTTGGGGAGGTTTAAAAATGGAATTTAAACAATACCCAAGTTATAAAAATAGCGGTGTGGAATGGTTAGGGGGAGTGCCTGAACATTGGGTTGGCTCTAAATTTAAGTATATATTTCAAGAGAAACAACACACAAAAAACATGAACCTTCCATTTGGGGCTATTAGCTTTGGTTCGGTTGTTTATAAAGAAGATAAAGCAAACTTAACAGATGAATTGAAAGAAAATTATCAAGAGGTATTACAGGGTGAGTTTTTAGTAAACCCGTTAAATCTAAATTATGACTTAAAAAGTCTGCGAACAGCTTTATCTAAAATAGATGTAGTTGTTAGCTCAGGTTATTTCGTTCTAAAGTTAAAAAACAATACTTTTAATAAAAGATATTTAGAGTATCTGCTTTATATATTTGATATTAGGAAAATGAAAACCTTGGGTGCGGGGATACGTCAAACACTCACATTTAGGGATATGGCTGTGTGTGATGTAGCAATTCCTAGTGCTTGTGAACAAACCCAAATCGCATCCTTCCTCGACTACGAAACCTTCCGTATCGACAACTTAATTGCCAAGCAAGAAAAGTTAATCGAACTTTTAGAAGAACAGCGTAAGTCGATTATTTCTCATGCTGTGACTAAAGGTTTAAACCCAAATGCACCAATGAAAGACAGTGGTGTTGAATGGTTGGGGGAAGTGCCTGAGCATTGGCAACAAAAACCTATTTGGAGTTTATTTAAGCGTATTAAAAGGACTAACTTTCCAACTGAACGCTTACTTTCTGTTTACCGTGATTATGGTGTTATTCCTAAAGATAGTAGGGATGATAATCATAATAGAGCATCAGAAGATTTAACTCCTTATCAGCTTGTATGTGCAAATGATCTTGTCATCAATAAAATGAAAGCATGGCAAGGCTCTATTGCTATCTCTGAGTTAAGAGGTATTGTTAGCCCTGCATATTATATTTACCAACCTAAAGCTGAATATCACTCAAAATATATTCATTTTCTGATTCGTTCTGCGTATTACATTCAAAGTTATAAAAACTATTCAAAAGGGATACGAGTTAATCAATGGGATTTGGAGAGCGAAGCATTTACCCATATTGACTTATTGCTTCCTTCTTTAGATGAACAACAAAAAATCGTTGCATTCCTCGACACCGAAACTGCCCGAATTGACAACCTCATTTCCAAACAAAAATCTTTAATCGAAAAACTTAAAGAATACCGTACTTCGATTATCTCCCATGCGGTTACAGGTAAAATTGACGTAAGGGAGTTTGGCGCATGATTTTTTTAACAAACACTATCTAAAGCCAATATGGAAATGCCTGAGTTATGGCATCAAGACCCGTTTTGGCAACACGCATTACGACAAAATGAAGAATAAGGGGAATCGCATGAATATTTTGGCAGACAAAGCCCATTACGAAAGTCACTTAGAAGCCTATATTGTGCAAAAACTGCAAGCGCAAGGTTGGGTGGTTGGGCAAAGTAAAAATTATCATACCGAATATGCACTCTACCCCGAAGATTTAATCACATGGATTCAAGCCACGCAGCCTGAAAAGTGGGAAAAACTGCAAGCCTTGAATGGCAATAATACCGAAAAACGCATCATCGACCGCTTGGATGATGAACTGAATAAGAAAGGCACAATCCATATCTTTCGTAATGGCTTTAGCATGGCGGGCGCAGGCACAATCGACCTCAGTGAAAGCGCACCCGAAGATGGACGCAATCAAGCTGTCATTGACCGCTACAACGCCAATATCCTACGTGTTGTTCCACAACTTAAATACCACCCTTCTAAAGATGCAGGCATTTTGGACCTTGTGTTCTTTATTAACGGCTTGCCAATGGCAACGGTGGAAATTAAGACCGAGTTTAACCAGTCTTTAGAAGATGCCATTGAGCAGTATAAAAATGACCGTAAGCCGATAGACCCTAAAACAAGACGTAAAGAGCCATTGCTGACACCTAAGCGTGGTGCAATTGTGCATTTTGCCTTGTCTGAATCTGAAATTGCCATGACCACCGCTTTAGATGGTGAAAACACCTATTTCTTGCCATTTAATAAAGGTAATGAGGGACATGCAGGCAATCCTCCTGCGGATGTGGCTAAAGGTGAAGATTATCCAGTGGCTTACTTTTGGGATTATGTCTGCCAACGTGATAATTGGCTGAAAATATTCCATAACTTTGTCTATGTGGAAAAGAAAAACAAAGTCGATCTATATGGCAACTGGACGGTACAGGAACGCTTGATCTTCCCGCGTTACCATCAGTTTGATGCGGTGAATAAAATCATTGCCGATGTGCAAGAAAAAGGCGTGGGACTGAATTATCTATGTGAGCATAGTGCAGGCTCAGGTAAAACCTCTACGATTTCTTGGGTGTGTCATTCACTGGTACGTTTGCGTCACAATGACGGTACACCGTTTTATAACTCCGTCATTGTGGTGACAGACCGAACGGTACTGGATGATCAGTTACAGGAAGCGATTCAACAACTCGACCATCAAAAAGGCTTAATTGCTGCAATTAACCGTGATGACAAAGAACATGCAGGCAAATCGAAAAGCAAACAGCTTGAAGATGCACTGTTGTCCAATAAACAGATCATTATTGTGACCATTCAGACTTTCCCGCATGTGATGGAAGCGATTCTGACCAATACCAGTTTAAGCGACCGTAACTACGGTATTGTGATTGATGAAGCACATACCTCGCAAACAGGCTCAACGGCATCTAAACTGCAAGCGACATTGGCATTGCAGTCAGGTGAAGCGATGGCAAGCCTGACTGTTGAGGAGTTACTGGAGCAGATTCAAAAAGCCCGTGTACAGTCTAAAAACATCAGCCATTTTGCCTTTACTGCAACCCCAAAACACTCGACTAAAATGCTGTTTGGGCGTACTAAAAATGGTGAGCCTGCCAGTGATGACAATTTACCTGAATCCTTTCATTTGTATCCGCAACGTCAAGCGATTGAAGAAGGCTTCATTTTAGATGTATTGCAAGGCTATGTGCCGTACAAGACAGCTTTTAAGCTCGGTGGTGATGCAGTTGATGATGATAAACGAGTCAACTCTAAAGCAGCCAAAAAAGCCTTAGCCCGTTGGATGGCTTTACACGCGACCAATGTCACGCAAAAGGTGCAGTTTATTATTCAACACTTTCACCACAATGTTGCCAATTTGCTTAATGGTCAAGCCAAAGCCATGATCGTGACCAGTTCACGCCCTGCGGCAGCACGTTATAAAATTGCCTTAGAAAAGTATATTGAAGATAACCCTGAATACAGTGCTTATCGTGTCTTGGTGGCATTTTCGGGTAAGCTCACGGGCAAACAGATTAGCCATGAAGCAGATGGTGATAGCGAAAACGGGGCGCTATTTCAAGTTGGTGAAGATGCTGAATTTACCGAAGCCAATATGAATGCCGATGCACCTAATTCTGATTTACGCATCGCATTTGACCGCCCTGAATATCGCTTAATGGTAGTGGCGAATAAATTCCAAACAGGCTTTGACCAACCCAAACTCTGCGCCATGTACCTTGATAAAGTCATTGCCAATGAAGTTGAAGTGGTACAAACCTTGTCACGCTTAAACCGTACCACCACAGGCAAAGATCAAACCTTTGTAATTGACTTTGTAAATGACCCTGAATGGATTTTAAAGTGCTTCAAAAAGTACGACAACGGGGTAAAAATGGTGGATGTACAAGACCCGAATGTGGTTTATACCATCAAAGACAATATTGAAGAACTTGATCTGATTACCGAAGATGATTTGGAGGAGTTTAAAGCAGCTCGTTTTAAAACCATCCGTGATATTAGTAATCATGATTTCAAAGAAACCACACATCCCGACCTGTTTAAAGCAACCGATCGTGTCGCCCGCCTGTTTAACCAAAAACTGAAAATGCTCAAACAGGCGATTGAGCTACAGGAAACCGCATTTGATCAAGCCAAAGCAGACGGCAATGATGAAGGCGCAGAAAAAGCGGAATTTGAGCGCAAGCAGTTAGACGTAGAATTACAAACCTTGATGCGCTTTAAGGGCAATTTGGATAAGTTTAGCCGTATTTATTCCTATGTGGCACAGCTTATTGACTTTGGCGATCCTGAACTTGAAAACTTCTCGGCATTTACCAAGCTCTTATCCAAACGATTAAATGGTATGTCTGCTAAAGAAATTGATATTTCAGGCTTGGTACTGACTGGCTTTGGCATCTTTAAAAAGAAACTTAAAACCGATGATACCGATCATCCCGAAGCGGATGAACCTCAACCATTAGCCCCCATCCAAGGCACAGCCAATGGTGATTTACAGCCAACCAAAATGACTTATCTGAAAGAAGTCATTGATCTTATTGCTCAGACTTTTGGCGATATTTCCACCCGTGAAGAACAGGTGGTATACATCAATCATTTAGTAACCATTCTACGAAATAACGATGTAGTTATGGCTCAGATTGAAAATAATCCTGAATCCACAGCCTTGCAAGGTAATTTGCCATCGGCAACGAAAGGCGCAATTATTCAAGCACTGACCTCACATCAAGACTTATCAGCATTGTTGCTCAAGACCGATGCACAAGCGATGCAGAATGTGATCAAGGTGCTGTATAAATTGCTTAAAGATGGTGAAACCATTGATGTGCATCGTCTAACATAACGGAGTATTAGAATGATTGATATTCTGCAACTGGAAGGTGTACAGCCGATAGATTACCGTAATGAAGATGGCTGTATTATGATTACCGTACAGCCAAGCGGTGAGCATTTGGAAACATGCCCTGAATGCGGCGGACGTTTATACAAACACGGTCAGCGTATCAATCATTTTGCCGATACCCCCTTACAGATGCAGGCTGTAAAAATTGAGGTGGTACGGACACGCTATCGCTGTTCTGGATGCAAAAGCATGATTACCCCTCAACTCAGCTTCTTAGATGAAAAGCGTAGAGCGACCCATCGGCTGATTCAGCAAGTACGCAAGCGTTGCTTAGATCGAACATTTACGCAGCTTGCCGAAGATACGGGTGTAGTCGTGAACACCATTAAAAACATTACGCTCGATTTCGTGGAGGAATTAGAACGAGATATTAAGTTTGAAACTCCAACGATTATGGGTATTGATGAACTTAAATTGATGGGAACATATCGCTGTGTCATCACCAACCTTGCTATGAACAGCTTATATGATATGTTGCCTGAAAGAACTCAAGATACATTGATACCATACTTCGCCAAACTGCCTGATGCAGAAAAAGTAGAATGGATTTGTAGTGATATGTGGCGACCCTTCAAAAAGTCATTCCGTCTGCACCTACCAAATGCCAAGTTGGTTATTGATAAGTTTCATGTAGTGAGAATGGCAAGTGAAGCTTTAGACACTGAACGTAAAACATTACAAAGTAGCTTGGATCGCGATGCCCGACTGAATATGAAAAAACATTTGCGATGGATACTGCTTAGACGACCAAATTCATTGACCGAAGATCAACAAAGAATTTTAGGAAATTTAGAAAAATGGCATCCTGAATTTAAGGAAGCTTATGACCTCAAAGAGCAGTTTTATAATATTTATGAAGCAACAACCAAAGACGATGCCATACAAAGGTTTCATGAATGGGAAAGCAGTATTCCCAAATATTTAAAGTCTTTCCGTGACGTTGCTAAAACTGTGAATAATAACTTTGAGGATATATTCACCTATTGGGATGCGCCAATAAGAATTACCAATGCTTATACTGAGGGGCATAATGGTATTACAAGGGTCGCAAATCGAATGGGACGAGGATATACCTTTGAGGTGCTTCGAGCAAAGATGTTATATAACAAAGTGGCTCGATCTATTACAACTTTGAAGACTCCATCATCTTCATTAAAATCAACCAAAGGTTATGAGGGTTTAACTGCATTTCCAACCAAGCAAGAGAAAACTAAGTTGGAATATGGCGCTTATATTCCAACCTTGGTTGAGTTATACAGTGATAATGACGATTTGGATGAGAAACCAATTTCAACCATGTAATGCAAATAGCCTTTTAAAGTTGGTTTGTTATGGTATAACATTATATAATATTTGATAGCGGTTATCAACTTTATAAAAAACAGGCCGTCTGAAACATTTTCAGACGGCCTGTTTGCCGACAAGTTGTGCCGATTAAAAAAGCGGGAATCATGAAAACAATCGCTCAGCTTTCGCCCAGCAAAATAGCGGGTGTGAGCGCGGCTTTGAGCTTGGCGTGATAGCCGTTGCTGTCGTGTTTGACCTGCAGCCACCAAAAGCCGCCTTTTTTATACGACCAATAAGCCTCGCCCTGCCAATGCCCGTTGAGCAAAAAGCGGCTCAATTCGCCCAGCCACGGTTGGTGGCCGACCAGCACCACGGTGTCGTTGCCGGAAAGGCGCTCGAAGAGGCGCGGCAGGGTGCGGGCATTGATGTCGGGATTGAGTGCAGACAACACGGCGTAATCTTGGGTGAGATAATCGGCGGTTTGGCGGCTGCGCGCGGCTTCTGATGCCCACACTTGCGCATCTTGCGGCAGATGGCGGCGCAGCCAGGCGGCGATGGTGCTGGCTTGGCGGCGGCCGTTTTCGGTGAGCGCGCGCTCAAGGTCGGGCGGGCCGTATTCGGCTTCAGCGTGGCGCCAGAGAATAATGTTCACAACGGTATCCTTATATATGGGTGGCAATCGGGCGGCGTGTTAAGCATTTCAGCTCGGGAATTATAGCCTGAAGGCGGGATGCGTGAATAATACCAATCCAAAAAAATAACCTAACTTCGTTGTCTCGCCTTGCCGTACTTTCTGCGGCTCGCCGCCTTGTTAGCTTACTTTTTTGAATGGGTATAAGAAAATGGTTTTATCGTGGCACGATTCAAGCCGGTGCAGCCTTGTTCCGCGTTGCTGCATTGCCTCGTTGTTAGCGAATCGCATCTTGTCGGGTTGCTTTTTTGAATGGATATTTTTTGAATGGATATTTAAAGAATGGTTTTCTGCGACTGCGGCCGCTTTCAGACGGCCTTTTTATCCGGCATGGCGGGTGGCGTGATGTTGCGCTTGCCGGCGCTGGTTTTGCTATATAATGCCGCGCATGGAAAATCAATACAACTGGCAGGCGGCGCTGCCTGCGCAGGCGCTGGCAGCCATCGGCGCGCACGCAGCGCCTGTTTTAACGGCGCAATCGCTCACGCAAACGCTGCGTGCGGCGGATGCGCGCTTTTCGGTGCGGCTGCTTTATTTGGGCGCGGCGCCGTTTGATGCTTTGTTTGCCGGCGGCTTGCCGGCGGATGCGCCGGGCTGGTTTGCCCGCGATGTGTTGCTGTGTTTGAACGATGTGCCGGTGGTGTGGGCGCGCAGCATGTGTGCGGCGGCGTCGCAACAATGGCGTTTGCTGCTCGATTGCGGCACGCGCCCTTTGGGCGAGCGCTTGTTTGACGGCTCGTTGCCGGTGCAGCGCTCGCCGTTTGAGTTTGCCTTGCTGGATAAGGCTGTGCCCGGCAGCGGGGCGGCCGAGCGCTTGCCGGCGCGGCGCTCGTTTTTTACGATGCAGGGCGAAACGCTGGGGCTGGTGGAATGCTTTTTGCCGGCGTTGGATCAGGCTTTGGCTGCGCGTTGAGCGGCAGATTGATGCTTGGGCAGGGTTATCTGCATCACATAAAAATATATGGCTTGATAAAGTTCCATAAAATTAGATTATAATTCGAGGCCGTCTGAACGATTCAGACGGCCTTTTTTTGATGGAATCTTTATTCATGCGGAATATCAAACGATTATTGCTCAAGTGTCTGCCGCGTTATGCGGTGGGGCGGCTGTGTGTGTATGGCCGCTTGATGCGGGTGGAAAAGCCCATCGGCACTTTGCTGCTGTTGTGGCCGACTTTGTGGGCTTTGTGGATTGCATCGGAAGGTGTGCCCGATTTTGTGATTTTGCTGGCTTTTATGCTGGGCACGTTTTTGATGCGCAGCGCCGGCTGCGTGGTGAATGATTTTGCCGACCGCGATATTGATGGCGCGGTGGCGCGCACCAATCAGCGCCCGTTTGCGCAAGGGCTGGTGAGCAAATCAGAAGCTATGCTTTTGCTGCTGATTTTGTGCCTGCTGGCGGCTTTGTGCTTGCTGCCGCTCAACCGCCTCACCTGGCTGATGAGCCTGCCGGCTTTGTTTTTGGCCATTACTTATCCTTTTACCAAGCGTTTTTTCCCCTTGCCGCAATTTTATTTGGGGCTGGCATTTTCGTTCGGCATACCGATGGCGTTTGCCGCCGTTACCGAGAGCGTGCCACCGCTGGCTTGGCTGATTTTTGCCGCCAATGTGCTGTGGACGCTGGCTTACGACACTATTTACGCCATGGCCGATAAAGAAGATGATTTGAAAATCGGCATCAAAACTTCGGCCATCACTTTCGGCAGCCACGATGTGGAAGCGGTGATGTTGTGCCATTTCTGGTTTACCGTGCTGATGGTGGTGCTGGGCGTGCAGATTGGCGCGAGCTGGCCTTATTGGCTGGTGTTGCCGCTGGTGGTGTATTGGCAATGGCAGCAATATCAAGTGATTAAAACGCGCGAGCGCTGGGCGTGTTTCCGCACTTTTCTGGAGAATAACCGCATCGGTCTGGCTTGGTTTGCCGGCATTGTCGGCCATTATGCGTGGCTGGCTTGGCGCGGTTTTTGATGTTGAATCTGTTAATAACTTAAAGTAAATAATCTAAAGCTTTGCGCTGCCTTGCTGTTTTGTGGCTTGAATGTAGGCGGGGTTGTATGACGGCAGATTTTTTCAGGTGCAAACGGAACTTTTTCAGACGGCCCGGCCGATAACAAGCTGCTTTCTGTATCTCAGGTATTTGATAGCAAGTATTTGATTATTTAGTTTTTATTAATGTTTTGCCAGGCCGTCTGAAATGTAAAATGCGCGCGGGCGATTGAGATTTAAAACAACAGTCGGTACAATCGGCAACTGTTTTGCTTACCCAGTTTAAGAGAAATTTATGAGCCTGATCGGCGAAATCTTACCTTTGTCGCACATTGTGCTGGATTTGGAAGTCAGCAGCAAAAAGCGTGTATTCGAGCAGGCAGGTTTGCTGCTTGAAAATGAAGCCGGCCTGGCGCGCGCCGATGTGTTCGACTGCCTGTTTGCCCGCGAAAAGCTCGGCACCACCGGCTTGGGGCAGGGCGTGGCCATTCCGCACGGGCGCCATGCTTCGGTAAAAAAAGCCGTGGGCGCGTTTATCCGCACGCAGGAGCCGGTGGCGTTTGATGCGCCCGACGGCAAGCCGGTGTCGTTGATTTTTGTGCTGCTGGTGCCTGAAAATGCTACCGGCGAGCATTTGGAAGTGTTGTCGAAGCTTGCGGGGCGGTTTTCGCAAAAAGCCGTGCGCGAAGCTTTAATGAGCGCCGATGCCCAAGAGGTGCGGCGCATTCTAACCGAAGAGTAAAGCCATGCCCAGTGTATCGGTGCGCCGCCTGTATCAAGACAACCAGCACAAGCTGCAATTGGCGTGGGCGGCCGGCACGGCGGGTGCCGACAACCGCATCGGTGTGGAGGCCGACAAGCCCGTATTGGCGCTTGTCGGCCATTTGAATTTTATCCACCCCAATCAGGTGCAGGTGATCGGCGTGGCCGAGGTGGAATACCTCAGGCGCATCGAGAGCGGTGAAATCGGCCACAGTTTCGGCGAAATGTTTGAATTGGATATGGCGCTGGTGATTGTGGCCAACGGCTTGCCGGTGCTGCCGATATTGCGCGATTATTGCCACACGCATAATGTGCCCCTGCTCACTTCCAAGCTGGAAAGCCCTTATCTGATGGATGTGTTGCGCATCTATCTGCAACGCACGCTGGCGGTGTCTACCGTGAAACACGGCGTGTTTCTCGATGTGTTTGAAATCGGCGTGCTGATTACCGGCCAATCGGGCTTGGGCAAAAGCGAATTGGCGCTGGAGCTGATTTCGCGCGGCCACAGCCTGGTGGCGGATGACGCGGTGGAAATCTACCGCACCGGCCCCGAAACGCTCGACGGCCGCTGCCCGCCGATGCTGCGTGATTTTCTGGAAGTGCGCGGCTTGGGTGTGCTCAATGTGCGCCACATCTTCGGCGAAACCTCTATCCGCCCGAAAAAAATTCTGCAATTGATTATCAACCTGGTGCCGGCTGATGATGAATACATGAAGCAGCTCGACCGCCTGAGCATACGCACCGAAACCGAATCCATTCTTAATGTCAACATCCGCTCGGTGAGCCTGCCGGTGGCGGTGGGCCGCAACTTGGCCGTGTTGGTTGAAGCTGCGGTGCGCAACTATATTTTGCAGTTGCGCGGAAAAGACAGCACCAAAGAATTTCTCGAACGCCATCAAACCATGCTGAAAGAAGACGAATTTAATCATGAAAATAGTGCTGATTAGCGGCCTTTCCGGCTCGGGGAAATCAGTGGCCCTCAAGCTTTTGGAAGACTTGGGCTATTATTGTGTCGATAATTTGCCGATGAGCCTGCTGCCCTCGCTGGTGATGCACCACATCGGCCAAGATGAAATTGAGCAGCTCGGCATCAGCGTGGATATTCGCTCGCGCATCGATATTCACGAAGCCGAAAAACAGATTGCCGCGCTGCGCGCCGAGGGGCACGAGATTGATGTGTTGTTTCTCGAGGCCGAAGAGGGCGTGTTGGTGCGCCGCTTTTCCGAAACCCGCCGCGGCCACCCTTTGTCGGGGCAGAGCTTGACCTTGCTGGAAAGCCTGCAACAAGAGCGCGCCTGGCTCTCGCCGTTGCGCGAAATCGCCTATTGCATCGACACCTCGAAAATGAACGCCCAGCAGCTGCGCTACAGCGTGCAGCAATGGCTGAAGCTGGAAAACAAAGGCCTGCTGGTGATTTTGGAATCGTTCGGCTTCAAATACGGCGTGCCCACCAATGTGGATTTTCTGTTTGACATGCGCAGCCTGCCCAATCCGTATTACGATCCGCAGCTGCGCCCGTTTAACGGTATGGACAAAGAAATTCAGGATTATCTCGACGGCCAGCCGCTGGTGCAGAAAATGATTGATGATATTGACGGCTTTCTCAGCAATTGGCTGCCGTGCATGCAGTTGGAAAGCCGCAGCTATGTTACTGTGGGCATAGGCTGCACCGGCGGCCAGCACCGCTCGGTTTATGTGGTGGAGCAGCTCGCGGCGCGCTTAAAAGGGAAATATCAATTGCTGGTGCGCCACCGCCAAGTGCACAATTTGGCCGGGCGCTGAGCGTTTTCAGACGGCATGAGTCTTAAAAGGCCGTCTGAAACTTTAAAAGCTTAAAAGAAAACAATCTGCTATAATGCGGCATTCTGTTCAGGCAGCCTTTTACCGGCTGCCTGATTACTATTCCGAAACCGTTTTTATACCCATTCGAAAAAATAAGCTAATACCAATTCAAAAAAGTAAGCTAACAAGGCGGCGAGCCGAAGACAGTACACCTAGTACGGCTAGGCGAGACAACGAAGTTAGGTTATTTTTTTGGATTGGTATAATAAGGCGGCGAGCCGAAGACAGTACGGCTAGGCGGGTCAATTCAGTTAGGTTATTTTTTCGAAAGGGTATCAGACGGCCTCTGCCGCTTTGGCAAACCCAAGAGACAATATGGCAATCCAATGGTATCCCGGCCACATGCACAAGGCCAAAAAAGCCATTATCGAGCGCTTGAAAAGCGTGGATATGGTGATAGAAGTGCTCGACGCGCGCCTGCCCGCATCGAGTGAAAACCCGCTTTTGGCCAAGCTCTCGGCCGACAAGCCCAAGCTGAAAATATTAAACAAGCAAGATTTGGCCGACCCCGAGCGCACCGATATCTGGCTGGCCGAATTCCAAAGCCGCCCCCACACCAACGCCATTGCGCTCGATGCGTCCGACCGCAGCGCCGCCGCCAAAATGATAGCAGCCTGCCGCAAGCTCGTGCCACACCGAAAAGGCATCGACAAACCCTTACGCGTGCTGATTTGCGGCATTCCCAACGTGGGCAAATCCACCCTGATTAACGGCATGCTCGGCAAAAAAAGCGCCAAAACCGGCAACGAGCCCGGCATCACCAAAGCCGAGCAGCGCCTGTTTCTCGCCGACGACTTTTGGCTTTACGACACCCCCGGCATGCTGTGGCCGAAAATCATCGTTGAAGAAAGCGGCTATAATTTGGCCGCCAGCGGCGCAGTCGGGCGCAACGCGCTTGATGAAGAAGTGGTGGCGCTTGAGTTGCTCGACTATCTGCGCCGCCATTACCTGCCGCTTTTACAGGCGCGCTATCAGGCCGACAAAGATGCCAGCAGCCATTGGCGCGACGATGAATGGCTAGACTGGATAGGCAGAAAGCGCGGCGCACTATTGCCCGGCGGCCGCATCAACCACCAAAAAGCCGCCGAAAACACGCTCACCGATTTTCGCGACGGCCAAATCGGCCGCATCACGCTGGAAACCCCGCACCAATGGGAAGCCTGGCTGAAAAAAGCACGTCAAAACGAAGCCGCATTAAAAGCCGAACGCGAAGCCAAAAAAGCCGCGCGCAAAGGTTGAGCCGTTTTCAGACGGCCTGATTTGCAATGCCTTTTACAACGCATCACGCGTAGGTAGGATTCTTAAATCCGATGCTTATTCGAAGAACAAGACAACCATGTGCTTGGTTTTCGTGGCAAATGCCGGATTTGAAAATCTGACCTGCTACTGCCCAAAAAAGGCGCGCACGCAGCGCACAAAGATTAAACCGTTTTCAGACGGCCTTGTTTGCCATGCCGTCTGAAAAGCATAGGAGAAAATGATGAACAAACTGATTGCACTTATTCTATCCGCCACACTCGCCGCCTGCGCCGCTGTTTCAGACGGCCAAACCATCCAAGTTTACAAACTCGACGGCGCGCGCCAATGCGAAGGCGCGGGCATTTCTGTGCAAGAAATGCAAAAAGAGCTCTCCGGCATCCGCGTGTATGGCGCTGAAAAAAGTGCGCTGCAAGACGTGATGTTTCCCGCCGTGTGCGGCGGCGGCACCGGCAGCATCAATGTTTACACCATTGCTAAAGCTGATGTGAAACAAGCACAGGCGCGCGGCTTTGCCCTGTTGCCGCAGAATGAGCGCTGAGCGCTTGCCTTAAACCTTAAACCGATATGAACGACAAACTCGCCCCCGATGCGCTGATTGAAGCCGCCCTGCTCACGCAAATCGAGCCTTTGAGCGAGCGGACGATGCGCGAATTGTGCGTGCCGCCTTTATCGCCCGACAAGCTGATCGACGTGCTCTCCACGCTCAAAGCCCGCTGGCACAACCGCGCGCTGCAATTGGTGCACACCCATGAAGGCTGGCGCTTCCAAATTGATGCGCGCGCGTTTGAGCGGCTGGGCAGCCTGCAAGAGCAGCGCGCGCCGCGCTATTCACGCGCGGTGATGGAAACGCTGGCGATTATCGCTTATCAGCAGCCGGTGACGCGCGGCGATATCGAGGGCATACGCGGGGTGGCGGTTTCGAGTAATGTGATGCAAACGCTGCAAGACAGGGGCTGGATTGAAGCCATCGGCCATCGCGACAGCATCGGCCGCCCCGCCTTGTGGGCCACCACCGAAGCCTTTCTCACCGATTTGCAGCTGGGCGATCTCACCGAGCTGCCGCCGCTCACCGAATTGGGCGAATTGGTGTTGCCCGATTTGATGGAAATGCCGTCTGAAGCGGAAGAAGAAGCCGAGGCAGAAGCAATAGAAAACCCGGCCGAAAAAGAAAACCATGCAGAAAACAGCCCACCTTTGTTAAACTGAGGCCGTCTGAAAGCCGGCGCAGGCAGCCCTTGCCGCGCCACATTAACCATCCTGCCGCAGAAGCCGCAGAAGAACCGTTCCACTTTGGAAACGTGTTAGGAGAATCCACATGAAAAGCAAACAGCCCACCAGCAAACGCGAATTCCGCGACGGCGGCAGCAGCAAAAAGCCCGCCGCGAAAAAGCCCGCCGCCCAAAAAACAGCAGCGCCAAAAGCCGCTGCGCCCAAAACGCAGAATAAGCGTTCAGACGGCCTCAAAGCCGGCAAAAACACTCAAACCGGTTTCAAACCCAAAGCGCAAGCCGCTGATAAACAGCAAGAAGCTGCGCCGAAAACCCGCGCCACCCGCGCCAAAAAGCTGATTGTGCGGGCGCCGAACCAAAAAATTCAAGAGCGCGCGCGCGATTTGAAAGAAAAACGCGTGGGCAGCGAAAACATCGAGCCCGAGCGCCTGCAAAAAGTGTTGGCCGCATCGGGCGTGGGCTCGCGCCGCGAAATGGAAGAATGGATCAGCCAAGGCATGGTGAAGCTGAACGGCCGCGTGGCACAGCTGGGCGACAAAGTGGCACCGGGCGACCATGTGCAGGTAAAAGGGCAAAACATCAACCTTAAATGGGCCGACCGCCTGCCGCGCATTATTCTCTATTACAAACAAGAGGGTGAAATTGTGTCGCGCGACGACCCGCAAGGGCGTGTGAGCATTTTCGACCGCCTGCCGCAAGCGGCCAGCAGCCGCTGGGTGGCCATCGGCCGCCTCGACATCAACACCAGCGGCTTGCTTATTCTCACCACTTCGGGCGAATTGGTGCAGCGTTTCGCCCACCCGAGCTTTGAAGTGGAGCGCGAATACGCCGTGCGCGTGTTGGGCGAGATGAGCACCGAGCAAATGAAAATGCTCACCGAAGAGGGCGTGATGCTGGAAGACGGCCTGGCCAAGGTGGAGCGCATTTACGAGCAGGGCGGCGAGGGCGCCAACAAATGGTATAACGTGGTGATTAAAGAAGGGCGCAACCGCGAAGTGCGACGTATTTTCGAGAGCCTCGACCTCACCGTGAGCCGCTTGGTGCGCGTGGGCTTCGGCCCCATCGGCCTGCCCAACCGCTTGAAACGCGGCCAGTTTTACGAGCTTAACCCTGCCGAAGTGGCCAATATCGTGAAATGGGCGGATATGCCGCTGCCGGGCGAGCGCCGCCGCAAATAATCAGCGGTCAAGGCCGGGCTTTGAATCCGGCATTTGTTTGCATGCTGCTCAAGCTGTTTTTCATCCACATCACGTCTTTCAGACGGCCTTTTTGAAAAAGGCCGTCTGAAAGCCCGAGGATATCGATATGCACCCGGTCGAACTGATTTTTATCAACTGGAATTCCGCCGATTTGCTGTTTGCCGCGGCCGCCACGCTGGATCAAACGAAAATGCCTTACCGCATTTGCGTGGTGGATAATGGCTCGGCCGATGATTCCTGCGCACAAATCCGCGCGCGTCTGCCGGATGCGCGGCTGATTGAAATGGGCTACAACTCAGGCTTTGCCACGGCGGTGAATGCCGGCCTGAATGCGGCAGAGGGGCGCTATGCCTTGATTTTGAACACCGATATCGAGTTTCAAAACGATGTGCCGGCCTTGCTGATTGAGGCGCTGCAAAGCTTTGATGCCGCGCTGGCCTGCCCCGAATTGCGCCGTCCCGACGGCTCGTTGCAGGCGGCGGTGGTGCCCGAGCCGACGCTGGCCACCGAGCTCACCAACCGCAGCGTGGCGCGGCGCCTGCTCGATTACAACCGCACAGCGCCTTCGTTGGTTAACAGCATAGTCGGGCCTTGCATGGCGGTGGATATCGAAAAGCTCAAGGCCTTGGGCTTGGGCGCAGACGGCTTTTTTTTCGATCAGCGTTTTTTCTTCTTTTTCGAGGAAACCGATTTCTGCCGCCGCATCATTCAGGCGGGCGGCAAAATTGTGTATCAGCCGCAAGCGCATTTGATGCATTTGCAGGGTGAGAGTGCGAATAAGCGCCCGGTGGGCGCACGCGTGCAGTTTCAAGAATCGCGCTACAAATATTTTGCCAAACATTACGGCGCTGCGGCCGTGGCTTTATTGTTTGCCGGCACGCTGCTGCGCACGCTGGTGAATGCCGTGGTGCAAACCCTTACGGCTCTGCTGACTTTCTGGAAGCAGCCCAATAAAGCGTGGGATAAAGCTTATGTGTATTGGGCGCTGGTGTTGTGGCATTTATTGCTGTGCCGGCCGCGCTGGAGCTTTGACAAGCGTTGATGTCGGGCATTAAAAAAAGAGGCCGTCTGAAAGAAATCTTTCAGACGGCCTCTCTTTTAATAATAGGCGCTTATGGCTTTTTCTTGCCCAAAAGCCACAGCGCGGCATACTTGTTGAAAGCCGATTGTGCGGAAAGCACCGACAGCAGCAAGCCGTGTTTGCCGTCGAGGAAGCCCGCTTTGAGCACATACATTTTCACAAAGCTGCTGATGCCGTGCAAAAGCGCATCGCCCAAGCCGGCGCTTTTGCCCTCGGCGGCGCGCTGCTCGGCCCAGATATTGCTGTAGAGATTTTGCTTGGCGAGAAATTGCGACATGTTGGCATAAGTGTAGTGCAGCGCATCGCCTGCCAGCTTTTCCACGCTTGTGCCGGCCGGCAGCAGCACTTTTTCGTGCACCAAATCATCGCTGTAGCGGGTAAATGCGGTGGGATAAAGACGCACCACCCAATCGGGATACCAACCGCAATGGCGGATAAACGCACCAAAAGTGTTGCTTAAGCGGTTGAATGCAAACACCGTGCGCGCATCGGCGGGCGTAGTGCGCAAGGCGGTTTGGATGCTTTGCTTGAGCGCGTCGCTCAGGCGCTCGTCGGCATCGAGCCACAGCACCCATTCGGTGCGGATATATTGGTGCGCCCTGTTGCGCTGCGGGCCGAAGCCCGGCCAGTCGGCATGCACATAAAAACGGGCACGGTGGCGCGCGGCAATCTCGGCGGTGGCATCGGTGCTGCCCGAATCGATAATCACGATTTCGGCATTCAGGCCGGCCAGGCTTTGCAGGCAGGCTTCTAAATTATCGGCTTCATTTTTGGTGATCAGCGCCACGGTGAGGCCGGGTTGCAGGGTGGGGGTGTTCATAAGATGAAAGCGCCGTGTGGAGAAAATGGAATGTGAAACAAAATGTAGCTTGCAAACAGGCCGTCTGAAAAGTTTTCAGACGGCCTGAAGGTTTATTCCCACTCAATCGTAGCCGGGGGTTTGCCGCTCACGTCATACACCACGCGGTTGATGCCGCGCACTTCGTTGATGATGCGGTTGGACACTTTGCCCAACAGACTGTAGGGCAGCTCGGCCCAGTGGGCAGTCATAAAGTCGCTGGTTACCACGGCGCGCAGCGCCACCACATATTCATAAGTGCGCCCGTCGCCCATCACGCCCACGGATTTCACCGGCAAAAACACGGCAAAAGCCTGGCTGGTGAGGTCATACCACGAAGTGCCGTTTTCATCAAAAGTGTTGCGCAATTCTTCGATGAAAATATCGTCGGCGCGGCGCAGAAGATCGGCATATTCTTTTTTCACTTCGCCCAAGATGCGCACGCCCAAGCCCGGGCCGGGGAAGGGGTGGCGGTAAACCATTTCACGCGGCAGGCCGAGCGCCACGCCCAATTCGCGCACTTCGTCTTTAAACAAATCGCGCAAAGGCTCAAGCAGCTTGAGTTTCATGTTTTCAGGCAGGCCGCCGACATTGTGGTGGCTTTTGATGGCGTGGGCTTTTTTGGTTTTCGCGCCGGCGCTTTCAATCACATCGGGGTAGATGGTGCCTTGTGCCAGCCATTTGGCATTGGTGAGTTTTTTCTCTTCGGCATCAAATACTTCGATAAATTCGCCGCCGATGATTTTGCGTTTTTTCTCAGGATCGGTCTCGCCGGTGAGCTTATCCATGAACTGTGCTTCGGCATCCACATGCACAACGTTTACGCCCAAATTGCGGGCAAACATATCCATCACCATTTTGCCTTCATTCAAGCGCAACAGGCCGTGATCGACAAACACGCAGGTGAGTTGGTCGCCGATGGCGCGGTGGATCAGCGCGGCGGCCACGGATGAATCCACACCGCCGGACAAACCCAAAATCACTTCGTCGCTGCCCACTTGGGCACGGATTTTTTCCACCGCTTCGTCGATATAGTTGGGCATGGTCCAGCTCGGTGCGGCGGCGCAAATATCGAGCACAAAGCGGTTGAGCAGGGCTTTGCCTTGCTTGGTGTGGGTGACTTCGGGGTGGAATTGAATGCCGTAGAATTGTTTTTCAGCGTGCTCCATCATCGCCACGGGGCAGCTCGGGGTGTCGCCGATTACCACAAAACCTTCGGGCAGCTTAGACACTTTATCGCCGTGGCTCATCCACACATCCAGCACATTGGGCGCGCCGTCGTGAATATCGCGGGTGAGCTCGCTGTCGATGGTTTTCACTTGCGCATAGCCGAATTCGCGCTGGTCGCCGGGCGACACTTCGCCATTGAGGTGATAAGCCATAAACTGCATGCCGTAGCAGATGCCGAGCACGGGAATGCCCAAATCAAAAATGCCGGTGTCGGCCTGATAATCGGATTCATACACGGAATTGGGGCCGCCGGAAAGGATAATGCCTTTGGGGTTGAAAGCTTTGATGTCTTCCAGCGGCATATCGTAGGAATGCAGCTCGCAATAAACGTGGGCTTCGCGCACGCGCCGGGCGATGAGCTGGGTAACTTGCGAGCCGAAGTCGAGAATCAGGATTTTGTCTTGGGTCATGATGGTTTCTTTGCGCAAAAGAAGGAATCGGATAAGGGCGCAATTGTATCATAAAAGGCCGTCTGAAAGGTGTTTCAGACGGCCTGATGATGGCGGGGAAACGATACTCAGCCTTCGGGCAGCTTGGGCATTTTATAAGGCACAAGGCTGCTGCGCGAGAGCAGCAGCAGGCAGCCGAGCACCATCATGCCCAGCGCCACTAAAGGAGAATAGCCGAGCAGATATTGGCTTTTCAAATACACCGCCGCGCCGATGTAAACCAGCAAAGGGCCGGCCACCACCGATTGCTTGTTGATGCCGTCCATCACCAACACCACAATGCCGGCTACGGCCAAGGCAATCGACACCAAAGTGGCGGTGGCGGGCAGAATGCCGGTGGTTTTGAGAAACCACACGGCGCCGGCGATAATTAAAAACAGCGGCAGAAAAAGAGAGGGTTGGGGCATGAGGCTTCCAAATGGTTTCAGACGGCCTCATTATTGGGATGACAAGGCCGTCTGAAAAGGGCGGGCGCACGATTGTTGCATGTTTTTACGCAAGGAAGTCGCGCTGATTCAATTATATTTTACTTTGTTGTCGACCGGATAAACAGTAGTGTGCTTTAGTGATTATCTGTTCAGACGGCCTGATGATGCAGAGGCCGTCTGAATCGGCGTGTTTATTTATTCAGCAATTGAGCGATGATACGGTCGATTTCTGCTTGTTGGCTTTGAGCACGTTGAAAATTCGGGTTGGCACGAAGGCTGGCAACCGGGTGCTCGGGCGTGCGGATGAGCAATGAAATGTAATTGATGTTGTCCTTGCTGCCTTGAGTGTTGTAGCGCAGATTATAACGACACTCCGGCTCGTACAGGCGTTTGCGGTTGGATGTTACATCTACGGTTTCGCTGCTGATGCCGTATTTTGTCAGAGATTGGGCAATTTGCTGGTTGAGTGTTGGATTGGATTTTTTGGCGTTTTCCAAGATGCAGAGGTGGTGAATGCTGCTTAATTGTTCTGCGCCATTGGGGCCGAGAGCCGGTTGGCTGCTTTGGCAGGCAGCCAACAATACGATGCTGGCAGTAATGAGTAAGATTGGGTGTTTCATTGGGTTTTCCTTTTTATAATGGATGAATAAAGACTGTGCGCTTTATTTTTTATTTTTAAATTCTTTATTTTTAAGCGTTATCAAGTCAGCGCGTACTTTTTATCAAACGCTGCTTTTCGCGCTTCCAATCGGCTTCTTTCAGGCTTTGGCGTTTGTCATGCTGCTTTTTGCCTTTGGCCAGGCCGATGTCCATTTTGATAAAGCCGCGGTGGTAATGCAGATTGAGCGGCACGATGGTGTAGCCCGCGCGCTCGGTTTTGCCGATTAATTTGTTGATTTCGGCTTCTTTCAGCAAAAGTTTGCGCGGACGGATGGGGTCGGGTTTCACATGGGTGGAGGCGGTGGGCAGGGCGGTGATGTGGCAGCCCACCAGATAAAACGCACCGTGTTTCCAGTGGATATAGGCTTCTTTCAGCTGCACGCGGCCGGCGCGGATGGCTTTGACTTCCCAACCGTCAAGCACCAAACCGGCTTCGATTTGATCCTCGATAAAATAATCGTGAAAGGCTTTTTTATTATTGGCTATGCTCATAATATTGCAGATAGTAAAGTTTCAGACGGCCATTCTAACAGAATAGGCCGTCTGAAACATCATGGCGGATAAAACAGCTTATTCGAATGCTTTGATGCATTCAAAGCGCGGCAGGCTTTGGCCGTTGATTTCCACGCATTCGGCAAACATCTCGGAGGGGCGCACCCATAGGCCGTAATCGCCATAAAGCGCGCGGTAAACCACCAGTGCTTCTTCGGTTTCGGAGTGGCGTGCAATGCCGCTCACTTCGTAAAGCTTGCCTTTGTAGTGGCGGTAGATGCCCGGTTTAATGGTGTTCATGTGTGTGGAAATGGCGTTGGTGGTAGCGGTCGATATCGGCAATGGCGCGGCTGTGCTCGGGGCGCAGGCTGTGTTTGAGCGCATTCAAGCGGGTGAGCGTGAGGTCTTCCTGCTCGGCGGTGCTGCAGCTTGCTGCTGCCTGCTTGCGGATGTCGGCCATCAGCTCATCGAGCTGAGCCAAGGCACGTTGATAGGCCGGATTCATGTGTTAACTGATGCGGACTGCTTTTACGCCGGATTCGGTAATCGGGCAATAGGCCGTCTGAAAAAACAAATGGCAGGTTAAAAAAAACCCGCCATGATGATTGCAATCGGCAAAGCCGACTCAATATTAATTAAGCAGCTTGGATATTAGCAGCTTGTTTGCCCTTGGGGCCGGTGGTTACTTCAAAAGACACGCGTTGGCCTTCTTTCAAAGTTTTGAAACCATCCATGTTGATTGCAGAGAAGTGAGCAAACAAATCTTCGCCGCCTTCATCCGGAGTGATGAAACCAAAACCCTTAGCGTCGTTAAACCATTTAACAATACCGGTTGCCATTAGATACTTCCTATACTAAAAAAATTAAACAAAACAGCAAAAGGGCAACGTGGTAAAACCAAAAGATATGAGTTTCTCCCAAACCATTATGCTTATACTGCTGCCAAACTTGCTAATCTGCTTTTTACCTATGTTAAGGTTGGTAGTCAAGTAATGTTTCAGAAAAAGCTCGAAATTTATTAAAATGGCACAAAATACAACATAAACCCTTTCCAAAAGCGAAAAAAGAATTATTATGGGCAATATCAAAACCACCCGAAAAACCGGCGCGGCCGAGCAGGCCGGGCGCAGCAAAATCACGCCGCCCAAGCAATACGGCGTGTTTTTACTGAATGACGATTACACCCCGATGGATTTTGTGGTGGCTGTGCTTGAAGAGATTTTTTTGCTGCCCGAAGAAAAAGCCGTGGCGGTGATGCTGATGGTGCATCACGAGCAAAAAGGCTTGTGCGGCGTATACACCCGCGATATTGCGCAAACCAAACAGCAGCAGGTGATGCAGCGCGCCCGGCGCGAAGGGCATCCCTTGCAGTGCACCGTAGAGGAGATGTAAATGATTTCAGCAGAATTAGAGCGGATTTTGCAGCATGTGTATGCCGATGCGCGGGCGCGCAAATATGAATTGATCGGGCTGGAGCACTTATTGCTGGTGCTGCTCGAGCAAAGCGATGACGTGCGCGAATTGCTGCAACAATGCGGAGTGGAGTGCAATATTTTGTCGGAGCAGCTTATCAGCAGCGTGGTGGAAAACACACCCTTGCTGCCCGATCATTTGCTGGCCGACACAGAAACCCAGCCCACTATAGGCTTCCAACGCGTGTTGCAGCGCGCCATTGTGCATGTGCAGCAGGCCGACAAGCGCGAGGTGTTCCCTTTGGACGTGTTGGTGGCGCTGATGAGCGAAACCGATAGCCCGGCGGTGTATTTTCTCAGCCTGCAATCGGTGAGCCGTTATGATGTTTTGCGCGCCATCGCTCACGGCCCGGATGAGGGCAAGGGTGACGAAGGTGCCGATTTTCAAAACCAGAGCACACAAGACAAAAACGCCGAGCCCAATGATGCGCTGGGCAGCTACACGGTGAACCTCAATGCCGAAGTGTTCGCGGGGCGTATCGACCCTTTAATCGGCCGCAAGCACGAAATGGAGCGGCTGGTGCAGGTGTTGTGCCGCCGCCGCAAAAACAATCCTTTGCTGGTGGGTGAAGCCGGTGTGGGCAAAACCGCGCTGGCCGAGGGCTTGGCACATCAAATTGTCAACGGCCAAGTGCCGGACACTTTGAAAGGCGCGGCGGTGTTTTCGCTCGACATGGGCGCATTGCTGGCGGGCACCAAATACCGCGGCGATTTCGAAGCGCGTGTGAAAGCGGTGTTGAAGCAATTGGCCACCATTCCGAATGCGGTGTTGTTTGTGGACGAAATCCACACCATTATCGGCGCGGGCAGCGTGTCGGGCGGCACCATGGATGCTTCCAATCTGCTCAAGCCGGCGCTGGCCAAGGGGCAGCTGCGCTGCATCGGTGCCACCACTTATGATGAATACCGCACCATTTTCGACAAAGACCACGCGCTGAGCCGCCGTTTTCAGAAAATCGACATTGCCGAGCCCAGCGTGGCCGAAACGGTGCAGATTTTGCGCGGCCTCAAGCCGATGTTTGAAAGCTTTCACGAAGTGCGCTACACGCAAGCGGCGCTGGAAGCAGCGGCGGAATTGTCGGCGCGCTATATCAATGAGCGCTTTTTGCCCGACAAAGCCATTGATGTGATGGATGAAGCCGGCGCGGCGCAGCGCATTTTGCCCAAATCTAAGCAGAAAAAAGTGATCGGTAAGGCGCAAATCGAGGCGGTGATTGCCAAAGTGGCGCGCATTCCTGAAAAAACCGTGTCGCACGACGACAAGCAAGTGCTGCAATATCTCGGCCGCGATCTGAAAAACATGGTGTTTGGCCAAGACGGCGCCATCGAAGCCTTGGTGGCCGCCGTGAAAATGGCGCGCTCGGGCTTGGGTTTGCCCGACAAACCCATCGGCAGCTTTCTCTTTTCCGGCCCCACCGGCGTGGGCAAAACCGAAGTGGCGCGGCAATTGGCTTTCTCGCTCGGCGTGCCGCTGCAACGCTTTGATATGTCGGAATATATGGAGCGCCATGCCGTGTCGCGCCTGATCGGCTCGCCGCCGGGCTATGTGGGCTTCGAGCAGGGCGGCTTGCTCACCGAGGCGGTGAACAAGCAGCCTTATTGCGTGCTTTTGCTCGATGAAATCGAAAAAGCGCACCCCGATATTTTCAATGTGTTGCTGCAAGTGATGGATCACGGCAAGCTCACCGATAATAACGGCAAAAGTGCGGATTTTCGCAATGTGATTATCATCATGACCACCAATGCGGGCGCGGAAAGCCTGAGCCGGCCGACCGTGGGCTTTACCAATAAGCGTGAGCGCGGTGATGAAATGCAGGCAATCAACAAGCTTTTCACGCCTGAATTCCGCAACCGCCTTGATGCGATGATTCCGTTTGCGCCGCTCACCGCGCCGATTATCGCCAAAGTGGTGGATAAATTTCTGTTGCAGCTCGAGCAGCAGCTGCTGGAGAAAAAAGTGGAAGCCGAATTCACCCCCGCGCTGCGCGCCTGGCTGGCTGAAAAAGGTTTCGATCCGCAAATGGGCGCGCGGCCGATGCACCGCCTGATTCAAGACCAAATCCGCAAGGCGCTGGCCGATGAATTGCTGTTTGGCAGGCTCACCGATGGCGGCTATGTGCGCATCGATTGGGATGTGAAAAACGCAGAAGTGGTGTTGCAGTTTAAAAAGCCGGCGGCCAAAAAAATGGCGGAAGCAGCGGTGGTGTAGGCTGCGATGTGTGTTTGAGCGAGGCCGTCTGAAAGTTGGCTTTCAGACGGCCTTATTATTAAAATGATTTTAAATTCAAATATTTAAATAAATAAGGATTGATTATGCATCCCATCACAGAGCCCACGCGCAGCGGCATGTTGTCGGTGTCGCCGCTGCATCGGATTTATTGGGAAGAATCGGGCAACCCGCAGGGGCGGCCGGTGATTTTTCTGCACGGCGGCCCCGGTGCCGGCGCATCGGCGGCCTGCCGCGGCTTTTTCAACCCCGAAGCCTACCGCATCATTATCATCGACCAGCGCGGCTGCGGCCGCTCCACGCCGCTGGCTTGCGTCAAAGAAAACAGCACTTGGGATTTGGTGGCCGATATCGAAGCCGTGCGCGAAATGCTCGGCATCGAGCGCTGGCTGGTGTTTGGCGGCTCTTGGGGCAGCACATTGGCGCTGGCTTACGCCCAAAGCCACCCCGAGCGCGTGGCGGGGTTGATTTTGCGCGGCATTTTTCTGTGCCGTGAGAGTGAAATCCGCTGGTTGAGCGAAGAGGGTGGCGTGAGCCAAGTGTATCCCGAGCAATGGCAGCGCTATATTGCGCCGATCGCGCCCGAAAAGCGCGGCGCGCTGGTGCAGGCTTATCACGAATTATTGTTTGGCGACAACGATGCCGTGCGCGAGCAGGCAGCCAAGGCGTGGTCGGATTGGGAGAGCTATCTGATTCAGTTTGAGCCGCAGCCGGTGGATGGCGACGGCCATGACGCGCTGGCCATCGCCCGCCTGGAAAACCATTATTTCACCCATTCGGGCTGGCTCGAAGGCGAGCGCGCGCTCTTGGCCAATGCCCACAAAATCCGCCATATTCCCACCATTATCGTGCAAGGCCGCTACGATATGTGCACGCCCACCCAAAGCGCTTGGGAGTTAAAACAAGCCTTACCCGATGCAGATTTGCGCATCGTGCAGGGCGGCCATTCGGCTTTTGATGCGCCGGTGGCGCAAGCCTTGGTGCAGGCGGCGGATGAATTTTTAACGCGTGATTGGTGAGGCCGTCTGAAACCAAGCTTCAGACGGCCTGTGTAAAAATGCGCGGTAATGCGGACTTGTTGCTGCAAATACTTGTCCAAAAAATAATCTTAAACAAAGCAAAATCAAACAGGCCGTCTGAAAATTTTTTCAGACGGCCTGTTTGATTTTTGCCATATGCATCCGACTTTTACGCCACCCAAAAATCTCTCGGCGCGTCCAGCACAGGTTTCACAATGCCTGTGCGCACGGCAAAATCGCCGAAGCCTTCGCCGGCTTGGCGGTGTGCCGCCCAATCGGCAAACCAGCCGTCGAGAATCTGCAAGATTTCTGCTTCGGTGATGTTTTCTTGAAACAGGCGCGGAATGCGGGTGCCTTCGCGGTTGCCGCCGGTGTGCAGGTTGTAGCGTCCCAGCGCTTTGCCCACCAGGCCGATTTCGGCCAGCATGGCGCGGCCGCAGCCGTTGGGGCAGCCGGTGATGCGCAGCACGATGTGTTCTTCTGCAAGGCTGTGTTTGGCAAACAAGGCATCGATTTTGTCGGCAAATTGCGGCAAAAAGCGCTCGGCTTCGGCCATGGCCAAGGGGCAGGTGGGGTAGGACACGCAGGCCATCGAGTTTTCGCGTTGCGGGGAAACGGCATCGCTGATGAGGCCGTGGGCGCGGGCGATTTGCTCGATTTCGCTTTTTTGTGCTTCAGGCACGTTGGCGACAATCAGGTTTTGGTTGGCGGTGAGGCGGAAATCGCCTTGGTGCACTTGGGCGATTTCGCGCATGCCGGTTTTGAGCGCGCGGCCGGGATAATCGAGGATGCGGCCGTTTTCGATAAAAAGGGTGAGGTGCCAGCGGCCGTCTTCGCCCTGCACCCAGCCGATGCGGTCGCCGCGCGAGGTGAATTGATAGGGGCGGATGGGCTGAAATTCGGCGCCCATGCGGTTTTCCACTTCTTCGATAAAGGTTTTTGTGCCCACGCGCTCGAGGGTGTAGCGTGTTTTGGCGGCTTTGCGGTTGCTGCGGTCGCCCCAGTCGCGCTGCACGGAAACCACGGCGGCGGCGCAATCGAGCACTTTATCCAGCCCGATAAAGCCGAATTCGCGCGCGGTGTTGGGGTAGGTGGCGTGGTTGCCGTGCTCCATCGAGAGGCCGCCGCCCACCAGCACGTTGAAGCCGGCGAGGCAGCCGTGTTCTTCAATCGCCACAAAATTCAAATCGTTGGCGTGCAAATCCACATCGTTGTGCGGCGGAATCACCACGGTGGTTTTGAATTTGCGCGGCAGATAGTTTTTGCCGAGCACAGGCTCGGTGGCGTCGCCGCTTTTCACGCTTTCTTTCAGCGGGACGGCTTCGGCGAATTGCTCGGTGGAATGCAGCTTTTCGCCATCGAGCCAGATTTCGGCGTAGGCCAGCGTTTTGGGCAACAGATGCTCGCTGATTTTTTTCGCCCACTCATAAGCTTCGCGGTGCAGCGAAGATTCCACGGGATTGCTGGTGCACAACACGTTGCGGTTGACATCGCCGGCGGTAGCGATGGAATCGAGCCCCAATTCGTTGAGCCATTGATGCATGGGCTTGATGTGGTCTTTGAGCACGCCGTGAAATTGAAAGGTTTGGCGGTTGGTGAGGCGGATGGAGCCATACAGGGTTTGCGCGCCGGCAAATTGGTCGATGCCCAGCCATTGTTTGGGTTGGATAATGCCACCGGGCAGACGGCAGCGCAGCATCACGTTTTTGAGCGGCTCGAGCTTTTGCGCCACACGCTCGGCGCGGATGTCGCGATCGTCTTGCTCATACATGCCGTGAAAGCGGATAAGCTGGAAATTGTCGCCGCGAAAGCCGCCTGAGAGGCCGTCGACGAGATCGTTGCTGATGCTGCCCTCGAGATAATGGCTCTCGCCCTTGAGGCGCTCGTTGTCGGCCGGCGGCGCATCGGGTAGCTTGGCGCGGGGGTCGGAAGGGTGGCTCATGGCGCGTCCTTATGATGGTTGTTTGATGAGCGATACTGTATAGAGGCCGTCTGAAAAAAGGAAAGAATGCTTGGTTATCATCAAATGCGATTTTGTTATATGCATTATTGGGCGGGCAAATAAACAGGCCGTCTGAAAGCTTTCAGACGGCCTGTGCTGTATCAAAAGATTATTTGTTGTCGCCACTCAGCAGGCAGCGGTAAATGCCGGCACCGATGGCACCGCCGATAAGCGGAGCCAGCCAGAAAAGCCACAATTGGCCCAGCGCACCGCCGCCTTCGAACAAGGCCACGCCGGTGGAGCGTGCGGGGTTAACGGAGGTGTTGGTCACCGGAATGCTGATTAAGTGAATCAGGGTTAAGGCCAAGCCGATGGCAATCGGCGCAAAGCCTTTGGGTGCGCGTGCATCGGTGCTGCCCATGATGATAATCAGGAAAAATGCTGTTAACACGATTTCAATCGTTAAAGCTGCGGCCATGCTGTAGCCGCCGGGTGAATGCTCGCCATAGCCGTTGCTGGCCAAGCCGCTGGCGGCAATGTCGAATTCGGCTTTGCCGGTGGCCACGAAATACAGTACGGCGGCGGCTAAGATGGCACCGATTACTTGCGCAAAAATGTAAGGCAGCAATTCTTTGCCTTCAAAACGGCCGCCGATAAACAAACCCACCGATACCGCCGGATTAAAGTGGCCGCCGGAAATATGCCCCACGGCATAGGCCATGGTGAGCACGGTAAGGCCGAAAGCCAGTGCCACCCCGGCAAAGCCGATGCCCAGCTCAGGGTAGGCCGCCGCCAGCACGGCACTGCCGCAGCCGCCGAACACCAGCCAGAAGGTGCCGAAACATTCGGCCAGATATTTTTTCATTTTGTATCCTTTCTGAGTGAAAGAGTATTAGTCGGGCAAGCTATAGATTCGGCAATTAAATATTGAAATTTCAACATTGATCCCCATTTCTCCCCAATGGAAAAAGAAGACGGAAGAAAACTTGCAGCCGAAGCCCAATTCGAACGGCGCAAGCAAGCAGTCAGACTGCACAAACAGGGCAAAACACCCGAGCAAATCGCCGAAATGCTCGGCATGGGTCATGTCACCGCGCGCTCAGCCATCAAAATCGCCGAAGCAGACGGCATCAAAGCATTGGCACCCAAAAAGCGCGGACGCCCATCAGGAAGTTGCCGCCAACTGAGTGAAGAGCAGGAAGCCCACATACAGCGCCTTATCTGTGAAAAGCGCCCCGAGCAGATGAAAATGGACTTCGCCTTATGGACTCGGGCGGCGGTTATGGCCTTGATCAAGCAAGAGCTGGCTATCGAATTGCCGGTACGTACGGTAGGCGAATACCTCAAGCGCTGGGGGTTTACGCCGCAAAAACCCATCCGGCGCGCCTACGAGCAACGTCCCGAAGCAGTGAAGCAATGGCTGGAGGAAACCTATCCCGATATCGCCAAACGGGCAAAAGCCGAAAAAGCGGAAATCCATTGGGGTGATGAAACAGCGGTAGTCAATACCGATGTACGCGGGCGGGGTTATCAGCCCAAAGGACAAACGCCGGTAGCCTATACCGTAGGCGGGACACGGCATAAACTTTCGATGATTTCAACGGTGACCAACCAGGGCAAGGCACGCTGGATGATTGTGGAAGATGCATTCAACAGCGACAAGCTGATTGAGTTTCTGGAAGCATTAATCAAAGATGCCGGTAAGAAAATCTTCCTGATACTGGATAACCTGCGGGTTCACCACAGCAAGCCGGTCAAAGCCTGGTTGGAAAAGCATAAAGAGAAGATCGAAGTGTTTTATTTACCCAGTTACAGCCCGGAGCTGAACCCTGATGAACGGTTGAATGCGGATTTGAAACAAGCACTGGGCTCGCGTGTTCAGCATCGTACAAAAGCGAAACTGAAGCAGGCAACGGAGAATCATATGCGGATGCTGGAGAACCATCCTCAACGGGTGGCTGCGTATTTTAGAGATCCGAAGGTGAAGTATGCTGCATAAACATTTCAATATTTAATTGCCGAATCAATATATGAAAAATAAGCGCCCGGAAAAGTTGTTACGGCGATAGGATAAGGAAACGCCGTGAAAGTTCATGCTGCGGTTAACTTTTCTTTGCCACTTTTCACTCAACAAAACATCAAATAGGTATTTTTCTCCACACGCCATGGAAGAAAAGATGTTCCGTTTGCAGCGAGGCAATTCTGCAAGGCCGTCTGAAAAGGCAGGCCGGGGTTTGCTATAATCACGGTTTCCGCCACCGCCACCGAGCCGCATTATGGACATCATCCAATATCCCGACAGCCCTTTCAAACTGCACCGGCCTTTTGCCCCCGCCGGCGACCAGCCCACCGCCATCGCCGGCCTGCTCGAAGGGCTTTCAGACGGCCTCGCGTATCAAACGCTTTTGGGCGTAACCGGCTCCGGCAAAACCTACACCATGGCCAATGTGATTGCGCAAAGCGGCCGCCCGGCCATCATCATGGCGCACAACAAAACGCTGGCGGCGCAGCTTTATGCCGAAATGCGCGAATTTTTCCCCGAAAATTCAGTGGAATATTTCGTGTCTTACTATGATTACTATCAGCCTGAAGCCTATGTGCCGAGCCGCGATCTGTTTATCGAAAAAGATTCGGCGATTAATGAGCACATCGAGCAAATGCGGCTTTCCGCCACCAAAAACCTGATGACGCGCGACGATGTGATTATCGTGGCCACCGTGTCGGCCATTTACGGTATCGGCGACCCCACTGAATACCAGCAAATGGTGCTTTCTGTTAAAGAAGGCGACTCAATCAGCCAGCGCGACGTGATTTCCATTTTGGTTTCGATGCAATACGACAGGGGCGACATGGATTTCAAACGCGGCTCGTTCCGCGTGCGCGGCGATGTGATTGATGTTTATCCCGCCGAGAGCGCCGATGTGGCGCTGCGCATCAGCCTGTTTGACGACGAAATCGACCGCCTCGAGCTGTTTGATCCGCTCACCGGCGGCAGCCTGCAAAGAGTAGGGCGCTACACCGTGTTCCCCTCCAGCCATTATGTCACCCCGCGCGACACCGTGCTGCGCGCTTGTGAGAGCATCAAAGAAGAATTGCGCGAACGCGTGGCCTTCTACACCCAGGAAAACCGCCCCGTCGAAACCCAGCGCATCGAGCAGCGCACCCGTTTCGATTTGGAAATGCTCTATGAAATGGGCTTTTGCAAAGGCATTGAAAACTACAGCCGCCACTTTTCCGGCAAAAAAGAAGGCGAGCCGCCACCCACGCTGATGGACTATCTGCCCAAAAATGCGATTATGTTTATCGACGAGAGCCACGTTACCGTTACCCAAATCGGCGGCATGTATAAAGGCGATGCCAGCCGCAAGCAAAACCTGGTCGACTACGGCTTCCGCCTGCCCAGCGCCCGCGACAACCGCCCGCTCAAATTCCCCGAATTCGAACGCATCATGCCGCAAACGGTGTTCGTGTCCGCCACCCCCGCCAAATATGAAGAAGAGCACGCCGGCCAAGTGGTCGAGCAAGTGGTGCGCCCCACCGGCCTGGTCGACCCGCTTATCGAAATCCGCCCCGTGGGCACCCAAGTAGACGACTTGCTCAGCGAAATCAACATCCGCAAAGAAAAAGGCGAGCGCGTGCTCGTCACCACGCTCACCAAGCGCATGGCCGAGCAGCTTACCGATTATTACAGCGAATTGGGCGTGAAAGTGCGCTATCTGCACAGCGACATCGACACCGTAGAGCGCGTGGAAATCATCCGCGACTTGCGCTTAGGGCTGTTTGACGTATTGGTGGGCATCAACTTGCTGCGCGAAGGCTTGGACATCCCCGAAGTATCATTGGTGGCGATTCTCGATGCCGACAAAGAAGGTTTTTTGCGCAGCCACCGCAGCCTCATCCAAACCATCGGCCGCGCCGCCCGTAATGTGAATGGCTTGGCGATTTTATACGCCGACAAAATCACCGATTCCATGAAAGCCGCCATCGGCGAAACCGAACGCCGCCGCGAAAAACAAACCAAGTTCAACGAAGAACACGGCATCGTGCCGCAGCAAATCGTCAAAAAAGTGAAAGACATCATCGATGGTGTGTATCACGAAGAGAGCGGCGGCAAAGGGCGCGGCAAAGGCAAAAACAAGGTGAAAGTGGGCGAAATCCGCAACGAAGACGACGCACTCAAAGAAATCGCCAAACTCGAAAAAGCCATGCAAGCCGCCGCACGGGATTTGCAGTTTGAAGAAGCGGCGGTGATTCGTGATCAGATTCGGGGGATTAAGGAAGGGTTGTTGTTTGGGGCGGTGGGGGAGTGAAGGCTGCCTGAGAAAACATTAATTCTGGAAAAGAGAAATCTTATTAAACTATAGGTATCCTCATGAATAATAAGGAATCATTTAAATTATTGATTTCACAGTGCACGGTATTGGGGCCAGTTTCTAAAAAGATTGTTGCAGCGGCTGAAAATGAACTGCAAGTGTCTTTTCCGGAGGAATATAAACAATTTTTATACGAGTTTGGCGCTCTCATGGGCAATGGAATAGAAATTTATGGATTGCCTGCTCAAGATGAAGCAAATCCTCCATTTTGGCAAAATGTGGTTACTGTTACCCAACAGCTTCAATCTTATAATCAAATTGGCGCTGAAAATAAAAAATTTATTCCCATTTCAAGCGATGACATGGATATGAATTATTTTATGGACACAACTAAATCTCCAGAACTTCATATTTGGGCGATTGGCCATGATAGCAAATTGCTTATCGCATCCAATTTATATGAATTTATGATAAAAATACGTGATTTAAACTGTTAACAATAACAAGCGTAGGGTGCGTTCCATGCAGCATTTCACCCAAATCCGGTGCGCATGGCGCACCCTGCTATTTTATGGTGGTTGCTGGCCATAAACCAAGGCTGCCTGAAAAGCTATATTGTTTCCAATTTGAAAACAGCGGATACGGCTATCAGCTTGCTGTGCCGAAAAGGTGAATAATCATGCCCGACTCCTTGCAAATGCTATCGAATCAAAACCGTTACTTTCTCAAAGACCAAACCCATATCTATTATCTGAACAAAAGCAACAAGCCGGCCAAGGTGCCCGGTGCGGATTATGCTTCTTTTGAAGTGGTGTCCCACTGCTTGGCCAAAGATGCACATGCTGTTTATGCGCTGAGCGGCAGCGGGGAGGGCTTGCAGATTTTTGCAGCGGCCGATATGGATAATCTGTTTTTTCTGCCGGCCACCATCAGCGGTGATTATTTTGCCGACCTGCAAAATCTGTATCACTACAACGGGCATTTTATTGAATATTGCAACGTTATCGACATGACGCAGGAAACCGAGCCAATCAAGCGCTATCTTGCGCAAAATCATGGTGATAAGGCGGCTTGGTGGAATTGCGCTGAAGGTTTTTACCGGCGGCTGCAACCGCTCTCGGCTCATCATTATCAAAGCGAAAACCGGATTTTTTATTATTTTAAAGATGATAAAGATTTGTATGACTACCCTGTTTACAATACCAAGGTGTCCGGCTTTAATTTTGACCATGACGGCTGCTTTATTGCGCTCAGAGATGTCGATGTGGCTACGTTTCAAGTGTTGAATGAGATTTATGCCAAAGATAAAAACAGCGTTTATTTCTATGCCAGAAAAATCGCAGCCGATGCGGCTACGTTTGCCGTGATAGACCGGCTGTTTGCCAAAGACGGCCACGGCATTTGGTTTAACGGGCGGTTGGCGGATGTGGCGGATGTGGATACGTTTGAAGTGCTGACCAAAAACGAAAGAAGATGTGAGGCGCATCGGGCTAGGGATAATAGGGCGGAATATGTTTCCAAAAACGCCAAAATCAGGCACCAAGGCTATGCGCATATTTTGAAAAAGGTAAAAGCCGGCAGCAAATAATGGTTGGCGGATTCGGCGGCAGCGGGCGGGGTATGCGCGAGTTAAGCAAGCGTAGGTCGGATACTTGTATCCGACAAAATGGATGCCGTCTGAAAACGATTGCTGAAACAGGAAAATGTCGGATTCGAGAATCCGACCTACGGCACTGCTGGATTACCAGAAAAACCCGTAGGGGCGGATTTCATATCCGCCCGTCCCACGAGATACGCAATACCGACAACGGGTGGGTATCAAACCCGATCCTACAAAATGTGTTTGCTGCGTGAACGGTTTGCGGAAGTTTAGGCCGTCTGAAAAGCAAGCGTAGTGGCGTGAGCTATGCCCACGAAAAAAAATAAAATATTTACTTTCAGCTAACCTTGTTGCTTTGCATGGCTATTCGCGGGTATAGCCCACGCTACCATTTACGGGTTTGAAGCAACTGCCTGAGCCATTAAAATAAAGTTTTTGCCAAAGCCATATTTTTTCAGACGGCCTTGATAAAATAAATATCCGAACACAACCTGTTTTAAAAAAGGAAACCTACATGACTGTTTGGAATAAAAAATCCGACCGCGCTGCTGCTCATGCGGCTTTAAATAAGGCGGGCGATCGGGAATTTGCCGCGGCAAAGGCAAGGTTGGCCGAGCAGGTGGCGTGTTTGGAGAATACCGATGATGTGTGGGCGCTCAGCAAAGCGGCCAAAGAAGTCTGCAAAGATTTTGATTTTTGGTATACCGACAGGTTTAGCGATATGGGTCTCAAACTGATGCGGCATCACAATTACGGTTACTTGACTGATGAAGATTTGGCGGTGTTTTCCGATGAGGTACGAGCTATATTAACCAATTTGCGCCGATGATGCTTATAGCGTGCGTAGGGTGTGTGCCCCTAGGCACGCACGCGTTTTTGGAAACGTTGCAACCGCGTGCGTGGCTGGCATCACACACCTTGCTTGGAAATTAACAAAGGCCGTCTGAAACATATGTTTTCAGACGGCCTCGGTTTATTCAAAAAATTTTCCCATCGTAAGATGTTCAGATGCCCGCTTTTTGTATTGCGGCAGCGTGATTTATTTCAAGCGGCATCATCTCAACTGGCCGATTCCTTTTCCATAACAGCCGGATATTTCAGCCCGAGCACCAGCAAGATGGCGATGATTAAGAGAATGGGCAATATGGTTAAGGCCGTCTGAATGTCGGCGCTAATGCCTCGGGTGAGCAATTCGCCGGGGACAGACATCAATATCCCCGCCGTTAAGAATTGGCTGCCGTTCACCAAGGCGGCAGAAGTGCCTGCATAAGCGGAGCCGGCCTGTTTGGCTGCCAGCGCAAATGGCAGCATGGATGCACCGGCGGCAAAGCCCCAAAGCCACATCAAGCTGTAGCAGCCCCAAGCGCCGGGTACTTTGGCAAAGATTAAAAAGGCGATGCACACCAGCTGGATAATCAATCCTGCCATCAGGGCATTTTTGGCTTGACCTGCTTTCTGCCCCCACCAAACAAATGCCGGCGCACCAAAGGCAAGCCCCAGCCAGCTTAGCGAAACGGCGGTGTTGGCCTCGCTTTCCAGCAAGCCGTGATTGAGCAAAAGCATAGGACCCCACACCACGCCTACGCACAGCATCACGCCGAAAGAGCAGGCACCAATCAGCATGATGCGCCACATTTGCGGCACGCGGATTACGGTTGCCACATCATGTAGGATGCTTTTTGCGAATAAGGGGATGCTTTGAATGCCTTCTTTATGGCTTTGATAATGAGGCGGATCACGCAGCCATAAAAACATCAGCAACAGCACACACAAGCCCAGCATGCCGATGCCGTTAATCACCCAATCCCAAGGCAGTTTTACCAAAACATGGTTTAATACTTGTTGTGAGAAAAAAGCCGAAAGCGAGGCAACAAACTGAACACAGGCAAACATAAAGCCATAACGCTCAGGTGCAAACCACATGCCGCCCACAAAGCCGGCGCCGATAAAGCCGAAAGATGCGCCCATGGCGATTAAAACCTGCGCCAGCAGCAGCCCTGTTAAGGTTGTGGAATAGGCAAAACAAAACACACCCACGGTAAGCAGGGTGCAGGCCACCGGCAACACCCGCTGCGCGCCCAAACGATCCAACAATGAGCCCGAAGCGAGCTGGCTAACGGCAAAACACACCGTATACATCGAGCCGATCAAACCGATATCGGAAGCCGTTAAAAGCAGGCTTTGCGCCATTTTGGCATTGGTGATGGCATAGCCTGTTTGGAAGCCGAATACCAATATCACAAAGCTGACTGCGATTGACCAATTAAGCCATGCAAGCGGGCGGGATGGCGGATAAGTTGCGGTTTGCATACTGCTGCTCCTGCAAATGCTGGGGTCTGTTTACGATGAATAATAAAATTAAGTAATTAATTTTATTAAATTTAAGATGCTTTGAAGTTAATGTGAATCAATTTTTAAGGGTTTGATAAAAAGGTTGAAGCAGGGCGGGCATTCCGCCCCGTTTCAACTTATTGGTTTTTGGGGTAACACTCTTTAATAAAGAGCGAGATTACCAGCGCAACCGCCAAAGCCCCTATGCAAACCAGCATGGCATTTTGATAATCGGCAAGCAGCCCTTCGGTGCCGCTCAATAAATTACCCGGCAAACCCATTAATAAGCCGCCCAGCACAAACATCAAACCATTCACAATGGATGCGGAAGTGCCGATCAAACGGGGCGGCACATTATCACCGGCAGCGGTAAAGTTGAGCATGTGGCCGGCATTGGCAAAACCAAAGATGAAATACAGCACCATAGCGAGGGTGGGCGACATAGGCATATAAATCGCCAAGCCTAAAACAAGCAATTGAATCAAGGTGGAAATCACAATAGGCCATTTTCGCGATTTAAGCATATCGGAAATTTTATTGATAAGCGGGCTGCCCACGGCAAGGCCGAGCCACAAACAAGCCGTTGCATGATTGGCGGCGCTTTCCGTTAAACCGTGCGCCATCATCAATTTCGGCCCCCACACCACACCTAAGGCCAACATCATCCCAAAGGTGATGGCGCCCTGAAAACCAATCACCCAGATTTGCACTTTTTTCAATACTTCGGTAATGGCGGCAAATACGGAGCCGACAAATTTAACCGGTGAAAGATTTTGGCTGCTAACCGGCACGGGGTCACGCACAAACAATACGGCGCAGAGCAGCAAAGCCACACCGAAAATGCCGAATGCTGTAATCAGCGTGCGCCAATCCCAAGTGCTCAAAGCAACGTCAAAAGCCGCTTGACCAAAGGCGGAAGATAAGGCCGCCACCAATTGCACCAAGCCAAACATAATGCCGAATTTGGCCATGCCAAACCAAGTGCCACCCACATAGCCCGCACCCACAAAGCCCGCGCAAGAGCCCAATGCCAAAATCACTTGCGACAACAACAGCATTTCAAAACTTTGCGCAAAGGCAAATAAAAATACCCCGATAGCCACTAGCGCAATGGCCGGCAGCAACACTTTTCGGCTGCCCAATTTATCCAGCAACGCACCGGCAAACAGCTGGGAGATGGCAAACACCCAGGTGTAAACCGCAGCAATCAAACCGATTTGATCAATACGCAGATTCAAAGACTGCGCCACGCTGTTATTCAAAATGGCGTAGCCGGTTTGCACATTAAAGAGCCAAACCACAAACGCCACCGCAATCGTCCATACCAGCCATGCGCGGCCACCACCCAATTTGGGTGAATTTACTTGAGCATTACTCATTTTTTACTCCTGTTTCCCCCGGTTTTTATCGTTCGCCGGAGGAAACGTTATGGTGAAGAAAAGATTAATTCGCAGGTGCCGTATATACCGGCTTGCCGGCAACATAAGTTGCCGCGATTGCACGGTCGTCACCCAATGTCATCTGAATAAAAAGCGTTTCTTCCAAATTTTTGGCATAGCGCATGCGGTATTCAATGATGGGGGTGGATTTCAGGTTGATCACGGCCAAATCGGCCTCCATGCCAACTTCGATTGAGCCGATTTTGTCTTCCAGACGCAGCGCTTCGGCAGTGCCGCGGGTGGCCAGATAAAAAGCGTGCCCAGCCGACAAGGCATAGCCATTCAATTGCGCCGATTTATAAGCTTCATTCATGGTTTGCAAAATAGAGAAGCTGGTGCCCGCGCCCAAATCGGTTGCCAGGCCGACGCGCACGGGGCGGCGCGGGTCTTTGGCTTTTTTCACGTTGAAATAGCCCGAGCCCAAGAAGAAATTTGAAGTGGGGCAATGCGCAATGGCCGAGCCGGTTTCACTGAATATCGACAATTCATCTTCGGTCAAGTGAATGCCATGGCCATAAATCGCCCGCTCGCGCAGCAAGTTGTA
Organism: Uruburuella suis; assembly: GCF_022870845.1. Taxonomy (GTDB): domain Bacteria; phylum Pseudomonadota; class Gammaproteobacteria; order Burkholderiales; family Neisseriaceae; genus Neisseria; species Neisseria suis. The sequence goes on from NZ_CP091507.1 coordinate 956,345, forward strand.
TTTCATATACACATCAGTGTAGTCGCGCGCATCGGGGAATAAATCTTTCACCCAAGCCACTTCGTTAACATTTTCCGAAACGTGGGATTGAATCAGCGTGTCTGGAAATTCTTGCGCCAGCGCGCCGACCATTTCCAATTGCGCCACAGAAGAAGTGGGCGCAAAGCGCGGGGTGATCACATATTCCGCACGCCCTTTTTTGTGCCATTTTTCAATCAAAGCGCGGGATTCGTCATATGAGCGCTGCGGGGTATCCAGCAGCGCTACCGGCGCGTTGCGGTCCATGCATACTTTGCCGGCCATAATACGCATATCGTATTTTTCGGCTTCTTCAAAAATCGCATCCACCGATTGCGGGAACACGGTGCAATAAACGGTTGACGAGGTCACGCCGTTTTTAAACTGTTCATTCAAAAACACCTTGGCCACTTCTGCCGCATGCGCTTTTTGCGCAAAGCCTTGCTCAACGATAAAGGTATAGTTATTGAGCCAGTCGATCAGCTGTTCGCCGTAGGCGGCAATCATTTCTGTTTGGGGATAATGCACATGGCTGTCGATAAAGCCGGGCATGATGATGCTGTCGGTATGGCGGGTGACTTCCACATCGGCCGGCAAAGTGGTCAACACCTCATCAGCCTTGCCCACAGCGGTGATCTTCCCTGCCTCCATCACAATCACCGCATCCGATTCATAAACCATGCAGTCCTTCAAATCTTGGAAAAAAGGGTCTGCTTTAAAAGTTAACATCGCACCGCGAATAGCCGTTTTCATACTCATCACTCCTAAAGAATCAAAACATTAATAACCTACACAAACGATTCTACTCAAAAATTTATCTTAATGCAAAGATGTTTGATGTAAAGATATTTAATATAAAGATTTTTTGGTAAAAATAGTTCCATATCAAAATAAACTGAATTACAATACATCGGAATAAATAAAGAAGTGCAAGGCAGCAAGCCGCAGCACTTCTTTATTTCACGATAAATGGCACACACAGATAAACAACACGCAACCAAGCAAGGAATATGTATGGCGCAGCAAGAAAGAAAAGAAAAAGACCTGATAGATGAATTGATTATGCACTGGCACACCGTATTGCCCGATTTAGACACCGGCGGCACGGAAACCATCGGCCGCATCGTCCGGCTCAATTACTTCATTTCACGCGAATTGGAGGCCAACCTATCGCACTACCAACTCAATATCGGGGAATTCAATGTGTTGGCGGCATTGCGCCGAAAAACCGTCCCCCACCAGCTAACCGCAGGCCAGCTGCAAGGCTTGGTGATGATTTCATCCGGCGGCCTGACCAACCGCATCAACCGCCTTGAGGCGCGCGGATTAATCGTACGCTTGCCGGATAAAAACGACCGGCGCGGTGTGATTGTGCAATTAACGGGTGAGGGAAAAAAGCTGATTGAATCAGCAGCACCCACCCATCTGAATGTGGAAAAATCTTTGGCTTCACCTTTAAGCCAAGCAGAGCAAACGCAGCTTTCTATGCTGTTAAAAAAACTCTTGCTGGCTTATGAAAGCAATGCTTGAGCGGCGCGTTTGCCCCATTTTCTATTATAAATATTGCATGCAAAAGGCCGTCTGAAAGCTTTTTCAGACGGCCTTGATAATGCATCACCGATATTCAATCAATTTTCGTAATGATCAATGCTCGGGCAGGAACACACTAAGTTGCGGTCGCCATACACATCGTCCACGCGGTTTACGCTCGGCCAGAATTTGTTGTCGCGCACATAGGGCAGCGGGAACACGGCTTCTTCGCGGCTGTAGGGGTGTGCCCATTCGCCGGCCACGTTAAACGCGGCGTGCGGGGCGTTGACCAGCGGGTTGTTGTCTGCCGGCCATTCGCCGCGCTGCACTTTCAGCGCTTCTTGTTTGATTTGCTTCATGGCGGCGATAAAGCGGTCGAGCTCGGCGCGGCTTTCGCTCTCGGTGGGCTCGATCATCAAGGTGCCTGCCACGGGGAAGCTCATGGTGGGCGCGTGGAAGCCGTAGTCCATCAAGCGTTTGGCGATGTCCACTTCGGTGATGCCGCTCTCGGCTTTTAAGGGTCGCAAGTCGATGATGCACTCGTGCGCCACGCGGCCGTTTTTGCCGGTGTAGAGTACGGGATAATCTTCGCTCAGCGCTTGGGCGACATAGTTGGCGTTCAAAAGCGCGGCTTCGGTGGCCTCTCGCATGCCTTGTTTGCCCATCATGGTGATGTACATCCAGGTAATCGGCAAAATGCCGGCGCTGCCGTAAGGCGCGGCAGACACGGCGCCCATGCCCGCTACTGCGCCTTCCACCGGTGCCACGGCATGGCTGGGGGCAAACGGGGCGAGGTGCGCTTTCAAACCAATCGGGCCCATGCCGGGGCCGCCGCCGCCGTGCGGAATGCAGAAGGTTTTGTGCAGATTCATGTGCAACACGTCTGCGCCCACTTCGGCTGGCTGCATAATGCCCACTTGTGCATTCATATTGGCACCGTCCATATACACTTGGCCGCCGTTTTCATGAATGATGCGGCAGATGTCGCGTATGCCTTCTTCATACACGCCGTGCGTGGAAGGATAGGTAATCATCAGTGCGCCCAAAGTGTCTTTAAATTCAGCAGCTTTGGCTTCTAAATCGGCAATATCCACATTGCCGGCTTCATCGGTGGCCACCGCCACCACTTTCATGCCCAGCATTTGCGCGGTGGCGGGGTTGGTGCCGTGCGCCGAGCGCGGAATCAGGCACACGTTGCGGCTGCTTTGGCCGTTGGCGGCGTGAAAGCGGCGGATGGCCAGCAAGCCCGTGTATTCGCCTTGTGCGCCGGAGTTGGGCTGGATGGCAATCGCATCAAAGCCGGTGATGGCTTTGAGCTGGTTTTGCAGGCTTTCCAGCATTTCCAGATAGCCCGCCGCCTGATTGCGCGGGGCAAAGGGGTGGATTTGGCTGAATTCGGGCCAGGTAATCGGCAGCATTTCGGCGGTGGCGTTGAGCTTCATGGTGCACGAGCCGAGCGAAATCATGCTGCGGTTCATCGCCAAATCGCGCTCTTCCAGCTTTTTCAGGTAGCGCAGCATTTCGTGCTCGGTGTGGTAGCGGTTAAACACAGGGTGTTGCAGGATTTTGTCTTGGCGCAGCAGATTTTGTGGCAAGGCAAACGAGATTTCCTGCGGCAATGCAGCAGCTTTGCCGGTGAACACAGCGGTGAGTGCGGCAGAATCTTCGGCGCTCGATTCTTCGTGGAAAGCGATGGCCAACTGAGTTTCCCCCACGCGGCGCAGGTTGAAGCCGGCATCGAGCGCGCGTTGGTAAATGTCGCCGGCCTTATTGCCGCATTCCACCAGCACGGTGTCGAAAAAGGCCGGGTGCACCACTTCGAGGCCGTCTGAAACCGAAACCGCAGCGGCAAAAGCGCTCGCCAGCGCGTGAATGCGCGTGGCAATGCGTTTCACACCTTCGGGGCCGTGATACACCGCATACATGCCCGCCAAATTGGCCAGCAGCACTTGCGAGGTGCAGATATTGGAATTGGCTTTTTCGCGGCGGATATGCTGCTCGCGCGTTTGCAGCGCCATACGCAGCGCCGGTTTGCCCGAAGCATCAATTGACACACCGATAATGCGGCCGGGCGCAGAGCGTTTGTCGGCATCTTTAAAGGTGAAATAAGCCGCGTGCGGGCCGCCGAAGCCCATCGGCACGCCGAAGCGCTGAGTGTTGCCCAAGGCCACATCTGCGCCCATTTCGGCGGGTGATTTCAGCAACACCAGGCTCATCACATCGGCCGCCACCGCCACTTGCGCGCCTTTGGCTTTCACGGCGGCAATCACTTCGCTCAAATCGGCCACATCGCCGTTTTTGCCCACATATTGGAACAAGGCGCCGAAATAATCGCCCTCAGCGGCTGCTTGAAAATCGCCCACCACCAGTTCAAAACCGAAATATTCGGCACGGGTGCGCATCACATCCAGCGTTTGCGGATACACGCGCTCATCCACAAAATATTGGTTTGATTTCGATTTGCTCACGCGCCGAGCCATGGCCATGGCTTCGGCGGCGGCGGTGGCTTCATCCAGCAACGAAGCGCCCGCCATTTCGTGGCCGCTCAAATCAATGCACATTTGCTGGAAATTCAGCAGCGCTTCCAGCCGCCCTTGCGCGATTTCGGCTTGATAAGGCGTGTAGGCCGTGTACCAGCCCGGGTTTTCCAACACATTGCGCTGAATCACATAAGGCAGGCGCGTGGGGTAATAGCCCAGGCCGATATAGCTTTTGTTGATTCGGTTTTTCGCCGCCATGCCTTTTAATTTCGCCAGCGCATCGGCTTCGGAAAGCGCATCGGGCAAATCGAGTTCAGACGGCATACGGATGCTCTGCGGCACCGTGCCATCAATAAAAGCCGGCATATCCTGCTCGCCCAAAGCGGCCAGCAAAGCAGGCTGGTCGGCAAAGCTGATGTGGCGTGCGCTAAATTCGGCGGGGTTGAATAAATCGTTGAAGTTCATGGTTTTTCCTCTGGTTTTGTTAAATGTTGCGTTGTTGCTTGATTGGGTGGTTGAGGCCGTCTGAAAGGTTTCAGACGGCGTTTATTTCTGTGTTGCCATTGTCGGGGCGCAATCCACCGCCGATATGTCCACCGGCGGCAATGCTCTGCCGTGTTTGTCCTGCATGGCAAACTGAGCCGATAGTATGCCCGGCATCAGGCCGCCTTGCGGGCTGCAAGCCATCGGCAGCAAAAGCTGCTTCATTTGGCTGTGCAGATAGAGCAGTGCATCCGGGTGGATTTGGCTGAAATCCTGATCGGTAAGGGTATAGCGTGCAAACATATGGCCGTTTTTCACGCCGCCCTCGTCTAAGCGCACATTATCCGCAATCATGCTGCTTTCAAACGCCATCGTGCCGCGTGCCTGCGCTTTTTTGGCTGCTTCGCTTCGGCATTCGCGCGGGTGGACCTGCCATTTTGCCAACAGCTTGCTCTTGCTGTCGAGCACGCGGTAATTTATGGCAATCGGCTGCAAAGGCGGCGGCGATTGGCAGGTTTCCAAATAATATTCCTGAAGCGTGCCGGCCTTCATGCTTTGGAGAATGCCGCTCATCATCTGCTCGGCTTGCACGCGGCTACTGGGCTTTCCCGGTGTTAAGGTTTGCATCAGTGCTTCTGCTTGCGGCAGACGGTAATCTACATGCCATTGATCTTTTTCAAGCGCCGCTTTGGTTACGGTGATAAAACCGTTAACCGGCAAAGGCAGATACGCCTGCATCTGCTCGCTTATATCGGCATAATGGGCGCGGGTTGCTTCGTTCAGTGGTGCGGCCTGCAAAGTGCCGGCGGCAAGTGCTGCGGCCAGAAAGCATAATATGCGTTGCATGGATATTCCTTTGTATTCCTTTGTTGTGGTGCGCGCGATATAGCTGTTGTTGAGGCCGTCTGAAAGGTTTCAGACGGCATGTGTGCGTTATCGCGCAAAACCCTGCTGCTTTAAAAAAGCCCACATTTTTTCGGCAAACACGCGGTAGCCTTGCGCGTTGGCGTGAATCTGGTCGGATTTCAATTTTTTGTCGCCCAGCACTTCCGCCCATGCGCCTTTGAGAAGCGGCACGTTTAATTCGGCGGCCAATTCCTCATACATAGGGTGTTCGCTCAGGCGGCCGAAGAGGGCGCCGGTGGTGAAATAGGGCACGGCCACCAGCACCGCCGGCATGCCTGCGGCTTTGATTTGCTGCACGATTTGGCGGATGTTGCTGCGGGTGTCGGCTTCGGGCACTTTGCGCAGAAAATCGTTGCCGCCTATGCTCACCAGCACCAATTGCGGCTGCCGGCGCATCAGCGCGGGCAATCTGGCCAGCGCCTGAGCGCTGGTGTTGCCCGACACGCCGCCGTTGATAATTTGCCAACCGGTGAGGCCGGCGAGCACGGCAGGGTAGGCGGCTTCGGCATCGGCGCCGTAGCCGGCGGTGAGCGAATCGCCCAGCGCCAATATGGTGCTGCCGGTGGGCAGAGCGGCATGCGGCGCGGTTTTGCCGCAAGCGGTTAAAGCGGCGGCCAAAAGGGCGCTTATCTGCACAAAGCGGCGGCGGGTGATGGAAAGTGTGTTCATGATGATTGTGATTCCCGCTTTTCAGACGGCCTTTGCTATTTTTGTTTTCACCATGCCTTTGGCGGCAATCAGCAAGGCCAAAAGCTGCACCGCCAGCAAAGCGGCCACCACGCCGTGCCAGCCGCCGCTTTTATAAGCCAGCCCGCACAGCCAGGCGCCGATGGTGCCGCCGGTGTAGTAAGCCATGTAATAGAGGCCCGAGGCGAGCGAGCGGCCTTCTTTCACATTCACGGCGATATAGCTGATGGTGGCCGCCTGCGTGATAAACACGCCCGACGACATCAGTGTGAGCGCGGCCACAATGCCCCACATGGGCGGCGATAAAGTGGCCAACACGCCCGCCATCGATAAAGCCAATGCCATCATCACCGTGCGCGCGCCGCCGAAGCGGGTGATGAGCCTGGCCGATAAAGGCGTAATCACCATGCCGATAAGATACACGGCAAACAGGTTGGCAAGCTGGGCGCTGTTCAAGGCATAAGGCTCGTCGGCCAAATAAAGGTTGATATAGGTAAAGCAGCCCACCAGCGAAAACAGCACACAAGCGCCCAGCGCGCCGGCGGTGAGCACATAGCGGTTGTGCAGATGCGCGCTCAAGGTTTGCAAAGCAGTTTGGATTTTGGGCTTGGCCACAAAATTTCTCGAAGCGGGCAGCTGCTTCCACACGAAAAACGCGCTGGCCAGGCTCAAGGCCGCCATCACATAAAACGCGCCGCGCCAGCCCATGATTTCGCTTAAATGGCCGAGCAAAAAGCGCCCCAAAAAGCCGCCCAGCACCGTGCCCGACACATAAAGCGACATCAGCCGCGCCATCATGCGCCCACTGAATTCTTCGCCGATATAGGCAATCAGCACCACCGTAATCCCCGGCACCGCCAGCCCCTGCAAAAAGCGGTAAAACATCATCGCTTCAATTGATTGCGCGCCGGCCAGCAGGGCGGTGGGTATGCCGAGAAACAGCAGCGAGCCCACAATAAACACCTTGCGCCCGAGCGCATCGGAGAGCATGCCCATAAAAGGCGACATCAGCGCCACGCCCATCACCGTGGCGCCCACCGCCAGCCCCACCTGCACTTCGCTGGCCTGTAAATCGTGCATCAAAATCGGCAAAACAGCCTGCACGGAATACACCTGCAAAAAAGCAAACACGCCGATGAGCGCGATGGCGAGCAGCAGCAGCGGTTGAGGGCGGTCGGGGTTGTGGGCGGCGTTCATAGCTTAATCATGGTTTTCGGTCGGCTTTCAGACGGCCTTTATTGTATGGGTGCATGTTTGTTGCATTTAAAAACGCGGGTATGCGCTTATTCCGGCAGAAACAGCTGATGAAAAATCACGCGTTTTTCAGCAAAACATGCCGCTGTTTACTTTTTTCCGCCACAAAAAACAGCCGCGGAAAAGCCAGCAACACATTGCCATCAGCCTGCTGCGGATAGGCCGCGCGCAGCTTTTCCAGATAATCCGCGCAAAAAGCTGCTTGTTCGGCTTCTGTGAGCCGGTTTAAAAACGGGCGCAGACCGGTGGCGCGAAACCAGTGCACTATCGCTTCGGCGTCGGGCATGATGTGGTAATAAGTGGTGCGCCAAATATCCACCGAGCACGAAGCGGCGGTTAGAATATCGTAATATTCTTCCGCCTCGGCCAGCGGCCTGCGGTTTTTCATGGCCTGCATTTGCGGCTGCCATTGCGGCAGGCGCGCGGTTTCGGCCATCAGCAAATGCGAGAGCTGCTCGAGGTTGTCGGGCATCTGCACCGCCAACACGCCGCCCTCGGCAAGCTGCTCCACCAAGCGCGGCAGCAAATCGGCATGATTGCCCGCCCATTGCAAGGCGGCATTGGCAAACAGCAAATCCGGCGGCGCATCGCTTTGCCAATCGGTAAAATCGGCCTGAATAAATTGCGCAGAGGGCACGCGCGCGGCGGCTTGCTCGAGCATGGCGGCGGAAGTGTCCACACCTGTGAGCGCGGCGTTGGGATAGGCTTGGCGTAAAAGAGCGGTGCTGTTGCCCGGGCCGCAGCCTAAATCCACCACGCGGGTAAACGCTTTGGGCGGGATTCGTGCCAATAATTCGGCCGCCGGGCGCGTGCGCTCGGCTTCAAAGCGGCGGTAAAGATCGGGATTCCATTCTTTGGTCATATTGTGTTTTCTATGCAGTCGGCTTTCAGACGGCCTGAAGGCTTGTGTTATCCCTGTTTAAAAAATAACCTGAAAGGCTGTTTTGCCTGGTTGTGTTATTGTCATTGCCTGCGGCTTGCATAGACATCAACTTCGGCCATTTCCATATTTCACGATAATGAAATAAATGAAATGCTTTTGCAAACCGGCGCAGAATATGTGGCGGCCACCTGCGCCGAAGCTGTTTAACCCGCGTGCGTGGCTGCGCCACACACCCTACACACGCTTTGAGATTTCTTATTTTTGTATCCGTTTTTCTTTGATTTCACTATCTTTTGCCCATTGCGGCTGCCGCTTCAACACCTCGGCATATATCGGGCAATCTTCGCTGTGTGCGCCGCTCAGGTAGCCTGTGCTCATTAAAAATTCATTCACAATCTCGCCGCCGACAAATTTAAACTGCTTTTTAAAGAGCTTCACCCATTCTTCTTTGCTGCGCGGGTGGTGCCCATCGAGCCATTGCTTGAACGAGCCGTGTTCGGCTTGCAGCGCCAAAATCTGCTGCGCGTTGTGAATGGCGGCGTTGACCTTTAATTTATTGCGCACAATACTGGCATCGGCCAGCAGGCGCTCGCGGTCGGCTTCGGTGTAGGCCGCTACTTTGGCGATATCGAAGCCCGAATAGGCTGCTTGAAAGGCTTTTTGCTTTTTCAGCATCAAAGTCCAGCTCAAGCCCGCTTGGTTGATTTCCAGCACCAGCCGCTCGAATAATTCGTTGTCGTCTTCAATCGGAAAGCCGTAGGCGTGATCGTGGTAATGCTTGTTGGGGTTGTCGGTGTTGTCCGGCAGCTGATTGGCAAATTCGCAATAAGTCATGTTTTTCTTTCAGACGGCCTTGTTCAGCATTGCAAAACAAAATCCACCGCCGAATGTGCGTGGATTTCAGCGCTGTCAAACAAGGGCAGGGCGCAGTCTTCGGGTTTGAGCAGCAGGCCGATTTCGGTGCAGCCCAAAATCACGCCCTCGGCACCTTGCGTGCGCAAATCTTCAATCACATCCAAATAATAAGCCTTGGCCTCGGTTTCAAAGCGGCCGAGGCACAATTCATTAAAAATCACGCGGTGGATTTCCGCCCGCTGTGTTTCAGACGGCACCAAAGTGCGCACGCCTTGCCGCTGCATACGGCGGCTGTAGAAGCCGTCGCTCATGGTGAATTGCGTGCCGAGCAAGCCCACCGTGGCCAAGCCTTGCGCTTTCACGGCTTCGGCGGTGGCATCAACCAAATGCAGCAGCGGCACTTGCACGGCGGCCTGAATTTCATCGGCCACTTTGTGCATGGTGTTGGTGGCCAGCAGCAACACATCGGCGCCGATGCGCTCGAGCTTTTGCGCGCTCTCGCTCAGGCAGGCGGCCGCTGCCGCCCAATCGCCGGTTTTTTGCAGCGCCACAATCTGCTCGAAATCCACGCTGTGCAACACAATATCGGCGCTGCGGTTGCCGCCCAGGCGCCGGTTGATTTCACGGTTGATGGTTTGGTAATACACAACCGTGCTTTCGGGGCTCATGCCGCCGATAATGCCGATGGTTTTCATAGATTTTTTGGGTGTTGTGAAAAGGCCGTTTGAATGCATACGCTGCTTTCAGACGGCCTTTGGGCGCGCCTTTGTATGATAAAAAAGGCCGTCTGAACGCAAAACTGCTTTCAGACGGCCTTCTCAATCATCAGCCGATTTCGGCAGCGTATTGCTCGGCAGTCAGCAAACCGTCTAAAGCAGCGGCATCGGCCGGTTTGATGCGGAAAAACCAGCCCGCGCCGTAAGGCTCGCTGTTGGCCGTTTCCGGCGCATCCACCAAATCTTGGTTCACGGCCACAATTTCACCGGCAATCGGCGCATACACATCGGATGCGGCTTTTACCGATTCCACCACACCCGCTTGCTCGTCGGCAGCCAGCACCGCGCCCACGGCAGGCAGCTCGACAAACACGATGTCGCCCAACAATTCTTGCGCGTGCTCGGTGATGCCCACGGTGATGGTGCCGTCGGCTTCGGCGCGCAACCATTCGTGGCTGGATACGTATTTCAGTTCGGCAGGGATATTGCTCATGATGTGTTCTCCATGTTTGGATTTAAAGGGGGTTTTAAAGATAAGGCCGTCTGAAAGGAATGAAAACGGCTTTATCGGTTAATGATGCCTGTCTGAAAGGGTGTGTCTTTTCAGACAGACATTGGCTTGTGTTACCACCGTAGCAAGCGCAGCATGCGTGAGTAGGGTGTGCACCTATGGCACGCACGCGTTGTTCGATTCTCTGCAACCGCGTGCGTGGCTTGCGCCACACACCCTACACATGGTGCAAAAGCCGCCATAGGTCGGGCTCTCGAATCCGACGCTTGTTCGCAGAACCAGTTTTATTTTCAGCCTTCGGCTAAATGTCGGATACGAGTATCCGACCTACGCACAACTTTCAGACGGCCTCAATCAAACTGCTTCTGCCCATTGCGCACAAACGGCAGCTTCAACACGCGCACGTCCACTTCTTTGCCGCGCAGCAACACTTTAGCCGCGTCGCCTTCAAAGGTTTTGGGCACGCGGGCGATGGCGATGGATTGTTTCAGGCTGGGTGAAAACACGCCGCTGGTGGTGATGCCGTTGCCCGTTTCGGTAATCACTTCCATGCCGTCGCGCAAGATACCGCCTTTTTCCAGCAGCAGGCCGACTTGTTTTACGTCTACGCCTTGTTCTTTCAACGCCACCAGCGCGGCTTTGCCGACGAAATCGCGGGCTTCGTCTTTTAAGTCTACCGTCCAGCCCATACCGGCTTGCAAGGGGCTGGTTTCATCATTCATATCGTTGCCGTAGAGGTTCATGCCGGCTTCCATGCGCAAGGTGTCGCGCGCGCCCAAGCCGCAAGGCTGCACGCCGGCCGCTTGCAGGGCTTGGAAAAAGGCACAGGCTTCGGTGGCAGGCAGAATCACTTCCACGCCGTCTTCACCGGTGTAGCCGGTGCGGGCAACAAACCAGTTGTCGCCCAAATCGGCGCCCTGAAAGGGTTTGAGCTTGTTGACGGTGTCGGCCCATTCGGGTTTGACGCTGAGCAGTTTTTCAATGGCTTTGGGGCCTTGCACGGCCAGCATGGCCAAATCGTAGCGCGGGGTGATTTCGATGCCGAAAGCTTTGCCCACTTCGGCAAATTGCGCCAAATCTTTGGCGCGGGTGGCGGCGTTGGACACAATGCGGTAGGCGGTTTCGGCTTCGTTGGCGCGATACACAATCAAGTCGTCCATCACGCCGCCGTTGTCGTTGAGCATGGCGGAATAGAGGGCTTTGCCGACAAAAGAGAGTTTGGCCACATCGTTGGCAAGCAGCTTTTGCAGCCAGGCTTTGGCCTGAGCGCCGGTGATGTCGGAAACCAACATATGGGACACGTCAAACATGCCGGCATCGGTGCGCACGGCTTCGTGTTCGGCGATTTGCGAGCCGTAGTTGACCGGCAGCATCCAGCCGGCGAAATCCACCAGCTTGCCGCCGGCATTTTGATGGGCTTGATAAAAAGGGGTGGTTTGGGGGTTGTTCATTTCTCGGCGCTCCGCGGTAATCAGAATAGGCATGGCAGCGTGCTTGGCACGCGCCCCTATCTGTCCTGTGACCTGAGATTTTCGGCTGCCTTTTCAGACGGCCTTTTCCCCTTCGGTGGGCGCAGCCGCGCCGCTCTCCAGATGTTGTGTTGATGTGTGCAGTCCGTTTACCTGAGCGATTTAAGGGTGTATGCGCCTTCGGTGTTACTGGCTGTAATCTCTCCTGCACAGGCGGATTATGGCGGCAATCGGGCTTTCGGGCAAGCCCCTCTTTACGTGGCCTTAACGTAAAAAACGGCGCTTGTGGCAGCGATTGGGGCTTTTCGAGCATTTGCAACAATATGCAGCCCTTTAATAAAATAATTTTCCCTACTTTATTTTAAAAAATTAATTTTTTTAAACTATTGTGCGTTAATTTGAATTAGAATATATTAAGCTTCCATTTTGGATAGCTTAAAGAGGCTCTGAAAAACGCTGGTGTATGGATTTTGCCGGAATAAAAGGGCGGTAAAAGCCGTCATGATGAGTTATTCAGAGCCTCTTTGAATACGAACGATGAGAAAAACTAAAGGGAAATAGCCATGGCACAAATCACACTCGATAAAACCGATTTGAAAATTTTGCAGGTGTTGCAGGAAAACGGTCGCCTCACCAATGTGGAGCTGTCGGAGCGCGTGGCTTTATCGCCGTCGCCCTGTTTGCGCCGTTTGAAGCAATTGGAAGACGCGGGCATTATCCGCCAATATGCGGCGCTGCTCTCGCCGGTGGCGGTGCAGCTGGGCTTGCAGGCTTTTATCCGCGTGTCGATCAATAAGGCCAGCGAGGCGCGCGATCATTTCTCGGATGCGGTGCAAACCTGGCCCGAGGTGTTGAGCTGCTTTGCGCTCACGGGCGAAACCGATTATCTGCTGCACACATTTTTCACCGATATGAATGCGTTTTCGCATTTTGTGCTCGATACCTTGCTCTCGCACCCGGGCGTGCAAGACGCCAAATCGAGCTTTGTGCTCAAAGAAATTAAAAACACCACGGCTTTGCCGCTGGGGCATTTGCAGCATTTTGATTGATGCGCGGCATCATCATAATATGTTTGCAGGCAGGCCGACGGCCTGCTTTTTTGTTTCAGACGGCCTGGTTTTGAATTTGAAGCGCAAGGCCGTCTGAAAAGTTTTTAAGAGCGCTTTTTTGTTATACCCATTCAAAAAAATAATATACAAACAGGTAGCCTGTAGGTCGGATTCTCGAATCCGACACTTGTTTGCAGAACAAGGCGCGCACATTGCTTTGGCCGGTGGCCAAACGTCGGATTCAAGAATCCGACCTACGCGGATGATGCTGCCGAATTGCTTTTATTTTGTAAGATTATTTTTTCGAATTGGTATTACTTGATTATGGTTCGTTTGAATTTCTTTTCAGACGGCCTCGTGCAGATAGGCAAGTGCGCCGCTGTGCGCTTATAATTGAGAACAATTTTTAACTGAGTAAACATCATGACCGCGCCCGACGACCAAACCATTATCGAACACACCCGCCGCTGGCTGGAAAAAGCCGTGATTGGGCTGAATCTGTGCCCGTTTGCCAAAGCGCCGTATACCAAAGGGCTGGTGCGCATCAGCGTAAGCCATGCCCGCCATTTAGACGGCTTTTTGGAAGATTTGGATCGCGAGCTGCAATTATTGGGCAGCACGCCGGCCGATGAGTTGGAAACCACTTTATTGGTGCATCCGGCTTTGTTTGGCGATTTTCTGCTGTTTAACGATGTGTTGGATGTGGCTGATGCGGCGATAGCCGATAATGATTTGGAAGGCGTGGTGCAGATTGCGCCGTTTCACCCTGATTTTCAGTTTGAAGGCACCGAAGCCGACGATATCGGCAACTACACCAACCGCTCGCCTTATCCCACTCTGCATCTGATTCGGGAAGAGAGCATCGCGCGGGCGAGTGAAGCGTTTCCCGATGCGGCGGCGATTTTCGAGCGCAATATTGCGCGCTTGGAAAAAATGGGGCAGGCCGGCTGGGATGCACTGGAGATTCCGCGCTGCCCGATGCGGCAGGGCGGTGAAGCGGATAAGCCGCAATGATTATGCGGCCGCTGCTGTGGCTGGCCGGTGCTGTGGCATTGGCGCTGGGCGTGATCGGCATTTTTCTGCCGGTGCTGCCCACCACGCCGTTTGTGTTGCTGGCGGCGGCCTGCTGGGCCAAAGCCTCGCCGCGCTTTCACCGTTGGCTGCATGCGCATCATTATTTCGGGCCGATGGTGCAAAATTGGGAAGCGCGCCGCGCGGTGCCGAAGAAGGCCAAATATCTGGCTTTTTCGATGATGACGTTTTCCTGCCTGTTGCTGCTGTGGCGCTTTCCGGCGCAATGGTGGATAGCGGCGGTGTCGGCGGCTTTTTGTTTGAGCGTGGCGGTGTGGATGTGGCGGCTGCCCGATGCTTGAGCCTGCATTCATCGCGCGGCAATAGTGAATCAAAAACGTGTCTATTGCGTTGGAAATGCGCGCAAAATGCTTAACTTGCTGCAATTCGTGCCTTATTGGCACGCTTTTGCGTTCAAAATCTTGCTTGTGGGTGCATTGTGGGCATTGCGCCGGCTCGGGAATGTAAAAAAGTTTCACAAAAAGCCGGCCAAACTGGCATCAATGTGGCTTTTCCTTTACAATCAGATGGTTTTTTGAGTGCTATTTGTATTCAAATTGTATTCAAACACACCATCTTGACACATTGTCTGCTGATGCTGTTGCGGTTTTTTTCAGACGGCATAAGCGTGTTTATAATAACAATCGTGAAGGAAAATCAATGCGTGTTCAATCCGCTCTTCTGCCCTTGCTCCTCGCGCCGCTGCCGGCGCTGGCCGCCGCTTTTGACGGCGCCGAGCTGAGCTTGCTGTGGGGTATCCCTTTTGCTATGGTGCTGCTGTCGATTGCCATCGGCCCTTTGCTGATGCCGCGTATGTGGCACCATTATTTCGGCACCATCACCGCTTTTTGGACCCTGCTCTTTTTGGTGCCGCTGGTGGCGATATACGGCTTTAGCGCCGGTGTGGAAACCGTTGTCCACGCGCTGGTGGAAGAATACATTCCTTTTATTTTGCTGCTTCTCGCACTCTACACTATTTCGGGCGGCATTTTGGTGTGGGGTAATCTGCACGGCAGCCCCAGGCTCAACACCACGATTTTGGCCATCGGCACGGTGCTTGCTTCTTTTATGGGCACCACCGGCGCGGCAATGCTGCTGATCCGCCCGCTTTTAAAAGCCAACGATAACCGCAAACACCGCGTGCACGTGGTGGTGTTTTTCATCTTTTTGGTGGCCAATATCGGCGGCGGCCTCACGCCGCTGGGCGATCCGCCGCTGTTTCTGGGCTTCTTGAAAGGCGTGGATTTTATGTGGACGGTGCAGCATATGCTGCCGCCGGTGTTTATCAGCAGCGTGATTTTGCTGACTGCATTTTATTTTCTCGACCGCTATTTCTTTTCTAAAGAAGATGAAATTTTGCCGGTCGACCCCACGGCAGACAGCAAATTGCAGATTTTCGGCAAATGGAATTTCCTGCTTTTGGGCGGCGTGGTGAGCGCGGTGCTGATGTCGGGCATTTGGAAGCCGGGCATTTCATTTGAAATTTTCGGCAGCCATTATGCGCTGCAAAACTTGGTGCGCGACGGCATTTTGCTGGCGCTGGCGCTGATTTCGCTGAAAATCACCCCCACGCAGGTGCGCGCGGGTAATGAATTCAACTGGGATCCGATTCTCGAAGTGGGCAAGCTCTTTTTGGGCATTTTCATCACCATTTCGCCGGTGATTGCCATTTTGAAAGCGGGCGAGGCCGGCCATTTCCGCGAGCTGATTTCGCTGGTGCACACGCCCGACGGCGCGCCCATCAACAGCATGTATTTCTGGATGACCGGCCTGCTTTCCGCCTTTTTGGATAATGCGCCCACCTATTTGGTGTTTTTCAATATGGCCGGCGGCGATGCCCAGGCCTTGATGACCGGCCCGCTTTTCCATACGCTGCTGGCCATCTCGATGGGCTCGGTGTTTATGGGTGCGCTCAGCTATATCGGTAACGCGCCCAACTTTATGGTGAAAGCCATTGCCGAGCAGCGCAAGGTGAAAATGCCCAGCTTCTTCGGCTATATGGCTTGGTCGTTCGGCATTTTGGCACCGCTTTTTGTGTTGCACACCTTTATTTTCTTCCTGTAAATATGGGCATAAACAAGCCGTCTGAAACGAAAAGTTTCAGACGGCTTGTTTGTTTGTATAAGTTAATCGGGCTATACTGAATCATAGAAAAGATAAAATATAAAGGAGAAGCAAATGGCTTATCAAAATCTAAGGGCGCGGCAGCTGCCCTTGTCTTTGCTGCTTTGCCTGGCGCCTGCTGCCGCTTTTGCTGCCGATGCGCCGGAAACGGCCGAAGCACCCAGCGCAACCGAAACGGCCGCAGAAGCCACTTGGGTGGATGAGCAGCATTCTTCCGTGCGCCGCGGCATCAAAGGGCTGGCGCATCAGCTGGACGATTGGTTTGGCGAGCCCGATCCCGATGATCCGGCTTCGGCTAATCTGCGTATTATTTTGGACACCAATTGGAACAAATACGATGATGTTTCTTTCAAACCGCGCATTCGCGGGCGCTTGCGGCTGCCGGTGCTGGAAGAGCGCTTGAGCGTGGTGTTTGGCGATGATTCGCTTGACAACGAATTGCAGGATGAAGCGCATCTGGGCGCCGACGGCCGCCTGCACGACAGCTCAGACAAACGTTTCGACCGCCGCCAGAGCCGCGATGAAAACAGCTCGCTGGCGCTGCGCTGGTCCGACATCACCCGGCGCACGGGGCTCGACACCGATGTGGATTTGGGCGTGCGCTCGGGCAATGATATTTATGTGCGCTTCAAAGCCGGCAAAAACTGGCAGCTGGACAACGATTACAACACGCGGCTCGAGCAGATTTACCGCTACGGCATCGACAGCAAGCATTATGTGCGCACTAATTTCGAGGTGAAACGCGCGCCGGTGGGCGAGCCGTTTGTGGCCAACCATCTGCATGTGCAATACACGCACGATAATGATGAAGAATGGGAATGGGGCAACAGCCTCTACCGCCAGCACGATTTTGCGCCCGGTAAATGGTTGAACTACGGCCTGTATGCCGGCGGCTTTATCGAAAACAAAAAAGCCGACATCAACGGCTACGGCCCGTTTGTGGGCTACCGCCAGCCGTTTTGGCGCGATTGGCTGTTTGCGCAAACCGAGCTGAATTATTATAACGACCGCCGCGAAAACCGCAGCCATCATGTGGGCGTGTTGTTGCGGCTGGAAGCTTTGTTTTGATGCTTGCCGGCAATATGCAAAGGCCGTCTGAAAGTTTTCAGACGGCCTTTGGCATATTGATATCGAAGCCTGTTTACATTACCGCGAGATGACATACAAATAGGCTTCGTTATGTCACTCAGCGCTCCAAATGCAGAAACTGCATATGCCGCTCATATTGGCTCAAAATATCGATAATAATCTGCTCTTTGGTGTAGCCGACAATATCGTAATCCTGGCTGCCGTCTTGCAGAAACACTTCGGCGCGGTAATATTTTTCCTGCTCGCCGGCAGAGGCCAGATTGCCGGCCTGGCCGAGCGCAAACACGGGCTTGATGCCTTCAATCAGGCGCACTTCATACACAAAATCCACTTCTTCGCCGTGTAGGATTTCCAGGCGCAGGCGGTGGTTTTGCTTGTCTTGCGCGAGCGTGCTGTCGATGCCTTTGGCTTGCAGCTCGTGCGCCACCTCCAGCATGGCCGGTGGCAGGGTTTTTACCATAAAGCGCAGCGCGGTTTTGGCACCGGGAAAGCTCACCAAGCGGTTGAGGCGGTTGCGCCAATTGCGCCCGTCGTCCAACACCATCGCTTTATCCACCGCATTGGCTTTGCGCTTGTTGCCCTCTTGGCGCAGGCTTTTCCACATCGACACCATATACACCACCAACACCAGCGAAAAGGGCAGCCCAGCCACCACGCTCACCGATTGCAGCGAAGAGAAGCCGCCGGCAAACAAAAGCCCCAGCGTAATCAGCCCCGTGGCCGCAGCCCAGAAAAGGCGCAGCCAAATCGGCGCATCCGCACCCGAGGCGAGGTTTTTGCTGCTTAAATTGGCCAGCACCAAAGCGCCCGAGTCGGCCGAAGTTACAAAGAAAATCAACCCGATCAACACGGCAAACAGCGACCAAGTGGCGGCGAAAGGATAGTGTTCAAACAAGGCAAACATGCCCATCGCCGGGTCGGCCAGCGCGGTTTCACCCAAAGCCGTTGCGCCGTGGCTCACCAATTCGATGGCGCTGTTGCCGAAAATCGAAAACCAGGCAAAGATAAAGCCCAGCGGGATAAACATCACCCCCAGCACAAATTCGCGCAAGGTGCGCCCGCGCGAAATGCGGGCGATAAAAAGCCCCACAAACGGCGCCCACGCCACCCACCAGGCCCAGAAGAAAATCGTCCAGCCCGCTTTCCATTCGGCACCGGCCGCGCCCTGATAGGCGTAAACGTCAAAAGTTTTGCCGATGAGGGTTTGGAAATAATCGCCCACATTTTGCGTGAACGCATTGAGCAAAAACACCGTCGGCCCCATCACCAAGAGCGCAATCAGCAAAAAAGTGGCGCCCAGCATATTGATTTCCGACAAACGGCGCACGCCGCGTTCCACGCCCGACATGGCCGATAAAGCCGCTGCCGCCACCACCGCCACGATAATCACCGTTTGCACAAGCTTGCTGGTTTCAATGCCGAACACATGGCTCAAGCCCGCATTGGCCTGCAATACGCCGATGCCGAGGCTCGTGGCAATGCCCAAAAGCGTGCACACCACGCCGAAAATATCCACGCTGTGGCCGAGCCAGCCATCGGTGCGCCGCCTGCCGAACACCGGCACCAAAGCCGATCGCAGAGCCAGCGGCAGGTTTTGACGGTAGGCGAAATAAGCCAGCGCCATGCCAATCAGCGCATAAATGCCCCAGCCGTGCAAACCCCAATGCAAAAATGCCTGCGCAATGGCCGCACGCGCCGCTTCGGGCGTGCCGCCGCTGCCATCGGGCGGGGTGAGGTAATGCGCCAGCGGCTCGGATGCGCCGAAAAACAGCAAATCAATGCCGATGCCGGCGGAAAACAGCATCGCCGCCCAAGTGAGAAACGGAAAATCGGGCTTATCGTGATCTTGCCCGAGCTTGATGTCGCCATAGCGCGACAGCCCCACATAAAGCGCAAACAGGCTGTAGGCCGCCACCACCAGCATGTAATACCAGCCGAAATGGTCTGACACCCAGCGCAAGGCATTGCCGAGCACCGCTTCACTCGCCTGCGGGAAGAGGATGGTGAACACAATTAATAAGATGGAAACCAGCGATGAAGCCAGAAACACGGTTTTGTTGACCGAGAGCGTAGGCGCTGCGTCGGCAGGATTGGGCGGGCTGTGCATGGATACTCGCTTTCTTGTTGTGGTGTGGCTTGTTGTGGTGTGTGTCGGCTTTCAGACGGCCTGTGTTTGTTTGCAGGCCGTCTGAAAGCTGAATCCGGCGATTCAGGCAGGCGCCTAGAAAACTTCGGGTTGGGTAACTTTCAAATCAATATCAACACATTTGTCGGATAGAGCCAAAGGCCGTCTGAAAACCGAAGCTGCGTCTTGATTTGGCAGTGTCTGTCCATGCCTAAACCCGTTTGGCTTCGCCGTGTACCGGTGCGCCATCGGCCACATAATAATCGGCATCGGCGCGGGGCAGGGGCGTGCGGCCGCGGATTTGGTCGGCGATTTTTTCGGCCAGCATAATGGTGGTGGCGTTGAGGTTGCCGGTGATGATGTCAGGCATAATCGAGGCATCCACCACGCGCAGGGCGGTGATGCCGTGCACGCGGCCTTGGCCGTCCACCACGGCATCGCTGCCTTCGCCCATGGCGCAGGTGCAGGAAGGGTGATAAGCGGTTTCGGCGTGATTGCGTACATATTCATCTAGCTCGGCATCGCTTTGCAGGCTTTCAGACGGCGTGATGACTTTGCCGCGATAAGGGTCGAGCGCGGGTTGGCGCATGATGTCGCGGGTGATGCGGATGGCGGCGCGGAATTCTTCCCAATCTTGCGCATCGCTCATGTAGTTGAACAAAATGCTCGGGTGCTCGGCCGGGTTTTTCGATTTGAGCTTGATGCGGCCGCGGCTTTTCGAGCGCATCGAGCCTACGTGCGCCTGAAAGCTGTGCGCTTTGCTGGCGTTGCGGCCGTCGTAGCGCACGGCGATGGGCAAAAAGTGATATTGGATATTGGGCCAGGCAAATTTTTCATCGCTGCGGATAAAGCCGCCGCCTTCGAAATGGTTGGTAGCGCCCAAGCCTGTGCCTTGAAAGAGCCATTCTGCGCCGATAGCGGGCTTGTTCCACCATTGCGTGGCGGGGGCGATAGACACGGGTTGTGTGCATTCATATTGCATATAGAGCTCGAGGTGATCCTGCAGATTGTTGCCCACGCCCGGCAAATCCAGAATCTCGCTCACGCCGGCTTCGGCCAGCCACGCGCCGGGACCGATGCCGCTTCGTTGCAGCAATTGCGGCGAAGCAATGGCGCCGGCGCACACAATCACTTCTTGGCGTGCTTCAATGCTGTGCATTTGCTTTTGGTGGGCAAAGCGCACGCCGCGCGCGCGTTTGCCGTCAAACAAAATCACATCGGTGAGCGCGCCGGTGACGATGGTGAGCGCTTCACGCGCTTTGGCGGTATCAAGATAGCCGCGGGCGGTGGAGGCGCGGCGGCCTTTGGGGGTGACGAAGCGGTCCATCGGGCCGAAGCCTTCTTGCTGATAGCCGTTGAGATCGTCGGTGCGCGGATAGCCGGCATCCACGCCGGCCTGAATCATGGCTTCAAATAGCGGATTGGTGCCGGGCTTGGCGGTGGCCACATCAATCGGGCCGCCTGTGCCGTGATAGGTGTTGGCACCGGCATCGCGGTTTTCGGCTTTTTTGAAATAGGGCAGGCAATCGAGATATGTCCAGTTGGCCAGCCCGGGCTTTTGCGCCCAATGGTCGAAATCGAGCGCATTGCCGCGGATATAGCACATGCCGTTGATTAAGGATGAACCGCCCAAACCTTTGCCGCGCCCGCAATCCATCACGCGGTTGTTCATAAAGGGCTCGGGCTCGGTTTTGTAGCCCCAATTATAGGTGGTGCCTTGCAAGGGCATGGCCAGCGCGGCGGGCATTTGGGTGCGGAAATCGAAGCGGTAGTCGGGCAGGCCGGCTTCGAGCAGCAGCACGGAAACGTTGGCGTCTTCCGTGAGGCGCGCAGCCAGCACGTTGCCGGCGCTGCCGGCACCGATGATGATGTAGTCGTAGGTGGGTTTGAAGGTCATGTTTCCATCCTTTTGAGCATCTTTCAGACGGCCTTGGTATCACACAGCAAGGCCGTCTGAAAAGCGGTGGGTCAATATTGCCAGATAAATTGGCTGGTCGGGCGGCCTTGTTGCAGCGTCCACACGCTGTAATAGGCGCCGGCGCCATCGCCGCCGCGGCCGTAGAGATACCAGGTGTTTTCATCGCCGATGGCGGCGCCTTGAATGTTGAAATTCAGCATCTGCCCGATGGCGGCAGGCGGGAAAGGCAGGCTTTGGCTGCGATGGTGCACGGTGATGGCCTTAATCTGCCGAATCGGGTTGACTGATAAATTGTTTAGCTGCGCCACGCTGATGCCGCCGTCGAAACCGAAAAACGGCCGCCCCTCAAGCGTGTGGTAAAAGCCGTTTTTCAGGCCGTCGAAGCGGTGGCGTGTCAACGGCTCATAATCGATTTCGATACGGTGGCTGCCGTGACGGAAAATTTGCTGTCTGCTGCTTTGTGCGCCTGTTTCAAATTGCGGCAACTCGTCCAGCGCTTTCAGACGGCTGGCGTGTATCAGGCCGCCGGGCGGGTTGAGCGGGGCGTAGCGGCGAAAGTGGGCTGGTGCTTTTGTGGCGCTGTAGCTGATTTGGTGGTATTGCATGCGGTCGGGATAATCTTCTCCGTAAGAAGCCACCACTTGCGGCGTGTGCAAACGGGCAATGATTTTATCCGGCCGGTGCACATCGCGCAGATTGACAAAGCCGTCGGCATCATTGAGCAGCATAAACGGTGTGTCGGCATGAGCGGCGGGCAGCAGCAAGCTGAGAAATAAACCAGCATACCAGTATGTGCGATTCATTCAGACGGCCTCAAAACACAGATTGAAAATCGCCCAATTCCACCTGCACTGATTTGGTTTGCGTGTAGTGCAGCAGGGTTTGGATGCCGTTTTCGCGGCCGATGCCGCTTTGCTTGTAGCCGCCCACGGGCATTTGTGCGGGCGATTCGCCCCAGCTGTTGATCCAGCAGATGCCGGCTTCGATCTGGCCGATGATGCGGTGGGCGCGTTTCAAATCGGGCGTTACCACGCCGGCAGCCAGGCCGTAGGCGATGGCGTTGGCGCGCACAATCACTTCTTCTTCGGTGGTGTAGCTCAAAATGCTCATCACCGGGCCGAAGATTTCTTCGCGCACGATGGTCATGTCGTCGAGGCAGTCGGTAAACACAGTGGGGGCAACGTAAGCGCCTTCGTCAAACGGGTGTGCATCGAGGCGCTGCCCGCCCGCAAGCAGGCGCGCACCTTCGGCGCGGCCTTTTTCGATATAGGCGAGCACTTTTTCCATATGGGGAAAGCTCGCCAAGGGGCCGAAATTGGTGTGCGCATCAAGCGGGTTGCCAATGCGGATGCGCGCCACGCGCTCTAAAATCGCGGCCTCGAAAGCTTCTTTCATTTTGGCCGGCACAAACACGCGCGTGCCGTTGGTGCACACTTGGCCGGCGCTGTAGAAATTGGCCATCATGGCGATGTCGGCAGCCAAATTAATGTCGGCATCGGTGCAAATAATCAGCGGCGATTTGCCGCCCAATTCCATGGTGACATCTTTCAGGCTGGATGCGGCGGCTTGCGCCATCACTTTTTTGCCGGTGGCCACGCCGCCGGTGAAGGAGATTTTGGCAATATCGGGGTGCTCGCTCAGCGCCGCACCCACACGGTAATCGCCCAGCACCACGTTGAACACACCATCCGGCAAGCCGGCTTCGGTGAAGATTTCCGCCAGCTTGAGCGCGCCCAAGGGCGTGATTTCGCTGGGTTTGAACACCATCGCATTGCCGGCGGCCAGCGCCGGCGCGGCTTTCCACATGGCAATCTGAATCGGATAATTCCATGCGCCGATGCCGCCCACCACGCCCAAAGGCTCTTGGCGGGTGTAAACAAAGCTGCTCTCGCGCAGCGGAATCTGGCGGCCTTCGATGGCGGCGGCGAGGCCGGCATAATATTCAATCACATCGGCACCGGTAACGATATCCACATATAAGGTTTCTGAGAGCGGCTTGCCGGTGTCGAGCGTTTCGAGTTGCGCCAATTCATCGTTGCGCGCGCGCAGAATCGCCACGGCGTTGAGCAACACACGGCTGCGCTCGACGGCGGTGTATGCCGCCCACGCTTTTTGGCCGGCGCGCGCAGCGGCCACGGCGGCATCGATTTCTGCGGGCGTGCTTTGCTGGAGCGTGGCAAGGGTTTCGCCGTTGGCTGGGTTGATGCTGGCAAAGGTGTCGGCTTGGGGATTGGGCTCGGCGTAGCGGCCGTTGATGTAGGCGGTGTGTGTGGTCATAATTTTTGCTTTCTGATGAAATTGGCAGCAAATAAATGAAGTTGCTGCTTATTACTTTCTTTTACCCTAACACAGATTTTTCGGCTTGTCACACCGCGCCGATAAGGAAAGGCCGTCTGAAAGCGCTTTCAGACGGCCTTGGCGGCAAGCGGAGCAGATGTTTAGCGCCGCTCTTGCCGACGGATTAAATACACGCCCAGCAAGCCGAATAATAGAGTGGGCAACACGGCGGCGATAAACGGCGGCACGTTATAGAGCTGGCTGGTAAAGCCAAACAGGCGGCCGGCAAAGTGAAAAGCCAGCCCCAGGCAAATGCCGAAGAAAAGCTTCAAGCCCATATTGCCGTGGCGGGTGGATTGCGGGGTGAACGAGAGCGCCACCAGCGCCATAATCATGGCCGCTACCGGATACATCAGCTTGCGCCACCAAGCGATTTCGTAGGTGCGGGTTTGCTGCTGGTTGTCTTTCAAATGGGTGATGTAAGTGGTGAGCGCCGACACCGACATTTGCTCGGGATCGACCAAGAGCACATCCAAAAGATTGCGTTGCAGGCCGATGGCCCACTCTTTTTCCGGTTGATGCTCGGTGCGCACCTGATCGTCTTCCAAAATGCTGCTGCGCACGTTTTTGAGCAACCAATGGTGATTGCTGCCAACGGTGGCCGAATCGGCGGCGGTGGCCTCGGCCAGCCGGAATTGCGCATCGTGGCGCCACACTTTCACATCAAGCAAAGTATGGTCGGGCAGCATTTCGCGCACATTGATGATGTGGTTACCCTCTTTGAGCCACAAGCCCTGGCTGCCGGTGCTGATTTTGCCGCTGATGGCGCTGGCTTTGAGATTTTCGGCGCGCTGGCTCATCGCCGGCGCGAGCCATTCGCCCAAAAGGGCGGTGGCCACGGCGAATATCAGGCCGAATTGCAGCAAAACGGCAATCAGTTTTTTGGTGCTCATGCCGCTGGCTTTCATCACCGTGAGCTCGCTGCCCGAAGCGAGCTGGCTCAAGGCAATCAGGCCGCCGATTAGCACCGCCAGCGGCAGCAGCTCGTAAGCATGCGCCGGCATTTGCATCAGCACATATTGCATCATTTTGGCGCCGTTGTAGCTGCCCTGGCCGATGTCGCCCACTTCGCTGATGATGTCGAAAAAGCTGTAAAGCGCCAGCAGCGCGAGCAGGGCATAAAGCGTCATGCTGCACAGCTGGCGGATTAAATAGCGGGTGAGCAGCTTCATTCAGCGCCCCCTTTCAGGCTGTTTTTCAAGGCCTGCCAAAACGGCTGCGCGGGCAGGCTGCGCACACGCAGCAACAGAATGGCCGCTGCCAGAATAAGCAGATGCAGCGGCAGCATGCCCAGCCAGAAATTGAGCTTGCCCTCTTCAACCGCGTTGCGCAAAAAGGTGAGGCCGTTTTGATAAATCAGATAAAAGCCGATGGCAATCAATATATTATAAGTGTGGCCGGTGCGCGGGTTGAAATAGGAAAGCGGCACGGCCAGAATACTCAGAATCAACACGCTGATGGGCAGCGATAAGCGCCACATCAATTCGGCCTGATATTGCGGGTTGCTGCTGCCGAAAAGCTGCGCGGTGGGGATGGTGCGCCGGTGCGACACCGGGTCGATGATTTTGGGCGCGGCGCTGATCACCAGGCTGAGGCTTTGAAACGACACCTGATTGTAGTCGGCCTGCCCGGGCGTGCCGCTGTAGCGGTAGCCTTGCTTGAGCTCGAGTGTGCGCTGGTTGTTTTTCAGTGAAAATTCGCCGGCTTTGGCAAACACGATGTTGTCGTTGCCTTTATCGTCGCGTTCGCGCAAAAACAGGTTTTTCATCACGCCCGAGTCGGTGTCGAAGGTTTCCACAAAATACACGCGGCCGCGGCTTTTGCCCAAGGCGCGGAATTCGCCGGCTTCCACCATCGATAATTCCTGCTTTTGCTTGAGGATTTCCGCATATTCGCGGCTGCGCAATTCAGCCCACGGCATCACCCAAAGCTGCATCAGCGCAATCAAAATGGCAAACGGCACGGCAAATTGCAGCACCGGGCGCACCCATTGCTTCAAGGCCAGCCCGCATGAGAGCCACACCGACATTTCGCTGTCGCGCCAATAGCGCGTGAGCACGGTGAGCGTGCTGATATAGGCGGTGAGCACCAGCAAAAGCGGTGTCATGCCGATAATCCAGAAGCCCACCAGCGCCACCACGGCATCAATCGCCACGCGCCCGTCGGCCGCGCGGCCGAGCAGGTTGATGGCCTGTGTGGAAACCAGAATCGCCA
Organism: Uruburuella suis; assembly: GCF_022870845.1. Taxonomy (GTDB): domain Bacteria; phylum Pseudomonadota; class Gammaproteobacteria; order Burkholderiales; family Neisseriaceae; genus Neisseria; species Neisseria suis. The sequence continues at coordinate 982,064 of NZ_CP091507.1, forward strand.
ACAGCACGACAAAGATGCCCACCGCGGTGAACGAGAGCTCTTTAATGAAATTACGTTGATATATCATAAATAATGGGTTTGCCGTAGCGGTGCAGGGTTTCAGACGGCCGCTGTATTGGAGTACAATCAGCCGGTATTCCGTTTTCAGACGGCCTGTGCGGGATAACCAGGCCGTCTGAAACATATAACCGATATCGAGCCAGGAGAATGAACGTGGAATTTAGCACAAAAGCCGAAAAATTGCAGCCGGGCAGCGCGGGCGCGTTGCTTTATGTGTGCAGCGATGCCTGCCCGTGTGCACAACACAGTGCGCATGAGGCCGCCCAATTATTGTGCGCAGCGCTGGAAGAGGGGCAAAGCTTTGCCTGCACCCAAATCGCGCACCAAGGCGGCTTGCAGGCGGTAGCGGTGCTGCGCGTGAAAGACGAAGAACGCGCCACGCTGGAAAAAGCCGCCAAAGAAGCCGCCGCCTGGGCGCAAAAGCAAGAAAATGTAAAAATCGACGTGAGCGCGTTTGACGGGGTGGAAGCGCCGCGTGTGGCCGAAGTGTTGGCGTTGGCGTTGGGCGAGGCGGTTTACCGTTTCGAGCGCTATAAAAAAGAAGCCAAGCCGGCCAAATTGCAGCAAGCCGAGTTTTACCACCCCGATAGCAACTTGGCCGCCGCGCTGGCCGTGGCCGAAGCGCAAACCTACGGCATGAACATCGCCAAAGATTTGGGCAACGCCGCGCCCAACGAATGCACACCCGAATTTTTGGCCGACACCGCCAAGGCCGAAGCCAAAAAGCTCGGCGCCAAAGTGAAAATCCGCGGCAAAGATTATATCAAAGCCAATATGGGCTCATTTTGGTCGGTGGCCAAAGGCAGCAGGCAAAAGCCTTATCTGGTGGAATTGAGCTATTTCGGCGCGGCCGATAAAAACGAAGCGCCCACCGTGCTGGTGGGCAAAGGCATCACCTTCGACAGCGGCGGCATCTCGCTCAAGCCCGGCCTGAATATGGATGAAATGAAATTCGACATGTGCGGCGCGGCAAGCGTAATCGGCACTTTTTGCGCCGCCGTGAAGCTGCAATTGCCGATTAATCTGATTGCCATTGTGCCCACTTGCGAAAACATGCCCAGCGGCGTGGCCAACAAGCCCGGCGATGTGGTGACCAGCATGAAAGGGCTCACCATCGAAGTGCTCAACACCGATGCCGAAGGCCGCCTGATTTTGTGCGACGCGCTCACCTATGCCGAGCAATTCAAGCCCAAAGCCGTGATTGATGTGGCCACGCTCACCGGCGCCTGCATTGTGGCGCTCGGCCACGATGTGAGCGGCCTGATGGGCAACAATCAGGCGCTGGTCGACGATTTGCTCGCCGCTTCGCTGGAAGTAAACGACAAAGCCTGGCAGCTGCCGCTGTTTGACACTTATAAAGAGCAGCTCAAATCCAACTTTGCCGACCTGCCCAATATCGGCACGCCCGGCGCAGGCACCATCACCGCGGCCATGTTTTTAGCCAACTTCACCGAAGATTACCCGTGGGCGCACCTCGATATCGCCGGCACCGCCTGGAAATCGGGCAAAGAAAAAGGCGCCACCGGCCGCCCCGTGCCTTTGTTGCTCAATTATCTGCGCAACGTATAAAAAGAAGGAAAGGCCGTCTGAAAGCGGCTTCAGACGGCCTTTTGCCTATAACAAAATATCAAGTCCTCACACATCCTGAGCCATGCTTTCACAAACCATAAGGATGATTTATGTATCAAACGCTTAACCTCAACTTGGCGTTTACCCTTGTCGAGCCCTCGCCGGTGGTGTTGATTACCACGCGCGACCAAGGCAAAGACAATGTGTTCACCCTCTCATTGCTGATGCCGCTGGGCTTTGACGACGACAGCGGCTGCTGCAACATCGCCATCATGACTGGCCGCTGGAACCATTCCGCCCGCGCCATGCTGAAAAACAAACAATGCGTGCTGCATGTGCCCACCGCCGAGCGCATGGCCGACACCATCGCCATCGGCACCGTGAGCGGCGCGCAAGTGGATAAATTCGACCGCTTCGGCCTGGCGCGTGAAGAAGCCAAACAAGTGGATTGCGCCATCATCAAAGGCTGCGCCGCCTATATCGAATGCCGCGTGGTGGACGATATCGAGCAGCACGGCATCGTGATTCTGCGCCCTGTGTCCGCCGGTGTGAATGAGGCCGAAAACCGCAAGTCGAAAATCCATTCGGTGGGCGACGGCCGTTTTTTCACCGAAGGCGAGCGCTTCGACTACCGCGCCCTGATGAACGAAAAACTGCCGCCGCAATGCCAAATCAGCTGAGTCCTGCCGCTGCTTATTTTGAGAAAAACCATGCCCAAAGCCACGTTTTACACCCATGTCAGCCACGCTGAAGCCTTTATCTGCCGCCTGGCGCAACGCGCCGTGCAAAGCGGCCGCGTGTTGGTGTGGGCAGAGGGCGCCGCTGCCGCCGAGCGGCTCGATGCCGAATTGTGGCGCTTTGAGCCGGCCGGCTTTTTGGCGCATGAAATGTGGCAGGGTGGCGAGTGGCCGCAAGATGTGCCGCTGCTTTTGGGTGCGGGCGCCGATTTGCCCGCCGTGCCGACCGATTGGGTGGTGCTCAACGTGTCGCCCGAATTTTGGTGCGATGCCGCCCGACCGCCGGCGCGGGTGCTGGAAATCGTCGGCAGCAGCTTGGAAGAATTGGCCGAAGCACGCGAGCGCTTCAAGGCTTACAAACAGCAAGGCTTTGAGATTGAGCACCACAATATGCAGGGCAAAGCCTGATGCTCGCGGCGGGATGGCGCTGCAACCGGCAACCGCCTCATGATAGAAAACAGCTGCATGAAACAACATGGCCGTCTGAAAACGCGTTCAGACGGCCTTCTATAGTGAAATGCATAAAAAAGTGATACGCGGGTAGGTTGGGTTGCAAACCCAACAAATCCACAAGCCGTCTGAAAGGTTGGGTTTATCAACCCAACCTACGCCGTTGCAAAGTGTAGTTTTGTGTCACTTTTTCTTGTATTTCATATACCCATTGCCTATTCAAAGACCATCATTGCATGATATGGGAAAGGCCGTCTGAAAACGCTTTCAGACGGCCTTTCCCATTATCCAAGCACCTATACAAAATCCATCAGCGGCGCGCGAGCACGGCGGTGTTGAGATAATTGCGCACACCTTGGGCAATGGCTGCCGCACTTTGTTGGCGGAATGAGCTACTGGCCAAAAGCCTCTCTTCGGTGGGGTTGGACAAAAAGGCGGTTTCCACCAAAATCGACGGAATATCCGGCGCGCGCAACACGGCAAAGTTGGCTTGATCCACATGGCCTTTGTGCAGCTTGTTGAGCTTGCCCAATTCGTCGAGCACGCGGCGGCCGAGCACGAGGCTGTCTTTGATGGTGGCGGTTTGGGTCATGTCGAGAATGGCGTTGTCCACATTTTTATTGCCCACTTTTTGCACGCCGCCGATTAAGTCGGCGCTGTTTTGCGTTTGCGCCAAAAAGCGGGCGGCGGCGCTGCTGGCGCCTTTGGTGCTGAGCGCATACACGCCGGTGCCGCGCGCGCTTGGGCTGGTGAAGGCATCGGCGTGTATCGACACAAATAAATCGGCTTTGAGGCTGCGGGCTTTGGCCACGCGCACGCCCAGGGGGATAAACACATCTTCGTTGCGGGTCATGTATGTGCGGTAGCCCATGGCATCGAGGCGTTTTTTGGTTTCGCGGGCGATGGCGAGCACCACGTCTTTTTCGCGCAGGCCGCTGGGGCCGATGGCGCCCGGGTCTTCACCGCCGTGGCCGGGGTCGAGCACGATAATCGGCTTGCGGCTGCTGCCGCGCGGGCTGGTGGGCGGCGGGGTGTCGATAATGGCGGGCTGGCGCTCTTTCACCGGCGGCACGCTGCCGCTGCCGGTGCCGTCGCTGCGGATGCGGCCTTGGGAATAATCGTTGAGCAGCGCCATCAGCGGGTCGTTGGCTTCTGCCGCCAAGGCCGTGGCGCTGGAGGGGTAAAGATCCACCACCAGGCGGTTGCGGAAATTGGCCACCGGCGCGAGCGTAAACACTTGTGGATTCACCGCCTGCTTCAGATCAATCACCACGCGCACGGTGGTGGCGGTATTTTGGCCCACGCGGATGTTGGCGATATAGGGATCGTTTTGCTGCACTTTGCTGCTGATGGTTTGCAGCACATTATTGAGCGTGGCACCCTCGATATCCACCACCAGTCGGGCGGGGTTGTCGAGCGTGAAATGTTTGTATTTCATCGCGCTCGAGGCTTCAAGGGTGATGCGGGTGTAGGCGCTGGCAGGCCAGATGCGCACGGCCACGAATTGCGGTGCGGCGGCGGCCTTGGCCAGCGCGGCCAGCGGGGTGACGGTGAAAAGCAGGCCGGTGGCGGCGCTGCGGACAATTTGACGGCGGGTTAATTTTTGAACCATGCTTCTAAACTTTTCTGACCGGTTTCAGTGTGGGCATTCAAGGTGGCGCGGCGGCCGGTTTCGGTGTGGCCCAGGTGGATGTCGATATCGGGCAGCGGCGCAAAGCCCTCGCCCAGCTGCGGCCATTCAATCAGGCAGATGCTGTGCCCGTCGGCCAAATCGTCTAAGCCGGCATCGTCCCATTCTTCGGGGGCGGTGAATCGGTAAAGATCGAAATGGTGCAGGGTGAATGCGGGCAGCGGGTAAGATTCCACAATGGCATAAGTGGGGCTTTTTACCGCGCCGTCGTAGCCTAGGCCGCGCAACAGGCCGCGTGTGAAGGTGGTTTTGCCGGCACCCAAATCGCCTTGCAGATAAACCACCAGCGGCGCAGAGAGCGTGGCCGCCCAGCTGCCGCCCCATTGCAGGGTGGCTTCTTCATCGGGCAAAAAGCGGAAAAAAGGCGCGCTCGGGCTCATGCATCACCTGAAAAAACAATAAATGCCGATTATGCTTTAATTCAAAGGCTTTGCAAACCTCATTGATTGCTAAATTTGATTAAAGTTTCAGGCGGTAGAAACGTTTGCAAGGCGGGAATCGGTGTACAATCGCCGGATATTCGTTTAAAAGCATTCAGACGGCATTATTGAGGCGGCCTGTTTTTTTGAATGGAAATAATAACGATGCCGTCTGAAAAAGTTCAGACGGCCTTTAATGGTTTTGGATAAAGTCAACAATATGAGCAACAACAAACAACGCCCTATCGGCGTGTTCGATTCGGGGGTGGGCGGTCTCACCAATGTGCGCGCGCTGATGGAGCGGCTGCCGATGGAAAATATCGTGTATTTCGGCGACACCGCCCGTGTGCCTTACGGTGTGAAATCGCGCGCCACCATTGAAACCTTTACCGCCCAAATCGTTGAATTTCTGCTGCAAAACGATGTGAAGGCGCTGGTGATTGCCTGCAACACCATTGCCGCCGTGGCCGGCCAGAAAGTGCGCGCGATGGCGGGCAATATGCCGGTGCTCGACGTGATCACCGCCGGCGCCGAAGCGGCGCTTGCCACCACGCGCACCAACCATATCGGCGTGATGGCCACCAGCACCACGGTAAACAGCAATGCTTATGCCCGCGCCATCCACAGCCGCAACCCCGATGTGCGTGTGCAATCGCAGGCCTGCCCGCTGCTGGTGCCGCTGGTGGAAGAGGGCTGGCTCGATCACGAAGTTACCCGCCTCACCGCGCGCGAATACCTCAAGCCCTTGTTGGCCGACGATATCGACACCTTGGTGCTCGGCTGTACGCATTATCCGCTGCTCAAGCCTTTGCTGAAAGCAGAAGCGCCCGGCATCACGCTGGTGGATTCGGCGCTCACCACCGCCGAGGCGGCGGCGCAGGCTTTGGCCGCGGCCGATTTGCTCAACAGCGGCAACGGCAGCGCGGATTACCGCTTTTATGTGAGCGATATTCCGCTGCGTTTCCGCACCATAGGCGAGCGCTTTCTCGGCCGCAGCATGGAACAGATTGAAATGGTGTCGTTGGGTTGAGCACCACTTTCAGACGGCCTCAAACAATATCCGCTTGAAATAAAAAAGGTTTGCGGCACACAATAGCCGCCTCACTCAATGATACTGCCAAGCTTATGGAGCAACTGGAATTTTTCAGCATCCCCAGCCCCTGCATCGGCGTGTGTGCAGCCAACAGCAAGGGCTATTGCAAAGGCTGCCTGCGCAGCCGCGAAGAGCGCTTGTATTGGCTGAAGATGAACGATGTGCAAAAGCAGCAAGTGCTGCGACTGGTGGGCTTGCGCCGCCAGAAAATCCAGCGGCTGGCGTGGGAGCGGGGGCAGGCGCGGGTGGAATTGCCCGAGCAGATGGAGTTTGAGTTTTAGTTTGATTTTTTGTTGATAAGGCCGTCTGAAAATGCTTTCAGACGGCCTTATTGTTTGCTGCTTTTATTGCGCGTTTTGCCGATACCATTCAACAAACGCGGCCGGTTTCACAAAGCCCAGCAGCGCTTCGCTGCGGCGGCCGTCGGCATGCAGCACAAACACGCCGGGCGGGCCGAACAGGCCGTATTCTTTTAGCAAGGCTTGTTGTTCGGGCGTGTTGGCGGTGACGTCGATTTGGAAGAAGCGGTTCATGTCCACCGCATCATGCACTTCGGGCTGGTTGAGCGTGTAGGCGGCCATTTCTTTGCACGAAATGCACCAGTCGGCATAAAAATCGAGCAGCACCGGCCGGCTTGGGTCTGCCGCCAAAGCGGCCTGCATGGCGGCTTTCAATTCGCCCACATCGGTGTAGACATGGCCATGGCTGTCGGCTTCGGCCATCGCGGCCGGCGGCGTGAGGGTGAGAAAGCGGTGCAGCGTGGTGGTTTGCTGTTGGCTGCTCTGCCAGGCAAACCATGCGCCGCCCAGCAGCAGCGCCGTGCCCAAAAAGAGGCACACGTTTTTCAAGCGGCCGGCCATTTTCGGCGCTTGAGCAAGCAACAGGCCGGCGGGCAGCAGCATCAGCAGCGTGTAGAGTGCCACCACCAGCAAATAGGGCAGAAAAGGCGTGGCCAAATACACCGCCACCGCCAAGAGCACAAAGCCGAAAGCATATTTGATGCCGTTCATCCACACACCGGCTTTGGGCAGAATATGGCCGCCGAAGGTGCCGATGATAATCAGCGGCAGGCCGGTGCCGAGCGCCAAGGCATAAAGCGCCAAGCCGCCGAGCGCGGCATCGCCGGTTTGGCCGATATAGCCCAATGCAAAAGCCAAAGGAGGCGCCACGCAAGGGCCGATAATCAGCGCCGAGAGCATGCCCATCACAAACACCGAGGCGATTTTGCCGCCGCTCAATTTATTGCTTTGGTTTTGGAAATAGCTTTGCACGGCGGCGGGCAGCTGGATGCTGAAGAGGCCGAACATCGAGAGCGCAAGCACGACCATCAACGCAGCGGCCGCCAGCACCACCCACGGCTGTTGCAGCCACACGGTGAGCAGCGCGCCGGTGAGGCCGGCTATCACGCCGACCAAAGTGTAAGTGAGCGCCAGCCCCTGCACATACACCATCGAGAGCGCAAATGCGCGCCCTTTGGAAGCGGCTTTGTCGCCCACCACAATGCTCGACACAATCGGAATCAGCGGATACATACAGGCGGTGAAGCTCAGCCCCAAGCCCGCGAGAAAAAACGCCAATAAATTGGCGTTGAGCGTATCCCATGAAAGCTTGAAGCGGCTGCTCTCAGGTGCGCCGTCGGTCGGGCGCGATGCCGGAGCAGGCTGCAAAAAACGCTCTTTGGCGCTGGCGGGTGCTGCATCCGGCGCTTGATAGAGGCCGTTGCCGTCGATATCAAACGTGGTTTCCACCGGCGGATAGCACACGCCCACATCGGCGCAGCCTTGGTAGCTCAGCGTGAGCGTGTAGGGCGGCGGCGCAGGCTGCCGATAAGCCCAGTTGATTTGCGCGGCTTGATGGTAAACCGTTTGTCTGCCGAAAAATTCGTCTTCTTTCATTTCGCCGGGGCTGAATTGCGGCGCGGCAAGCAGCCCGGCAGGAGCGGTGTCGGCCAGCATTTTCGATTGATACATATAATAACCATCGGCAATGGCAAACTGCACGTTGATGCCTTGCTCGGTGGCGTTAACCTGCGGCACAAAAGCCTGCTCGGCCGGCAAGAGCTTCGATGCGTCAATGGCGTGGGCGCTGCCGGCCAGCGCGAAAAAAGCGGCCAAAAAGTAAAAGAGTTTTTTCATATTGTGCAAATCAAAAGTTCAGACGGCCTGAATGAAGGTGTGGTTATAAAGCCTTATTGAGGCGGCGTCAAATGGCAAGGGCGGCATAAGGTTTGCGCCGGATGAGCGATTATAAGCGCATCGGGCTGCCGTGGCACTTAGCCGAAAGTAGTGCGGCAGCCAAGCATTGCTATGCCGGCAACTGGCCGCCCAAGGTGCGTGTGAGCTGCGCGGCCAGCTTTTTCAACCCGTCCACCAAATGTTGGCGGGTTTTTTCATCGGCTTCCGCTTCAATCAGGCTGGCCGCCACGCCGAAGCGCGCCTGCCCTGCGTGGTCAAACACCGCCGTGCCGAAGCAGTGCATGCCGCGGCGCAGCTGGCCATCGTCGAGTGCATAGCCTTGGCGGCGGCAGCCGGCCAGCTCGTCGGCCAGCTCAGTGTGGCTTTGCACGCTGCGCTCGGTGTAGGGCGGCGGAAATTGCGGCAGCAGCGCCTGCACTTCGGCCGCGCTCAAGGCGCTCAGCATCATTTTGCCGGTGGCGGTAAACACCGCCGGCAGCTGCATGCCGATGCGGAAAGTGAAGCCCAGCGGCGATTGGCTGTTGCGGCAGGCCAAATACACCACTTGGTCGTTGCTGAGGGTGGAGAGCGTGAGCGTGTAGGGATCAAGCTCGGGCAGGCGGGCGATGGCTTCGTGAAATTCGGCCACAATATCTTGCTGTGCCAAAAAGCCGTTGGCCCAATACATCACATGCGCACCCAGCACAAAATGGCGCTCGTCGGCTTTGCGCAACAGGCCGGCGGCCAGCAGGCTGCCGATGAGGCCGTGCACCGAGCTGCGCGGCAAATCAAGCAATTTGGCGATTTCCGCGCCGCTCAAAGGTGTGGCTTCACGGGCAAGCAAATCGAGAATGCGCACCGCTTTATCAAGGGCGGGCACGGTGGAGGCAGATTTTTCAGACATTTTTATTGACTATTTTTATAAGATGGGGTTACATTTGTTCAGTATTTGAAATTGTTGTTCAATATATCGAACAATAAGCTGATTTAGATATTGTACTGAATCTGCGTTAATATTTCATGCGGTGTACAAACCTTTACCTTGTGCGCTGCGTTTATTCCGATTGACCCGATTGAAAGGAAGTGCCATGAGCGATTTGATTACCCGTATGCGTGAGGCTCTGCCCAACGGCGCCAGCGTGATGTGCGACTGGTTTGCCCAAAGTGCCGAAAATGCCACCATCACCGCCGCCGACGGCCGCAAGATCATTGATTTTGCCGGCGGCATCGGTGTGTTGAACACCGGCCACCGCCACCCGAAAGTGGCTGCTGCTGTGGCGGCGCAATTGGAAAAATTCACCCACACCGCTTTTCAGGTGGTGCCGTATGAAAGCTATGTGTTGCTGGCCGAGCGCATCAATAAGCTGGTGCCGATTGGCGGCAAAGTGAAAAGCCAATTCTTCTCCAGCGGCGCAGAGGCGGTGGAAAACGCGGTGAAAATCGCCCGCTCGGCCACGCGCCGCAACGGCGTGATTGCCTTTGGCGGTGCTTTTCACGGCCGCACCATGATGACGCTGGCACTTACCGGCAAGGTGCTGCCTTATCAAGCCGATTTCGGCGCCATGCCGGCCGGTGTGTTTCACGCGCTTTATCCGGCCGACACGCAAAACATCAGCGTGGCCGATGCGGTGAAAAGCATCAAACGCATTTTCAAAAGCGATATTCTGCCCACCGATGTTGCGGCGATTATTCTGGAGCCGGTGCAGGGCGAGGGCGGCTTTAATGTGTGCCCGCCCGAATTTATGCGTGCGGTGCGCGAAATTTGCGATGAACACGGCATTGTGATGATTGCCGACGAAGTGCAGGCCGGCTTCGGCCGCACCGGCAAATTGTTTGCGATGGAGCACTATGATGTGCAGCCCGACATCATCACCATGGCCAAAAGCATGGCCGGCGGCTTTGTGTTGAGCGGCGTGGCCGGCAAGGCGGAAATCATGGATGCGCCGCGCAAAGGCGGCCTCGGCGGCACTTATGCCGGCAACCCGCTGGGCGTGGCGGCGGCGATGGCGGTGCTGGATGTGATTGAAGAAGAAAAGCTGCTCGAGCGCTCGCAAGCTTTGGGCGCGCGGCTCACCGATTTTCTGCGCAATCTGAATGCGCCCGAAATCAGCGAAGTGCGCGGGCTGGGCTCGATGGTGGCGGCGGAATTCGGCGATGATGAAGCGCCCAACGGTGAATTTGCCGCCAAGGTGCAGAAGATCGCCATGCAAAACAACCTGCTGCTGCTCACTTGTGGCGCGCACGGCAATGTGATCCGCTTTTTATACCCGCTCACCATTGAAGATGAGCTGTTCGAGCAAGGCTTGGCGGTGTTGGAAAAAGCCATCGAACAAGCGCGCCAAGTTTGATTCAGACGGCCTCAAATTCATTTTAAAAAGGCAGAAGCCATGAAAAGCATAGAGCAATTATTGAATCATGCCGATGTGTCGTTTGAAGCGCTTTCAGACGGCATAGAAGTAACCAACCCAGCCACAGGCGGCACGGTGGCGTTTGTGCGCAAAACCTCGGCCGCAGCGCTCAACGAGTTGATCGGCCGCGCCGCTGCCGCGCAAAAAGCGTGGGCGGCGCAAACCGCGCTGGAGCGGGCCGATATTTTGTGGAACTGGTATCGGTTGCTGAAGGAAAACAAAGAAAACCTCGCCCGCATCATGACCATGGAGCAGGGCAAAAGCCTCACCGAATCGCGCGGTGAAATCGATTATGCCGCAGGCTTTATCCGCTGGTTTGCCGAAGAAGCGCGCCGCATCGACGGCGATATCCTCACCAGCGTGAAACCTTCGCAGAAAATGCTGGTAATCAAGCAGCCGGTGGGCGTTACCGCCGCCATCACGCCGTGGAATTTCCCCGCCGCCATGATCACCCGCAAAGCCGCGCCGGCGCTGGCGGTGGGCTGCGCCATGTTGGTGAAGCCGGCCAGCCAAACGCCGCTGAGCGCTTATGCGCAAGCCGTGCTGGCTTATGAAGCGGGCATTCCTGAAGACTTGTTTGTGATTGTCAACGGCAGCGCCGCCGAAATCAGCGATGTGTTTGCGCAAAACCCGATTATCCGCAAAATCAGCTTCACCGGTTCTACCGAAGTGGGCATCAAGATTTTCCGCAACGGTGCCGACCAAATCAAAAAGCTCAGCCTCGAATTGGGGGGCAACGCGCCCTTTATCGTGTTTGACGATGCCGATTTGGATAAAGCGGTGGAAGGCGCGCTGGCAAGCAAATTCCGCAACAGCGGCCAAACCTGTGTGTGCAGCAACCGCGTGTATGTGCAGGCGGGCGTGTATGAAGCGTTTTGCGCGCGCCTGGCCGAAAAAGTGGCCGCGTTCAAGCTGGGCAACGGCCTGGACGAAGGTGTGAACCAAGGGCCGCTGATTGAAGAAAAAGCGGTGCAAAAAGTGGAAGCACATATTGCCGATGCGTTGGCCAAAGGCGCAAGCTGCATCGCCGGCGGACAGCGAAGCAGCTTGGGCGGCACTTTTTTCGAGCCCACGGTGCTGCGTGATGTCACCGCCCAAATGCTGGTGGCGCACGATGAAACCTTCGGCCCTTTGTGCCCCGTGTTTAAGTTTCACAGCGAAGCAGAAGCGGTGGCAGCGGCAAACAACACCGAATTCGGCTTGGCCAGCTATTTCTACACCCAAGATGCCGCCCGCCAATGGCGCGTGGCCGAAGCGCTGGAATACGGCATGGTGGGCATCAACACCGGCTTAATCAGCAACGAAGTAGCACCTTTCGGCGGCGTGAAGCTCAGCGGCTTGGGGCGCGAGGGCAGCAAATACGGCGTGGAAGAATATCTGGAGATGAAATATATGTGTTTGGATGTGGGCTGATTTGATGTTGGTTCAGACGGCCTTTATGGCTATGCAATAAAAGCTTGAGGCCGTCTGAAAATCTATCGGGCGTGATAAGCGCCTGTCTTTAGTCCGGTATTCTTTTCATTTGAAACAGGCCGTCTGAACAAGACTGCATGTTGGCGCGACAGCATTTACCGGAATTTTAACTTTTAATATAAATCAGTGTGTTGCGCTGTTGATGCAACACGCGGGGCTGTTTGTATTCTGCATTTTCAGACGGCCTTGAAAACAAACGGATATAACAAGAAAACGTTGGGATTTCATCAGCAAGATAAATCATCAGCAAGATAAAGGAGCAATAAGATGTCAGACGTATTAAAAGCAGAAAAAATCACCTTTGCCGAAGGGGTGTTTATGATTGTGGGCACCAATATCGGCGCGGGCATTTTGTCGGTGTCGTATGCGGCGCGAAAAGCGGGCTATCTGCCTTTGCTGTTTTGGCTGGTGGTGGTGGGCATCATCACCACCATCACCATGCTTTATGTGGCCGAGGCCACGTTGCGCACCCGCCAGCACGAGCAGCTCAGCGGCCTGGCACGCCGCTATGTGGGCGGCTTCGGCTCGTGGCTGATGTTTGCATCGGTGACGGTGAATGCGCTGGGCGCGCTGATTGCCTATATGAGCGGCAGCGGCGATTTGATGCACGCGCTTTTCGGCATCGATCGGCGTTTGGGCAGCGTGTTGTTTTTTATTCCGGCCGCGCTGATTCTGGTGCTGGGCCTGAAAGCGCTGGGGCGCAGTGAAAAAGTGATTACCTCGCTGATGATTGCCATGCTCGCCGTGCTGATTGGCGCAACTTTGGTGTTTCCCACCACCGATTTCAGCCATTTGCTCGATGGCAACTGGCTTTATATGGTGCCGGTGTTTAACTTGGTGGTGTTTATTTATTGCGCCCAATATATCGTGCCGGAAATGGCGCGCGGCTTGTCGCATGCGCCCAAAAAGCTGCCGCGTGCCATCATTACCGGCATGTTTGTGACTTTTGCGCTGATTGCGTTGGTGCCTTTGTCGGTGATTTCGCTCAACGGCCTCGACCACATCAGCCAAGTGGCCACCATTAGCTGGGGCACGGCGCTGGGTAGCTGGGCGTTTTTCATGGCCAACAGCTTTGCCTTGTGCGCGATGCTCACTTCTTATTGGGGCATAGGCGGCAGCTTTTTGAGCAATATCGCCGACCGCTTCAGCCTGCCCATCGACAGCAAAATGAACGTGCGCTTAGGCGTGGTGGCGTTGGTGGTGATACCGCCCTTTATCTTGGCTTACAGCGGCTTGGTGGGCTTTGTGGATGCGCTTTATTTCGTGGGCGTGTTCAGCGGCGTGGTGCTGAGCATCGTGCCTTATCTGATTGTGCGCGGCGCACGCCGCACCGGCAATAAAACGCCCGAATGGCATTGCCCGGCCTGGATGACGCACCCGCTGATTTATCTCACCATTTTCCTGCTCTACAGCTCGAGCGCGGTGTATGCCGTGTTGGCGAAAATGAGCTTGCTGCCGTCGGGTTGGTAAGGATTGGCAGATTGAAAACAGGCCGTCTGAAAGGTTTCAGACGGCCTGTTTGGTTTGGATAAAAAGTTTGGATAACAAGCAGATATTATTCGGTTTTCGGCGCCGGGATTTCAAATACTTGGCGCAGATAAGCCAAGAAGGTGTCGTTGTCGGTCATGGTTTTGCCGGGGCTGTCGGAGAGCTTGGCCACTGATTGGCCGTTGCATTCCACGAGTTTCAACACGATGTTGAGCGGGGTGTGGCCCATGTCGTTGGTGAGGTTGGTGCCGATGCCGAAGCTGGTTTTGAAGCGGCTTTTGAAATATTCGTGCAAGCCCCATGATTTTTCGATGGTGAGGCTGTCGCTGAAAGTGAGCATTTTGGTGCGGCTGTCGATTTTCAGCTTTTTGTAGTGGCGGTAGGCTTTGTCGCCCCAGGCATAAGGGTCGCCGCTGTCGTGGCGCAAGCCGTCGAAGAGTTTGGCGAAATAAAGGTCGAAATCGCGCAAGAAAGCATCCATGCCCACCACATCGGTGAGCGCGATGCCCAAGTCGCCGCGGTATTCGTGCACCCAGGCTTCGAGCGCGGCTTTTTGGAAATCGCGCAAGCGCACATCCAGCGCCTGAAAAGCCTGCAAAAATTCGTGCGCCATGGTGCCGATGGGGGTGATGCCGAGCTTTTTGGCCAGATAAACATTGCTGGTGCCGCGGAAAATATCGGGCACGGCTTCGTGCAGGGTTTTCACCACATGCTCCTGCCAGGCCAGCGTGTAGCGGCGGCGGGTGCCGAAATCGGAAATCAGAAAAGGCGGCTCGCGCGGGTCTTGGCGGCTGTCGAGCGCTTCGAGCAGCGCCACTTTGGCCTCAAGGCGGCGGCGGCCTTCTTTGAGCACTTCGGGGGTTTCGAGGCGGCGGAAATAAAGCTCGTTTACAATTGCCAGCGTGAAAATCTCAAAAAACATCGCCTGAATAATCGGGCCTTCTACTTTGATATTGAGGCGGCCGTGCTCATCGGTGTGCACTTTGATAAAGCGGCGCTTGAGCTGGAACAATTCCAAATAATCCACAAAATCGCTTTTGATAAAGCGCATTTTGCGCAGATAGGCCAATTCATCCTGCGCCAACTTCAATTCGCACAAAGCATCCAGCTCGCGTTCGAGCTCTTCTTTGATGTCGGCCAGCGGGTAAACGGTTTCATCGTTGTTGCGGCAGCGGAATTCATACACGCCGTGCGCTTGTGGAAATTGGTGCAGCACCACTTGCAGCATGGTGAATTTGTATAAATCGGTGTCGAGCAGGGAATGGATAATGGGCGTGTGCGACATGATGAGAATGATTCTTGTCGGTTGGTGATGGGCTATTAAACCATGTTTCGGCTTGTTTGGGTATGCGATATGACCAAAAGGCAAGGTTTAATCAAGAGGCCGTCTGAAAGGTTTCAGACGGCCTCTTGATTTACTTGATTACGGCATTTGGAAATGGCAGCGTGCCACGGCAAAAGGTTTGCTTTCGTCGGCCTGCCAAGCTTCGACGGCGATGTTGGTGATGCGGCTGCCTTGGCGGGTGAGAATGCAGCGGGCGTAGGCGGTGTCGGCTTTGGCCGAGCGCAGATAGTCGAGCGAGAAATCAATCATTTTCGGCAATTCGCTAAGCTCGGCTTGCTCGTATAAATAAAGCGCGGCGCAGCTTTCCATAAAGCCGCCGATCAGGCCGCCGTGCAGCGCGGGCAGGAATATATTGCCGATTAAATCGGGCCGGTAAGGCAGGGCATAAAGGCGGCCGGCGGCGTCGGTGCCGGTTTGCAGGCCGATAAAGGCGGCATAAGGCATCAGGGTGGCGCTCTTTGCAATGAGTTCGGCATCGGCATGAAAATGGGCACCGGTGGCAGATGGCGGGGGAAACGGCGCGGGGCTGTTTTGCTGTTGCGCCAAAAAGGCGGCCAGCTGCTGCTTTTCAGCATTTTCCAGCGGCGTGCGCATAAAGGTGGCGGTGCCCAGCGCCACGGGATCGCTTTGGCCTTCCTGATAACACAGCGTGCGCACAAACGCCACTTGGCCGGCCAAGCGGTAGCAGGTGGATTTGGCCTGCACGGCGCGGTCGGTGAGGGCGGGGTGCATATAGTCGATGCGCATATCGAGTGTGGCAAGCACTTCGTAATCGGGCAGGTGCGCGGCCACGGCGCTGGCAGAGGCCACGTCCACCAGCGCGGTGATTACACCGCCGTGTATGGTGCCCTCAGAGCCTCGGCCGGCCAAGTCGGCGCGGTTGGCCACGCTGAGTACGGGTTGGTCGTGTTCGGTGCACACGGCCTGCAAATCGATGGCGCGGCAATGCGGCAGGCTCAGATAGTGGTCGGATAAATGCCGGTAAACGGCCGGATTTTGCGGCATGGCTGCTCCTTTGCAGATTGTTGTTTTGTTGTTGCCCGAGGCCGTCTGAAAGCTTTCAGACGGCCTCGGGCTTATTTTTATCGCCAACCGAAAATAAGCGAAAGCGTTGCTTCGTTACCTTATTTTCAGATTGGATGCGATTCGGTTTCGGCTTCGGTGCCGTCTGAAAGCGGCCACGCTGCGCCGCCGTCTTGGCTGTGGATTTCGATTTCGGCAAAGCCCTCGGCTTGGGTGATGCGCACCAAGCCTTCTTTGGCCAATTCCAAAAGCGCGATAAAGTTCACCACCACCAAAGCCACGCCTTGTTCGGGGCGGAATAATTGGTGAAACAGGCAGCCGCCCTCGCGCAGGCGGCGCAAAATGGCGCTCATCTGCGCGCGCACCGATAGCGCTTCGCGCACCACTTCGTGGCTGCGGGTGTGTTTGGCGCGCGATAAAATCGCCAGCCAGGCTTGGCTGAGGTCGGCAATCTGCACATCGGGCAGGCGCGCTTCCACGGCGATTTCCAGCGGCAGATAAGCCCAGGCGAAATCGCGGCCGGCGCGCGGCAGCGCATCGAGGCCGGCGGCGGCGCGCTTCATCTGCTCATAAGCCAAGAGGCGGCGCACCAATTCGGCGCGCGGGTCGGCGGCTTCGTCTTCTTCGATATTTTCAGGCTGCGGCAGCAACAGCCGCGATTTGATTTCGATGAGCACCGCCGCCATCAAAAGATATTCGGCGGCAAGATCGAATTGGTGCGTGTCCATCTGTGCGATGTAGTGCAGATATTGCTCGGTGATTTTCATCATCGGAATATCGAGCACATCGATGTTTTGCTTGCGGATGAGATACAAAAGCAAATCCAGCGGCCCCTGAAAGCTGTGTAACACCACTTTCAAGGCATCGGGCGGGATAAACAAATCTTGCGGCATATCGGTAACGGGCTGGCCGAACACCCACGCCAATGCGTGTTCAGACGGCCTGATTTCGGCACGCTCGACAGCGGTGCTCATGGCCGGCCGCCGATATGATCGATGGCCGCTTGCGCACAATGCAGGCCGAATGAAGCCGTTACCAGCATGCTGGCGCCGTAGCCTGCGCACGACAAACCTTGCGGCGCGGCATCGGTTTCGCAGGCCTCGCCGGCTTGCGGCGGGGTGATGTTTTCGGTGGAATACACGCAGGGCACGCGCATTTTCGCTTGGGTGTCGCGCGGGAAACCATAGCGCTTGCGCAAGGTGTAGCGCAGGTTGGCCAATAAAGGGTCGTGGGTGACGCGGCTCAAATCGGCGCTTTGAATCAGCGCCGGATTTTTCTGGCCGCCCGCGCCGCCGCTGAGCACAAAAGGCTGCTTGTGGCGCACAAAATAATCGGCCATCGCCGCTTTCACGCGCACTTGGTCGATGGCGTCTATCACAAAATCAAAAGGCCGTCTGAAAAGCGCCGGCAGGTTTTCTTCGCTCACAAAATCTTCGATTTCCACCACTTCGCAAGCCGGGTTGATCTGCACAATGCGCTCGTGCAGCGCCGCCACTTTGGCCTTGCCGAAATCATCGGTGAGCGCGTGCAACTGGCGGTTGACATTCGATTCGGCAATATTGTCCAAATCAATCAGCGTAAGACGGCCGATGCCCGAGCGCGCCAGCGCTTCCACAGCCCACGAGCCCACGCCGCCCACGCCCACCACGCACACATGCGCCGCGGCAAAACGTGCCAAAGCTTCGTTGCCATATAAACGGGCGATGCCGCCGAAGCGGCGGCCGGGGGCGCAAACAGGTGCAGACATAACAAGCCTTGTGATAAATCAAAATTAAATGAAAAAAGGGTGGCAAATCGGCCAACGCGTATTATACTGCAAGCCTGAAACGAATCCCACTTTCACCACACAGGCCGGCAGCCGCCGCCCATTCTGATTCAAGCAATAAGGAGAAAAATATGTACAAACATTTAGTTGTTGCGGTAGACGGCAGCGCCACTGCGCTCAATGCCCTCAAACACGCCGCCGATCTGGCCAGCGCAATCAACGCCAAGCTTACGCTGGTGAACGTGGCCAATCCCGCCGAATATATGGCGCTGGCGCCGGAATTTCTGCAACACGAAAGCTATGAAGCCGCCGCCGTGGCGCAGGGCAACGAAGTGCTGGATTTTGCCGTGAAAACCGCGCAAGACTTAGGCGTGGCCGATGTGCAGAAGCATTTGCTGGTGGCCAACAAAGGCGCACGCGAAATGGCGCAAGAGCTGGTGGATTATGCCGATGAGCAAGGCGCCAATCTGCTTGTGCTCGGCACCCACGGCCGCACCGGCCTGATGCATTTGCTGATGGGCAGCTTTGCCGAAACCGTGATGCGCCAAAGCCATCTGCCGCTGCTGGTAATCCGCAGCGAAGATGAAGATGAATAAGCCCGATTTCGGGCTATGAAAAAAGCAGAGGCCGTCTGAAAGCGATTCAGACGGCCTGTTTTGCTTCTGAACAGCATTCAATGGGGCTTGCTTGATAACACGATAAGCAGGCCGTCTGATACCATGTTTGTCTGCTTGAATACTTGAATAAAGGATACCGCCATGTTGAAACTCTATTACCTGCCCGGCGCCTGCTCGTTGGTGCCGCACACCGCGCTGGAATGGATCGGTGTGGATTTTGACGCACAAGCCGTCGACCACACCATCATCAAATCGCCCGAATATCTTGCCCTCAACCCCAACGGCCAAGTGCCGCTGCTGCAAGAAGGCAGCTGGACGCTCACGCAAAACGTGGCGATTCTCGATTACCTGAACGATGTTTATCCGCAGGCCAAGCTCTACGGCAGCGGCGATGCCCGCGCCGTGGCTCGCGCCCGCGAATGGCTGGCATTTTTAAACGCCGATTTGCACAAAGCCTTCAGCCTGATTTTCGGCGCGGCGCGTTTTTCCGAAGATGAAAGCGTGCAAAACGCCGTGCGCCAGGCTGCCACCGCACAAGCGCTCACGCTGCTGGCGCGCACCGACCGTGCGCTGGCCGCGCAAGATTATCTGACCGGCGAACGCACCATTGCCGATGTGTATCTGTATGTGATTTTGCGCTGGGCATATGCGCTCAAGCTCGATTTGAGCGGCATGAGCGCATTGCCGGGCTTTTTCGAGCGCATAGAAGCCGATGCCGGTGTGCAGGCCGCGCTCAAGCAGCAAGGTTTGCTGTGATTGGTTTGAATGCACCAAAACAGGCCGTCTGAAGCTTCAGACGGCCTGTTTGATAAGGTTTGATTTAATCCGCCGATGCTCAGCGAAAGCAGCCGCGCACGGCTTCCAGCCCGCCAAACTGAATGCACACATCGGCCGCAGCCTGCGTCTTGGGTTTGGCGCGATAAGCCACGCCTATGCCGGCGGCGCGCAACATCGGAATATCGTTGGCACCATCGCCCATGGCCAGCACTTGCTGCGGCTGCAAGCCCAGCATGTGGCGGTGTTGCAGCAATAAATCGGCCTTGGCTTGGGCATCGATAATGCGGCCTGTCAAGCGGCCGGTGAGCACGCCGCCTTCGATTTCCAACACATTGGCAAACGCATAATCCAGCCCCAATTGCTGCTGCAAACGTTCGGTGAAAAAGGTGAAACCGCCCGACACCAACATAAATTTCACATCATGGCGCTTGCATTCGGCCAGCAGATATTCCGCGCCGGGTGAGAGTGAAAGCACGTTGTCATACACATTCTGCAACACCTCTTCAGGCAAACCTTTGAGCAAAGCCACGCGCTGGCGCAGCGACTGTTCGAAATCCAATTCGCCGCGCATCGAACGCTCGGTAATCTCGGCCACTTCCGCTTTCAAGCCCACGCCGGCGGCAATTTCATCCACACATTCAATGGTAATCAGCGTGGAATCCATATCGCTCACAATCAACCCCAAATCGGCAAACGATTGGTCGGGCAAGAGCGCATAATCAATCTGCTGGCGTGCCAAAATGGCCTTGGCTGCCTCGGGTAGCACAAATCCTGCCGGCACATCAATGCGCACCACGCGCTCGGAATAAGGGACAAGCTTGGGGAAATCAGACAAATCGCAAGAAGCAATATCAGGGTGTTGCAAAACCAAAACATGCGGCATGATGCGTCTCTTTTCAAGATAAAACAGTAGGATTATAGCGCCAAAGTGAAGAACATGGCCGTTTGAAACAGCAACTTGCATAAGCAAAAACGCTTTTTACACAGCGTAAAAAGCGTTTGGCAAGTTGGCACGCCCACGGGGATTCGAACCCCGGTTGCCGCCGTGAAAGGGCAGTGTCCTAGGCCTCTAGACGATGGGCGCGTAACCGAATCGCGAACTATAACGAAAGCGCCTGTTATTGTCAATGTGGCGGCGGGAGGAATAGTGCGGCAATAGTCGGGTGCGGTGCGGTTTGAGTCGGTTTGGTTTATGGCGCGGCAAAGCCTGCTGCGAGCTGCTCAATAATGTTGGCTGTGCTGCCGCTTTGTGCCAAGGGGGCGTTTTGGCCGGCCCACAACGATGAAAATTCATCCGAGCCTTGCGCTTCGGCGGCGGCTTTCAATGGCGCTGAAGCGGCTTGGGCCAGCGGAAAGGGCGGGGCGGCGGCGCTGATGGGGCCGGCTTCGCGCATAAAGCGGTTGACGATGCCGCGCGCATAGCCGCCGCTGAAAAGATTGGTGAGCGCAGTGTGTTCGGCGCGCGGGCTTTGCAGGGCGGCGCGGTGCAGGGCGGAGGTGTCGGCTTCGTCGGCGAGCATCAGCGCGGTGCCGATTTGGATGCCGGCGGCGCCCAATTGGCGCGCGGCGTGCGCGGTGGCGGCGTTGCTGACGCCGCCGGTGGCCACCACCGGCACGCGCACGGCGGCGCAAATTTGCGGCAGCAGGCTGAATGTGCCCGCTTGGGTGTTTAAATCGCGGTTGAGAAACATGCCGCGGTGGCCGCCGGCTTCGAGGCCTTGGGCGATGATGATGTCGGCACCATGCTCTTCGAGCCAGCGCGCTTCGGCCACGGTGGTGGCGCTGGACATCACCACGCTGCCGGCGGCTTTCACCTGCTCGAGCAGCTGAGGTTCGGGCAGGCCGAAATGAAAGCTCACCACGGGAATGCGGTAGGCTGCCACGATATCGGCCTGCTCGCGGCTAAATGGCTGTCGGCCGCCGCCGGTGGCGATATCGTGTTCGCTGAGGCCGAATTCGCGGTAAAACGGCATCAATGCCTGCAACCAGCGCGCTTGTTGCGCCGCATCGGGCGCGGGCTGGCGGTGGGCAAAAAAGTTGACGTTGTAAGGCTGATCAGTGCCGGCTTGAAGGGCATCGAGCTCGGCGCAGAGTTTTTCGGGTGTGAGCATGGCGGCCGGCAACGAGCCGAGTGCGCCGGCGCGGCAGGCGGCAAGAGCGAGCCGGCTACCTTGCACGCCGGCCATCGGCGCTTGAATCACGGGCAGGCGGCAGCCGAGCAGCTGCAACAGGTTTGCGGTGGGGTTCATGGGTTTTCTTTGTGGATGCGTAGGCTGAAAAAGGTAGCATAAAGCGGTGCGCTGCGGCAAGCTGGTTTGAATGTTTCAGACGACATGATGTGGGCTCGGGTGAATTGCATTCATTCGAAAAGCACGCTTACCAAGCAAACCAACGCGGCTCGTTTTTTGGTGGGCATCAGCAATGAAATCATAAGGTGTGCACAAAGGCCGTCTGAAAATGTTCAGACGGTTTCTTTTGTTAACACATGCATAACAAACCTTGCGCTACATCAAGCAAGCGCAACGGCAGGGTGTTTCAGCCATTTCAAGTGATTGACTTATGGCACAGGGCTGCTATGATGCATGCAAATGACACCGATGTCTTTTAAGTAATGCCGTTTAAAAACATCATGATGATAATAGCTCAGCCTGTGCGCAAACGCGCGTGCTGCCGCACTTAAACCCAAAACCGACCACAGGAAAAAACCATGCCGTTAAAAAACCAAGCCATGCTGATTACCTATGCCGACAGCCTGGGCAGCAATTTGAACGATCTGCAAAAAGTGTTGCAAGGGCCGCTTAAAGATGTGGTGGGCGGTGTGCATATTCTGCCGTTTTTCCCCTCATCGGGCGACCGCGGCTTTGCGCCGATGGATTACACCAAGGTCGATCCCGCATTCGGCAGCTGGGCTGATGTGAATGCGCTGGCAAAAGATTATTATTTGATGTTTGATTTTATGGTGAACCATATTTCTGCCCAATCGCCTTATTTCCAAGATTTCCTCGCGAAAAAAGACGCTTCGGAATATGCCGATCTGTTTATCCGCTATAAAGATTTCTGGCCCAACGGCGAGCCGACCGAAGAGCAGGTTGACCTAATCTACAAACGCAAACCGCGCGCACCTTACCGCATGGCCGAATTTGCCGATGGCAGCGCGGAAAAAGTGTGGTGCACATTTGATGAGCAGCAGGTGGATTTAGACGTGACCACGCCCACCACCCGAAAATTCATCAAAAACAACCTCACCTTTTTGTCGGAGCAGGGCGCATCCATTATCCGCCTTGATGCCTTTGCCTATGCCAACAAAAAAATCGGCACCAACTGCTTTTTTGTGGAGCCGGAAATTTGGGAAACCCTGAAAGAATGCACCGATGTGCTCGATGCGCACAATGTGAGCGTGTTGCCCGAAATCCACGAGCATTACACCATTCAGCTCAAAATCGCCGAGCACGATTACTATGTGTATGATTTCGCGCTGCCGATGTTGGTGTTGCACACCTTATTCAGCGGCCGCGTCGACCGATTGGTGCACTGGATGGAAATCTGCCCGCGCAAACAATTTACCACGCTCGACACCCACGACGGCATCGGCGTGGTGGATGTGAAAGATTTGATGAGCGACGAAGAAATAGAAGCCGCCCGCGAAGCACTCTATGCGCAAGGCGCGAATGTGAAGAAAAAATACAGCAGCGCCGAGTATAACAACCTCGATATCTATCAAATCAATTGCACCTATTATTCGGCCTTGGGCAACAACGACCAAGCCTATCTGCTCGCGCGCGTGCTGCAATGCTTCGCCCCCGGCATTCCGCAAATCTATTATGTGGGCCTGCTCGCGGGTGAAAACGACATCGAATTGCTGGAACACACCAAAGAAGGCCGCAACATCAACCGCCATTACTACACTTTGGCAGAAATCGAGCGCGAAGTGCAGCGCGATGTGGTGCAGCAGCTGTTCAATCTTTTGAAATTCCGCAACACAAGCCGCGCGTTTGACGGCGAATTTGCGGTGAAAGCGTTGGATGCCAACGAGATGGAAATCACTTGGCACAATGCCGCCGAGCGCACTTCTGCCGTGATGCGGGCCGACACGCAAGCGAAAACCTTTTCAATTGTGGAAACCGTTGATGGGGTGAGCCGCGAAATATTGCTGTAAGTGTTTGATGTCAAATATTAAAAAGGCCGTCTGAAAATGGTTTCAGACGGCCTTTTTAATATTGGCGCCGCTTTATTCGCTCACGGTGTGACGAATCAGTTTTTCGGCGCCGGCCAGGGTATTTTCCACTTCGGCATAGCCGATGTTGCTGCCGCTGATTAGTGCGCGGGTGTCGTTAAACACCACTTGCACTTGGCCGCCGTTTTCCGTGACCAACACGCGCAGCGGCAGTTGCAGCGCAAAAGCCGGGTCTTTTGCCATCAGCGGCGTGCCGGCTTTGGGTGTGCCGAAGATAATCACTTTGGCCGGCTGCATGTTAAGGCCGCTTTGGCGGGCGGCGGCTTGGTGGTCGATTACGGCAAACACGGTCATGCCGCGTGAGGTGATGGCGTTTTCCAGACGGGATACGGTGTCGTTGAAAGAATAGCGGCTGACTACGGTGTGGGTGCTGGGCATGGCGGCGTAGGCTCTCGGTTGGGGTGGCTGGTGTGGTGTGTGGCTGCAGGCGCTCAGGGTGAAAGCAGCGGCGAGGGCGGCGAGGCTGGGGCGGAACAAGGTTTTCATGGCGGCTCCTGAGTGGATGTTGCATAGAGAAAAGGCGGATAAGCGGGTGGTTTGGGCAGCGCGGCGGCAGGGTTTGCGCTTGGGCGGCGGTGCATTCAAGCTGCTGTGTGCCATGGTTTGAATGCATTGCGCCGATGGTTTATACCAATTTTAAAAAATAACCTTACAAAATAAAAACAGTTTGGCAGCATCATCCGCGTAGGTCGGATTCTTGAATCCGACGTTTGGCCAACGGCCAAAGCAATGTGCGTGCCTTGTTCTGCGAACAAGTGTCGGATTCGAGAATCCGACCTACAGGCTGCCTGTTTGTATATTATTTTTTTGAATTGGTATTATTTGGCACGATACGTTATGCAGGCAAAACGAAATCTGAGTGCCGTAGGCCGGGTTGCTTAAGTGTTTGAGGCCGTCTGAATGTTTCAGACGGCCTATGGAAACGACAATTAAATTTCAAAGTTTAATTGCCGGATCAATAAGCCTTAGCGCAAGCCTTGTTTGCGCAAATCTTCATAGCCGCCGTGGTTGGTCACATTGTTGTAGCCGAGCTGCTTGAGGGTTTGCAGGGCGGCTTCGGCACGGCGGCCGCTGCGGCAATAGAGATGGATGGGGGCTTGTTTGTCGGGGCTGATGCTGCTGATTTTGGCGCCGATTTGGTCGGCAGGGATATTGATGGCGCCTTGCAAATGGCCTTGGCTGAATTCTTCGGGCGAGCGCACATCTATCCACACGCCTTTGGCTTTGGCCGCTTGCGCCGATGCCGGCGGGGTGGCGGCTTTAGGTGCGGCCGGCAAGGCAGCGGGCAGCAGCAAGGCGGCGAAGAAGGCGAGCGCGGAGGTTTTTTTTCATAACATCTCCTTAGAAAAAAGGGGCTTGATAAAGTTTGGCTCAAGCGTGCAGATGGGTTTGGATAAATTAAATATGCGGAATTGGCAATAATACCCTTCAAAAAAGCAAACTAACAAGGCGGAAGCCTGCGACAGTACAGATAGTACGGCAAGGCGAGACAACGCAGTCAGGTTATTTTTTTAGATTGGTATAAGCTCCAGCTAATGCTGCAAGGCAAGATAATGCAGTCAGGTTGTTTCAGGTTTGATATAAAAGGCCGTCTGAAAGCTTTCAGACGGCCTTGCGAGCTTTAGCGGCTCTCGGGCGGCACGATGCCGTTGCTTTTCAAAAGCTGCTCGATTTGCGCCTGCACTTTTTGCTGCTTGGCTTGCTGTGTGAGCTGGGATTTAATCACTTCATAAGGCGGCGCTTCGGGGTTGCGCTCGGCAGCGGCCAGCTTGAAAAGATAATATTTGCCGTTGAGCAGCACCGGCTCGCGGGTGACTTCGCCGCGGGTCATTTGGGCAAGCGCGGTCATGTCGGGCGGCAGCTGTTGCGGTGAGATAAAGTCGTCAAATTGCTGTTCGGGGTTGGGGTAGCGCTTCATCAGCGCTTCGAAGCTCATACCTTTGAGCAGCAATTGCTGCGCCTCGCGGGCGGCTTGGGCGCTGTCAAACTGCACTTGCTGCAATTTGATGATGCGGGTTTGCTGCTCGTAGGCGGCGCGCACTTCGGCCTCGTTTACTTCGGTGCTGTTTTCCAGATGGTTGACGTATTGAGCCGCGTAAAATTGGGCTTCTACGTTTTTAAGCTGGTTTTGCACTTCGGGCTTTTTATCGAGGCCGGCTTTGAAGGCTTCGTTTTTCAGCACTTCCAGGCTTTGCAGTTGCAGCGTCACTTCGCGGCGGATTTGCGCGCCGTCGGGCTGATGGCTGGTGTTGGGGTCGGCATCGGCTTGTTTGAGCACTTGCGCCACCATGCTGTCGATGCGGCCTTTGTCGATTTGCGGCGCTTGGGCGAGCGCAAAGCCGGCCAAAGCCAGCGCTAATGCGCCGGCCAAAGTGGTGTGTTTGTTCATCTCAGCTCCCCTTTAGTTGGCGGACTTGATGTCGGCTTTTTGGTAAAGGGCGGCCACGGCTTGGTCGATACGGGCGGTTTGCAGATCTTGTGCCAAGCCTTGTTTGGCTTCGTCGAAAGTGGGCAGCTTCACGGCGCGTTTGTCATTCACATAAAAAATGGCATAAAGGCCGTCGTTGCTTTGCAGGGGTGCGGTGTAAGCGCCTTTGCGCAAATCTTTCACCGCGCCGTAAACCACCGGCGCACCTTGCTCCAAATCTTTCAGGCGCACATAGTTTTGGGCGATGCCGCCGTTTTGCTTGCCTTGCGGATCGATGGTGTATTGGCGGGCCACGGTTTGAAAGCTTTTTTTGGCTTTCAGATCGGCTTCGGCTTTTTGGGCATCGGCGCTGCTGCGGGTGAGGATTTCACCCAGCTGCACTTCTTGGCTGCCTTTATAGAAATTGCTGAAATCGGTGTAGGCGCGCTGCACGTCGCTGTCGGTAACCGGATTGTTGGTGAGCACATGCGCCATATAGGCTTGGGCGAGCAAATCGCCTTCATAAACCGCCCATTGTTGTTTGAAGTTGGGCTGTTTGTCGGAGCCGTCTTGCTTGGCTGCTGCGCGAGCCTGCTCCAGCGCTTGCTTGTATTGGCTGCTTTGCTCCAGCTTCAGGCGGCGGGCTTCTTGCGTAACCAGCGTTTGGGTTACTTGGCGTTGGGTGAGGTTTTGGCGCAGAGCCGGGCTGTCTTGCAGCTGGCCGTTGCTTTGGCTTTGCAGCATTTTCACCTGCGCATCGATTTCTTTGCTGTCGATTTTGGTGCCGTTTACGGTAACCAGGGTTTGTGCCATCAGGCTGCCGGAAAAAGCGGCCAACATCAGGGCAGAGGTAAGATAAGTTTTTTTCATGTCGGTATTCTCGGTAAATTTAAATGAAAACGGCTTAGCTGAAATATTCATCGGGTGTGGCGGCTTTGATGCTTAATGCATGAATGAGGCCGTCTGAAAACAAATCGTGCAAGGCTTCTTTTACCATGCGCTGGCGGTTGATGCGCGAAACATCTTTAAACTTTTCGCTCACCACGAGTAAGGCGTAATGGCCGCCGCCCTGATTGCCGGCATGGCCGGCGTGCAAGTGGCTGTCGTCGCGAAATTCGAACACTTCTACGGCCAAATGTTGCAGGCGTTGCTCGATTTGCTGTTGCATGGGGCTCATTTGAACACGGCTTTGAAAGGTTTGATCAAAATTTCGTCATACACGCCGGCATCCACATAAGGGTCTTGCTCGGCCCAGCTTTGTGCATCGTCGAGTGAAGCGAATTGGGCAACAATCAGGCTGCCGGAAAAACGCTCGGGATTGTCGGGCAACGGGTTGGGGCCGGCGATAAGCAGCCGGCCTTCCGCTTTGAGCGCTTCGAGGCGCTGCAAATGGCCGGCACGTGCGCTCATGCGCGCTTCATGCGCATCATCGGCATCTGTGGCCAACAACATATAATATTCCATTATTTGTTCTCCTGCGGAAGAAAACGGCTCAAATACATGCCTTGAGCGATAAAAAACACAATCATCAGGGCGGTGGAGCCGAAAAGTTTGTAATTTACCCATTGGGCTTCGGTGAAGGTATAAGCGACAAAAAGGTTAACCAAGCCCATCAGCACCAAAAAAGCCAGCCAGGCAAAAGTGAGCTTGCGCCACACGCCCTCCGGCAGGGTGATTTCTTTGCCCATCATCGCTTTGAGTCCGTTTTTGCCCATCAAATGGCTGGCCAGCAGCACCAGCGCACCCACCCAAAACAAAAGCGTCGGCTTCCACATAATAAAACGGGCATCGTGCAGCAAAATGGTGGCCCCGCCAAACACCACAATCAGGGCCAAGCTTACCCACTGCATGGTGTCGAGCTTTTTGTGCCGAATCCAGGTAAAGGCCGCCTGCAACACGCCGATAACCAGCGCCACGGCCGTGGCCCATACGATATTTTTGGTGAGAGTGTAGGTGGCGAAAAAAAGGATAACCGCCAGCAAATCGCTTAATATTTTCATGTAAACAGGGTTGTTGAAATGCATGCAAACGATAATCATACATTCACGCGGCCGCTTTTGCATCATTTATCTTGGCAAAGTGCGCCGCCTTTTGTACCCGCTTAACCCGATTTTTCATTTTATGCCGGCCGCAATGCCTGCTTGGCGTGGCTATAAAGCCGCATTGCGGCATTTGTTTTAACATAAATTAGCAAGATGGCTTGGCAGAGTAAGCGATTCGAATATATCATGCAGGGTACGCAAAAGTCTGGCAGCTGCGCTGCAATCCAACAGGGGACATAAGTTTTGAAAAATAATCGTCGAATCAAAATGATCGCCGCTTCGGTGGCGCTGATGGCCTCATTCAGTGCCGTGGCCGGGCTGGGTGGTTTGAACGTTCAATCTCATTTAGGCGAGCCTTTTTCCGGCACGGTAACGGTTACCGGCGATGAGGCCAAAATATTGCTGAGCGGCGGCAAAGCCAGCATTTCCGACAACCGTTTGAGCACCAGTGTGCGCAAATCGGGCGACAATGCTATTGTGAGCATCCGCTCCAGCGGCGCCGTGCGCGATCCGGTGCTGGTTTTCCAAATGGGTGTGGGCGCACAGGCGCGCCAATACACCGCCATTATCGACCCGCCGGGCTATGCATCGGGCAGCACCGCCAATCGTGCGCCGGTGCGCCAGGCCGATGAGCCGGCTACGCGCGCAAGCGAGCACGGCAGCCGTGCCGCCGCTGCACCCCGCGCAGCGCAAAACCGCCCGGCACCCGCCAAAGCGCCGGAGCGCCAAAACACCCGCGTTGCCGCCGGAGAATACACGGTGCGCTCGGGTGAAACCCTGATGGGCATCGCCAGCCGCGTGCGGCCGGCCGGGCTGAGCACACGCCAAACCATGCTGGCCTTGGTGCAGGCCAACCCTGAAATTTTCGAATCAGGCAGCCCCGACCGCATTTGGCCGGGCAATGTGCTGAATATTCCGGCTGCCGAAGAATTGCACCGTCTGGCGAAACCGGGTGAACCGGTGCCGGTTACACCGGCAGAGCCTGTGCCCACGCCTGCGGCTTCCGAGCCGGTTGCCGAGCCCGCATCAGCGCCTGTTGCGGCACCGATGGAGGCTTCTGCACCCGTTGTAACCGCTTCTGAGGCCGTGGCGCAGCCGGCTTCCGAGCCGGTGGTGGTGCCTGCGCCGCAAACCGAGCCTGAGCCCGAGCCGCGCGAAAGCGGCTCTTGGTGGCGCTGGTTGCTGCTGGGCGGTTTGGGTTTGATTGCATTGTGGATGTTGTCCAAAATGTTGGGCAAAAAACACAAAACGGTGGTGTTTAAGGAAGAAGAGGACGAGACTTCTCCGTTTGACGCCCAATCCGGTGCGGCAGCAGATGCGCCGGTTGAGAAGGCTTCTGCTTCTGAAGAAGGCATTCGCACCCATCAGCCGGTTGCGCGCCCGAGCAACAATGCGCCGCTTACCCGTGCAGAAGCCGCAGCCACCTTGGCCGCCGGCAAAGTCGCCACAGAGGGCAAAGGCAAAAGCGAGAGCAGCGGCTTGGAAGTGGAAGATGATTTTGACGATGATATTTTCTTCACCGATGTAGAAAAAGTTGCCGTTGTTAAAGAAGCTGATGACAGCATCAACTTGGATTTAGGCAGCATCGACAGCCAGCAAAACGGTATTTTGTCGGGCGCAATCACGCGTGATGAAGCCACCGAGCAGCGCAAAGAAGTGGATTGGGAGCAGCTTGAATCCACCGAGAGCGTGTATGAGCCGGATGAGCCGCAGCTTGAAACGCCTGTGGCCGCGGCTGCCTCAGTGGCTGATATTGCGGTGCAGGCTGAGCCTGAAGCCGTTGAACCTGCTGCTTGGGCAGAGGTTGATGCAAAAACTGCGGACATTGCAGATGCTGATTTTGCAGTTGACGAAAAAGCAAGTGCTGCCGAAGAAGATCCTTTCGCGCCGCTCGAGTTCGACACTGAAGCCGACGAGGCGAAACGCACCGACCAAATGGCCGGTGTGGCCGATGAGCCGGCCACCGAAAGCTGGTATGCCGAAGCGGAAAGCGCCATTGCCATGCAAGAGGGCGATGATGTGGCTGCCGATGCAGGCGGCATTACGCTTGATGAGGGCGCACCGGCTGTCATCGAGTGGGATGAATCTGCTGCCGAAGCGGCAGGCGAGCGCGCCGAAACCGGCTTTATCACCGAATCGGTGGGCATGACTGCACCGTTGGAAGCCAAATACGAGTTGGCGAAAATGTATATCGAAATCGGCGACCCCGAAGCCGCACGCGATACTTTGCTGGAGTTGATGGAAGAATCAGACGGCGGCATTTTGGCGAAAGCCCAAGCGCTGTTGGATGAGCTGGATGCTTCCTGATATTGTTTGAAAAAGCCCGGGTGAACACTCGGGCTTTTTATGTTTCAGACGGCCTTTTGATTGGTGTGGTGAGGAAACTCAATTGCACCCGCTCTAAAAAATAATACCAATCCAAAAAAATAACCTAACTTCGTTGTCTCGCCTTGCCGTACTATCTGTACTGTCGCAGGCTTCCGCCTTGTTAACTTCCTTTTTTGAATTGGTATAAAACAGCCAAACGGCAGAGCCGCAGACAATCTTCCGACTTGCAAGTGTTGTGCTTGAAATCTGAAGCAAAGGCCGTCTGAAAGGTTTTCAGACGGCCTCGCATGTAATATTTATCATGGCTTATTTATTTGGCTTGACGTAAGGCGTGAAGCAAAATGCAGCCGAGCGGCGGTGCCGGCGGACAGGTTTTCCGCTGTGCCATCCGGCCATATTCCTTGCCGCGGTAGGATGGTGCGCATGATTCGCGATATAATGGCCGCTTTACTTTAAAAGCGCTGCCATGCCGCTCGAACACACACTGCCGCCCGTTCAACGTTGGGCGTTGACCCTCTCGTATGACGGCAGCCGCTTTTACGGCTGGCAAAAGCAGGCCGGCGGCGTGGCTACCGTGCAAGCGGCGCTGGAGCAGGCTTTGAGCCGCATTGCATGTGCGCCGATGCACACCATTGCCGCCGGGCGCACCGACACCGGCGTGCATGCCACCGCGCAAGTGGTGCATTTCGACACCGCGGCCGAGCGCAGCGAGCAGGCATGGATACGCGGTGTGAATGCACATTTGCCTGAAGGTGTGGCGGTGTGGCGGGCGCAGCGTGTGGATGCGCGTTTTCACGCGCGTTTTGATGCATTCGGCCGCCGCTACCGTTATGTGTTGCAATCCACGCCGGTGCGCCCGCCGCTGCTGTTGGGCAAAGTGGGCTGGACGCACACGCCGCTTTGCCTGGCTGCGATGCAAGAGGCTGTGGCGCTCTTGGTGGGCAAACATGATTTTTCCAGCTTTCGCGCTGCGGCCTGCCAGGCCAAATCGCCTGTCAAAACGCTCTACAGCGCTTCCTTGCAAGGCAGCGCCGATCTGATGGCGCTGGATTTGCACGGCAATGCTTTTTTGCACCATATGGTGCGCAATATTGTCGGCGCGCTGGTGTATGTGGGCAGCGGGCGCATGAGCGTGGCCGGGTTTGCCGCTTTGCTGGCCGAAAAAAGCCGCTTGAAAGCGCCGCCCACTTTTATGCCCGACGGCCTTTACCTCACCGGCGTGGATTACCCGCCGGAATGGGGCGTGGCCACGCCGCCGCCGCCGGAGTGGCTGTGGTTTTGAGTGAGATAGGCCGTCTGAAAAGGTAGCGAGTGGGGTGCGGGCGGCAGTGCGTTGAAACAAGTTCGACTGGGAGCAATAGCCGGCAGAAAACGACCAGCCGCCTTCGGGTGGCTGTGAGTTGAAACCAAGCAGAATATGCGGGTTCGATCCCCGTCAGCCCCAGTCGCCTTCGGGCGGCTGTGCGTTGAAACAATGATTTGGATGAAGTGCTTGCTACGCAAAGCTTTGGGTTGAAAGAAATAAGAAACAATCCTTTCAGACGGCCTTTTACCTTTGTAGCAAAATGATGGTCAGCCGCCTGCGGGCGGCTGCGAGAGTGGATATATTATGTCGAAAATCCGCACCAAAATTTGCGGCTTCACCCGCCCCGAAGATGCTGCCGAAGCCGCCCGGCTCGGCGTGGATGCGGTGGGGCTGGTGTTTTATGAAAAAAGCCGCCGTTTTGTAACGATTGAAGCTGCGCAGGCGGTGGTGCGCGCTTTGCCGCCGTTTGTGAGCGTGGCGGCTTTGTTTGTGAACGAAACCGAAGCCCGTATCCGTGAAGTGTTGCGGCAGGTGCCGGTGGATATTATCCAGTTTCACGGTGATGAGCCGCCCGAATTCTGCCGCCGCTTTGAGCGCCCTTATCTGAAAGCCGTGCGCGTACGCCATGCGCAGGATATTGCCGCTGCGGCGGCTGAGTTTGCCGATGCCCGCGCGCTTTTGTTGGATGCTTATGTGGAAGGCGAATATGGCGGTACAGGGCAGCGCTTCGATTGGCAGATGCTGCCGGAAAATTTGAGCGGCCACTGGATATTGTCGGGCGGGCTCACGCCTGAAAATGTGGCTGAGGCGCTGCGCATTGCCGGTGCCGACGCCGTGGATATTTCCAGCGGCGTGGAAAGCGCGCCGGGGGTGAAATGCCCGCAAAAAATGGCGGCTTTTATGGCGGTGGTGCGGGAAGCGCAAAAGCAATGAGGAAAGTTTGATTAAGCATATATCGCTTTTTCGATTATAGTGTAATGCAAGAAAAAGGGACACGACTGCATTCTGAAACAGCGTGGGTTGGGTTGCGAAACCCAAGGTTTCAGACGGCTTGTGGATTTGTTGGGTTTTCAACCCAAGCTACCCGCCGCATCACTTTTTTTATGCAGGCCACTATATAAGATTCTTGAGCTCGATATTCGGTTTTTAAGGCCGAACACTTAGCGTATATGCACTTGTTCTTCGAGCAGGCGTCGGATTTAAGCATCCCACCTACACAACTGCACAGCCGGCGGCTCTGTTTTGTGAAACGTTTTGCAGCACGCAGCCGCCGCGCAATAAAGGGCGCATTTTCTATTTTCAGACGGCCTGTTTGGAAAAGGCCGTCTGAAAAGCTGATTTTCAAAGGACAAAACATGAAAAATTATCATTCTCCCAACGAGCAGGGTTTTTTTGGCGAACACGGCGGTGTGTATGTGTCGGAAACATTGATTCCGGCGCTGCAAGAATTGGCCGATGCTTATCGCGAAGCCAAGCAAGACCCTGATTTTTGGGCAGAATTTCATCATGATTTGCAGCATTATGTCGGCCGCCCCAGCCCGGTTTATCATGCGCAGCGCCTGAGCGAGCATTTGGGCGGCGCACAGATTTATCTGAAGCGCGAAGACCTCAACCACACCGGCGCGCATAAGGTCAACAACACCATCGGCCAGGCTTTGCTGGCGCGGCGCATGGGCAAAAAACGCGTGATTGCGGAAACCGGCGCCGGCCAGCACGGCGTGGCTTCGGCCACGGTGGCGGCGCGTTTCGGCATGGAATGTCATGTGTATATGGGGGCGGACGATATTCAGCGTCAAGCACCCAATGTGTTTCGGATGAAGCTGCTCGGTGCCAATGTGGTGGGCGTGGAAAGCGGCTCGCGCACGCTCAAAGATGCGATGAACGAAGCCATGCGCGAATGGGTGGCCTGCGTGGATGACACGTTTTACATCATCGGCACGGCGGCGGGCCCCGCGCCTTATCCCGAGATGGTGCGCGATTTTCAATGTGTGATCGGCAATGAAGCGAAAACGCAAATGCTCGAAGCCATCGGCCGCCAGCCCGATGTGGCCGTGGCCTGCGTGGGCGGCGGCTCCAATGCCATCGGCTTATTTTATCCTTATATCGAAGAGGCGGGCGTGCGCTTGGTGGGCGTGGAAGCGGGCGGGCATGGTGTGGACACGCACGAGCATGCCGCACCGATTACCAGCCACGCACCCATCGGTGTGTTGCACGGCTTTCGCAGCTATTTGATGCAGGATGACAACGGCCAGGTGCTGGGCACGCATTCGGTGTCTGCCGGCCTCGATTACCCGGGCATCGGCCCCGAACACAGCCATTTGGCCGACATCGGCCGGGTGGAATATCACGCCGCCGATGACGATGCGGCCTTGGCGGCTTTTGATTTGCTGTGCCAATACGAAGGCATTATCCCCGCGCTCGAAAGCAGCCATGCGCTGGCGTGGGCGGTGGCCGAAGCACCGAAGATGGGCAAAGAGCAGGTGATTTTGGTTAACCTTTCCGGCCGCGGCGATAAAGACATCAACACCGTGGCCAAGCTCAAAGGCATCGAGCTGTAAAGGTTTCAGACGGCCTTGTGATGAAGCAGGCCGTCTGAAACCCAACCTAAAAATAACCTATAGTGGAATGCAAGAAAAAGTGATACAAAACTATGCACTATAACGGCGTAGCTTGGGTTGATAAACCCAACGTTTCATACCAATCCAAAAAAATAACCTAACTTCGTTGCCTCGCCTTGCCGTACTATCTGTACTGTCGCAGGCTTCCGCCTTGTTAGCTTACTTTTTTGAATTGGTATCAGACGGCCTGTGGGTTTGTTGGGTTTTCAACCCAACAAACCCGTGTTGTGTCACTTTTTTATGCATTCCACTATAACTACGTTGCACCTTGCCGCAGTATCTTTATTGTTTGAGGCTCGCCGCCTTGTTATCTTATTTTTTAGGTTTGGTATAAGCTTACTTTTTTTGAATGGCATGAGGCCGTCTGAAATTTTAATTTAAACCGCTAAAGAAAGGAGGCGCATGATGTTGCGCTGCATAGAATTCAAACCCAAACACTATATTTTCCAATACACACCCAATGAAAGCGCGCCCTCGGATATCGATGCGTCCGAATATTTCGATGCGGTGCAAGATGAATATTGGGAAGCGTGGGAACAGCTGCAAGCTGAGGATATCAGTGAGCAAGAAAAAACGATGATGGTGTTTTCTTTAGATGCCGTCAACCAGCAAAAGTTGCATGTTTTCTGCCAATTGGCGCCTGACGATATCGATATCTTGCTTGGTGCTTCCGAAGTGGCCGCCAATGTTGGCACGCAAATCAATTTTCTGCGGCTGGCGGTTGAAGCCGGTTATCAGGCTTTGCCGGATGATTTCAACTGGAATACCTGCAAGCTGCCCAATAGCGAAGAGAATGAGTTGTTTCTGTTGGCTATGTCGCAGCTGGCCGAAGCTTATTTGGAGATAGAAGCGCATTGGCATCAGGCTGAAAAGCTGCTGCTGCGGCTGAATAAAGTGTGCCCTGAATCTGATTTGGGCACAGACCAGCAATTGCTGCGCCTCTATCAAACGATGGGTGAGTGGCGCAAAGCGCAAGCCGTGTGCAAAAGAAACAAAGGCGAGCATTTGGTGTTGTTCCGTTATGGGCAGGCCTTGTCGCACATCATGCTCGAGCAGCAAGATCAGGCGCGCAAACACTTGGCCGCTGCCGTGGCTGCCATGCCCGAGGCGGCAGAAATTTTGCTGCGCCAGCCTTCGGAAGAAGAGTTGGAGGCCGAATATGATGCGGCACTTGAAGAAATGGATGCCGACTTGGAGCGGTTTGAGCTGGAAGACGAGCGGGAATGGGCTGATGGTGAAACGCCGCTCAACCGCAGCCGCTTGGCCATGGTAACTTATTGCCAAGATTGCGGCCATCTTTGGGCAAAAGGGCGGCCGGCCGAAATTTTGGTAGAATTGGCATTGCGGCGTTAATTCTGTAAAGCTTTATTTATATCAAAACGTTTTCAGACGGCCTCTTTTATTATTCAAGGCCGTCTGAATATATTCTAAAACATTAATCTCAAATCAATCAGGAAAGCGCAAAAATGAGCCATTCAGTGATTACCGTGATCGGCAAAGACCGCATCGGCATTGTTTACGACGTGTCCAAATTATTGGCCGACAACCGTTTGAATATCGTCAACATCAGCCAGCAGCTGATGGATAATTTCTTCACCATGATTATTCTGGTCGACACCGCGCAGTGCCCGAAAAGCCGCCAGGAAATGCTCGATTTGTTTGCCGCAGAGGGTCAAAAGCTGGCGCTGGATATCCGCATGCAGAATGAAGACATTTTCAACGCCATGCACCGCATTTAAAGGATTGAACACATGAGCACCCGCATTCAGTCCAACGAAATCCTCGAAACCGTCAAAATGGTGGCCGACCAAAATTTCGATGTGCGCACCATCACCATCGGCATCGATTTGCACGATTGCATCAGCCCCGATATCGAAGTGTTAAACCAAAATATCTACAACAAAATCACCCGCGTGGGCAAAGATTTGGTGCAAACCGCCAAGCATTTGTCGGCCAAATACGGCGTGCCGATTGTGAACCAGCGCATTTCGGTAACGCCCATCGCCCAAATTGCCGCCGCCACCGGCGCCGACAGCTATGTGAGCATTGCGCAAACGCTCGATCAAGCCGCCAAAGCCATCGGCGTGTCGTTTATCGGCGGCTTCTCCGCGCTGGTGCAAAAAGGCATGTCGCCCGCCGATGAAGTGCTGATCCGCTCAATTCCCGAGGCCATGCAAACCACCGAGATTGTGTGCAGCTCCATCAACATCGGCTCCACCCGCGCCGGCATCAATATGGATGCGGTGAAGCTGGCGGGCGAAACCATCAAACGCACCGCCGAAATCACGCCCGAGGGCTTCGGCTGCGCCAAAATCGTGGTGTTTTGCAATGCGGTGGAAGACAACCCGTTTATGGCCGGCGCGTTTCACGGCTCGGGCGAGGCCGATGCGGTAATCAACGTGGGCGTGTCCGGCCCCGGCGTGGTGAAAGCAGCGCTGGAAAATTCAGGTGCGCAAACGCTCACCGAAGTGGCCGACGTGGTGAAGAAAACCGCGTTTAAAATCACCCGCGTGGGTGAATTGATCGGCCACGAAGCCAGCAAATTATTGGATATTCCCTTCGGCATTCTCGATTTGTCGCTCGCCCCCACGCCGGCGGTGGGCGACAGCGTGGCGCGCATTCTCGAAGAAATGGGCCTGAGCGTGTGCGGCACCCACGGCACCACCGCCGCCCTGGCTTTGCTCAACGATGCGGTGAAAAAAGGCGGAATGATGGCCAGCAGCGCCGTGGGCGGCTTGAGCGGCGCATTTATCCCCGTGTCGGAAGACGAAGGCATGATTGCCGCCGCCCAAAGCGGCGTGCTCACGCTCGACAAGCTCGAAGCCATGACCGCCGTGTGCTCCGTCGGCCTGGATATGGTGGCCGTGCCCGGCAGCACCAGCGCCGCCACTCTTTCCGGCATCATCGCCGATGAAGCGGCCATCGGCATGATCAACAGCAAAACCACCGCCGTGCGCATTATTCCCGTGCCCGGTAAAGATGTGGGCGAGAGCGTGGAATTCGGCGGCTTGCTCGGCTATGCGCCGATTATGCCGGTGAAAGAAGGCTCGTGCGAAGTGTTTGTCAATCGCGGCGGCCGCATTCCCGCGCCGGTGCAATCGATGAAAAACTGAGCGCTGCGCACATTTCATCTGTGGGCAGGGTTTTGAGCCAAAATATCGCCGCGCGATAAAATGCAAACAGACCCTATGGGTCTGTTTGCATTCGTGATCCAAATCTCTTTGATGCCGTCTGAACGCCTGCTAAGTTTTGATCTGAAGTGGCTTTCAGACGGCCTTTTATACCAAACCTAAAAAAAGCAAGACAACAAGGCAAAAGCCTGCGACAGCGGGTAGGTTGGGTTGATAAACCCAACAAATCCACAAGCCGTCTGAAATGTTGGGTTTATCAACCCAACCTACGCTGTTGCTAAGTTTTCATCTGAAGTGGCTTTCAGACGGCCTTTTATACCAAACCTAAAAAAGCAAGACAACAAGGCAAAAGCCTGCGACAGTACGGCAAAGCGGGATAACGCAATTATAGATGCGGCAATTAATTATTGAATATTCACATCCTCTTACCCGCAGCAGAAACCTGTTCCCTCTCCCGTGGGAGAGGGCTAGGGAGAGGGCAACAAGCCTTTGGCTTGTTTGCCGGCATCTGAAAATGTTCAATATTTAATTGCCGAATCAATAGATTATTTTT
Source organism: Uruburuella suis (assembly GCF_022870845.1). Classification (GTDB taxonomy): domain Bacteria; phylum Pseudomonadota; class Gammaproteobacteria; order Burkholderiales; family Neisseriaceae; genus Neisseria; species Neisseria suis. The sequence continues at coordinate 1,019,771 of NZ_CP091507.1, forward strand.
TAGGCTTGGTATTGTTTATGCATTTTCCAAAATCCACATTTTCAATAACGGATTGTTGATTTGCCATTTATCGGCGGTGTTTTTGCTGATGAGGTCGTGCCGCTCAAGCCGCCTGATGGCGCCTTGTGTGCTGCTGGTGCTGATTTCGCCGATGCCGAGCGCGGCGGCGTATTTTTGGCGGCTTTCATGGCTGTAGGGGCTGCTGTCGTCTGTGCCGGCTATGTCCTGCATGATGGCTTTTTCCAAAGGTTTCAATTTCTGCCATACGCCTGATTCTGTGTTTTGTGTGTTCATCTGCGCTATGCGGTTGTCGGCAGCTGCATCAAGCGGTAAATCGGGGTTGATAATCATGTCTTGGATGATGGCGCGCATATACATGGGCGTGTGGTTTAAGCGCTCAAACATGCGGTATAGGTCGGTTTTGTTGATGCTGTTGCCCGTGCGGCTGTGGTAGATGTCGGCTAAAAAATCGGTGAAATCTTTGCCGAGCAAGGGAAAATCCAATGCGTGTGCAAAGTGGAAAAACGGGGCTTTACTGTTGTTGAACATGGTTTTCAGGCCGTTGGTGCTGCTGCCTGTGAAGATGGTTTTCACGTTGTCTTGGTGAATGTCCAAGCCGGTGCGAAGCGAGCGGATAAGCCCTGCCGCGCCGGTGAAACGCGCCAGCTCCTGCACTTCATCCAGCAAGAGCAAAGTGGGGCGGCTTGTATTGGCTATGGCGCTGATGAGCTCGGTAATGCTGAATGTGGGCGCGGGGGCGTTTTCCCGCTCTATGCCCAAGCCGAAAGCTTCGATTTTGTTGATTTGGCTGATAAACGATTTGGCTTTTCCGCCGGTTTGAATGCTTTGGGCAAATTGTTGTAAGGCCGTCTGAAAACGCTCGGGGATATTGCGGTCATCGGCCATGAATGAGAAGTAAAAGACATTAAAGCCGTTTGCTTCTGCCAGCGGTGCAACGTCTTTCAGCAGAAATTGCGTTTTGCCCATGCGGCGCGGTGCAAACAATGTGAATGCGTGTGTGATGCCGCCTTTCAGGCTGTTTACCAACTTTGCGGCATATTCCGGGCGGTGGAAATATAAGGGATCGGTTTGCATGGCTTTGGATGATATTTAAATGCTGTTAGCTATGATTATACATAGAATGGCTGATTATACGAATTGTGTATAACGATGTATAACCGCCATCGTTTGCCAAACGGCTAAAGTTTTGTTTATTTAATGTGTTGCCGGCTATACAGAAATAGCAGAAGTAGCAGATGAGCAGCGCAACGACTTGGCAGAATGGCAGGCTTACGGACGGGTGGTTGAGTAAAGATTAGCTTGTAAAAAAAGCCGCCAATTTGGCGGCTTATTAAAATAAGTGTCCCTGTTTCGTCCCGGATTTCTGTAAACCATTGATTTATATAAATTATGTGGTGCGGACGGAGAGACTCGAACTCTCACACCTCTCGGCGCCAGAACCTAAATCGGGTGCGTCTACCAATTTCGCCACGTCCGCATGCTTTTGGGCAAGCGCTTAATTATACCAAAAGCCGGGTTAAATGAAAAGGTGCTGCGGGCTTGAAAAGAAAGCTGTGCGCCCATAGTTTAAAGCGTTATTCATCAAAGGCCGTCTGAAACTTTTCAGACGGCCTGTATGCCGATTCAAAAGAATAAGCTTATAAGGCCGGTGGCGCAGGCCGTGCAGATGGCATGGTAAGGCGAGCCAATGCAGCAAGGTTGTTTTTTTTGAATCGGCATCACACAGAAAGAGAAAGCGTTTATGTCAGCTTTATTGGTGCAAGATTATCTGCAAACACAAGGTTTGCAATTGCCGCAAGATGAGGTGCTGGTGGCGCTGCGTTTGGCGCAGGCGGTGATCAGCATGGGTGCGGCTTCGGTTGAACGCAGTATTTTATGGTATGCCAATGACGAGGCGGTGCTGGCCGAACATATTGAAGCGGATGCGGGCAGCGAGGCTTTGTTGAAGCAGATTTTTATGGCGCTCGATTCGGCATTTGAGCGCGCGCCTTGTCAAAGCGCGGTGGTGTACGGCCTGATGCCGTCTGAAAATGAAAACACCACACCTTATTTGTTGCGCTTGGCGCAGCAGGGCGCGGCCTTGGCGCAAGTGCTGCTGCTGGATGAGGCACATGCGTGGACGGATCTGCCCAGCCGCACGGCGCAAACGGGCTGGCTGAATCTGGTGCAGGATGTGCCGCACTGGCTCGCGCTGGATGAGCTTCGGGGTGAGCAAAACCTGCGTAGCCAAAGCCAGATGTCGCTGCCGATTTGCTTGGAAAACGGCGCGGTGCTGGGCGTGTTGCAGCTGGAGCATGCCGGGAAAAACGGGTTTGATGAGGCTGCCCAAATTGTGTGGGTGGGGCTGGCGCTGGCTTTGGCCGCGCCGCTGCAAGCCTTGCTGCGGCCTGAAAAAGAAGAGGAGACGCAGGATGAATAAGCCGTTGAAATTTGTGGCCGCCTGCCGCCTGCCCACAGAGTGGGGCGTGTTTACCTTGCACGGTTTTGAAGAAGTGCGCAGCGGGCAGGAGCATGTGGCGCTGAGCATGGGCGATATCGGCAGCGATGCGCCGGTGTTGGCGCGGGTGCATTCCGAATGCCTCACCGGCGATGCGCTTTTTTCGCAAAAATGCGATTGTGGCCCGCAGCTGCAGGCGGCGATGCAGGCGGTGCAGCAGGCGGGGCGCGGGGTGATTGTGTATTTGCGCCAAGAAGGGCGCGGCATCGGCCTGATTAATAAAATCCGCGCTTATCAATTGCAAGACCAGGGGCTGGACACGGTGGAAGCCAATGTGGCGCTGGGCTTGCCGGTGGATGCGCGCGATTTCACGTTGGCCAAGCATATTTTCGACCATTTGGGCGTGCGCTCGGTGAAGCTGCTCACCAATAATCCGCAAAAAGTGCAGGTGTTGGCCGATGCCGGCATCAATGTGGCCGAACATGTGCCGCTGCATGTGGGTGAAAATCCGGAAAACGAGCGCTATTTGCACACCAAAGCGGAAAAACTCGGCCATTGGTTTGATATTTGACCGAGCCGATATTCAGACGGCCTGTGAGGCTGATTAACAGGCCGTCTGAAAGGTAAAATTTTAAAAATAATTTTATTTTTGTTTCAATTGTTTGCAATAAATCTGAAAAAATATCGGCCAAAAGGCTTGCGCCGCCGGCCGGATTTTGGTTTAATTCCGTTCTCGCAGCGATGAGCGCGAAAGAAAACGGGTGATTAGCTCAGTTGGTAGAGCGTCTGCCTTACAAGCAGAATGTCGGCGGTTCGACTCCGTCATCACCCACCATTTTTTTGTGCGGAGTGGTAGTTCAGTTGGTTAGAATACCGGCCTGTCACGCCGGGGGTCGCGGGTTCGAGTCCCGTCCACTCCGCCAACCAAAATAAAAAAAAGCACCGATTTTTCGGTGCTTTTTTTTATTTTGGTTGGATGATTTGTGCGAAAACGCTGGCTAGGGGCTATTCACAATTCATCCGCGCGTAAGATTTTAAGCGCAAAAGCGCGTCTGCAAGGCGGCGGGCCGCAGATAGTGCAATCCGCACGGCAAGGCAGGTCAATGCAATAAGGTTGTTTCAATAAGGTTGTTTAGGGTGGGTAGGATTTCGTGATTATCAAACAGGCCGTCTGAATGTTCAGACGGCCTATTTGTGTTGGCGAAAATGCAAAAGCGCGGCGTGGTTGCGCTCAGAAATAGGGCGCTGCTGAAATAATTTTATATTGGCCAATATTGCTTTCGTAAAGAATGAATTAATGCTTATTGATTCGGCAATTAAATATTGAAATGTTTATGCAGCATACTTCACCTTCGGATCTCTAAAATACGCAGCCACCCGTTGAGGATGGTTCTCCAGCATCCGCATATGATTCTCCGTTGCCTGCTTCAGTTTCGCTTTTGTACGATGCTGAACACGCGAGCCCAGTGCTTGTTTCAAATCCGCATTCAACCGTTCATCAGGGTTCAGCTCCGGGCTGTAACTGGGTAAATAAAACACTTCGATCTTCTCTTTATGCTTTTCCAACCAGGCTTTGACCGGCTTGCTGTGGTGAACCCGCAGGTTATCCAGTATCAGGAAGATTTTCTTACCGGCATCTTTGATTAATGCTTCCAGAAACTCAATCAGCTTGTCGCTGTTGAATGCATCTTCCACAATCATCCAGCGTGCCTTGCCCTGGTTGGTCACCGTTGAAATCATCGAAAGTTTATGCCGTGTCCCGCCTACGGTATAGGCTACCGGCGTTTGTCCTTTGGGCTGATAACCCCGCCCGCGTACATCGGTATTGACTACCGCTGTTTCATCACCCCAATGGATTTCCGCTTTTTCGGCTTTTGCCCGTTTGGCGATATCGGGATAGGTTTCCTCCAGCCATTGCTTCACTGCTTCGGGACGTTGCTCGTAGGCGCGCCGGATGGGTTTTTGCGGCGTAAACCCCCAGCGCTTGAGGTATTCGCCTACCGTACGTACCGGCAATTCGATAGCCAGCTCTTGCTTGATCAAGGCCATAACCGCCGCCCGAGTCCATAAGGCGAAGTCCATTTTCATCTGCTCGGGGCGCTTTTCACAGATAAGGCGCTGTATGTGGGCTTCCTGCTCTTCACTCAGTTGGCGGCAACTTCCTGATGGGCGTCCGCGCTTTTTGGGTGCCAATGCTTTGATGCCGTCTGCTTCGGCGATTTTGATGGCTGAGCGCGCGGTGACATGACCCATGCCGAGCATTTCGGCGATTTGCTCGGGTGTTTTGCCCTGTTTGTGCAGTCTGACTGCTTGCTTGCGCCGTTCGAATTGGGCTTCGGCTGCAAGTTTTCTTCCGTCTTCTTTTTCCATTGGGGAGAAATGGGGATTAATGTTGAAATTTCAATATTTAATTGCCGAATCTATAGATGCATTAAGTCAAAGACAAAGTGAACATTTTGTATTACATTCACATTGCATTCTTATCCAATTTAATCGTAACTGTTAAACCATAAGCGCACACTTTAAAAAAGCGTTGAAAGGCAGGGAACCGGTCATGCATGATGATGGGTTGCTGGAGCAAAAAGCATGGGCTGCGGGCATTGCATCGGGCTACCACGATGTGGACGGGCGCTATTACCCGGCCAAGCCGGGGGTGTTGGCAACATTGCTGGCACGGCTGGCTGATGAGGAGCATGCCGAAGGTGATTTTGATGCGGTGGAAGTGGCCGCTGCCGGCTCGGTAGGCACGCTGGTGTTGGCGGGCGTGGATGCGCCGCAAGCGGTTTGGTTGGCCGATGAAGCGGGCGTGCGCCAAGATGTGGTATGGCACATGCTTTCAGACGGCCTCTCGCTTGCGCTGCCGGCTTTGACCGAGGGCTATTATGAAATAGGTGTGCAGCAGCAAAATGGCCGTGTGTTCCGTTGCTTCTTGATTGCGGCGCCCGATAGTGCTTATGAGCCGCCTGATTTGGCCGCCGGCCACCGCTTCAACGGCATGACGGTGCAGCTCTACAGCTTGCGTTCGGCTGCCAACTGGGGCGTGGGCGATTTTGGCGATTTGGCGGCGCTGATGGCTTTTGCAGGCAAGCGCGGCTTGGATTTTATCGGTATCAATCCGCTGCATGCGCTGTTTGGCAGTCGCCCCGATTATGCCAGCCCCTACAGCCCCTCATCGCGGGTTTGGCTCAATCCGATGTATTTGGATGTGGCACAAGTGGCGGCTTTTCAGGGCTCGCAGGCGGCGCAGCAGTGGCTGGCGGGCGAAGATGTGCAGCAGCAGCTTGCCGCGGTGCGTGCCGCAGAAACCGTGGATTATAAGGCCGTGTGGGCGCTGAAAAAATCAGCGCTTCAGACGGCCTTTGTTGCATTTAATCAAGATAAATCGCCCGCGCGGCAGCAAGAGCGTGCCGAGTTTGCCGGGTTTGTGGAAGAAAAAGGCGCAGCGCTTGATGGCTGGGGCGTGTTTGAAGCGCTGGCGCAGCATTTTGCCGACCCGCATGTGTTGGGTTGGCCGGGCTGGCCGCCGGAATACCAACAGCCCGAGAGCGAAGCGGTGCGCGAATTTGCCGCGCAGCATGCTGATGAGGTGCGTTTTTATATGTGGCTGCAATGGCTTTGCGCCGGGCAGCTGCAAACGGTGAATGAAGCGGCGCAGCAACACGGCGTGCAGCTGGGGCTTTACGGCGATTTATCGGTGGGCGTGGCGCGCGGCGGCGCGGATATTTGGTTGAACCGGCGTGTGTATTGCAGCGATGTGTCGGTGGGTGCACCGCCCGATGCCTTCAGCCCGGTGGGGCAAAACTGGCAATTGCCGCCTTTGCATCCGGCGGCGTTGCAGCACACCGGTTATCGGGAATTTATCCGCGTGTTGCGCGAAAACATGCGCCTTTATGGCGTGTTGCGCATCGATCATGTGATGTCGATGAGCCGGCTTTGGTGGGTGATGGGCGATCAAAGTGCGGCTTGGGGCGCTTATGTGCATTATCCGCAAGCGGTGTTGATGGCGATTTTGGCGTTGGAGAGCCGCCGCAACCGCTGCGTGGTGATTGGTGAGGATTTGGGCATTGTGCCCGAGGGCATGCGCGATTTGCTGAACCGCTATCGGATTTTGTCCTACACGGTGCTTTATTTCAGCCGCAACGGTGAGGGTGTGGCGCCGCCGGATGCGCACCCGCCGCAAGCGCTTACGGTAACCAGCACCCATGATTTGGCGCCCTTGGCGGGCTATTGGGCAGGGCGCGATTTAGTGATTATGCACGAATTGGGCACGCTGCCCGATGAAGATGCTTTTCAGACGGCCTGTGCGCAGCGCGCACGCGATAAAGCCGATTGGTTTGCCGCTTTGAAAAAAGCCGGCTGCTTGGCGGCTGATGAAGCGCTGCCGGCTGTGTTGACAGACGCCTTGCGCTCGGCCATCCACCGATTCGGTGCGCAAGGTGCGGGCAGGCTTTATGCGGTGCAGATTGAAAATCTGTTGCCGGTTTTTGATAATTTCAACGTGCCCGGCGTGGCAGAGGGCTATCCCAACTGGGCTTGCCGCCTGCCATCGGCCATAGAAGATTTCGACCAACAACCGGCGCTGGCAGCAGCGCTGGCCATGATAAAAGAGATACGCATGAAAAAAAATACCCCAACCCAAGCTTATCCGCCGCTCGATCAACAAGAGCGCAACACCGTCAACAGCCTGTTTGACGTCACGCACGGCAATGTGTTTGCCTACCTTGGCCGCCATGATATGGCCGGCGTAGGCGAAGTGGTGCGCTGCCTGATGCCCGATGCGGCAGAGGTGGACGTGGTGGCGCGCGAAGGCGGCAAATTGATTGTGCCGATGCAGCAAGTCGATGCGCGCGGTTTTTTCGCGGCGGTGCTGCCCGAGGGTGCGCCCGATTATGCGTTTAAGGTGCGTTATTCGGGCGTTCAGACGGCTTCAATCGTGAACGATGCTTACCGTTTCCCCTCTTGCCTGCAATCGCTGGATTCGTGGCTGCTGGGCGAGGGCACGCATTTGCGGCCTTATGAAACGCTGGGCGCGCATTTAGTGGAACACGAAGGCGCCAAAGGTGTGCATTTCAGCGTGTGGGCGCCGAATGCGCAGCGCGTGTCGGTGATTGGTGAATTCAATAATTGGGACGGCCGCCGCCATGTGATGCGCCATCATGCCGATATCGGCGTGTGGGAAATTTTTGTGCCTGATGTGGCGTTTAATGCTTTGTATAAATTTGAAATCCGCGATGCCGGCGGCCATGTGCGTCAAAAATCCGATCCCTATGCTTTTGCCTCGGAATTGCGCCCCACCACTGCTTCGGTGGTGCGCGGCCTGCCCGAAAAAGTGCCCGCACCGGCGCACCGCACCCGCGCCAACGCGATTGACCAGCCCATCAGCATTTATGAAGTGCATCTGGGCTCGTGGCGGCGCAATCTGGAAAACGGCTTTTGGCTCACTTATGAAGAGCTGGCGCACGAATTGGTGGATTATGTGAAAGAGATGGGTTTTACCCATATCGAATTATTGCCTTTGTCGGAATACCCGTTTGACGGCTCATGGGGCTATCAGGCCACCGGCCTTTACGCGCCCACCAGCCGCTTCGGTTCGCCGCAGCAATTGCAGCATCTGATTCAGGCCGCTCATGCAGCAGGCATCAGCGTGATACTCGACTGGGTGGTGGGGCATTTTCCCACCGATGAGCACGGCCTAGCGCAATTCGACGGCACGCCGCTTTACGAGCATGCCGACCCGCGCGAAGGCTATCATCAAGATTGGAACACATTAATCTACAACTTCGGCCGCACCGAAGTGAAAAATTTCCTGCAAGGCAATGCGCTTTATTGGATAGAGCGCTTCGGCTTTGACGGCTTGCGCGTGGATGCCGTGGCTTCGATGATTTACCGCGATTATTCGCGCAACGACGGCCAATGGATACCCAACCAATACGGCGGCCGCGAAAATTTGGAAGCCATCGGCTTTTTGCACGACACCAACACCATGTTGCAGCAAGAAGCGCCCGGCGCTTCGGAAATCGCCGAAGAATCCACCTCATTTGCCAACGTAACCCGCGCCGAAGGGCTGAATTTCCAATATAAATGGAATATGGGCTGGATGAACGACACCTTGCGCTATATGCAGGAAGATCCGGTAAACCGCAAATACCATCACCATCTGATGACGTTTGCCATGATGTATCAATACAGCGAAAACTTTATTCTGCCGCTCTCGCACGATGAAGTGGTGCACGGCAAAAAATCGCTGCTCGACCGCATGCCGGGCGATTGCTGGCAGAAATTCGCCAATTTGCGCGCCTATTACGGCTTTATGTATGGCTTCCCCGGCAAAAAATTAATGTTTATGGGCTGCGAGTTTGCGCAAGGGCGCGAGTGGAATTACGACCAACCGCTCGATTGGTTTTTGCTCGAGCCCGAATATGGCGGCTGGCACAAAGGTGTGCAGAACTTTGTGCGCGATCTCAACCACACCTATCGCGACCACGCGCCGCTCTATCAGCTCGACCAATGGCCGGAAGGCTTCGAATGGCTGGTGGTGGACGATGGTAACAGCTCGGTGTTTGTGTTTGAGCGGCGCGATCGGGCAGGCAATTCTGTGATTGTGATCAGCAACTTCACGCCGGTGGTGCGCGAACATTACCGCTTCGGCGTAAATGAGGGCGGCACTTACCGCGTGATTTTGAATTCAGACGGCCTCGATTATCAAGGCAGCGGCGTAGCGCCGGGTGCTGAAATCCACAGCGAAAGCACCGCATCGCACGGCAAACCGCAATCGTTGGTGCTCACCATTCCGCCATTGGCCACCGTGTATCTTTATCGGGAAAACCATCATGAACGCACCGAAGATTGAGTGCGGGCAGCCTTATCCGCTGGGAGCCTGCGTGGATGAGGGTGGCGTAAATTTTGCGCTTTTCTCTTCGCGGGCGCGAAAAGTGGAATTGTGCCTCTTTGACGGCGACACCGAAACGCGCCTGACCCTGCCCGCGCGCAGCGGCGACATCCACCACGGCTTCGTGGCCGGCATCGGCGCGGGGCAGCATTACGGCTTTCGGGTGCACGGCCACAGCGATGCGGCGGCCGGCGTGTATTTCAACCCGCAAAAATTATTGCTCGACCCTTATGCCACGCGCGTGGCGGGCAGGCCGCGTTATAACGATGCCGAATCGTTGGCGCATTTTGCTTTTAACAATACCCGCGACAATGCCGCCGTGGCTGCCAAAAGCGTGGTGGAGCGGCCGTCTGAATTCGATTGGGGCAACGATGCTCACCCAAACACGCCGTGGGCGCACACCGTGATTTACGAAGCGCATGTGAAAGGGCTTACCAAAAAGTTTCCCGATTTGACCGAGGCCGGCACTTATCGCGCGTTGGCCGACAAGCGGGTGATCGGCCATCTGAAAAGCCTCGGCATCACCGCCATCGAGCTGCTGCCCTTGCCGCTGCATTCCGATGAATATCATTTGCAGCAAAACGGCCTCGTGAATTATTGGGGCTACAACACTTATGCCCATTTCGCCGTGGAGCCGCGCTATGCCGCCGCGCCCGAGCAGGCCGCCGATGAGCTGCGCGCCGCCGTGAAAGCGCTGCATCAGGCCGGCATCGAAGTGATTTTGGACGTGGTGTTTAACCACACCGCCGAGCAAGACATGCCCACCGGCCTGATGCTGTGCCAGCGCGGCATCGACGCGCCGGCTTGGTATTGGCTTGATGCGCACGGCCAATACCAAAACTGGACCGGCACCGGCAACACCCTCAACGTGGCGCAGCGCGATGTGGCGCGCTGGGTGATGGATTGCCTGCGCCATTGGCGGCAAAGCTTTCATATCGATGGTTTCCGCTTCGATTTGGCCAGCGTATTGGGGCGCGAGCCCGAATTTCACACTGACGCACATTTTTTTCAGACGGCCTATCAAGACCCGCTGCTCGCCGGTTGCAAGCTGATTGCCGAACCGTGGGACATTGGGCAGGGCGGCTATCAGCTGGGCGCATTCCCCACGCCGTTTGCCGAGTGGAACGACCGCTTCCGCGACGATATCCGCGCTTTTTGGCTGCGCCAAAGCGGGCGCTTGGGCGTGTTTGCCGAACGCTTGGCAGGCTCTGCCGATGTGTTTCGCCATCGCGGCAAAAAGCCTTCAGACGGCATCAACTTTCTCACCGCACACGACGGCTTCACCCTGCATGATTTGGTGAGCTACAACGAAAAACACAACGAAGCCAACGGCGAGGGCAACCGTGACGGCCACCACGAAAATTTCAGCGACAACCACGGCGAAGAAGGCGAAACCGGCAATGCCGAAATCGCCGCTTTGCGCGAATACAGCGCCAAAGCCCTGCTGGCCACGCTTTTTTTCGCCAACGGCACACCCATGCTGCTGGCCGGCGACGAGCTGGGCAACAGCCAACAGGGCAACAACAACGGTTATTGCCAAGACAACGAAATCACTTGGTTGGACTGGACGCAGCAAAATGGCCGTCTGAAAGAATATGTGCAAACACTTGCCGCGCTGCGCCGCGAAATACCCCTGCTCAATAACAACAGCTGGTGGGACGGGCGCGTGCGCTGGCTCAACAGCGGCGGCCGGGAAATGCGCGAGCGCGATTGGCATGATGGCAGCAGCAAAGCTTTGCAAGTGCTGCTTGATGAGCAATGGCTGCTGTTGGTGAACGCCAAACGCGGCAGCCAGATATTTGATTTACCCAAAGGGGAATGGTTGTGCCGTTGCGCACCGTCGCAACACCACCGATACGCTGATGGCCGCTGCCAAGTGGGGCACATGGGCATCTGGCTTTTTCACCAACAAAAACCGCTAAAGGATTAGAGATGAATACCAACGAAAACACAACAAGCAACGATGGTGGCCGCACGCTGCACACAATGGATATTGCCGATAACACGCTGGTGTTGATATTGGCGGGCGGGCGGGGCACGCGTTTGCACGAAATGACCGACCGCCGCTCCAAGCCGGCCGTGTATTTCGGTGGTAATTGGCGCATTATCGACTTCACCTTGTCCAACTGCCTCAATTCCAACCTGAAAAAAATCGGCGTGCTCACGCAATACGAAGCCCATTCGCTCTTGCGCCACCTGCAGCATGCCTGGTCTTTCCTGCCGCGCGACCGCGGCCAGTTTGTCGACATGCTGCCGGCGCGCCAGCAGATTGACGAAGTGATGTGGTATCGCGGCACGGCCGATGCCGTGTGGCAAAATGTGCCCATCATGCAAGAGCACTACAAACCCAAATATGTGCTGATTCTGGCGGGCGACCACATCTATAAAATGGACTATATGCGCATGCTGAGCGATCACGTGGCCAGCGGCGCCAAATGCACCGTGGGCTGCATCGAAGTGAAGCGCAGCGAAGCCGACCAATTCGGCATCATGGCGGTAAACGAAGCGCTGCAAGTGCAAGAATTCGTGGAAAAGCCGAGCAACCCGCCGAGCATGCGCGAAAAGCCCGATTATTCGCTCGCTTCGATGGGCATTTATGTGTTTGACGCCGATTACCTTTACCAAACGCTGGCCGAAGAAGTAACCAAAGTGGGCACCAACCACGATTTCGGCAAAGACATTCTGCCGCGCGCGCTGAAAGAAGAAGTGCTTTACGCTCACCCGTTTGAACGCTCCTGCATGGGGCGCAATGCCGAGGGCAGCATTTACTGGCGCGATGTGGGCACGCTCGACAGCTATTGGCGCACTCATATGGATTTGGTTACCGAGCACCCGCAGCTCAATCTTTTCGACCGCTCCTGGCCGGTGCGCGGCCTGCCCACACAGGCCATGCCGACCAAATTTTTCTATAAAAACAAAGAGCGCAGCGGGCTCGACAACTCATTGGTGAGCGGCGGCTGCATCATCACCGATGCCGATATCCGCTCGTCGGTGTTGTTTGAGCGGGTGAGCGTGCAGGAAAACAGCATACTCGATTCGGTGGTGGTGCTGCCCGGCGTGCGCATCGGCAAAAACTGCCATCTGAAAAACTGCATTATCGAGCGTGAATGCGTGATTCCCGACGGCATGCAAATCGGCATCAATGCTGAAGAAGACGCCCGCCGTTTCCGCGTGAGCTCCAGCGGCGAAGTGGTGCTGGTGACGCCGGCCATGCTCAAAGCGCTGCTCAAAGCGCGCGAAGCCGAAGCATAAGCATAAGCATAAAGAAGCGGCGGGCGGCCACCATGCCCGCACCGCCGCCTTTCAGACGGCCTTAAATCTGAAAATAAAAATTTACCTTCATAATCAAAGTGAAACATCAAGCCTATACCCTATAATGGCGGCACGGCATACTCATCATCCGTGCAAGCAGCATCCGGCTTCAAACCGACTGCAAAACAGTTTGGCTGCGGTTTCACAACAGGAGATCAACCATGAAAATTCTACACGCAAGCTCAGAGCTTTATCCGCTCATCAAAACCGGCGGCCTGGCCGATGTGCTGGGCGCGCTTCCCTTTGCCCAACAGCAGCGCGGCGATGATGTGCGCGTGGTGCTGCCTTATTACCGCCAAGTGCGCGAAGCCTTGCCCGACACCACCGAAGTGGCCGCACGCGACACCTTCGGCGGCTATGTGGTGGTGCGCTATGCCGATTATCAGGGCGTGGGGCTTTATCTGGTGGACGCGCCGCATCTGTATGACCGCGGCGGCAACCCTTATCACGACCAAAACTATTTCGATTACAGCGACAACGTCATCCGCTTCGGCCTGCTCGGCTGGGCGGCCGCGGCGCTGGCCGGCGGCATGGACGAAACATGGGGCAAGGCCGATGTGCTGCACGCCCACGATTGGCAAACCGGCCTGGCGCCTGCTTATCTGGCCGCTTGGGGCGTGGATGTGCAAAGCGTGTTTACCATTCACAATATCGCCTATCAGGGCATGTTTATGTCCAAGCACTTGGCCGAGCTGGATTTGCCTTGGGCGATGTATCATGTGGACGGGCTGGAATTCCACAACCAAATCTCGTTTTTGAAAGCCGGCCTGTATTATGCCGACCACATCACCACCGTCAGCCCCACTTATGCGGCGGAAATCACCTGCGAGCCTGCGGCCTGCGGCCTGCAAGGCCTGCTGCAAACCCGCTTGGCACAAGGCCGTTTGAGCGGCATTTTGAACGGCGTGGACGATGCCGTGTGGAGCCCGAAAACCGATGCCGCGCTGGTGAAAAACTACCATTTGAAAGCCATGCAGGGCAAAAAAGCCGATAAATTGGCGCTGCAACAGCATTTCGGCTTGGCAGAAGACGATCAAGCCTTGCTCGCCGTGATGGTGTCGCGGCTCACGCCGCAAAAAGGCGCCGATTTGCTGGTGGAAGCTTTAAGCGAAAAGCTCGCCGCACATCCGCAGCTGCAATTTGCATTGCTGGGCAGCGGCGCGCCTGAGCTGGAGCAGGCATTTTATGCGCTGGCCGAGGCTTATCCGCAGCAAGTGGGCATCCATATCGGCTACGACGAAACCTTGGCGCACCGGCTGATTGGCGGCGGCGATGTGATTATTATCCCCAGCCGCTTCGAGCCTTGCGGCCTCACCCAGCTCTACGGCTTAAAATACGGCACGTTGCCGCTGGTGCGCCACACCGGCGGGTTGGCCGACACGGTGGTGGGCTGCGATGCCGACAGCCTCAAAGCCAAAACCGCCACCGGCTTTGTGTTTGAAGAAGCTTCTGCCGCCGCTTTGGGCGCGGCGCTCGAAGAAGCACTGGCGCTGTGGCACAAGCCGCGCGCCTGGCCGGCCATACGCAAAGAGGCCATGTTGCAAGATTTCAGTTGGCAGAAAGCAGCGGAAGCTTATGATGCGTGTTACGCCCACTTGAAACGCTAATTTAAGTGCATATTTTGATATTTTATTGTTGTGCAATTATATCGGGTGGTAGTTTTACAACAAATCTGCCCTTAATTGCCTATAAATAAAGCAATAAGCTAAAAAGATAAGGCCGCCGCTTTCAGACGGCCTTAAAATTATGAAAATTATGCCGAATTCTTAAAACCAAACCGCCAACCTTGTGTGGAGAACAAAACCATGGTCAAGTTACCTGAATATGAATACCGCGTGCCCAAGCCCGATGCCGAGCTTGTGCGCAAATCTATTGTTTACAAACTGATTTTTATTTTGGGCGTCGACCCGCGCGATGCCAGACCCGAAGATTGGCTCAATGCCGCCATGTTTGCCGCCCGCGATTTGGTAACTGAGAGCTTTCTGCAAACCCGCCGCAGCCACATCGAGCACCAAAAACGCATGGTGTATTATTTATCGATGGAATTTCTGCTGGGTCGCGCCTTTACCAATTCGCTGATTAACGAAGGCGTTTACGATGTGTTTATCGAGGCTTTCCGCCAGCTGGGCATCGATTTTGACGAAGTGAGCGAAAAAGAAGAAGACCCGGGCTTGGGCAACGGCGGCCTCGGCCGCTTGGCCGCGTGTTTCCTCGATTCGCTGGCCACTTTGCGCATTCCGGCCATGGGCTACGGCATCCGCTATCAATACGGCATGTTCAAGCAGGAAATCGTTGACGGCCAGCAAGTGGAAAAGCCCGATTTGTGGCTCGATAAAGGCATGGCCTGGCAATTTGCCCGCCCCAACAAGCATTATCCGGTGGCTTTTGGCGGCCAATTGCGTAGCATCGGCCCCATCAAATACTGGAAGCCGTCTGAAAAAATCACTGCGCTGGGCTATGATGAAATCATTCCCGGCTATGGTGGCGATGTGGCCAACCCCTTGCGCTTGTGGACCGCACATGCCGGCTCGCTGTTTGATTTGGCCGATTTCAACAAAGGCGATTATTTTTCCGCCATGCGTAACCAAACCAGCGATGAAAACATTTCGCGCGTGCTCTATCCCAACGATTCCACCGAAAGCGGCCGCGAATTGCGGCTCAAGCAGGAATATTTCTTGGTGTCGGCCTCAGTGCAAGACATCATCGCCCGCCACAAATGCCGCTTCGACAGCATCGAAACGCTGGCCGACGAAGTGGCCATCCACCTCAACGACACCCATCCGGTGCTGGCCATTCCCGAGCTGATGCGCATTCTGATTGATGAAGAAGGCATCGCGTGGCAAGACGCTTGGGCGATGTGTTGCAAAATCTTCTCCTATACCAACCACACCCTGATGAGCGAAGCCTTGGAAAGCTGGTCGGTTGATTTAATGGGTCGCCTACTGCCGCGCCATTTGGATTTGATTTTCGAAATCAACGAATATTTCCTCGATAGCGTACGCGAGCTGGGTGAATATGATGAAGAATTTATCCGTCGCGTGTCGATTATCGATGAGGGCTATGAGCGCCGTGTGCGCATGGCCTGGCTGGCCGTGGTGGCTTCGCACAAAGTCAACGGCGTGGCCAAAATCCACTCCGATTTGATGACCACCTCAATTTTTGCCGATTTTGCCGAGCTTTTCCCCGAGCGCTTCACCAACGTGACCAACGGCGTTACCCCGCGCCGCTGGATTGCCGTGGCCAACCGCCCCTTGGCCGGCTTTCTCGACAAACACCTGGGCACGCCGCAATGGCGCTTGCATTTGGAAAAATTAGCCGAGCTCAACGATTTGGTGGACGACCCGAAAGTGCAGGCCGAATTTGCCGAAGTGAAAAATGCCAACAAACGCCGCCTGGCCGACTATATCGAGCGCGAGCTCGGCATCAAGGTCAACCCCGAAGCCTTGTTTGATGTGCAAATCAAGCGCATCCACGAATACAAGCGCCAAGCCATGAACGTGATGCACATCATCGACCGCTACAACCGCATTTTGGCGCATCCTGAAAAAGATTGGCAGCCGCGCGTGTTTATTTTTGCCGGCAAAGCCGCTTCG
Source organism: Uruburuella suis (assembly GCF_022870845.1). Taxonomy (GTDB): domain Bacteria; phylum Pseudomonadota; class Gammaproteobacteria; order Burkholderiales; family Neisseriaceae; genus Neisseria; species Neisseria suis. The sequence continues at coordinate 1,036,023 of NZ_CP091507.1, forward strand.
GCTTATTACATGGCCAAAAAAATCATCCGTCTGATTAATGATGTGGCCGCTGTGATCAACAACGACAAACGCATTCACGATCTGATTAAAGTGGTGTTTATCCCCAACTACAGCGTGAGCCTGGCGCAAATCATCACGCCGGCGGCCGATTTGTCGGAGCAGATTTCGCTGGCCGGCACCGAAGCCTCTGGCACCGGCAACATGAAATTCGCCCTCGGCGGCGCGCTCACCATCGGCACGCTCGACGGCGCCAACGTGGAAATCCGCGAAAAAGTGGGCGACGACAACATCTTTATCTTCGGCAACACCGTGGAGCAAGTGGAAGCACTGCGCCGCGAAGGCTACGACCCCATCAGCTATCTGGAAGCCGATCGCGACCTGCGCCAAGTGGTAAAACAAGTCACCACCGGCGTGTTTTCGCCTGATGAACCCGGCCGCTACAGCGATGTGGCACAGGCACACGGCGATTATTATCAATTGATGGCCGATTTCCGCAGCTATGTTGAAGCGCAAAACAAAGCAGACGAATATTATCGCGACACCGCCAAATGGCGCCGCGCCGCGCTGATTAATATCGCCAATATGGGCTATTTCTCATCCGACCGCTCCATTCAGCAATATGCCGATAAAATCTGGCACATCAAACCCTTGAGCGAAACGGAGCTGGCACAAAACGGCAATTAAGTTTTAAGTGTGATGGTTTGCAGGCCGTCTGAAAATATTTTCAGACGGCCTTTCTTATACCCATTCAAAAAAGTAAGCTAACAAGGCGGCGAACCGCAGACAGTACAGATATAGTGGAATGCAGGAAAAAGTGACACAACGGGTAGGTTGGGTTGAAAACCCAACAAGCCCACAGGCCGTCTGAAACGTTGGGTTTGACAACCCAACCTACCTGTTATAGTGCGCAGTTTTGTATCACTTTTTCTTGCATTCCACTATAGTACGGCAAGGCGAGACAAAGAAGTTAGGTTATTTTTTTAGATTGGTATTATGCCTATAATTCACCGCTAAAACATTCAACAGGCAGGTGCGCACGCGAAAGGGTGCCAGGCCGTTTGAAACGCTTTCAGACGGCCTTGGCATTATGCAACGATGGGCTTTATATCGACTTGAATCGCTATCACCCGAAAATGCGCCGCGCGCGCTTATTTGTTTCACCATCCGCTCAAATTGCGCGTAAAATCCGCCCACCATGAATGAAAAAAAATGTTTCCATTGCGGGCTGGACGTGCCCGAAAATATCCACCTGAACATACGCTATGAAAAGCGCGAAGAGCCGGCCTGTTGCGCCGGCTGCCAGGCGGTGGCGCAAAGCATTATCGATGCGGGGCTGGGGCATTATTACAGGCAGCGCACCGCCGAGGCCGAAAAAGCCGCCTTGCCGCCGCCGGAAATTCTCGAGCAGCTCAAACTTTACGATTTGCCGCAAATGCAGGCCGATTTTGTGGAAACTTTATCCGGCAGCGAGCGCGAAGCGGTGTTGATGCTCGGCGGCATCACCTGCGCCGCCTGCGTGTGGCTGATCGAGCAGCAATTGCTGCGGCTTGATGGCGTGTTGCGCGTGGATTTGAACTACAGTACCCACCGCATGCGCGTGGCTTGGGACAATGATCGCGTGGCGCTTTCCGATATTTTGCTGCGCGTGCAAAACACGGGCTACACCGCCGCGCCTTATGATGCGCAGAAATTCGAACAGCAGGCGCAAAAAGAGCGCAAGCAATCGCTGATCCGGCTGGCCGTGGCCGGGCTTGGCATGATGCAGACCATGATGTTTGCCATTCCCACTTATCTTTACAACGATATCGAGCCGCAATATCTGGCGCTGCTGCATTGGGGCGCTTTGCTGATGGTGCTGCCGGTGATGTTTTATTCGGCCGTGCCGTTTTACAAAGGCACTTGGCGCGATTTGAAAAACCGCCGCGTGGGCATGGACACGCCCGTGGCCATTGCGCTGATTCTCACTTTTATCGCCGGCCTTTATGCGCTTTTGAATAATGCGGGGCAGGGCATGTATTTCGAATCGCTGGCGATGTTTGTGTTTTTCCTGCTGGCCGGGCGCTATATGGAGCAGATTGCGCGGCGCAAAGCGGGCGACGCGGCCGAGCGGCTGGTGAAGCTGGTGCCCGCATTTTGCCACCGTCTGCCAGATTATCCCGCCAGCGAAGCGAGCGAAGAGGCCGCCGTGGTGCAGCTTAGCGCCGGCGATATTCTGGCTGTGCGCCCGGGCGAAGTGATTCCCGCCGATGGCCGCGTGCTCGCCGGTGAGAGCGAGGTAAACGAAGCCATGCTCACCGGCGAGAGCCTGCCTGTGTTCAAAGCCGCGGGCAGCAGCGTAACCGCCGGCACGCTCAACAGCTCCGGCCCTTTGGTGATTCAGGCCGAGCAAGTGGGCGGCCACACCCGCTTATCCCATATTGTGAAGCTGCTCGACCGCTCGCTGGCGCAAAAGCCGCGCCTGGCCGAATTGGCCGATAAATATGCCTCATCGTTTGTGCTTGGCCTGCTTTTAATGGCCGTGCCCGTGTTTATCGGCTGGTGGCTTTATGCCGATGTGCAAACCGCCTTGTGGATTACCGTGGCGCTGCTGGTAATCACCTGCCCCTGCGCCTTATCGCTGGCCACGCCCACCGCGCTGGCCGCATCCACCGGCATGCTCGCTTCAGACGGCGTGTTGATCAGCGGCAGCCACAGCCTGGAGGGCTTGTCGCAAATCAGCGATGTGGTGTTCGACAAAACCGGCACCCTCACCGAAGGCCGTCTGAACGTGCGCACCATTTTGCCCTTGGGCAATATCGATATGCACCAAGCCGCCCAAATCGCGCGCGCGCTCGAAGCCCAATCGGAGCACCCGATTGCCCGCGCCATTATGAGCCTGCCCGAAGGCGGCGGCCTCGATATCCGCAGCGCGCAGCGGCTCAACCGCATCGGCCACGGCGTGAGCGCCGAGCTTGCCATCAACGGCCAAAGCCAAACCTGGGCGCTCGGCCGCCCCGAATTTGTGGCCGAAATCGCCGGCCATCTGCCACGCGCGCTGCAAGAAATCGAGCACAGCGGCAGCCTGATTGCGCTGGGCAATCGCCAAGGCTTTCAAGCCGCCTTTTTGCTCGACGACACCATCAAAAGCAATGTGCCTGCCATGCTCGCCACGCTCAAGCAGCAAGGCCTGCGCCTGCACCTGCTCAGCGGCGACAGAGCCGCCGCCGTGCAAAACCTCGCCGCCGGGCTGGCGCTGGATGCGCACCGCGCCGAAGCCACGCCGGAAGACAAACTCGCCTATGTCGAAACCCTGCAACGGCAAGGACGCAAAGTGCTGATGGTGGGCGACGGCATCAACGACGCCCCCGTGCTCGCCCGCGCCGATGTGTCGGTGGCCGTGGCCGGCGGCGCCGATGTGGCACGCGAAGGCGCCGATGTGGTGCTGCTCAACGATGACATGGCCGTGCTGCCGCGCATTCTCAAGCAAGCGCAGCGCACCCGCCGCATTATCCGCCAAAACCTAATCTGGGCCAGCATCTACAACCTCATCGCCGTGCCCCTGGCCGTGCTCGGCTTCGTCACCCCCTGGATCGCCGCCCTAGGCATGAGCATCAGCTCGTTGATTGTGGTGGCCAATGCTTTAAGATTATTGAAAAAACAGGCGGATTAAACGGCTATCAATAAGGCCGTCTGAAAGAAAACATAAAATTTAAATTATTGGAATAAGCCATAGGCCGTCTGAATATTCAGACGGTCTAGGGTCTGTTCACATTTCATCCGTGCGTAAGATTTTGAGCGCAAAAGCGCGCTTGCAAGGCGAAAAGCGCAGCAAGGTTGGACACCTTGCGAGCATTTTCAACGCGGCAGGCGCGTTTTTGAGCCAAAAGATTACCACGAGATGAATTGTGAATAGACCCTAAGGCTTTTGTTTGTATTTAAGTTTAAGCGGATAGTGTTAAGTTTTTATAAATTAAGATAAGTTTTGCATTGATTAACATGTGATTGGCATGGTAGTATGCTGAATCGTTGCTTGAGAACAATAAGTAACAATTCAATCATCTATTTTATAAATTTCAATTGTTTGATTTATGATTTCCGAGGTGGCGACTTGCTGAGTTGCGCGTGCGCGATTTGAATTCAGATGATTTCAGAGATGAGAGTGAGTTGTTTACTTTGAATGGGTTGAACATCCGTTCTGTGAGCGCGGCTTATCTGAATAATAAAGCGCTTTGTATAATTAGATGTAGTAACAGGCCATAATAATAGTTAAATTTACGCGTATCCAAAGGATTAAATTCTATGAATTTTTTATTAATAATAATATTGATAATACTATTTTCTATTTATTTTAGTATAGGTATATATTTTTTTAAGAATAAAAATGATATAGGAAACTTTACCGATTTTGTTTATATCAATCAATATATTTTTTATGCTACTGGGTTTTTAAATATATTTTTATCAAAAATATTTAAAATATTAAATATTAAATATTTAAACAGAAGGATAAATGAAGGTAAAAAATATGCTGAAATTATTCAAAATTCAATGCTATATATAACATATTTAACATTTTTGATTTGTCTTGCTTCACTTTTTTGGTTTATTGTTTTTATTTTTAATAATGGGAGATAAAGTGTCCACAATACAAAAAGCTATTAATTATGCGGATGCGCTTCAAAATGCTAATAAAATAATAGAAACTTTTCAAAAACCAGTAGATTCTAAAACTTCGCTTGATGGGTTGGATGCCACAATTGCAGCTATTTCTTTAGCGGCAACGGGAGCTGCTATCATTGCAAGTGCACAAAACTCTGGTAAGACAGGTGTAGCGCAGGTTGGAGCAGCTATATCAACAGGGGCAGCATTTCAATTGAATGGAGCTGTCGCATCTGCATCATTAGCAAGCGTAGCCTGTATGTAGCAACTGTGTTTTCAACTCGTCAGTCAAAAACACCAAACACTGAAAATCAAGCGCAGGAGAGGCCGTCTGAATGGAGATAATTGCGTACGCTTCCATTCAGAATACTCAGCAATTTGCGCTGCAACTGCGTTTCCAACTCGTCAGTCAAAAACACTATAGATTCGGCAATTAAATATTGAAATTTCAACATTAATCCCCATTTCTCCCCAATGGAAAAAGAAGACGGAAGAAAACTTGCAGCCGAAGCCCAATTCGAACGGCGCAAGCAAGCAGTCAGACTGCACAAACAGGGCAAAACACCCGAGCAAATCGCCGAAATGCTCGGCATGGGTCATGTCACCGCGCGCTCAGCCATCAAAATCGCCGAAGCAGACGGCATCAAAGCATTGGCACCCAAAAAGCGCGGACGCCCATCAGGAAGTTGCCGCCAACTGAGTGAAGAGCAGGAAGCCCACATACAGCGCCTTATCTGTGAAAAGCGCCCCGAGCAGATGAAAATGGACTTCGCCTTATGGACTCGGGCGGCGGTTATGGCCTTGATCAAGCAAGAGCTGGCTATCGAATTGCCGGTACGTACGGTAGGCGAATACCTCAAGCGCTGGGGGTTTACGCCGCAAAAACCCATCCGGCGCGCCTACGAGCAACGTCCCGAAGCAGTGAAGCAATGGCTGGAGGAAACCTATCCCGATATCGCCAAACGGGCAAAAGCCGAAAAAGCGGAAATCCATTGGGGTGATGAAACAGCGGTAGTCAATACCGATGTACGCGGGCGGGGTTATCAGCCCAAAGGACAAACGCCGGTAGCCTATACCGTAGGCGGGACACGGCATAAACTTTCGATGATTTCAACGGTGACCAACCAGGGCAAGGCACGCTGGATGATTGTGGAAGATGCATTCAACAGCGACAAGCTGATTGAGTTTCTGGAAGCATTAATCAAAGATGCCGGTAAGAAAATCTTCCTGATACTGGATAACCTGCGGGTTCACCACAGCAAGCCGGTCAAAGCCTGGTTGGAAAAGCATAAAGAGAAGATCGAAGTGTTTTATTTACCCAGTTACAGCCCGGAGCTGAACCCTGATGAACGGTTGAATGCGGATTTGAAACAAGCACTGGGCTCGCGTGTTCAGCATCGTACAAAAGCGAAACTGAAGCAGGCAACGGAGAATCATATGCGGATGCTGGAGAACCATCCTCAACGGGTGGCTGCGTATTTTAGAGATCCGAAGGTGAAGTATGCTGCATAAACATTTCAATATTTAATTGCCGAATCAATAAACACTTAAAATCAAGCGTGAGCGAGGCGCTCTGATTGGAGGTAATCGCGCACTCTCGCATTCAGAATTCGCAGCAATTTGTGCATACACGCATTAATGGCCACTTTAAACGGCTTGCCTTTTGCAATCAGGCGCTCATAAAACACTTTAATCGCAGGCTCAAAGCGGCTGGCAGAAAGTGCCGCCATATAAAGCATATCGCGCACTTCCTTCCTGCCCCCGATACAGCCGGTTTTCCCGTCAGAATCCCCGCTTTGATCCGGAGGCGGGACAACGCCGACAAGCAGGGCTATTTTTTTATGGGACAATTGCCCCAGCTCGGGCAGCATCGCTATCAGCATGGCACAAGTGGTATTGCCCACGCCTTTGATGCTGCTGATGATTTTGCCTTTTCCATCGAAGCCGCTATCGGTGTATTGGAAAATTTGCTCGTCCAATGCGTCAATCAGTGCATCGAAATGGGCGATTAAATCTTCTACGCTTTGTTTTTGCGTTTCGTGGATCTGCGTCAAACGGTTTTTCTCGGCAGTACGCATTTCGACCAGCTGGCTGCGGCGTTTGACCAAGGCTTCGAGTGTTTCTTCTTCGGCTGAACGGGGGCAATAAAGCATTTGGACAGTTTTGCCTTTGATTTCGATGGCTTGTGCGTAATCGGCCAGCATTTTGGCGTCTTTATTGTCGGTTTTCCCCAGTGAAAACGACAGAGAATAGGAATGTGTCCGGCGCGGGTTGGCAATCACTACGCGCAATCCGGCATGGTGCAGGGCTTTGGCCAAGGGCACTTCCAACCCGCCGGTGCTTTCCATGACGACCAAATCGACTTGGTGCTTCTTCAGATATTCAATGGCGTGCTCAAAGCCTTTGGGGTTGTTGGTTTCGGTTTTGGTTTTGGCCATGCCGGTAATGCCGATAACGAAATTCTTTTTGGCAATATCGATGCCGCCATAGTTTTGGGTACTCATCATGAACCTTCCTTGTATTCGGTTGTGTTGTCTGGCAACTGTTCGGTTGTGCTGATGGGTGGTTATCCGCTCTTTTGGCTACTTCGCGGATGTGGAAATCCCAGGGTGTGTACGGAGGCGGATAACCTGTTTGGATGCTATGGTACATTGGTTTTAATATACAAGGGTGTGTGCCATAGGCACGCACGCGTTTTATCATTGACGCTTAAGCATTTTAAAGGTTCTAAAATTCTTGAGTATTTATAATAAAAATTAGGAGGATTTGAATGAGAGAGAACGCGTGCGTGCCTATGGCACACACCCTACACAGGCTACGCTTGCTGATAAAAGTTCTAAAATTTTTGAGTATCATAATAAAAATCAGAAAGATTTGAATCTGAGCAAGAGAGAACGTATACACAGGCTATGGGTGTTCGATTTAGATAAGCTATGTTATTAAGGATTGTAAAGATGGTAAATAAAAATAAAAAACCTTTTTTGATGGGATTTAAGTTTGATTTTAAGAAGGTGTGGATACCCATATTATTTCTAGATATTCTCTTTATATTTTTAAGTATTCGCTTACTTATTCAATATAACTATTATATGAACGGACAGCCATCATATGAGTCGCTCAATACCATTTATGGAACAATTATCTCTGATGAACGAGCACCTCCTAAACCCTATAATAACAGACATGATGGTATATATATTCAGACAAATAATGGCAATATTAATATTTATTGCGACAACCCACAACGGCCATTGAACAGCTTTGGCGCGAGCAATGGCGGCGGAAGCTATGGTTTGGGGCAATGTAAGTGGATCGCTCTGAAAAGGGAAAGGCAAGGATTTTGCAATGAGGGAAATAATGAATTATGCCAAGACCCACGTTTTTTTTATGGTAAGGAGATTATTGCTAGAATTAATGATAAGAAAACAATTTATGAACTCACAATTATTCAAACAGGAAAAATATATAGTTATCAAAATATGATTGATATATATAGAAATAATTATATATCAAAAAGTATTGCTAATTGTGTAATTGCAATTATTCTATTTGTTGTGGGACTTATTTCATTAACTAAGTGGCTAAAGGCCAGGGAAAATAAAGGGTTTTGATTATGGCAGTAAAGCCTTCTAATGCAATCAATGCAGGTAATGCTACAGTTAATTCTGTAAATTTTGTGGATGCAATTGATCCGAATAATCCACAAGTAGATGTCAGGTCACCACAGTGGTTTTCTGCATTCTCTTCTGCGTGGGGATATGCTGATAATGTTGCTCAGGTGGGAGGTAAATCAATTCCTTATGCTAATGCGGTGGCGGGAAGTTCTAGTGTATATAGCATGATAGATAGTGCTAATACAAGTGGCACTATTAATACACGCGATCTTTTGGGCGTGTCTTCTGCACTTTTGGGTGCCGCTGCGGCGGGCATTGGAGCGGCTGCTGCGGCAGGAACTGCGCCTGTGTGGGCACCTATAGCCTTGGGTGCCGCAGCTTTGGCTGCAGGTGCGGCAGGCACGGTGTATAAAGAAGACGTTAATTTGGGCGATGTTTCAAACGGATTAGCTGATGACTTAGGGCGGCTTAAAGATCAATTTGATAAAACTTTGGGCGATATTGCCGACAAATTGAATACTACAAAAGAAAAACTTTCTGATGCAATCAATGATGTTGTAGATAAAGCTTTAGAAGGCGAGAAAGCATTTGGCGACTGGCTTAAAGACAAATTCGATCAAGCCGGCGATTGGTGGGATCAGGCGCAAAAAGATTTTGGCGATTGGTTTATTCCGTTTGCCAAAGATTTGGGCGATTTGGTCAAGCTGCCGTGGGAAGGCAAATACCATATTGTCGACCCGATGATACTCGATTTGGATGGCGACGGCATTGAAACAATAGCGGCGGGCAATATCAGGGCGCGTTGTTTGATCACAATAAAGACGGCATCCGCACGGCCACGGGCTGGGTGAAGCCGGATGACGGGTTGCTGGTGCTCGACCGCAATGGCGACGGCATAATCAACAACGGCGGCGAGCTGTTTGGCGATTCCACGCTGCTTGCCGACGGCAGCCGCGCGGCGCACGGCTATGCGGCATTGGCCGAGCTCGACAGCAATGGTGACGGCAAGGTGGATGCTGCGGATGAAAAATTTGCCGATTTGCGCGTGTGGCGCGATTTGAATTCAGACGGCATCAGCACAGCATCGGAACTGTTTACGCTTGAAGAGTTGGGCATTGCATCGCTCGACACCGCCTATAAAAACACCCACACCGGCCTGGCCGGCGGCAATACGCTGGTGCAGCAGGGCAGCTTCACCAAGGCCGATGGCAGCAGCGGCCAAATGGGTGATGTGAATTTTGTGGTGAATAACCTTTATGGAAATTATGCCGACAAGATCGCGCTCACGCCCGAGCAAATGCAGGCGGCCAATCTGCAAGGCATCGGCGGGCTGCGCGATTTGCGCGAAGCCGCCGCCCTTTCCGAAAAGCTGGCGCTGGCATTGAAAGCCTATTCCGAAGCCGACAGCAAAGAAGCGCAGCAAGCGCTTTTGGAAAATCTGGTGGAGCAATGGGCAGCCACCAACCCTTATTTCGGCGCCGAAATTTCCATCAGCAACCAGCTCACCCTCACTTCTTCCGAAGGCATCGGCCTCACCCCGGCGCAGGCCAAAGCCATGCAGAATCAAATTTTTATGGTGAGCGAAGAGCGGCAGCAAATGCTGGACGAAACCGCGCGTAAGCTGGCCATTGTAAATGCATTCAGCGGCATCCGCTCTTCATTTGTGGGTGTGTATAACGAAGCCACCTTCGGCAAAATGGCTGCCGTGGCCGACAAACAATATGCCACTTTGATGAAAAGCATCTACGAAGGCCTGCTGTTTCAAACCCGTTTGCAGCCTTATCTCAATGCCGTTACGTTTACCCTGGCCAACGGCAGCTTCGAGCCTGATTTCAGCGGCATCAAAACCGCTTTTGAAACGGTGCACGCAGAAAATCCCAAAAAAGCATTTGTGGATTTGAGCGAATTTATCGTGTTTAGCCAGAATAATAATAAGCCGGTGTTTGCGGAGCTGAGTACTTTGCTTACCCAAATAACTTATGATGCAGTAAATGCTGGACAGCTAGATGAATATGCTCAAGTACTCAGCAGAAATACACTGGAAGGACTGGGACATAAACTGGGTACTGATGGTAAAGATGTATTCTATGGCAATAATCTTTCCAATTATTTAATGGGCGCGGATGGTAATGACACGCTGCATGGTCGGGGTGGCGATGATATTTTATCTGGTGGTACAGGCGACGACGAGCTTTACGGCGGTGCCGGCAAAGATACCTTAATCGGCGGTACCGGCAATGATAAATTAGAGGGCGGAAACGGCGAAGCCGACACCTATATCTTCGCAGCAGGTCACGGCCAAGATATTGTGAACGATTACGGCAGCAATCAGGCACATACTGATACATTGCGTTTCGAAGGTGCCGTATTGGCCGATGCAGTATTCACCCGCAGCGATAATGATTTGGTTATAAAAGCTTTTGGTGCAGAAGATGCGGTTGCAGTCAGCAACTATTTCAGCAGCAACAGCGGCTATCGCTATTACCAGTTTGCCTTTGACGATAAAACCATTACCGCCGCCGATATGTCGCTAATTACCGTAGAAGGTGACGGCAGCGATAAAAACGACCGGCTTTATGGTTGGGACAGTATCGATATTCTGCACGGCGGTTTGGGCAATGATTACATGAGCGGTGAAAACGGTAACGACAAACTGTATGGCGATGAAGGCAACGACAGCCTTTATGGCGGTAATGGTGACGACCATTTAGACGGCGGCGAAGGAAATGACCGTTTGGAAGGCGGTAACGGTAACGATATGTTGCTGGGCGGCAGCGGTAATGACGAGCTTTACGGCGGTGCCGGCAAAGATACCTTAATCGGCGGTGCCGGCAATGATAAATTAGAGGGCGGAAACGGCGAAGCCGACACCTATATCTTCGCAGCAGGTCACGGCCAAGATATTGTGAACGATTACGGCAGCAATCAGGCACATACTGATACATTGCGTTTCGAAGGTGCCGTATTGGCCGATGCAGTATTCACCCGCAGCGATAATGATTTGGTTATAAAAGCTTTTGGTGCAGAAGATGCGGTTGCAGTCAGCAACTATTTCAGCAGCAACAGCGGCTATCGCTATTACCAGTTTGCCTTTGACGATAAAACCATTACCGCCGCCGATATGTCGCTAATTACCGTAGAAGGTGACGGCAGCGATAAAAACGACCGGCTTTATGGTTGGGACAGTATCGATATTCTGCACGGCGGTTTGGGCAATGATTACATGAGTGGTGAAAACGGTAACGACAAACTGTATGGCGATGAAGGCAACGACAGCCTTTATGGCGGTAATGGTGACGACCATTTAGACGGCGGCGAAGGAAATGACCGTTTGGAAGGCGGTAACGGTAACGATATGTTGCTGGGCGGCAGCGGTGACGACAAATTATACGGCGGCAGCGGCAACGACACGTTGATTGGCGGCACAGGCAATGATTATTTGGAAGGCGGCAGCAATGGTGCCGATACCTATATCTTTGCAGCCGGCCACGGCAAGGATATTGTGAGTGATTACGGCAGCAAAGTTGAGCATATCGATACGCTGATTTTTGAAGAGGCTTTGTCGCCGGATGTGTTGTTTGAGAAAAGTGGCAATGATCTGATTGTGAAGGCTTTTGGCAATGAGGAGCAGGTGAGCGTGTCGAATTATTTCAGCAGTGGCGCTTATCGTTATGTGCAGTTTGCTTTTGAAGACAAGATGTTGTCAGCGGCGGAGGTGTCCTCGGCGATTGTTTAAGGGCTGTTGTTTGTGATGCAGGCCGTCTGAATGTTCAGACGGCCTATTTGCTGTTTGGCGCAACAAGCGTATTCAGGCCGTCTGAAAGCGGCTATAATCGCGGCATTATCCACCACAGGCCGTCTGAAGGTTTCAGACGGCCTTATAAATATGATGAAATATCAAGATCTGCGTGATTTTATGGCCAAGCTCGAGCAAGAGGGCAAGCTCAAGCGCGTTGGTTTGCCGGTGTCGCCGCATTTGGAGATGACCGAAATTGCCGACCGCGTGTTGCGCGCCGCGGGGCCGGCTTTGTTGTTTGAAAATCCGGTGCGCGCCGATGGCAGTCGTTATGGTTATCCGGTGTTGGCCAATTTGTTCGGCACCACCGAGCGGGTGGCGATGGGCATGGGTGCGAAGGATATTTCCGAATTGCGCGCCATCGGCCAAACGCTGGCTTACCTGAAAGAGCCGGAGCCGCCCAAAGGCATTAAAGATGCGTTTGCCAAGCTGCCGTTGCTGAAGGATTTATGGAGCATGGCGCCGCATGTGGTGAAAAAAGCGCCGTGTCAGGAAATCGTGATGGAGGGCGCGGATGTGGATTTGAGCGTGCTGCCGATTCAGCATTGTTGGCCGGAAGACGTTGCGCCGTTGGTGACATGGGGGCTAACCGTTACTCGCGGGCCGCACAAAAAGCGCCAGAATCTGGGCATTTACCGGCAGCAGGTGATTGGCAAAAACAAGCTGATTATGCGCTGGCTGGCGCACCGTGGTGGCGCGTTGGATTTTCAGGCACATAAAAAAGCGCATCCGGGCGTGCCTTATCCGGTGGCGGTGGTGCTCGGTTGCGACCCGGCCACCATTTTGGGCGCGGTCACGCCGGTGCCCGACACTTTGAGCGAATACCAATTTGCCGGCCTGCTGCGCGGCTCGCGCACGGAGTTGGTGAAATGTATCGGCAATGATTTGCAGGTGCCGGCGCGGGCAGAAATTGTGCTCGAAGGCGTAATCCACCCCGATGAAACGGCGCTGGAAGGCCCTTATGGCGACCACACCGGCTATTACAACGAGCAAGATTATTTTCCGGTGTTCACGGTTGAACGCATCACCATGCGTGAAAATGCGGTTTACCACAGCACCTACACCGGCAAACCGCCCGATGAGCCGGCGGTGTTGGGCGTGGCGCTGAATGAAGTGTTTGTGCCGCTCTTGCAAAAGCAGTTTCCCGAAATTGTCGATTTCTATCTGCCGCCGGAAGGTTGCTCATACCGCATGGCGGTGGTGAGCATCAAAAAACAATACGCCGGCCACGCCAAGCGGGTGATGATGGGCTGTTGGAGCTTTTTGCGCCAGTTTATGTATACCAAGTTTATCGTGGTGGTGGATGATGATGTGGACTGCCGCGATTGGAAAGAAGTGATTTGGGCGATTACCACGCGCATGGATCCGGTGCGCGATACGGTGCTGGTGGAAAACACGCCGATTGATTATCTGGATTTTGCCAGCCCGGTGAGCGGATTGGGTGGCAAGATGGGTTTGGACGCCACCAATAAATGGCCGGGCGAAACCAGCCGCGAATGGGGTAGGGTGATTGAACGCGATGCGGCCACGGTGGCAAAAGTGGATGCGATGTGGCAGGAATTGGGGCTGTGATGGCGGCCGGATTTTTTGTGTGGTTTTAAAGGCTGGGCAGGCCGTCTGAAAAAAGTTTCAGACGGCCTTTTTCGATGGTGCGTCGGCGGGTTCTTGAATTCGATTTTGGCTTGGCGGCCAAATGTCGGATGCAAGTATTCGACCTACGGCTGCTGAAGCTGTGCTTTAGGCCGGTCTCCTGCCTGCACAGGCGCGACGGAAAGAGCGTTTTGTAAAGGTCTTAAACATTGTGATGCTTGGCTGCGGATTCTGTTATATATCTTTGATTTTAAATAGTTAAAAGGCCGTCTGGACGTTTTCAGACGGCCTCGTTTAATCTTGCGGATGGGGCAGATGCGCTTAGGCAGGCGAGTGCATACTTTATAAGTATCACGGCATATTTATTCCATATTAGACAAGGCAGGTGTGTTTGCCTACGCTTCGGCGTGTGTGCGGCTTGAAATAATAATGAAACCACGAGGAGCGGCGATATGGATAATCTTTTATATAAGCTCGGCAAAATACCCGGCGCGCTGATGATTTTGCCGCTGTTTTTGGGCGCGCTCATCAACACGTTTGCGCCGGCCATTTTGCATATCGGCAGCTTCACCACGGCTTTGTTTAAAAATGGCGTGCCGGTGTTGATTGGTTTGTTTTTTATGTGCATCGGTGCGCAAATCCAGCTGAGGGCAGCCTTGCCAGCGGTGGAAAAAGGGTTGGTTTTGCTGCTGGGTAAATATTTGATGGCGGTGGCGGTGGGCTTGGGCGTGGCTTTTTTAATGCCCGATGGCACGCTTTGGGGGCTGTTGCCGCTGGCGATTATTGCGGCTATGTCTAATTCTAACGGCTCTCTGTATGTGGCGCTCACCGGCCAATTCGGCAATAAAACCGACCGGGGCGCGATTTCTGTGTTGTCACTCAATGATGGGCCGTTTTTAACCATGGTGGCGCTGGGCACGGCCGGTTTGGCCGATTTGCCGCTGGTGGCTTTGTTTGCTGCGATTTTCCCGATTATTTTAGGTTTTATTTTGGGCAACAGCAGCCGCTTGGTGCGCGAATTTCTGGCGCCTGGGGAAAAGCTGATTATTCCGTTTGCGGCTTTTGCAATTGGCGCGGGCATTAATTTTTCGGTGCTGCTCACATCGGGCATGATCGGCATTGTGTTGGGCTTGATGACGGTGCTGCTCTCGGGCGGCGGTGCGATGTTGTTTCTATACGGCTGGTATGCCTTGCGCAAGCGGCCGCGGCCTGCCCGCAATGTTTTGGCGGGGGCTTGTGAATCGGCGGTGGCAGGCAATGCTATTGCCACGCCGGCGGCCATTGCGATGGTGGATCCACGCTTTGCGGGCATACAGGATGCGGCCACAGCACAGATTGCTACGGCGGTGGTGGTGACGGCTTTTTTAAGCCCGTTTGTGGTGGCTTATATTAATCGTTGGCAGCGCCGGCGCGGCATCAGCCCGGAGCAGGAAGAACATTATCTGCAATCGCGCCATCCAAGCGGCGGCTGATGGCCGGCTGGCCAAACACAAAGCCGCCCATCGGGCGGCTTTGTAAGGAGTGCGGCTTATTGCGCGGCAGGTGCAGATGCTTCGCCTTGAGCCGGGCGCTCGAAGCCTTTAGATTTCATGCAGGCATCGAATTGTGCGCGGTCTTGGCTGCCGCCTTGGATGGCGGCGCATTCTTGCAGCGCTTGCTCTACTGCGGCGTTGCCGCCGGCAGCTTGCTGCTCCGGCTGGGGGGCTTTATCGCCACTGTTGGCGCAGGCAGACAAAATCAGAGCAAAAGCGGCGGTTGCCAATAATTTTTTCATGGGTAAAACCTTTCTTCATTGGGTTGAAGGCTTTTCAGACGGCCTGAAAAGCTGTCTGCATTTTTACAGACACGGGCTTATAGAGTAGATACTTGCCAATTAAGTTTCATTTTTTTTCGCAAACGGGCAATAAAAAAGCCCGCTTGAAGCAGGCAGGCTTTTGTTTTGGCAAGGATTATGCTTTTTTGCCGCCCAGCGACATAATGCCGAAAAAGAGCAGCGGCCAAGCCACGGCCACGCCCCACCAAGCGATGCTGCCGGTGATCAGCGCCTGCCCGATCAGGCCGGCTTGCACGATATAGTAGAGCATCGGAATCAGCGTTTGGCGGATCACTTCGCCTTCGCGGTTAAGCAAGCCCACCACGGCGGCAGCGGCCACCACGTTGTGCACGGAAATCATATTGCCGGCCGCGCCACCGATGGCTTGCAACGCCACCACGATGGAGGATAAATCGGCATTGAGGCCGATTTGCTGCGCGGTGGAAAATTGAAAATAGGAAAACATCATATTGCTGACGGTGTTGGAGCCGGCAATAAAGGCGCCGAGCGCACCGATCCACGGGGCGATATTCGGCCACATGCCGCTAAACCAGTCGGCCGCGCTGTGTGCCAGCACCATCGGCATCGAGGGCAGAGCGCCGGCGGCGCTCATGTCGCCCGATTGCGAGTTGATAAACACCTGCACCATGGGCACGGCCAAAAAGAGGGCGGGCGCGGCGGAAATCAGTGTTTTACCGGCATCACCCCAGCCGCGTTTGAAGCGTTTGATGTCCATTTTGAAAATGAAAATGCAGGCAATGGCCGCGATAATCAGAATGGTGCCGGGCGAATAGCCGAATTGCACTTTGCTGGTGATGGCGCTGCCAAACAGGTTGGGTAAAGTGATGGTGGTCATGTCGCCGGTGAGAAAAGCCTTCAGGGGCTTTAAAGCGCGGGTGAGAATCAGCAAACCAATCACAATCACATAGGGTGAAAAGGCGCGAAACACCGAAAAAGTAGGGGTGTTGTCGTCGTCATGGGTTTTACCGCTGAGGGTGCCGAGCCAGCGGCTTTCCCAGCGATCTTTAGGCGGAAAATCAAAGGTTTCTTTCGGCACAAACCAGCCGCGCTTGGCTGCGGGCACCACCAGCATCAAGCCGATAAAGCCGCCCACCATAGAGGGGAATTCGGGGCCTAAAAAGCGCGCCACCAGATAATAGGGCACGGTGAAGGCAATGCCGGCAAAAATGGCGAATTTCCAAGCTTTCAAGCCTTCGCGGAAAGAGCGCTTTTCGCCGTAAAAGCGGGTGAGCATGCCGCACAGAATCAGCGGAATCAAAAAGCCCACCAGCGCATGCAGCAAGCCCACGTTGCCGGTGATTTGCTGCAAATATTGCTCCACGGTTTGCGGCGTAATGGCGGCGGTAACATCTTCTTTATTGTTGATGCCCGACCACACGCCCACGAGCAGCGGCGTGCCCACCGCGCCGAATGACACCGGCGTGGATTGGATAATCAAAATCGACATCACCGAAGCCATGGCCGGAAAGCCCAGCGCCAGCAAGAGCGGGGCGCCCACGGCAGAAGGCGTGCCGAAGCCGGAAGAGCCTTCCACCAACGAGCCAAACAGCCACGCCACGATAATCACCTGCACGCGCCGGTCGGGCGACACATCCATAAAGCCTTGGCGGATAGAGTGAATCGCGCCGCTTTCTTTGAGCGTGTTGAGCATCAAAATGGCGCCGAACACGATATAGAGAATGGTGAGCGCCACAATCATGCCGTTTACTGTGGCCGCTGCCACCACCGCCGGCGCGGCCTGCCAGAAAAACACGGCCAAAAGCGCCGTGACCACATAGGCGATGGCCATGGAAATTTTGGCCGAAAGCTTGAACACCACCAGCAGTAAAAACACGGTGATGATCGGGGCCAGGGCCAGCAAAGTGTTGAGAATATTCATTGCTTCTCCGATGAAATGGGTTGTTGTCGTGAAAATGCCGGCCATTATCCGGCGTGGCTTAGGTAAATTGGTCAGACCAATTTAGCAGGGCGTGCTACACTTTACAAAAGGCGACATAAGCGGTCAATAGGCTTGCGCAGGCAAGAAAGAGCGATTATTGTCGATCTGCCTTTCGGCTTGGATGTTTGATTTTATCAACTTAATGATTTTAATCAATAATATTTGATATTTTTGATGTGTTGCGAATGTGAATGATTGGGCAAAATTTTCTGAAAAATGTTTGAAATCCGGCAGGATGATGCAGTGTCGATTGTGTTAAAAAATGTGTGGTGCGCCAAAATTGGTTTGCTTGCCCGACCAATTCAACGGCAGGCCGTCTGAAAACGGGCGCTGAACATTAAACCGGCACATTGCTGCGGTTCAGACGGCCTGCTACAAGCTTGAATGATTGTATTGGATAAATAAAAAGGCAAAATCGATGAATGCACAAACCATTATCAAACCTCAAAAAATCAGCGAGCAGATTTTGGCGGTGTTGGAAGCGCGCATTGTGTCGGGCGAATATCCCGTCGGCAGCAAGCTGCCGCCCGAGCGGCGGCTGGCCGAAGCATTCGGCGTGTCGCGCCCGTCGGTGCGCGCGGCGCTGAAAATGCTGGTGGCGCGCCAAATGCTTGAGGCGCGGCAGGGCGATGGTTATTATGTTTCCGCCAAGCCGCAACAGGATTTTCTGCTCGGCTGGCAAAGCCTGCTCGGCAATCATCCCGATTGGGAGGCCGATGTGTTTGATTTCAGCCGCAGCATGGAAGGCTGCATGGCTGCGCTGGCAGCCGAGCGGCGCACCGATGCCGATTTGAAGCGGATTGAATTTTGGTTGCAGAAATTTGAAGAGGCTTATCAAAGCCGCAACCGGGCGCACCAAGAAGAAGCCGATATTTATTTTCACCAAGCCATCGCCGAGGCGGCGCACAATATTTTGTTTGCCCAGCTTTCAGGCGGCCTGCTCAATCTGCTTTATCGGCAAACGCGCAGCCACATTATGCACACCGAAATCATCGACGACCCGCGCCCCACCTTGATCAAGCACCACCGCGCCCTGTTTACCGCAATTGCAAACAAGCAGCCGCGAGAAGCCGCCGAAATTGCCGAGGGACATTTGCGCTATGTGGCCGACAGCCTGCGGCAAGACCGCGAATACCTCAGCCGCAGCGAGCATGCCGACACCTTGGCGCAGCACGATGCGCAGCGGGCGGGCGAATGGTAGGCCGTCTGAAAACGATAGTGAAATCAAAGAAAAACTGACACAAAACTGATAACTTTCAAGTTGTGCGTAGCGTGTGTGGCATAGTCATGCATGCGGTTTAAATGGCTTTTGCTTGTGTGGCCGGGGCATATGCTTTGCGCCGGCCCGTATGAGTTTTTTATTCAGTCCACTCTGGCGAAATGAAGAATAAAGTGGCATGCGATTGATTTTATAAGGCCGTTTGAGTTTTGTCGGGTTACGCCTGCGGCTGATCCAATTTAGGTTCGCTTCAGTTTTGCAAAGGCCGTCTGAAAACTTTTCAGACGGCCTTTTTTTTGTTGATTCAATGATTTATATCTAGGGTCTGTTCACAATTCATCTCGTGGCAATCTTTTGGCTCAAAAACGCGCCTGCTGCGTTGAAAATGCTCGCAAGGTGTCCAACCTTGCTGCGCTTTTCGCCTTGCAAGCGCGCTTTTGCGCTCAAAATCTTACGCACGGATGAAATGTGAACAGACCCTAGTGAAATGCAAGAAAAAGTTACATAAAACTACATTTTGCAACGGCGTAGGTTGGGTTGATAAACCCAACGTTTCAGACGGCTTGTGGATTTGTTGGGTTTACAACCCAACCTACCCGCTGTCTCACTTTTTTGTGCATTTCACTATATTGGGATTTTCAAGCAGGTTTTGCTGTTGCACGATGGCGCGCACGATGGTGCGGTTGGGATGCAGCGCGGTGCGGATGCGTTGTGAGAGCGGGTCGGGCAGGCCGAGGATGGCGGCGGCGATGCTCTGGGCGCAAATGGGGGCGGTGGCGAGGCCGCGGCTGCCGTGGGCGCTGTTGATGTAGGCGTCGGGCAGATAGGGGCAGGGTGTGTTGAGGCGGTAGTTTTTATCAAGCGCCAAGCGCTCATAGGCTTGCTGCATGGCGGCGATGTGGCCGAGGGGGCCGGCTATGGGTAGATGGTCGGGGCTGTCGCAGCGCAGGGCGGCGTGGCCTTTGGGGATATTGTCGGCAAGGGATAGGCCGTCTGAAAGCAAATCGGCGGCGAGATGGGGATGAAGTTTGGCCAATTCGGCGCGGTTGGCTATTTCATCGGCCATCTGCCAATCGCTTGTGCGCTGTTGCGGCAGAAAAGTGGCGCCGTAGCAATGCAGGCCTTGCCAAGCAGGGCTGATGTAGCTGGCGGCGGAAAGGGCGCAGCGCAGTTTGGCCGATTGGGGGCTGGCGGCGGCGAGGCTGGTTTGGCCGCGAATCAGCCGCCAGGGCAGGGCGGCGACATTGCAATCGGCCATCTGCGGGCTGTGGGCGCCGGTGCAGTAAACGATGTGGCTGCCGTGAAACAGGCCGGCAGGCGTGCGGGCTTGCCAGCCATGGCCGTTGTGAGTGGCGGATAAAAGCGGCGTGTGGGTATGCAGGGTGATTAAGGGATGGTCGAGCAGGGCGTGCACCAGCGCCGGCGGGTTGAGCCACACGCCTTGCGGCCAGTAAAGCGCGCTTTGGCTGATGGTGATGCCGGCGATTTGGCCGGCTTCGGCGGCGGAAACGGTGCGGTAAAGGTGGGCGTGGTGGCGCTGGCGGCCGAGCGCTTGGTTGCGCTTGGCTTCGGTGGCGTTGTGATCAAGATGCAGCACGCCATCGCCGCCCCAGCAAGCGGCTTCGGGCAGGAGGCGTTGCAACAGGCGGCGGCTGTGGCCGTAGCCGCACAAGAGCAATTCGGTTTGCTCGGTGGGGTGGGCGGAAATTTTGGCATAAAGCAGGCCTTGGCGGTTGCCGGAGGCGGCGAGGGCGGGCGCGGCGGCTTCAAGCACGGTAACGGGCAGGCCGTGTTCGGCCAAGGCGCGGGCGGTGGCCGCACCGGCAATGCCTGCGCCGATAATTAGCGCGCGCTCGGGCGCGGTGCGGCTCGCGGGCGGGGTGAACCAAGGCTTTTGCGGCTCGGCTTTATTTTGTGCCACCGGCTCGGTTTGCCAGCACACGGGCTGCGGGAAATGCTCGTGCAGGCGGCTTGCATTGGCGGGGGGCAGCAGCCATAAGTGCACATCGGGCAGAATATCGTTCAGCGCGTTGACACCGTTAAACTGAATGCAGCCGCTTTGTGCATTAATGGCTTGCTGCAATGCCTGCTCGAGCGCAGAAGGGCTTTCAGACGGCCTGAACTCGGACAGGCTCAAATCGGGTAGGCACACGGCCAAGTAAAGCGGTTTTTCATGCGCGGCAATGGCGCGGGTAAGCTCGGCCGTTGGCGGCGGGGCGTTCCAGGCGAGGATATTCATGGTGTGTGCCGGAGGCCGTCTGAAAGTGTGCGCGATTGTTTGAGCCATTGCCATTGCTCTTTCAGGGTTTCGGCCAGCGCGCGGCGCTTTTCTTCGGGGGTGTTGAGGCCCAGAGTGAGGCGCGGATAATCGAGGGTGACAGAAGGATTTTCGGCGGGGCCGGTGATTTTCAGCGGCACGGGCTTGGCGCTGCGGTTGCGCGCATTGCGGATGAGCAGGCTCTCGGAGAGCATTTGGGTGTTGAAATCGATGCTGCCGCTGCTGCTGATCAGCAAGGTGTCGGACACGAGCTCGGTGTTGTCGTGGCGGCTGATGCCGCCGCTGATGTCGCTGCTCATGGAAAAGCGGCTGAACGGGGTTTGCACATCGGTGCTGTAGCCGCCGATGGCGGCATTGTCGCTGGCGCGACTGAGGATGTTGCGCATGTCGAAGCCTATCATGGCACCGTCGGCCACATTCAATTGCAGGCTGCCGGCCAGGGTTTGGGTGAGGCTTTTGCGGTTGTCGCCGCGTGCGGTGATGTCGATGATGGCGTTGCCGGTGCCGCTGATGTTGTGGTAGCCGAGCAAATCTTGCAAGAGCGGGCGGATAAGCACATTATCGGCCGCCTGCTGCAAATGATAAACCGGCGGGCTGGTGTTGGCCATGCTGATGCCGCCCTCGGTGCGGCCGCCGTAAAGGCCGGCGCTTAAGGCAGTGAGGGCGATGCGCTCGCGGTTGGCAAACATGCGGGTGGTGAAATCATCGGCTTGCAGGCCGCCGGGCAGGGTGAGGCTGCCGATTTGGATTTGCGCTTCGATTTCGGGCGTGGCGGCCTGTTGCAGCAGCTCGGGGTAGCGTATGCCGGCCGGTGCGGCCATGTTGAAATAAGGGGCGAGGTTGAGCCGGGCGAGCTTGAGGCTGCCGCTAAGCTTGGCCGGCGCGGCATCGGCGCTATAGGCGGCTTCTATGGCGGCGGGTTGGCGGTCAAACAGACCTTGCAGGCTGGTTTGCCATTGGCGGCGGTTAGCAGAGAGCGTCAATGCGCCCTGCAATTGGCTCACAAAGCGCTGCCGCGGTGTGGTGGCGGGGTTGTCTTGCAGGGTGCTCAGGTTGAGCGCGCTGATTTTCCAGCCTTGCGCCTGCTGCCATTGCAAAGGGCCTGATGCGGTGAAACTGGTTTGCACCGCGCCGATTTTGTGGCTGCCGTTGATTGAAAATTCGGCCAGCGTGGCCACGGTGGGGCGCAGGCTGATTTTGTTGAGCGACAAAGTGCCGTCCCATTGGCCTGTTTGCGCGGTGCCGGCGGTGAACACGCTGCTGAGCTCGTTGATTTGGGTGAGCTCGTTTTGCCGGGTAATCAGCGGGCTTTGGGCGCTCAGGTGCAGATTGTGCTCGGGGGAATCGGCGCTGATGCGCAGATTGGCCACGCGTAGATTGCGCGCATCGGGCTGCCAGCTCAAATCAGCATCGGCCGTGAGCTTGGCGCTGGTTTCCCAGCGTTCGGCTTCGGCTTCGATATGCAGATCGGGCACAGCCCAGGTGTGGTTTTCCAAGTTGAGCGTGCCGCTGCTCTGCCAGGCAATGCTGCCGCGGCGGCTGCTTTCTGCGCTGCCGCCGAAAGTAAAGGGCTTGTCGGGCGCTTGTAAATCGCGGCTGTTGAGTGAGAGTTTGCTGAAGCGGTAGCTGTGGGTGGGCAGGTAAAGGTTGAGGCGGCTGTCGTTGATAATCAGACGGTTGATTTGCAGCGGCCTGCCGCGCGCTGCCCATAAATCTTGCAGGCTCCAGCGCCCTTCTGCGTCGCGGAAAAGCTCGACATCGGCGCGGTTGACCACCCATTTTTCGATTAAGGTGCCGCCGCCGAAAAGATTGCGCCAAGCCAAACCGATTTTCATTTCGTCGATATGCAGGGCGGTGGCGCTGCTGTGCGGCTTGCTGAGAGTAAGGTTGCGCAGGGTGACGGTGGGGCGCGGAAACCAGCTGCGGCCGATTTGCGCATCAAAGCGCACGCTGCGGCCGCTGCCTTCGATGCCCTCGTTGAGCAGGGTTTGGATTTTGGCCGCATCAAACATCTGATAAAGCGCAGTGTAGAGGCCAAGCGCCAGCAGCAGCATGGTGAAGCCGCCGAAGATAATCAATTTGAGCCAGAATTTGCCCGAATGCAAAAAGCGCGCCAGCATAATGGAAACACACAGAATAACAGCGGGCAAGTATAGCACAGAAGCGGGCAGAGGCTGCGCGGGCAAAAGCTGAACGGTAAAAAACGCCCACCGTGAAATGACGGCAATATTGGCACACAAGCAAGATTATTGCTACTATCCTGCGATAACTTTATCGGGAGCCGACATGATTATCGTAATGCAAAAGCAAGCATCGAGCGAGGCGGTGGCGCGGGTGATTGAGCTGATACGCGGCCGCGGCCTGCAAGAGCATATTTCGCAGGGCGAGGAGCGCACCATTATTGGCGCGGTGGGCGACGAGCGGGTGCTTCATCCGCACGAAATCGAGAGCCTGCCCGAAGTGGAGCGCGCCATACGCGTGCTCAATGCCTGGCGCATCGTCAGCCGCGAAGCGCAGCCGCAAAACAGCATAATCACCGTGCGCGGTGTGGCTTTCGGTGCGGAAAAAATGCTCGATATCACCACGCTGCCCGAGCGCGCGGCAGCGGCAGATGCCTTTTTTGCCGACCCGTTTTACCTGCCCTACAGCCCTTATGCCGCCGGCGGCAGCGGCAATGAAAAAGAGCAGGTGCGCGCCATGCAGGCGCTTTTGCAGCAACATCATGCGGCGGGCAAGCCGGTGTTGGTGCGTATACGCGATGTGCGCCAAATCGAGCCGGCGCTTTTGGCCGAGGCCGATGTACTTTATTTGGGCGGCGAATTGATGGGCAACCGCACGCTGCAAGATGAAGTAGGCCGTCTGAACACGCCGGTGGTGTTGTGTAAAGACAAACACCACCGCGCCGATGAATGGCTGGTGGCCGCCGAGCATATAGCCTTGCGCGGCAACCATCATATTATATTGGGCGAAGCGGGCACGCTCAGCTTCGAGCCGGAGCACACTTACCGGCTGGATGTGGACGCCATCGTGCGCGTGCGCAAAGAGAGCCATCTGCCGGTGCTGGCCAACATCACCCGCCTGTGGCACGGCGATATGCCGCAAGAAGTGCTTTATAAGCTGGCCGCCGCGGCGGGTGCCGATGCGGTGGTGAGCAGCCTGCCGTAATCATCAACACACACCAAGGCCGTCTGAAAGCTTTTCAGACGGCCTTGGTGTGCTTTCTGAAAGCGTGTGCCGGAAAACCCATCTGCGGTCGAAATCGTTTAAAATGGCCGCTTGAAACGATTAATCTTTTTTCCACATGATAGCCGACCATCAAAAGCTGCTGAAAATCACCGACACCACGGCCAAAAAGCTTGAAAAGCTGCACCTCAACACGCCGTGGGAATTGGCGCTGCACCTGCCGCTGCGTTATGAAGACGAAACCCACATCACGCCGATTGCCGATGCGCCCGTCGGCGTGCCTTGCCAGGTGGAAGGCGTAGTGCTGCATCAAGAAGTGCAATTCAAGCCGCGCAAGCAATTGATTGTGCAAATTAAAGATGCTTCCGGCAGCGTGCTGCACCTGCGTTTTATCCATTTTTATCCCAGCCATCAAAAGCAGCTGGCCGAGGGCAAACGCATCCGCGCGGTGGGCGAAATCAAACACGGCTTTTACGGCGATGAAATGATTCATCCCAAAATCCGCGATGCCGAGGGCAGCGGCCTGGCCGAAAGCCTCACCCCGATTTACCCCACGGTAAACGGGCTCAACCAGCCCACTTTGCGCCGCATCATTCAGACGGCCTTGGAAAGCATTCCTCTCTACGACACCTTGCCCGATGAATTATTAGGCCGTCTGAAGCTGCCGCATTTGGCCGAAAGCCTGCGCCTTTTGCACGCACCGCCGCCCGATTACACCATACACCAGCTCTCCGACGGCACTTTGCCCGCATGGCAGCGGCTGAAATTCGACGAGCTTTTGGCGCAGCAATTGTCGATGCGGCTGGCGCGGCAAAAACGCCTCAGCGGCGATGCGGCACCTTTGCGCGGCAGCGGCGCGTGGTCGGATAAATTGCTGCACGCGCTGCCCTTTGCGCTCACCGGCGCGCAAGCACGCGTGTTGGCCGAAATCCGCACCGATATGGCGCAAACCTTCCCCATGCACCGCCTGCTGCAAGGCGATGTGGGCAGCGGCAAAACCATCGTGGCCGCGCTCGCCGCGCTCACCGCCATCGAAGCCGGTGCGCAAGTGGCGGTGATGGCGCCCACCGAAATTCTGGCCGAGCAGCATTATTTAAAGTTCAAACAATGGCTCGAGCCGCTGGGTTTGAGCGTGGCGTGGCTTTCGGGCAGCCAGCGCAAAAAAGCGAAAGCGCAAAACAAAGCCGCACTTTCAGACGGCCTGATTCAGATTGCCGTGGGCACTCACGCGCTGTTTCAAGACGATGTGCAGTTTCAAAATCTCGGCCTCGTGATTGTGGACGAACAACACCGCTTCGGCGTGGCGCAGCGGCTGGCGTTGAAAAACAAAGGCGCGGATGTGCACCAATTGATGATGTCGGCCACGCCGATTCCGCGCACTTTAGCGATGAGTTTTTTCGCCGATTTGGATGTGTCGGTGATAGATGAATTGCCGCCCGGGCGCACGCCGATCAAAACGCGGCTGGTTAACAGCGTGCGCCGCAGCGAAGTGGAAGGGCTGGTGTTGGGCGCGTGCCGCAAAGGGCAGCAGGCTTATTGGGTGTGCCCCTTGATTGAAGAGAGCGAAACCTTGCAGCTGCAAACCGCCACCGAAACGCAGGCCGCTTTGCAGGCTGCCTTGCCCGAGCTCTCGATCGGCCTTGTGCACGGGCGCATGAAAGCGGCGGAAAAAGCCGAAGTGATGGCCGAATTTTCCGCAGGCCGTCTGAATGTGTTGGTGGCCACCACCGTGATTGAAGTGGGCGTGGATGTGCCCAATGCCGCCCTGATGGTGATCGAGCACGCCGAGCGCATGGGCTTGGCGCAGCTGCACCAATTGCGCGGGCGGGTGGGGCGCGGCGCCGCAGCCAGCGCTTGTGTGTTGCTTTTTGCCGAGCCTTTGGGCGACATCGCCAAAGCGCGCCTGAAAGTGATTTACGAGCACACCGACGGCTTTGAAATCGCGCGGCAGGATTTGAATATCCGCGGCCCCGGCGAATTTCTCGGCGCGCGCCAAAGCGGCGTGCCCATGCTGCGCTTTGCCAATCTGGAAGAAGATCTGCCCCTGCTCGAAGCCGCCCGCAATATCGCGCCGCAATTAATCGACGAGCGGCCGGATATTGTCGAGGCCCATCTTGCCCGCTGGCTGGCCAGCCGCGAAAGCTATTTGGGCGTGTAATACCCATCCAAAAAATAACCTTACAAAATAAAAGCAGTTCGGCAGCATCATCCGCGTAGGTCGGATTCTTGAATCCGACGCTTGGCCGGCGGCCAAAGCGATGTGCGTGCCTTGTTCTGCGAACAAGTGTCGGATTCGAGAATCCGACCTACAGGCTGCCTGTGTGTATATTATTTTTTTGAATGGTATAAAACGTTTCAGACGGCCTGCGAGCTTCTGCCTTGTTAAAGGCGGTTTTAGTGAAATCGATTTTGATAAACCGAAGTTGTTTGCCTGAAAGTCAAGCCAAGGCCGTCTGAAAGCCTGGGCAACCCGAAAGCCTGTGTATGAAACCGAAACGCCTCACGCCGCAACAGCTCAAAACCCAGCAGCAGCTCGACCGCATTTCCAGCGCCTTCAAGCAGGCGATGGCGGCGGCACAATATCCGCAAGCCATGCAAGAAGCGTTGCGGGCGCACAAGCTGATTCCGCAAGCGGTGGCGCCGCTGAGCGATGCGGCCACGGCGGCGGTGAAAGGCAGCTTGTGGCATGAAGCCATTGCGTATGCCAAAAAAGCCTTGCAGCGCCAAAGCGGCCACCTCAATTCGCTCGATGCGCTGGCGCATGCTTATGGCGGCCTGCACGATTGGGCAAGCTGCCGCACCTACGGCCTGCAAGCCTTGCAGCTGCGCGACAGCCAAGTGATGGCCGCGCTTGATGCACCGCCGCTGCCCGCTTTGCCGGCAAACGGGCCGGGCAAACAGATTATCTCGTTTTCATTATTCGGCAACCGCGCCGAATACATCGAACCTGCGGTGATGAACACCGAGCTGGCCGCGGCGGTGTATCCCGGTTGGGTGTGCCGCTTTTATGTGGATGGCAGCGTGCCCGAGCCGGCATTGCAGCGCCTGCGCGGCAACGGTGCCGAAATCGTGCGCGTGCCGCCCGAGCTGGAGGGCTGGCCGGGCACCATGTGGCGCTTTTTGGCGCTGGATGATGCCGAGGCGGCGCGGGTGATTTTCCGCGATGCCGATTCGGTGATTTCGCCGCGCGAAGCACGCGCCGTGGCCGAATGGGTGCAAAGCGGCCGCTGTTTCCACACCTTGCGCGACGGCGGCACCCACACCGAATTGGTGCTCGCTGGCTTGTGGGGCGCCCTGGCCGGCGCTGTGCCCGATATGCGCGGCAAGATGCAGGCTTATGTGGATGCGGGCGTGGCTTCACGCCATTTTGCCGACCAATGGTTTTTGCGGGAAAATATCTGGCCTTATGTGCGCCAAAGCCTGTGCGCCCACGACCGTATTTTCGGCTTTATGGATGCCGCGCCTTTTCCCGACCGCGCACCGTTTGATTACGACCATTTCCATGTGGGCTGCAACGAGGGCAACGCCGGCTTTCGCGCCACAGTCAACATCGCCGAGGGCACACCCGTGCGCTGGAGTCTGTTCAGCAAAATCCACCCGCTGCCGGCGGACGGCTACACGTTTGCCACGCAGGATGAACGGCTGATCTGCACTTATGAAAGCGTGGTGGCCGGCAGCGCGGTGGCCGGCTCGATTCCACGCCGCTACAGCAAAGGCATTGCCGACGGCCGCAGCCGCATCACGGTGATGCCGTGTTAGGGTCTATCAGGGCGCGGCAAATGTCGGATACAAGTATCCTACAAACCATCGCGTACGTTGATTTGAATAGCAACAACAAGGCCGTCTGAAAGGAAAACACCTGCATTGCGCAGGTGTTTTCCTTTCAGACGGCCTTAAGCTTTTTTATCACAACCCTAACGCTGCGCCGTGTTATAGCGTTTTTCCAACCATGAAAACAGCCAGCTCAAACACATGGTCATGGCCAAGTAAATCAGCGCGATGGTGTAGAGCGGCTCTTCGTAAATCGAGAAGCGGCCGGAAATGGTACGCTGCACATAAGCGAGCTCGGCCACGGCAATAGCGGATAAGAGCGAGCTGTCTTTCAGCAAGGTGATGAATTCGTTGGCCAAAGGCGGCAGCATGCGGCGGAAGGCCTGCGGCAGAATCACATGGCGCATGGCCTGCGGATAAGTGAGGCCGAGTGAGCGCGCCGCTTCGATTTGGCCTTTGTCGATAGACTGAATGCCCGCGCGCACGATTTCGGTGATGTAGGCGCCCGCGTTTACCGTGAGCGCCAGCGTGCCGGCAATCAGCGCGCCGTAATTGCGGCGCAATTCCACCGCCAAATCGCCGCTGATGAGCCAGCCGTCGGTGGGGTTGATCAGCGCCACCGCCCAGATGAAATACCAAATAAATATTTGAACAAACAAAGGCGTGCCGCGGAAAAGGGTGACGTAAATCAGCGAAGCGGTGCGCAAAAGCCAAGCCAGCGCGCGGGTGAAGCGGTTGCCTTTTTCAAAGCGGATGATGCGCGCCAATGCGCCAAAAAGCCCCAGTATCGTGCCGCCCAGCGTGGCCACCACGGTGAGCCCCAAAGTGGTGAGCGCGCCGTAGAAAAACATCTCGCGGTATTCATAAATAATATCAAAACGAAAATCCATATCGGCTTCTTTTATTATTAGAAGGCTCTGAATAACTCATGATGAAGGCTTTTACCGCCCTTTTTACGCTATGCTGCGTTGGGGGTTTGAGGAAATAGAACCACTATTTTCTCAAAACCCCGCCTTGCCTAGCATAAAAATGCCGGCAAAATCCATGCACCAGAGTTTTTCAGAGCCTCCTTTAGTTTGGTGTCGGTGGAGCGGCGCGTGTAAGACCCGCCGGGAAACGCGCTATTTTACAAGAAAAACCGCCGCTTGGAATGTTTAATTTGCAAGCATGCCAAATCATCGGCGGTTGGCTTGGATTGTTGACAATCTTTACATCATCATGCCCGCGCGCTGCGGAAAAGTCAAAATGCTGTGCCGCATGGCAGGCCGCTTGAGCGTTTCAGACGGCCTGCCAAGGTTTCTTAAAAGCCCGATTGCGTTTACAATGGCGCATTATTCTAAAAACACGTAGACCACCCCTAATGAATGTTTGGTTCGGGCAAACGCAAGCCCCCGATTTTCCGCAAGGCGCCGCGGTAACCATCGGCAATTTCGACGGTGTGCACCTGGGCCACCGCCATATTTTGCAGCGATTGAAAGAAGAAGCCCAAAGCCGCGGCCTGCCGGCCGTGGCGATTGTGTTTGAGCCGCAACCGCAAGAATTTTTCGCACGCAAGCTCGGCCGCGAGCTGCCTTACCGGCTCACGCCTTTGCGCAGCAAATTGCAGCTTCTGCGCGACACCGGCTGCCTTGATGCGGTGTGGGTGTTGCGTTTCAATCAAGCTTTTGCCGACATCGGCGCACAAGCATTCATCAGCCGCCTGCTGCGGCAAAGCCTCAACACCCAATATCTGCTGATTGGCGACGATTTCCGCTTCGGCACCGGCCGCGAAGGCGATTTTGCCATGCTGCAAAACCAGCGCGGCATGGTGGTGGAGCGCACACCCTCGGTGATGGTGGAAAACATCCGCGCCAGCAGCACCGCCATCCGCCAAGCGCTTTCAGACGGCCGCCTTGATTATGCCAAAAAGCTGCTCGGCCACGATTACATGCTCAGCGGCCATGTGAAACACGGCGCCAAGCTCGGCCGCACCATAGGCTGCCCCACTGCCAATGTGCAGCTTGCCCAATATCATTATGCTTTGAGCGGCGTGTTTGTGGTGGAAGCCGAGGGCGCGTTCGGCAAAAAACGCGGCGTGGCGAGCTTTGGCTTCAACCCCACCGTGTCGGCCAGCCGCCGCCAAAAGCTGGAAGTGCATGTGTTTGACTTTGAAGGCGATTTATACGGCCAGCGTTTGAATGTGCGCTTTTTGCACAAATTGCGCGACGAAGAAAAGTTCGACAGCATCGACGCGCTGCAAGCGCAAATCTGGGCCGATATGGATGCCGCACGCCATTGGGTGGCAGCGTAAATCTGCAGGCAGCTGCTTGAAAACCTTATAAACCCGCCCTAATTCCGTTACAATATATTCTTGCTTTTCAGACGGCCTTGCATGCTTGATAAGGCCGTCTGAAACCACATAACGAAGCACGAGAAAAACAAAATGACCGATTACAGCAAAACCGTAAACCTGCTCGAAAGCCCGTTTCCCATGCGCGGCAATTTGGCCAAACGCGAAGGCGGCTGGCTGAAAAGCTGGTATGAGCACAAGCGCTATGAAAAGCTGCGCGAAATCGCCCAAGGCCGGCCGAAATTCATTCTGCACGACGGCCCGCCCTATGCCAACGGCGATATTCACATCGGTCATGCCGCCAACAAAATTCTGAAAGACATCATCTTGCGCAGCAAAACGCTGGCGGGCTTTGATGCGCCTTATGTGCCCGGCTGGGATTGCCACGGCCTGCCCATCGAATTGATGGTGGAAAAGCTGCACGGCAAAGATATTCCCGCCGCCCGCTTTCGCGAATTGTGCCGCGAATATGCCAAAGAGCAGATTGCGCGTCAGAAAAAAGACTTTATGCGCCTGGGCGTGATGGGCGATTGGGCACACCCTTATCTCACCATGGATTTCCAAACCGAAGCCGAAACCGTGCGCGCGCTGGGCGAAATCTATCTGGCAGGCTATCTTTATCGCGGTGAAAAGCCGGTGCAGTTCTGCCTCGATTGCGGCTCTTCGCTGGCCGAAGCCGAAGTGGAATATAAAGACAAAATATCGCCCGCCGTGGATGTGGCTTATCGCTTTAAAGACAACGTCGCGCTGGCCAAGGCATTCGGCCTGAGCGAAATCGGCGGCGAAGCCTTTGCCGTAATCTGGACCACCACACCGTGGACGCTGCCGGCCAGCCAAGCCATCAGCGCCGGTGCCGATGTGGTTTACCAATTAATCGACACGCCCAAAGGCAAATTGGTGCTGGCCAAAGATTTGGCCGAAGAAGCGCTCAAACGCTACGGCTTTGAAAACAGCGCCGTGTTGGCCGAAACCGGCGGCGCCAAGCTGGAAAACCTGCATCTCGAGCATCCTTTCCTCGAGCGCGATATTCCGATGCTCAACGGCGACCACGTTACCACCGAAGCAGGCACGGGCTTGGTGCACACTGCCCCTTCGCACGGCTTGGACGATTATTTCGTGTGCCTGAAATACGGCATCGAATTGGATAATCCGGTAAACGGCGAAGGCCGCTACCGCAGCGATGTGCCGCGCGTGGCCGGCCTCACTGTGTGGGAAGCCAACCCCGTGATTACCGAATGGCTGCAAGAAAACGGCCGCCTGCTGGCCGACACCAAAATCGAACACAGCTATGCGCATTGCTGGCGCCACAAAACCCCGCTGATTTACCGCGCCACCGGCCAATGGTTTATCGGCATGGACAAGGCCGGGCACGACGGCAAAACCCTGCGCAACAAAGCCATGAAAGCGGTGGACGACACCGAATTTTTCCCCGCTTGGGGGCGTGCACGGCTGGAAGCCATGATTGAAGGCCGCCCCGACTGGGTGGTGAGCCGTCAGCGCTATTGGGGCACGCCGATGACGTTTTTCGTGCACAAAGAAAGCGGCGAATTGCACCCGAAAAGCGCCGAATTGCTCGAAGAAGTGGCCAAACGCATTGAAAAGAAAGGCATTGAAGCATGGTTTTCGCTCGATGCTAAAGAATTGCTGGGTGAGGAAGCCGCCGATTATGAAAAACTCAACGACACGCTCGATGTGTGGTTTGATTCCGGCAGCACCCACTTTTCCGTGCTCAAGCAGCGCGAAGAATTGGCTTGGCCTGCCGACCTTTATCTCGAAGGCAGCGACCAGCACCGCGGCTGGTTTCAATCATCCATGCTGATCGGTTGCGCCACCGTGGGGCGCGCGCCTTACAAGCAATTGCTCACCCACGGTTTCGTGGTGGATCAAAACGGCCGCAAAATGTCGAAATCGCTCGGCAATGTGGTGGCGCCGCAAGAAGTGTACAACGAATTCGGCGCCGATATTCTGCGCTTATGGACGGCTTCCACCGACTACAGCGGCGAATTGGCGATTTCCAAAGAAATCTTGAAGCGCGTTACCGAAAGCTACCGCCGCATCCGCAATACTTTGAGCTTTCTTTTTGCCAACCTGAGCGATTTCTCGCCCATCGAGCATGCGGTGCCGCAAGACCAAATGGTGGAAATCGACCGCTATGCCATGATTTTGGCACGCCAATTGCAAGAGCGCCTGGCCGGTGATTTTTACCCGCGCTATGCCTTTCACTTTGCCGTGAAAGACATCGTGGCTTTTTGCTCGGAAGATTTGGGCGCGTTTTACCTCGATATTCTCAAAGACCGCCTCTACACCACCCAAGCCGACAGCCACGCGCGCCGCAGCGCCCAAACCGCGCTTTACCACATCACCCGCAGCTTGGTGCTGCTGATTTCGCCGATTTTGTGCTTCACCGGCGAAGAAGCGTGGGACATTATAGGCGGCGGCGAAGAAGACAGCGTGTTGTTCCATACTTGGCACGAATTCCCGTCGATCAACGAGAAAAGCGAAGAAGCGCTGCTGAAAAAATGGCAGGCCGTGCGCGAAGTGCGCGAAGCCGTTACCGCCGCCATCGAGCCTTTGCGCGCCGATAAATCGGTGGGCTCTTCTTTGCAGGTCGAAGTGGCCATCACCGCGCCGGATGCGCTGGCAGGCTACCTCAAAGCGCTGGGCGAAGAATTGCGCTTTGCCTTGCTGGTGTCTGAAGTGAGCGTGGCCAAAGGCGATGAATTGGCGGTGGCGGCCAAGGTGAGCGGCGGCGAGAAATGCGAACGCTGCTGGCACTACACCGATGATGTCGGCTCGGTGGCCGCGCATCCCACGCTTTGCGCCCGTTGCTCGGAAAACGTGGATGGCAAAGGCGAAACGAGACATTACGCTTAAACGCTGAGGTTGTGAAAAAGGCCGTCTGAAAGATTATTCTTTCAGACGGCCTTTTTGTTGAATAGAAAACACACACACTGGATGCAGGCCGGGTGAAACCTTTGCAAAACTTCCTTTCCGTCGCTCCTGCGCAGGCAGGAGCCCAGCCTGAAGCACGGCTTGAGTTGTCAGGCAGGTAGCCGCCATCAAAAAAGAAACAATCAAATAGTTTGATTTTATAGATAATTGATTATTCTCGGAAATGTGTGATACCAATCCAAAAAATAACCTAACTTCGTTGTCTCGCCTTGCCTTACTATCTGTACTGTCTGCGGCTCGCCGCCTTGTTAGCTTACTTTTTTGAATTGGTATGAGATAAGCAAAGCGCTGCGTTGCACTGGGCACCCGCCTGCGCGGGTGCGACAGATATCCGGTTTTGTAAAGGTCTCCGGGTTTATGGAAAATGAGGGCGGAAAAGGCGGAGTGTGTTTTTACGCCTGAATGCTGATGTTGTGGCAAAAGGCCGTCTGAAAGATGGGTTTCAGACGGCCTTTTATGCTGGATAAAATGTTAAAATCACGGCCATGGATACATTAAAAACTTTACCCGCTATTGAGCAGCATCTTGCAGCGCACGGCTTGAGCCTGCTTTATATAGTAGAATGCCTAAAAAACTTACACAAATATCATGACCTATCCACTTCATATCCGTAAAAAAATCCTGGCCGAGTTGGCGCACAGTACTTACCGCGCTGTTGCCGCAAAATATGGCGTCAGCACTACTGCTTTGCAAAACTGGCAAAAGCAGCCT
Source organism: Uruburuella suis (assembly GCF_022870845.1). GTDB lineage: Bacteria > Pseudomonadota > Gammaproteobacteria > Burkholderiales > Neisseriaceae > Neisseria > Neisseria suis. Next base: position 1,069,877 of record NZ_CP091507.1, read on the forward strand.
GAGCCTAAAGTAGATAAAAACTACCCGCCCCGCAAAATCGATAATCAGGCTCTGGAAGAGGATGTTGCCAAGTATCCCGATGACTACCAATGGCAACGGGCTGCCCGTTTCGGTTGTGATCAGTCGGCCATCTTTCGTGCCCTCAAACGATTGAAGATTACCATTAAAAAAAATTCTCGAGCACCCGAAAGCGGATCAACAAAAAAGAGCTGATTTCGCCGCTGAATTGGAATTCTATGAGAGCCACTTATATCCCATTGTTTATTTAGATGAAAGTGGTTTTAAGAGCGATACATTCAGGCCTAAAGCCTATGCAAAACGAGGACAGACTTGCACCGGTGTATTCGATTGGAATCTGAAGCAAACCAACGTAATCGGTGCCGCCTGCAACGGCGTGCCGTTTGCCTTCGGTATGTTTGAATGCAGCGTCAACAGTGATGTTTTCCATGCTTGGATAACACAGGCATTAATTCCCGAATTACCTGCCTGCAGTATAGTGGTGATGGATAATGCGACGTTTCACAAACGGCAGGATATTTTGGGTGCGTTAAAAGAGGCCGGCCATATTGTGCTTTGGCTGCCGCCATACAGCCCTGATTTGAATCCGATTGAAAAGACGTGGGCGTGGATTAAAAAGATCAGGCGTGAATGGCGGATTTCCTGTGTAGAAACTTTACTGTTTTGGTTCTTGAATCTTGTGTAACTTTTTTGAGCATTTCACTATATCGTGTCGCGCGATTGCGGCGTGTGCCATGCGGTGGAGCCTAAGCTGGAGTCGGTGTTGGCCGATTGGCCGCAGATTGCTGCGGTGCGTGCCGATGTGGCTGAGCTGCCGGCGCTGGCCGGCCGCTTTCATGCGCTTGCAGCGCCGGTGGTGATTCTGTTTGTCCAAGGACGTGAGGTGTGGCGGGTGGCGAAATTCATTTATATGGATGAGCTGGCGCAAAATCTGGCTTTATGGGCGGCGCAATATCCCGAGGCCGTCTGAAACAGATTGCCGCTGTCTGAATCATCAAGCCATCATTCCAAACCACAAGAGCCAAACCCAATGATGAATGCCGATACTACTGTTTTGCTTTCCGGCCACGGGCTTACCCGCGTGATTAAAAGCGGCAAAATCTTGCTGCATCCGGCCGATTTCATCGTGCAGGCCGGCGATAAAATCGGCGTGGAAGGGGCTTCCGGCAGCGGTAAAAGCGTGTTGCTGCGCACGATGGCCTTGCTGGATTGGCCCGATGGCGGTGAATTGCGCTGGCAGGGTAAGGCGGTGGCAGGAGCGGCTGCGGTGGAGGCTTATCGCACGCAGGTGGCTTATGTGCGCCAGCAGCCGGTGCTGGTGCCGGGCAATGTGGCGGATAACTTGAATGTGCCGTTTGCGCTGGCGGCTTATCGCGGCCAAAAGCAAAATCGTGAATTAATCCGCCATATGCTGGAGCGGATTGAGCGCAACGAGCAGTTTTTGGAAACCGATGGCGGTAATCTTTCCGGCGGCGAGGCGCAATTGGTGTGTTTGATGCGGGTGTTGCAGCTCAATCCGCAAGTGTTGCTGCTTGATGAGCCCACCGCCGCGCTGGATCCGGAATCGGTGGCGGCGGTGGAAGAATTGGTGCGCGTTTGGCAGGAAAACCGGCAAAATCAGGGCGCTTATGTGTGGATTTCGCACAGCCCCGAGCAATTGCAGCGCATTGCGGCCAAGGTGTGGCATGTGGCTGCCGGCAAATTGGATGCGGGGGTGCAAGATGCATGATTTGAGCTGGGTAGATTTGGCCGTGGCCTCGGTGCTGGTGTTGATCAGCGTGCTGATTTCGATGTGGATGCGTTTGGGGCTCACCCGTAAAATAGGCGTGGCCGCCGTGCGCACGGTGGTGCAGCTAACCGCCATCGGCATGGTGTTGAAATATGTGTTTGCCGCCGAGCACCCGCTGTGGATTGCCGTGATTGCGCTGGTGATGACACTCACGGCCGGTTTGTCGGCCGGCAGCCGCAGCCGCTATACTTATGCGGGTGAAAAGCGCGATGCCCTGCTTTCGGTGTGGCTCACTTCGTGGATTGTGGCGCTGATTGGTTTGTATGGGGTGTTGAATGTGCGGCCTTGGTATTCGGCGCAATTTGTGGTGCCGATTTTGGGCATGATTTTGGGCAACACGCTCAATACGGTGTCGCTCACGTTTGACCGGCTCGTGCAAGCGCTGTCGCAACAGCGCGGGCAGGTGGAAATGATGTTGTCGCTGGGCGCCACGCCTTGGGAAGCGTTTCAAGATATCGCCCGTCAATCGGTGAGCGCGGGCATGCTGCCCACGATTAACAGCATGACGGTGGTGGGCATTGTGAGCCTGCCCGGCATGATGACCGGCCAAATTCTGGCCGGCGGCGCGCCCGAGCAAGCGGTGCGCTATCAGATTGTGATTATGTTTTTTATGTGCGCGGCTTCGGCCTTGGGCGGGATGTTTGCCGTGTGGTCGGTGTTCCGCCGCTTCTTCGATAAAAACGCCTGCTTTTTGCCGTGGCGTTTGATCCGCAAGCCTCAGGGCAGGGAATAAGGCCAAACCCGAAAAAAGCAGGGCATGGTGGTTTCGATTTTTGGACTCGGTATCAATATTCAGACGGCCTTTTTGAATCAATATGAATACTTCGCAGCGGGCGGCCGCTTGCCGCGGCGGTTTTACCCAATTTAGCCCCGAAAAGCCGCGAATCGGGTAAAATGCACGGCTTAATTGATCAAGGCCGTCTGAAACGTGTATGACTACTTCCAAACCTTCTAAAACCAAATTCTGGCTGCTGGCTGTTGCGGCCGTGGTGCTCGACCAAATCACCAAAGTGGCGGTGTTGAAAAATTTTGAGTTTGCCCAGCGGCTCAATATTATCCCCGATTTTTTCGATTTAACGCTGGTGTATAACACCGGCGCCGCCTTCAGCTTTCTGGCCGAGGCCGGCGGCTGGCAGAAATATTTCTTTCTGGCGCTGGCCGCCGTAATCTGCTTTTATTTGGCGCGCTCGATTGTGAAAGACGATTTCGGCACATGGGGCAAAACCGGCGCGGCGATGATTATCGGCGGCGCCATCGGCAATGTGGTCGACCGCATGCTGCACGGCCATGTGGTGGATTTTTTATTGTTTTACTGGCAAAACTGGTATTACCCCGCGTTTAACGTGGCCGACAGCTTTATCTGCGTGGGCGCGGTGCTGCTGGTGATTGACGGTTTCAAACATAAGAAAGATAAGGCCGTCTGAAACACACATAACTTTGATAAAGATAAAATATGAGCAATAAAACCATTATGTTGGCCAACCCGCGCGGCTTTTGTGCCGGGGTGGATCGCGCCATCAGCATTGTCGAGCGTGCGCTGGAAGAATTCGGCGCGCCGATTTATGTGCGCCACGAGGTGGTGCACAATAAATTTGTGGTCGATAATCTGCGCGAAAAAGGCGCGGTGTTTATCGAAGATTTGGCCGATGTGCCGGCCGGTGCCACGCTGATTTATTCGGCACACGGCGTGTCGTTGGCGGTGCAGAATGAAGCGGCCGAGCGCGGTTTTCAGGTGTTTGACGCCACTTGCCCGCTGGTGACCAAAGTGCATAAAGAAGTGGCGCGGCTGGATGCACAAGGTTATCAAATCATTATGATCGGCCACAAAGGCCACCCCGAAGTGGAGGGCACGATGGGGCAGCTCTCAGAAGGCGCGATGCTGCTGGTGGAAACGGTGGCAGATGTGGCCACGCTGCAAGTGGCCAATGCCGACAAGCTCTCGCATGTGAGCCAAACCACTTTATCGGTGGATGAAACCCGCGATATTATCGAGGCCTTGAAAGCACGTTTTCCGAATATCCGCAGCCCGCATAAAGAAGACATCTGCTATGCCACTACCAACCGCCAGGAAGCCGTGAAAGCGCTGGCGCAAGAATGCGATATCGTGATTGTGGTGGGCTCGCCCAATTCTTCCAACAGCAACCGCTTGCGCGAAGTGGCCGCGCTCTTGGGCGTGGATGCTTATATGGTGGACAATGCCGGCTATTTGCAGCGGCAATGGTTTGAAGGCAAAAGCAAAGTGGGTGTCACCGCCGGCGCATCGGCGCCCGAAGTGCTGGTGAAAGAAGTGCTTGCCGCCATTGATAATTGGGGCTTTCACACCGTGCGCGAAGGCGAGGGCGCGGACGAGAGCATTGTGTTTGTGTTGCCCAAAGCTTTGCGCAAAGAATAAATCATAGCTCTATAGCAAACAGGCCGTCTGAAAAGTTTTCAGACGGCCTGTTTGATTCATGCAGCTTTAAATCAAGTTGCTGACAAAAATCAACAAAATCACAAACGGAATAAAATATTTCACATAAGCAAACCACAAGCCGGTGAAGCGGCTGTTGCTGCCGAGCTCTTCGCGCGCTTCGTCTTTCATCACAAAGCCGACAAACAGCGCCGAGCCCAACGCGGTGAGCATAAAGAGAATATTGCCGCTGGCAAAGTCAAACGCATCAAAAATGCTCAAGCCAAACAGGCGCACCTGCTGCCATAAATTGTCGCCCAGCACCGAGGGCACGTTGCCGAGCAGGAAAATGCCGCCCAACACCAACACAATCGCCGTTCTGCGCGGCAAGCGGGTTTTCTCTTGCAAAGCGGTGATCAGCACTTCGTAAATGGTCAGCGAAGTGGTGAGCGCGGCAATCAAGAGCAGCGAGAAAAACACCACCGCAAACATCGTGCCCGCCCACATATTGGAAAACACAATCGGCAGGCTTTGAAACACCAGCGTCGGCCCCGAATCGGGCGCCACGCCGAAGCTGAACAAAGAGGGGAAAATCATAAAGCCCGCGAGCACCGCAATCAGCGTGTTCACCACCGCTGTGATCACCGCGGTTTGCACCAGATTTTCTTTTTTATCCAGATAGCTCGACAAAGTAATCATCACGCCGAAGCCCAAGCTGAGCGCGAAAAACACCTGCCCCAGCACAAACACAAACAATTGCGGCGTGATTTTGCTGAAATCCGGCTGCAAATAAAAGCGGATGCCCTCTGCCGCGCCGGGCAGGGTCACGTTGCGGATCACCATAAAAATCAGGAAAACAAACAGCAGCGGCATCAAAAATTTGGCCGCTTTTTCAATGCCGCCGATCACGCCTTTGGTCAAAATCCAATAATTGGCCAGCACAAACAAAAGCGTGTAGAAAAGCACCGAAAGCGGCCGGTTGTGGATGTGTTCGGCAAAAAAAGCCTTTGTGGTGTCGGCACCCAAAGGTTGCGACACATCCAGGCCGCCGCCGATAAGGTTGACGATATAGGTGAGCACCCAGCCGCCCAGCACCATATAGTAGGCCATGATGCCGAAAGCGCCGGCCAGGCCGAGCCAGCCCACCGCTTTCCAGGCTTTGTGCACAGGTTTGCCGTTGTAGCTGCCGCCGAACGCATCGAGCGAATTGCTGGCACGGCGGCGGCCGATCACGTTTTCCACCAAAATCATCGGAATGCCGATCAAAATCATGGCAAGGCAAAACAGCAGCACATAAGCGCCGCCGCCGTTTTCACCCACTAAATAAGGAAAGCGCCATGTGGCGCCGAAGCCCACGGTGGCACCGGCTACGGTGAGAATATAAGTGAGGCGGCTTGACCAATTCTGGCGAAGATTGTTTGTAGACATTATGTTTTATTTTATTGGTTAAAAACGCACTCATTATACGTTTTGTTTAAAATAATTCGATTAAAATTACATATAATTAAGCCAATTTGAATTATTCTACTGATTATTCAATGAATTTTGTTTGAAATTAAACAGCCTTTTGCCGCCGCGGCGCATGCCGTGCCAAACCATCAGCGCCAAGCCCAGCCAAATCAGGCCGTAGCTGATAAAAGCCCCCTGAGGGGTTTGCTCGTTCAGCAATATCAGTGAGAGCGCAAAAAGCAATATCGGTTCCAAATAGCTGAGCATGCCAAAGAGGCTGAAGGGCAGCATTTGGCTGGCCTGTAAGTTCAGCTGCATGGCCAGCGCGCTGTTTAGGCCCAGCAGCACAATAAAGCCGATTAGCCAGGGCTGCCCGGCAATCAGCGCCAGGCTGTCGGCTTGCCAGAGCAGATAAAGCAGCGCGAGCGGCGCAATCAGCAGCAAGTCGAAAAAAAGGCCGGTGAGCGCCGGCACACCTTGCGCGCGGCGCATCAGATAATAAAGCGGATAGCTGCCAAACACCCACACCGTCACCCACGAAAACGTACCGTTACGCCACAATTCATGCGTCACGCCGGCGCAGGCCAATGCCACCGCCAGCCATTGCAGCGGCGCGAGCCGCTCTTTAAACCACACGTTGCCCAAAAGCACCATCATCAGCGGAAACAGAAAATAGCCCATGGCCACATTAATGCCTTCTCCATTAACCGGCGCCCACATAAAAAGCCACAGCTGGCTGGCCAGAATAGGCGTGGGCAGTAAGAGCCACAGCCAACGCTTGGGGCTTTTGCCGAGGCTTTGGGCAAAAGCAGCCGTTTGCCGCCAGCTGCGGCTGAGGCTCAGCAGCGCAAGCAAGCCGAACAACATCGCCACCATGCGCCACATAAACACATCGGTGCCGCTCATCGGCTGCATCCAGCTGCTGTAGAGAAACAGCGCGGCAAATAAAAGATTGGAGCAAATGGCGGCTGCTAAGCCTTTTTGGGTGCGGGTCATACCGAGGGTTTCTGAAAAGGGTGGGGCGCTATTATAGCGGAAGCTCTGAATCACTCATGGCGGTGTTTTTTATCGTCTTTTTTACGCTATGTTGTGTTGGTTTGTTGAGGTAATAGAACCACTATCTTCTCAATAGGATGCCCTAGGGCGTCCTGACAATTACTTGTCATAAAAATAATCAGATAAAAGAAAGGCAGATAAGTTAAAATTTTTGTCGCCAAACAAAACATACTTATCTGCCATGCCTCGAACACTACTCAAAGATGAATACTGGTCAAAGCTGTTAAACATTCTGCTCGATTTAGGCGTTTACCACAAGAAAAATCTGCGCCTCAAAATAGAAGGCATACTTTACCGCATCAGAACCGGCATACCGTGGGAAGACATCCCGCCGTTTTTCGGTAAAGGCAATTCCCTGTTGCGCCTCTTCCATAGATGGTCGGAGAAAGGGATTTTTCAAAGCATACTCAATGCCTTGACCGAATTCCCCGATATGGAATGGGTATTTATTGACGGCAGCTATGTCAAAGTCCACCAACATGCAGCGGCAACTGTTGGAGAGGCAGCCGCTATCGGCCACAGCCGTGGTGGCAATAGCACTAAAATTCATTTGGCTGTCGATGCCTGTGGAAACCCTGTAGGTTTCAAGGTCACATCGGGAACGGTTAATGACATTACTGCGGCACCGGAATTGCTGGATAGCGTAGATTTATCCTCAACCGAAGTGCTGACTGCCGACAAAGGTTATGACTCTGACGCTTTCAGGCAGTTGCTTGCCGATATGGGCATCAGGCCGAATATTCCTTATAAAAAAGACAGGGAGCGTCTGAATGTGTGTATGGATTGGTATTTGTATAAAGCGAGGCATTTGGTAGAGAATGCCTTTGAAAAATTGAAACATTTTCGTGCGGTTGCCACCCGTTACGATCGTTTGAAAAGGCATTATGAAAGCGTAGTTGCTTTAGCTTGTATTATGCTATGGCTGCCTTTATGACAAGTAATTGTCAGGACGCCCTAGGGTCTGTTCACAATTCATCCGCGCGTAAGATTTTGAGCGCAAAAGCGTGGCTGCAAGGCGAAAAGCACAGCAAGGTTGAACACCTTGCGAGCATTTTCAACGCAGCAGGCGCGTTTTTGAGCCAAAATATTGCCGCGTGATGAATTGTGAACAGACCCTAGCATAAAAATGCCGGAAAATTCACCCGCCAGCGTTATTCAGAGCCTAAAGAAGGCCGTCTGAAAGATTAATCTTTCAGACGGCCTTGATGGTTAACCATAGTCGTTACAAACAACATTGGCCGAAGCGCAGCTTTTTGCTCAGCGTCAATTCGTGGGTGAGCTGCTTAATCACCAAAATAGTGGTTTGGTCTTCCAGCGCGCGGATGCTGTGGGTTTCATCGGGCGCCAGGCGCACCACTTGCAAGCCGTGGGTTTCGAGGCTTTCTTTTTCGGTGGTGATTTGGGCGCGGCCGCCCAGCACAATCAGCAACACAATGGCATCGGTTTGATAAGGCGGAATTTCGTTGTCTTTCTGCAGGGCGAGCTGCACGATTTGCTGGTCGTTGTCCTCAACGATAATGCCGCCCAAAAGCGCTTTGGGGTCGAGCGTGTATTGTTGCATAGTGTGATTCCTTTTTATTGGTTTGAAAGTCAAACTTTAAATAGCAAGCCGAAATTATAAAACCGCACCGCGCCGGCTGCCTGCGTTTTCAGACGGCAGTTTGATATAAGGCAAAATAGATAATATAAAAACAAAAAACGCTGCGTGCGCTTTTTGTTTTTCGGGGCAAACCCCGAGCATAATCTTACTTTTCAGCCAAGCCCCTTGTGTTCAAAATTGATCCGCTGAAAGGATTTCAAACGCTTGAGCTGCATTGTTCTGCGCGAGCCGGGCATAAAAAATGCCGCCAATAATTGGCGGCGGGTCGGTTGTTTAAGAGGCGGCGGATTTGCCGGCTGCATCGTGGGCAGCTTTGCGGGCATTAAATGCGCGCTTGGCGGCCTGAAAAATAGCTTGGCGTCTGCGATGTTGCATCAATCGCTCCTTTCTTTGTTGTTCATTACTTATTGGAATATGCAGTATGGCGCTTTATGACGGATATTACAAGGGCTTGCTTAGAATAATTGTTTATTTTTATATGTTTATTTACATATATAGCCGTTTGTCGGGGATTTTGCCCGATTAAGCAGCGGGGGTGTTTTATGCGTTTCAGACGGCCTGAGTGCGGCTTGCGGTGAGGATTACGTAATATTTACCGGCTTGGCCGATAGTCAACGCAGTCAATACAATATAGTTTGCCATGGTGGTGGCCGCTGCGGAGAGCAATTTTTGATGCGGAGAAATGGTGGGGCTTGGGTTGCTTTTTTGTCTGAGCTGCATAATGTTTGATGATATTCAAACACCGTTGATTCAAACGCATCTTTATGATAAGGGCAGACAACAGGCCGTCTGAAAGCTTTGCGGCTTTTCAAACGGCCTATTGTGACCGCTTTATGACACCGCCCAAACCCGCTACAATACGCTACATTTTCTTTTCCGTTTGCCCCCTATGATGAAAAAACCCGCCTTCCGCTCTTTGCTTGTCGGCCTGCTGCTGATTGCGCTGGCCGGCAGCTTTTGGTACAGCCCTGCCTGGTTGCAGCTGTGTTATGGTTTGGCGTTGTTTTTGTTTGGCATGCAATGCATCGAAGAGGGGCTGCACAATGCCGCCGGCGGCACATTGGAGCGCTTGATGGCCAGCAGCACGGCCACACCTGCGCGCGGGCTGATGTTCGGTATGGGCGCAACGTTTGTTTTGCAGTCGAGCACTTTGGTGTCGCTTTTAACCATTGCTTTTTTAAGCACCGGCTTAATCGGGCTGGCGGGCGGCATTGCGGTGATTTTGGGCACCAATCTGGGCGCCACCGGCGGCATTTGGCTGCTGGCGCTGGCCGGCCAAAGCGTGAGCCTGAGCCCGGCAGCGGTGCCGATGCTGGTGTTCGGCATTTTGGCGGGCTTTTTAAAAGGACGGTTTGCCGCGTTTGGGCGCGTGTTGGTGGGCATTGCGCTGATTTTTATCGGCATTGATGCAATTAAAGACGGCTTTCAAAGCGTGGGCGGCAATCTGGATTTTGCCAGCATCCGCTCGGGCGGGGCGATGGAAGTGGCGATTTTCAGCGGCATCGGCCTTTTGCTCACGGTGGTGCTGCAATCCACCCATGCCACGCTGATTCTCACGTTGGCGGCTTTGGCCGGCGGCCAAATCAGCGTGACTCAGGGCTTTGCCATTGCGCTGGGCTCCAATGTGGGCTCGAGCATTTCCACCGCGTTTGTGGGTTTTTTAGGCAGCGAGCGCAGCGGTCAGCGGCTGGCGCTGGCGCATTTGCTGTTTAACGTGGTGACGGCGGTGTTGTGTTTGCTGCTGTGGCTGCCGCTCACTTGGCTCGTGGCGCAGGCGGCCGGCTGGCTCGGCTTCAATTCGCTGCTGCAACTGGCTTTATTTCACACCTTGTTTAACTTGGTGGGGCTGGCCGTTTTTTGGAAGCTGCAAGCGCGGCTGGCCGAAAGTTTGCAGCGCTGGCTGCCCGATAAAGCCGCAGATGAAGTGCTGATTCCGGAAGAAATGCCGGAAAAAACCATGCGCCGCAAACAGGCGCGCTATCTTTCCGACAATATGCTGCGCGCCGGCGACACCGCTTTGCGCGCCGTGTTTCAAGAGGTGCGCCATTTGGGTGCGCTGAGCTTGGAGGTGATTTGCCACGTGTTGTTTATTCCGGCGGAAATGCTTTATCAGGAAGAAGAGCCTTTGCTGGAGCCGCCTGAGCCGCCTTTGCAGCTCGATGCGCAAGCGCTTTATGAAAACTACATCAAAGCCCCTTACAGCGAGTTGCTTGAGTTCACCAGCAAAATGGACATCGACGACGAAGCGCAGCAACAGCAATTATTGCAGGCGCACATCGCCGCCATGCAGCTGGTGGAAATTGTGAAAGACAGCAAACATTTGCAGAAAAATATGCAGCACTATCTGCAAAAGCCCGACAGCCGCGCCTATCCGCATTATTTGCGCCTGCGTGCACATCTGTTTAAAACCATGTGCCTGTTTCGCCGGGCGGCCGCCGCTCCGGCAGGCAGCGAGGCCTGGAAAGAGGGCAGCGAAGCGCTCGACCGCCATGTGGCCACCTTGGAGAGCTCGTTTCGCAGCCGCGTGTTCGACAAGCTGCGCCAAGACGAATTGGGCAGCTGGCACACCAGCTCATTGATGAACGACACCAATTACGCCAAACGCATCGGCAGCGGTTTTCAGGAAATTCTGCGGGTGGCGGGTGCTGTCGGCGGTGTGGAAATTTTGCCGGCCGAAGAAGAGGAAATGCCGGCGCAGGAAGAGGCGTAAATCGGCTGCCATTCGGGTTGTTTGAGGCTATGTGGAAAACATCAAAAAGGCCGTCTGAACGTTCAGACGGCCTTTTTGATGCCTTGTTGCAAACACTTAATTGCTCAATATATCCACGCCTTTGGGTGGTGTAAATTGAAACACACTGCGCGCTAGGGTCTGTTCACAATTCATCCGTGCGTAAGATTTTGAGCGCAAAAGCGCGCTTGCAAGGCGAAAAGCACAGCAAGGTTGGACACCTTGCGAGCATTTTCAACGCGGCAGGCGCGTTTTTGAGCCAAAAGATTGCCACGAGATGAATTGTGAACAGACCCTAAATCGGGCTTGGTGTTTAAATTGCTGAAGCTGATGCCGGTTTCGTTGCCGAAGCTGTTTTTGAGCTGCATGGCGGCCGGTGCATCGCCTTTGACGTCGATTCGGATATATTGATAGCGCGTAAGTCGGATTCGAGAATCCGACTTACAGGCTGCCTGTTTGTATATTATTTTTTTTGAATGGGTGTCATATCAAACCTGAAAATAACCTAACAGCGCCGCCTTGCTGTGCTGTTTGCGGTTTGCCGCCTTGCTATCTTACCTTTTTAGGTTTGGTTTCAGACGGCATCAGCCACGCTGATGCGTGGGCGCAGACCGGCCTGAGGTTTGTCGTACGCAACCGCAATGTTAATCGGTGCCGCGGGCGCGCTGCTCGTGAAATTGCGCGCGCCAGTTTTCAAATTGCCCCTGCTCAATGGCTTCGCGCATTTCCGCCATGATCACTTGATAATAATGCAGATTGTGTATGGTGTTGAGCTGTGCGCCCAAAATCTCGCCGGCGCGGTGCAGATGGTGCAGATAGGCGCGGCTGAAGTTTTGGCAGGCATAGCAGCTGCAGCTTTCATCAATCGGGCGGGTGTCGAGCTTGTGTTTGGCGTTTTTGATTTTCAAATCGCCAAAACGGGTGAAAAGCCAGCCGTTGCGGGCATTGCGGGTGGGCATCACGCAATCGAACATATCCACGCCGTGCGCCACGCCGTAAACCAAATCTTCGGGCGTGCCCACGCCCATCAGGTAATGCGGTTTGTGCTCGGGCAGCATCGGGCCGACGGTGCGGAGCATGCGGTACATTTCCGGCTTGGGCTCGCCCACGGATAAGCCGCCGATGGCGAGGCCGGGAAAGTCGAATTGCTCCAAGCCTTTAAGCGATTCTTCGCGCAAATCTTCATACATCGCGCCTTGCACAATGCCGAAGAGGGCATTGGGGTTGTTCAGGCGCTCGAATTCGGCTTTGGAGCGCTCGGCCCAGCGCAGGCTCATTTGCAACGATTTGCGCGCCTGCTCGTGTGCCGCTTCGCCGGGCGTGCATTCATCCAGCTGCATGGCGATATCGGAATTGAGCACGGTTTGAATCTGCATGGAAATTTCGGGCGATAAAAACAATTTGTCGCCGTTTATCGGGCTTTTGAAGGTGCAGCCCTCTTCGGTGAGCTTGCGCATGTCGGAGAGTGAAAACACTTGAAAGCCGCCTGAGTCGGTGAGAATCGGTTTGTCCCAGCCGATAAAATCGTGCAGGCCGCCGAATTGGCTGATCACTTCCAGCCCGGGGCGCAGCCACAGATGATAAGTGTTGCCCAAAATGATTTGCGCGTTGATGTCGTGCAGGTTTTGCGGCGTCATCGCTTTTACCGAGCCGTAGGTGCCCACCGGCATAAACACCGGTGTTTCGATTTTACCGTGGTTGAGCTCGAGGGTGCCGCGGCGGGCGTGGCCGTCTTTTTTGTGAAGGGTGAATTTCAGCATGGTTGAAGATGGGTTTGTAATAGAATGGGCGGATTATAGCGGATTTATGGTTTTTATGCTGTTCAGACGGCCTGCACACGCACGGCGGATAGGCTTGCCAAACGAAACGGAAATCAGCTAAAATAGCGCCTTTGCCGCAGCTTTATGTTGGCCGCGTGCAGGCGCGTAGCTCAGTTGGTTAGAGCACCACCTTGACATGGTGGGGGTCGTTGGTTCGAATCCGATCGCGCCTACCAATCTGTCACCACAAAAGCCGCTTGGGTTTTTGTCGGTTTTTTTGTGTTTATCAAACAGGCCGTCTGAAAAAGGCGGCGTGTTTGCACTATAATTTTTGGAGTATTGCATGTTGAACATCACTTTGCCCGACGGCTCGCGCCGCCAATTTGAAGCCCCCGTATCGGTTTACGATGTGGCCGCTTCAATCGGCACGGGGCTGGCCAAGGCCGCTCTGGCGGGCAAGGTCGACGGCAAATTGGTGGATACTTCATTTGTGATTGAGCACGATGCCGATTTGGCCATCGTCACCGGAAAGGATGCCGAGGGCATCGACATCATCCGCCATTCCACCGCTCATTTAATGGCTTATGCGGTGAAAGAATTGTTCCCTGAAGCGCAAGTGACCATCGGCCCCACCATCGAAGAGGGCTTTTATTACGACTTTGCCTACAAGCGCCCGTTTACGCCGGAAGATTTGACCGCTATCGAAGCCAAAATGGCCGAATTGGTGAAGCAAGATATCCCGGTCGAGCGCTATGAATTGCCGCGCGATGAAGCCGTGGCTTATTTTAAAGGCATCGGCGAGGCTTATAAGGCCGAAATCATCGAAAGCATTCCGCAAGGCGAGGTGTTGTCGCTTTACCGCGAGGGCAGCTTCACCGATTTGTGCCGCGGCCCGCATGTGCCCAGCACCGGCAAGCTCAAGGTATTTAAGTTGATGAAAGTGGCCGGCGCTTATTGGCGCGGCGACAGCAACAACGAAATGCTGCAACGCATTTACGGCACCGCTTGGGCCACGAAAGACGAATTGAAAGATTACCTTTTCCGTTTGGAAGAGGCCGAAAAACGCGATCACCGCAGGCTTGGCAAACAGCTGGATTTGTTCCACCTGCAAGACGAAGCACCGGGCATGGTGTTTTGGCACCCCAAAGGCTGGGCGCTGTGGCAAACCATCGAGCAGCATATGCGCAAAGAGCTCGATGCGGCCGGCTATCAGGAAATCAAAACCCCGCTGATTATGGATAAAGGCTTGTGGGAAAAATCCGGCCACTGGGAAAACTATCAGGAAAATATGTTTATCACCCAGTCGGAAAAGCGCGATTATGCCGTGAAGCCGATGAATTGCCCGGGCCATGTGCAGGTGTTCAACCAAGGCTTGCGCTCTTACCGCGATCTGCCGATGCGCTTGGCCGAATTCGGTTCCTGCCACCGCAACGAGCCCTCAGGTGCTTTGCACGGGCTGATGCGCGTGCGCGGCTTTGTGCAGGATGATGCGCATATTTTCTGTACCGAAGAGCAAATCGTGGCTGAATCCAAAGCCTTCAACGAATTGGTGATGAAGGTATACAAACAATTCGACTTCCATGATGTGGCGATTAAATTGTCGCTGCGCCCGGAAAAGCGTGCAGGCTCCGACGAAACCTGGGATAAAGCCGAGCAAGGTCTGCGCGATGCACTCACCGCCTGCGGCTTGCAATGGGAAGAGTTGCTGGGCGAGGGCGCTTTTTACGGCCCCAAAATCGAATACCACATCAAAGACGCCATCGGGCGCTCATGGCAGTGCGGCACTTTGCAGCTCGATTTTGTGCTGCCCGAGCGCCTGGATGCGGAATATGTTACCGAAGACAACGGCCGCGCCCGCCCGGTGATGCTGCACCGCGCCATTTTGGGCTCGCTCGAGCGCTTTATCGGCATTTTGATTGAAAACCACGCCGGTTCTTTCCCCTTGTGGCTGGCACCGGTGCAAATGGTGGTGATGAACATCACCGAGCATCAAGCCGATTATTGCCGCGAAGTGGCCGAGCGTCTGCGCGCTGAAGGCTTCCGTGTGGCACTGGATTTGCGTAATGAGAAAATCGGCTATAAAATCCGCGACAACAGCCAGCAGCGCTTTCCCTATCAAATCGTGGTGGGCAACAGCGAAAAAGAAAACAGGCAAGTGGCCGTACGCCGCAAAGCAGAAGACTTGGGCTCGCTCAAACTGGATGATTTCATCGCCCGTTTGAAGCAGGAAATCGCCCTCTCTCTGGTACATTAAACTTTTATAAGGAGCATCATCATCGCACAAGAACGCGAAGCACGAATCAACGGCGAAATCACCGTTAAAGAAGTGCGCTTAATCAGTATTACGGGCGAGCAGCTCGGCGTGGTAACCGTACGCGAAGCTTTGGCCATGGCCGAAGAGCAAGATGTGGATTTGGTGGAGATTTCCCCCACTGCCAAGCCGCCGGTTTGCAAGCTGATGGATTTTGGCAAATACAAATATGAGCAGGCCAAAAAGCGCGACGAAGCCAAGAAAAAGCAAAAGCAGGTGCAAATCAAGGAAATCAAATTCCGTCCGGGCACCGATGAGGGCGATTACAACATTAAGATGCGAAACATCACCCGTTTTCTGGAAGATGGCGACAAGGTGAAAGTTACCCTGCGTTTCCGCGGCCGCGAAATGGCGCATCAGCAATTGGGTGCGCAACTGCTGGAGCGCGTGAAAGAAGAATTGGCCGAAATCGGCACCGTTGAGCAGTTTCCGAAAATGGAAGGCCGCCAAATGGTGATGATGATTGCGCCGAAGAAAAAATAAGTTTATAATGCTTGGCTTGCTCCGATTTGCCGCGCGGAGCAGCTTTTTTTGAGCGGCAAAAAATCGTGGTGTTCGGGCTTCAAGTGCTTTAAAGCTTTGTTTTAAAGCCCCCTTGCACCTAATCTAATAAATGATATGGAGTATCCCATGCCGAAAATGAAAACCAAGTCGGGCGCGAAAAAGCGCTTCAAAGTACTGGGTAACGGTGGTGTGAAACGCGCTCATGCGTTCAAGCGTCATATTTTGACCAAAAAAACCACTAAAAACAAACGTCAATTGCGCGGCACCTCGATGGTGAACGAGCGCGATATGGCTTCGATTTCTAAAATGTTACCCTACGCTTAAGGAGCTAAACTATGCCACGCGTAAAACGCGGTGTTACCGCCCGTGCCCGTCATAAAAAAGTATTAGCGTTAGCCAAAGGCTATCGCGGTCGTCGCAAAAACGTCTATCGTGTTGCCAAGCAGGCGGTGATGAAAGCCGGTCAATATGCTTACCGCGACCGCCGCCAACGCAAACGCCAATTCCGCCAGCTGTGGATTGTGCGTATCAACGCCGGCGCCCGTGAAAACGGTTTGTCTTACAGCAAGTTCATGAACGGCCTGAAAAAAGCTGCCATCGAAATCGACCGCAAAGTATTGGCTGATTTGGCTGTGTTTGAAAAAGCCGCTTTCGCCCAATTGGTTGAAAAAGCCAAAGCCGCTTTGGCTTGATGCTGAGCTGAGCTATATTTGAAAAGGAAACTTCGGTTTCCTTTTTTTATTTCAGGCCGTCTGAAAGCGCTGCCTATTTTTTCTTTAAATTGCTGTTTTTTTGAATGTAATTGCGCTAAAATAATGCACTTTCAAACACAGCAAGAGCCATCAAAGGCTGTCTGAATGCGTTTCAGACGGCCTCCTTATTTTAATGATGGCGCGCTTGCGGCAACCCGAATCCGGTTGCCAAACCCACCCACAGGCAAGAAACAAATCACCATGGAAAATGCAAACCGTATTGTTGCCGAAGGCATCGCCGCCATCGAAGCCGCAACAGACTCCAATGCGCTCGAATTGGTCAAAGCCCGTTATCTGGGCAAGGCCGGCGAATTGAACGCCTTGTTGAAAACCCTCGGTCAAATGTCGCCCGAAGAGCGCAAAACCATAGGCGCGCACATCAATGAGTGCAAAAATCAATTTCAGACGGCCTATAACGTCAAACGCGATGCGCTCAATGCAGCCAAGCTGCAAGCGCAGCTGGCTGCCGAGGCGCTGGATGTGACCCTGCCCGGGCGCGGCCAAACTGAGGGCGGCCTGCACCCGGTGACGCTCACCTTGCAGCGCGTGGTGGAGTTGTTTCACGGTATCGGTTTTGAAGTGGCCGACGGCCCCGAAATCGAAGACGATTTCCATAATTTCCAGGCGCTCAATATTCCGCAAAACCACCCCGCGCGCGCCATGCAGGATACGTTTTATGTGGAAAACGGCGATGTTTTGCGCACGCACACTTCGCCGATTCAAATCCGCTATATGCTGGACAAAAAAAATCCGCCCATCCGCATCATCGCGCCCGGTCGGGTTTACCGCGTCGATTCCGACGCCACCCATTCGCCGATGTTTCACCAAGCCGAAGGCCTGTGGGTGGAAGAAGGCGTGAGCATGGCCGATTTGAAAGCGGTGTTTACCGATTTTATCCGCCGCTTTTTCGAGCGCGATGACTTGCAGGTGCGTTTCCGCCCCTCGTTTTTCCCGTTTACCGAGCCTTCCGCCGAAATCGACATCATGGGCGACAACGGCAAATGGCTGGAAGTGGGCGGCTGCGGCATGGTGCACCCCAATGTGCTGCAAAATGTGAATATCGACCCTGAAAAATACACCGGCTTCGCTTTCGGCATCGGGCTGGACCGCTTTGCCATGCTGCGCTACGGCGTAAACGATTTGCGCCTGTTTTTTGATAATGATTTGAATTTTTTGAAACAATTCAAATAAATTAAGTTGGATTTTTGCTGAAAATCGGGTCTTTTAAAAGAATGAAGGATTTTGATGATGCAAGTTTTGAATCTGCAACCTTTAATCAATGCGACTACACGTTTGCAGGAAGGTTGGCTGCGTTACCTGCAAGACATCAGCGACACGCAAATCCGTGACGGTTTGATTCAGCGTTTTGAATTCACTTATGAAATCAGCCATAAAATGCTGAAGCGCTATCTGGAACAGGTTTCGGCCAATCCTGCTGAATTTGACCAAATGAGTTTTCAGGATTTAATCCGCACCGCCAACGAACAAGGCTTGCTGCAAGGCGATTGGACAGATTGGAAACAATACCGCGATATGCGCAGCCGCACCAGCCACACCTATGACGAAGCGGTTGCATTGGCTGTGGTGCAGGGCATTGAAAAATTTTTAGCCGAAGCTGTATTTTTGTAAAATAAATTGCAGCAAAAATGCAGGCTGCCTGTGCATCAAAATAATGAAAGCAAACCGCCGTTTCAGACGGCCTCAATAAACAAAACAAGAGAATATCATGCAATTTTCTTATGATTGGCTCAAAACCCAAGCCAACCCCAATCTTTCCGCCGATGAAATGGCGCATCTGCTCACCATGTCGGGCTTGGAAGTGGAAGAAGTGGAAACTGCCGCGCCGGCCTTTAGCGGCGTGGTGGTGGCCGAAGTGAAATCGGTGGAAAAACACCCCGATGCCGACCGCTTGAGCATTACCCAAGTGGATGCGGGCACAGGTGAATTAATTCAAATTGTGTGCGGTGCGCCGAATGTGGCCGCCGGCATCAAAGTGCCGTGTGCTTTGCCGGGCGCGGTGTTGCCGGGCAACTTCAAAATCAAGCCCACCAAAATGCGCGGGCAAACCTCTAACGGCATGTTGTGTTCCACCAACGAATTGGACTTGCCTGATGACGGTGTGGACGGTCTGCACATTCTGCCGGCCGATGCGCCGGTGGGGCAGGATATCCGCGATTATCTGGCGCTCGATGATGTGTTGATGACGCTCAAAATCACGCCCAACCGCGCCGATTGCCTGAGCATCAAAGGCCTGGCGCGTGAAGTGGCGGCGCTCACGCAATGTGAAAACCGGCCGCTGGCGCTTCAGACGGCCTCTGTGCAAAGTGGCAAAACCCAAGCGGTGCGTATTGATGCGCCGCAAGATTGCGGCCGCTTTATCAGCCGCGTGATTGAAAATGTGAACGCGCAAGCAGCTACGCCCGATTGGCTGAAGCAGCGTTTGGCGCGCAGCGGCATCCGCTCGATTTCGGCGTTGGTCGACATCGGCAACTATGTGATGCTGGAGCTGGGCCAGCCCATGCATGTGTTTGATGCCGACAAACTGCACGGCAGCATCATTGTGCGCCGCGCTGAAAACGGCGAAACCTTGGCCTGCCTGAATGAAAAAACCGTGACCCTGGCCGACAACACCTTGGTGATTGCCGATGAGCAGGGCGCGTTGAGCATGGCCGGCCTGATGGGCGGCGAAGCGAGCGCGGTTTCAGACGGCACCCGCAATATCGTGCTGGAAGCGGCCTGGTTTGCGCCGGCTATTATCGCCGGCAAATCGCGCCAATACGGTTTCGGTTCCGATTCGGCTTTCCGTTTCGAGCGCGGCGTGGATTGGGCTTTGCAGGCCGATGCAATCGAGCGTGCCACAGAATTGGTGTTGCAAATCTGCGGCGGCGAAGCGGGGGCGTTAACCGAAGCGCTCGGCCAATTGCCGGCCGCCAATCGCGTTGAAGTGCGCTTGAGCCGTGTGGAAACCTTATTGGGTGTGCATATCGAAGCGGCGCAAGTGGAAGCAATTTTGCGCCACTTGGGCTTAAACCCGAAAGCCACTGCAGAAGGATTCAGCGTGAGCGCGCCGAGCTTTCGCTTCGATATCGAAATCGAAGCCGATGTGATTGAAGAAATCGGCCGCGTGTATGGCTACGACAATATTCCCGACGAGCGCACTTCAGGCCGTCTGAAAATGCTGCCGCTGCCGGAAACCAAGCAATCGCGTTTTGATGTTTACCGCCAAATGGCCGCGCGCGGCTATCAAGAAGTGGTGAGCTACGCTTTTGTGAATGAAGAGTGGGAGCAGGATTTTGCAGCCAATGCCGATCCGGTTCGTCTGCAAAACCCGCTGGCGGCGCAATATGCGGTGATGCGTTCCACTTTAATCGGCGGTTTGGTGGAGATTTTGCAAAACAACCTCAACCGCAAACAAAGCCGCGTGCGTGTGTTTGAAATTGCACGCGTGTTCAGCAAAGCTTCAGACGGCCGTTTTGTGCAAAACGAGCGTGTCGGCGGCTTGCTGTATGGCTCTGCGCTGCCCGAGCAATGGGGCGAGAAAAGCCGCAGTGTGGATTTTTACGATGCCAAAGCCGATGTAGAAGCCTTGCTGGCCGGCAAAACGGTGCAGTTTGTCAAAGCGGCTCATCCGGCGCTGCATCCGGGGCGCACCGCCGAAATTGTACTCGATGGCCAAACCATCGGCTTTATCGGCGAATTGCACCCGCAATGGCTGCAAAAATACGATTTGCCGCAAGCGGCGCTGGTGTTTGAAGTGGATATGGCAGCCGTGGCCGCGAAAGAGAAAGCGGCTTACCGGCCGGTGTCGAAATTCCAGCCCGTCCGCCGCGATCTGGCTTTTGTGATGCCCGAAGAGATAAGCCACGACAGCCTGCTCTCTGCTTTGCACAGCGCGGCAGGCAAGCTGGTGCAGGAAATCAGCGTGTTTGACGTGTATCGCGGCGCCGGCCTGCCCGAGGGCATGAAAAGCCTGGCGGTAAAAATCATGTTGCAAGACACGGAGGCCACGCTCACCGATGAAACGGTAGAGCCTTTAATCGGCCGTCTGATTCAGGCCGCAGCCGATGTAGGCGCGCAACTGCGTGGATAAAAAAGTGAAATAAAACCGGATATTCACTTGAATTCTAAACGAAAATTAGTGATAATCCGCCCTTGTCGAAAAATGAAAGTAATAAAATGACTTTAACTAAAGCTGAATTGGCCGATATTTTGGTGGAAAAAGTAAGCAACGTCACCAAAAACGAAGCCAAAGAAATCGTTGAGCTGTTTTTTGAAGAAATCCGCACCACCTTGGAGCGCGGCGAAGAAATCAAAATTTCAGGCTTCGGCAATTTTCAATTGCGCGACAAACCGCAACGCCCGGGCCGCAACCCGAAAACCGGCGAGGAAGTGCCCATTTCCGCCCGCCGTGTGGTAACATTCCACGCAAGCCAAAAATTAAAAGGCATGGTGGAGCATTATTATGACAAGCAACGCGCCTGATTTACCGCATATCCCCGCCCAACGCTATTTCAGCCTCAATGAATTGTGCGCACTGGTGGAAATCAGCCCTGAGCAATTTGCCCAGTGGCAGCATGCCCACGGCGTGGTGGTGGGTTATGGCGGCGATCACTATACCCGGCAGGATGTGATGAAATTACGCCGTCTGAAAGACACGTTTGCGCCTTTTGTGGACGAATTTACCCGCAATGCGCTCGATGGCGAGGGCAATCCGGCCATCCGTGCAGATGAAATGCGGACGGAGCTGCAAAAAATATTGGCGGATATCGAAAAAGCACTTGCCAACTGATTTTAGCGCCGCTATAATCTTTTTTTTCTTTGAGTCGGAGTGTGGCGCAGTCTGGTAGCGCACTTGCATGGGGTGCAAGGGGTCGAAGGTTCGAATCCTTTCACTCCGACCAAAAAAATACCACGAAAACAGCTGCTTATGGCAGCTGTTTTTTTATTGTCTGGGTGTTTGTGGCTCAGGCTTTGTCGCTTTTGCCGGGTTGTTTTCGGCGGCGGGCTTTTTGTGCGGGCTTATGCCAAGCCTAAAAAATAACTTGGCGGTGTTGGCTCGCCTTGCTATCTTGTTTCTTTAGGCTTGGTATTGTTTTTGCGATTTATAATGAATGTTTGGTAAATCATGTAAAGCGCGTTAAAATATCAAAAATAATGATGCTGCTTGTATGGGTTTGCTCGGGCAGACAATATTTACTTGTTAAATAAAAGTGTATTCATGCAGAGGCGTCTTTCTGCACTGGTTGCGTTATCGTTAACAAGGCATTTTCCGTTTCAATCATCGGCCGATCAAATGTGATGCATAATTTAAGCTTTTCTTTCAATATCGCGGCATGGCATGCGGTGAGCAGCCGCATGGCTGCGCCCGCGCAATGGCAGGCTTGGGCGGCGGATGCGGATGCGGCCGTTGAAATGCCGGATTATAAGCCGGCATTGGCTTTTTTGCCGGCTATGCAGCGCCGCCGTTTGGGTGATTCGGCGCGGCGGGTGTTGGATGCGGCTTGGGATTTGGCGTCGGATTATCCGGATGCGCCTTTGGTTTATGTATCGCACGATGGTGAAATCAACCGCAGCTTTGAATTGTGGTTGGGCTTGCTGCGCGATAATGAAGTGTCGCCGACTTCGTTCGGCTTGTCGGTGCACAATGCGCTGGCGGGGCAGTGGTCGATGTTGCGCGGCGATATGGGCGAAAACACGGCGCTGGCGGTGCGGGGCGATAGTTTGGAGAGCGGCTTGGCCGAGGCTTATGCGCTGCTTCATGATGGGGCAGAGCAGGTGCTGCTGGTGCTGGCGGATGAGCCCTTGAGCGCGGCTTATGATGTGGCTGCGCACCGTGCGCCGTGGCCTTATGCCTTGGCGATGGTGTTGACACACGGCACAGATTACCGCTTGTCGTTGATGCCGTCTGAAAACGCGGCAGATAATCAAGGTGATTATTGGGGTGCGTTGGCATGGATACGTTTTATGCTTTCAGACGGCCTAGAACATATGCAATATAACGGCGCCCGCCGCTGGCTGTGGCAGAAAAGCGCATGAAGCGGCTGGATTATTTGCGCCGCCTGCTGGCCACGGCTTTCGGATTTGTGCTCTTCGGCGTGGCAGGCGTGTTGTTTAAGCTGGCGCTGCTGCCCTACACCTTAAACAGCACGCGCGGCGATGTGGCGCGGCAGTTGAAAGCCAGAAAATTGGTGGGCGGCGTTTGGCTTTTTTTTGTGCGCTATTTGCAATGGGCCGGTGTGTTGAGCGTGCGCTTTAACGGGCTGGAAAAGCTCGGCCGGCCGGGGCAGTTGGTGCTGGCAAACCATCCTTCGCTTTTGGATGTGGTGTTGTTGCTCAGCCATGCCCCCATGCTCAACTGCATTGTGAAAAAAGATTTGCTCGGCAATCCGGCCATGAAAAGCCCGATTTTGGCCACTGGTTTTATCCCCAACGATGAATCGGTGGAGATGATGGAGGAAGTGGATGCCGTGCTCAAAGGCGGCCAAAGCCTGCTGATTTTCCCCGAGGGCACACGCACGGGCTGGGACGGACAGGTGAAGCTGCATCGCGGCGCGGTGTCGATCGGCTTGCGCAGCGCGGCGGTGATTACGCCGGTGGTGATTAAAATGACGCCGCCTAATTTTAAAAAAGGCCAGCCGTGGTATCGCATTCCGCCGCAGAAAATCCATTATGAAATCACGGTGGGCGAAGATATCGATCCGCAAAGCTGGCTTGCCGAAAAACCGTTGCCGATTGCGGCGCGGCGTTTGAACGAATATCTGCAAAACTATTTTATCAAACATTCTTTGTAGGTTTGAAACCCCGCCTGTGAGGGCGGATAATTGATGAAAGGCGCTGTGCCTTTTTTATTCAGGCTGAAGCACAAGCTGCACCGATGCGGCGCGCTGTGCTGAAACACACGGGAAAAAACATGAATTTAGAAAGCCAAATCAAACAATTAATCATCGACAGCTTGGGGCTGGAAGACATCACCGAAGCCGATATCGACACCGACGCGCCGCTGTTTGGCGATGAGGGCTTGGGGCTGGATTCGGTCGATGCGCTCGAATTGGGGCTGGCGGTGCAAAAAGCTTTCGGCTTCCAGATGGACGGCGAAAAAGAAAACCTGCGCGAGCATTTTGCCAGCGTGCAGACTTTGGCCGATTTTATCCGCAGCAAGCAGGCATAAGGAGCGCATGATGACTGAAAGCGAAATCCGCCAGATTCTCACCGATGCGCTGGTGAACCTGTTTGAAATCGAGCCTGAGCGCATTGCACCGGACACGAATCTTTATGAAGATTTGGAAATCGACAGCATCGATGCCATCGATTTGATCGACTACATCAAGCGCCAAACCGGCCGCAAGCTTTTGGCCGATGATTTCCGCAGCGTGCGCACGGTGGAAGATGTGGTGCAGGCGGTGTTGCGCAAAGACGCAGCGCAATAATGTGAACGCTGCTGCCAAAATCGCCTTGGGCGCAGTGAGCGCGGCCTATCCGTTGTTGTGGTATTTCGGCCGCAACAACGGCGCTTTTTTTTGGCTGGCCGCTTTAATGTGCGGCCTGTGGCTGCTGCGTGCGCTCACACAGCGCGAGCGCGGCCAGCGTGTGGTGGCGCTGATATTGGCGGCTTTTTTTGCCGCTGTGTTGCTGCTGCGGCTGCCGCAGAGCATGTATTGGTATCCCGTGTGGGTGAGCCTGCTGATGCTGGCGCTGTTTGGCGGCAGCCTGTTTGCCAAGCAAAGCCTGATTGAGCGGCTCGCCCGCCTGCAAACGCCCGATTTGCCGCCTGAAGGCGTGCGCTACACCCGCCGCATCACCCAAATCTGGTGTGTGTTTTTTGTGCTCAACGGCAGCATGGCGGCGGCTTTGGTGCTGATGCGACAATACGATTGGTGGGCTTTATATACCGGGATTGTGTCGTATGTGTTGATGGGGCTGCTGTTGGGCGGGGAATGGGTTTACCGCAAAGCGGTGTTGAAGTTGTGAGGCCGTCTGAAGGTTTATCTTCCGTGCCGTCTGTTTTGGGTGCTATGTGTTGTGTTTAAGGCATCTGATTGTTTTATAAAATATTTGTTTGGAAATCCCAGCGCTGAGCCATGCAGAAACTGAGCCGAATTTTATCTCCCGATTTTAATCCGCGCGACTTAATCGCCGTTGCGCCCGAGTGGCGGCGCGCCGATTTCAACCGCGCGGTGTTTTATCTTTCAGGCCGTCTGAAAGCGCAGGGCGTGCAAGCTGCTGCGCTGTGGTTTGACGATGCGGCGCTGTTTGCCTGCGCGATATTGGCGGCGTGGCATGCGGGCGCGCGGGTGGTGTTGCCGCCGAATCTGGCGGCGGAAAATATCGGCTGGGCGGATGATGAGGCGGATATTTGGCTCACCGATGTGCCGCAGCATGCGGCTTTTTCAGGCGGCCTGAATGTGCTGGATGTGGCGGCTTGCTTGGAAAACATGCCGTCTGAATACGAGCCGAACACGCAGGATTGGCAGCTGGACGAAAAAGCACAAGCGCGGCTGAAAACTTCCGGCTCCAGCGGCGCGGCGCAGGTGGTGGTGAAAACGCTGGCGCAAATGCAGGCTGAGGCGCAAGCCTTGACGGCGCTGCTGCCTTTTGCCCAAAGCGGTGCGGTGGCGCTGGGCAGCGTGAGCCCGCAGCATCTATACGGCTTCACTTTCCGCTTTGCCGTGCCGCTTTCGGCCGGCTGGCCGCTGGCGCGCGCGCAATATGTGTATCCTGAAACGCTGCTGGCGGCCACGGCGGCGCATGAGAGCGTGGTGTGGATCACCAGCCCGGCGCTTTTGGGGCGCATGGGTGAAGCGCGCAACTGGGCGGCGGTGCGGCCGAAGCTGCGGGGCATTCTGTCTGCCGGCGGCGCATTGCCGGCGGCCACGTCGGATTTGTTGGCGCTGCATGCCGTGATGCCGTTTGAAATCTATGGCAGCACCGAAACCGGCGTGATGGCTTCGCGGCAGGGCAGCGGTGTTTGGCAGCCTTTGCCGAATGTGCAAATCGGGCAGAACGAAGCCGGCGCATTGTGGGCAGAATCGCCCTGGAGCGGCGGCCGCCAGCAAACTGCCGATATTGTCGAGCCGCAAGCGCGCGGCTTTGCGCTGCTCGGGCGCAGCGACCGCATTATCAAATTTGAAGACAAACGCGTGTCGCTGGTGCAAATCGAGCATGATTTGCTCGCGCACGAATGGGTGGCCGATGCTTATTGCGGCCTGCACCCGCAACACAAACGGCTGGCGGCATGGATTGCGCTCAATGCAGACGGCATCCGTGCCTTGCGCGAACAAGGCCGCGCCGCTGTGATGGCGGTGTTGAAAAAACACACTGCCGCCACGCAAGACACCATCGCTTTGCCGCGCTATTGGCGTTTTGCCGCCGAATTGCCGCGCAATGCGCAAGCCAAAATCGCCGCCGTAGATTTTCAGACGGCCTTCAGCGAAGCGCAAACTGCGCCCGAATGGCCGCTTGAAATGGAAAATCCCGCTGAAAACGAATGGCAGATCAGCAGCCGCGTGCCGCTGGATTTGGTTTATTTCGGCGGCCATTTTGCCCAATTTCCGCTCGTGCCCGGCGTGGTGGAGCTGCAATGGGTGCGCGATTTGACGGCGCGTTTCGATTGGGGGCGGCAAAGCATCGTGCGGGTGGAAAACCTGAAATACCAGCAATTTCTGCGCCCCAACGATGAAGCCCGCGTGCATTTGAAATACGATGCCGATAAAAACAAACTCACCTTTAGGCTGGAAAACACTGATGCCGTGTGCGCTTCGGGGCGGCTGGTGTTTGGCGGGTTTCAATAGGCCGTCTGAAAGTTGGAAGGGAAAATAAAATGAACAAGGTTCAAAAACAAGGCGTGTGGCTGCTTTTGTGGTCGGGCGCAGCCTTGCAACGCATCTTGAGCAGCAATAGGCAATCCGCAGTTTGAAAGTGGTGGAACAATGAACATTTTGGCGCTGATTCCGCACTACAAACACCCCGCCACCGTCGGCCAAGTGGCCGAAGCCATGCGCGGTTTCGGTTTGGATGTGCTGATTGTGGATGACGGCTCGGGCGATGATTGCCGGCAGGTTTTAGACAAACTGGCGCTTTCAGACGGCATCGAAGTGCTCTATCGCTTTGAAAACGGCGGCAAAGGCGCGGCGGTGAAAAGCGGTTTGAACTATGCCGAAGCGCGCGGCTATACGCATGTTTTGCAGGTGGATGCCGATGCGCAACACCATCTGCCCGACACCGCCAAACTTATCGAAGCCGCCGCTGCGCAGCCCGAAGCGGTGGTGTGCGGCTGGCCGCAATACGGCAGCGATGCGCCCAAAGCGCGCCTTTACGGGCGAAAAATCACCGATTTTTGGAATATGGTCAACACCGGCTCCACCGACATCAAAGACGGCATGTGCGGCTTCCGTCTTTACCCCTTGGCCGCCGCGCTTGCGGTGGTGCGCGAAGAAAACGTGGGCGAGCGCATGGATTTCGACACCGAAATCCTCGTGCGCCTGCATTGGCGCGCCTTGCCGCTGGTGTGGATTAAAACGCCGGTGCGCTATGCTTCAGACGGCATTTCGCATTTTGATGCTTGGGGCGATAATGTGCGCATCAGCAAAATGCATGCGCGGTTGTTTTTTGAAATGTTGGCGCGGCGGTTGAGCGGGCGCTTGGGCAAGCGCTGATTGGGTAGGTTTTGGCAGGCCGTCTGAATGCTGCCAACGATTAGCTGTTAAATGATACCAAAAGGAGAGCCGCGATGAAAAAAGCCATTTGTTTGACTTTGTGGAAAAGCATGATGTTGCTGTGTGTGGCCGCTTATCTGCCCACGGCAGCGGCGGCCAAGCTTCGTCCGGAGGTGGTTTTTTCGGCCGATCAGTTGCTGGAAGCGCTGCGGGGTCGGCAAATCAACTATCTCCACATCTTTAGTTCGGGCAACGAGGCGGTTGCTTTTGCCAACGGCTATATCAATGCCGTGGCCACTGTCGAGGCACGAGCGGGCAGGTGGTGCGGCATGATGACCATCAAGCCGCATGAAGTGGTGTCGCGGGTGGGGGATTTTATTGTGGCTTCGGGCGCCGATGCCAAAAATCAGGCCGCAGATGTTGCTGTGGCTCAGGCTTTGCAGCAGTTGCGTCCTTGCACACAGCCGGCCAAAAAAAGGAAAAGGCAATAAATGGGCGGTTTACTCAAAGGCAAGCCGGTGAGGCCGTCTGAAACACAAGCTTGTTTGCAAGCCCGGCGGGTGGTTGTGAATAAATTTATGCTTGCTGCGTTTCTTTTACCGTTTACCCTTAGCGCCTGTGGAAAAATCCGTGCCGACACCAATGATGCCGCGAAAGTCCACGCCCGTCAGGCCGCTATGCTGTTTTTCAACGCTTGCGTTGCCACCGGAGCGGATGAGGCCAAGTTGGCTGCGTTGGCGGCAAAAGAAAAAATGCTTGAATTAAACAGCGAACAAAAGCAGCCGTTTCATTTCGAGCCTGAAGCCAAGCGGGTTTGGGGTGTGCACAGCGAGGCGGGCGGGCGCTTTTTTCTGGTGTCGGGCAAATCGTATTGCTCGGTGAAAGCCAAACAAGCAGATGCCGAAGAGATTGAAGCAGAGATGGCGGAAATGGCCGCGAAGGTGGCGGAAAATTTGAATTTGGCGCACCGCATCATGAGTGAAGAGCAGCTTGCGCCCACCATCAGGCAAGTGGTGCATACGATAGCGGAGCAAGACGGGCAAAAAGGCATTCTCTTTTCGGTTTACACCCATACCGATGCAAAAGCAGGCGCGCAAGCCGCCTTGAATTTTCACTATTTCAATGAAGCAGGCACACAAGGCCGTCTGAAACCATGACCGCAAAATCCAATCACTGGGCGGCGCAGCAAGAGCGCGGCAACCGTTTGCTGCTCGGCCTCACCACGCTGATGGTGCGCCATTTGCCGGCTTTTTTGATGAATCCGTGCATTTGGTTTGTAGTGTTTTATTTTTACCTCACCGCGCCGGCACCGCGCCGGCACATTGCCCGCTATCAGGCGCGGCTGGCGGCAGCCTATCCTGATGCACCGCTGCCGCGCCGCTGGCCGGTGCTCAAGCAGTTTACGGCTTTCGGGCGGGCGGTGTGCGATCGCTTTGCCGTGTGGCAGCGCAAAATCCGCTATGAAAATCTGGTGCTGCACGACCCGGATAATGTGTATGCCGATATGGACAGCCCCGACGGGCGCGGGCAGATTTTTGTGTGCTCGCATGTGGGCAATGTGGAAATCTGCCGCGCGCTGGTGTCGCACCATCAAGGCTTCAAGCTGAACGTGCTGGTGCACAGCCGCCATGCCCAAGCTTTTAACGAAGCGCTGATCAAGGCCGGTGCCGACCGCATCCAGCTGATTCAAGTTAGCGATTTGGATGCCGCGCTGATGATGGAATTAAACGCGCGCATCGAAGCGGGCGAATGGCTGGCCATCGCCGCCGACCGCGTGCCCGTGCGCGGCGAGAAAACGGTGGAAGTGGATTTTTTAGGCGCCAAAGCGCAGCTGCCGCAAGGCGCATGGCTTTTGGCCGGCCTGCTGAAAACGCAAGTGCACACGCTTTTTTGTGTTCAGCACCAAGGCCGCTATCATTTGAAATTGCGCCGCTTTTTAAACAGCACCGATTGGAAGCGCGGCGAGCGTCAAGCCGCCGTGGCCGCCGCCGCTCAGGCTTATGCCGACCGCCTGACCGAAGAATGCGCCGCCGCCCCGCTGCAATGGTTTAATTTTTACGATTTTTGGAACGATTATGGCTAAACATGTTTACTGCCGCCACCGCACCGAAATAGAAGTGCCGTTTTTTGATGTGGACGCCATGCACATTGTGTGGCACGGCCATTATGTGAAATACCTTGAAGTGGCGCGCTGCGCATTTTTGACCGAAATCGGCTACGATTACAACGAGATGGGCAGGCAGGGCTTTAGCTGGCCGGTGGTGCAGCTCAATTTGAAATATGTGAAGCCCGCCCGCTTCGGCCAAAAAATCTATGTGGACCTGGCGCTGGTGGAAATCGAAAGCTGCCTGCGCATCGACTACACCATTTCAGATGCCCAAAGCGGCGCCAAGCTCACCAAAGCGAGCACCACCCAAGTGGCCGTGGCGCTGGAGAGCGGCGAGATGCAGTTTCAAACGCCGGCAAGCTGGCTGGCAGCGGTGGCCAAACATAAAAGCTTTCAGACGGCCTGATGGGAGTTGATGTGGGCGGATAAATACAAACCTGTGGTTTGCGGCCCTCGCCCCGTATCCAGCACGGGGCAGACGCTTGCACGGTTATAAATTCCGTCGACAAATGCCGATAGGCCGGTATATCGCCGATTTTGTGTGCGAAGAGCGCCGTTTGATTGTAGAGGCCGATGGCGGGCAACATGCTGAGCAATGCGCATACGATGCCGGTCGCAGCCGCGATCTGCAACAAAGCGGTTATACGGTATTGCGTTTTTGGAATCATGAAATTTTGCAGGAAACAGAAGCCGTGCTTGCCCGAATTCTGCTTACGCCGGACAGCCTGCCTGTGGTGAGAGGGCGTTGAATCGGGTTGCACTTAGCCACATGAGGTAAGATCCGAAAAGCCGCAAGGCTTGCTGTGCACCATATAAACCGCACCTGATAGATACCATCCAACATGGAAACAAATACATGAAAAAATATTTAATCGGCATGGCGCTGATTCTATTCAGCCCCTTTATCCAAGCATTCGACACCGCCGAATTGGCACAAATGCTGCAACAGCCGCAAAATGTGCAGGGCGCGTTTGCGCAGCAGCGCTATCTCAAATCATTAAACCAGCCGATGAACACCGGCGGGCGCTTTGTGTTGCTGCCGAAAAAAGGCTTGCTGTGGCAGATGCAAAAGCCGTTTGACAATCGCCTGCGCGTGCGTGCCGACGGCATTATGCAGTGGAACGGCAAGGCGTGGGTGAGTGCCGGCGGTGGCAGCCGCAGCGGGCAGGCGCAGCAAATCAAGCTTTTTCTGGATTTGCTCGGCGGCAACACGGCGGGGCTGGAGAAGCAGTTTGATTTGCAGCTGAGCGGCAATGCGAAAAAATGGACGCTGCGACTCAACCCGAAAACCGCTTTGATGAAGCAGATTTTCACCCGCATCGACATCAGCGGCGATGCCGTGGTGCGCAAAATCGAATTGAACGAAACCCAAGGTGAGCGCACGGTGATGACATTTAGCGGCGTGGCGGTGAATCAGCCGCTGGATGCGTTTGCGCGATTGGCTTTGCAGTAGCCGCAACCTTTGCAAAACGCCCCTGCCGTCGCTCCTGCGCATGCCGAGCAGGTAGCCGCCAGCAACACGAAAAAAATCAAACATTTGATTTTATAGGTAATTTATTATTTTCAGAAATCTGAACAAACCTAGGCACCCGCCTGCGCGAGTGCGACAGATATAGTGGAATGCAAGAAAAAGTGATACAAAACCACGCACTATCACGGGGTAGGTTGGGTTGATAAACCCAAGGTTTCAGACGGCCTGTGGGCTTGTTGGGTTTTCTACCCAACCTACCCGTTGTGTCACTTTTTTATGCATTCCACTATATTTGGTTTTGCAAAGGCCTCAGGCCGTCTGAAAAAAAAGCACTGTGCCGGATATTGCGCTTTGTCGATGCAGCAGAAACCCATGAAACCGATAGGCCGTCTGAAAACATTTGAAACCATCATGAGCCACAAACTCCGCTTTTTTTACACGCTTTTTATCGCCATTACCGCCGTGTTTTTGATCTACACGCTGGCTGCGCGCGCGTGGCTGCAAACCGATCTTACCGCGCTTTTGCCTGCCGAGCAGTCGGCCGATGCGGTGTGGCAGGCGGCGGATAAGGCGGCCGAAGCGCAGCTCAATGGCCAAGTGGTGTTGCTGGCGGGCAGCGATGATGCACAGCAAGCTTTTCAGACGGCCGCCGAGGTTGCCAAGCTGTGGCGCAGTAGTGGCGTGTTTGCAGAAGTGGACAGCGAAATCGCGCCCGATTTGGCGCAGCTGCGGCCAGCGGTGCAGCGCTTGGGCTTGGCGGTGTTGCCGCAGCGGCAGCGCGAATGGCTGCAAAGCGATCCGCAAGCCTATTTCCGGCAGCGGGCGGAAGATGCGCTCAACCCCTTTGCCGCGCCTTCGCCTTTGCCGCTAGACCAAGATTGGTTGGGCTTCGGCCGCTTCACGCTGGCGCAGGCGCAGCCCTTGAGCAAGCTGCAATGGCATGCCGAGAGCGGCATGTTGTTCACCGAAGATGAAAGCGGCAAAACCTGGGTGTGGTTGCGCGCGCGTTTGCCTGAGCAAAGCGGCGTGGCCAACGGCAGTGAGGATTTATTGCCACTGCTGGCGCAAAGTCGCTCGCTGGCGGAGCAGCAGGGCGTGCAAACTTTAAGCGCCGGCGGGGCGCTCTTTGCCGCGGCGGCCAAGGCCGATGCCGAGCGCGAAAGCCGCTTGATGAGCGCGGCGGGGCTGTTGCTCACGTTTTCGCTGCTGCTGTGGGTGTTTCGCAGCGGCCGTGTGTTTTGGCTGGCGCTGCCGCTGGCGGCGGGCTTGCTCACGGGGCTGGCGGCTTCGCTGCTGCTGTTTGGGCAAGTGCATGTGCTCACCTTGGTGATCAGCACGAGCCTGCTGGGCATGTTGGTGGATTTTCCATTGCATTGGCTGGCGCCATCGGTGTTTCCGAGGCCGTCTGAAAGCCGCGCGGCTGCCCATCCGGCATCACGGCTTTCAGACGGCTTGAGCTGGCAGGCCGGCGCGGCCATGCGCCATGCGCGGCCGGTGTTTCTCACCAGCTTGGCGATTACGGTGCTCGGCTATGCGCTGTTGTGGTTTACGCCGCTGCCGGTGTTGCGCCAAACGGCGGTGTTTTCCGGCTTTGCGCTTTTGGGCGCATTCGGGGCAACGGTGTGGTGGCTGCCGCCTTTGTTTGCACGTTATCAGCCCAAGGCCGTGCCGTTTGCCGCTTGGGTGCAGCGGCTTTATCCGCTCACCGGCCGTCTGAAACAGCGCTTGCGCCGCAAAGGCTGGCTGGCTTTGGCCGCTTTGCTGCTGTTGGCGGGCTTGTGGCGCAGCAGCTGGCACGACGATATCCGCCAATGGGTGTCGATGCCGCCCGAATTGCTGGCACAGGCGCAGCAGATAGGTGCACTCAGCGGCCAGGATTTCAGCGGTCAATATCTGCTGATTGAGGCACCGGATGAAGATATGTTGTTGCAACGCAGCGCCGATGTGCGCCGCGCCTTGCAGCCTTTGCTTGATGCGCAGCAATTGGGCGCGGTGCAGTCGCTCGACCAATGGATTATGCCGGTGGCCGGGCAGCAGGCCTTGCAGCGCCGTTTGAGCGAATTGGCGGCGCTGCCGCAAACGTGGGCGGCAATGCGCGAAATCGGCGTGCCGCGCCAAACCATGCGCCAGGCTTTGCGCGAAGCCGCCGCCGCACCGCCGCTCACGCTCTCGCAAAGCCTGCAAACGCCCTTGGCCGAAGCTTGGCGGCCGCTTTATTTGGGCGAAGCGGCACCGGGGCGCTTTGCAGCGGTGGCGCGTTTGCAGGCAATGGAAAATGCAGCAGCAGTGCAGGCGGCGGTGCGCCATCTTGAGGGCGTGCGCTGGGTGGACAAGCGCGCGCACCTAAACGAATTGTTTCACCACACCCGCAACCAAGCCGCTTGGCTGAAGCTGGCTTCTTATGCTCTGGCGTGGCTGTTGCTGTGGAAAATATTCGGCGCGCGCCGCGGCGCGTTGATTTTGGCGGTGCCGCTGGCTTCCGCGCTCGGCGTGGTGGCGCTTTTGGGCTGGCTGGGCGTGCCGGTGAGCCTGTTTGCCATGTTTGGCTTACTGCTGGTGTCGGCCATCGGCGTGGACTATGCCGTGTATGCCTATGCCGCGCATGAAAGCGCACCCGCGCGGCTGGGCGGCATGTTGCTGGCCGCGCTCACCACCGGCATTTCATTCGGCCTGCTTGCGTTGAGCAGCACACCGGCGGTGGCCGCTTTCGGCACCACCGTGGCGCTGGGCGTGGTGTTGAACCTGCTGTTTGCGGCTTGGCTGCTGCGGGAATAAACAGCCTCTAATTTTAAAATCAGAAAGCGATAAATAAGATGAACACAAATTGTGATGTGGCCATTATCGGCGGCGGCCCTGCCGGGGCGGTGGCGGCGGCTTTGTTGAATAAACAGGGTTTGCGCGTGGTGGTGTTGGAAAAGCAGCATTTTCCGCGTTTTGTGATTGGCGAGAGCCTGTTGCCGCATTGTATGGAATTTATCGAGGCGGCGGGCTTCGGCGATGCGGTGCGCGCCGAGCCGAGCTTTCAATTGAAAAACGGCGCGGCCTTTACTTGGGGCAGCCGCTACACTTATTTCGATTTCACCGATAAATTTTCAAGCGGGCCCGGCACCACGTTTCAAGTGCGCCGTGCGCTGTTTGACAAAATTCTGATTGACGAAGCCGCCGCCCAAGGGGTGGATGTGCGCTTCGGCCACGGCGTGGCGGCGTTTGACAACAGCGGCGCTGAGGCCCGCTTGCGCATCGAAGCCGATGACGGTGCTTATGAATTGAGCGCGGGCTTTGTGCTCGATGCCAGCGGCTACGGCCGCGTGCTGCCGCGCCTGCTCGATTTGGAAACACCCTCCGAATTGCCGCCGCGCCTGGCGCATTTCACCCATATTGTCGACAACATCAGCAGCCCCAAATTCGATCGCGACAAAATTCTGATCACCACCCACCCGCAGCACCGCGATGTGTGGCTGTGGACGATTCCGTTTGGCGACAATCATTGCTCCATCGGCGTGGTGGGCACGCCCGACAAATTGGCGGGCGATTCGGAAACGGTGTTGAAAAAATTTGCACTCGAATGCCCGATGCTGGCCGAAGTGCTTGCCGATGCGGTGTGGGAAAACGAATTTCCCTTCCGCAGCATCCAGGGTTATTCGGCCAATGTGAAAAGCCTGCACGGCCGCCATTTTGCCTTGCTCGGCAATGCGGCCGAGTTTCTCGACCCCGTGTTTTCATCGGGCGTGACCATTGCCATGCATTCGGCCAAGCTGGCCGCCGATTTGCTGGTGAAACAGTTTAACGGCGAAGCGGCCGATTGGCAGCGTGAATTTGCCGAGCCGCTGATGGTGGGCGTGAACACTTTCCGCACTTATGTAAACGGCTGGTATGACGGACGCTTTCAAGATGTGATTTATGCCGACAACCGCAATGCCGACATCAGCCGCATGCTCAGCTCGATTTTGGCAGGCTACGCGTGGGACACGGAAAATCCTTATGTGGAAAAATCCGAGCGCCGCTTGAATGCGCTGGCCGAATTGGTGGGCGAAGCCCGATTGTGATGCGATGCCGTCTGAAAGCCATACCATGAATTTTATAAAGCTTTTTTTTGCCGCTTTATGCGCCGCTTGGCTACTTGCCGCCTGCGCTGTTTCAGACGGCCTGCCCAAGCCGCAAACCCTGCCGGCTTTGGCCGCCGGCGACACACGCTGGTTTAAGCTTGAAGCGCAGGATGAAGCCGGCAATATTGAGCAGGCCAGCCTGCTGGCGGTGCAGCGCGACGGCGAGAACCTGCGCTTTGTGCAAACCGATGCGCTGGGTGCGCCGCTGTCGCGCCAAACCGTGGGCGGCAAGGGCTGGGCAAACGATGGTTTTGTCGCGCCCAATGCCGGTTCGCGCCGCCTGTTTGCCGCACTGTTGCCCTTGCTGGACGAGGGCGCGGCGGTTTATCCGCAGCAGCGGCAGGAAAAGCAGGGCGCGGCCACGGTGTATTTTGAAAATACGCGCGAATTGTGGCGCAGCGAAGTTTCAGACGGCCTTTATATCATTGTTTTTCCCGATGGCCGGCGCTGGTTGCTAACACCCCTGAACAACGAATAAACAAAGCCCATTATGATGAATACACCTGTTTACCTCACCGCCCCCGCCATCACCAGCGCGCTGGGCAGCGGCCTGCAAACCCATGTCGATGCGCTGCTCAATCCGCCTGCCGCCTCGCCGCTGAGCGAATCCGGCCAATGGGTGCGCGGCAAAACTTATGCTTTCGGCGCGGTGAATGAAAGCTTGCGGCCTTTCCCCGCCACGCTTTCAGACGGCCACAAAAGCCGCAACAATCAATTGCTGTGGCACGCGCTCGCGCAAATCGAGGGCGATATCGAAGCGGCCAAACAGCGCTTCGGCGCGGGCAGAATCGCCGTGGTGATGGGCACGTCCACCAGCGGCGTGGATGAAAATATTCCCTTATTTCAGCAGGTGGCCGATGGCGGCGCGTGGCGCGATGTGCCGTTTAACCAGCAGCAGCAAATTTTGTCTGCGCCTGCCGATTTTGTGGCGGCGGTGTATGGTTTGCAAAACCTGTGCTACGGCGTGTCCACCGCCTGTACATCGGGTGCAAAAGCCTTAATCAGCGCGGCAAGATTATTGAGGGCGGGGCTGTGTGATGCCGTGGTGTGCGGCGGCGTGGACACCTTATCACCGCTCACCATCAACGGCTTTAATTCGCTGGGCGTGCTTTCAGACGGCATGGCCAACCCCTTTTCCGCCCAACGCAACGGCATCAACATCGGCGAAGCCGCCGCCGCCTTTGTGATGACGCGCGAAGCCGGTTTCGGCGAGAGCCTGCCGCTGCTGGGCTATGGCGCCGGCAGCGACGCCTATCATATGTCTTCCCCGCGCCCCGACGGCCAAGGCGCCGCGCAAGCCTTTCAAGCCGCCTTAATCCACGCCGCGCTGCCGCCCGAAGCCGTCGGCTGGATCAACCTGCACGGCACCGGCACGCAACACAACGACAGCATGGAAAGCCTGGCCGTGGCTGCAATATTCGGCTGCCAAACGCCGTGCACCTCCACCAAACCGCTCACCGGCCACACGCTCGGCGCAGCCGGCGCGATTGAAGCCGCGTTTTTATGGGGCATGGTCAGCCGCCGCTGCAACCCGCAAGGCAGGCTGCCTGCGCAAATCTGGAATGGTGAACGCGATGCCGCCTTGCCGGAAATCGCGCTTACTGATGCGGGCAGCGTATGGCAAAGTGGGCAAAGAATCGGCGCCAGCGCATCGTTTGCGTTTGGCGGCAACAATGCGGTGGTGGTGATAGGCGAGGCCGTCTGAAAGCTGAGTGGCTTGATAGTTGATGTTGATTACCTATTAAAATGAAAACGGCTGAAACAGGTCGTCTGAAAACCAAACTTAAAGAATAACCATGCCCGAAAAGCTGATTTGCCCCATCACCCATATAGCCCCCTTGCTGCCGCACAGCGGCCATATGGTGTTGCTCGACTGCATCACCGAATATGGCGATGATTATCTGCACGCCACGGCACATGTGGGTGAAAAACACATTTTGCTGCAAGCGGGCAGCCTGCCGGCGCTGGCGGGCATGGAAATTATGGCGCAAGGCATTGCCGCGCTGGCCGGCTGCCATGCGCACAATCGCGGCGAGCCGGTGCGGCTGGGCTTTTTGCTGGGCACGCGCAAGTTGAATCTTTTTGCCGACACCATTGCCGTGGGCACGCAATTGTCGATTCAGGTGCATGCTTCCACGCAAGACAGCACGGGCTTCGGCGTGTTTGACTGCGCGCTGCGTTGGACGGATGCGCCGGCTTCGGCGAGGGCACAGCTGCCTTCAGACGGCCTGTTGGTGCAGGCGGCCTTGAATGTGTTCAGCCCGAAAGAGGGGATGGCAGTTTGAAACGGCGGTTTAATGTGGCTTGAAGCCGTCTGAAGCCCAATCTGAACACAAGTTTACCAAACAAGCGCAGTTGCGATGCTATCGTGAAATGCATAAAAAAGTGATACGGCGGGTAGCTTGGGTTGCAAACCCAAGCAATCCACAAGCCGTCTGAAACGTTGGGTTTATCAACCCAACCTACGTGCTTGCTGCTTTCAGACGGCCTGTTGCAGGCGGCCTTGAATGTGTTTAGCGGGTAGGTTGGGTTGCAAACTCAACAAATCCACAAGCCGTCTGAAACTGAATGTGTTCAGCCCGAAAGAAGGAATGGCGGTTTGAAACGGCGGTTTAATGTGTTTTTAAACTGCGGCTTGGTTTGATGCAGTTTGAGGCCGTCTGAAATCTTTCAGACGGCCTTGATAAATTTTGTTAAAATTTCACTTTAAGCTTTACAAAGGCCATGCAGCGGCGCGGCATAACCATGCTAGGGTCTGTTCACATTTCATCCGTGCGTAAGATTTTGAGCGCAAAAGCGCGTTTGCAAGGCGAAAAGCGCAGTAAGGTTGGATACCTTGCGAGCATTTTCAACGCGGCAGGCGCGTTTTTGTGCCAAAAGATTGCCACGAGATGAGTGGTGAACAGACCCTAAAAATACTTTCAGGAAAACGATGAACAAAACCATTTTAATCACCGGTGCAAACCGCGGCATCGGTAAGGCGGTGGCGCTGGGTTTGGCGGCAGACGGCTATGATATTGCGGTGCATTGCCGCAGCCGGCGCGATGAAGCCGAAGCGGTGGCCGCAGAAATCTGCGCACAGGGCAGGCAGGCGCGGGTGTTGCAGTTTGATGTGGGCGACAGGGCGGCCTGCCGCGAAATATTAAGCGCCGATGTGGAAGCGCACGGCGCTTATTACGGCGTGGTGCTCAATGCCGGGCTCACGCGCGACAATGCTTTTCCCGCGCTGGAAGATGAAGATTGGGATAATGTGTTGCGCACCAATCTTGATGGTTTCTACAACGTGCTGCATCCGGTAATCATGCCGATGATACGCCGCCGACAGCCCGGGCGCATTGTGTGCATGGCTTCGGTGTCGGGCTTGATCGGCAACCGCGGCCAGGTAAACTACAGCGCTTCCAAAGCCGGCCTGATCGGCGCGGCCAAAGCCTTGGCACTGGAATTGGCCAAGCGCAAAATCACGGTAAACTGTGTGGCGCCGGGCTTGATCGACACCGCCATTTTGGATGAGCACACGCCCGTGGCCGAAATTTTAAAAATGATACCGGCGCAGCGCATGGGCAGCCCCGAAGAAGTGGCGCATGCGGTGCGCTTTTTGATGGATGAAAAAGCCGCCTACATCACGCGGCAGGTGATTGCGGTGAACGGGGGATTATGTTGAACAGAGTTGTGGTCAGCGGCATCGGCGGCATTTCTGCTTTCGGCCGCGATTGGGCAAGCATTCAAGCGGCTTTCAAACAAGGCCGCAATGCCGTGCAAAATATGGGCTGGCAGGGGCAATATCCCGA
The DNA here is from genome assembly GCF_022870845.1 of Uruburuella suis. Classification (GTDB taxonomy): domain Bacteria; phylum Pseudomonadota; class Gammaproteobacteria; order Burkholderiales; family Neisseriaceae; genus Neisseria; species Neisseria suis. The sequence goes on from NZ_CP091507.1 coordinate 1,108,357, forward strand.
TTTGGAAGCGCAATTGGGCGCGCCCATCGAAGGCTATGCGCCGCCCGCACATTGGACGCGCAAACAGCTGCGCAGCATGGGGCGCGTGTCTTATTTGTGTGTGGATGCGGCCGAGCAGGCGCTGGCCGATGCCGGCTTGCTCGGCGATGAGCGCATCAAAGACGGGCGCATGGGCGTGGCCTGCGGCTCTTCCACCGGCAGCACGCAAGACATCCGCGATGTGGGTGAATTGCTGATTACCGGTAAATCGCAAAATTTCAGCGCCAACACCTATGTGCGCATGATGCCGCACACCACCGCCGCCAATATCGGCATTTTCTTCGGCCTCACCGGCCGCATCATCCCCACCTCCAGCGCCTGCTCATCGGGCAGCCAAGGCATAGGCTATGCTTATGAAGCCATCAAATACGGCATGATAGAAACAATGCTGGCCGGTGGCGGCGAAGAATTCTGCCCTTCTGAAGTGTATGTGTTCGACTCGCTCTATGCCGCCAGCCGCCGCAACAACGAGCCGGCGCAAACCCCGCGTCCTTACGATGCGGGGCGCGATGGCTTGGTGATTGGCGAGGGCGCGGGCATATTGGTGCTCGAATCGCTGGCGCATGCGCAGGCGCGCGGCGCGAAAATTTATGCCGAAATCGTGGGCTACGGTGCCAACAGCGACGGCAGCCACGTTACCCGGCCGCAAAAAGCCACCATGCAGCGCTGCATGGCGCTGGCTTTGGAAGACGCAGGGCTTGAGCCCGCGCAAATCGGCTATGTCAACGGCCACGGCACCGCCACCGAGCAGGGCGATATCGCTGAAACGCAAGCCACCGAAGCCTTGTTTGGCAGCCGCATGCCTATCAGCTCGCAAAAAAGCTACCTCGGCCACACCTTAGGCGCATGCGGCGCGCTCGAATCGTGGTTTTCGATTGAAATGATGAACAGCGGCTGGTTTGCGCCCACCCTCAATCTGGATCATATCGACCCGCGCTGCGGTCGGCTCGATTATATCCGCGGCCAAGGGCGAGAAATCGACACCGATTATGTGATGAACAATAATTTCGCCTTCGGCGGCGTGAACACTTCGCTGGTGTTTAAGCGCTGGCGCGGCGAATGAGTGAAAGTGCAAAACAAAGCCAAGGCCGTCTGAAAAGTTTTCATACCAATTCAAAAAAGTAAGCTAACAAGGCGGCGAGCCGAAGACAGTACACCTAGTACGGCTAGGCGAGCTAACGAAGTTAGGTTATTTTTTTGGATTGGTATCAGACGGCCTTGGCTTTGATGCGGTTGTGGGTCGGATACCTGTATCCGACATCACACCGGCCTTGATGCTTGTTCTGCGAACAAGTGTCGGATTCGAGAATCCGACCTACGCACTATAGAGGAATGTATAAAAAAGTGATACGGCGGGTAGGTTGGGTTGCAAACCCAACAAATAGACAAGCTGTCTGAAACGCTGGGTTTATCAACCCAACCTACGCGATTTCAGAATGCAGTTTCATGTAATACCAATCCAAAAAAATAACCTAACTTCGTTATCTCGCCTAGCCGTACTATCTGTACTGTCTGCGGCTCGTCGTCTTGTTAGCTTACTTTTTTGAATTGGTATAACTTTTTCTTGCATTTCACTATAATTGCGGGCGTTTGAGCTTCAGACGGCCACAACAACGGTCAAAGAAAAACGGGAATCTTCAGATTCCCGTTTTTGATAATGACGCGGTGTTTACCAATAGCCCAGCACTTTCCACCAAGCTGCGCCGATGGTGGAGAAAATCACCAATTCGATCACACTCATGATAAAGCCGGCTTTCCACCATTCGTTCATGCTCACATAGCCCGAGCCGTAAATCACCGGCGAAGAGCCCGAAGCATAGTGGGTGAGGCTCATCATAATGCTGGTGGCGGCGGCCATCATCAGCGCATAAAGCAGCGGCGGTGCGCCCAAGGCGAGGCCGGCGGCGTAGAAAGCGCCAAACATTGCGGTAACGTGGGCGGTGCCGCTGGCAAACATATAGTGCGAATAAAGATAAGCCAACAGCAATAAGGCGCAACCAAACACCCAGCTCAAACCCAAGCCGGAAATGCTGCTTTCGAGCACGCCGGAAAACCAGGCAATCAGGCCGAGCTTGTTGAGGAAAGTGGCCATCATCACCAGCGCGGCAAACCAAGTGATGGTATCCCACGCGCTTTTCTCTTTCAACACGTCATCCCAAGTGAGCACGCCGGTGAGCAGGAGCAGCGAGAGGCCGATAAAGGCGGTGGTGGTCGCGTCAACAGCGGCGGCGGGGCCGAATATCATCGCCGGAATGCCGGCCCACAGCAGCAGCAGCAAGCCGAAAATCGCCAGCATAATCCATTCGCCGCGGCTCATCGGGCCCATTTCTTTCAGGCGCTCTTTGGCAAAACCGGTGGCATTGGGGGTGTGTTTGATTTCAGGCGGATACAGGTAATAAAGAATAATCGGCATCAGCACCAGCGCCACCAGCGCCGGCAGCAGCATGGCCGTGGCCCACATGCCCCATGAAATGGAGATTTGTGCGCCGGTGGCTTTGCTGATCAAGTCCACCACCAAGGGGTTGGGCGCGGTGGCGGTGATAAACATCGAGCAGCAGATGATGTTGGCGTGGTAGTTGACCAGCGCCAAATATTTGCCGATTTTGCCCTCGGTGCCTTTTTCCGGGTCAGAATCAAAGCTGCCGGCAATCGCACGCATCACCGGGTGCACGATGGCGCCGCCGCGGGCGGTGTTGCTCGGGGTAACGGGGGCGAGCAGCAAGTCGGAAATCGCCAGGCTGTAGCCGATGCCCAATGTGCGTTTGCCCCACACGGCGATAAACATATAGCCAAAGCGCACGCCCAAGCCGGTTTTGAGCAGGCCGCGCGAAATCATAATCGCCACGCCGATCATCCAAATCAGCGGGCTGTTGAAGCTGCTCAAAGCATCTTTGGCCGCTTGCGCGGGGCTGTCGCTGGTCACGCCGGTAACGGCCACCAACGTAATGGCCAACATGGCCACCGCGCCGATGGGCATGGCTTTGCCGATAATGGCAGCCACCACGCCGACAAATAAGGCCAAAAGGTGCCAGGCATCACTGGTCACACCTTCCGGCACGGGAATGGCGTACCAAATCAGCAGCGCCAATATCACCGCCACTGCGGTAGGAATCGGTTTGAAACCCATAAAATTTCTCCGGGGTAAGAATAATCAAATGAATCAGTTAAACCTGCTGCCGAGGGCAGCAGGCGTGTGTGCCGTTCAGACTCCGGTTTGCGGCGGCAGGCCGTATTCTTCGGGGAAAGTGCGCAAAGAGCTTTTCAGCACCGTTACCGCGCCGTCGATTAAGCCGCAGCGGCCGCTGCCGGGCAGGATTTGGCAGAGGTTTTCCAGCGCACGCAAATCATCGCCGGTGGCAATGCCGGTGTCTACCCGATCAATCAGACGCGCCAGTTGGAAAGTGCCGCTTTTGCAGGGCGGACATTGGCCGCAGGAATTGGCGGCAAAAAATTCCACATATTCCGACACTTTGCGCACCACGCTGGTGCCTTCCGAAATCACAATCATGGCACCGGTGCCGAGGCTGGAATGGCGCTCGCGCACAGAATTGAAATCCAGCGCCACATCCAAATCGGCTGCGGTAAGCAAGGTGTTGGAAGGGCCGCCGGTAAACACTGCTTTAAAGGCGCGGCCTTCAAGCAGGCCGCCGCCATAATCGAAAATCAGCGATTGCAGCGAAGTGCCCATCGGCAGCTCATAGAGGCCGGGGTTTAACACATCGCCCGAGAGCGAATAAAGCTTGGTGCCCACCGCTTCGCCTATGCCCAAATCTTGATACCATTGAGCGCCGTTGCGTAGAATATGCGGCACATTGGCAAAGGTTTCGGTGTTGTTGATCAGAGTCGGCTCATCGGCCACGCCGCTTTCGGCCGGATAGGGCGGCTTGCGGTGCGGAAACGGGAAACCGCCGTTGAGCCACGACACCACCGCCGTTTCTTCGCCGCCGATATAGCGCCCTGAAGTGGGCACCAGTTTCAGGTGCAAAGGCCTGCCCAGATGTGTTTCGAGCTGCTCGAATAATTCGTGCGCATGCCATTGGGCGATGGCTTCGCTCACGGCGGCAATCGATTCGGTTTGGTGCGGGTTGATGTATAAAATCACATGGTTGGCGCGGGTGGCCACGGCGGCAATCAGCGCGCCTTCGATCACTTGGTGCGGGGTGTGCTCGAGCAGATAGCGGTCTTTAAACGTGCCCGGCTCGTCTTCATTGGCGTTGCACACCACATAGCGGTCGCCGTTTTTGCTTTGAGCATTCACCGCCGCTTCCCATTTGCGCCAAGTGGGAAAGCCGGCGCCGCCCATGCCGCCCAAACGGGCTTCTTGCAAAGTGGGCACAATGCTTTGCGGATTTTCCATAGCAACCAGCAGGCCTTCGCCGCCGCCGGCGCCCAGCCAGGCAATCAAATCTGCGCCCACTTGGCGGCTGGGATGCAGCAATAATTGGTTAAGCTTTTGCATGAGTGTTCTCCTGAATGCCGGCGTGTTCGCGCAGATCGAAGGTTCCATAATCGGGATAGAGTATCGGCGCCTTAATATCGCTCTTGATGCCGGCACGAGTCAGCTCGCGCTGGAGCTTGTAGATGTGGGCGATGCCGCCGCGCGCTCTTTTCAACGGCAGGCCGGATTGGGCGGCGGCTGCGCCGGCGCGGCGGCCGAAGCTGATGATGTCGAGCAGGGCGTTGCCCATCAGGCGGTTGCGGCCGTGAATGCCGCCGGTGACTTCGCCTGCGCCGTAAAGGCCGGCGATATTGGTTTGGCCGTTGCCGTCGATAAGCATGCCGCCGTTTTGATAGTGCAGGGTGGGGTGGATCAGCAGCGGCTCTTCGGCAGGGTTAACACCGCATTTGTGCGCCACATGCGCCAGCGACACCAAGCGTTGCAACACATCCGGGTCTTTGGCAATCAGGCGCGGGGTGTCGAGAAACACGCCCACGGTGCCATCGCGCAACACGCCGCGGCCTTCTTGGCATTCGCGCAAAATAGCGGCTGCCACCACATCGCGCGGCAGCAATTCATCCACAAAGCGCTCGCCCAAGCCGTTGACCAAATGGGTGCCGGCAGAGCGCACGGCTTCGGAAATCAGCGCGCCGGCCAGATGCGGCGGATGCGCCACGCCGGTGGGGTGGTATTGGAAAGAATCCACATCGCGCAGCTTGGCGCCCATGCGGTAAGCCATCACCAAACCATCGGCGGTGGCACCATAGTGGTTGGAAGTGGCAAAGCCTTGCAGATGCAGACGGCCGCTGCCGCCACTGGCCAGTACCACCGATTTGGCGTGCACGATCAGCAATTTGCGCCGCTCCAAATCATAGAGCACCGCGCCCACGCAGCGGCCGTGCTCATCGGAGAGCAATTCGATGGCGGGGCAGCGGTTGAGCTGGGTGATGCCGCGCTCGAGCTCGACGGCTTCGCGCAGCACGCGCATCATTTCCAGGCCGGTGAAATCGCGATAGCACAACACGCGCGGGATGCTGGTGCCGCCGGCGCGTTTGCGTTGCAGGCGTCCGTTGTTGTCGGAGCCGGCGGCTAAATCAAATGTCATGCCCAAGCCGATCAGCCAGCGGATGGCGGCGGGGCCGTCGGTGACCATTTGCGCCACCAAATCTTGCTCGGCTGCGTTGTGGCCGCCTTTGAGGGTGTCTTCAAAATGCTGTTGCAGGCTGTCTTCTTCGCCCACAGCGGCTTGAATGCCGCCCTCGGCCATCACGGTGTTGCTGTCGCCGATGCGCAGCTTGTTGGCCATAATCACGCCTGCGCCGGCTTGGGTGGCGGTGAGCGCCGCTGCGGCACCGGCACCGCCGCCGCCAATCACCAACACATCGGTATACATCGGCACGGCACCGGCCAAGTCGAAATCATCAATCAGGGGGCGGCTCAGCAACAACTCGGCCAAATCAGGATGGCAGAATTCGCCGGCATTGGCACCCACGGGCAGGGTGGTGCGGGCGCCTTGGCCGTAATCCGGATGGTATTGGCTCAAGAGCGCTTCTTTTTCGGGCAAATCGGTGCGCATGGGCAGCGCAGAGCTGCGCAGCGATTGCAGGGCTTGGGCGTAATCCACGCCTTTATTGGGGGTGCTCATCAGTGGGCCTCCTTTGTGGCGGCATCAATTTCCACACGCATGCTGCCGTTGTCGATTTGTTGCAGGCGGCGCATCAAGTCGATCGGGCGCAGCGTGCGCGCGGCTTTCATGCGGCGGGCAAACAAGCCCAAATGGTTGGGGCGGATGTTTTCAGGGCAGGCGAGCGTGCACAAATTGCACATCACGCATTGATCGAAAGTGGCGGCTGCGGCCACAAAATCGCCGGCCACCACTTGCGCTACGCCCTCTTGCACTTGCAGGCCTTTGGGGCAGGAGCGGTCGCAGCCGCTGCAATGGCGGCAATGGGAGGATTCAGGGAAAATGCGTGCGGTGTCGTCGAGCCAGTTCCAGCCGTCGCCCACTTCGTCTACATTGTAATAATGCACGTGTTCGGGCATAAAATAATCGATAAAGCTCACCTGCATGCCCGGCTCTACCCGGGTTTCGCAAGCCAGCGCGGTGGTGACTTCGCGCTCGCCTTCGCGGCGGATCAGGCAGCGGCAGGAGCCGCACACGCCTTGACCCATGCAGCCTACGTTGGCGGTGATGGCTGCGCCGGCGCGGGCGTAGGCCTGAATAATGGAGGCGTCCGGCGAGGCTTCGACTTCGTTGCCGTCGATAACCAGACGGTATAATTCATCGCTCATATGCTTGTCCTAACTATCAATGCGCCGGCACATTTTCGATGCGGCTGGCGCAGGTTGGCGGGTGGTTGTGTTTGCTTGTGTTTTCCATTTGCCATCAAAGCTGCCGCTTGCTGCGGAAATCAATAAAACGATGTAAATGGCTATGCAAATCAAAGTGTAATATTTTTATAGACTTAAATTTTAACAGAATTGCTTTTCAAACTACATGGAATAAACAAAGGAAAAACCGAGATGGAATTGATTCTTTTTATTTAAAACAGAGCAATAGATTTTTATAAATAATTGTTTTTAAAGTAAAACTAAAAGCCTGTTGGAGGTGAAAAGTTATGAAGATATTAATTGGATTTGGTGAGCAAGCCTCTTTTATTGTATAGGCATATGATTAATCTAGTAAAATTACAAAGCGATACAGGTTGGGCATACTTTATTTTATTTTGCTGATATTGTTTGATAAGTTTGATGCATATCAAAGTTTGAAACCGCAAGTAAAATGAAAGAGCGGCTTGATTTGTAGTTTTACAACAATCAAGTGCTGCCGTTTGTTTGCCTGTGTGCAGATAAAGCAGAGCTTGAGCCGGCGGTGAAGGCCGTCTGAAACGTTAATTTCGGTTAGGATTTTAAACCTGTTCAGACGGCCTTTTGTAAATCCGACCATGTTATACCCATTCGAAAAATAAGATAACAAGGCGGCGAGCCGAAGACAGTACATCTAGTACGGCAAGGCGAGACAACGCAGTTAGGTTATTTTTTCGAATGGGTATTAAACCGCTTTCACCCAGGCCAAACGCATTTGCTTTTCCACCTCAATCAGCGCAAAAAACACCACGCCCACGGCGATAATCAAGAGGCCGTCTGAAAGCGGGATAGACTCGGTGCCGAACAGCGGCTGCAAAAAAGGCAGATAAGTGATGGCCAGCTGTGCGAGCGTGACGATGCCCACACACAGCCACACCACGGGCGTGCCGCGCACGGCCTGCCAATTGAGCGAGGTGCTGTAGATATTGCGCACATAGAAAAGATAGAAAATTTCCAGCACCGCCAGCATATTCATGGACATGGTTTGTGCCAGCGCCAGCGAATGGCCGCTGCCCTTGGCATAGGCAAACACGCCGAACACGGCGGCAAACATCAAAAGCGCCACCAACACAATATTCCACACCAACATTCTGGAGAGCAGCGGGGCATCGCGCCGGCGCGGCGCGCGCTGCATATTGCCTGCTTCAGCCGGCTCGAAAGCCAGCGCAATGCCCAGCGTGACGGTGGTAATCAGGTTAATCCACAAAATCTGCACCGGCGTGATGGGCAGCGCGGTGCCGATAAGCAGCGCCACAATAATGGTGAGCGCTTCGCCGGCGTTGGTGGGCAGCGTCCAGCTGATTACTTTTTGGATATTGTCATACACGGTGCGCCCTTCGCGCACGGCGGCCACGATGGAGGCGAAATTGTCATCGGCGAGCACCAGATCGGCGGCTTCTTTGGCCGCTTCGCTGCCGGTTTGGCCCATGGCAATGCCGGCATCGGCGCGCTTGAGCGCAGGCGCATCATTAACGCCATCGCCCGTCATTGCTACGGTGAGGCCGTGCGATTGCAGCGCTTTCACCAGCCGCAGCTTGTGGGCGGGCGAGGTGCGGGCAAACACATCGGTTTCCAGAATGCGGCCGGCCAGCCCGGCATCGTCTATAAAATCCAAATCGTTGCCGGTGAGCACGTTATCGGTGTGGGAGAGGCCGATTTCGCGGGCAATGGCGCACGCGGTGGCGGCGTGATCGCCGGTGATCATTTTCACCTGTATGCCGGCTTCATGGCATTGCTGCACCGCCGCCACGGCTTCTGAGCGCGGCGGATCAATCAGGCCGACGAGGCCGATAAATTGAAGCGATTGCGCGATATCGGCGTTGCTCAGGGTGGTTTGGCCGATGGTGGCGGCCTGCTCGGCCACAGCCAGCACACGCCGGCCTTTTTCGGCCAGCTTTTCCACTTGTTGCAGCCAGTAATCGGTGTCCAGCGGTGCATTGCCCTCAGGCGTGCGCTGTTGTGCACACATGGCCAATAAGGCTTCGGGTGCGCCTTTCACATAAATATGCGGCAGGCCGTCTGAATCGCGGCTCAGCACGGCCATATAGCGGTGTGCCGCATCAAAAGGCACGGCATCGAGCCGCGTGTAGCCGGAAAAAGCCTGCCCGCCTTGGCCGCTGATTTTGCCTGCCAACGCCAAAAGCGCGCCTTCCATCGGGTCGCCTTCGGTGCGCCATTGGCCTTCTTGTTCGTGCAAACGGGCATCGTTGCAGCAATAGGCGGCGCGGGCAAAGGCGGTGAGCAGCGGATCTGCGCCTGCCGCCAAAGTTTGCCCGTTGCGCAAAATGCCGCCGGCCGGCGCATAGCCTTCGCCTGCTATCTGATAAACCTGATCGGCAATCACCACATCGGCGGCCATCATTTCGTTGCGGGTGAGCGTGCCGGTTTTGTCGGAGCAAATCACCGACACCGCGCCCAGCGTTTCAATGGCCGGCAGCCGCCGCACAATGGCGTTGCGCTGCGCCATTGTGCGCACGCCGATGGCCAGCGTGATGGTGAGCACGGCGGGCAGCCCTTCGGGAATGGCCGCCACCGACAAGCCCACCACCGACATAAACACGCCGGCAAAATCCAGATGCTCAACAAAATAACCGTAAGTGAGCACGGCGGCGGCCACAATCAGGATAAACACCGTCAGCCAGCGGGCAAAAATATCCATTTGCCGCAGCAGCGGCGTGGTGAGCGTTTCCACATCGGCGAGCATGCCGCTGATGCGGCCGATTTCGGTGCGGCTGCCGGTGGCGGTGACCACGCCCAAGCCGGTGCCGCCGGCCACCAACGTGCCGCTGAAGAGCATTGAGGTGCGGTCGCCCAAGGGCGCATCGGCGCTTACGGGCTCGGTGTTTTTGTCTGCCGGCACCGATTCGCCGGTGAGCACCGCCTCTTCGCATTTAAGCCCGCGCGCGTTGATGAGGCGCAAATCGGCCGGCACGCGGTCGCCCGCTTCCAGCAGCACAATATCGCCGGGCACCAAATCGACGGCATCCAAGCGCTGGCGGCGGCCGTCGCGCAGCACCGCCGAATGCGGCGCAAGCATGCTTTTGATGGCGGCCATGGCTTCTTCGGCTTTGCCCTCTTGGATAAATCCGATTAAAGCGTTGGCCACCACCACGGCCAGAATCACGCCGGTGTCTATCCAATGCCCCAGCGCGGCAGTAACCGCCGCCGCGGCCAACAACACATAAATCAGCACATTGTGAAAGTGGGCGAGAAAGCGCAGCAGCGGGTGTTTGCGCGGCGCTTGGGGCAGGCGGTTGGCACCGTGTTGCGCCAGCCTTTGCGCCGCTTCTTCGGCGCTCAAGCCTTCTGCGCGGGTGTGCAGCGCATCCAGCACGGCGGCGGCTTCCTCGGCATGGGCGGCCAAATGGTCGGGGGTGTGGGGTGTGGGGTGGGATGTCATCGGCGTTTCTCCATGAAGGGCGGCGGCATGGCGGCGCACAGACATGGCTGGCGCGTTCAGACGGCCTCAAGATAAAAACGGGTGATTGTCCGCAGCCTTTGGGGCGGTGAGCAGGCAAGGGTAATGGTTGTGGTGTTATGCCTGATGGTGTGTGATGCGCTGCACAGTCGAGTGCGTGCAGGCGCAGAAAAACTGCACCATGATAGCACAGGGTTTGTTGCTTTTGAAACGACTCAGCGCTCAAGCGGGCAAGAGAAAAAATCGGGTATCGACTATGGGCGCGGAAAGAAATCAATGAATTGTCGGCAGAGGTGTATTCGGAAGAGGCCGTCTGAAATATCAGTCGTGTAGCCGCGTAGGTACGATTAGCTTTGTCAAAACAAAGCGTAATCGTACGCATGACACACAAAGGCCGTCTGAAACCTCTTTCAGACGGCCTTTGTGTGTCATGCCGCTGCGTGCTTTCATCCGTATGATTACGCCGCAAAAGTGCGGCGTGCGCACCTGCGCCGCTGTGTTATTTTTTTTGCATTCCACATATATATATTATTGATTCGGCAATTAAATATTGAATATTTTCAGATGCCGGCAAACAAGCCTTTGGCTTGTTGCCCTCTCCCTAGCCCTCTCCCACGGGAGAGGGAACAGGTTTCTGCTGCGGGTAAGAGGATGTGAATATTCAATAATTAATTGCCGCATCTATAAGATATGTCGCAGGCCGTCTGAAAGCTTTCAGACGGCCTGCGGGATATATTGAATTGCAGGTTATTTATTTGCCCGGCATTAAAGCGCAGCGAGCACGGCATCGCCCATTTCGGCGCAGCCCACAAGCTTGGTGCCTGCTTCGAAAATGTCGCCGGTGCGCCAGCCTTGTTCGAGCACTTTTTGCACCGCCGCTTCGATTTGCTGCGCGCGTGCTTCATCGCCGAAGCTGTAGCGCAACAACATGGCGAGCGACAAGATGGTGGCCAAGGGGTTGGCTTTGTTTTGGCCGGCGATGTCGGGTGCGGAGCCGTGGGAGGGCTCATACAGGCCTTTGCCGGTTTCGTTCAGCGAAGCGGAGGGCAGCATGCCGATGGAGCCGGTGAGCATGGAAGCTTGGTCGCTCAGAATATCGCCGAAAATATTGCCGGTGGCGATTACGTCAAACTGTTTGGGCGCGCGCACAAGCTGCATAGCGGCATTGTCGACATACATATGGCTCAATTCAACATCAGGGTATTCGGGGGCGATTTCATCGAAAATTTCGCGCCACAATTCGGTGGTTTCCAGCACATTGGCTTTGCCCACGGAGCACACTTTTTTGTTGCGCTTTTGTGCGGCCTGAAAAGCCACGTGGGCGATGCGGCGGATTTCGCTCTCGCTGTAGCGCATGGTGTTGAAGCCTTCGCGCTCGCCGTTTTCGAGCGTGCGAATGCCGCGCGGTTCGCCGAAATAAATGTCGCCGGTGAGCTCGCGCACAATCAGAATATCCAAGCCGGCCACCACTTCGGGCTTGAGCGTGGAGGCGTTGGCCAATTCTTTATAGAGAATGGCCGGGCGCAGGTTGGCAAACAGATTCAAATCTTTGCGGATGGCCAACAAACCGCGCTCGGGGCGCAGGGGGCGATCGAGATTGTCGTATTGCGGGCCGCCCACGGCGCCGAGCAGCACGGCATCGGCCTGATGGCAGAGCTTTTGGGTGAATTCGGGATAGGGCGCGCCGTATTCATCGTAGCCGGCGCCGCCGATGGGCGCATATTGATAGGCGGCATCGAGGCCTTCTGCAATCAGCCGGTCGAGCACGCGCACGGCTTGAGCGATGATTTCGGGGCCGATGCCGTCACCGGGCAGAATGGCGATGTGTTGGGTCATGAGTGTTCCTTGCAGTCGGTTGATGATGGGTTTACGGCGATTTTGAAGACCAGTTTTTTGATTTCGGCTTCGTTGCCGATTAAAGGCGCATGGGCATCTTCGGGAAACAGAATCAGAAATTCGCCCGGGCGCACGTGGATATGGGCGCTGGCCGGGTCGTGAAAAAATTCGACATCGCGCTCGGCCTGATAGCCCGCCACGCTTTGGGTGAGCTCTTGTGTCGGCCGCCAGCCGTAGCCTTCGCTGCCGCCCAGCGGAATCTGAATATCGATGTAGTGGCGGTGGGCTTCGAGCTTGGCCGCTTCGGCGCTGCGCATCGGCTCGCTGCCGATAAAGGCACGCAATTGTTTGTTGGGGCGGATTTCATAAGCGGCTTGGTCGATGGCGGCCAAATCGAGCGTGTGCAGAAATTCAAAGGCCGTCTGAAAAAGCGGATGCAGCGCGTAATAGCGCTCGGCACGGGCGATTTGGTCGAAAACCATGACATAAGCCTTGATGAAAACAGGGTGGGGCGATTTTACCCTATTTTACGAAGGGCAGTGGGAAAAACTGTTTCAGACGGCCTGAAGTAAAAATGTAAACAAAATGTAAACAAGGCCGTCTGAAAGAGCGTGCAGGCATTATCGGCCGCGGTGAATTTCAATCGGCGTTTGCACCGCTTCGCTGCCGGCCCATTCATAAAGGGCAACCGTGGCGGGGTCGCACTTGCAGCAGCTTTTGCTGCCGCAGCTGCTGCCCTCGGGCAGCTTGCGGATGCGCCCTTTGCGCTCGAGCATGTCGAGCATGGGTGCGAGCGCTTCGGCGGATGTGCCCAGCCCCATCGCCATATCGGCCACGCTGGCGCGGCGGTGCCGGCGCAGATATTGGCTCAAATCGGTGATAATCATGATGCGTTTCCTTTGCTTGCGGCGGCTTGGGTGCGCGATACTTTGTCAACGCGTTTGCCGGCTAAACGCAGGCCGAAAAAGGCGGCAACCATCACCGCGCCCACCAGCGCCATCCATACGGCTGATTGGGTGGGGTGGCGGGCAAAAGTGGCGGCTTGATAATAAAAAGTGGCGGCGCAATAAGCCAGGCCGGTGGTCCACAGCACCACAAATGCGCTCCAGCGCGCGCCCGCTTCTTGATACACCACGGCCACGGTGGCGGTGCAGGGGAAATAAAGCAGAATAAACAGCAAATAGGCAAACGCGCCGATGGTGCCGTCGAAGCGGCTCTGCATGGCACCGAATGTGCCTGTGCCCAAATGGTTTTCTTCGGCAACGGCCGCTTCGCCGCTGTTTGCCGCGCCCAAGCCTAAGGGATCGGCCCAGGCACCGAGCGCTTCGCCCAAGTTGGCCGGTATGGTGGCAAAGGCATCGGCCACGGCGCTGCCGAAGTGGAATTCTTCATCGGCGGCCGCCGCACCGCTGTCGCTGGCGGCCAAGGCGCTGTAAGCGGCGTTGAGTGTGCCGATCACGGCTTCTTTGGCCAAAACGCCGGTGAAAATGCCCACTGAAGCCGGCCAGTTGTCGGGCTGCAAACCCATTGGCGATAAAGCCGGCGTGATGCTGCGGCCCACCGCGGCGAGCATGGATTTATCGCTGTTTTCATTGCCGTAGCTGCCGTCGGTGCCGATGGCGTTGAGCACACTGAGCACCAGCACCATCGGCACAATCACGCGCCCGGCGCGCACGATAAAGCCTTTCAGGCGGTTCCAGGTGTGAATCAGAATGCCTTTGGGCGTAGGCAGGTGATAGGGCGGCAGCTCCATGATAAAAGGCGTGGCCTCGCCTTTGAGCAAGCTGTTTTTCAGCACCAGGCCGGTGAACACGGCGGCGATGATGCCGATAAGGTAAAGGCTGAACACGATGTTTTGCCCGTTGTGCGGGAAAAAAGCCGCCGCAAACAACACATACACCGGCAGGCGCGCCCCGCACGACATAAAAGGTGCCATGGCAATCGTCATCAAGCGGTCGCGCCGGTGCTCCAGCGTGCGGGTGGCCATCACGGCCGGCACGTTGCAGCCGAAGCCTACAATCAGCGGCACAAAGCTTTTGCCCGGCAGGCCGATCCAGCGCATAAAGCGATCCATCACAAAAGCCGCGCGCGCCATATAGCCGGAATCTTCAAGCACGGAAAGAAAAAGATACAGAAAGCCGATAATCGGAATAAACGTGGCCACGGTTTGAATGCCGCCGCCGATGCCGTCGGCCAAGAGCAGATTGAGCCATTCGGGCGAACCTGCGCTTTGCAGCAGCGCTTTGAAGCCGTCTACAAACACCGCGCCGAAAAATTGATCGAAAAAATCGATAAATGCGCCGCCGATGTTGATGGTAAACATAAACATCAAATACATCATCAGCAAAAAAATGGGAATGCCCAACACGCGGTTGAGCACAATGCGGTCGATGCGCTCGGTGAGGTCGCGGCCGATGCGCCCGCTGTGGTGCACGGCGGCTGCGGCCAATTGGTTGGCCAGGCCGTAGCGCGCATCGGCTACCATAATGTCGATGTCGTCGCCCAGCGCGGCGGCTTCGGCTTTTGCTGCGGCCAATGCGGCGGGCGGGGCGCTTTTTTGCGCCAGCGCATCGCCTTCGAGCAGGCGCACCGCCAGCCAGCGCGGTGAGGGGGCATCGGCCAGCAGCGGCAGCAGGCGCTCGACAGCCTGCTCAAGCGCAGGCTCATAATGCGGCACCAGCGCGGTAGTTTGCGGTGCGACAGCGGCTTGGGCGATGGCCTGCTTCAATTCGGCCACACCTTTGCCCGAAGCGGCGGCTAGCGATACCACGGGGCAGCCCAATTTTTGCGCCAGCAGCGCGGTGTCTACCTTCATGCCTTTGTCGGCGGCCACGTCGGTCATGTTTACAGCCAGCAGCAGCGGCACCTGCATTTCGGCAAGCTGGGTGGTGAGATAAAGATTGCGCTCGAGGTTGGAAGCGTCCACCACGTTCACCACCAAATGAGTGGTTTGCTCTTGGGCATAGCTGCGTGCCACTTGCTCATCCAGCGACACTTCTTGGTCGGTCACATCCAGCGAATAAGTGCCGGGCAAATCCACCACTTCAAAAGTGTTGCCGCCCAGTGAAAATTCTCCGCTCACGCGCTCCACGGTTACGCCCGGCCAGTTGCCCACGCGCTGACGCGAGCCGGTGAGGGCGTTGAACACGGTGGTTTTGCCGCAATTGGGGTTGCCGATCAGGCCTAAGGTGAAGCGTTGGCTCATGATAATTTCTCCACCAGCAAGGCATCGGCTTCGGCTTTGCGCAGCGATAAAGAAAAACCACGCACGCTGATTTCCACCGGGTCGCCCATCGGTGCGATGCGTTTCACGGTGAGCTCGGCGCCGGGTGTGAGCCCCATGCTCAGCAGCTTTTTGCGGTAGGCGCGGCCGGTTTCGGCAAAGCCGCTGATGCGGGCGCGATCGTTGGGGCGTAAATCTTGCAGGGTGGCCATGTGTGGTTTCCAATTTATTCAGACGGCCTTGTTGTTCAAGAGTATTGAGGCCGTCTGAAAAGGTGTGTGAAATAGGGTTGAAAAACGATTAAACTAAACGGCGCACACCAAAATGCGGTGCGCCATGCCGCCGCCCAAGGCCAAGCGCGTGCCGCTGCGGCTTACCAAAAGGCCGCTGCCGCTGCGCTGGCACACGCTGATTTCCGCGCCGGGGTTGAGGCCCATTTCGGCGATGCGCTTGGCAAAATCGGGTGTGCCTTTGATCGACACCACCCGCACCGGCGTGTGCTCAGCGGCCATGCTGAGGGGAAAGGTTGGCGGAAGATTCATGCTTTTTTCCTTGATGATGATTTGCGTGTGGTTTTCAGACGGCCTTGTTAAATATAAAGGCAACAAGAATCATTACTGATTCAATAGCTGAAAATTGCTGTTTTGGAAATTCTACGCCGCTTTGACAGCCAAAAATTGATATTGCTCAAAAAATAATGAATAGGAATTGAAATCGTTAATTTTTGAGCAATGGTGTTGTGCAGGAAAGAGAGGTTTTTGCAGCAGCCTGCGAAGAATCAAGCCGATTTGAAATTGGCTTGATATTGCGGCTTTCAATCCAAGCAACAACAATTTATAGTGGATTAGCAGAAAACTGAAACAAAGACAATAAATCTCAAATCGTGTGTAGGGAATGTAGCGCAACCACGCATGCAGTTTAAGGTTTAAATGGCTTCTGTTTGCGTGGTGTGTCACACGTCCTGCGCCGGCGTGTATCAGTTTTCATTCGTTATATATCTCATGATAAAAGGCCGACTGAACCTGAAACGTTCAGTCGGCCTTTTGCTGATGTTGTGGCGTAAACTTAATCAGCCCAATGCCTTGCGTGCGCCGGCAAATAAGCGGTACCAGCCGCTCAATTCGCCCCAGCCTTCGGGCGCCCAGCTCATTTGTGCGCTGCGGTACACACGCTCGGGGTGCGGCATCATGATGGTCACGCGTCCGTCGGCGCTGCTCACGCCGGCAATGCCTTGCGGCGAGCCGTTGGGATTGAGCGGGTAGGCTTCGGCGATTTGGTTTTGCCCGTCGACATATTGCAGGGCGATATTGAGGCCGCCTGAAACCTGTCCGCCCACATGCGCGAAATCGGCACGGCCTTCGCCGTGGCTCACCACCACCGGCAGGCTGGAGCCGGCCATGTCGGCCAAAATCAGCGAGGCGGATTGGGGCACGTTCACCATGCTCAAGCGCGCTTCGAATTGCTCGCTTTGATTGCGTTTGAATTTCGGCCAGCCTTGCGTGCCGGGAATGATTTCGGCCAGATTGCTCACCATTTGGCAGCCGTTGCACACGCCCAGCGTGAGGGTGTCTCGGCGGTTGAAAAAGGCGGCAAATTGGTCGCGCAATTGCGGGTGGAACAACACCGATTTGGCCCAGCCTTCGCCCGCGCCGAGCACATCGCCGTAGCTGAAGCCGCCGCAAGCGGCCAGCATTTGGAAATCGGCCAGTTGCACGCGCCCGGCCATCAAATCGCTCATGTGCACATCGTAAGCATCGAAGCCGGCGCGAGTGAAGGCGGCGGCCATTTCGATTTGGCCGTTTACACCTTGCTCGCGCAAAACGGCGATTTTCGGCTGCGCGCCACGGTTGATAAACGGCGCGGCGATGTCTTCATTTACATCGAAGGTTAAATCGGCAAAAAGGGCGCTGCGTTTGTCGTCGGCCAAAAGCGCGTATTCGCTGTCGGCGCATTCGGGGTTGTCGCGCAGGCGCTGCATCTGCCAGCTGGTTTCTGCCCAGGCTTTTTGCAGGTCGAGGCGGTCTTCGTTGAGCAGCACGGTGTTGCGGTTTTGAATCAGCAGGCGCTCGCTGTGGTTGATGGCGCCGATTTGATGCAGCGCAGCGGCCAGGCCGGCTTCTTCAAAGGCCGTCTGAACGGCTTCGATGTGTTCGCCCGCCACTTGTATCACTGCGCCCAATTCTTCGTTAAACAAAGTGCGCGCGGCGGCGTCTTGCAGCTTGTTGCTGCCGCTTTGTTCGCGGGTTTGTTCGATCATGGCCGCCAAATCCAGATTCATGCCCAAATGCGATGCAAAGCTCATTTCGGCCAGCGTGGCCAAAAGGCCGCCGTCGCCGCGGTCGTGATAGGCCAAAAGTCTGCCCCCGGCCACCAAGCTTTGCATTACTTGGTAAAAAGCGGCCAAATGATGGCTGTTGTTTAGATCAGGTGCGCTGCCGCTGATGTTTTTCCACACCTGGCTCAAGGCACTGCCGCCCATACGGCTGCGGCCGAAGCCCAAATCGATGGCGAAAATGGCGCTGTCGGTCGTGTTTTTCAGTTCGGGCGTGAGGGTGCGGCGCACATCCTGCACCGGCGCAAAGGCCGAAATAATCAGCGATAAGGGCGACACCACTGATTTTTGCGCGCCCTCATCCTGCCACACGGTTTTCATGGAAAGCGAATCTTTGCCCACCGGAATGCTCAACCCCAGCGCTTGGCAGGTGTGCGACACGGCTTCCACCGTGCGATAGAGTTTTTCGTCTTCGCCGGCATTGCCGCAGGCGGCCATCCAGTTGGCGGAAAGCTTGATGTTGCCCATTTTGCCGATGTTTACGCCGGCAATATTGGTGATGGCCTCGCCAATGGCCATGCGGCCGGAAGCAGGCGCGTCAAACAGCGCCACGGTGGGCCTTTCGCCCATGCTCATGGCTTCGCCTTGGTGGGTGTTGAAGCCCATCATGGTGACGGCGGCATCGGCCACCGGCGTTTGATATTTGCCCACCATTTGGTCGCGGTGGGTGAGGCCGCCCACGCTGCGGTCGCCAATGGTGATGAGGAAGTTTTTTGAAGCCACGGTGGGCAGGCGCAACACGCGGTAGGCCGATTCGCGCAAATCGTATTGGCCGGCGTCAAACACGCTTTCAGACGGCATTTGTTTGCTGTCGCTGCGGGTGGTTTTCGGCGGCTTGCCCAAGAGCACATTGAGCGGCAGATCCACCGGGTTGTTGTTGTATAAATCGTCGCGCACCTGCAAATGGCCGTCGTCGGTGGCGGTACCCACCACGGCAAAAGGGCAGCGCTCGCGCGCGCAAATGCGGCGGAAGGTTTCCAAATCTTTTTCGAGAATGGCCAACACATAGCGCTCTTGCGCTTCGTTGCACCAAATCTGCATCGGGCTCAACCCGTGCTCTTCCAGCGGCACATCGCGCAATTTAAACACCGCGCCGCGCCCGGCATCGTTCACCAATTCGGGAAAGGCGTTGGAGAGGCCGCCCGCGCCCACGTCGTGAATCGACACAATCGGGTTGGCCGCGCCCAGCTGCCAGCAGCGGTCGATTACTTCTTGCGCACGGCGCTCGATTTCAGGGTTGCCGCGCTGCACCGAGTTGAAATCCAAATCGGATTGGTTGGTGCCGGTGTCCATGCTCGAAGCCGCGCCGCCGCCCAAGCCGATGAGCATGCCGGGGCCGCCGAGTTGGATGAGCAGCGCGCCTTCGGGGATTTCGTCTTTATGCGTTTGCTGCGCCTGAATGCTGCCCAGGCCGCCGGCAAGCATGATGGGCTTATGATAGCCGCGCATCTGGCCTTGATATTGCTCTTCAAAGGTGCGGAAATAGCCCAAAAGGTTGGGGCGGCCGAACTCGTTGTTGAACGCGGCGCCGCCAATCGGCCCCTCGAGCATGATGTCGAGCGCGCTGCTGATGTGGCCGGGTTTGCCGTAGGCGGCTTCTGTGGCTGAATATTGCTCCCACGGCTGCTCTGCGCCGGGAATGTTGAGGTTGGACACGCTAAAGCCGGTGAGGCCGGCTTTGGGGCGCGAGCCTTTGCCGGTGGCGCCTTCATCGCGGATTTCACCGCCCGCGCCGGTGGCCGCGCCGGCAAAGGGCGCGATGGCGGTGGGGTGGTTGTGGGTTTCCACTTTCATGATGATGTGGGTGTCTTCTTCGTGAAAGCGGTAGGCTTGGTTTTCAGCGGCGTTGGGATAAAAGCGTTCGATTTTTGCGCCTTCAATCACGGAAGAATTGTCTTTATAAGCCACCACTGTGCCCTCGGGGTGGGCTTTATGGGTGTCGCGTATCATGCCGAACAATGATTTCGGCTGCACTTGGCCGTCGAGAATAAAATCGGCATTGAAAATTTTGTGGCGGCAATGCTCGGAGTTGGCTTGCGCAAACATCATCAGCTCGACATCGCTGGGGTTGCGCGCCAGAATTTGATAGTTTTCCACCAGATAATCGATTTCATCGGCCGATAGCGCCAAGCCCAATTCGCGGTTGGCCTGCATCAAAGCCTCTTTGCCGGCGCCCAACACGTCTACCGTGTTGAAGGTTTGTGCCTGCGGATGGGCAAACAGCGCCGAGGCCGCTTGAAAATCGGTCAGCACGCTTTCGGTCATGCGGTCGTGCAAGAGCGCCGCCCATTGCTGTTTTTGCGCTTCGGTGAGCGCGCCTTCAATCCACACCGCCATACCGCGCTCGATGCGTTCGATGTTATCCAAGCCGCAATTTCGGGCGATGTCGGTGGCTTTCGAGGCCCACGGCGAAATGGTGCCGATGCGCGGGGCAATCAAAAATAAATGCAGGCCTGCTGATGCTTGCGGTGTTTGCTCAACACTTTCGGCGGCCAGCAAGGCCTGCAATTTTTCAATACTTTCAGCATCCGGCGCATCGGCGCTGCCTGCAAAATACCAATATTCGCTCTTCAGCCCGGCGGGAGGCAGGCCGGCGGCAGCGGCTTTTTGCAATAATTTTTCAACACGGAAATCAGACAAGGCAGTAGCGCCGCGCAAGGGCAAAACAACAGACATAAATTCGGCTCACAGTGCGGTTGGAAAGAAGTGCGATTGTACGCCGAATCCGCCTTTTCTGCTTGGGTATTTTATGCAGAAAGTGTGCTTCAGACGGCCGTTGTGCCTTGCCGCAACAAGGCTGAAAAGCCCGTATGCAAGCCGATTGTGTAAAGCGGATGTTTATGTTAATTTCACCTCATCAGCAACCGATAAGCCCAACACACAAGGAGGCCGTATGAAAAAAATAGAAGCCATCATCAAACCTTTCAAGCTCGATGATGTGCGTGAAGCCTTAACCGAAATCGGCATCACCGGCATGACGGTGAGCGAGGTGAAAGGTTTCGGCCGCCAAAAAGGGCACACCGAAATTTACCGCGGTGCAGAATATGCGGTGGATTTTCTGCCCAAAGTCAAACTCGAGCTGGTGCTCGCCGATGCCGATGTGGAACGTGCGGTGGAAGTGATTGTGGAAGCGGCGCGCTCGGGCAAAATCGGCGACGGCAAAATTTTTGTGTCGCCCATTGAAGAAGCCGTGCGCATCCGCACCGGCGAGCGCTCCGATGCGGCTGTGTGAAAATCGTGATCAACAGGCCGTCTGAAAGATAACCGTAGATAACCGGCTTTTCAGACGGCCTGTTGCAGATAAAAAAAAGGGTGTGACCACGGTCACACCCTAAACACACACACATCAAGAGGAAAGAGATACAGCAGGTAAATCAGTTTTTCGGGGCTTGGTCGGCTTGTTTTTTCACCCAGAAAAATAAAAAAGTGGCAATCACAATCACAAAAGCAATGGTGATAAAAGATAAAATGCCCACAGGCGAGGCGAATAATTCTTTAAGCAGCTCCATAATCGTTCCCTTTAATATTTTGTTATTGCTGTTGTTGATGCGCTTTTTGCAGCGTTGGTGCGATTATAGATAAAAACTGTGTTCCGGCTTTGATACAAGTCAAGGTTGGCACGGTTGGCGGGGAAAAGCTTGAAAATGAAGCAGATAGAGGCAGGTTAAGGCGGTTTAAGCAAAATCGGCTCAGATAAATATCTGAGCCGATTTTGATTTTACTGAGGGATGATTCAGACGGCCGCTTCTGTAAAAGCATCGGAGAAAAAAGCATTTTTGGGCAGGCCGCGTTCTTGCTCGAGCACTTGCTGCGCGCCCATGATCATTTTGCTCGAGCCGCAGGCATACACTTCAAAGGCCGATAAATCGGCATAATCGGTCAACACATGCTGCTGGATGTAGCCGCGCGCACCCGCCCAGCTTTCAGACGGCCTCGATAACACCGGCGTGAAACGTGCATCGGGCAGCTCGGCAATCAAATCGGCGGCTTCTTGCAATTGATACAGATCCGCTTCATGGCGCGCGCCCCAATAAAGGTGCACAGGTCGGCGGCTGCCGATGGCAATCATGTGGCGCAACAGGCTTTTTATCGGCGCAAAGCCGGTGCCGGTGGCGAGCATGATCACCGGCTTCTCGCTCTCTTGCAGGGTGAATGTGCCCAAAGGGCCGCGAATGCGCAAAATGGCTTTTTCTTTCACGCTGGCCGCTTCGCCAAACAACATATTGGAAAACAAACCGCCCTCGTGTTTGCGGATATGCAATTCCAAAATATCGGCATTGGCCGGATGATTGGCCATCGAATAGCTGCGCACATGGTTGTCGCGCAGCAGAATATCAATGTATTGGCCGGGCCAAAACACAAAAGGCGGCGCTTTGGGCAGAGCCAGCTTGAGCAGCGCCACATCATGGAGAAATTCGATGCCGGCCACGCGCGCGGGCAGCGTTTTTACCGGTGGCGCACCGGCACCGTTGTAACCCGCCACTTTCAGCGCCACATCGCTTTGCGCCGTGCTGCAACACATCAATATTTTGCCCTCGGCCATCTCTTCGCTGCTCAGCGCCAATTCGGCATGGCTGCCCTGTTGCACTTGGCCGGAGAGCACTTCGGCCTTGCATTGGCCGCAAATGCCGTTTTGGCAGGAATGGGGCAGATTGAGGTTTTGGCGTTTGGCCGCAGCCAAAATCGGCTCGCCGGTTTCAACGGTGAAAGCGGTGTGGTCGGGGGCGAGGGTAACGGTATAAGGCATAATTCGGAGCAGGCTGGCGGAAAAGAGCCGATTATAGCGAATTTTCGCGTGTTTTGCTGGCTGCGCAGTAGCCCGAACGGGTTTTCTACTTTAGAATAAGCGCTCTTTATATTTAAGATAATACAAGGGAGCAGAGCATGAAAAAAACCTTATTGGCCGCCTCGCTGGCGGTGTTGGGCTTGAGCGCCTGCGGCAGCCTCAACGACAAAACACCGTATGAAATGGCGCAAATTTCGATGGCGCGCAGCTTGAAGCAAGATCACAGCTATAATTTCCAAGGCGAAATGCGCGCTTATTTGAGCAAACCGCAAGAGGGCGTGGCGCCGGAAACCGTTTCGGTAAACCGGCAGGCACAAGCCTTGGCTGATGAAACCGCCGCTGCTGATGAAGCCATTACCGCCGCAAGCGCCGCCGCAGCGGCTGCCGATGCCGCAGCGGCAAGTGATGCTTCGCCGGCTGAAACCGAGCAGGAAGCCGCCGCCATTGCCGCCGCACAAGACGAAGCCGCTGCCATGCAGGCTTTTATTGATGCTTATGCCAGCAACATGGGCGGCAAAATGGCAGATTACCTGCAAGAATATCCGGCGCTGGCGCATTATATTGCCAATGGCCGTCTGAAAGTGGACGGTGCATTGGATTTGCGTGCAGAAAAAATGGAGCTCACGCCTGAATTGGTGCTGCAAGGGCGCAATGAATACACTTCGATTAAAGTGCCGATGCTGTTTAACGGCAAAGACATGAGTGTTACCGTCGACACGCCGGCGCTGGTGCCGGTGGTGCTGGGCTTTTTCACCGACATGCCGATGCGCGAGCGCCTGATTCACGAGCCGATACGCTTCACGCTCAGCGAAAAAGACAAAAAAGGCCTGCCGCTGCGCAATGCCATGAATGCCTTTGTGCAAGCGGCCTACAGCGCTTACTCAGCTTTGCCGCCCGAAGCCTTCCGCTTGAAAGAAATGGACGCTTTCGGCAAGCAAACCGGCAGCCGCTACCGCGTGGAATATTCGATGAACACGGCCAACAGCCGCCTTTATAATGAAGCGCTGTTGCGCGATTTCCTCGCCAAACTCGATGAGTTGGAGCGCACCACACCCGAAGCCGGCGCCACGGCTGAAGGCTATGAAGAAGTGCGTGAATTTGCCCGCCAAAGTTTAGAGGCCAATCAAATGTTTGATGCCGACAAAATGCTCGGTAGCCCGATGTTTACCAGCCTTTATCTCGACCGAAAAGGCCGTCTGCTCGGCCTGCGCCAATATATGCAGCTAAACGGCAGCAAAGCGCAGGTGTTGAACATCGATGCGGGCGTGAAGCTTTTCAACTACGGCAAGCCGGTGTTTGCATTTAAACCGCAAAATGCCAAAGTGATTGAAATTGCCGATTTGATTAAATCCGTCAAAAGCCAAGATGCATACGGCTTGTCCGCTATTGACGGCTATGCGGACACTGCGTATGACAGCGGTGATGTGGAAGACATCGAATTGCCGCAAGCGCCCAATGTGATTGAAGAGCATGTGGTGGGGCGCAAAGCTTCTTAAGCGCATGTTTTCTCGGCCACCGTTGCAAAATGCCGTCTGAAAGTTTCAGACGGCATTTTTATGTTAGGCATATGAATTACGCCGCAAAAAACGCGGCGTGCGCACCCAAAGTCAAATATGGTGAATGCAAGAAAAAGTGGCACGGAACGCCATTTTACAACGGCGTAGGTTGGGTTGATAAACCCAACGTTTCAGACGGCCTGTGGATTTGTTGGGTTGAAAACCAACCTACCCGCCGTATCACTTTTTTATGCATTTCACTATTGGCGTTTCAGACGGCCTGCAAGATTCAATTAACTTACATCCAATGCCGTGCACGATACATGCATATGATTACACCGCAAAAAAGCGCGGCGTGCGCACCAACGGCGCTGCTTTGTACTGGGCAGCCGTCTTTGCAGTTGCGACAGATATTCGGTATTACAAAGCTTTCAATCTGACAAAACAATGCCGTCTGAAAAAAGTTTCAGACAACATCGTTTTGTGTCATGCGTATGATTACGCTTTGTTTTAACAAAGCTAATCGTGTCTACGCTTGCTGCAAGGTTGTGATGATGATAAAAGGCCGTCTGAAACCTTTCAGACGGCCTTTCAAGCTTGCAAATCCGATTTGTTATTTGGCTTTGGGCGCGCCCACTTTAACCAGCTTCACATCAAACACCAGCGTGCTGTTGGGGCCGATTTTGTCGCCCATGGCGCGGTCGCCGTAGGCCAGTTTGGCCGGCACGAAGAAGGTGTATTCGCTGCCTTCTTTCATCAGCTGCAAGCCTTCGGTCCAGCCCGGAATCACTTGGTTGAGCGGGAAAGTGACCGGCTCGTTGCCGTGCTGTTTGCTGCTGTCGAACACGCTGCCGTCGATCAGGCGGCCTTCGTATTCCACGGTAACGATTTCATCGGCTTTGGGCTGCGGGCCGCTGCCCTCGGTTTTCACTTGATATTGCAGGCCGGAGGCGGTGGTTTTCACACCTTCTTTGGCGGCGTTTTCTTTCAGGAAGGCTTCGCCTTTTTCAAGATTGGTTTTGGCATCTTCCGCCATTTTGGCTTGTGCTTTTTGCTGTTGCTCGGCCAAGAATGCCATCATCACTTCTTGCGCCTGTTGCTCATTCATTTTCGGCTCTTTGCCATCCAACATGGTTTGCACGGCTTCGTTGAAGAGCTTGATGTCAATCTCGGTGCCTTGGTCTTTCATTTGCTTGAGCGAGCGGCCGATATCTACACCCATGGCGTAGCTGGCTTGTTGCGCGGGTGTGCCCAGCTCGGAGGCGGCGGCAGAAGCGGTTTGCGTGCCGGAAGCGGCATCGGCGCTTTTCACTTCTTGTTTGCAGGCGGCCAGAGCAAGGGCGGAAGCCAGCGCAACGGCACCGAGTTTGAAAGTTTTGTTCATGATGATTCCTGAATGAAAAACGTAAAAAAGCATTATAACCAAGTTTTGGTTAAGATAATGGGCGGAATGTAATATTGAGGCCGTCTGAACATAAAATAGTTTCAGGCGGCCTCAATATATAACAGGCAAAGGTCTCGAGCTTTATTGTTTCACCACATAAGCCAGCGCGTATTTGCGTCCGGCTTCGTCGCGCTCCCAATACACGCCCTGGATTTCCGGCTCGAAGCCGGGCAATTCGTTGACGCCTTCTTCGAGCGCGCGGAAATATTGCAAAGCCGCGCCGCCCCACACTTCGCCGGGCACGATGCAGAGCACGCCGGGCGGATAGGGCAGCGCGCCCTCGGCGGCGATGCGGCCTTCGATTCGGCTCAAAGGCACAAGCTCGATGCGGTTGCGGATATAGGCATCGTGGGTTTCAGACGGCATTTGCGCCAGCTTCGGCCATTTTTCGCGCTGAAACATGTCTTGCAGCAATTGGTTGAGTTTGTGTTCGCGGTAGAAGTTGTGCATTTTGCGGCACAAATCCTGAATGCGCATGTTTTGATACACGGGGTGCGCCGCCACGAGGCCGGGCAGCATTTCGCGCACCCACACATCGGCTTCGTATAGCTCTTCAAAGCGGGCGATGGTGGCCACCAAATGCTGGAATTTGGCCATGTTTTCCGCCGGTGTGAGCAAAAACAAAATCGAATTGAGGTCGGCTTTTTCGGGAATCAGCGAGCGCTCGCGCAGATAATGCGCCAGCACGGAAGCGGGAATACCGGTGGCTTCGTATTCGCCGGTGTCGCGGTTGATGCCGGGCGTGGTGAGCAAAAGCTTGCAGGGGTCGATGAAATATTGGTTTTCGGCGTAGCCGTCGAAATCGTGCCAGGCCGCATCTTTGGCAAAACGGAAATAGCGGATGTCGTCCACCATTTGCTCGGTGTCGTGTGCCTGCCACGGCGTGCCGTCAACCTTGGGCGGCACGAAAGGCTTGATGAGTTTGCAGGTTTGCAGCAGCATTTTGCGCGCTTCGATGCCGCCGATCACGCACTCGCGCCACATGCGCAGGCCGGCTTTGCCTTTGTGCATTTTGGCATTGACATCCAGCGAGGCAAACAGCGGGTAAAACGGGCTGGTAGAGGCATGCATCATAAAAGCGTTGTTGAAGCGCTTGTGGTTGCAATAGCGTGGCTGGGTGCTGATGTGGTTGTCTTTTTTATGAATTTGCGAAGTTTGCGAAAAGCCGGCTTGTTGTTTGTGCACCGATTGGGTCACCAAAATGCCGGGGTCGTTTTCATTCAAATCGAGCAAGAGCGGCGAGCAATCGCGCATCATCGGAATAAACTGCTCGTAGCCCACCCAGGCGGAATCAAACAAAATATAGTCGCACAAATGGCCGATGCGCTCGAGCACCTGGCGGGCGTTGTAAATCGTGCCGTCGTAAGTGCCCAGCTGAATCACCGCCAAGCGAAACGGGCGCGCTTCATCGGCGCGCTCGGGCGCCACTTCGCGTATGCGCGCGCGTATGGTTTGCTCGTCGAAATCGGCTGCGGGAATGCCGCCGATTAAGCCATAGGCATTGCGCGCGGTTTGCATATACACGGGAATGCCGCCGCTCATGGTGAGCGCGCCTTGATGCACCGATTTGTGGTTGTTGCGGTCAAAGAGCACCAAATCGCCGTGTGCCACCAGCGCGTTGATGCACACTTTGTTGGCGGCGGAGGTGCCGTTGAGCACGAAATAAGTTTTGTCGGCGTTATACACTTTGGCCGCATGCGCCTGTGCGGCATAGGCGGGGCCTTCGTGTATCAGCAAATCGCCCAAGCGCACATCGGCGTTGCAAGAATCGGCGCGAAATAAGGTTTCGCCGAAATAAAGGAAAAAGCGGCGGCCGGAAGGGTGCTTGCGGAAAAATTGGCCGCCTTGGTGGCCGGGGCAGTCGAAAGCGGCGTTGCCGTAATCGGTGTAGTTTTTTAAGGCCTGGAAAAAGGGCGGGTCGAGCGAATCGATATAATCGGCCGCGGCGGCATTGATGAGCTGGCCGTTGTAATATTTTTGGTCGAGCGACAATTCAATCACGCCATACACTTCGGGCAGCCATTCGGCCGGCACGCTCTGGCCGTATTCCACCGCTGCGAAAATCGGCACGGCAAAGCCGATGCGTTCCAATTCTTCCCACACCATAGTCAAATCGGCCACCGTGGCCACCACGGCACACACGTTGGTGAAATCGGTCATGTCGATGTCCATGGTTTTGTAGTTGCACTCAAATGCAAATTCGGTGCCTTTGCTGGCGGCGATTTTCATGGGCTTGTCCTTTTGTGTGCGGGTGGTTTTCAGGGCAAAAGAATAGGGCAAATAGAGCAGGGTGTCTATAGCAAATGCAGGGTGGAATGGGGCGGAAAGGGGCTATACAGAAAGGCCGTCTGAAAAGTTTCAGACGGCCTGTTTGATGCTGGCTTATGCTTAGGGTCTGTTCACATTTCATCACGCGGCAATATTTTGGCTCAAAAACGCGCCTGCTGCGTTGAAAATGCTCGCAAGGTGTTCAACCTTGCTGTGCTTTTCGCCTTGCAGCCACGCTTTTGCGCTCAAAATCTTACTCGCGGATGAATTGTGAACAGACCCTAGGGTCTGTTCACAATTACTTGTCATAAAGGTAGCCACATCACAATGCATCCCAATAAAACCGTGCTGTGGAAGTTGCGCTTTAGCTTATCGTAGCGGCTGGCAATCGCTCGGAAATGTTTCAGACGACAAAAAGTATTCTCCACCAAGTGCCTGATTTTATAAAGATACCAGTCCATGTCTTTATTTTTCTCTTCCCTGTCTTTTCTATAGGGAATATTGGCTTTCGCGCCACTTTCCTCTATCTGTTCCCTGAGTCGGTCTGAATCATAGCCCTTATCCGCATTCACAAGCTCAGTTCCGGCAAGATCGATGTTATCAAGCAATTCCGGCGCAACGCTGATATCGTTGATATTGCCCGCAGTAATGATAATCTCAACCGGATTGCCTGAGACGTCTACCGCCAGATGAATCTTGCTGGTCATCCCGCCCCGGCTCATACCGATTGCGTGTTCCTCTTCTTCGCTGAGCCATGAGGCGCCGGCTGAATGTTGATGCGCCCGAACATAGCTGCCATCTATGGCTACCCATTCCAAATCACAGTCTTGGCTGAGCTTTTTTAAGGCTTCGGCAAAAATACCTTTTGCCGACCAACGGTTATAAGCCGTGTAAACGGTATGGTGTTTGCCGAAATACTCGGGCAGATCGCGCCAAGGGATGCCGGTTCTGACTCTGTATAGGATGCCTTCGAAAATCAGGCGTAGATTGGGTTTGCAATAAACACCCAAATCACGCAGAATGGGCAACAGCTTCGTCCAGTATTCATCTTTGAGTAGTGTGCGGGGCATGGCAGGTGTATTAGGGTTGTGTGAGAGCTCCCTTTTTACACCTGCTTTCCTTTTTATTCAATGTTATGACAAGTAATTGTGAACAGACCCTAGGGTCTGTTCACAATTCATCTCGTGACAATCTTTTGGCTCAAAAACGCGCCTGCCACGTTGAAAATGCTCGCAAGGTGTCCAACCTTGCTGCGCTTTTCGCCTTGCAAACGCGCTTTTGCGCTCAAAATCTTACGCACGGATGAAATGTGAACAGCCCCTAGGGCGTCCTGACAATTACTTGTCATAAAGGCAGCCATAGCATAATACAAGCTAAAGCAACTACGCTTTCATAATGCCTTTTCAAACGATCGTAACGGGTGGCAACCGCACGAAAATGTTTCAATTTTTCAAAGGCATTCTCTACCAAATGCCTCGCTTTATACAAATACCAATCCATACACACATTCAGACGCTCCCTGTCTTTTTTATAAGGAATATTCGGCCTGATGCCCATATCGGCAAGCAACTGCCTGAAAGCGTCAGAGTCATAACCTTTGTCGGCAGTCAGCACTTCGGTTGAGGATAAATCTACGCTATCCAGCAATTCCGGTGCCGCAGTAATGTCATTAACCGTTCCCGATGTGACCTTGAAACCTACAGGGTTTCCACAGGCATCGACAGCCAAATGAATTTTAGTGCTATTGCCACCACGGCTGTGGCCGATAGCGGCTGCCTCTCCAACAGTTGCCGCTGCATGTTGGTGGACTTTGACATAGCTGCCGTCAATAAATACCCATTCCATATCGGGGAATTCGGTCAAGGCATTGAGTATGCTTTGAAAAATCCCTTTCTCCGACCATCTATGGAAGAGGCGCAACAGGGAATTGCCTTTACCGAAAAACGGCGGGATGTCTTCCCACGGTATGCCGGTTCTGATGCGGTAAAGTATGCCTTCTATTTTGAGGCGCAGATTTTTCTT
This sequence comes from Uruburuella suis, assembly GCF_022870845.1. Classification (GTDB taxonomy): domain Bacteria; phylum Pseudomonadota; class Gammaproteobacteria; order Burkholderiales; family Neisseriaceae; genus Neisseria; species Neisseria suis. The sequence goes on from NZ_CP091507.1 coordinate 1,138,026, forward strand.
GTGGTAAACGCCTAAATCGAGCAGAATGTCTAACAGCTTTGACCAGTATTCATCTTTGAGTAGTGTTCGAGGCATGGCAGATAAGTATGTTTTGTTTGGCGACAAAAATTTTAACTTATCTGCCTTTCTTTTATCTGATTATTTTTATGACAAGTAATTGTCAGGACGCCCTAGGGCGTCCTGACAATTACTTGTCATAAAGGCAGCCATAGCATAATACAAGCTAAAGCAACTACGCTTTCATAATGCCTTTTCAAACGATCGTAACGCACGAAAATGTTTCAATTTTTCAAAGGCATTCTCTACCAAATGCCTCGCTTTATACAAATACCAATCCATACACACATTCAGACGCTCCCTGTCTTTTTTATAAGGAATATTCGGCCTGATGCCCATATCGGCAAGCAACTGCCTGAAAGCGTCAGAGTCATAACCTTTGTCGGCAGTCAGCACTTCGGTTGAGGATAAATCTACGCTATCCAGCAATTCCGGTGCCGCAGTAATGTCATTAACCGTTCCCGATGTGACCTTGAAACCTACAGGGTTTCCACAGGCATCGACAGCCAAATGAATTTTAGTGCTATTGCCACCACGGCTGTGGCCGACAGCGGCTGCCTCTCCAACAGTTGCCGCTGCATGTTGGTGGACTTTGACATAGCTGCCGTCAATAAATACCCATTCCATATCGGGGAATTCGGTCAAGGCATTGAGTATGCTTTGAAAAATCCCTTTCTCCGACCATCTATGGAAGAGGCGCAACAGGGAATTGCCTTTACCGAAAAACGGCGGGATGTCTTCCCACGGTATGCCGGTTCTGATGCGGTAAAGTATGCCTTCTATTTTGAGGCGCAGATTTTTCTTGTGGTAAACGCCTAAATCGAGCAGAATGTTTAACAGCTTTGACCAGTATTCATCTTTGAGTAGTGTTCGAGGCATGGCAGATAAGTATGTTTTGCTTGGCGACAAAAATTTTAACTTATCTGCCTTTCTTTTATCTGATTATTTTTATGACAAGTAATTGTCAGGACGCCCTAGTTGTCGGCTTCGCCGTTTTTCTTTTTGGGTGCCGGTTTTTTGGCGGCCAAGCCCAGCGATTTTTGCCATTCGGCCGGTGATTTCAACAAATCCAAAGCTTTGCGCAATTGGTCGTCTTTGGCCGGATTGGGGATGCGGCGGCTGGAGAGGTCTTCTTTATCGTCGCCTTTTGCGGCCGGTGATTTGGCGGCGGGATCGTCGGGGATGAAGGTGGGCACTTCGCCGCGCACTTCATCGCCGCCGATGGGGTTGCCGATGTGGCCGAGCAAATCGGCTTCGCGGCTCTCGAAGGTGCGGGCTTTATCTTTCACTTCCACATCGGGCACAATGCCTTGCGCCTGAATCGAGCGGTCGTTGGGGGTGTAGTAAAGTGCGGTGGTGAGCTTCACGGCGCTGCCGTTGGAGAGCGGCAGCACGGTTTGCACCGAGCCTTTGCCGAAGCTTTGCGTGCCCACAATCACGGCGCGCTTGTGGTCTTGCAGGGCGCCGGCCACGATTTCAGAGGCCGATGCGGAGCCGGAATTGATCAGCACGGTGATGGGGATGGTTTTTAATTCCGGCGGCAGGTTGGCCAATGGATCGCGGCCGCTGGCGAGCATATAGTCTTCAGGAGTGGCGCGCAGGCTCATGCCGTCGCGGCCGTTTCGCCCTTTGGTGCTCACCACCGGCGCATCAGCGGGCAAAAAGGCGGCAGATACGCCCACAGCGCCGTTGAGCAAGCCACCCGGGTCATCACGCAAATCGATTACCAAGCCTTTGAGCGGGGCTTTGTTTTCTTTTTCCAGCGCTTGGGCGGCTTCATTCAGCGCGGCCACGGTGCGCTCTTGGAATTGGCTGATGCGGATATAGCCGTAGCCCGGCTCGAGCAGGTGATGGCGCACACTCTTCACTTTGATGATGGCGCGGGTGATTTTAACCACAATCGGTTGGTTGGCATCTTTACGCGAAAGGGTGAGGGTGATGGTGGTGCCGGGTTTGCCGCGCATTTTTTTTACTGCTTCGCTCACGTTCATACCGCGGGTGGATGCGCCGTCGATTTTCACAATCAAGTCGCCGCTTTTCACGCCGGCGCGCTCGGCCGGGGTGTCTTCAATCGGTGCCACCACTTTGATAAAGCCGTCTTCTGCGCCCACTTCCATGCCCAAGCCGCCGAATTCGCCGCTGGTGGATTCTTTCAGGTCGGCATAGTCTTTAAGCGTCATGTATTCGGAATGCGGGTCGAGGCCGGCCACCATGCCTTTCATGGCGCCTTCGATCAGCTCGTCGTCTTTTTTGTCTTGGTAGTAATTGGCTTTAATCTGGCCGTAAACTTCGGCCATGGTGCGGATGGATTGCACCGGCAGCGCTTCGTTGGTTTTGTCTTTATCGGCGGCCAGGCTTTGCACGCTCAGGCTGAGTATCACGCCGCTGAACGCGCCGAGGGTGTAGAGGGCGACTTTTTTCAAAGTGGATTTTGCCATGGGTTTTGCTTTCTCTTTTCTGCTTGCGGCAGGCTTTCAGACGGCCTGCGGGATAATGTGGCACTTTATGTGATTTGCTTCTTGCGGGCAACTGTGCGGGGGTAAAAATACGCTAACTGATATGATAAATAATGCGGTTTAACGTATCCAGGAGAGCGGGTTCATCGGCTGGCTGCGGTAGCGGATTTCCAGATAAAGCCCTTGCTCGCCCGAGGGCAGGCTGCCGCTGCGGCCGATGTTGCTGCCGGTCGACACGCTGCTGCCGCCCGCCACAGACACGCCCGACAAGCCGGAATACACGCTCACATAGCCGTCGCCATGATCGATCACCACCATATTGCCGTAGCCTTCGAGCGGGCCTGCATAGGCCACGCTGCCGGCGGCAATGCTCTGCACGGGTGCCGGTGCGGTGGTGAAAAACACGCCGCGCCAGCTGCCGCCGCTGGGGCGGGGCTGGCCGAAGCGGCCGCTGATGCTGCCGCCCACGGGGCGGCGCAGGCGACCCTGCATGGCGCTGAAGCCGCTGCGGCTGACCTGCATTTCGGCAGGGGCTTGCAAGGCGCGGTCTTCGGCGGTGAGGGTGGAGCGCGGCGTGGTGGTTTTATTGACGGGTTTCTTGTCGGCCGTTTGGGTGGCGGGTTTGGCGGCGGTTTGCTTACTTTGTTTTTTGGCCGCTTGCTCGGCGCGGGCTTTGTTGGCGGCGGCAATGCGCGCTTGGGCGGCTTTTTGGCGTGCGGCGGCTTCTTGTTTGCGTTTTTCGGCGTTGCGTTTGGCTATGTCGGCCAAAAGGGCGTTGAGGCGCTGCTCATCGGCACGCAATTTGGCGATGCGTTTGGCTTGGTTGTCGATTTGGGCGGATAGGGCGCGGCTTTCGGTTTGGGCGGTGGAATTTTCGCGCCCGAGCTTGCCCAGCGCGGCCTGCTTTTGCGCTTTGAGGGTGTTGAGGCGGGCCACTTCGGCATTGATGGCGCTTTCTTGTGCGCCCAATTCGGCTTGCTGCTGCACAAGCCTAGCAATCACGCGTTCGTTGGCTTGGTTGATGTAGCGGGTGTATTGCAGATAGCGCTCTTTTTGGCCGGGCTCGGCGTTTTTCAGAAACAACATCACGGCGTTGGGCTGGCGGTTTTTATAATGGCCGCTCAAAAGGCGCGCCACTTGCGCTTTGGTACCGGCCACTTCGGTTTTCAGACGGCCTAATTCGTTTTGCAGGGTTTGCAGCTTTTGCCAAGCATCGCGCTGCTGCCGGTTGACTTCGCTTAAGGCTTGTTGCGCTTTGGCCAGCGCGGCGCGGGTTTGCGCCAGGGTTTGCTCGGCGCTTTTTTGGGCAGCCTGCTTGGCCTGCAAATCGGCTTGGGCGGCGCTGATGGCTTGGCGGATATCGCTCAAATCGCCGGCATCGACGGCCGGAGCAGGTTCGGGCGCGGCCAAGAGGGGCGCGGAGAGGCCGAGCAGGGCGGCGAGCAGCAAGGGTTTAAACGACATGGTGTGTTTCAATCGGGTTGGGCGCAAACGGGGTGATTATACTGGTTTGCCGGGCCGTCTGAAAGCGTGCCGCGCATATTGGTGCAATGTTTCAGACGGCCTTGCAAAACAGCAGGCAAGCCCCATATCGAGAGAGAAACCTTATGAGAAGTTCCGATATGAATTTAGCAGATCATTTTCTGATTGCCATGCCCTCGATGGGCGACCCGTTTTTCGAAGGCAGTGTGGTGTATCTTTGCGAGCACAACGACGAGGGCGCGCTGGGCGTGATTATCAACAAGCCTTCGCCGGTGACGATGGATTTGGTGTTCAGCGCCTCAGAGAGCGAAATGCCCGAGCGTTTTCAAAACGAATGGGTGATGATGGGCGGGCCGGTGCAGATTGACCGCGGCTTTGTGGTGCACACGCCTGTGGGCTCGTGGCAGAGCAGCCTGTTGGTGAACGATGATGTGGCGATGACCACTTCGCGCGATATCATCGAAAACCTGAGCAAACCCGGCGCGGTGGATAAAGCGGTGGTGAGCATAGGCTATTCGAGCTGGAGCAAAGGCCAGCTTGAGCGCGAGCTGGCGGGCAATTCGTGGCTCACCGTACCGGCGGATACGCATATTTTGTTTGACCTGCCTTATGCCGAGCGCTATCAGGCGGCGCTGGCCAAGCTCGGCATCGAGCAGGCCGGCCTGATGAGCGGCGCCGGCCATGCATAAAGCGCCCATCGGCACCACGCTGGCGTTTGATTTCGGCGAAGCGCGCATCGGCGTGGCCGAGGGCGATGCTGAAGTGGGCACGGCGCATCCGCTCGCCACGGTAACGGGCGAGGGCAACGAAGCCAAATTCGCCGTCATTGCCAAGTTGGTCGCAGAATGGCAGCCGCGGCAGTTGGTGGTGGGGCTGCCGGCACACACCGACGGCAGCGAGCACGAGCTCACGCGCTTGTGCCGCAAATTCGGCCGCCGCCTGCATGGACGCTTTGATTTGCCGGTGTATTGGGTGGACGAGCGTTTGTCGTCGCTTTATGCCGAAAGCCTGCTGGCCGAAGCGCAGGTGTTTGGGCGCAAACAAAAAGCCGTGCTCGACCAAGTGGCCGCGCAAGCGATATTGCAGGGCTTTTTTGAAGGTGGTGCGGCGGAATATTTCAATGGCCGCGAAGCGGCGAACGAAGATTAAGGTTTGTTCACATTTCATCCCGCTCTTGCGCTAATGTCGGCTCAAGCTCTTGCTTGCAGATAAATGATAAACAGGCTCTATAAAAAGGCCGTCTGAAAAGAAAAATCTTTCAGATGGCCTTGATTTTGTTAAATTAAAATTTCTATATATCCATAAAGCGCTCTGCTACACTAAAACCCTTTCCAACCTTTTATATCGGACACAATCATGGCTTTGATGGATTCTTTACTCAATGCGGCAATGTCGGCCATCGGCAATCAAAACGGCGACGGCGGCCGGCAAAATGCCGCGCTGGGTATGTTGATGGAATTGGTGCAGCAAAACGGCGGCATCGGCAATTTGATGGCCAAGCTGCAACAAGGCGGCTTGGGCGATGCGCTCAATAGCTGGATTTCCACCCAAAGCAGCAACCAAAGCGTGAGCGGCAGCGATTTGCAGCAGGCGCTGGGCGGCAATGCCATCGAGCAAGTGGCGGCCAAATTCGGCTTAAACGGCCAGCAAGCCAGCGATTTGCTGGCGCAATATCTGCCCAATCTGGTCGACAGCGCCACGCCCGAGGGTAAAGTGCAGGATGCCGACGGCTTCGGCTTGGATGACTTGGCTTCGCTGGTGTTGAAAAATCTGGTGAAGTAAAGCAGCAGAATAATGAAAGGCCGTCTGAAAAATGATTTCAGACGGCCTTTTGTTTGTATTGTGTTTATTGCTTGATTGATGATGAATGATTAATATTGCCTCTTGTATTTGCAGGCGGCTCTTCCGCTATAATAGGCCGTCTGAAACCCATTAAAAAAGTAAGCTTACAAGGCGGAACAACGCGGCAAGCTTGCTTTTTCGGATGGGCATGAAACCCTGCAAACCCGTTTGGAGAAATGCCATGATTGAAGCCGAACACATTCCGCCCGGCGTGAAAGCCAGCATTCTGGCCGAGGCGCTGCCTTATATCCGCCGCTTTTCCGGCTCTACCATCGTGATTAAATACGGCGGCAATGCCATGACCGAGCCGCATTTGAAAGAAGGCTTTGCCAAAGATGTGGTGTTGCTCAAGCTGGTGGGCATCAATCCGGTGATTGTGCACGGCGGCGGCCCGCAAATCAACGATATGCTCAATAAAGTGGGCAAAGAGGGCACGTTTGTGCAGGGCATGCGTGTGACCGACGGCGAAACCATGGACATTGTGGAAATGGTGCTCGGCGGCCATGTGAACAAAGATATTGTGTCGCTGCTGAATCAAAACGGCGGCAAGGCCGTGGGCATCACCGGCCGCGACAGCCATTTTATCAAGGCCAAAAAGCTCTTTATCAACACGCCCGAGCGCAACGGGGTGGACATCGGCCAAGTGGGCGTGGTGGAGAGCATCGATTGCTCGCTGATTAAAGGCATGGTCGAGCGCGGCTATATTCCGGTGGTGGCGCCCATCGGCGTGGGCCGCCAGGGTGAAGCGTTCAACATCAATGCCGATTTGGTGGCGGGCAAGCTGGCCGAAGAATTGAATGCCGAAAAGCTGGTGATGATGACCAATATCACCGGTGTGATGGATAAAGAAGGCAATCTGCTCACCAATCTCACGCCGCGGCGCATCGACGACTTGGTGGCGGATGGCACGCTTTACGGCGGCATGTTGCCGAAAATCAGCTCGGCCATTGAAGCGGCCACCAATGGCGTGAAAGCGGTGCACATTATCGACGGGCGCGTGCTCAATGCGCTGCTGTTGGAAATTTTCACCGATAAAGGTATAGGCTCGATGATTTTGGGCAAAGAGCCGGATTAATACCAATCCAAAAAAATAACCTAACTTCGTTGGCTCGCCTAGCCGTACTATAGATACGGCAATTAATTATTGAATATTCACATCCTCTTACCCGCAGCAGAAACCTGTTCCCTCTCCCGTGGGAGAGGGCTAGGGAGAGGGCAACAAGCCAAAGGCTTGTTTGCCGGCATCTGAAAATGTTCAATATTTAATTGCCGAATCAATAGGTGTACTGTCTTCGGCTCGCCGCCTTGTTAGCTTACTTTTTTTGAATTGGTATAAAAGCTATAGGGGTTGCAGCAAGGCCGTCTGAAAAATGTTTCAGACGGCCTTTTAGGGTCTGTTCACATTTCATCCGTGCGTAAGATTTTGAGCGCAAAAGCGCGCTTGCAAGGCGAAAAGCGCAGCAAGGTTGGACACCTTGCGAGCATTTTCAACGTAGCAGGCGCGTTTTTGAGCCAAAAGATTGCCATGAGATGAATTGTGAACAGACCCTAGTTCTAAAGTAGTAGTTATAAATGAGTATAACAACGCATCGCTGCCAATGTTAAAAACCCACAGCTCATACACAATCAAAGGAAAACCATGAACATCCGCCTGAATTTTGCACTGGCCGCGCTGCTGCTTACGCCCGCGGCTTTCGCTGCCGAAATCACCGTGTCGGCCGCGGCCAGCCTGAGCAATGCATTTAAAGATATTACCGTGCAATATGAAAAACAGCATCCGCAAGCCAAAATCAACCTCAACACCGCTGGCTCGGGCGCATTGCTGCAACAAGCGCTCAAAGGCGCGCCGGTGGATGTGTTGGCCTTTGCCGATGAAGAAACCATGGATAAAGCCGCGCAAGAAGGCTTGATTGATAGCAAGGCGCGCCACACTTTTGCCCGTAATTCGCTGGTGATTGCTGCGCCCGCTGCCAGCACACTGCGCATCAATCAATTGTCGGATTTAAACGCGCCCGCCATCAAGCGTATTGCTGTGAGCAATCCGGCCAGCGTGCCGGTGGGGCGCTACACCAAAGCGGCGCTGGAAAAAGCCGGCTTGTGGGCGGCGCTGCAACCGAAAATCATCAACACCCAGCATGTGCGCCAATCGCTCGATTATGTGGCGCGCGGCGAAGTAGATGCGGGCTTTGTGTATAACACCGATGCCGCGCTGATGCGCGATAAGGTGAAAGTGTTGCGCACCGTGCCCACCACCACGCCGGTTTCCTACCCGATTGCGGTGGTGAAAAGCAGCCAAGAGCAGACCGAGGCGATACGCTTTGTGCAATATGTGCGCTCTGCGGCCGGGCAGGCGGTGTTGAAGCGGTATGGGTTTGCGGCGGTGCGTTGATTTTGTTTGACGATAATTGCTTTTAATTTGTGCGTAGGGATATTTGGTGGATTTGTCACTTAAAATGGCTGCCTACTAATGGCATAATTATAAAACTTTTGTGTTTTGGGTGCCGGATAAGAGAGAAAAATCATGAAATCACCAAATCTGTATATTTACGGTGGCGGCGGCCATGGGCAGGTGGTTGCCGATATCGCAAGAAGTGTGGGTTATCAAAATATCAGCTTTTTAGATGATGCCCATGGGCGTAAATTTGATGAGCATTTGCCCAAAGGCGACATCATCGTGGCCGTGGGCGACAATGCCGTGCGTGAACGCTTGGGTCGTAAAGTGGCAGCGGCGGGCTTTCGTTTGGTAAGCTTGGTGCACCCCAGCGCCGTAATTTCACCTGATGTTATATTAGGAAATGGCGTAGTGGTGATGCCGCTGGCTGTGATTAATGCAGGCGCCTGCGTGAATGAGGGCGCCATTATCAATACGGCTGCGGTGGTGGAGCACGATTGCATCATCGGCGCTTATGCGCATATCTGCCCGCGTGTGGCACTGGCAGGCAATGTAACGGTGGGTGAGCGGGTGCAGGTGGGCATCGGCAGCTGCGTGATTCAGGGTTTGAGCATCGGTGCAAACAGCATCGTGGGTGCGGGCAGCGTGGTGGTAAAAAATATTGCGGCCGATGTGGTGGCTTTCGGCAATCCGGCGCAAGAATGCCGCAATCTGGTTTGAGTGCTGAAGCCGCTAAACCAATTGGGTTCTTTCACCTTGTCAAACACAATGCCAGTTGTGTAAAGGCCGTCTGAAAGGTTTTAAGCAGTTTTTATGTTGGATGGTTATGCTGATTTGGATTGGTATAACATGCCGTCTGAAACATTCAGACGGCCTTTTTTCGGAAGTTAATTCGGAAGTTAAGAAGAATAAATAATGGATGCAACGGTTGGTGTGGCTCTGTGGCTCTCACTCAAAGTGGCGGGATTGGCCACGCTGCTCAATATCGTGTTGGGCACGGCAGCCGGCTTTGTGCTGGCGCGTTGGCGCTTTGCCGGGCGCGATGTGCTCGATACGGTGCTCACGCTGCCGATGGTGATGCCGCCTACGGTGCTGGGCTATTATCTCTTGGTGCTGCTCGGGCGCAACGGCCCGATTGGCGGCTGGCTGCAAAACACGTTCGGCATCAATCTGATATTTACCTGGCAGGGCGCGGTGATTGCGGCAATGGTGGTGACTTTTCCGCTGGTGTTCAAGCCCGCCCGTGCGGCGTTTGAAGGGGTGAATCCGCAATTGGAGCAGGCTGCGCGCGTGTTGGGTTTGTGCGAGCGTTCGGTGTTTTTCCGCGTGAGCCTGCCTTTGGCCTGGCGCGGCATTTTGGCCGGTGTGCTGCTGGCTTTTGCCCGCGCGCTGGGCGAATTCGGTGCCACGCTGATGGTGGCCGGCAGCCTGCCGGGCAAAACGCAAACCTTGTCGATTGCCGTGTATGAAGCGGTGCAGGCGGGCGAAGATGCGCTGGCCAATCAATTGGTGCTGCTGATTTCGATGGTGTGCATTGTGATTTTGCTGGCGGTTGGTCGGTTGGCGCGTGCGCGGGACGGGAGATAAAGGTGTTGTTTGATATTGCCATCCATAAAAAGCTGCCGCAATTTTCGCTGGATGTGCAGCTGGCGAGCCAATCGGAGCGGCTGGCGCTGGTGGGCGCTTCTGGCTCGGGCAAAAGCCTCACCATGCAGCTTTTGTGCGGCCTGCTCAAGCCCGATGGCGGCCATATCCGCATCGGCGGCGAAACCTGGTTTGATGCGCACACCGATTTGCCGGTGCAATCGCGCCGTGCAGGGCTGATGTTTCAGGATTATGCGCTGTTTCCACATTTGAGTGTGGCGCAGAATATCGGCTTCGGTCTGCAAACCGGTTGGCGCAATCCGGGTAAAAAGCCGCATAAAACGGTGCAGCAATGGCTGGACACTTTGCAGCTGGCGCATGTGGCGCATCAGCGCCCGGGGCAGATTTCGGGCGGCCAAAAACAGCGCACGGCGCTGGCGCGCGCGCTGATTACCGCGCCCAAAATCTTGCTGCTGGACGAGCCTTTTTCTGCACTCGATACCGATTTGCGCCGCCACACCCGCACAGAATTGGCCGCTTTGCAGCGCCAAAGCGGCGTGCCGATGATTTTAATCACCCACGATATGGCCGATGCCGAAGCCTTGGCCGATGAGATTTGGCATATGGATAACGGGCGGGTGCAGCGCGTGTAGCATCATGCGGTGAGATGAATCAGGCCGTCTGAAAAAAGTTTCAGACGGCCTTTTTGATGGCGGGCTAAAAATAAGCGCTGCGCAGCGCGCTTTTGCCATACACCGCTTCATGCGCCTGGCGCACGCACAGGTGGTTGTAAGTGATGCGCTGGATGTGGTTGTTGTCGTGCACGTTGATTTCTGCGTTCAGCTGCGGCGGCAGGGCATCGGTGGCGATCGCGAAGTGCTGCCAATGCCCGCGGCTGATGTGCACAATGGCAAACATATCGGCGCTCACGCTGAAGCCTATGCTCAGCTCGATAGCGGAAGCTTGCAGGCAATAGCCGCTGTCGGCAAAAAAAGCGCAATGCGCGGCATCATCGTAGCGGTAAAGCTCGAGGCGCAGCCCGGGGCAGGCAAACAGCGAGGCAAACAGGCGTTCAAACAGCGAGGGATGGTGCACGCCCTCGCTGAGCATGCCGTAGAGATTGGCCAGCCAAGCGGTGTATTCGTCGAAAGTAAAGCCGAATGTTTGCAGGATAGGCGCCACATCTTCATCGGCGCGCGCAGCAATCAGCGCGGTGAATTCGCCGCTGATTTGCGGCAGGTGGCGGCTCAATACCTGATGCAGATGGTGCACAAACAGGCTGCTGCGATTGTAGGGATTGCGCAGCACATCCAAAAGCTTGAGCTGCAACACGCGCCACATGGCACGCGGCACTTTTTGCCGCCCCGAGGGCAGCACGCGCAAGCTGTTGCAGGATTCTTCGTGGCCGCTTTCGTGGCGGTTGAACCAGTTTTCCAGATTGTATTGCTTGCCCTCGCTGCCTTCCAAATGGGTGAGTGTGTAGAGGTCAGGTGCTTCCAGATTGCCCTCGATGTTGACGCTCAACACTTTGCCGCGATAAGGCTTGTGCAGCAGCGGGAGCGGCCAGCAATACACATTTTGATTTTGCGGATTAACTTGCGGATTGAAGGCATGCTGGCGCTGCTCGGTTTGCGCGATAAAGTGATGGCCGCGGGTGGGATTGGCCGTGAGCAGCGCATGCGGCTTGGCTTGGCATTCAGGGTAGTCGCAATCGCTGAGAATAAAAGCCCGCTGCATATTCAAACGCCCAAAAGTGAAAAACGCTTTGATTGTAAACCGTTTTGGCGGCAGATGAAATGCTGCTTTCAGACGGCCTTTTCAGCGGCTTCCTGCCACAGCGATTGCTGCTGGCCGCTGGGCAGCAGATGCCCCACGCCGATGCCGATCAGGCGGTAGGCATCATCGGCGGAGGGCGGCACTTTTTTCATCAACGCGGCGGCAGCCTGCGCCAGCGCGGCGGCATCGGGCAGCGCCGAAGAATAAGTGAGCGAGCGGGTGATGGTGCGGAAATCGGTGGTTTTGAGCTTGAGCGTTACCGTGCGCGCCTGCACGTTTTTGCGCACCGTCTGCCGCCACAAATCTTCGGCCAAATGCGGCAGGTGGCGGGCGATTTGCGCCAGCGGCAAATCTTCGGGCAGGGTGATTTCGGTGGAAATCTGCAAACGCTCGCGGCTGGGCTTCACCGGCCGCTCATCGATGCCGCGTGCCAAGTCATACAGGCGGTAGCCGTAGCGGCCGAAATGGTTGAGCAGCGCACCGCGCTCAAAGCCGCGCAAATCGCCGGCGGTGTGCATGCCCAGCGCGTTCATCTTTTGCAGCGTGACTTTGCCCACGCCGGGAATTTTGCCCAAAGGCAGCGTGTGGAGAAAGGCTTCGATTTTTTGCGGCGCCAACACAAATTGGCCGTTGGGCTTGCGCCAATCGGAAGCGATTTTGGCCAGAAATTTATTGGGTGCAATGCCGGCCGAAGCGGTGAGGCCGGTTTGCGTCAAAATATCGGCGCGGATGGCGCGCGCCACTTCGCTGGCGTAGGGCAGGTTGTGGAAATTGCGGGTCACGTCCAGATAAGCTTCATCGAGCGAAAGCGGCTCGATAAGGTCGGTGTATTGCGCAAAAACGGCGTGAATCTGCTGCGACACTTCGCGATATAAATCGAAATGCGGCGCGATATACACCGCCTGCGGGCAGCGGCGCTTGGCCGCGGCCACCGACATGGCCGAGCGCAGCCCGAATTGGCGTGCTTCATATGAAGCGGCGCAAATCACCGAGCGCGGCCCGTCCCACGCCACCACCACCGGCAAGCCTTTGAGCTGCGGCTGTTCGCGCAATTCTACCGAAGCGTAGAAAGCGTCCATATCGATGTGGATGATTTTGCGCACTTGCATAAAGGCCGTCTGAAAAGCAAAACGCTATTGTAATACCAAATCCTGCCATACCAAATCTGCAAGGCCGCCGGGCTGTGCAAAAAGCGTTTTACATGCCGTGTCGGGTAGGGTATTGCCGTATCGGCACTTGGGCGGTGCTGTGGGCGGGCCGGGCGCGGCGCAGCAAGTCATACCACATGCGCAGGCGGGCGAAGCGCTCGCGCAGATGCACTTTCCAGCCGGCGTGCACGCCGATAATGCGGGCATTGTAGGCCACGGCATTCAGGCCGCAGGCTTGCGCCTGCATCAGCGCGCGCTGGTTGTGGAAAGGCTGAGAAATAATGCACACGCTGTGTTGGGGAAAGCTTTGGCGGTAGCGCAAAATGCTGTCGAGCGTGCGCAGGCCGGCCGGGTCTTGCCACACGGCGGTTTCGGGAATGCCGGCGGCCACCAAATCGGCCTGCATGCACACGGTTTCGCTGGGCGTGTTATCGAGCCCGCTGCCGCTGACCACAAATTGCCGCACCTTGCCCGCCTGCCACAGCGCCACCGCCGCATCAATGCGGTATTGGTAATAGCGGTTGAGGCCGCCGCTGCCCACATATTTGGCCGTGCCTAAAATCAGCCCGAAATCGGCAGTCGGCGTGTGTGCCGCATCGGCATGGCTGCGGGCGCGGGCACGCAACAACACATAAAGGTCGGCCGCAATCAGCGCCCCGGCAAGCAATATCAGGAAAATCAGCATTTCAGACGGCCTTTGGCAGAATTGCCGGAAAATAAAACAAAGATAACAAGCATATCATGCTTGCTGCGTTTGGGCGGGCGCTGCTTTGGCGTCTGTGTTTAGGCTGCGCATTGTTTTAATTGCTGAGATCTTTGCAAAATCAGATATTTGTCGCACTCGTGCAGGCCGGGCTCCTGCCTGAGCAGGTGCGACGGAAAGGGTGTTTTGCAAAGGATTTTTGCTATCAAACCTGAAGCAATGCATATAATACCAATTCTAAAAAATAACCTTACAAAATAAAAGCAATTCGGCAGCATCATCCGCGTAGGTCGAATTCTTGAATCCGACGTTTGGCCAACGGCCAAAGCGATGTGCGTGCCTTGTTCTGCGAACAAGTGTCGGATTCGAGAATCCGACCTACAGGCTGCCTGTTTGCATATTATTTTTTTGAATGGGTATAAATCAAAGCAAGTTCGAGAAAAGATTCAGGCCATCTGAAAGGTTTCAGACGGCCTGCGTTGTTAAATGCCAATGTCAATGCAAACGCTGAGATTACAATGCTTTTTGCGCCTCATCACGCAGTTCGCGGCGCAGGATTTTGCCCACATTCGATTTGGGCAGCTCATCGCGAAACTCGATGTTTTTCGGCACTTTGTAGCCCGTGAGCTCTTGCCGGGCGAAGCTGACCAGCTCTTCTTCGGTGAGCGAAGGATCTTTTTTCACCACGAAAAGCTTCAGCGCTTCGCCGGTTTTTTCGCTGTTGATGCCGATACAGGCCACTTCGAGCACTTTGGGGTGATGGGCGATGACGTCTTCGATTTCGTTGGGATACACATTAAAGCCCGACACCACAATCATGTCTTTTTTGCGGTCCACCAGCTTAATCCAGCCTTTTTCATCGATCACGGCCACGTCGCCGCTGGCTAAAAAGCCGCGCGAATCCAGCGCTTTGGCGGTTTCATCGGGGCGTTGCCAATAGCCTTTCATCACCTGCGGGCCTTTAATCCACAATTCGCCGGGCTGCCCCACGGCCACTTCTTTGCCTGCATCGTCGCGGATTTCAATCTCGGTGCCTGGAATCGGCAGGCCGATGCTGCCGGTGTAGGCGGTGATGTTGATCGGGTTGATGGTTACGCCGGGGCTGGCTTCGGTGAGGCCGTAGGCTTCCACAATCGGTATGCCGGTAACGGCTTTCCATTTGTCGGCCACGGCTTTTTGCACTGCCATGCCGCCGCCCAAGGCGAGCTTCCAGCGCGAGAAATCAAGGCTTTTGAAATCGTCGCGATTCACCAAGGCGTTAAACAAGGTGTTCACGCCCACAAACACGGTGATGTTGTGTTTTTTGATGTCTTTAATCAGCGCAGGCAAATCGCGCGGGTTGGTGATGAGCAGGTTGGTGGCGCCCATTTCCATGAAAAACATGGTGTTTACCGTGAGCGCGAAGATGTGGTAGAGCGGCAGGGCGCTGATGGCGGTTTCTTTGCCGCAATCGAGCGATTGGCCGATCCATTCTTTGGCTTGTATGATATTGGCGCAAATATTGCCGTGGGTGAGCTCGGCGCCTTTGGCCACGCCGGTGGTGCCGCCGGTGTATTGCAAAAAGGCGGTGTCTTCCAACGTGATGTCGACCGGGATAAACGGCTTGGCGCGGCCGATGGCGATGGCCTGATTGAAGGCAACGGCGCCGGGCAGGTGATAATCGGGCACCATTTTTTTCACTTTGCGCACCACTAAATTGGTGATCCAGCCTTTGAGGCCGCCGAGCAAATCGCCGATGCTGGCCACCACGATATTTTGCACTTTTGTTTTGGGCAGCACCAATTCGAGCGTGTTGGCGAAATTTTCCAGCACGATAATGGTGGTGGTGCCGCTGTCGTTGAGCTGGTGCTCCAGCTCGCGCGGGGTGTAGAGCGGGTTGACGTTGACCACTACCATGCCGGCTTGCAGCGCGCCGAAGAGCGCCACTGGATATTGCAGCAGGTTGGGCATCATAATCGCCACGCGTTCGCCGCGCGGCAGCTTGAGGTGGTGCTGCAAAAATGAGGCGAAATGCCCCGATAATTCAGCCAGCTCGCCAAAAGTCATGCTTTTATCCATATTGATAAAAGCAGTGCGGTCGGCATAGCGCTCGGTGCTTTGGCGGAACACGTCGACAATTGAGCTGAATTGGCGCACGTCCACTTCGGCACGCACGCCTTCTTGATAGCTTTGCAGCCAGATTTTCTCCATGATGTCTCTCCTGATGACAAGTCTTTATTTATTGTGTGTATAGCGGTGGCTTGTTCATATTGCCGGCCCGCGCCGGTGCTTTGCGCAGGTGGTTCACAATATAGCGTAAATCTTTTGGTGATGGCAGAAATTATTTCGAGTAAGTGCTTTACTTGTGCGGGAGGCCGTCTGAAAACGCATTGGGCAGGAAATGATTGCTGTTTGGACGCCCTAGGGCGTCCTGACAATTACTTGTCATAAAGGCAGCCATAGCATAATACAAGCTAAAGCAACTACGCTTTCATAATGCCTTTTCAAACGATCGTAACGGGTGGCAACCGCACGAAAATGTTTCAATTTTTCAAAGGCATTCTCTACCAAATGCCTCGCTTTATACAAATACCAATCCATACACACATTCAGACGCTCCCTGTCTTTTTTATAAGGAATATTCGGCCTGATGCCCATATCGGCAAGCAACTGCCTGAAAGCGTCAGAGTCATAACCTTTGTCGGCAGTCAGCACTTCGGTTGAGGATAAATCTACGCTATCCAGCAATTCCGGTGCCGCAGTAATGTCATTAACCGTTCCCGATGTGACCTTGAAACCTACAGGGTTTCCACAGGCATCGACAGCCAAATGAATTTTAGTGCTATTGCCACCACGGCTGTGGCCGATAGCGGCTGCCTCTCCAACAGTTGCCGCTGCATGTTGGTGGACTTTGACATAGCTGCCGTCAATAAATACCCATTCCATATCGGGGAATTCGGTCAAGGCATTGAGTATGCTTTGAAAAATCCCTTTCTCCGACCATCTATGGAAGAGGCGCAACAGGGAATTGCCTTTACCGAAAAACGGCGGGATGTCTTCCCACGGTATGCCGGTTCTGATGCGGTAAAGTATGCCTTCTATTTTGAGGCGCAGATTTTTCTTGTGGTAAACGCCTAAATCGAGCAGAATGTTTAACAGCTTTGACCAGTATTCATCTTTGAGTAGTGTTCGAGGCATGGCAGATAAGTATGTTTTGTTTGGCGACAAAAATTTTAACTTATCTGCCTTTCTTTTATCTGATTATTTTTATGACAAGTAATTGTCAGGACGCCCTAGGGTCTGTTCACCATTCATCACGTGGCAATCTTTTGGCTCAAAAACGCGCCTGCTGCGTTGAAAATGCTCGCAAGGTGTCCAACCTTGCTGCGCTTTTCGCCTTGCAAACGTGCTTTTGCGCTCAAAATCTTACTCGCGGATGAATTGTGAACAGACCCTAGGGTCTGTTCACAATTACTTGTCATAACATTGAATAAAAAGGAAAGCAGGTGTAAAAAGGGAGCTCTCACACAACCCTAATACACCTGCCATGCCCCGCACACTACTCAAAGATGAATACTGGACGAAGCTGTTGCCCATTCTGCGTGATTTGGGTGTTTATTGCAAACCCAATCTACGCCTGATTTTCGAAGGCATCCTATACAGAGTCAGAACCGGCATCCCTTGGCGCGATCTGCCCGAGTATTTCGGCAAACACCATACCGTTTACACGGCTTATAACCGTTGGTCGGCAAAAGGTATTTTTGCCGAAGCCTTAAAAAAGCTCAGCCAAGACTGTGATTTGGAATGGGTAGCCATAGATGGCAGCTATGTTCGGGCGCATCAACATTCAGCCGGCGCCTCATGGCTCAGCGAAGAAGAGGAACACGCAATCGGTATGAGCCGGGGCGGGATGACCAGCAAGATTCATCTGGCGGTAGACGTCTCAGGCAATCCGGTTGAGATTATCATTACTGCGGGCAATATCAACGATATCAGCGTTGCGCCGGAATTGCTTGATAACATCGATCTTGCCGGAACTGAGCTTGTGAATGCGGATAAGGGCTATGATTCAGACCGACTCAGGGAACAGATAGAGGAAAGTGGCGCGAAAGCCAATATTCCCTATAGAAAAGACAGGGAAGAGAAAAATAAAGACATGGACTGGTATCTTTATAAAATCAGGCACTTGGTGGAGAATACTTTTTGTCGTCTGAAACATTTCCGAGCGATTGCCAGCCGCTACGATAAGCTAAAGCGCAACTTCCACAGCACGGTTTTATTGGGATGCATTGTGATGTGGCTACCTTTATGACAAGTAATTGTGAACAGACCCTAGGGCGTCCTGACAATTACTTGTCATAAAGGCAGCCATAGCATAATACAAGCTAAAGCAACTACGCTTTCATAATGCCTTTTCAAACGATCGTAACGGGTGGCAACCGCACGAAAATGTTTCAATTTTTCAAAGGCATTCTCTACCAAATGCCTCGCTTTATACAAATACCAATCCATACACACATTCAGACGCTCCCTGTCTTTTTTATAAGGAATATTCGGCCTGATGCCCATATCGGCAAGCAACTGCCTGAAAGCGTCAGAGTCATAACCTTTGTCGGCAGTCAGCACTTCGGTTGAGGATAAATCTACGCTATCCAGCAATTCCGGTGCCGCAGTAATGTCATTAACCGTTCCCGATGTGACCTTGAAACCTACAGGGTTTCCACAGGCATCGACAGCCAAATGAATTTTAGTGCTATTGCCACCACGGCTGTGGCCGACAGCGGCTGCCTCTCCAACAGTTGCCGCTGCATGTTGGTGGACTTTGACATAGCTGCCGTCAATAAATACCCATTCCATATCGGGGAATTCGGTCAAGGCATTGAGTATGCTTTGAAAAATCCCTTTCTCCGACCATCTATGGAAGAGGCGCAACAGGGAATTGCCTTTACCGAAAAACGGCGGGATGTCTTCCCACGGTATGCCGGTTCTGATGCGGTAAAGTATGCCTTCTATTTTGAGGCGCAGATTTTTCTTGTGGTAAACGCCTAAATCGAGCAGAATGTTTAACAGCTTTGACCAGTCTTCATCTTTGAGTAGTGTTCGAGGCATGGCAGATAAGTATGTTTTGTTTGGCGACAAAAATTTTAACTTATCTGCCTTTCTTTTATCTGATTATTTTTATGACAAGTAATTGTCAGGATGCCCTAGCGACAAAAAGGCCGTCTGAAAAATGTTTCAGACGGCCTCGGATGAAAAAGCTCAAGCTTGCTGCGCTTCTTCGCGCAATTCGCGGCGCAGGATTTTGCCCACGTTTGATTTGGGCAGCTCGTCGCGAAATTCGATGTCTTTGGGCACTTTATAGGCGGTGAGCTCTTGGCGGCAATAAGCGATTAATTCTTCGCGCGTGAGCGAGGCATCTTTTTTCACCACAAATAATTTCAGCGCTTCGCCGGTTTTCTCGCTGGCCACGCCGATGCAGGCCACTTCGAGCACTTTGGCGTGATGCGCCACCACTTCTTCGATTTCGTTGGGATACACATTAAAGCCCGACACCACAATCAAATCTTTTTTGCGGTCTACAAGCTTAAACCAGCCTTTTTCATCCATCACGGCAATGTCGCCGGTTTCGAGAAAGCCGCGTGCATCGATGGTTTTGGCGGTTTCTTGCGGCCGCTGCCAATAGCCCTGCATCACTTGCGGGCCTTTCACCCACATTTCGCCGGGCATGCCTTGCGCCACAAGCTTGCCATCGGCATCGCGCAATTCCACTTCGGTGGAAGGCACGGGCAGGCCGATGCTGCCGGTGTAGGCGGGGATGTTGAGCGGATTACAGCACACACCGGGGCTTGCTTCAGTGAGGCCGTAGGCTTCCACAATCGGTGTGCCGGTGATGTTTTTCCATTTTTCGGCCACGGCTTTTTGGGTGGCCATGCCGCCGCCGAGCGTGAGCTTGAGGCCGGAGAAATCCACTTCGGCAAAATCGGGGCGGTTGACCATGGCGTTAAACAAGGTGTTCACGCCGATAAACACGCTGATTTTGTGTTTTTTCAAATCGCCGATAAAGCTTTTCATGTCGCGCGGGTTGGTGATGAGCAAAATGCGCGCGCCGGCCTGCATGAAAATCATCAGGTTTACCGTGAGCGCAAACACATGGTAAAGCGGCAATGCGGCGGTAACCACTTCTTTGCCGGGCGTGAGCTGGTTTTGAATCCATTCCGCGCCCTGCATCATATTGGCGCAGATATTGCCGTGGCTGAGCACCGCGCCTTTGGCCACGCCGGTGGTGCCGCCGGTGTATTGCAGAAAAGCGGTGTCGCCGCGCGCCAGGGCCACGGGCATAAAAGCCTGCGCCGCGCCTTGCGCCATGGCTTGTTTGAAAGGAATCGCGCCGGTAATGCGGTAGTCGGGCACCATTTTTTTGATTTTGCGGATCACAAAATTCATCAGCGCTCCTTTGAGCGCGCCGAACATATCGCCGATGGTGGCCACAATCACATTTTTAATTTGCGTTTTGGGCAGCACCAATTCGAGCGTGTTGGCAAAGTTTTCCAGCACGATGATGGTGGTGGCGCCGCTGTCGTTGAGCTGGTGTTCCAATTCGCGCGGGGTGTAGAGCGGGTTGGTGTTGACCACCACCAGCCCGGCCTGCAAAATGCCGAAAATGGCGATGGGATATTGCAACACATTGGGCAGCATCACCGCCACACGCTCGCCGCGCGGCAGCTTGAGCGTGTTTTGCAAAAATGAGGCAAATTGCTGCGCCTGCTGCGCCAATTCGGCATAGCTGAGGCCTTTGCCCATGTTTTCAAAGGCGGTTTGCGCGCCGTATTTCTGCACGCTCTCTTCAAACACGCTGATAATCGACTCGTAGCGGCTGATGTCGATTTCGGCCGGCACACCGGCTTCATAGCTTTGCAACCAGATTTTTTCCATAAGAATAAAGGCTTTCTTTGAATAATGTGAAAGGCCGTCTGAAACCGTTCAGACGGCCTGTTTTGTTTATTTGCTGATAATTAAAGGTTTGTCGGTGCGCATAATCACGCCGCCGCCGAGGCAGATTTCGCCGTTGTAAAGCACGGCCGATTGCCCGGGCGTGACCGCCCATTGCGGCTCGTCGAATGTCAGCTCGATGGTGTCGTTATCCAGATATTTGAGCGAGCAGGGCGCATCGGCCATGCGGTAGCGGGTTTTGCAGCTGTAGCGGCCTTCGGCGGGGCGCTCGGGCAGGGTGAAGCTCAAATCGTTCATCACCAATGTGTCGGTAAACAAAAGCGGGTGGTTGTGGCCTTGCACCACGATTAATTCGTTTGCGGCCAGATTTTTGCCGGCCACAAACCACGGCTCGCCCGCGCCGCCTATGCCCAAGCCTTTGCGCTGGCCGATGGTGTAAAACATCAGGCCGACGTGTTCACCAACGATTTTACCCTCGGGCGTGACCATATTGCCATTATTCGTGGGTAGGTATTTTTGCAGGAATTCGCGAAAAGGGCGCTCGCCGATAAAGCAGATGCCGGTGCTGTCTTTTTTGGCGGCGGTGGGCAGGCGCGCTTCGGCGGCCAGGCGGCGCACTTCGGGCTTTTCCAAATCGCCCAGCGGGAAAATGGCGCGCTCAAGCTGATGCGGTTGCAGGCGGTAGAGGAAATAGCTTTGGTCTTTGTTTTGATCCAGGCCTTTGAGCAGATAATGAATGCCGCCGCGCACTTCTTTGCGCGCATAATGGCCGGTGGCAATCACATCCGCGCCTTGTGCGATGGCGTAATCGAGAAAGCATTTGAACTTGATTTCGGCATTGCAGAGCACATCGGGGTTGGGCGTGCGCCCGGCTTGGTATTCCTGCAGAAAATAGGCGAAAACTTTGTCTTTATATTGCGCGGCAAAATTCACAATATCAATGTCGATGCCGATAATGTCGGCCACGGCCATGGCATCGAGCGAATCTTCTTTGATGCTGCAATATTCGTCGTTGTTGTCGTCTTCCCAATTTTGCATAAACACGCCGTGCACATGATGGCCGGCCTCTTTGAGCAAATAAGCGGTTACAGACGAATCTACGCCGCCGGACAGGCCGACAACGATATTTTTGGGGGAGGAAGTAGCGTGCATGGTGCGGCAGATGGGGCGGCTGCGCGGCTTTGAAAGGCCGGTTGCGAAAGCGCATGTTTGCCATGCATTTGCAATCGGGCGTAAAGCGGGAGGCCGTCTGAAAAATAATAAAGAGCGTAATTTTAGCATACTTTCAGACGGCCTCAATCGACATGCGTGAAGGTGCGCAATCGAATGAGAAATGTTATGGCAGAACACATGCATGTAAAGAAATGTGATGCTGCCATACAGCAGCCGTCGGACGGGTAAAATGAAGCGCAATCCATGAAAAAGGCCAAACCAAATATGAAACGCAAGCTAATTATCAGCGGCCACAGCAACGGCTTAGGGCGTGCGCTGGCCGAATATTATTTGCGCTGGGGTGATGAGGTGCTGGGTTTGTCGCGGCGGCGGGTGGCTGTTGAGTCGTCTGAAAAATTTCAGCAGCATATTATCGATTTGAGCGACAGCGCTGCCGTGGCCGCGCTGCTTTCAGACGGCCTGATTGCTGATTTTATGCATGCGGCCGATGAGGTGGTGTTGATTAACAATGCCGGCACGGTGCAGCCCAGCGCCATGCTCGGACGGCAAAACGATGCCGAAATTATCACATCGGCGGCTTTAAACATCACCGCGCCCTTGCTGCTGGCTAATGAAGTATGCCGGCAAAAACCCGCAAATGCAGTGCTGAAAATCGTGCACATCAGCAGCGGCGCGGGTCGAAATGCCTATCCGGGCTGGAGTGTTTACGGTGCCGGCAAAGCCGCGTTGGATCATCATGCCCGCTGCGTGGCGGCGGAACAATTGAGTGGCGTGCGCATTGCCAGCATTGCGCCCGGCGTGATCGACACCGGCATGCAGGCGCAAATCCGCGCAAGCGACACGGCCGATTTCCCGATGCTGGCGCGTTTTCAAGATTTAAAAGCGCAAGGCGGCTTGAGCAGCGCAGAAGAGATTGCCGCACACATTGCCGCCATGATTGCCGACCGGAATTTCGGCAAGGCAATTGTGCAAGATGTACGCGATTGGCAGCCTTCGGCATAATATATTCATATGAAAAAAGGATAATGAGCAGGTAAAAGCATGAGCAGCGATTTTGAACACACTTTGAAAATGCTGGGCAAGCAGGCCCGGCAGGCAGAAAAAGCACGTATTGAAGCCGAAGCGGCACAGCGCCGGCGCGAGGCGGAAATCGTGGATTTTGCCGCTGCTGTGGGCGAGGTGGTGCCGCTGAAAAACACGCAGCGTTATGCGCCGCCGCGTGATGCATCGCCCATCAAACCGCGCGCCAAAAATGAAGCGGCGCGGGCAGAGGAAGATTATTTCTACGTCGGCACCGGCGGCTTTGATGAGCCGCCGGCCACGTTCAGCAAAAACGGCCAAGGGCAAAACGACATCCGCCGCCTGCAAAGCGGCCATTGGCCGGTGGTGGCCGATGTGGATCTGCACGGCTACACGCAGGAAGAAGCGCAGCAGGTGCTGAACGAATTTATCGATTTCACCGCCCGGAGGGGCGTGTGCGGCGAAATCGTGCATGGCAGCGGCTTGGGCTCTTCGGGCTATAAGCCGGTGCTCAAAACGCTGGTGCGCCGCTGGCTGATGGCGCATCCCGATGTGCTGGCCTATGCCGAGCCGCATCCGGGCAACGATGGTGCGGTGCGCATTTTGCTGCGTCGGCGCACGGCATCGGAAGCATGATTGCAACATGGGAAATTTACCCGTTTTAACGGTGTTGCAGGCCGTCTGAAAGGCAGCGGGGTGATGTGTGTGAAATGATTCGTTTTTGTTGGTTTATAATCGAAATGGAAAAAATTTCAGCATATTGAAACGATGATTGTTCGGAAAAGAATAATTGGATGAAAACATCATGGTTGAGCCGCGCTGTTTTCCTGCTTGGCGGCGCTGCGCAAATTTGCCAGCAAGGCGGTTTGCTGATACGATTTAAGCGTTCATATTTTAAATTTGCAGCGACATTACAGCGGGTTAGTTTAATATCTTCATTAAGCAACTGATAATGCGCTGTTTTGTTCCGTCAATGCCCGAGAATATAAGCTTTTTGCTCTAATATTCGGGCAGGTTCGAAAACGAAAAGGCGGCCTTTGAGCAGGCCGGTTGATAACCCATCTCAATCTTTATAGGAAGGATGACTATGTCCACCCAAACCAACGATGTTAACGACATTGATCCGATTGAAACCCAGGAGTGGTTGGATGCATTGAGCTCTGTGCTGGAAAGCGAAGGCACCGAGCGCGCGCATTTCCTGCTGGAAAATCTGGTGAAATACACCCGCCGCCGCGGTGTGCATTTGCCGTTTGATGCCACCACCGCTTATCTGAACACCATTCCGGTGGGCAAAGAGCAAAAATCGCCGGGCAATCAGGAATTGGAACACCGCATCCGCTCCATTATCCGCTGGAATGCCGCCGCTATGGTGTTGCGCGCCGGCAAAAAAGATTTGGAGCTGGGCGGCCACATCGCTTCTTTCCAATCTGCCGCCACCTTGTATGACGTGGGCTTCAACCATTTCTGGCACGCCAAACACGATGATGCCGAGGGCGATTTGGTGTTTATCCAAGGCCACTCCGCGCCCGGCATTTATGCCCGCGCTTTCGTGGAAGGCCGCTTGAGCGAAGATGAGCTGAATAATTTCCGCCAAGAAGTCGAGGGCAAAGGCCTCTCTTCTTATCCGCACCCGCACTTGATGCCCGATTTTTGGCAATTCCCCACCGTGTCTATGGGTTTGGGTCCGTTGATGGCGATTTATCAGGCCCGTTTCCTGAAATACCTGGAATCGCGCGGCCTCACCAAAACCAAAGGCCGCAAAGTGTGGGTGTTCTGCGGTGATGGCGAGATGGACGAGCCGGAAAGCCAAGGCGCGATTTCGCTGGCCGCCCGCGAAGGCTTGGACAACCTGATTTTTGTAATCAACTGCAACCTGCAACGCCTTGACGGCCCTGTGCGCGGTAACGGCAAGATTATTCAAGAGCTGGAAGGCAACTTCCGCGGCGCCGGTTGGAATGTGCTCAAAGTGATTTGGGGCAGCCGCTGGGATGCGCTCTTGGCGCGCGATACCGACAACGAACTCAAAGCGCGTATGGATGAATGCCTCGACGGTGATTATCAAACCTATAAATCGAAAGACGGCGCTTATGTGCGCGATCATTTCTTCAACACCCCGAGCCTGAAAGCCATGGTGGCCAATATGTCGGACGCAGAAATTTGGGCGCTCAACCGTGGCGGCCACGATCCGCACAAAGTGTATGCCGCCTATTATGAAGCGGTAAACAACCCCGGCGGCCGCCCCACCGTGATTTTGGCCAAAACCATCAAAGGCTATGGCATGGGTGCTTCCGGCGAAGGCCAAAACACCGCCCACCAAGCCAAAAAAATGGATCAGGATTCGCTGAAAAAATTCCGCACCCGTTTCGACATTCCTGTTACCGACGAGCAAATCGAAAGCGGCGATCTGCCTTATTACCGCTTCCCGGAAGACAGCGAAGAAATGCGCTATCTACGCGAACGCCGCAACAGCTTGGGTGGCTATCTGCCGCAACGCAATCCCAATCTGGAAGCGCTGCCGATTCCCGAGTTGTCGGCTTTTGATGCGCAGCTGCAATCAAGCGGCGAGCGTGAATTTTCCACCACCATGGCGTTTGTGCGCATTTTGAGCACCCTGCTCAAAGACAAACAAATCGGCAAACGCATCGTGCCGATTGTGCCCGATGAAAGCCGCACCTTCGGCATGGAAGGCATGTTCCGCCAATACGGCATCTGGAATCCGAAAGGCCAGCAATACACCCCGCAAGACAAAGACCAGCTGATGTTCTACAAAGAATCGGTTGACGGCCAAATCCTGCAGGAAGGCATCAACGAGCCGGGCGCGATGGCCGACTGGATTGCCGCGGGC
Source organism: Uruburuella suis (assembly GCF_022870845.1). Taxonomy (GTDB): domain Bacteria; phylum Pseudomonadota; class Gammaproteobacteria; order Burkholderiales; family Neisseriaceae; genus Neisseria; species Neisseria suis. Next base: position 1,163,434 of record NZ_CP091507.1, read on the forward strand.
ACAAGCTATGCCAACAGCCATTTTGCGATGATTCCGTTTTACATCTACTACTCGATGTTCGGCTTCCAGCGCGTGGGCGATTTGGCTTGGGCGGCGGGCGATATGCACACTCGCGGCTTCTTGATCGGCGGCACCGCCGGCCGCACCACGCTCAACGGCGAAGGCCTGCAACATCAAGACGGCCACAGCCAGATTCAGGCCGACCTGATTCCGAACTGCATCTCTTACGACCCGACTTTCTCATACGAAGTGGCCGTGATTGTGCACGACGGTTTGCGCCGCATGTATGTGGATCAGGAAGATGTATATTACTACCTCACCGTGATGAACGAAAACTACACCCATCCGGCCATGCCGCAGCGCAAAGGCATTGAAGAAGAAATTCTCAAAGGCATGTATTTGCTCAAAGCCGGTGAAAAAGGCGATAAAAAAGTGCAGCTGATGGGCTCGGGCGTGATTCTGAACGAGGTAATCAAAGGTGCCGAGTTGTTGAAAAACGATTTCGGTGTCGATGCCGATATCTGGTCGGTGCCCTCATTCAACCTGCTGCACCGCGATGCCATAGAAGTGGAGCGCTACAACCGCCTGCACCCGCTGGAAGAAGCCAAGCTGCCGTTTGTGACCCGCCAGCTGCAAGGCTATGAAGGCCCGGTGATTGCCTCCACCGATTACATCCGCAGCTTTGCCGACCGCATCCGCGCCTATATTCCCAACAATTACCATGTGTTGGGCACCGACGGCTTCGGCCGCAGCGATTCGCGCGCCAACTTGCGCGACTTCTTCGAAGTCGACAGCCGCCATGTGGCCGTAGCCGCCCTGAGCGCGCTGGCCGAACAAGGCAAAGTGGGCAAAGAAGTGGTGCAGCAAGCCATTGAGAAATACGGCATCCAAACCGATACCGCTCCGAGCTGGAAACGCTGATGCCTTTCAGACGGCCTTGTGTTTTAAAGGCCGTCTGAAACCGCACCGTTTCCCCCTCATATATATCGAACAACTGTTCTGCAATGCGCGCACCGTATTGCAGCCCGTTAAAGGAAAACACGATGAGCCAAATCGTAGAAATCAAAGTGCCCGATATCGGCGGCCATGAAAATGTGGACGTGATTGATGTGGCCGTTAAAGCCGGCGACACCATCGCCGTAGACGACACCCTGATCACCCTCGAAACCGACAAAGCCACCATGGATGTGCCCGCCGATGCCGCCGGCGTGGTGAAAGAAGTAAAAGTCAAAGTGGGCGACAAAGTATCGGAAGGCAGCGTGATTGTGGTGGTGGAAGCCGCTGCGGCCGAAGCAGCTGCACCAGAAGCCGCGCCGGCCGCCGCGCCCGCACAAACCGTTGCGCCTGAATCGGTTGCGCCTGCCGCACCCGCTGCGCCCGCCGTTGCCGCGCCAGCCGCCGCAGCGATTGCAGCCGTGGAAGTGCCCGATATCGGCGGCCATGAAAATGTGGACGTGATTGCCGTAGAAGTGAAAGTGGGTGACACCGTTGCCGAAGACGACACCTTGATTACCCTCGAAACCGACAAAGCCACCATGGATGTGCCCAGCAGCGCCGCCGGTGTGGTGAAAGCCGTGTATGTCAAAGTGGGTGATAAAGTATCGCAAGGCAGCAAAATTATCGAAGTGGAAAGCGAAGGTGCAGCCGCGCCGGCTGCTGCACCCGCTGCCGAAGCGGCACCTAAAGCAGCTGCACCTGCCGCTGCACCGGCGGCAACTCCTGCTGCTGCGCCTGCTCAGGCAGTGCCCGTGGCCGCATTCGGCAACACGCCGGTGAATGAAACCGCGTTTGCCAAAGCCCACGCCGGCCCCTCTGCTCGCAAACTCGCGCGCGAATTGGGTGTGGATTTGGGCTTGGTGAGCGGCAGCGGCCTCAAAGGCCGCATTATGGGCGAAGACATCAAAGCCTTTGTGAAAGCCGCCATGCAAGGTGGTGCCGGCAAAGGCGCACCGGCAGCGGCTTCTGCCTCTTTGGGCGGCGGCTTGGATTTGCTGCCGTGGCCGAAAGTGGATTTCAGCAAGTTCGGCGAAATCGAAGTGAAAGAGCTGAGCCGCATCAAGAAAATTTCCGGCCAAAACCTGTCGCGCAACTGGGTGGTGATTCCGCACGTTACCGTCAACGACGATGCCGACATGACCGATTTGGAAGCTTTCCGCCAGCAGCTCAACAAAGAATGGGAGCGCGAAGGCGTGAAACTCTCGCCGCTGGCCTTTATCATCAAAGCTTCGGTGAACGCGCTCAAAGCTTTCCCCGAGTTTAATTCTTCGCTCGACGGCGATAATCTGGTGTTGAAAAAATATTACAACATCGGCTTTGCCGCCGACACGCCCAATGGTTTGGTGGTGCCGGTGATTAAAGATGCCGACAAAAAAGGCCTTAAAGAAATCAGCATCGAATTGGGCGAATTGAGTAAAAAAGCCCGCGAAGGCAAGCTCAAGCCGCAAGACATGCAGGGCGCATGCTTCACCATTTCCAGCTTGGGCGGCATCGGCGGCACCGGCTTCACCCCGATTGTGAACGCACCCGAAGTGGCTATTTTGGGCGTGTGCAAATCGCAAATGAAGCCGGTGTGGAACGGCAAAGAATTCCAGCCGCGCCTGATGTGTCCGCTGAGCCTCTCTTTCGACCACCGCGTGATCGACGGCGCGGCCGGCATGCGCTTCACCGTGTATTTGGCCAATCTGTTGAAAGATTTCCGCCGCGTGGTGTTGTAAGGCTTTTCAGACGGCCTCTGTGAAGCGTGAGGCCGTCTGAAAACATTTATCGAAAGCAGCTTGAACACTGCTTGATGAAAGGTTGAACATGAGCTTAATCGAATTGAAAGTGCCCGATATCGGCGGCCACGATAATGTGGACATCATCGCCGTTGAAATCAAAGCGGGCGACACGCTTGCTGTTGAAGATACCCTGATTACTTTGGAAACCGACAAAGCCACGATGGATGTGCCGGCTGAAGCGGCCGGTGTGGTGAAAGAAGTCAAGGTAAAAGTGGGCGACAAAATTTCCGAAGGCGGCGTGATTGCCGTGATTGAAGCGGCCGGCGCGGCTGAAGCGCCCAAAGCCGAAGAAAAAGCGGCAGCGCCGGCAGCAGAAGCGCCCAAAGCGGCCGCAGCAGCGCCGCAAGCGGCAGCATTTGGCGGCAGCGCCGATGCCGACTACGATGTGGTGGTGTTGGGCGGCGGCCCCGGCGGCTATTCCGCTGCTTTTGCCGCAGCTGATGAAGGCCTGAAAGTGGCCATTATCGAGCGCTACAACACCTTGGGCGGCGTGTGCCTGAATGTGGGCTGTATTCCCTCCAAAGCCTTGCTGCACAATGCCAATGTGATTGATGAAGTGCGCCATTTGGCAGCCAACGGCATCAAATATCCCGAGCCCGAGCTGGATATCGATATGCTGCGCACTTATAAAGAAAAAGTGATCGGCAAGCTCACCGGCGGCCTGGCCGGCATGGCCAAAGCACGCAAAGTGGATGTGATTCAAGGCGAAGGGCAATTTGTGGGCGCGAACCATATCGAAGTGGCGCTCACCGACAGCCCGCAATATGAAAAAGCCACCGAAACCGGCGAGAAAAAAACCATAGGCTTTAAAAACTGCATCATCGCCGCCGGCAGCCGCGTGATGAATTTGCCGTTTATTCCGCAAGACCCGCGCATTATCGACTCGAGCGGTGCGCTGGAATTGAAAGAAGTGCCGCAAAAAATGCTGATCATCGGCGGCGGCATCATCGGCCTGGAAATGGGCACCGTTTACAGCACTTTGGGCACACGTCTGGATGTGGTGGAGATGATGGACGGCCTGATGCAGGGCGCCGACCGCGATTTGGTGAAAGTGTGGCAGAAGCTCAATGAATACCGCTTCGACAACATTATGATCAACACCAAAACCGTGGCCGTGGAGCCGAAAGAAGACGGTATTTATGTCACCTTCGAGGGTGAAAACGCGCCCAAAGAGCCGCTGCGCTACGATGCGGTGCTGGTGGCCGCCGGCCGCGCGCCCAACGGCAAATTGATTGGTGCCGAAAAAGCCGGCGTGGCCGTGACCGAGCGCGGCTTTATCGAGGTGGACAAGCAAATGCGCACCAATGTGCCGCATATTTATGCCATCGGCGATATTGTCGGCCAACCGATGCTCGCGCATAAAGCGGTGCACGAAGGCCATGTGGCGGCTGAAAATTGCGCCGGCCACAAAGCTTATTTCGATGCGCGCGTGATTCCCGGCGTGGCCTACACTGCGCCCGAAGTGGCTTGGGTGGGCGTAACCGAGCTTTCCGCCAAAGCGCAAGGCCTGAAAATCACCAAAGCCAATTTCCCGTGGGCCGCTTCCGGTCGCGCCATTGCCAATGGCTGCGACCAAGGCTTCACCAAGCTGATTTTCGACGCCGACACCGGCCTGATTATCGGCGGCGGCATTGTCGGCCCCAATGGTGGCGACATGATAGGCGAAATCTGCCTGGCCATCGAAATGGGTTGTGATGCCACCGATATCGGCAAAACCATCCACCCGCATCCGACCTTGGGCGAAACCATCGGCCTGGCGGCGGAAGTGGCATTGGGCACGTGCACCGATTTGCCGCCGCAACGCAAGAAAAAATAAGCTTTCGCACGGATACGTGTTGAAATCAAAGCAGGCCGTCTGAAACTTTTCAGACGGCCTTTCTGTTTTGTTTTATCAGCCTCGTTTGTGCCAAATCAAATTTCAAATGTAATAAAACTACGATTAAATATTATAATATCAATTGGTGATTTTAAATTTTATTTATTTAAATAATACAAAATATTATCAGCTTATTCTATTAAAACAATCGGAGGTTTTATGCAGAAATTCAGATTTGCAGCGGTCCTGTTGGCTGTATGTGCTTTACCGTTGGCGGCTGCTCAGCCGCATGATGCACATCATGCGCCGCATTGGTCTTATGCAGGCGCAGAAGGCCCTGCGCATTGGGGTGAGTTGGGCAGTGAATATACCGAATGTAGTGCCGGTAAAAACCAATCGCCGGTGGATTTGAGCCGGGCGGCTGCCACTTCAGAGCGCAGCGTGGTTTTTCATTATCAGCCGGCGCGTTATCGCGTGGAAAACAACGGCCACGCTTTGCAGGCCACGCCTGAGGGCGGCGGCCAGTTTGTGCGCATTGGTGGAGAGTCTTTTGCTTTGAAGCAGTTTCATTTCCACACGCCCAGCGAGCACACATTCAAAGGCCGCCATTTTCCGTTGGAAGCCCATTTCGTGCATCAAAGCACGCAAGGCGCGCTGGCCGTGGTGGCGGTGGTGTTTGATGCCGGTAAGGCCAATCCGGCACTCAAGCCGCTGTTGGCGAAAAAATTGAAGCCCGGCCAATCGGTGCAATTGCCGCATGAGTTGGATATTTCAAACCTGTTTCCCGCCGATACGGCTCATTTCCGCCTGAACGGCTCGCTCACCACGCCGCCGTGCAGCGAAGGGGTGAATTGGGTGGTGATGGAAGCGCCGGTGGCGGCTGCTGCGGCGCAGCTTGAAGCTGCTGCCACCATAATCGGCCACCCCAACAACCGCCCGGTGCAACCTTTGAATGCGCGTATTGTCATTGAAGAAGCACAATAAGCAAAAGCTGCCAGGGCCGTCTGAAAGGCCGGGCAAAGCATTCAGACGGCCTCGGTAAAAATAAACAAAGCCCCTGCGCAGCTTCGGCGCTTGTGATAAAGTAACAGCCCGATTGCCGTGCTGCCGCTTGCGGCGGCATGTTTTAAATTTTAGCCAACTCAGGCGATAAACGGCCTGTTGCCCGGCGCTTGGAGATTGAATCATGTCTTTTTGGAAAACCGGCATCCGCCCGTTGTGTGCCGCGCTGATGTTGCTGTGTGCCGGCAGCGTGTATGCAGCCAGCCATCAGGCGGCGCTGCAAAGCGATGATTATGTGGCTGTTGAGCGCAAAAAGCGCTATTCCGAAACGGAATATGCCGAAGAATACACGCGCCGCCAGGATATCGTGCAGCGGGCCAACCAAATATTCACGCTGCTGGGCGGCGAGATGGCTTTGGAAAAAGGCGAGGCCGGCACGGCGCTGGCCACTTATATGCTGATGCTCGACCGCACGCGTGATCCGGAGGTGGCCGAGCGCGCTATGGAAATGGCCGTGTCGTTGCATGCTTACGAGCAGGCAGAAGCCATTTATCAGAAATGGCAGCAGATTGAGCCTGTGCCCGGACCTGCGCAAAAGCGCATGACGTGGGCGCGCAGCTTGGTGTTTGGCGACACAAAATATGCGGCCGATAATCTGGCCGCCGTATTTGCCGGTGCCGATGAAGAGCAAGTGCGGCGCATGTTTTTATTGCTGACGCAAGTGAGCGTGCAGCAGCCGGATTTGGCTGCAAAAGCCGGCTCTGCCTTGCACCGCACCGCCGCGAAATATCCCGATATGCCGGAAGCGGCCATTGCCGATGCGATTTTCAGCGCGCAAAACGGCAAAGACAAAGATGCCGTTAAAGCTTTGCAAAAGCTCGCCGGGCTGGATGCCGATATCCGCCCGCCCACCGAGCTCACCTTGCGGCTGGTGGCGCAGCGCCGCCCGGAAGTGCTCAACCGCTTTTTTGCCGAAACCGACACAAAAGATTTGTCGCCTATGTGGCAAGAGCTGAAAATCAGCAGCTTGATCAGCGCCGGCCAAACCGATGAAGCTTATCGCCAGTTGCAGCAATTGTTGGCGCAAAGCCCCAATGCCGATCTGTATATCCAAGCGGCTTTACTCGGCGTGCAGCGCAACGATGATCTGCCTGCCGTGATCGGCCAGCTTGAAAAAGCCTATGCTTATGGTACGCAGGAGCAGCAAAGCCGCGCCGCCGTGATTGCCGCTATGCGCACCGCCGATGCCCGGCAATATGCAGAGGCGAAGGCATGGCTGAATAAAATCAACGCGCCGGATTATGTGTTTGATAAAGCCGTGTTGCGCGCCTCAATCGAAGCCGAGCAGGGCAATTGGCAGCAGGCATTGGCTGAAACCCGGCGCGCGCAGCGGCTGCCCGAGCAGCAGGGGCGCTTTTTCAACGGCAATGATTTGCAGCGGGTGCAATTGTTTGCCATTGCCAAACACAGCAACCCGCAGCAGGCGCTAGCCGAGCTCAACACCATGTTGGCGCGTGCCGAAAAGCAGCCCGATAATGATGAGCGGGTGGCCGATATTCTTTACCAACGTGCGCTGGTTTATGCCGACAAGCTGCACCAGCCCGAACGCGCCGTGGCCGATTTGCGCCGCTATTTGAAGCTGAATCCGAATAGCGCCGGCGGTATGAATGCCTTGGGCTACACCATGTTGTCGCAGCCTTCCGCCGATTTGGACGAGGCTTTCGGCCTGATTCAGGCGGCCTATCAAATCGAGCCGGAATCCGCCGCCATTAACGACAGCATGGGCTGGGCTTATTTCAAAAAAGGCGACCCGCAAGCCGCACTGCCTTATCTGCAATATGCTTTCGAGCAATATCCGGATCCGGAAGTGGCCGCGCATTTGGGCGAAGTGTTGTGGGCAATGGGCGAGCATGAGCAAGCGCGCGCCGTGTTTGCAAAAGGGCTGGCCGGCGAGGGCAATATGGCGGTGTTACGCGAAACCATCAAACGTTTGGGCGTGCGCCTGCCTGCTGCGTCAAACGCCAAAAAATAAAGCGCAGGCCGTCTGAAAAGATATTGTTTGTTTTCAGACGGCCTGTTTTTGATTTTATTGAAAATAAGGCCGTCTGAAATCAAACAAGGCCGTCTGAAACGCAAATACAAACACATGAATATAAATATCCGGATTTCTGCCGCAAAATTATTTGCACTTTCTGCCGCTGTGCTGCTGGCTGCATGTGCACAACCGCGCATGGCCACAAGCGACAGCTGGCGCGAGCAAACCGAAATGCCCGACTTCACCGCCGGCGGGCGCTTGGCGGTGAAGGTGAATGAAAAAGGCTCGTATGCCAATTTTGACTGGACGCACCAAAACCAGGTGCAAACCATTGATGTCAACACGCCGTTGGGCAACACGGTCGGCCAGCTTTGCCAAGACGGGCAGGGCGTGTTGGCGGTGGACGGCAAAGGGCAGGTTTATCAGGCCGCCAGCGCCGAAGCTTTGAGTGAGCAGCTGCTCGGTTATGCTTTGCCGGTGCAGTATCTTGATGTGTGGGCCAATGGCCAATGGGTTAAAAATGCCCCGTATCAAATATTACCTGATGGGCGCTTGCAGCAATTCGAGTGGACGATTACACGCCGTCTGAAAGAAGATGGCACGCCGCGCATCTTGCAGCTGGAAAGCCCCAAGCTCAGCTTGCGCTTGGTGTTTGACCAAATCACTTACAGCAAAAGCAGCGGTGCAGCCGGGCAATGCGCCGCGCGGGCAGGTGCATAATGGTGAAGCTGCCCGCGCATGCCCAAGCCTTTTTGGCACCGGCCAAGCTCAATCTCGATTTGCGCATCACCGGCCGTCGCGCCGACGGCTATCATTTGTTGGAAAGCATTTTCTGCCTGATTGATTTGTGCGACATCGTGCATTTGGCGCCGCGCACCGATGCTGAAGTCATATTGCATGCACCGGCCGCCAGCGTGGCCGCTGAGCAGGATTTAAGCTATCGTGCCGCCAAAGCCCTGCAGCAAGCCGCAAATTGCCGCTTGGGTGCCGATATTTGGCTGCAAAAAAACATTCCCATGGGCGGCGGCTTGGGTGGCGGCAGCTCCGATGCCGCCACTGTGCTGCTGGCGCTGAATCATCTGTGGCAATGCGGCTTGAACCGCCAAGCATTAATGGAAATCGGCGTTGGTTTGGGCGCCGATGTGCCTTTTTTCTTGTTTGGCCGCAATGCATTTGCCAGGGGCATCGGCGAGCAGTTGAGCGCATTTGCCGTGCCCAAACAATGGTATGTGGTGGTGAAGCCGGCTGTGCACGTGAGCACGCCTGCAATTTTTTCACATCGAGGCTTGACACGAAATTCCAAACCCAGCATAATGCCGACTTTCCAAACGCTACAGCCTTTCAGAAATGACATGCAAGCGGTGGTGTTGGAAACTTACCCCGAAGTAAAAGAGGTGTATCAAGCGCTGAAGCCTTACGGCAAGCCTTTGATGACCGGCTCAGGTGCTTGTGTGTTTATCGGCTTTGAGCAGAAGGGTGAGGCAGAAGCAGTATACAACCGGATTTCAAAAAAATATGAAGCATATTGCGTGGAAGGCCTCGAGTCCCACCCTTTGCTTGATAGATAAGTTTTGAAGTGTTGGGGAGTCGTCAAGCGGTTAAGACACTGGATTTTGATTCCAGCATGCGAAGGTTCGAATCCTTCCTCCCCAGCCACCACCCAGTTTTGGGGAGTCGTCAAGCGGTTAAGACACTGGATTTTGATTCCAGCATGCGAAGGTTCGAATCCTTCCTCCCCAGCCAGATAAAAGCGTGTAAGTTCACTTGCACGCTTTTATTACGTTTTCGCCACATCTGCATAAAAATGAGGGATGCGGCTTTGTGCTGCAAAGCTTGGGTGCGTATAATGGGCACCTCGGCGTCAGGCGCAGATGAAAGGGAAGCGCATATGTTTCCTGAAACAAAACACTATACCAATCCAGGTGATGAAGATATGGCTGCATACGATAGTTTGATGGTGTTTACCGGCAATGCCAATCCGGAATTGGCACAACGCGTGGTGAAACATTTGGATATCTCATTGGGCAATGCCTCGGTGAGCAAGTTTTCAGACGGCGAAGTGGCCATTGAGTTGCTGGAAAACGTACGCGGGCGTGATGTGTTTATTTTGCAGCCCACTTGCGCACCTACCAACGATAATCTGATGGAAATCCTCACCATCGCCGATGCGCTGAAACGCGCTTCGGCCGGCCGCATCACCGCCGCGATTCCCTATTTCGGCTATGCCCGCCAAGACCGCCGCCCGCGCTCTGTGCGAGTGCCGATTTCGGCCAAGCTGGTGGCCAATATGCTTTATTCGGCCGGTATCGACCGCGTGTTGACTGTGGATTTGCATGCCGACCAGATTCAAGGCTTTTTTGATGTGCCGGTAGACAATATTTATGCCACCCCGATTTTGATTAACGACATCCAACAGCAGCGCATCGAAAACCTGACCGTGGTCAGCCCCGATATCGGCGGTGTGGTGCGCGCCCGTGCCGTGGCCAAAGTGCTGAATGTGGATTTGGCGATTATCGATAAACGCCGCCCCAAAGCCAATGTGGCCGAAGTGATGAATATTATCGGCGATATTCAAGACCGCACCTGCCTGATTGTCGATGATATGATCGATACCGCCAACACCTTGTGCAAAGCCGCTTCTGCGCTCAAAGCGCGTGGCGCTTCGCGCGTGCTGGCTTATGCCACCCACCCGGTGTTTTCCGGCGAGGCCGTGTCGCGCATCGCTTCATCAGATATAGATCAAGTGGTGGTCACCGATACCATTCCCTTGTCGGAAGAGGCGCTCAATTGCGGCCGCATCCGCCAAGTGACCATTGCCGGGCTGCTCGCCGAAACCGTGCGCCGCATCAGCAATGAAGAATCTGTTTCTTATCTTTTCAATGAAGATTTGCTAACGATCGGCAATATGTATTTGCCGTAAAACCTGTCGTCTCAAGCTGGTCGCGGCCGATGACGACTTTTTCTGTTTATTTGGAGTATTTAATATGTCATACGAAATTCAAGCTACCGTTCGCGAAGCACAGGGCACTGGTGCGAGCCGCCGCCTGCGTCGCGAAGGCCAAACCCCCGCCGTGCTGTATGGTGAAGGTCAAGAGCCGGTTGCAATTGCTGTCGATCACAAAACCGTGTTTTACGCGATTGAAAAAGAATCTTTCCACACCGAATTGATTAAACTGACCCTCAACGGCAAAACCCAAGACGTGATTGTGCGCGATTTTCAAATGCATCCGTTCCGTCAAGAAGTGCAGCATATCGACTTCCAAGCCGTTGAAGCCGACAAGCCGCTGAAAATCCGCGTGCCGCTGCATGTAATCAACGCTGAAAATTCGCAAGCGGTTAAGCTGCAAGGCGGTCGTGTGTCTATGCTCAACGCTTCTGTTGAAGTGATTGCCCTGCCCAAAAACGTGCCTGCTGCGTTGGATCTGGATTGCGGCAAAGTGGTTGCCGGCGATATTCTGCACTTGTCCGACATTAAATTCCCGGAAGGCGTGGAAAGCGTTTCTTTGAAACGCGGCTCAAACTTGGCTGTGGCCACCGTTACCGGTAAAAAACGCTAAGCGGGTTGCAATATGTGAATCCCACTGTTTGGTTCAGTGGGATTTTTTATGGCAATCGCTAAAAATTATTGCATTGGAATAGTCAATGAAGTGGTAATTTTTATTTTTACATACTTTCAGTAGATAATATCTACCATTTATCTTAAGACAAGCGGATAATGCCGGCTTGATGTTATGCTGGCTCCATCACTACTGCCACTCACTGAAATCAACGGGTAAAGCTTGTCCGGCGTGCCATGGGCAAAACCAATAATATTTAAGTTGTGTAAACATGCAAAAGCATTTATTTAAAACGGGCGGATTATGGAAACGATGTGCGATTATCTCGGCATTGTTTCTTTTTGCTGCACCACCTCTTGCTGCGAAAGAATTGAAAGATATTCTGAAGCATTCACTGATTGCCGATCCGGCGCTGTTGGAAGCCCGCGCCATGGAAAATGCGGCCAAAAGCACCACCAAAGCCACACAGGCAGGCCATTATCCGGTGCTGACCCTCACCGGCACCAGTGTTTTGGCGCAAAAGCACAAATATGCCAGCAACGATAAAGATGACGGCTTGGGGGTGAGGGGCAATCTCAACCTCTATTCTTGGGGCGGCATCAGCGCCTCAGTGCGTCGCGACAAGCAAAAAGAAATCTATCAAAAATACAAATATTTCGAAACGCAGGAGCAGCTGGGCAGCACCATCGGCAAGCTTTATCTCACCGCCCTGCGGGCAAAAGAATCGCTGCAAATCAACCGCCAAAGCCTCAGCCGCCATAATAATTTATTAAAAGATTTAAGCGTGATTGTGAAGTATGACGGCGGCCGCCGCTCGGAGCTGATTGAAGCCAGAGCGCGCCAATTGCAGGTTGAAACCAATATTTCCCAACAAACCCGCACCATGGAGCTGGCCTTGAGCCGCTTATCTAAATATACCGGCAGCCGCTTGAGTGCCGATGATCTGCAAGATCCGTTCCGCAGCGAATCGGCCGTATCCCTGGTGCGCCGTTTTAAAAATGACGACAACGGCATCAACCCTTCATATTTGGCGCAACAGGCTGAGCGCGAAAGTGCCAACGAAGAATTGGCCGTTGCCAAAGCGGCAAGAATGCCTTCGGTGAATCTGGAGGGCAATGCCAGCCGCGAAACACGCGAGCTTTATGTGAATATGTCGTGGAATGTGCTGGATATGGCGGCACGTTACAACGTGGCCAAAAATGCCGAAACCTTGATTGCCGCCGAATCAAAATTGGATCAGATTGTGCGGGAAGTGGCTGAAAAGTCGCAAACTGCCGAAATCGATATGGCGCAAAGCGAGCAACGCTCCGACATCACCGCGCAACATATTGTGGCGCAAAAAGAAGTGGTGAAAGCTTATGAGCTGCAATTCAAAATCGCGCGCCGCACCTTAACGGATGTGTTGGGTGCTTACACGGAATTGGCCGGCATCGAGCAGGAATATGTGAGTGCGCGTAATGATTTTCGCGATGCCGCATTGGATTATTTGGTTGCCCAGTCGCAAGTGGCCAATTGGGCGGGCGTGGTGCAAGAGAAATAATTATTTAAATCTGAATTGAATCGTTATCATGAAATCTATAATCGAACACATTGCATTAACCACCCGTCTGCTGGGCGCACCCGTATCGGAAGCGGCCTTGTCGGCAGAAGTGGTGCGGGACAAAAAACTCAACGTCAATTTTCATTCCTTGGTTGAAGTGTTGCGCAGCCACGGTTTTGAAAACACTTTGTCCAAGCGCAGCCTGGAAGATATTCCTTCGCTGGCCGTGCCGGTGGTGCTGATTCTGCACAACGAAGAGGCGGCGGTTGTCACCAAGATAGAAGGGGTGGGGCGGGCGCGCAAATACCATATCCGCCAAACCGATGGATTGGCGCAAGAGCTCGATTATGCGCAATTGTCGGTTTTGTATTTGGGCTATTGCTGGTTTATCAAACCGAAAATGGTATCGGATGCCCGCTCGGAGCTGCCTGAATACCATTTGCCCAAATCATGGTTTTGGAAAGTGATTTGGCGCTTTCGCAGCTATTACTATCAGGTGATTTTGGCCACGTTTATCATCAATTTCTTGGCTTTGGTGAGCTCGCTCTATGTGATGAACGTTTACGATCGCGTGATTCCCAACCAAGCTTATGAAACGCTGTGGGTGCTGAGCATCGGTGTGTTTTTGGCCATTGCTTTTGAATTTGCCGCCAAAATGATACGCGGCCATCTCACCGATATCGCGGGCAAAAAGGCCGATCTGATTATCAGCTCGGCGCTGTTTCGCCGCGTGTTGGCGCTGCGCCTGGCCGATAGGCCGGCTTCTTCCGGATCTTATGCCAACAATTTGCGCGAATTTGAAGCCGTGCGCGAATTTATGACCAGCGCCAGCTTGCTCACCTTGGTGGATTTACCGTTTTTGCTGCTGTTTGTTACCGTGATTGCGATTATCGGCGGCAAGCTGGCTTTGATTCCGCTCACCATCATTCCGATTGTGATTATTGTCGGCTTTTTGGTGCAGCGCCCGCTTTCGCGCCACATCAACGAATCGATGAAAGAATCGTCGCAACGCTCCGGGCTGGCCGTGGAAGCCATTGAAGGTATCGAAACCCTGAAAACCAATAATGCCACTTCATGGGCGCAGCAACGTTGGGATGAATACACCGCCAAAACTTCAGCAGCCTCAATCAAGGTGAAAGATACCAGCAATTTTATGATTAACTTTACCATCGGTATGCAGCAACTCAATACCGTGGGCTTGGTATTGCTCGGCACTTATCTCATTCATGCCGAAAACCCGGCCGAGCGCATCACCATGGGTGCGCTGATTGCCGCCGTGATTTTATCCGGCCGCGCGCTTTCGCCTTTGTCGCAGATTGCCGGTTTGGCCACGCGCTTCCAACAGGCGAAGTTGGCGCTCGAAGGAGTGAACAATATCGTTCAGCGGCCGATTGAGCGCGACCCTGAGCGCAAATACATCACGCTTGACCGTGTGGAAGGCGGCATTGCTTTCGATAATGTTTCTTTTCAATATCAAGAAGAAACCGGCGCAGCCGTGAGCGATTTAAAGCTCAATATCCGCCCCGGTGAAAAAGTGGGCGTGCTCGGCCGCATCGGCAGCGGCAAATCCACCATGCTCAAGCTTGCCAGCGGCCTTTATGATTCGGCCAAAGGCAACATCACGCTGGATGGCGTGGATATGCGCCAGCTCGACCCGAATTTCCTGCGCAGCGAAGTGGTGTTGCTGAGCCAGCAGCCGCGCCTGTTTTTGGGCACTTTGCGTGAAAACATGGATTTGGCGCGCTTTGACGGCTATTCCACAGATCAGGAATTGCTGGCGGCCTTAAAGCGCTTCGGCCTCGACCGCATCATCCGCAACCACCCGCGCGGCCTCGATATGCCCTTGGGCGAAGACGGCTTGGGTTTGTCGGGCGGGCAAAAACAGATTATCGCTTTGGCGCGCATGACTTTGCGCCATCCCAAAGTGGTGCTGCTGGACGAACCCACCACCGGCTTGGATCAGGCCACCGAACGCATGGCTTTGAATGCTGTGGCGCAATGGAGCAAAGACAAAACCATGGTGGTGGTAACCCACCGCCCGCAGGTTTTGCAAATCGTTAACCGCATTATCGTGATGGACAACGGCAAAGTGGTGATGGACGGCCCGCGCGATTTGGTGCTGCAAAAGCTGATGCAAAACGAAGCCCAATCCGCCAAACCGGCTGCCGCCGCGCAAGTGCCGGCACCGCAGGCAGGCGCGGCCGGCTAAGCCGCCCGGATACAATAAACCAAGAGCCGGTTCAGACGGCCTGAAAGCAATAAAGTAAGGTAGCCAAACATTATGAGCAGCGAAAACAACGTTAAATCCAAAGATCTTGCATTGGTCAACGACCTCAATGCCGCTTTGCAAAAAGAAAAGCACAGCGGACAATTTTGGGTGATCATGCTTTTTTTCATCTTTTTGGTGGTGTTCGTTATTTGGGCGTATAACAGCCCGATTGAAGAAGTTACCCGCGGCCAAGGCAATGTGATACCGAGCAGCCGCGAGCAGGTGGTGCAAAGCATCGACCCCGGCATCATCATGGAAATGAAGGTGAAAGAGGGCGAAATTGTAGAAAAAGACCAAATTTTGCTCAAGCTGGACGACACCCGCAGCTCTGCCATCTGGCGCGAGAGCGAAGCCAAAGTGCAAAACCTTGAAGCCATGGTGGCACGGCTCAAGGCAGAAGCCTACGGCACCGAATTGAGCTTTCCCAAAGGCATCAGCAACGAATTGAAACAGCGCGAACATGCGGCTTTTGTGGCGCGCCGCCGCGCCGTTGTGGACGCGATTCAAGGATTGAGCATCAGCAAAGCCACGCTGGATAAAGAAATCAGCATCACCGCCCCGATGGTGGCTCAAGGCGTGGTTTCCGAAGTGGAGCTTTTGCGTATGCAACGCGAATCGAGCGATTTGGCTTTGCAAATCGCCGAGCGGCGCAACCGCTATATGGCCGATGCCAACAACGAATTGGTGCAGGCCGAATCCGAATTGGCTCAAGCCAAAGAAAATATGGCCATGCGCGCCGACCCGGTCGACCGCTCGCTGATACGCGCCCCGATGCGCGGCATTGTGAAAAACATCGAAATCAACACTGTGGGCGGCGTGGTGAATGTGGGGCAGGATATCCTCACCATTGTGCCGCTGGACGATAAATTATTGGTTGAAGCCTATATCCGCCCGCAAGACGTGGCCTTTATGAGCCCCGGCCTGCCTGCGGTGGTGAAAATCAGCGCTTATGATTACGCGATTTATGGCGGCCTCGACGGCAAGGTAACGCTCATCAGCCCCGACACCATGAGCAACAACAACCAGCCGCGCGCCAATGATTTGAAGCTTGATCCCAACCAAGTGTATTACCGCATTTTGGTGCAAACCGACAGCAATAGCCTGAAAGATAAAAACGGCAAAGACATGCCGATTATCCCGGGCATGGTGGCCACGGTGGATGTGAAAACCGGTGAAAAAACCGTCTTCCAATACCTAATCAAACCGATCACCCGCATGAAACAAGCCCTGCGCGAGCGCTAAAGCATAGGCTGCAAAACAAAAGCCCGCTGCAATATGCTGCGGGCTTTTGTTTTGTACAGGCCGTCTGAAAAGTTTTATGCCCATTCAAATAAATCATACCAATCCAAAAAAATAACCTAACTGCGTTGGCTCGCCTTGCCGTACTATAGTGGAATGCAAGAAAAAGTGATACAAAACTATGCTCTATAACGGAATAGATCGGGTTGATAAACCCAACGTTTCAGACGGCCTGTGGGCTTGTTGGGTTTTCAACGCACCCTACCTGTTGTGTCACTTTTTCTTGCATTCCACGATAGTTGTATTGTCTGCGGCTCGCCGCCTTGTTATACCAATTCAAAAAAATAATATACAAATAGGCAGCCTGTAGGTCGGATTCTCGAATCCGACACTTGTTCGCAGAACAAGGCACGCACATCGCTTTGGCCGTTGGTCAAATGTCGGATTCAAGAATCCGACCTACGCGGATGATGCCGCCGAACTGTTTTTATTTTGTAAGGTTATTTTTTAGAATTGGTATTAGCTTACTTTTTTGAATGGGTATAAACCGGCATGGCACGGGCAGCCGTTTGGGTTTTTGTGATATTGCAGCGAAAGCCAATAAGAAACCGCGGTTTGTTCGGCATCAGGATGCATGCGTTTAAAGCAGATGATGTCGGTTTTTTAGTGCTAAAAATAAAGGCCGTCTGAAACATTAATCTTTCAGACGGCCTTTATTTTGTTGTGGAATGAAAAACGCGTGCGTGGCTATTGTGTTGAAAATGTGCACAAGGTGTGCCATCTTGTTGTGCATTTCACCTGTCAAACGGGCTTTTCTACCCACGATCCGGCTTGCGGCTGAAGTGCGGGCAAGCCTTAATCCGGCTGCGGCACTTTGTGTTGCACGGCATACACGGCCGCCTGCACGCGGCTGCTCAGCTCGAGCTTGCGCAAGATATTCTGCACATGCACTTTGATGGTGGATTCGGCCAAATCGAGGCGGCGGGCGATCACTTTGTTGCTGTGGCCGGCAGCCAGATAGCCCAGAATTTCCAGCTCGCGCGGGGTGAGGCTGGAGAGTGCATTGTTTTTCGGCGGCGCGGCGGGGGAAATCAGCGATTGCACCAGTCGGGCGGTCATTTCGGGGGAAAACACATTGTCGCCGTCCACCGCTTTGCGGATGCTGTCGAGCAGGAAATCGGCGTTGATGTTTTTCAGCAGAAAGCCGCGCGCGCCGAGGCGCATGCATTCGGTGAGGTCGTCGCTGTCTTCCGACACGGTGAGCATCACCACGGTTTGCTCGGGGTGGGCGCTGAGAATCTGTGCCAGCGCTTCGCGCCCGTTCATCACCGGCATGTCGAGATCCAAAAGCACAATGTCGGGGCGGGTTTGCGCCACCAGCTTCACGCCGCTGAGGCCGTCGGCGGCTTCGCCGATCACTTCGAAATCGTTTTGACGCGAGAGCAGGGCTTTGATGCCGCTGCGAAAGAGGGTGTGGTCGTCGATTAGCGCTATTTTGATGTGGCTCATGTGGCGGTTCTCTTATGGTGCGGCAGCATCAGGGTGATGGTAGTGCCGTGTAGTGGCTCGGATTGTACCGCAAGCTCGGCATGAATGCGACGGGCGCGCTCGTGCATGATGCCCAGCCCCACGTGTTCGCCCGAAAGGTTTTTCAGACGGCCTGTGTCAAATCCTTGGCCGTTGTCGGCGATGCGCATGGTGAAATCCTGCTCGTTGACAATATCGATTTCCACGCTGTGCGCCTGCGCGTGTTTGCGGATGTTGGAGAGGCTTTCTTGCAAAATGAAAATCACTTGCAGCTGCTCTTCGCTGCTCAAGGCATAGCCGTGGCCGTGCCAATGGGTGTTGACGGCAATCTGGGTTTGCTGTTCAAAGCGCTTTACCAAGGCCTGCACGGCTTCGGGGAATTCTTTTTTGCTGATTTTGGTGCGGAAATTGAGCAATAATTCGCGCACATCGTCATAGCATTCCTGCACGCCCTCGCGGATAAAGTTAAGATTCTCCTGCACTTGCTCGCGCTCGTTTGCCTGCACGGCGCCTTCGAGCATCTGCACTTGCAGGTTTAGAAAAGTGAGCGTTTGGGCGATGCTGTCGTGCAGGCCTTGCGCCATCAGGTTGCGCTCCTGCAAAACCGCCAGCTGCTTGCTCTCTTCGGCCAGGCGGATGTTGGCGATGGCCACGCCGAGTTGGTCGCACAAGGCATGTAGAATTTCGGTGTCGCTGCTTTTCAATTGGCGGCCGTCTGAAAAATAAAGCGTGAAAATGCCGATTTCCTGCTCTTTATAGCGGATGTGGAACACGGCCACGCCATCGAAGCCCAGCCGCTCGCACAAGGTCGGCATGCTGGTGGTTTCGTGGGTGTTGAAAAAATGCACCGGCCGCACATCGCTTTCTTGCTGGGCAACTTTGCCGCACAAGCATTCTTCGAGGTGCTCGCATTGCTCGGCGCTTTGGATTTTTTCGGGCAGGCCGATGCTGGCCACCAAATCCATGCGTTTGCGGGCAAAATCGAGCAAGCGCACGCTGCCGGCAGCGGCGGCCACTTCGGGCAGCACGCGGGCGAGGAAATTTTCGGCGGCGGCAGCCGGCGTGCGGGTTTGGTGCAGATCGCGGGCGGTTTGGTAGAGCGTGTCGAGCTCGTGGTTTTTCTGCTCGAGATTGCGGGTTTGCAGCGCCACTTGACCTTCGAGATTGGTGTAGAGTGTTTTGAGGTGGGTGCTCATGCGGTTGAAGCCATCGTTGAGCTGGGCAAATTCGGCGGTGTCGCCCGTGGCCACTTGCGCGCCGAATTCGCCGCGGCGAATGGCCTGCATGCCGCTGCGCAAAATATCCAACGGCCGGATTACCCACAAATAAAGCAACACCACCATCACGCCTGCGCCCACCAGCACCATCACCATCAAGGCCGTCTGAAAAAGGCGCAGCCATTCGGTGTTGCGCGCATTCACGTTTTCCACTGAGCGCACAAAATCATCAATCAGCGCCACAAAAGAGCGCAATTGTGCGCTGTCGGGCGATTGACCGCTAGCGAGCACCGGTTTGATTTGCTGATGCCAATGGCCGATAAGTGCCTGCATTTTGGCGTGGATTTCGGGGCGGTCGGGTAGGAACAAGGGGCGCTGCGGGTCGCCTTTTTCAATATTGTGCAACGTGGTTTCAAAGGCTTCGATTTGCGGGGCGATGGCGGCGCTGTCGGCCTGCGACACCGAATAAGCCAGCCGGTAAGTGCGCATGCGCAGGCTGCCGGCATCGTTGATGGCGGCACCGGCACCTTCAAGCCGCCAGGAAAGCACCAGCGTGAAGGCAATCGAGAAAAGCGCAGCGCCCACCCATAAGCAGGTGAGTAGCTTGAGGCGGGAAGAGAGGCTGCTGCCGTAGCGGCGGATAAGCGGTTTGTTCATGCGGAATCAATCAGAATGGCTAGTTCTAAAGTACCATTTGCAGGAGCTAGGCACAATCCGCCTAAAGGATAAGGCTGCATCCGCCGAAATGGGCTGGGTTTTGGTGTAGAATTCTGCCACTATCGTCAACAACGATACTCATTGCGCCACGCTGCCTTCGGGCAGGGCGCGCAGCCTTTCTTTATGTGATGGATAACCGTTTTCAGACGGCCACGGCAAGCAGACATGATTACAATTTTATATTTCGGCGTGCTCAAGCAGCGCCTTAACACGGCTGAAGAAACCCTTGAATGGCAAGGCGGCAGCGGTGCCGATTTGCGCGCACTTTTGCAGGCGCGCGGCGGCGAATGGGCCGATGCGCTCTCAGACGGCAATGTTTTCCGGCTGGTGATCAATAAAAAAATCAGCCAATGGCACGATACCGTGCCCGATGGTGCCGAAGTGGGCTTTTTGCCACCGGTAACAGGAGGATAGCCATGCAGCCCGATATACGCGTGCAAAGTGCGGATTTTCATCTGCAAACCGAATACGAAGCCCTGCTGGCGCAAGGGTGCAATATCGGCGCGGTAGTGGCCTTCAGCGGGCTGGTGCGCGACCGCGACACCGCTATCCCGCTGGCGCATCTTTATCTGGAGCATTTTCCGGAAGTAACCGAAGCGGAAATTGCGCGCATTGTTGCCGAAGCAGCCGCACGCTGGCCGCTCACCGCCTGCACGGTGATCCACCGTGTGGGCCTTTTGGCTGCCGATGAGCAGATTGTGTTGGTGTTGGCTGCATCTGCCCACCGCAAAGCCGCTTTTGCCGCCGCCGAATATTTGATGGATTATCTGAAAACCGAAGCGCCTTTCTGGAAACAGGAGCGCTTTATCGACGGCAGCCAGCATTGGGTGGAGGCCAAGATAAGCGATCAGAAAGCGGCTGCGCAATGGGATGGCGGCGCATGAAAATCAATGCCTTAATCTTGGCCGGCGGGCAGGGCAGCCGCATGGGCGGCGCCGACAAAGGGCTGGTGCTCTGGCAAGGGCGCGCGTTTGTTGATTATGTGATCGACTGCATCCGCCCGCAGGTGGCGCACATCGCCATCAGCGCCAACCGCAACCTCGAGCAATATGCCCGGCGCAGCCCGCATGTGTTTGCCGATGCGCGCCAATGGCAGCATTTGGGGCCTTTGGCCGCTTTGTGCACCGCCGCCAGCGATTTTCAGCTGGCCAGCGCAGAATGGCTGTTGATTGTGCCGTGCGACACACCGAAACTGCCGCGCGATTTGGTGGCCGTATTTTTGGCGGCGGCACAAAAATCGCCCTTGTGCAGCGCGTTTTATGCCCAAACCGATGCGCAGCCGCACTACAGCGTGATTTTCGTGCGGCCGCAATTGCTGCCGGCCACCATTTCCTATCTCAACGCCGGTGCACGTACCATACGCGGCTGGTTGCAGCAACAACGCGCCCGCGCCGTGCATTTCAAGCACGAAGCCGATTTCGCCAATTACAACTCACCACAAGATATGGAAAACCCCTCATGCTAGATTTCGACCTTGCGCGCCAACAATTGCTCGACACCCACTCATGCACGCTCGCCAGCGCCAATTTATCGCTGGCCGAGGCGGCCAACCGCATTTTGGCCGCGCCGCTGGCTGCGCAATACCCCAGCCCGATGTTTGACAACAGCGCCATGGATGGTTATGCCGTGTGTGATCACGAAGGCCGTCTGAAAGAATTTACCGTGGTCGGCCGCACGCAGGCGGGCGAGGGCAGCGCCGCGCCGCTGCAACAAGGCCAAGCCGCCCGCATTTTCACCGGCGCACCGCTGCCGCCCAACACCACCGCCGTGGTGGCGCAAGAGCAAACCGAATGCCGGGGCGAACACTTGCATGTGGCCGCCGATATCGAGCCGGGGCAACATATGCGACTGAAGGCAGAAGAAATCCAAACCGGGCAGGAATTGCTTGCCCAAGGCAGCAAGCTCAACGCCGCCGCGCTCGGCCTGGCCGCATCGCAAGGCTATAAAAACGTGCCCGTTTACAGCAAACTCAAAGTGATTGTGTTTTCCAGCGGCAACGAAATCATCGAGCCGGGTGAGCCTTTGGCCGAAGGCAAAATTTATGATGCCAACCGCTTCCAATTGATGGCTTGGCTGCAAACGCGCGGTGCGCAAGTGATGGACGGCGGCATTTTGCCCGATGACTTGGCACGCACCGAAGCCGCGCTGGGCTTTGCCGCGAAAAAATTCGATGTCATCATCACCAGCGGCGGCGCTTCGGTGGGCGAGGCCGATTACCTCAAACAAGCGATTCAAAACGCCGGCACCCTCATCGAGCACAGCATTGCCATCAAGCCGGGCAAGCCTTTCGCCTGGGGCAGCATAGGCTCGGCCAAAGTGTTTGTGTTGCCCGGCAATCCCGTGGCCACTTTCGTTACCGCCCATATGCTGCTTTTTCCCGTGCTTAATAAATTAATGGGCAAAGAGGCGCGCTATTGGCGCATGCCGGCCATCAGCGCCACGGCAGCTTTCAGCACCCGCAAAGCCATCAAACGGCGCGAATTTCTGCGTGTGGAAGTGGGCATCAATGAAGCGGGCGACACCGTGGCCACCCTGTTGCCCAACCAAGGCTCGGCCATGCTCAGCACCTGCGCGCATGCCAATGCCTTGTGTGAAGTGCCCGCAGGCAGCGTGGTGGAAGCGGGGCAAAAAGTGAAAGTGTATTTGCTGCCGACTTGAGCGGATAATGATTAACGTACAGGCCGTCTGAAAGTTTTCAGACGGCCTGTTTCATTAATAAATAAATCTGCACAATCTATTGTGTTTATCTGCTGGTTTATCCCGTTTGCAATGCGGTTTTGTGGAAAAAAAATAGGCACCATAACCATCCGAAAAATACTGACAGCGTTGCCCCGCCTTGTGAGCTTACTTTTTTGAATGGATGTCAGCGCCACTCTGCTGATGGGAAACAACGCAACGGTGCGGTTGAGGCAAACACAGCCTTGCAACGTTTTACTTGAAAAATCTATGCCCGCAGCGAGTTGTTTAGTGCTGATTGTTGCGAAAGCATGCCGCGCCAAGCCGCATGAAACAAGCATGCGCGCACCTTGCATCTTTTCCGCTCGCTTTCAGACGGCATTGTGCGATTTATTGCATGAATTTGTGCAATGCGGGCTTATTTTATTTTTCATTTTTCAAATCTATACTGCATGCTTCATCCACCGCTTCATCACAGGAGTGCAGCATGTCGCAAAAATATTTTATCACCGGCGCCTCGGGCGGCTTGGGCATCGAATTGGTTAAAGCCGTGCTAAGCGCAGGCCACACCGTGGTGGCCGCCGTGCGCCGCCCCGAGGCGTTGGCCGATTTGGCGGCGCAATCCGGCGGCCGCTTGATTGCGGAAAAACTGGATGTCACCCAAATCGGCGAAATCGCCGCCGTGGCCGCCCGTCATCAAGACGCCGATGTGTTGATCAACAACGCCGGTGGCGCGATTTTGGGCGCGATGGAAGAATTGAGTGAAGCGCAAATCCAGCAGCAGCTCGACCTGAATTTAGTGTCGCCGATTTACCTCACCCGCGCCTTTCTGCCGGCCATGCGCGCCAGAAAAAGCGGCGCGATTGTGTATATCACCAGCGTGGGCGGTCGTGTGAGCTTTCCCGGCGGCGCCCTATACCATGCCGCCAAATTCGGCCTCGAAGGCTTTGCCGAAACCGTGGCGCAGGAAGTGGCGGGCTTTGGCATCAACACCCTTATCGTTGAGCCCGGCTCGATGAAAACCGATTTCATCACCAATGTAAACTGGACCGAAGAATCAGAAGCTTATCGCGACAGCACCGTCGGCCAAGTGCGCCGCTATATCGAGCAATACGGCGAAGACAATATTGCCGGCGATCCGCAAAAAATCGCCGCCGTGATTTACCATTTAACCCAACTGCCGGCGCCGCCGCTGCGCACCGCTTTGGGGGTGGACACCTTCGCCACGTTGGAGCAAGCTTATGCCCATAATGTCGCCACGTTAGCCGCGCAAAAAGCGCTGGCCGAATCGGTGGCTTTTGCAGGCAAAACCGGCTTTAGGCCCACACAGGAGTAAACCATGAAAACCAAACCGATTTTGAGCGAACACGAAACCGCGCTGATGATGGCCGCCGCCGTTGCAGAAGCCAAAAAACACGGCTGGCCGGTGGCCATCAGCATTGTGGACGATGGCGGCCATTTGCTGGCGATGACGCGGCTGGACAACACCGCGCCGATGAATGCCGTATTCTCACAAGAAAAAGCCAAAACCGCTGCCATCAGCGGCTTTGAGAGCAAATTGTTTGAAGACATTGTGGCCAGCGGCAGAAACGCTTTTCTCTCCGCACCCTTGGTCACTTCTCTGAGCGGCGGCCTGCCGGTGCTGGTGAACGGCCAAATCGCCGGTGCCATCGGCGCCTCAGGCGTCACCGCCGAGCAGGATATGCAAGTGGCCAAAGCAGGATTGGCCGCGTTAACCAATGTCTGATGTCCAAAAACATCTAAGAGGAAATGAAAATGACTGAATTTTCACTGCAAGAAATGGCCGA
The DNA here is from genome assembly GCF_022870845.1 of Uruburuella suis. GTDB lineage: Bacteria > Pseudomonadota > Gammaproteobacteria > Burkholderiales > Neisseriaceae > Neisseria > Neisseria suis. Next base: position 1,187,614 of record NZ_CP091507.1, read on the forward strand.
TAGGCTCGCCATCCGTGATTTGATCGACCATTACGCCTATTACGCTGATCAGGCCGACCCTCAGGCGCAGGCAGCCTTGTTTACCGAAGACACTGATTACGTGGTGTATATGGATGCCAAATCCGCCACGCCCACGCAAACGGTGAAAGGCCGCGCCAATTTGGTGCCGGTGTTTGAAGCGCTCACGCATTATCAGGCCAAGATGCACTTTAACGGCCAAAACAGCGTTTGGTTCGACAGCACCGAGCGGGCACGCGGTTATTCTTATTGCATCGCCCACCATTTAAGCGTGGAAGAGGGCGTACAAAAGCTGATGGTGGCCGCTATGCGCTACGAAGATGTGTTTGTGAAACAAAACGGCAAATGGCTGTTTGCCGAGCGCAAATTGTTGGTAGATTGGGTGGAAAACCGCTAACGGTTTGCCCCGCTAAAGCGTGTTGCATGCTGGCACGCAACAGCGTAGATTCAGATAACCATCAAGCAGGAAACATCATGAAACATTTGGATAAAATTTATATCAACGGCGAATTCGTTACCCCGCACGGCAGCGAAATCATGGATTTATTCAGCCCGGTGAGCAATGAAAAAGTGGCCGATGTGCGCCTGGCCGATGAAATGGACACCCGCAAAGCCATTGCGGCCGCCAAAGAAGCGCTGAAAACCTTTTCGCAAACCAGCAAAGAAGAGCGCATCGGCTATTTGGAAAAACTGCATGCCGCGCTCAAAGCACGCGAGCAGGATTTGATTGATGTGATGGTGGATGAATACGGCGGCGCTTCGGCATTTGTGGAAATGATCATGCCCTACAGCATTGATGATTTCAAAGAAATGGCCGGCGTGGTGAAAGATTTCGACTTCGAGCCCAAAGCAGGCCATTCCAAAGTGCGCCTGCAAGCGGCAGGTGTGGTGGGCATTATTATTCCGTGGAACATGAGCAACGGCTTTATCTGCACCAAAGTGGCCTCAGCCATCGGCGCCGGTTGCACCGTGGTGATCAAGCCCGCCGAGCTTTCTGCCCAGCAAACCCAGGTGATGATGGAATGCATCCATGCAGCCGGCATTCCCAAAGGCGTGGTCAATATCCTGCACGGCACCGGCCCCGTGGTGGGCAATGAGCTCACCGTCAACCCTGATGTTAACAAAATCAGCTTCACCGGCTCCACCGGCGTGGGCAAAACCATTGCCAAGGGCGCGGCCGACACCATGAAACGCGTTACGCTCGAATTGGGCGGCAAATCGCCCAACATTATTCTGGACGATGCCGACTTTGCCGATGCCATTCCCAAAGCCATTTTCGCCGCCTACCTCAACAGCGGCCAGGCCTGCGCCGCCGCCACCCGTCTGCTGGTGCCGGCCAAGCGTTTGGACGAAGTGAACGCCATTGCCAAAGCCACCATCGAGCAAGCGGTGAAAGTGGGCGACCCGAAAGACAAAAGCGTCAACATCGGCCCGATGGTGAGCCGCAAACAATGGGAAACCATTCAAGGCTATATCCACAGCGGCATCGAGCAGGGTGCCACCTTGCTCACCGGCGGCTTGGGCAAACCCGAAGGGCTGGAAACAGGCAATTTTGTGAAACCCACCATTTTCACCAATGTGAACAACAAAATGCGCATTGCCCAAGAAGAAATCTTCGGCCCGGTGCTGTGTATCATCCCCTATGAAGATGATGCCGACGCCATCAAGATTGCCAACGACACGCCTTACGGCCTGTGCTCCTACATCACCTCGGCCGACAAAAACCGCGCGTATGAGCTGGCCAAGCACATCGACGCCGGCCGCGTGTGCATCAACAATGTGCTGCACGACCCGCTGGCACCGTTTGGCGGCTTCAAGCAATCAGGCGTAGGGCGCGAATACGGCGTGTTCGGTTTGGAAGCGTTTTTAGAGCCGAAAGCCGTGATCGGGTAAATGGCTTAATTAACTAGGGGCATTCTTGCCCGCTAATCTGAAAAAGGAACAACCATGATTATTGTTGCCGGTTCTGTTGAATTTAATACGGCGGATTATCAAGCGCTGAAAGCCGATATTTTGTCGCTTGAAGCCGCCACCCGCCAAGAAAACGGCTGTCTTTATTACAGCTTTGCCCTTGCCGCGCAAGATGCCGACACAACGCAGATTACGCTGCTGGAAAAATGGCAGAGTCAAGCAGCGTTGGACGCGCATTTAAAACAAGCGTCACTCAAAGCCTTCGCTGAAAAAGGCTTGCAAAAAGCCCGAAATGTGCAGATTAAAATGTACGATGTTACCGGAGAGCGGGAAGTGGTGATTGGGTAAAACCAATCCCCCGTTTATTAGGCGGTGGAAATGAAAAGGCCGTCTGAAGATAGATTGGCTTTCAGACGGCATTTCACTTGTTTTCCGACTTACTGCCCGGTTGGGAAAATGCCCCCCACTTTTACAAAGCGGCAATACACATCCACGCAAGGCGTGTTCGGTTTGAAAGTATTATCAGAGCCGAAAGCGGTGATCGGCAAAACCAGCGGGTAGGTTGGGTTGATAAGCCCAACAAATCCACAAGCCGTCTGAAACGTTGGGTTTATCAACCCAACCTACGCTTCGGCCAAACCTGAATTGGCCAACTTTATTCAGGTAGCCTTAAGGCCGTCTGAAATGAAAACTAATATTATATCCAAGGAGTAATCACATGACCCAATCCCGCATCACCACCCCTTACGGCATGCGCACCGATGCCAACGATATTATCAAAGACGTAAACCTTGGCGGCAAACGCGCGCTGATTACCGGCGCCGCTTCCGGCATCGGCATCGAAACCGCCCGCGCACTGGCGCTGGCCGGCGCAGATGTGACCATTGCCGTGCGCAATGTCGAAGCCGGGCAGAAAGTGGCCGCCGATTTGGCCGCAGCCACCGGCAACCCCAATATCCATGTGATGGCGCTGGATTTGAGCGACTTGGCCAGCGTAGAAGCGCTCGCCCGCGCCTGGCAAGGGCCGCTGCATATTTTAATCAACAACGCCGGCGTGATGGCCAGCCCGCTGTCGCGCTCGCCGCAAGGCTGGGAGAGCCAGTTTGCCACCAACCACATGGGCCATTTCGCGTTGGCTTTGGCCCTGCATCCGGCGATGAAGCAAGAGGGCGCACGGCTGGTGTCGCTCAGCTCTAGCGGCCACCACATCAGCCCGGTGGTGTTTGAAGACATCCAATACGACATCCGCCCCTACGATGCCTGGACGGCTTACGGCCAATCGAAAAGTGCCAACGCACTCTTCGCCGTAGAAGCTGCCCGCCGCTGGGCAGCCGACGGTATTTTTGCCAACGCCGTGATGCCCGGCGCGATTCACACCAATCTGCAACGCCACAGCGGCGAATTGGTGTCGCCGGAAGAATATTGGAAAACCCCGCAACAAGGCGCCGCCACTTCCGTGCTGGTGGCCGCTTCACCGCTGCTCGAGGGCGTGAGCGGGCGCTATTTTGCCGACTGCAACGAAGCCGAACCGATTGTCCGCGCCAGCGGCAACCCGTTTGACGAAATGTCGCTGGTGGCACACTGGGCACTCGACCCCGCCTTGGCCGAGCGCTTGTGGAATGTATCGCTCGCTTTGCTGGGCAAGGCCTGATTATCCCGAGCGCGGGCAAACCTGCTGATTGTGCAGCATGCAGCCCATCGATGCTGTGATGCCTGTTCAAACAAATCACCTGACTGCGCTGCCGGCCTGCCTTGCCGCATGTGCAAACCGTCTGCGGCTCGCCGCTTCGGCAACTTACTTTGTTTGAATGAGTATAAAACAAGGCCGTCTGAAAGCTTTTCAGACGGCCTTGTTTTATTTGAGTAAGCGCTATCGGTTTTGCATTATTTTGGCTGCGATCATATCCTTCTCCGCCAGCAGAGATTGGCAAGCCCCTGTTTTGCAATAAGGAAAGTGTAGGTAGTGTCACCGCCTGCTTTGGTATCAAAATGCTTAATTCGGTATTCGGTATAGTAAAATGTGCAGTGTTTGAAGAAAGCTGAATAGTTTGTGTGGAAATGGGCAAAATAAAACCCCTTGGTGGCCAAGGGGTTGGAAGGGTAACTGGTGGAGGCGGGGTCTACGGGAAATAGGGCGTAACTTTCTGATTTTATTGATTTTCATTTTTTGGGTATTGGAAATATTACCCCAAGAATTACCCCATAACTGCTTGGTAGGGGTATTTTTTTACTGCCGTTGCCGCCTTATCGGTACACCCATCATAGCGGTTTTTCGGGGGCGGTATCAAGTGCGCTTTTTTTGGCTGCCGCTGATTTCTGAAAGTAGGGCGGGATGCGCTGCTAAGAGTTGCAATAACACTTTGGCCGCGCCGCTGGGTTTGCGTCTGCCTGTTTCCCATGCGGCGATGGTTTGGGGTGATACCTGTATCAGTTCGGCCAGCTCTTTCTGCGTGGTGGTGTGCAATGGGTGCTTGTGTGGCAGTTTGATGCGGTGGCGGATGGCGTGGATGTCGGCAGGGGTCATGCTGGGCTTTCCTGCTTTTGGTCGCGCCATGCTGTGTATTCTTCAAAATCAGGGGCGACAAACTCGATAACGGTCGGCATGTTGCTGTAATTAATGCTGTGGCCGTTGCTGGTGTGGTCGATAGCCTGCTTTTCGTTGTAGCCGTGGTTGGCCAACATCAGCTTGGCAATACCCGCGTTGAAATCGCCTTGCAGGCCGCCGTTAATCAGCATGACTTCTTGGCGGCATTTGATGCGGTCGAGTATGTCGGCCATTTCTTCGCTTTGGTCGGCATAAGCGGCAAGGCTGCTTTTGCTCTTGCCAAGATAAAGGGCTAGCCCGCTGATGGTGGGCAGGGCTTCGCTGTTTTCTGAAAAGCCGCTATCGGCATAGTGGGCGGCCATTTTTATCAGCGCTTCGGTTAATTCGGTGGGGCGGCTCATGCTGCATTTTCTGTGTGGTGTTTGCTTCACATTGTAAGGGTTTCTATGCCCGTTAGAAAGCGGTGGTGGGCTGTTTGCAAAGACAGCCCCATGAAAGAGCCGTTTTAGTGTGTTTTAGCGTGGCTTGATGGCTGGTGGTAGTGGTGGGCTGCCAAGAGGTGAAAGTCGCTCTGCGAAGCTTGCAGGCAAGCGGCAATACGGGCGGGGTATAGCGAGAGAACGGCACCGCAACAGGCTGCACGAATGTTGATGAATGTTAACATCAAATCCGAAATTGAAAGCCGCCTGAATGTTCAGACGGCCTTGTTTTGCTGGCGCTTCATACTTCCAGCAATAAATCGGCGCTGATGTGCAAGCCCTTGTGCAGTTTTTTAATCATGGTCAGGCTTAACGGGCGTTTGCCGCTCAATACCTCGGAAACTTTAGACGGGCTGCCAAGATAGGCGGTCATGTCTTTGGCGGTCAGGCCGTTTTGTTCCATGCGGAATTTAATAATATCCAGCGGGGTAACTTCGCTGGTGTCGATTTTGTAGTGCTTGTCTTCGTAGTTTTTTACCAACAATGCCAGCATTTCAAATTCTTCTGCTTCGGCTTCGGTCATTTCGTTTTGGCTGCCAAGCTCAAGCAGGCGCTCTAGCGCGGCTTCGTTTTGGGCTTCGGTTTTAATCAGGCTGTATGTCATGGTTTCTCTCCTAAAATGATTTCTTGTCATATTCTGCGTGTGTGCCTACCCATTCGATAATCAAACGCCCTGCCGCATAAACAACCACGGCTATCAATCTGAAATGGTTGCCGCGTATGTTGAAAATTACTCTGTTTCCTGCCAAGAAGTCGGCGGATTGATACACGGCTTTAATGTCTTGCGGGGTCTGCCAGTCTTCGCGTTCTACATCAGCTATCCATCTTGTCAGGGCTTTCCTGCTATCGGGGTGTTTGCGCCTAAATTGCTCAAGTTTGCCTTTGCCTAGTATTTCCATTTATCCGCTTTCCTGTTTTGGGAATTATACCCCTCATTTTCCCGTTTTGGGAATTAATTTACTGTTTTCACCCAAAACACCGTATAGGGATAGAAAAAGTGGTTGGTATGGTTGGTATGTTGCCATGAATCGCTGAAACCCGCATGGATAAAGGCTTTCCGCATGGCAACCATGATTAAGAATGGTTGGTATGGGTTGGTATGTTTATTTTTGAATGTTTTAAGTTGTTGATTTTAAAGTCATACCAACCATACCAACCACATACCAACCTAGATTTTGTTAGGTTGCCATGCCGAAACCCGCATGGATAAAGGCTTACAGCAATCATACCAACCATACCAACCTAAAAATCGTTTTTCTCGCGTGTAGCAATTTTTAAATTCAACAATCAGGCTTATTTTCTATTGATTGTTTCCTATTTGGAAATCATGGCTGTTTTCTTGACTGGGTTTTGACTGGTGGCCGTCTGAATCTCTGGTCTGTTTTCTAATTTGGGCGGCAAGGCGGTAAAGCGGCTGTTTTGGGCGCATTTAATGGCGGGGGTAGGGCTTAGGCCGTCTGAACGGAAAGGCGGCTTAAATCGCTTGTTTCGAGGATTGGCGGCGGTCGATAAAAAAACACCAGCGGCGGTGCTGGTGTTTGGGTTTGATGCCGTCTGAAACGGCGGGGCGGTTATTGCGCTTGGTTGTCGTCTGTTTCGGGCGGCTCTATGCCCTCCAATACGAAGAAGCGGCCTTTACCGTATTTCTTCTGCTTCCAGCCTTTCCCGCTTGGCTTTACCAGCCAGCCGATTTCATGCAAGACGGTGCAGACTTTTTGCGGTTCGAAGCTTTGGCAGATTTCGCTTTCAAACACGGCGGGAATAATCCAGTATTGCGGCTCGCCGTCTTTGGTGGCGGCTTCTTTGCGATAGCCTGCATGCCCGTTATTGGTGTGGGGGTGCTGGCTGTTCCAGCCGATAAACCGCAATGAATCACCGTATAACTGCATAAAATCAACACCCTGTTTAATAATCCGCCTGTCTTCAAATTTGCCTGCGCCTGCTTTTGCCAGCCATGCGTCAAAGCATTGTTTGATACCTGCCATGCCCACACCGGCGGGCAAGCCTGTTACAGGGGCGGCCAGTTCAATAGCGGCGGCAACAAGGGCAAAGCGCAAGGCCACTCTTCGGGCTTGTCCGCTGCCCAATTCGGGCAAGGTAGCCATAAAGGCGTTAATGCGTTCTTTGGTTTGGGCGGGGGTGTTTTCGTCAATCAAGCAGACAAAGGCGCGGCCTGCTGTGCCGTGGTGGTGGGCGGCGGCCTGTTGCAGATGTTCGCTCAATTCTGCCCCGCCTGCATGGCCGTGCAAGGTGTCGTAAATGCCGTATCGGGCAAAGGCGGGTATAGACGGCAGACGGGTGGCGTGGCCTGCGTTCCAGTCTTCTGTGTCACGCAAAATGGCTTCGGGTGTTTTTTCGCCCGTGGAAAGCAGCAACACGCGCCAGCGGCTCAATGCCCGATTACCGCCGTCTTTTGCGCCTTGTATTTTGTTGGTGCCGTTCATCACGCTGTAAACGGTGTCGCCTATCACGTTGCGTTTGGCTTGGCTGATTTCGTCCAACACCAGCAAGCCGTCATTTCGGGCGGCGGCCAAATTGTCGAAGCCGTGGCTTGTGCCTTTCCATGTGACTTTAGTGCCTTCGGGATTTGCCCACACACTCAACGAAACCAGCGCGGCGGTGGTTTTGCCGTCTGAACTGTCGCCATACAGGTGAAAGCCGCCGCTCTCTGCTTTGATTAAGGGCAACAAGGGCGCTGCAAAAGCCACACCAAGCGCAAGGCACAAGCGGCTATTCCCTGCTGCGTATTGCGCTATTTCGGCCTGCCATTCTGCAAGGCTGCCTGATGGCTGATAAGCGGCGGCTTGGCTTTTATCACCGTGATAAATCACCTTGCCGCCTTGCTTATCGGGTTGGATGATTTCACCGCTGGGCAGGATATACGCGCCATCGTGCCAGCCTGCTTTATTGGTGATGGTGTAGCGCTCTTTGCTGCCCTCTGTTTGCAGATAATCGGCCAGCCGCTCACGCTTTGCCCTGCCTGAATAAACGGTGATGCCCCACGACTGCAAGCGCTGAAAGCCTTGATTGCTGCCAATGTCGGCGCTGGGAATGGCGGCGGTTTTGCTTTGGCGGGTGAGCTTGTCGCGGTATTGAATCACACGGTAATAATGGCCGCCTGCGTCTGTGCCGCTGCCCACAAGCTCGATAGGGTCGGCAAGGCGCATAGGCTCGGCTTCCACCGTTTCACCGTCAACGGTTTTCACGCCAATGTAAAACACGCCCTTGTTATTGCACACATAGCGCGGCTGGATGGCAAACGGCTCTGTTTCGGCGGCAATGTCTATCATGCCTTTGCTTTCGGCTTCTGTAACGGCTGCATTAATGCCGTCTGCAAGCGTTTCACGGGCGGGGGTGACTTGTGGCGCCTTTACAATACTGCCTATCAACACAGGGCGCTTGCCGCTGCTTTTGCTGGCGTTTTCTGATACAATTTCATTTGTATTCATGGTGTTTCCTTTGTGGGGGAATGCTGCTTTCAAGGCCGTCTGAAACTTTTCGGGCGGCCTTTTTCTTGCCGGGTTTATTCGTGGTCTTCAGACGGCCTTTAACTGCTGCGTGATTGCCCATGCTGGCCGTTTACGTCTGTTCAATTCGTCCAGCGCATCGGTGTTTTCTTCTTCAGGCTGCCATATGCGCACTTTGATGCCCTGCTTGATGGCTCGCACGGCTAGGCTGTGGGCGGCTTCGTAGCCAACGGGGCTAGGGCTGTCGTGGTCGGCAACAATCAGCAATTCTTGCAGGCCATCGGGCAACACCAGCGATTTCATGCCGTTGGCGCTCAAACAAGCCCACACGGGCAAGGCGAATAACTCATGCGCCGCCAATGCGGTTTCTATACCCTCTGCCACACACAAGCGGCCTTGTTCGTCCATCGGGTAAAGCTGCACCGCTGCGCCTTTCAGGCTGCCTGAATGGCGGCTCTGCATTTTCTTGGCGGGCATCTCTTCGCCTGTTTCGGGGTGATGAATATTCAGTTTGCTGAATGTGGGCGTGTGATGGCCGTTGTCACCCATCGGTTTAACCCATGCTGCTTTCAGGTAGGTTTGGTGCAAGCCCTGTATCTCGCCGTCAAGATTGCAGATGGCGGCCAGCATCACGGGGTGTCTGCCTATCGGCTTGAATTTGCCGTCTGCAAGCTGCACCCAATAAGGCAATTCGGCATAACGTATCATTTGCGGTAAATCGTCTTCCGCCTCCAAGCCCCTACCGCGTAAATAGGCTGCTATGGGGTCTATTTTGCTCATAGATTGCGATTTACCCCAAAGTGACACCAGCTTAACCTGTTTGTCTTGAATGCGCTCTGTGGGCTTCTTTTCGGCCTTAATGGCGATTTCTGCTTTCGGGGCGGCATCTATCAAACCCAAAACACCAGCCACATGAATCAGGGCGGTGGCAAAGTCGCAATCAAGCAGGTGCATCACCAAGTGAAAACCGTCACCGCCGCCATTGCCATAGTGGCTGCAAATGAATGTGCCTCGCCCGTCTTTATCGTCGAAACGAAAGCGGTCAATCCCACCGCAAGCAGGGCAGGGCTGGTGTTGGTTGCGCAAGCTTTCAGACGGCACACCCAGCGCGGTTAAGATACCGTGCCAGCGGTGTTGCGCAGCGGCGCGGATGGTGTCGGCGTTAATGCTCATGGCCTGCCCCTTTTGTTATCTGTATGGCGGTTTGTGCAGCCAGCTTGGCTAAAAAAACTTCTTGCTCACGCATGGCTTCGGCAAAGGCGGCGGCTTGGTGTTGATGTTGCTCAATGGCGGCCTTTGCCTGCTCTAAAACGGTGGTGGGGTCGTGGCCGTCTGCCAAGTTGTCAATCAGGGTGGAAAGCATATGGTTTGCACCAAAACATTCAGCCGCTATCAAACCTGCCAGCGGCTTGATTTCAGCAAGCTGCCGTTTGTTCATGCGCTTGATGTTGCCTGATACTTTGGTTGTTATCTTGGTGTGATACAGCCCATCGGTGTAGGTTTTCATCGCTCAATCTCTTTCTTTCTGCCATTCAGGTAGCCTTGCCGTCACCACTCCGAAAAACACCGTTTAGCGGTAAATCAAGGGCTTGCCTGTTTTCTACGGCTGCAATCTCCCTACCAATGCGGCTTAAGGCGCATCGGCGGGGATTTATTCGGGGGATTTATTCGGCTTGGCTGCCGTGGATTTGCGGATAAATCGGCTCGCGTGGATTCACACGCTGATACTGCCAGCCTTTTTCATGGCAATAAGCCATAGCGGCGGCTTCTGCCTGCTCTTCGGTATCGGCGGTAAATGGCCGCCAACCGTTTTGCTGCCAAACGGTATCGGGGCGCAAATGATACGGCGGCAATACGCAAACGGTGTAGCTGGTTTCGATTGCGCCATCATCAGGGAAGTAGCTTTCTTTGCGGCCATAAGCGGGGGCAATTTGATTTTGATTCATGGTTACACCGCCTTTCTTTCGATTTTAAACAGCTCTTTTACCTGCCCGATAATGCGGATTTGATGCGGCTCTACCGTGTGGCTCGGATAGGCGGGGTTATCGTTGATTACCCATAATTTGCCCGTGGTGGCCGCGCCTATGCGGCAGATTGCAGGGGGATAGTTGCCATTGTCGAGTAGATACAGGCCGTCTGAATTTTTGCCGATTCGGGCGGTTTTTTCGTTCATCTCATGCGCTCCCTTAGCTATTGGCGGCTTGTTGTGCCAGCCATTGCTTCACTTCACCAGCCACATAGAAGCGGCATTTCGTGCCTGTGATTTGGCGGCTCTTCGGAAAAATGCCTTGTGCTTCCAATCGGCGGATTTGACTGCCTGACAAGCGCGTAATCCCACGGCGATTTTTCACTTTGCTGGTTTCCAATTCGGCCATTGTTAATTGCGCATCATCGGAAAGATTGTTGAGGTTGATTTGCTGCATGGTTTATCTCCATCCGTTACAGCCAGCGGGTTGCTGGTGTTTCTCATGCGCAAAAAGATACCGCCCTCGTGGGGCGGCTTTTCCGATTTCGGTTTTTAGTTTTCCGATTTCGGTAAATTAAATTGCTGTTTTCTGTTTTCTTGCTATTAAGTCGGGCAATCCATCAAGGTATTTTTTTACTGTTTCAGAATCTATGCTAACTCCAAGCGCTTCAATTTCTCGTACTATTTCAGATGAGACGCCTCTTTTCTTAGGGTCGATTCCTGCTTTTGAACATAATCCAGCAATAATTATTAGCATTGAATTTCTAGTGCTTGAATTTTCAGGGTTAGAATCTCTATGATTTAGCCCTTGTATATATTTTCTGAAATCTATTAAATCGTCCTGCGAGCAAACAAAATTAGCAGCTTGAAAATCATTTATCCCTCCTGATGGATAGTGCCACGGCATACTAATACCACTTTCATTCTCCTTATATCGAGTGGCTTGAACTGAATACAAATCTCCTTTTTCGTCCAGCGCAAAAAAACCATCAATATCTATCAAGTCGGGCGTTTCCATGCCTTTTTCTTGGCAAAGTAGGAAATCTATATCAAGTTTTTCATTGCCATACATCGCCAATTTAAAAATACCACCTACACGGCATTCTTCATCTCGTGCATACACTTTGCCATTAGGTAGAAATAATGCGCTGCTGGTAAATTCGCAAACAGGTAGTTTGCTAAGAAATAATTCAAATGCTGTTTCTTCGTCTTCTTTTCCCAATGCTTTCTCATACTCGGCAAATAGTTCATGTACATAAGGATACTGTTTTGTTCCAAATTGTTTGTCAAGCGATAATCTTAGCATTACAGTTTGAGAGTCAATTAATTGTTTTTTATGACTTTCAACATCATCAATGTTGCAAATATATTTATATTTAATTGCTGTTTCGGGGGCGCTGAATCTTATTGATAATTGTAAATGCCCCTCTAGACAAACCTGATAAACATCTCCTATTGACACGTCATCATCAAAATCCATGCTTAGACTTTTTGCCGTTTCTTCAATAGTTAACCACTTTTTTAATTTAGAAAAATTTATCATTGTTGAACCTTGCATAGGCCGTCTGAAACCTTGTTAACTTGCTTGGTATCCAAATTCAGTAACCATCAATTCTTGGTTACTTGCTTGGATACCACTTGGATACCGCCCATAATTTCCACATTTAAATATCTGCTTGATGCTGTCTGAAAAGCCTGCAAGATTTAATCTCAATCCGCTTTCAGGTAGCCTTACCCTGCATACTCAAACGGATTAAGCAGCTTTGCCCCTGTGCGTTCAAAATCGGCTGTGTTGCGCGTTATCAGCGTGTAGTTGTGCTGTATGGCCGTTGCGGCTATCCAAGCATCGTTATCAGGGGCTTTATCGGGTATGTGCAGCTTGGCGCATATGGCGGCGGTGGCTTCGTCTATGGGCAACACGCGGCCAGCAAATGCGGGTTTGACAACATCATTCAGCCATTGCCGCAATATCGTGCCTTGCTGGCTGTTTTTGCGCTCTATGCCAAGAATGCCCCGCTCTAGTTCCATCATGACAATGGCGCTGGTGTACAGGTTGTTGCTGTCGGTGTGTGCCAGCCATGCGGTCGCGCGCTTGTCGGCTTTATCGGGGCGGCGTGTTTGGCTAATAATGTTGGTGTCGAGCAGATACATATTCAGTCTTCCCCAAACTCAACAGGGCGGCGGTGGGCGGTGCTTCGCGGCGGTATATCCAGCTCTATATCGGCCATTGCTTCGGCAAGGGCGGGGGCGGCTGTAAGCGCTTCTAACGCGCTTTGCGGCTTGCCTGCCAGCTTTTGATAATCGGCATAGCTCAATAGCACATGCACCAGCCTGCCCCTGTTGGTGATAAACACAGGGGCTTTGTCGGCTTCTTTTTGTGCGCGGTTGGTGTGCTGGTTGAATTCGCGGCTGTTCATGGTGTAGGGCATGGCGGCGGCTCCTTTGCTTTGATGTTTCTACATGCCCGATTATTCTACAATATGCCAGCATGTGCAAATGGCAATAAAAACACCAGCGGCGGGGGCTGGTGTCGGCTGATTGATTGGCGTTATGCAATGGCCTGTATGCCTTTGGCCTTTACCAATGAAAGCAGCTTTAAGGCCGCGCCGCTTGGTTTCTTTATGCCCCGCTCCCATTCCGAAACTTGGTTTTTACTGATATTCAGATAAATGGCGAATGCCGCTTGGCTCAATGCTTCTTTTTCGCGTATGGCGCGTATGGCTTCGCCGCTCAATGGTTCGATTTCGGTCAAACAGGATTTATCAAATTCCCGCATGGTGGTTTTGTCGATTACGCCCACTTCGTGAAGCCCCTGCATGGTTTCGTGAAGCATTGCGCTGATTTCGCTTTTGTATTTCATGGCTGAATCTCCGTTAATGTTTCGTTCGATTTGGCGGCGGGGCTGGTGTTGTGCTTTCAGACGGCCTTTTATCGGGCTGTATCGGGGTAGGTGCTAAATTCGTTGTTATCGCCGCTTAAAAGCGCCATTAACCTAGGGTGGATAAACAGCTTGTCACGCCCAATCGTGATTTCATTCAATACGCCGATTTCAGCCAATGCCTGTAAATACCTTGATGCGGTTTGCCGTTTGGCAATGCCTGTTTTTTCAAGGTTGGCAATGCGGGTATAGGGTTGTTCAAACAGCAAGGCCACAAGCTCATGACTGTAAACAGTCGGCAAGGCCGTCTGAATATAATTGCGGGTATGTTCTGCCAGCTTCTTGATGGCTTCGATTTTGGCTATCGTCCATTTTGCAGTATCTTCTACCCCTGCCAGCATGTATAAAATCCATGCTTCCCAATTGCCGTTTTCGGTTACGTCCAGCAAAAGGCGGTAGTAGTCTGTTTTGTGTTCAATGATATAGCGGCTCAAGTATAGAATCGGCAAGCTAAGCAGCCCCTTTTCAATCAACAGCAAACTGTTCAATACGCGGCCTGTACGTCCGTTGCCGTCTGAAAAGGGGTGTATGGCTTCAAACTGGTAATGTGCTATTGCCATAATTATCAGCGGGTCAAGGTCTGTACTTTGGTGTATAAACCGCTCCCAATCGGCTAATTTTTCGCGTATTAACTGCTCGCCTGTAGGCGGGGTGTAAATGGTGTTGCCGCTGCCATCGGCGCGCAAAGCTGTGCCGATTGTTTGGCGGATTTCCATATTACGGCCTTTGATTTCGCTGCATACCAGTTTGGCGGTTTGCGTACATAGCGGCTTAATGTCGAGTGACTGAAAGCCTGAAAACAATGCGCTTCGGTATCGCATGGCTTCCTTGGTTGCAGGGTCTGCTGCTTGGCTTTCTGTTTGCATGTATTGAAACAGTTTATCGGTGGTGGTGATGATATTTTCAATTTCCGAACTTGCCCGTGCTTCCATGGTGGGCAAGGTGTTAATCAACATGCTTTGATTAGGGATTAATTCAGCGGCCTGCTTCAGTTCTGCCAAGGCGGCGCGGGCATTGATGCACTGTTTTAATACAGCCTTGCTTTCAATATCGTGTTTTGGCGGCAAGGGTGGTAAATGGTTGTAGGGCTGTTCTGCATTCCAAGTATTCATGTTTATTAAATGGCAAAAAATAAAGATGTTCCAAGTATATGTTTACCGTGTGTACATGTCTAGAAAACATGTTTAAAAAATGGCAGTTTGTAAACATATGCTGCATTTGCCAAGTGGCGGCTGTTTCAGACGGCCTATTTATTGCCGTCTTTCAAGCTGTCCAAATAATCGGCATAGGCTTGCATCATGGCGGTGCGCTGCTCTAGATATTCCGCTTTGTTGTAGGTTTTGCGTGTTTGGTTTGGGTCTTTGTGGGCAAGCTGCCGTTCTACCCAGTCGCCGTTAAAACCCTGCTCATTCAGGGCGGTGCTGGCAATATGGCGGAAGCCGTGCATAGTCTGCTTGTCTTTGTAACCCAATCTGTGCAGCGCCTTGCTTGCCGCCGCTTCGCTAAATGGTTGCCCTGTGCCCTTATTCCAAAACACATAATCATAATGGCCTGTTATCGGCTTCATCTGCTCAATCAGGGCGGCGGCTTGGCGGCTCAATGGGATAAGGAAGTCAAGCCCGTTCTTCATTCGTTCGCCTTTCCGCTCGCCCTCACCGCTTTTCTCCCAAATGCCATTATCCCAATCCAGCTCTGCCCATTTCATCATGCGCAATTCAGCGGGTCGCGTGAACACATAGGGGGAAAGCTTCAGCAAGATGCGCACTTGCGGCGTGCCTGTGTAGCCGTCTATATCGCGCAATAGCTGCCCGATTTCGGCAGGGTCGGATAAATGATGAAAGCTTTGCTGTTTCACTTGTGCCAGCTCTCTGCGAAGTTCGGCGGCGGGGTTGAATACACATATCCGCAAACGCACGGCATAAGAAAACACCTGATTCACCACGTCATACACTTTGTGGGCGGTGTCGTATTTCCCCGCCGCTTCCAGCCTTTGCAGCAAGCTCAATACTTCCAGCGGCATGATTTCGGCAATTGGCCGCTGCCCTATATCGGGGAATATGTGCAGTTCAAGGCTGCGTAAAAGGCGGTGGGCGTGTTCAGGCATCCACTTATCGGGCTTGGCTTGCTGGTCGGCATGCCATTTTCGGGCAACCGCTTCAAAGCTGTTCAATGCCTGATTGCGCTGTTTGATTTCCTGCTCTTGCTGGTGTTGCTTCGGGTCGATACCTTTTTCAAGCAAGGCGCGTAGTTCTTCACGTTTCACACGGGCTGCTTTCAGGCTTACATCGGGATAGATGCCAAGTCGGATTTCTTCACGCTTTTTGGTGTGGGGGTGGTAGTAGCGAAGCCGCCAGTATTTGCCGCCTTTGCTATCGGCCTGCAACGACAAGCCGTGGCCGTCTGAAAGCTGGTTGATGCCTTTGGCGGGTAGGGCAAGATTTTTGCATTGTGAATCAGTAAGTGGGGTTATGGCTTTCGGCATGGTTTTTCTGCCTTGTTTTTATCGGTTTTAGGGGTAATATTTAAAAACGCTGTAAGCCTTTATCCATCAGGGTTTCAGGCTGTTTTGGGGTGATTTGGCTTTAAAATCGGGCTGTTTTTCAGGCATTTTCAGGGGCTTTTTGCGGGGGTTTTGCCCGATATTACCCCAAGAATTACCCCATGAGCTATGAAAACTACAGCACACGCCAGCACATCATAGGCAATAAAAAACCCCTAAAATCTTTTAATTTCAGGGGTTTATGGTGTGCCAGCATATTGCTGAAAACATAGGTTGGTGGAGGCGGGGGGAATTGAACCCCCGTCCGAAAGTCCTCTACAAAGCGTTCTACATACTTAGTCGGTCTATTTGAAGTCTTGCTTCCATTCCGCCGGCAGACAGGCTGTTTGGAAGCCAGTTACCTTAAATCTTATTCCGTGCCAAGTAACCCGACACGAAACCAGCCCATGTAAATAACGTTGCTGTAGGTTTTACCCTACGCAGCCCATCGGCCAACTGCTGCAACGGCAGGCCTTAAGCGGCCAGTGCGTAAGTTTCGTCGTTTGCGACTATTTAAGTTCAGTGTTTTACGGGAATCTGAGACCCCGGTATGCCCGCATCTGCTTCGCAACCCCCGTCGAAACCAAGATCGCCCCCAGATAGGAATTTTTAATTATACGCGTTTGGCCGGATAAATGCCACCGATACTTTCAGACGGCCTATCGGTTATAATGGCCGTCTGAAAAATAGGGCGGACAAGCTTATGTATGATGTAAACACGCAGGATGTGCGGCGCTTTTTTGCGCAGGTGTGGCAGCAGCGTATGCTGCCTTTGCAGCTGGATGCCTTGCAGCAAAAGGCGTTGCGCATTATCGAGGCGCACCCTGAATACCATCATTATCTGGATAATATTGAAGATTATTTGGAAAAAACGTGGACGCCTGAAGCTGAGGAAACAAACCCTTTTCTGCATATGTCGCTGCATATGTCGATACAGGAGCAGGCGGGCATTGATCAGCCGCCGGGCATACGCGCGGTGCATGAGCAGCTTTGCCGCCGCCATAATGGTGATTGGGTGCGGGCGGAGCATGAGATGATGGAGGCGCTGGCGGAAACGATTTGGGAGGCGCAGCGTTTCGGGCGCGGTTTGGATGTGAATGCATATATTACACGCCTGCGCCGGCTGGTGGGTTTGGGCCAGGAAGACAATGCGCGCATCAATCCGCATGAGGTGGGGCTGTCGGATAAAATCAGCGGGCGCGATTGAAATCGGTTTGGTTTTATAGTTGGTTTGATGATTATTTAAAGGCCGTCTGAAAGATTTGTTTCAGACGGCCTTTGTGTGTTTGTTGTTATGTTTATTGATAGAAATCGGTATCGATACTTGAAATATTAAAGCGCGGCGTTATAATTGTGTTTTACGAATTTTAACAATGAGAGAAGAAAATGTCGGATTTCAGAATTTATGGTGAAAGCGCGCCTGATTTGGTGCCGGATAGCGAGGGCTCGCCCAAGCTTTTGCGCGAGCCGCGCCGCTTGGCTGCATCGGCGGGTGCGGCTTGGATAGGGCAGGCTTGGGGGCTGTTTACCCGACGTTGGGGCCTGTGGGTGGGCATGTCGTTTGTGATGCTTTTGATTACCACCGTGGTGTCTATGCTGCCGCTGGTGGGCTTTTTGAGCAATTTTCTGACTTTGTTTTTTGCGGGCGGCATGATGCTGGCTGCGGCGGCGCTGGCGGAAAATGATGATTTGGAATTTGTGTATTTGTTTGGTGGTTTTCAGCATAAATTCAAAGAATTATTTATTTTGACGCTGCTGTATTTTTTGGTGCTGCTGGTGGTGGTGTTTGTGTTTGTGGTTGTGATGTATTTAACAGGCACAAACATCAGTGATTGGGATTCGGAGCAGCCTTCTGTGGCAGCGATGGCGATGTATGGCGGGATTATATTGGCAGGCTTTGCTGCGCTTGTGCCCGTGTCGATGATGATGTGGTTTGCTACTGTGTTGACGGTGCTGGATGATGTGGCGCCGTGGCAGGCGATGAAAATGAGCTTTCAGGGCTGCGTGCGCAATATTTTGCCTTTTATTGTGTATGGCTTGGTGTGGCTGGGGCTCTCTTTGGTAATCGGTTTGCTGGCGATGGGTTTGGTGATGCTGTTTGATTGGGTTTGGCTGCCGTTGGTGGCGATGTCTGCATTGATGATATTGGTGGTCACGCCGTGGACGATGCTCACGGTTTATACCAGCTATCGTGCGGTGTGGACTGAGCCGCCGTTGTAATACCAATCCAAAAAAATAACCTAACTTCGTTGTCTCGCCTTGCCGTACTAGTTGTACTGTCTGCGGCTCGCCGCCTTGTTAGCTTACTTTTTTGAATTGGTATAAGGTGTGCGGTAAATGATAAAAGGCCGTCTGAAAAAAGTTTCAGACGGCCTTTTTGAATCATGCGTATGGTTGTGTTTGCCATTCAAGCTGCACGATTTTATGCCTGCATTTTCAGCCAGAAAAACTGGCGGCAGGTGTTGGCAAAGGTTTTTTGCTCGGGCGCGATATCGGCTTCGGGCGGGTGCTGCATGATGCGGTAGCTGATCCACATCGGCAGGCAGGCGGGGGCGGCTTCGGGGGTGCCTTCGTAAAGGTCAGTTTCGATGCGGTATTGCAACACGGCACCGTCGCTGAAGTGATACCGTGTTTCGCTGAGCACTTCTTCATCTTCATCGGCCGGCGCGATTTCTTCTTTACGCACCACCACGGCGGGGCTGCTCAGGCCGTGGGCAGCGCGGGCGTAGTCTGCCAGCGGTTTATTCGGCTTCATCTATCCAGGCTTGCTGGATGGCTTCGAGAATGCGCTCGCCGCTGCGGGCGGGGTCGTCATCGAAATCGGGCAGCGCCATCACCAGTTCGCGCAAGTGGGTGAAGCGGATGGTTTTCGGGTCGATGTCGCCGTGGGCATCGTATAGCTCTTCGGCGATGCGTTGGGTGTCGGTCCATTTCATGATGTGCGCTCCTTTTATACTGAATGTTGTTTTTATCTAGGGCATCCTGACATTTCGATTTACGGGTGTATTTCGCCCCTGAAAATACATCTGTTGCGTTAAAAAGCCTCGCAAGATGTTCAACCTTGCTGCGTTTTTTTGCCTTGCATCTGCATTCTCAGGAACAAAATCCCCTCATAAACGAAATGTGAACAGACCCTTAGGCCGTCTGAAAAAGTTTCAGACGGCCTGCGTGTTAATGGTGTTCGCGGGCGTGGTTGATGGTGTATTTGGGGATTTCCACCACCAAATCTTCATCGGCCACTTGGGCTTGGCAGCTCAGGCGCGAATCGGCTTCGAGGCCCCAAGCTTGGTCGAGCAGATCTTCTTCGAGCTCGCTGGGCTCTTCGAGGCTGTCGAAACCCTGGCGCACAATCACATGGCAGGTGGTGCAGGCGCAGGATTTTTCGCAGGCGTGTTCGATTTCGATGTCGTTGTCGAGCAGCAAATCGCAAATGCTTTGGCCGGCGGGGGCGTTTTCAATCACTTTGCCTTCGGGGCAGAGTGTGGCGTGGGGGAGAACGGTTACTTTTGGCATGTTGTGTCTTTTATTGTGAGTGCGGTAAATGGTTTAAATCAATGCGGATAAACCGGCTTGGGTTTACAGGTTTTCCACGCTTTGGCCGGTGAGGGCGCGTTGGATGTTGCGGTTCATGCGTTTGGCGGCAAAATCATCGGTGGCTTGCGCCAGCGCGGTGGTGGCGGCGCGGATCTGCTCGGCGGTGTGGCTGCTCAGGTTGGTTTGCAGCTTGCTGATTAGCGCTTGAATATGGGCAAGCGCGGAGGGCTCCAGCAAATCGCTGTCGAGCGCCAGCGCGGCAGACACGGCGGCAATCAGCCCTTCTGCTTCCACTTGGGCTTCGGCGCGCGCGCGCGCGGCCATGTCTTCACCGGCGTTGTTCATGCCTTCTTTGAGCATGCGGGTGATGGTTTCATCATCGAGGCCGTAAGAAGGTTTCACTTCGATTTGCGCCTGCACGCCGCTGGTTTGCTCGCGGGCAGACACGGAAAGCAGGCCGTCTGCATCCACTTGGAAGGTAACGCGGATGCGTGCGGCGCCCGCCACCATGGGCGGAATGCCGCGCAGGGTGAATTTGGCCAGGCTGCGGCAATCGCTCACCAGCTCGCGCTCGCCTTGCACCACGTGCACGGTCATGGCGGTTTGACCGTCTTTAAAGGTGGTGAAATCTTGCGCGCGTGCGGTGGGCAGCGTGCTGTTGCGCGGAATCACTTTTTCGGCCAGGCCGCCGTAAGTTTCGAGGCCGAGCGAGAGCGGGGTAACGTCGAGCAGCAGCCATTCGTCGTCGTTTTTATTGCCGGCGAGCACATTGGCCTGCATGGCGGCACCGAGTGCCACTACTTGGTCGGGGTTGAGGTTGTTGAGCGGGGTTTGGCCGAAAAACATGGCCACGGTTTGCTGCACATGCGGCATGCGGGTGGCACCGCCCACCATAATCACGCCTTTGATGTCGGCTTTGCCCACGCCGGCATCTTTGAGCGCCTGCTTCACCGGCTCGATGGTTTTGGCCACTAAATGTTGGGTGAGGTTTTGAAACTCCTGGCGGGTGATGTTGCTGCTGATTTGGCGGCCGTCTGAAAGCGTGGCCTGAATGGTGGCGCTGGATTCGGTGGTGAGCGTTTCTTTGGCGGCGCGCACGAGGCTGAGCAAAAGCTGGCTGTCTTGCTCGTTAAGCTGCGAGAGCTGGTTTTGCTCAAGCAGATGGCAGAAGAGGCGGTGGTCGAAATCATCGCCGCCCAGCGCGCTGTTGCCGCCGGTGGCTTTCACTTCAAACAAACCTTTGGTGAGCTGCAACACCGACACATCAAACGTGCCGCCACCCAAATCGTATACCACAAACGTGCCCTCGGCGCGGTTGTCGAGGCCGTAGGCAATGGCGGCGGCGGTGGGCTCGTTGAGCAGGCGCAGCACATTGAGGCCGGCCAGGCGCGCGGCATCTTTGGTGGCTTGGCGTTGGGCATCGTCGAAATAAGCCGGCACGGTAATCACGGCACTGGTGAGCGGGCCGCCCAAACGCTCTTCGGCGCGTGTTTTGAGGGTGCGCAAAATTTCGGCCGACACGTCAATCGGGGTTTTATTGCCTTGGCGGGTGTGCAATTCAATCAGGCGCTCGTTGTTGCCGAAGCGGTAGGGGAAATAATGGTTGTCGGCTTTGAGGTCGGCCAGGGTGCGCCCGATCAGGCGCTTGGCCGAGCTGATGGTGTTGACCGGGTCGATTTTCTGCGCTTTGAGCGCATCATGGCCCACTTCCACGCGCGCATCTTCGCAATAGCGCACCACCGAGGGCAGCGTGGCGCGGCCTTGCTCATCGGTGAGGCAAACGGCGCTGCCGCTTTTGACGGCGGCCACCAAGCTGTTGGTGGTGCCCAAATCGATGCCTGCGGCGAGGCGGTGTTGGTGCGGGGCGGCGGCGAGGCCGGGTTCGGCGATTTGCAATAGTGCCATATTATTGTATGCCTTTGGGTGTTCGGGTTTGTGGGGCATATTCTAGCAGATTTGGCGCGCATAGTTGAGTGGTTTTGTCGGAATTGTGCCCGCGCGTTGGCAGGCCGTCTGAAAATTTGTTGCCGTCGGAAAATCCCGCTACAATCCGATGTTAACAAAACCCGCAGGGAGCCGCTGTGCAGCCACTTGATTATTGCCGCCAAAAAGCCGCCGAAAGCCGCTCGAGCTTTTTGGCTGCGTTTCGTTTTTTGCCGCAGCGCCGGCAAGATGCCATGACGGTGCTGTATGCGTTTTGCCGCGAGCTCGATGATGTGGTGGACGATTGCACCGATATGCAGGTGGCGCAAACCACGCTTAATTGGTGGCGCGCCGATTTGGCCAAGGTGTTTGACGGCGGCGCGCCCGAGCATCCGGTGTGCCGCGCGCTGCAAGGCGTGGTGGCGGAATTTGCGCTGCCGCACGATGAGCTGGCGGAAATCATCGAGGGCATGCAGATGGATTTAACCCGGGCGCGCTACGCAAACTTTGCTGAATTGCAGCTTTACTGCCACCGCGTGGCCGGTGTGGTGGGGCGGTTGATCACGCGCATTTTGGGCTTTAGCCGCCCCGAAACATTGAATTATGCCGATAAAATGGGCTTGGCTTTGCAGCTCACCAATATCATCCGCGATGTGGGCGAAGATGCGCGCAACGGCCGCATTTATCTGCCGATGGAAGATTTGCAGCGCTTTGACGTGCCCGCGCAAACCATTATGCAGGCCGCGCCCACGCCGCAATTTGCCGAATTGATGGCGTTTCAAATCGCGCGTGCGCGCGCCATTTATCGCGAAGCGCTGGCGCTGCTGCCGGCTGCTGATAAAAAGGCCCAAAAAATGGGCTTGATTTTGGCGGCGATTTATTATGCGCTGCTCAACGAAATCGAGCGCGACGGTGCGCAAAACGTGTTGAAATACAAAATTGCCATTCCCGGCCCGCGCAAAAAACGCATCGCCCTGAAAACCTGGCTGTTTGGATTTAAACCATGAATGTTTTAAGCAAGCAACATCAAACCCGCCCGAAAATCGCCGTGATCGGCGCGGGCTGGGCGGGCTTGTCGGCAGCGGTGCATTTGGGCAACAAAGCCGAGGTGCATGTGTTTGAAGCGGGCAAGCAGGCGGGCGGGCGGGCGCGCACGCTGGCGGCCGGGCGCGGTGATTTCAGCTTTTTGGACAACGGCCAGCATATTTTAATCGGCGCTTATCACGGCGTGCGCACGCTGATGCAGCAAATCGGCGTGCCGGAAAACGCGGCTTTTGTGCGCTGCCCGCTGCAATGGCATATGGCCGACGGCATGCAGTTTAAGGCGGCTTCGCTGCCCGCACCGCTGCATTTGTTGGCCGGCATTTTGTGTGCCAAAAAGCTGGGCTTTGCCGATAAACTGCGCCTGCTCGACAGCATGCGCGCTTTGCAGCGGCGCCACGGCTTGAACCCGCCCGACATCAGCGTGGGCGAATGGTTGGGCAAGCGGCACACGCCGCGCCGGCTGGTGGCCGAATTTTGGCAGCCGCTGGTGTGGGGCGCACTCAACACACCGCTTGAGTCGGCCAGCCTGAATATTCTGGCTAATGTGTTGCAAGACGGGGTGTGGGCGCAAAAAAGCGACAGCGATTATCTGCTGCCCAAGCTTGATTTGGGGCGCATTATGGCCGAGCCGGCTTTAGGCCGTCTGAAAAAAAGCGGTGCGGTGGTGCATTTGGAAAGCCGCGTGGGGCGTTTGCAGCCGCTGCCGAGCGGGCAAATCGAAGTAAACGGCGCGGCTTTCGACTGCGCTGTTTTGGCGGTGGCACCTTATCACGCTGCGACGCTCTTGCCGCCTGACACGCCGGCAAACATTCAGACGGCCTATGCCGATATGCAGTATCATGCCATTACTACGGTATATTTGCGTTATGCTGCGCCGCTGAATCTGCCCGCCGCCATGACCGGCCTGGCAAACGGCACGGCGCAATGGCTGATTGGCCGCGCGGCATTGGGCGGCAGTGCATATGAAGTGGCGGCGGTGATCAGCGTGTCGGATATCGTCGGCGGCTTTGCGCCCGATGAATGGGTGGCGCGGGTGAATGCGGATGTGCAAACTTTGTGCCCGGATGCGGGTGCACCCGTTGCCGCGCGCGTGATTACCGAAAAGCGCGCCACCACGGCTGCCGTTGCCCACCGCCGCTTGCCCGATTTGGCCTGGCTGCACCATCAGCATATTTATCCGGCGGGCGATTATCTGCACCCGCGCTATCCGGCCACGCTGGAGGCAGCGGTGCAAACCGGCCAATCGGCCGCCGCTTTGTGTTTGAACGAATGGGCGTTATCAAAACGAACTGCTTAGAACTGCTTAAAGGAAAACAATAAAATGGCTCAACTGCAAGAAAAAATCCTGCTGGTCACCGGCGCATCGCAAGGCATAGGCGAGCAAGTGGCCAAAGCGTATGCCGCTGCCGGCGCCACGGTGGTGTTGGTGGCGCGCCATCAGAAAAAGCTTGAAAAAGTGTATGACGAAATCGTGGCTGCCGGCGGCCCCGAGCCTTTTGCCATCTGCTTTGATTTGCTCAGCGCCGAAGAGGCCGAATTTGAGCGCTTGGCCGCCACCATTGCCGAAGCCACCGGCGGCAGGCTCGACGGCATCGTGCATTGCGCCAGCTATTTCTACGCGCTCTCGCCGCTCGATTTCCAAACCGTGGCCGAATGGGTGAACCAATACCGCATCAACACTGTGGCGCCGATGGGGCTCACCCGCGCCTTTTTGCCGCTGCTGAAACAATCGGCCGATGCTTCGGTGATTTTTGTCGGCGAGAGCCACAGTGAAGACCCGAAAGCTTATTGGGGCGGCTTCGGCGCATCGAAAGCGGCGCTGAATTATTTGTGCAAAGTGGCGGCCGACGAATGGGAGCGCTTTGAAAATCTGCGCGCCAATGTGCTCGTGCCAGGCCCTGTGAATTCGCCCCAACGCATGAAAACCCACCCCGGCGAAGCGCGCAGCGAGCGCAAAGATTATGAAGAAATCATGCCTGATTTCGTGTGGTGGGCGAGCGTGGAGAGCCGCGGGCGCAGCGGCGAGATTGTGTATTTATAGGCCGTCTGAAAAGATTGTCAAAACCATTTATTTTTGAATACGCACAGGCATAGAAGTGTTTGGCGGATAAGCTTGCATCGGTTTTGAAAAACATCAGGCCGTCTGAAACTTTGGTTTCAGACGGCCTGATGTTTTTTGGATGGGTATCATTCAATCTGCTGCGGCCAGCCGCTTGTGTCCACCTCGGGATAAGCCAGATGCAGCTTGCGCAAATGTTCGAGCAAGATGTTGACGATAATCAGGCTGCGGCCGGATTTGGAATCGGCGGGCACGATATACCAAGGTGCGTGGTCGGTGTCGGTGGCGGCAATCACTTGTTGATAAGTTTGCATAAATTGCGGCCACAGCTTGCGGTCTTCGAGATCGCCGGGGTTGAATTTCCAGTGTTTTTCAGGATTATCAAGGCGCTCTTGCAGGCGCTCGCGCTGCGCTTCGTTGGAAATATTGAGGAAAATTTTCACGATGGTGGTGCCGGTTTCGGTCAGCATACGCTCGAAATCGTTGATTTGGCGGATGCGGCGCGCCTGCTCGGCTTCGTCTATCCAGCCGCGCACCCGTGTGACCAACACGTCTTCATAGTGGCTGCGGTTGAAAATCACGATTTCACCGCTTTGGGGCATCACCATGTGCACGCGCCACAGATAATCTCGTGCCCGCTCGGCTTCTGAGGGCGCTTTAAAGGCCTGCACGCGCATGCCCAGCGGATCGGCGGCGCGAAACACGGTGCGGATGGTGCCGTCTTTGCCGGAAGTGTCCATGCCTTGCAGCACCACTAAAAAGCGGTGTTTGGCTTGCGCATAAAGAATATCCTGCAATTGATCGAGCTCGGCGCTCAAGGCTTCGGTGGCGAGCTTGCGGGCTTCTTTGCTATCAGGCAGGCCGGATTTGTCGCCGGCCGGAAAATCGGCAAGTTTGAATTTTTTGCCGCCGGCGCGGTATTTTTCAGTAAAGCTCATCAGAAATGCTCCTTTCCTTTAAGGTTTGGATGCTTTTTGCGTCAGGTTGCGGCCATCGCGGTTGTCGAGGCCGATGAAAATCCAGCTTGAGATAAAGGTGATGGCGCCCAGATAAATAAAGGTGTAGCGAAAAGCGGCGTGCAGATTATCGGTGGCGATGCTGCTTTGGCTTAAAAACTGCAAAATCAGCGCGCCCAAGGCGATGCCGAAGCTCATGGCCAGCTGCTGGTTGACGGCCATCAGGCTGTTGCCGCTGCCGGCTTGAAACGAGCGCAAGTCGGCCACGGTGAGCGTGTTCATGGCGGAAAATTGTAATGAGTTGCCCATGCCCACCACAAACAGCAGCGCTGCCCACAGCCATAAAGGGGTGTGCGCCGAGGGAATGGCCAAACACATTATCAGGCAGCCGAGCAGGCGGGTGTTGGCCACCAGCACCCGGCGGTAGCCGAAATAGCCCATCAAAGGTTTGATGAGCGGCTTAACCAAAATCGAGGCAATGGCAATCGGCGCGAGCAGCCAGCCCGACAGGCTGGCGCTGAAGCCGAAGGCGAGTTGAAACAGCAAAGGCAGCAGAAACGGCACCGAGCTGATGCCCAAGCGGCTGAACAAATTGCCCGCCAGCCCCAGCCGGAAAGTGCGCACCTGAAAAAGATTGCGCGCATAAAGCGGCGCATCATCGCGCTTGGCGTGCTGCCAGTAAAGCCACAGCGCGGCTGCGCCGCTTAGAGCCATCAGCATGGCGAAAAAGCGGGTGCCGGGGTGGGTGACGATTTCTACCGATAAACTCAGCGAGCAGGCGGCTGCGGCAAACAGCAGAAAGCCGACCACATCGAAATGCTCTTTTCCTTCGCCCTTAAGGTCGGGCATCACCTTGAGCGCAAACACCATGCCGGCGATGCCGATGGGCACATTAATCAGGAAAATCCAATGCCAGCTGGCATAGTCTACCAAATAGCCGCCCACCAAAGGCCCCAGCACCGGCCCGATAAGCGCCGGCATCACCGCATAATTGATGGCATTGAGCAGCTGTGATTTATCGTAAACGCGCAAAAGCGTGAGCCGCGGCACCGGCACCAACATCGAGCCGCCTATGCCCTGAATCACCCGTGCCACCAGCAGCATGGAAAGATTGGGCGCGGCGGCGCATAAAACAGAGCCGAGCACGAATATGCCCATCGAAGCGATAAACACCGAACGCGTGCCGAAGCGGTCGGCCAAATAGCCGCTGAGCGGAATCAGAAGCGCCAGCGTGAGCGCATAGGCAATCACGGCCGACTGCATATTGAGCGGCGATTCATTCAAATCGAGCGCCATTTTCGGCAGCGCCGTGTTGAGAATGGTGGTGTCGAGCATCTGCATGAAAATGGCCACCGCCAGCAGAAGCGGCAGCCAGCGCGAGGGCGCAGGCTTGGGAAGGGCGGGCGGTGTGGTCATGGTTGTGTGATGTCCGAATCAAAGAGGCCGTCTGAAAAAAGCCGGCCGCAGTTTGTAAAAATGAATGCAAACATTGTACGTGATATTGGCCGTCTGAAAACAGTTTGATGTGTGCAAAAACGATGTGCTTGGAAATGCACGCTCAAGGATAGGCGGCTAAGAAGATATCTGCATATCATCTTAAAATTTTCTTTTAAGAAAATTAAATCTCTTATACAATAATTACACATCTTTAAAAATATAAATGGAGAGGAAGCAAGATGAAAACAGAAACCGTATCCAAGCGGGTGCTTTGGGCCAGCCTGATCGGCAGTTCGATTGAGTGGTTTGATTATTTTCTTTACGGCACGGTGGCCGCTTTGGTGTTTAACCAGCTGTTTTTCCCCGCTGAAGATCCGGCCGTGGGCACCATGCTGGCTTTTGCTTCTTTTGCGCTCTCTTTCTTTATCCGCCCTTTCGGCGGCATTATTTTCAGCCACATCGGCGATCGGATCGGCCGCAAGAAAACCTTGGTGCTCACTTTGGGCTTGATGGGCGGCGCCACGGTGTTGATGGGCTTGCTGCCGACTTATCAGGCCATCGGTATTGCCGCGCCGATTTTGATGGTGCTGCTGCGCTTGGTGCAGGGCTTGGGCATCGGCGGCGAGTGGGGCGGGGCGATGCTGCTGGCGGTGGAATATGCGCCCAAAGAGCGGCGCGGCTTTTTCGGCAGCGTGCCGCAAATGGGCGTGACCATCGGCATGCTTTTGG
The DNA here is from genome assembly GCF_022870845.1 of Uruburuella suis. Classification (GTDB taxonomy): domain Bacteria; phylum Pseudomonadota; class Gammaproteobacteria; order Burkholderiales; family Neisseriaceae; genus Neisseria; species Neisseria suis. The sequence continues at coordinate 1,215,159 of NZ_CP091507.1, forward strand.
CCACGCTGGCGCTCACTGTGATGAGCATGCTGCCTGATGATGTGTTTTTATCGTGGGGCTGGCGGGTGCCTTTTGTGCTGAGCGCGGTGCTGGTGTTTGTGGGCTTGTGGATACGCAAAGGCATTGATGAAACGCCTTCGTTTAAGAAAAACCAAGCGGCCGGCAATGTGGTGGCGGTGCCGCTGCTCGAAACGCTCAAACACCACAAGCGCGAGGTGTTGATTGCGGTGGGGGCGAAATTTGTGGAAACCGCGCCTTTTTACATTATGTCGACTTTTATTGTGTATTACGCCACCAAAGAGCTCGGCTTCAGCCGCACACAGGCGCTCAACGCGGTGACCGTGGCCACGGTGGTGACCACACTGCTCATTCCGCTGATGGGCGCGCTCTCCGACAGAATCGGCCGCAAAACGGTGTATATCGCCGGGGTGTTGATGATGATGGCTTATGCTTTTCCCTATTTCTGGCTCTTGCAAACCCGCTCGTTCAGCATGCTGATTCTGGCTACGGTAATCGGTTTGGGCGTGATTTGGGCGCCGACCACGGCGGTGTTGGGCACGATGTTTTCCGAAATTTTCAAAAGCAATGTGCGCTACACCGGCATCACCCTAGGCTATCAAATCGGCGCGGCGCTGGCCGGCGGCACGGCACCTTTGGTGGCCACTTTTCTGCTGGCAAAATTCGATCACTCTTATGTGCCGATTGCGCTTTATATTATTTTCACCGGGCTGGTGTCGCTGGTGGCGATTGCGGCGGTGAGCGAGCGTTCGGGGCGGCAGTTGGATGAATAATCAAAAGGCCGTCTGAAAACGGTTGCAGGTTTCAGACGGCCTTTTTTAAAAAGGTAAGGTGCGATAGCGATTCAAAATCTAAGTGTTTTGCGTGGAATGGGAAGACACCCACAACACTTGCGCCTCTTCTTCACCGGCCACACAGGCGTGCCCCATGGTGCTGTCGAAATAGCAGGCATCGCCGCAGTTGAGCACGATGGGTTGGTAAAAATCGGTGTGCACGGTGATTTGGCCGGCCAGCACATAAATAAACTCTTCACCCTCGTGCTGCAAGAGCGCCGGAAATTCCCGCAGGCTGCGTGCCTTGATGCGGGTGAGCAGCGGCACGAAGCGCTTGTTGCTCAAATCGGCACACAGCGCCTGATAATCGTATTGCTTGGTGCTGTGGGTTCGGGCGCTGCCGGCGCGGGTAACGGCCAGGCGGCCGTTGGGCGTGTGGGCGCTCTCTTCATGAAAAAGCGCGGCAATCGGCACATCCAGCCCGCGGGCGAGCGACACGATTTTTTCGTAAGTGGGCGAGAGCTGCCCTTTTTCGATTTTGGAAAGGGTAGACACGGAAACATCGCTTTTGCGGCTGAGCTGCTGCAAGGTCAAGCCGGCTTTTTTGCGCAAAGCATGCACTTGGCGCGCCAAAAAAAGGCTGCTGTTTTCTGCCGGCAGGTCGGTGTGGGTGCTTGGATTCATAAGGTTTTCGAGGGCGGAAACAAAAGTATGAAATATCGTTAATACATGATTTTATCACAAGCAAAATAGATTATTTATTCTCTTATCAGAGAAAAATACAGCCGATTGTATAAGCTTGCCGAGCATCAATAAATGAAACGAATTTGAAAACACATTTTGATTAAAGGAGAAATGGATGAAAATTTTTGATTATGAAGCCACCGGTGCCGGGCTGCCTTATCCGGCCTTAATCCAAGCCGTGCACACGATGTTTGTGGAAGGCTGCACCGTGCCGCGCCGCCACATTCATGCGCTTGAGAGCGATGATGCTGCGGCCACATTATTGATTATGCCCGCTTGGCAGAAAAACCGCTTTTTGGGCATCAAGCATGTGACCATTTACCCGGAAAACGGCAGTAAACACGGCCTGCCGGGGCTGCATTCCACTTATACTTTGTTTGACGCGCAAAACGGCGTGCCGGTGGCGGTGCTCGACGGCAACCAAATCACCTGCCGCCGCACGGCCGCCGCTTCGGCGCTGGCCGCCGATTATCTGGCGCGCCAAGATGCACAAAGCCTGCTGATTGTGGGCGCGGGCAATGTGGCGCGCGAAATTGCGCCGGCTTATGCCGCCGTGCGCGACATCAAACACGTGCGCATTTGGAATATTGATTTCAACAAAGCCTGCCGCTTGGCCGAAGATTTGCAGCAGCAGGGCTTTCAAGCCGAAGCCGTGGCCGATTTGGAAGCTGCCGTGCGCAGCAGCGACATCATCAGTTGCGCCACTTTATCCACCGCGCCGCTGGTGCAACGGCAATGGCTGCAAAAAGGCGCGCATCTGGATTTGATCGGCAGCTTCAAGCCCGATATGCGCGAATCGGAGGATGCCGTGTTTGCCGACACTTCGGTGTTTGTCGACACCGACGAGGCGCTCGATAAAGCCGGCGATTTGTTGTCGCCGATGGCCGCGGGCGTATTTGTGCGCGAGCAGGTGCGCTCGGATTTGGCCGGCTTGTGCCGCGGCCTGCACCCGGGGCGCACGCGCGCCGATGAAATCACCGTGTATAAAGCCGTGGGCGCGGCTTCTGAAGATTTGGCGGCAGCCATTTTGGTTTATCAGGGCGGCAGTGAACGCTAAATCGAAATGTTCAGACGGCCTCGTTGGGCGGATAAAGATAAAAATGCAAATTATCTGCCGAATGCTGATATGCTGATGTTAATAAACGAATCGTGCCGAGCACTTTGCCGGCCACGCCGATTTGCACGATGAAAGATGATAGAGGATGAATATGTTTGATTTTTCCCACAGCCAATCCGCATTGCGTGATGCCGTTACCGCCGCCTACCGCCGCGATGAAGCCGAGGCGGTGGCCGATATGCTGGTGCAGGCGCAGATGAGCACCGATGAAAAAGCCGCCGCCGAAAAACTGGCGCGCCGTTTGGTGACGCAGGTGCGTGCTAACCGCAGCAAGGCCAGCGGCGTGGATGCGCTGATGCACGAATTTTCTTTGTCGAGCGAAGAGGGCGTGGCGCTGATGTGTTTGGCCGAAGCGCTGCTGCGCATTCCCGATAATGCCACCCGCAATAAGCTGATTCAGGATAAATTATCCGGCGGCAATTGGCAGAGCCATCTCAACCACAGCCCGTCGTTGTTTGTCAACGCCGCCGCCTGGGGCTTGCTGATCACAGGCAAACTCACCGCGGCCAACAGCGGCCAAAACCTCGGCTCGGCGCTCACACGCGTGGTGGGCAAGGGCGGCGAGCCGTTGATACGCAAAGGCGTGGATTATGCCATGCGCCTTCTCGGCAAGCAGTTTGTGACCGGGCAGACCATTGAAGAAGCGCTGAAAAACGGTAAAGAGCGCGAAAAATCGGGCTACCGTTTTTCATTCGATATGCTTGGCGAAGCGGCGATGACGCAGGCCGATGCCGATCGCTATTATCAGGATTATGTGCACGCCATTCACGCCATCGGCAAAGATGCCGCCGGTGCGGGCGTGTATGAGGGCAACGGCATTTCGGTGAAGCTTTCCGCCATTCATCCGCGCTATGTGCGCGCCCAGCACGAGCGCGTGATGGCAGAGCTGCTGCCGCGCCTGAAAGATTTGTTTTTATTGGCCAAACAATACGATATCGGTTTGAACATCGATGCCGAAGAAGCCAACCGGCTCGAATTGTCGCTCGATTTGATGGAAGCGCTGGTGTCCGACCCCGATTTGGCCGGTTTTAACGGCATCGGTTTTGTGGTGCAGGCTTATCAAAAGCGCTGCCCGTTTGTGATTGATTATCTGGTGGATTTGGCACGGCGCAACAAACAAAAGCTGATGATACGCTTGGTGAAAGGCGCGTATTGGGACAGCGAAGTGAAATGGGCGCAGGTGGACGGCCTTGAGGGCTATCCGGTTTACACCCGCAAAGTGCACACCGATGTTTCCTATCTGGCGTGTGCGCGCAAGCTTTTGGCGGCGCAAGATGCGGTGTTTCCGCAATTTGCCACCCACAATGCCTACACCTTGGCGGCGATTTACCAAATGGGCTTGGGCAAAGATTTCGAGCACCAATGCCTGCACGGCATGGGCGAAACCCTGTATGACCAAGTGGTGGGCGAGCAAAACCTAGGCCGCCGCTGCCGCATTTATGCACCGGTAGGCACGCACGAAACGCTGCTGGCCTATTTGGTGCGCCGCTTGCTCGAAAACGGCGCAAATTCTTCATTTGTAAACCAAATCGTAGACGAAAACGTGAGCATCGATGATTTGGTGCAATGCCCGCTCGATGCCGCTGCGCACACGCAGGGCAAAATGCATGCCGCTTTGCCGCTGCCGCGTCATTTGTATGGCAAAGGCCGTCTGAACGCCAAAGGGCTGGACTTGAGCAATGAAGCGGTGTTGAAGCAGCTGGAAGTGCAAATGAATGCCGCTGTGCAGCAAACCGATGCCGCCGCGCCGCTGCTCGCAACAGATGCGCAGGCGGCCGCGGCGCAAGCGGTGCGCAACCCCGCCGATTTTAGCGATATTGTGGGCACGGCCGCTTTTGTGCGGGCCGAAGATGTGGCTGAAATCGTGGCGGCGGCCAAAAGCGTGGAAGCTTCTTGGGCGGCGGTTACGCCGTTTGAGCGGGCTGAAATTTTACGCAATGTGGCTTTGCGTTTTGAAGCCAATATGGCCGAGCTGATGATGCTTGCCGTGCGCGAAGCGGGCAAAACGCTGCAAAACGCGATTGCCGAAGTGCGCGAGGCGGTGGATTTCTGCCGCTATTATGCCGATGAAGCCGAAACCACTTGCGCCGCGCGCGCGCCGCTGGGCACGGTGGCCGCCATCAGCCCGTGGAATTTCCCGCTGGCGATTTTCACCGGCGAAGTGACGGCGGCATTGGCGGCGGGCAATGTGGTGCTGGCCAAGCCGGCCGAGCAAACCACGCTGATTGCCCATTTTGCCGTGCGGCTGATGCACGAAGCGGGCGTGCCGCGCAACGTGTTGCAGCTCTTGCCCGGCGCGGGCGATGTGGGCGCGGCGCTCACGCAAGATGCGCGCATCAACGGCGTGATTTTCACCGGCTCCACCGAAGTGGCGCAGCTGATTAACTGCAATCTTGCCGCCCGTGAAGACAGCCCCGTATTAATCGCCGAAACCGGCGGCATGAATGCGATGATTGTCGATTCCACCGCGCTGGCCGAGCAAGTGTGCGCCGATGTGCTCAATTCCGCTTTCGATTCCGCCGGCCAACGCTGCTCAGCCTTGCGCGTGTTGTGTGTGCAGGAAGAAGTGGCCGATCACATGATTGCCATGATTAAAGGCGCGATGGATGAATGGCGTGTGGGCAATCCTGCGTTGTTAAACACCGATATCGGCCCGGTGATTGATGCCGAGTCGCAGCAAAACCTGCTTGCGCACATCGAGAAAATGAAAAGCGTGGCGCGGGCGCATCATGAAATCGCGCTGCCCGAGGGCGCAGAGCAGGGCACGTTTGTGGCGCCGGTGCTGTTTGAATTGAACAATCTTGATGAATTGCAGCGTGAAGTGTTCGGCCCGGTGCTGCATGTGGTGCGCTATGCGGCCGGCGCGCTGGATGAATTGATTGATCAGATCAACGCCAAAGGTTTTGCGCTCACCCACGGCATCCACAGCCGCATCGACAGCACTGTGGCACACATCTGCCGCCGCATCGAAGCGGGTAATGTGTATGTCAACCGCAATATTGTCGGCGCGGTGGTGGGCGTGCAGCCTTTCGGCGGCCACGGCCTCTCCGGCACCGGCCCCAAAGCCGGCGGCTCTTTTTATCTGCAACGTTTGAGCGCCGGCGCGCCGTGGCAGATGCCTCCGCTTAGCAAAACGGGCGAAGCGGATGAAGCGGCTTTGCAAACCATGGCAAGCCTGCTGGCGCAAATGGGCTTTGGGCACGATGCCAAAGTGCGCTTGTCCGCTGTGCTGGGCGAGAGCCGCGTGCACACTTTGCGGCAGGCCGAAATGCCTTTGCCCGGCCCCACCGGCGAGCGCAACAGCTTGAGCTGGCATGCGCCGCAGCGCGTGTGGCTTTACGGCGGTGATTTGGAAACGGCGTTTGCCGCGCTGATCCGCCTGGCTGCATCAGGCATACGCGTGCAGGTGCTGCCTGTGCATCCGCTGGCCATTTGGCAGGAGCATGCCGGCCAATGGCTGGAAGTGAGCGAAACGCCGTTTGCGGGTGCAAGCCATGTGGTGGCGCTGGAAAATCTGCCCGCCAATATCAAAATGCAGCTCTCGGCGCAGCGCGGTGCGCTGGTGAAAGTGCTGCTGATGCCCGATGGCGTGGATGTGTTGCCGCTGTTTGACGAAATCAGCCGCAGCGTCAACACCACCGCAGCCGGCGGCAACGCCAGCCTGATGGCGATGGCGGAAGGGTGAAACTCGCGCAGTTTGAAACGTGATAAAACGTTATAATGAAAGGCCGTCTGAAAGCGTTCAGACGGCCTTTGCCGATAATGGAATCTGCCGATGACTGTTCATTCAGATGCTGATTTAAACCAGGCCGCCGCCGATGCGGCCTGCTCGTTTTTGCAACACTATGCGCCCGCAGCGGCGCCACTGGCCGTGCCTTATGTGCCGCGCCTGTTTGCCGCTTTGGCGGACGGGCATTCGTTTATTTGGCTGAGCGCGGCAGAAGCAGCGGCTTTGGCCGAAGCGGCGCCGTTGGTGAGCCGTGGCGGCAACACGCCGCTGGTGCTGCTGGAGCGGCGTTTGTTTTTGGGGCGCATGTGGCAGCTCGAGCGTGATTTGGCCGCCCAAATCGCGCGGTTGGCGCAAGCTAAGCTGCCGGCGCCCGATTGGTTGCAGGCGGGGCAGGATTTGCACGATTGGTTTGCACAGGCGGGCAGCGAAGGGCAGAGGGATGCGGCGGCGCTCGCGCTGCTGCAAGCGTTTATGCTCATCAGCGGCGGCCCCGGCACCGGCAAAACCACCACCGTGGCCAAGCTTTTGGCGCTGCTGTGCAACCAAAGCGCCGAACTGCCGCGCATCGCGCTGGCCGCGCCCACCGGCAAAGCGGCGGCGCATATGGCGCGCGCGCTGCATCGGGCGCTGGGCACTTTTGATGCACCCGCTGCGGTGAAGCAGCATTTGTTGCAGCTGCAAGGCCAAACCGTGCACCGGCTCTTAAAGTTGCGTGCGCCGCAAATGCGCCCGCAATTTAATGAAGAGCAGCCGCTGCCTTTGGATATTCTGATTATTGATGAAGCTTCGATGCTGGATATTGCCTTGCTGTTGCAGCTTTTGCGTGCCGTGCCCGATGGCTGCCGCGTGGTATTGCTCGGTGATGAAAACCAGCTGCCTTCGGTGGGCGCAGGTGCGGTGTTGGCGGCGTTGGCGCAGCCCACTTTATTGAGTGAAAACGCGGCAGCGCAATTGCAGGCTATGTTGCCGCAACACGGTTTTCAGACGGCCTTATCGCCGCCGCCTATGTCGCAAAACGTGGCGCGCCTTGTGGTGAGCCACCGCTTTGATGATCAAAGCGGTATAGGCTCGCTGGCGCGCGCGGTGGTGGCGGAAGATGCGGCGCTGGCTTGGGCGCAGTTTGCGCGCTTTCCCGAAGCGCTGGGCGTGTGGCAGGGCAGCCGCCGCGAGCAGGCCGAGGCTTTGTATGCTTTGCACGCGGATTATTGGCAGGCGGTGGCCGGCGGCGATGTGGCAGCGGCTTTTGCCCATCAGGCCGATGCGGTGGTGCTGGCGGCTTGGCGCGATGATGCGGCGGCGTTTAACGAGGCCTATCGGCAATGCCTGCAACGCCACGGCCGCGCCCGTGCCGATGTGCCGTGGTTTGCCGGGCAGATGGTGATGATAGAGCGCAACGATTATGCGCTCAATGTGTTCAACGGCGACATCGGCTTGGTGCTACCGGATAAAGAGAATGCGGGCGCACTTGCCGCCTGGTTTGCCGCAGCCGAGGGCTACCGCAGCATTCCGCTGAGCCGCTTGAGCGCACACAGCCCGGCTTTTGCGATTACCGTGCACAAAAGCCAAGGCTCGGAATACCGTGAAGTGTGGCTGCTGCCGCCGTCGGTGGAAATGCCGCCCGAAAGCGGCGCAGGCTTGAACAAGGCGCTGCTCTACACCGCCATCACCCGCGCGCGCGAACGCTTTGTGTTTTGCGGCAGCCAAGCCGTGTTTCAGACGGCCTGCGGCTTGAATGCGCAACGGCGCAGCGCTTTGCGCGAAATGATGATGCAGCGTTTTGAATGAGGTGCGAGGCCGTCTGAAAGCTTTCAGACGGCCTCTGTGTGTTTGCAGCAGGCGTTACCCAACAAAACCCAAACAGCTCTACATAGTGAAATGCATAGAAAAGTGATACGGCGGGTAGGTTGGGTTGTAAACCCAACAAATCCACAGGCCGTCTGAAACTCTGAGTTTATCAATCCAACCTGCGCTGTGGCAGCATGCCGTTTCGTGTCGCTTTTCTTGTATGCCACTATAAAATCAATTGCTTGGAAAAACTTTGGCTTATACCAATTCAAAAAAATAATATACAAACGGGCAGCCTGTAGGTCGGATTCTCGAATCCGACACTTGTTCGCAGAACAAGACACGCACATTGCTTTGGCCGATGGCCAAACGTCGGATTCGAGAATCCGACCTACGCGGATGATGCTGCCGAACTGCTTTTATTTTGTAAGGTTATTTTTTTGAATTGGCATTACAACCTTGGCGGCCTGGCTCAACCTGCCCATCTGAAAAAAATGCGGGTAATGCTGAAATTTGCAATTGTGCACATAAGCAAATGGCTTAAAAATAAAGCAGGCCGTCTGAAAGGTTTCAGACGGCCTGCTTTATTTTTTCAGACGGCCTCACTCACGTTAAGGCGCCGATGCAGCTTCGGCCGGCGGCGCAGCAAGCTCTTGCTCGGGCAGCAAATCGGCTTCGCTGAATTCGGGCTCGGGCTCGGTTTCAAACACTTTGCCGTTGAGCTTGAGCGTGTTGCCGGCCAAATCGAGCAGGGTGTGGACATTGCCGTTTTTCACATCAACATAGCCATCGGCCTGCATGCTGTTGATGGTGCTTTGCACCATCAGGCGCAAGGTGTCGTTGATGTCTTCCATGCTGGCGCGGCCGGCGGCGGCGTCTTCGGGATTCACGCTGAAAATGCTGCCGGCCTGGCTGATGGCCAGCTGCTCGAGCAATTGTTGCGGCACCTGCATATCGAGCGTGGCGCTGGTTTTTTGAATCATGGCGTTGAAGTCGTTCATATCGGCGGCGCTGAGGCCGTTGAAGCTCAATTGCCCTTTCACCTCCACCGTGCCTTGCGGCATTTTGAAGCTGAAGGTGTTGATTTTCAGCACCGGGTTGTTGGTAAAGAGGCTGGAGGCTTCGTTTTTGGCGGTGTGAATCAGCTCGGCCTGAATGGCTTCGTCGCTCATTTCGGTGCCGGCGATTTGGGCGAGCTTGTCTTTAATCGCTAAAAGGCCTTTGGCATCGAGGTGCTCGGCGGCGATGTGGATATCGAGCGGGCCGTAGTGCTCGTTGCCGTAGGTGAGGTTTTGGAAGCGGAAGCGGCCTTCGCTGTTGATCCATTCGCCGGCTTCGCCGGTTTGGGTGTCAAACTGCAATTGCTCCACCACGATTTGCGAGGGGGCGATGGTGCCGGTGGGGTTGATAAAGGCGCCGATTTGCAGATTGGTGACCAAATTCACCAATTCGTTGAGCTTTACGTTGTAATCGATGCCTTCTTTCCATTGCACCGAGAATTTGCCCAGCGTGAAGCTGCTGTCGCCCAATGACAGGCGGTTGCTGCCGTCGGCGGTGTGGCTGCGGATGTGCAGCTTTTCCAGCACCACATCGCCTTGGTCGGCCAGCTTGGCATGCACCAGCGGGGCGCTGTAGTCGTGGCTGTAGGCGGAAAAGCCGTTTTCATAAGCGGTGGTGCCGCTCAGGCCTTGCCACACGAGCTTGATGCCGGAGAGCTCTTCGTAATCGAAAGCGGGCACGCTCAATTCGATTTCGCCCGCGCCATTGAGATAAACGGTGTTGTTCATCTGCACGGGCGCTTGTGCGCCGAAAAAGCGCGCCAGCACTTTGGCCGCTTCAGGCTGATATTGGAATTCGGTGCGCACACGAGCGCGCACGGGCGTGAGGCTGCCGGCAAACGGGCCGTGGCTGACGTGGTTGATGATGGTGATCGGCTCTTGCAATACCGTTTTGAGGTTGTCGGGCAGATATTGCTGCATATTGTGCAGCAGGCTGGGCTTCAGGCGCACCACGGTGGTTTCGGTGGCACTGAACCAACCGCGCTCGTAGCGGTGCGATTCCACGGTGAGAAAGCTGGCTTGGCTGAGCAGCTTTTGTTGCTCTGCCAAGCTCTCTTCGGCTTTTTTGCCCAGATAATCGGGCAACACGAGCAACACGGCAGCCAAGGCGGCAATCACAATGGCGGCAAGGGCAATCAGGAGCTTTTTCATTGCATCAAACAGGGTAGAAATAAAGCGGCAAGCATAGCATTATTTCGCCGCTTTGTCTTTGCGTGTGCTTTTCAGACGGCCTTGATGCGGCAGGCCGTCTGAAAAATGATAGCCATCCCAAAAAGTCAGTTTGCAAGGCGGGATAACGTTTTGGGTTGTTTTTTTAGGTGTGGTATGCAAGGTGGCGGGCTGCTGGCAGCATGGCAAACGCAGGCGCGATTCGCTTTGTGAAAACAAAATATTATCGTGCGCATCACAAACCAATGCCGTCTGAAACATTTTTTCAGACGGCATTGGTTTGTTTTCCGTATTCTAGGATCTGTTCACAATTCATCTCGTGGCAATCTTTTGGCTCAAAAACGCGCCTGCCGCGTTGAAAATGCTCGCAAGGTGTCCGACCTTGCTGTGCTTTTCGCTTTGCAAGCGCGCTTTTGCGCTCAAAATCTTACGCACGGATGAAATGTGAACAGATCCTAGGCGAGATAACACAGCAAGCTTATCTTTGGGGATGGATATTACTGAAGCTCGCGGATATCGCGCCAGCCTTGGTTGGTTTGCACCAGCGTGGCGGTTTGGGTGCGGGTGTTATCGACTTGCGGCCAATACTCACCGCCTTTTTCCAGCAGCTTTTCCGCCCATTTTTCCGGCCTGAACTCAGCCTCGTAGGAAACTTTGGAAAGGGTCACGCCGTTGGCCGGTGTCGGCTCGGTATACCAATTGATTTTTTCCACGCTCAGGCGGCCGATGCAGAAAAGCGGCCCGCGTGCGCCGGCACGGCTTTGGGCGCTGCCTTTTTCGGTGAGCTCATAGGCGCTGATTTTGATTTTGCCTTTGCCATCGGGCAGGGGCAGGTTTTCGCTGCCGCTGCGTTTGTAGAAACCTTCTTTATCGAGCACACGCATCTGCGCCAACACGTTTTGATTGATGCGTTCACCGTTAAAATCCTGCTCGGCAATCAAAATTTGCGGCGCGCCCAAGCGCACATCGATTTGTGCGCCGCCATCGTGCGGGCTTTGCACGCTGAGCGCCAAGGGCAGGCACACGCCGTTTTCTTCGGCATATTGGTTGATGGCTTTTTTGAATTGCGCGTCACCGGCCTGATTGCCGTTGGAGCAGGCGGCCAAAAGCAGGGCGGCGGCCAGCGCGATGGGGGCGGAACGGGGCATGGTTTTCTCCATAATCTTAAAGTGGGATAGCTGGGTTTCGCTGCCAAAAGCATAGCCTTTTTCAGGCGCGTTTCCAAGCTTTTTACACGAAGCCATGACAAACCTTGCCGCTGCCCTTACAATAGGCCGTCTGAAAGAATAAAGCGCAAAACATGACCACGATTTACGGCATTCCCAATTGCGACACGGTGAAAAAAGCCCGCAATTGGCTGGCAGAGCACGGCATAGCCGCCGAATTTGTCGATTTCAAGAAAGCGCCGCCTGCGCCTGATCTGATTGAAGCCTGGTTGGGCGATATCGATGTGGCGGTGCTGCTCAATAAGCGCGGCACCACTTGGCGCAAGTTGGATGAGGCGCAGCAAGCGCAAGCTGCCACGCGCGAGGGCGCGGTGGCGCTGATGGCGGCGCAACCGAGCCTGATTAAGCGCCCGGTGCTCTCGCAAAACGGCCGCTTTTATGCAGGCTTTCAAGCGGCTCTTTATGAATCTGTTTTTAAAAAATAAACCATGAACACACAAACCATTTTTATTTCTGATCTGCATTTGTCGGCCGATGTGCCGCAATTGAATGCTTTGTTTTTCCAATCGCTGCAAGATTGGCGCGGTAAAATCGATGCGCTTTATATTTTGGGCGATTTTTTCGATGTGTGGGTGGGCGACGACGACGACGGGCCGTTTATCCAAAGCATTAAGGCGGCGCTGGCGGATTTTGCGCAGGCCACGCCGGTGTTTGTGCAGCACGGCAACCGCGATTTTCTGTTGGGTGAAAAATTTGCCGCCGAAAGCGGCATCCGCCTGCTGCCCGAGCAATTTGTGGCCGAGCTTTACGGCAAACCTTATTTATTGGTGCATGGCGATGAATTGTGCAGCGATGATGTGGCTTATCAGCAATTTCGTGCTCAATCGCGCAATCCGATGTGGCAGGCGGCTGTGTTGATGAAGCCTTTGGCCGAGCGGCGCATACTGGCGGGGCAGATCCGCATGATGAGCGAAACCAAAAAAAACGCCGAGGGCAAAAGCGAAATTTCCGATGCCACCGAAGCCGGTGTGCAGGCGCTGTTGGGCAAATACGCCGGCCAAAATATCGAGGTGCTGATTCACGGCCACACCCACCGCCCGGCGGTGCACACGCATGAAATCGACGGTCGCACCCTCACGCGCTATGTGCTGCAAGATTGGGAAGGCGAAACCGGCGGCTATTTGAGCGTGCATGCCGACGGCCGCATCGAAACGGCGCTTTTGCATGCCTGATTCTGTTTGAGCCATCAGCTATAAAAAAACCACCCGATAATCACTCGGGTGGTTTTTTACGCTATTTTTACAGAAAATTTAAGAAAATATTGCACAAATTAAGAAACTACCGCTAGTCAAGTTATTTAACCGCTTTTCTTGTGGCGGGCTGATTTTATTCCAACTGAATTAAACTGGGCGCGATTCGGAAAGGGTTGGTCTTTCCGTGATGGCGATGGTTGTTTATTCTTAATTTGGAGAGATATCATGTTTTATTTCAGCGCGAAGTCGTTTTCCTTTGGCGGCGGCTCGAAGTTTTCTTCGGGCGGCATTTCCTACCCCTCGGGTGGCAGCTATTCTTATGGCGGCGGCAGCTCATGGTGCCCGCCTAAAAAGCCGGTGGTGGTGAATTGCCCGCCGAAAAAATTCGGCTTTGATTTCGGTGCCTTGTTCAAATGCTTTCTGCCGGTTTATTTGTGCCCGCCGACCAAACCGAAACCTGATCCCAAACCTGAACCTAAACCCGATCCGAAACCCTGCGTGGATTGCACCGATGACAATCCGGACAACAGCTTTGGCGGTGTTGATAAAGATCCGGGCAATGTAATCAGAAATCCCAAACCCGATGAATTGGGCGCGATTTACGGCACTAAAGTAAAAGACACCATCTACGGCACCGATGGCGCCGACATCATTTACGGCTTGGAAGGCGCTGATGTGATTTATGCCGGTAACGGCAACGATATTGTGTATGGCGGCGCCAACGGCGACACCATTTACGGTGGCTACGGCAACGATACGCTTTATGGCCAAGACGGCAATGATTACCTCAATGGCAATCAAGGTCACGATAAACTTTATGGCGGCAAGGGCGATGATATCTACATGATTCAGTTTGAGCCTGATGAAATCATCGAATTGCCCGGTGAAGGCACCGACACCGTGCGCTCTTTCCTTGACTATACTTTGCCCGACAATGTTGAAAATCTGATTTTGATGAGCGATCAAAATCTCAATGGTACCGGTAATGAGCTGAACAACGTGATTACCGGCAACAGCGGCAACAATACGCTCAAAGGCATGGACGGCAACGATATGCTGTTTGGCAAAGATGGCAACGACAAGCTCTACGGCGGCAACGGTGATGATTACCTCGACGGCGGCAATGGCAACGATTACCTCAACGGCGGCGAGGGCAGCGACACTTATGTGTTTGACCTGTGCGACAGCCGCGACATCATCTGCGATTACGACAGCACCGGCAAGAGCCATGATGTGTTGCAGTTTGGCGAAGGTATCAAAGCTTCCGATTTGGGCTTCAGCCGCAGCGGCAGCGATTTGCTGATTACTGTGGATTCGAAAAACAGCGTAACCGTGGAAAACTGGTTTAAAGGCAGCGCCTACCGCCTGGAAGAATTCTCGTTTACCGAAACCAACACTTCTTGGGACAGCTCGGCTATTTCCAAAGCCATCCAAGAGCAAATTCCGCAAACCCACGGCTTGATTTAATCTGCCCGGTTTGATGCGAGAGGCCGTCTGAATATTCAGACGGCCTTTTTTTCTTTAAGGATATTTGCGGCATTTGATCTCGCGGTCGGTGCAAAACATGGCGTTTTGCTCGGCTGCGCAAGCCTTGCGGGCCTGTTGGCGGGCCAGGCCTTCGTTGGTGGCGGTGCCCTCGTAATTGTGGCCGAACACTGACACATTGCAGGCATACACCGGCGCTTTGCTTTGACGGTTTTCAATAATAATGTGTTGCGCCCGGGTTTGCTGCTCGAGCTGGCGCACACGTTCGCTCAATTCGGCTACTTGGCGTTCGAGCCGCTCGATGCGGCTGTCGGCCGATGCGGCCATGGGAAAAGAGGCGGCCATTGCCGCCATCAGCAGGATGGGCAGATATTTTTTCATGGCAGTGAATCCGTTTAGAAATGTTACATCATAACATTATATTGACTTGATTTGGCGGCCATATAACCAAACACCATAAACAAAGCAAAAACGATTCTTTTTGTTTTCTTTCAGACGGCCTTACTATCCTTGCTATCTCAACAAGGAAACCATCATGAGCCATTATCCGATTTTTGCCGATTTAAACCGCCGCGCCGTGTTGCTGGCAGGCGCGGGGCAGGTGGCTGAGCGCAAGGCCGAGAGTTTGCTGCATGCAGGCGCTGCGCTGCGGGTGGTGGCGGCAGAATTAAACCCGCGCTTTCAGGGCTGGTTGCAGCAAGGCCGCATCGAATGGTTGGGCAAAGATTTTCAGACGGCCTTTTTAAACGATGTGTTTCTCGTGGTGGCGGCTACTGACGATGAAGCTTTAAACCGGCGCATTTTCCAGGCTGCGGAAAAGCAGGGCAAATTGTGCAACACGGTCGACAATCAGGCTTTGTGTTCGTTTATCGTGCCGGCCGTGATCGACCGCAGCCCGATACAGATTGCGGTGTCGAGCGGCGGTGCATCGCCGGTGCTGGCGCGTTTGTGGCGACAGAAAATCGAAACCTTGATTCCGGCGTACACCGGCAAAATGGCCGCCCTGGCCGGCGCTTGGCGCACGCGCGTGAAGGCCGGCATCAAAGGGCTGAGCAATCGGCGGCGCTTTTGGGAACAATTATTTGCCAGCCGCTTCGATACTTTGGTGGCGCAGGGCAACGAAGCGGCCGCTGAGGCGGAATTTGCCCGCCAATTGGCAGGCTATCGGCCGCAGCAGGGCGAAGTGGTGCTGGTGGGGGCGGGGCCGGGCGACGCCGGTTTGCTGACGCTGCACGCCCTGCAAGCGATGCAGGCGGCCGATGTGGTGCTGTATGACGCTTTGGTGTCGGACGAAATTCTGGCCTTGGTGCGCAAAGATGCCGATAAAATCAGCGTGGGCAAGCGCGCCGGTGCGCATCATGTGCAGCAGGAAGAAACCAACCGCCTGCTGCTGCATTATGCACAACAGGGCAAGCGCGTGGTGCGGCTCAAGGGCGGCGATCCGTTTGTGTTCGGGCGCGGCGGCGAAGAGGCGCAGGCCTTGGCGGCGGCCGAGGTGCCGTTTCGCATCGTGCCGGGCATCACCGCCGCGCTGGGCGCCACCGCTTATGCGGGCATACCGCTCACCCATCGCGATTATGCGCAAACTGCGCTCTTTATCACCGGCCACTGCCGCCCCGACGGCGATGGTCTGCAATGGCAAACGCTGGCGCGCGGCAAACAAACGCTGGTGATTTATATGGGCACGGTGAAGGCCGGCGAAATCGCGGCGCAATTGATGGCACACGGCCGCGCCGCCGACACGCCGGTGGCGGTGGTGTCCAACGGCACGCTGGCCAAACAAAGCGTGCAAATCGGCCGCCTCGCCGATTTGGCCGCCATGGCCGAGCGCGCGCCGCGCCCGGCGCTGATGATTATCGGCGAAGTGGTGGCCTTGCGTGATGAATTGCGCTGGTTTAGTGAGGGTTTGATCGAAACAGCGGTGAAAGCAGCTTGAAGCGTATTCAAAAGATAAGCTTATTGCGATCCGCTCTTTGAATGCGGTACGCAAATGCCGTCTGAAAAAAGGGTTTCAGACGGCATTTGTGTGCCATGCGTACGATTACGCTTTGTTTTGACAAAGCTAATCGTACCTACGGTTTGCTGAAATGTGCAAAACAATGCCGTTTGAAAAAGGGCTTCAGACGGCATTTGTGTGGCATGCGTACGATTACGCTTTGCTTTGGCAAAGCTAATCGTACCTACGGTTTGCTACGGTTTGCTTGAATGTGCAAAACAAAACAATGCCGTCTGAAACGTTCAGACGGCATTGATAAAATAATAGAATCAGCCTGGAAGCATCAGCTTTGCACGTTGATGCCGGCGGTGATCTGATTTTGGCTGGTGCTGTTTAAAAATGAGGAAGCCAAATCGCTGCAGCAGCCGCAGCAGGTGGCCACGCCCAATTGGGCTTGCAAATCACCCAGCGTGCTGGCGCCGGCGGCAACGGTTTCTTGAATTTGGCGGTCGGTGATCGCATTGCAGATGCAGACAAACATCATGTGCTCCTTTTGCTCTCGAATAGGAATGAGAGTAAATATTATTTGTTTGTGCGAATATAAATGCAAACCGTTTCTATTGCAAGCATTAAAAATGTAAATAATGCGATAAGGATGAGAAATTTACATTTGCAAACGATTCTTTTTCAAGGGCGCGGCAAAATGCGTGAAAAAGGCCGTCTGAAATGTTCAGACGGCCTCTTGTTAATGTGCAAGAGCGGGCATTATGCGCGTTTGCGGAATTCGCCGGTGCGGGTATCGATTTCGATTTTGTCGCCGTTTTCCACATAAGACATCACTTGCACTTCGGTGCCGCCGATCAGGCGGGCGGTTTTCATCACTTTGCCCGAAGTGTCGCCTTTTACCGCAGGCTCGGTGTATTCCACTTCGCGCACGATGATGGTGGGCAGCTCCACAGAAATGGGGTTGCCTTCGTAGAAGGTTACTTCGCAGATGTCTTCCATGCCGTCTACGATGAATTTCAGGCTATCGCCGATGTTTTCGGCTTCGATTTCGTATTGGTTGAATTCTTCATCCATAAAGACATACATCGGGTCGGCAAAATAGCTGTAGGTGCAGTTTTTGCGCGCCAAAATCACCACGTCGAATTTGTCGTCGGCTTTGTAGATTGATTCGGTGGCCGCGCCGGTGAGCAGGTTTTTCAGCTTCATGCTCACTTTGGCTGAGCTGCGGCCGCCTTTGAGGTATTCGGTTTTCTGCACCACCATCGGGTCGCTGCCCACCATAAATACGTTGCCTGAGCGTAATTCTTGTGCCGTTTTCATTTGTGTGTTTCCAATCAAAAAAGTGTCGTTAAAATAAACGCGTTATTTTAGCTTATCTTGGATAAAGTTGGCTAGTTTTTCGGTGGCGGCCGGCTGGGTGCGCAAGCTTTGCTGCCAGCCCTCAGCGGCTTGCTGCCAGGCGGGCAAATGGTTTTGTAGGGCTTGCCAGGCGGCCAGGCGCGCGGCGACATCAAGCGCGGCGGCACCGTTTAATTCATCCGACAAAGCGCGGTGGGCGGCGCGCACTTGGGGCGGATAGTGCGTATAGGCGCGTTGCCAAAAAGCATGCAGCTTATCCAGATGCGCCATTTCGTCTTGCGGGTAGATGTGCCAGAAAAAAGGCTTGGCGGCCCATTGCGCGCGCACAAAGCTGTCTTCGCCGCGGATAATTAAGCCATCTGCCAGCGCGAGCAGGCGGTCGAAATCGTGTTGCGGCACAAAAGGCAACCGCACCAGCTCAACGCAGGCCGTCTGAAAGCAATCGCCGGGCTGTTGCAGCGCATCAGCGGGAATCACGCGGGCTTGTTGCAGACTCTCGATGATTTCTTTGCCGGCCACAAGCAGCCGGATGGGCGCGCCGGCCTGCTGCCACATTTCAAACCATTGCGCCCATATCGGGCTGCGGTAGCCGAACAGCAGCCATTCGGGGCGGTTTTTTTGCGGCAGGCCGAGGCGGCGGCGCAGCTCGGGTAGGCCGCTCTGGCTGCGTTCGGCATAATCGGCTTCGCGCAAGAGGCCGCCGCTTTTTTCGCTGAAGCCCATAAACCAGAAATATTTCTGCAAACCGTCGGCTTGCAGTGAGGGGCGGGCGTGCAGCGCTTCGTGGGCGGCTTCGGCGCTGAGGTATTCCCAGTTGAGCCACAAAGGCTGCGTTTGACGCATTATCTCCACCACATCGGCGGATAGATCGCAGCCAAAGGTTTCGATCACAATTTGCGGCGCGGGTGCGCGCGCTAAGCCTTCGGCCTGCCTGCCTGCCTGCCAACGGCGCACCACAATGTTTTCATGTGTGCAGGGCGGGGAGGGCAGGCCGGGGCTGAGCGCACGCAGCGCGGCTTCATCGTCGAGCCACAAATGCACTTGCCAGCCGAGCTCGCGTTGCAGGATTTGCGCCAGCCGCCACGACACGCCGATGTCGCCATAGTTGTCGATTACGCTGCAAAACAGCCAGCATATCGGTGCGGTTTTTCTTTCAGACGGCCTTTTCATTTGATGGGATTCCGTTAAATCTTTGACGGGCAAGGTTTTACGCCAAGCTTGGGTTTTGTCAAGCCCGAAAGTTGAAAAATTATTTGCTTATCCACATTGACAAAAAACAAAAATCCGACAGTCATAAAACATACTCATATTTTGCTTGACAAGCCTGTCTATCATTTAAGTGGTTGATTTTTATTTATTTTAATAAAAGGCTTGATTTTTGTGCAATAAAACTGCAATGCCTGATTTTACGGGGAAAACGGCAGCAGTTCACATGCTGTCCACAATGTTATCCACAGCTTTTGTGGGTAAGCGCGGGAAGGGTTGTATTGCTTGAATTTAGTTGTTTGTCATGTTGAAAATAGGGTTAAGGCTCTAATTATAGCGTGCGGAAAACGGCGGCAGGTGTGATGGTTTCTGAGCAGCCCGGGTGGGTTGGAAAGGTTGCTGCCGGCAGGCGGGTTTTGCATTTTCCTGTGCGGATGAAAAAAGCCGGGGTGCGTTGCATATTGCATTGCACCCCGGTTGCCGTTTTCAATTTTGTGCCGCTTTGGCGAAGCCGGCCGGCTTATTCAGGCCGAAATCAGTCGGCCGCTGCCAATTTCTGCACACCGCCCAGATAAGGTTGCAGCGCGGCGGGGATATTGATGCTGCCATCGGCATTTTGGTGGTTTTCCAGCACCGCCACCAAGGTGCGGCCCACCGCCAGGCCGGAGCCGTTGAGCGTGTGCAGCAGGCGGTTTTTGCCCTCTTCGTCTTTAAAGCGCGCCCTCATGCGGCGGGCTTGGAAATCTTCGCAGTTGGAGCAGCTGGAAATTTCGCGGTAGGTGTGTTGCGCAGGCACCCACACTTCTAAATCGTAGGTTTTGGTTGCGCCAAAGCCCATGTCGCCGGTGCACAAGGTTATTACGCGATAGGGCAATTCGAGCAGCTGGAGGATTTTTTCGGCATGCCCCACCATTTCTTCGAGCGCATCGTAAGATTGCTCGGGGCGCACGATTTGCACCATTTCCACTTTGTCAAACTGATGCTGGCGGATGAGGCCGCGCACGTCTTTGCCGTAGGCGCCGGCTTCGGAGCGAAAGCAAGGCGAGTGGGCGGTGAGCTTGAGCGGCAATTCGGCGGCAGCCAAAATGCGCTCGCGCACGGTGTTGGTGAGGGTAACTTCCGCCGTGGGAATCAGGTATTGGGTGAGCTTGCTCTCATCGCCGCCACGGGTAACGTGAAACAGATCTTCGCCGAATTTGGGCAGCTGGCCGGTGCCGAAAAGGGTGTTGTCGTTGACGATATAAGGGGTGTAGTGCTCGAGATAGCCGTGTTGCAACGTGTGGGTGTCGAGCATAAATTGCGCCAGCGCGCGGTGCAGGCGGGCGATTTGGCCTTTCATCACGGTGAAGCGCGCGCCGGAGAGCGCGGCGCCGGTTTCGAAATCCAGCCCCAAGGGCGCGCCCAAATCCACATGGTCTTTCACTTCGAAATCGAAATCGCGCGGTGCGCCCACTTTGCGCACTTCCACATTGTCGGTTTCGTCTTTGCCCAGCGGCACGCTTTCGTGCGGCAGATTGGGTATGCCCATCAGCCATTCGTCGAGATCGGCCTGCACGG
This sequence comes from Uruburuella suis, assembly GCF_022870845.1. Classification (GTDB taxonomy): domain Bacteria; phylum Pseudomonadota; class Gammaproteobacteria; order Burkholderiales; family Neisseriaceae; genus Neisseria; species Neisseria suis. The sequence goes on from NZ_CP091507.1 coordinate 1,235,522, forward strand.
CTTGGTATTCGGCTTCGGTTTGCTCGAGGCGGCTTTTGATTTGCGCCACTTCGGCCATGGCCGCTTCGGCTTCTGCGTGTTTGCCCTGGCCTTTGAGCTGGCCGATTTGCTTGGAGGCGCTGTTGCGCGCGGCTTGAAGGGTTTCGGTTTGAACTTGCAGCGCTTTGCGTGCGGTTTCGATTTGTTCGAAACGTGCGCTGTCGAATGTATAGCCGCGTGCAGCCAGGCGCGCGGCCACGGCGGCGGTGTCGTTGCGGAGAAGTTGGATGTCTAGCATGGTGGTTTCCGTGTGGATAAAGGTTGCAATCAGAATGGCGCTATTGTAAACCAAATCGGCAGATTTTAGGCCGTCTGAACGCGTTCAGACGGCCTAAAATCCATTAGGGTCTGTTCACAATTCATCTCGTGGCAATCTTTTGGCTCAAAAACGCGCCTGCCGCGTTGAAAATGCTCGCAAGGTGTCCAACCTTGCTGCGCTTTTCGCCTTGCAAACGCGCTTTTTCGCTCAAAATCTTACGCACGGATGAAATGTGAACAGACCCTAAGGTTGAAATGTGAACTGCTTTCTTATGCCTGATTAATCGATTTTCACCCGCTTCAGGCGCATGGCATTGCCCAATACCGAAATCGAACTGAGCGCCATGGCCGCGCCGGCAAGCACGGGGCTGAGCAGGCCGAAGGCGGCCAGCGGAATGCCCAATGTGTTGTAGAAAAAGGCGAAAAAGAGGTTTTGCTTGATGTTTTTCATGGTGGCTTGCGACACCAGCAAAGCATCGACCATTTGGTTGACCGAATGCTGCATCAGCGTGGCCGAGGCGGTGTGTTCGGCCACATCGGCACCGCCTTTCATGGCAAAGCTCACATCGGCGGCGGCCAGCGCGGGCGCATCGTTGATGCCGTCGCCCACCATGGCCACCACTTTGCCCTCGCTTTTGAGCGCGGCCACGGCGGCGGCTTTGTCGCGCGGGCTCATATTGCCTTGGGCATGCTCGATGCCGAGCTTGCCGGCGATATATTGCACCACGCCTTGATGGTCGCCGCTCATCACATACACATCGATATGGTGCGCTTTCAGACGGCTTATCGCTTGGGCGCTGTCGGCTTTCAATTCATCGGCCAGTGCAAAAGCGCCGATGGGCACATCATCGGCCGACACGGCCACAATGCTGGCAATCTGCCACACTTCGCCCAAATCGTCGGGCAGCTGCACATGGCAATAATCGGGCTTGCCCACTTTCACGCGGCCGATGCCGGCCACATCGGCATACACGCCCGCGCCGGGCTCGGTTTGCGCCTCTTCGGCGGCCGGAATATCGAGCTTGCGCGCAAACGCGGCCTGCACAATGGCGTTGGCCAGCGGGTGGGTGGCGTTCATTTCCACCGCTGCGGCGGCGGCGAGCAAGGCGTTTTCATCAAACGTGCCGTTTTCAGGCAGCCAGATAGCAGCCACTTGGGGCTTGCCCTCGGTGAGCGTGCCGGTTTTGTCGAGAATCACCGTGTTTACCTTGCTGGCGCGCTCCATTGCGGCGGCATCTTTAAACCAAATGCCGCGTTTCACCGCCTGCCCCATGCCCACCATAATCGCCGCCGGCGTGGCCAGCCCCAGCGCACACGGGCAGGCAATCACCAGCACCGCCACAGCATGCATCAAGCCGCTGCTCCAGCTGCCGGTGACAAGCCAAGTGATGGCAAATGTGGCCAGCGCAATCACCACCACCACCGGCACAAACACACCGGCCACTTTGTCGGCAATGCGCGCAATCGGCGCTTTGCTGCCTTGCGCTTCGGAGAGCGCGGCCATCATGTCGCCGAGCAAGGTATGGCTGCCCAGCTGCTCGGCCCGATATTGCACGCTGCCATCGGTGATCATCGCGCCGGCGAGCACTTGGCTGCCTTCGCGCTTGCTTTGCGGCTGCGATTCGCCGGTGAGGTGGCTTTCATCTGCCCAGCCGCTGCCGGTGATCACCATGCCGTCGGCAGCAATGCGCTCGCCGTGGTTGGCGCGCAAAATATCGCCGATTTGCACTTGGTCCAGCGGCAGATTTTGCCAATGGCCGTCGCGCTGCACGCTCACTTGCGCAGGGGTGAGCTTGAGCAGCAGCCCCAAGCTGTTGAGGCTTTGCTTTTTAGCCCGCTGCTCCAAGTATTTGCCGAGGCTCACAAAGCCGATAATCATCACGCCGGCTTCGAAATACACATGCGACATGCCGTCGTGGCCTAAGTTTTGGTGGTAAAACATCATAAACGCCGAATAAGCGTAAATCGACACCGTGCCCAGCGTGACCAGCACATCCATATTGGCCAGGCCGCCTTTTATCGAGGCCCACGCGCCTTTGTAAAACGGCCACGCCAGCCACAATTGCACCACGCTGGCGAGTGCAAACTGCACCATGGCCGGCATCATCCATTCGTGATGCCCGCTCATCATGCCGACCATGCCGATTAAAAACGGGATATTGATGAGAATGAGCAACCACAAGCGCCAGCCCAATTGGGTGCTCGAGGTGATGTCGGGCTGCGCGCCATCGGTGTGCAGGGTGGCTTTATAGCCGGTTTTCTCGATGATTTGGGCGATTGCTTCGGGCGAGGTTTTGCTGCTGTCGAATGTGATCTGCGCATCTTCGCTGGCAAAGTTCACACCGGCTTCGCTGATGAAATCTTTTTTGTTGAGCACTTTTTCAATGCGGCTGGCACAGGCCTGGCAAGTCATGCCTTCGATATCGAAACGGGCTTTTTGCTGCATGACGGTTTTCCTTTCACATAAATGTTTCAGACGGCCTGCAATAAAATGAAGGCCGTCTGAAAAGCGTTTGCTCGGTTTGATGCTTGGCTTGAAAAGTGTTGGCTTTACAAAGAAGCATCGTAGCCGGCATCTTCCACGGCTTCGAGTAGGGCGGCGGCATCGGTTTTGCTCGAGTCAAAGCGGATTTCAGCGTTTTTGTTTTCCAAGCTGACCTTGGCATCAATCACGCCGTTTACCGCCAAAAGCGCATTAGTGGCGCTTTTAACGCAGCCGCCGCAAGTCATGCCGTCGATGTGGAGGGTGAGGGTTTGCATGGTTGTGCTCCTGAAAAATTTGAACGATGCTGCCACTATAAACCTTGACGCGGGGTGAAGGTCAAGCCTTGTTGCGGATGATTGTGCAAGAGGCCGTCTGAACGCTTTCAGGCTTTCATACCAATCCAAAAAAATAACCTGACTTCGTTGTCTCGCCTTGCCGTACGTTTGTACTGTCTGCGGCTCGCCGCCTTGTTAGCTTACTTTTTTGAATGGGTATCAGACGGCCTGACATCACACGCTCAATTGCTCAAACAAAGCCTGCTTCAAGGCGAGCTGCTTTTTCGGGTTGTCGAGCTCGGGGCTGTAGAGCACGAAGCTGTCTTCCACGCGCTCGTCGAGCGTGGCGATTTTGGCGTAGCGCAGGCTGATGTTTTTATCGGAAAACACTTCGGCGATGTTGGCCAGCAGATAGGGGCGGTTAACCGCCACCAATTCGAGCGTATACCAGCCCGGGCGGTCTTCTTCGGGCATTAGCACAATGCGCGGCGAAATCGGCAGATGGCGGCTGCGCCGGCTGCGTATGCCGCAAGTGGCGCCGTCTTCGGCGTGGTGGCCGTGGATGAAATTGTTGAGCTCGGCCTCAAGCGCGCTTTGGATATAGGCATAGTCGGTGCGGTGGTGGCGGGCGGGAATCTGCACGATAAAGGTGTCGAGAATGTAGTTATTCTCGGTGATGTAGGCGCGGGCAGAGAGAATATTGAGCTCGTGATGGCCGAAAATGCGGCACAGGCGGGCGAATAATTTATCGGCATTGGGCATAAACACCATCACCTGCAAGGTGTTGGTGTCGGGCAGCAGGCGGCTGCGTGCCTGTGCGCGCTCGGTGTTGTGCACCAGATTGGCGGTGTGCCAGAGCACTTCCTGCAATTCGTGGCGCACGAAATAAGCCGGCCCCAAAGCCTGCCACAATTGCTTTTGCGGCTTTTCGGGCGTGCCGGTGTGGTGCAGCAATTCGAGCGCGCTTTGCTGGCGGCGGCTCACCACCACGGCGCGGTTGCTGCCTTCGCCGGCCAGATAGCGGCCGGCGGCGTGAAAAAGGTTTTGCAGCAGGTTGGCTTTCCAGTCGTTCCACAATTTGGGGTTGGTGCCGCGGATATCGGCCACGGTGAGCAGGTAAAGCGCGGTGAGCCGCTCTTGCGTTTGCACGCGTGCGCAAAAGCGCTCGATCACAACCGGGTCTTGAATGTCTTCTTTTTGGGCGGTTGAGGACATCAATAAATGGTCTTCCACCAGCCAAGCGAGCAGGTTTTGCTCTTCATCGCTCAAAAAATGATCGGCGGCAAAGCGGCGCGCATCTTCAATGCCTTGCACGGCATGGTCGCCGCCGCGGCCTTTGGCGATGTCGTGAAAGAGGGCGGCCAGATAGAGAATATAGGGCTTGTCAAACGAATGCATTAGTGCTGCGGCCACCGGCAATTCGTGGCTGTGGGCATCCATCGCCAGCCGGCGCATATTGCGCAACACCATCAAAATATGGTCGTCCACCGGGTAAATGTGGAATAAATCGTGTTGCAGCAGGCCGACGATTTTGCCCCAGGCCGGCAGATAGCGGCCGAGCACGCCATAAAGGTTGAGAAAGCGCGCCACATGGGTGAGCCCGCTGCCTTGTTTGAAAAAGCCGATGAAATATTCGCGGTTGGCCGGGTTGTCGTAAAAAGCGCGGTTGATTTTTTGCGAAGCGGCCCACCAGGCGCGCAGCGTTTGCGGCGCGAGCGCGGTGAGGTCGTTGCGGCTTTGCAAAAGGGCGATCACCTTGAAAATATGCGTGGGCGATTCGATAAACAGTTTTTTATTTTTGGCGGCGATTTGGTCACCCACTTGGTAATAATCGTCATCAATATCATACACAATGCGCGGCAGCCGCGAATACACGCGCCCGCGCAGCATGGGCAGCAAAATGCCGTTGAGCTGCTTCACGGTTTTGGTGGCGCGATAGAGCGCGCGCATCAGCTTTTCGCTTTTGATGTGTTGCTTGTCGCTGTGCATGCCCATGTTTTCGGCCACCTGGCTTTGCAGGTCGAAAATCAGCCGGTCTTCTGCGCGGCCGGCGGTGAGGTGCAGATCAATGCGGATTTTGGCCAATTGTTTGTGGCTGTTCATCAGCAATCCGGCTTCGGCGCGGGTGATGATGCGCTGCTGGATAAGCGTGTGCACATCGGCTTCAAGCCCTTGCGCTTTGGCCAGCCACAGCATGGTGTGGATGTCGCGCAGGCCGCCGGGGCAGGTTTTCACATTCGGCTCAAGCACCGCGCCCGAGCCTTGCGCTTTGGCATGGCGCTGCTGCATTTCCACAAGCTTGGCTTCCACAAAAGCCGCAGTGTCGCGCTGCAGGCTCAAGCGGCGCAGCATCTGCTCGGCCACCACATGGCTGCCGCAGATAAAGCGCGCTTCGAGAAAAGCGGTGTCGCCGGTGATGTCGTCTGCCGCGCTGGCGCACAATTCTTCGATGCTGCCCACTTTAACCGCCGGCGCCAACTGCATATCCCACAGGCTTTGCACAAAAAGCGCGATTTGCTCCTGCTCGAGCTCATCCAGCGGCTCGGGCGACACAATGGCCAAATCCAAATCGGAATAAGGATACATTTCATCGCGCCCGAAGCCGCCGGTGGCCAAGAGGCATAGGCGGCCGGCACCGAATATTTCCAGCCACAGCGCACCCAACGCGGTTTCGATGGCTCTGCCGTAGGCATCGAAAAACACCATCGGCTGGCGGTGGACGCGGTAGGCGGCGATGGCTTGCTGCTTTTTGAAGCGCAAATCTTGTGCGGCAGACTGAATAAGGGTTTGCATGGTGAATCCTGTTTGAAATAGGCAAAACAGACAACAAAACAAGGCGCGGTTGCACAATGTTGCAACTTTGTTTCAGACGGCCTTGATTATAGGTATTTACACAGCATTACAATAGACGCTTTTTTGTAAATTTGATATGGTGCACCGAGATTGTTATCAATCTTCAGCCCTTGCATTATTCCAATTCATTTTCGGTCAGATTCAGGAACACAAAATGAGCCACACCGCCGCGCAGCCGCAGCTGCGCAATAATCCTTATAAAGTTGCTGTTGCCTCTATGGTGGGCACGGCTATCGAATTTTACGACTATTATATCTATGCCGCTGCGGCGGTGCTGGTGTTCAACACCCAATTTTTCGATAAAAGCAATCCTTCGGTGGCGATTTTGCTGTCGCTCTCCACGCTGGCGCTGGCTTTTTTCGCCCGGCCGTTGGGTTCGGCGCTGTTTGGCCATTTCGGCGACAAAATCGGCCGCAAAAAAACGCTGGTGGCCTCTTTGCTGACCATGGGGGTGTCTACAGTAGCGATCGGCCTTTTGCCCACCTATCAGAGCATAGGCATATGGGCGCCGATATTGTTGTGCGTCTGCCGTATCGGCCAAGGGCTGGGCTTGGGCGGCGAATGGGGCGGCGCGGCGCTGGTGGCCACGGAAAACGCGCCCGAAGGCAAGCGTGCATGGTTCGGCACTTTTCCCCAATTGGGTGCGCCCATCGGTTTATTGATGGCCAATGGCGCATTTTTCGGCGTGAGCGCAATATTCGGTGCCGATGCGCTGGTGGAATGGGCTTGGCGCATTCCGTTTGTGGCTTCCATCGTGCTGGTGCTGGTCGGCCTTTATATGCGCCTGAGCCTGCACGAGAGCCATGTGTTTAAAGAAGCGGAAGATAAAGGGCTGAAAGTGGATGCGCCGGTGAAAGAAGTGCTCACGCGCCATATCAAGCCGATTGTGCAGGGCACGTTTATCATGACCGCCACTTATGTGCTTTTTTATGTGATGACGGCATTTGTGCAGGTGTTTTCCAAAAGTGCGCCCGCATTATCGGCTGCCGGCCATCCGTTGGGGCTGGGCATTGCGGCCAACACATTCACCGGCTTTTTGATGATAGGCGCGGTGGTATTCGGCATTTTTACCAGCATTTCGGGCATTTTTGCCGATAAAATCGGTCGCCGCCAATGGCTGATTTGGGTGACGCTGGGCATTATTGCTTTCGGCTTGGCGATGCCGGCTTTTCTGCACAACGGCACGCCGGAGATGGTGTTGGCGTTTATTTTGGCGGGCATGATGCTGATGGGCTGCACTTTCGGGCCGATGGCCGCCCTGCTGCCCGAATTGTTTCCCACCGAAGTGCGCTATTCGGGCGCTTCGCTGGCGTATAATTTCGCCGCCATTGTGGGCGCTTCTATTGCCACCATTGTGGCATTGAAGCTGAATGAAAATTTCGGTTTGTTCGGCGTGGGGCTTTATCTGGCGGCCAACGGCATCTTATCGTTGCTGGCTCTGTGGAGCGTGCACGAAACCAAGAATGTCAATCTGATGCAGCTGGATATTTACGAGCCTTGAGCACGGCCGGAATCCGTAAGCAAAAAAAGGAACCTGAAAAGGTTCCTTTTTTCAACCGTATTCTGCTTTCAGACGGCCTGCATCATGCCGACATGATTTCCAAACGCGCCTGCGGCGGCAGCAGCAGCTGATACGCCGGCACGCCCAGCGCCAGTGCGATTTTTTCGATGTTGGATAAGGCGATATTCCAGCGCTTGCGTTCGATGGCCGACACATAAGTGCGGTCCAGCCCGCATTGGCGCGCCAGCTCTTCTTGCGACCAGCCTTTGTTTACCCGAAACAGGCGCATATTATAGGCCAACACGGCACGCAAATCGCCCTCATCGGGCAGCTCGGCCGGCGCACTCAGCTTTTTTACCATCATCATTCCTTCTTATCGTTTCGCGGATTTTACTTCACTATACGATAAGAATACAGGCCGTCTGAAAAGTTTCAGACGGCCTGTAAAATAGCAGTTTATGCCCATTTAAAAAGCAAGCTTATTTGGGATAGGCATTATTTTTTGCTTTTGCCCGCCCACCAAGAAGCCAGCAGCGAGCCGGAAATATTGTGCCACACACTGAAAATCGCGCTGGGCACGGCAGAGAGCGGCGAGAAATAAGCCGAAGCCAGCGCCGCGCCCAAGCCGGAATTCTGCATGCCCACTTCAATTGCCAGCGTTTTTTGCGCATCATAAGGCAGGCGGCAGATTTTGGCGGCGAGAAAGCCCAAGAGATAGCCGATGCCGTTGTGCAAAATCACCACGCCCAAAATCAGCAGCCCGCTTTGGGCGATTTGCGCCTTGCTGGCTGCCACCACCGCGCCCACAATCAACACAATGGCCGCCACCGACACCAAAGGCAGCACCGCCGCCGCCGCTTCGGTTTGCTTTTTAAACAAAGTGTGCGCCAACACGCCGAGCACCACCGGCAGCAACACCATTTTCAAAATCGACCAAAACATCGCCACCGCCGAAATTTCCAGCCATTGGTTGGCCAAGAGGTAAAACACCGTGGGCGTGAGCACCGGTGCGAGCAGGGTGGAAACCGAGGTAACGGCCACCGACAAAGCCACATTGCCGCGCGCCAGATAAGTCATCACATTTGAGGCGGTGCCGCCCGGGCAGCAGCCGACCAAAATCACACCCACCGCGATTTCGGGCGGCAGCTGCAAAAGCGTGGCCAGCGCATAAGCCACCAGCGGCATAATGATAAATTGCGCCGCCACGCCGGCTAGCACCGCTTTGGGATGGCGGGCGAGAATATTGAAATCTGCAGGCGAGAGCGTGATGCCCATGCCGAACATAATCAGGCCTAAGAGCCACGGAATCAGCGGCAGCACCCATTTAAAGGCTTCGGGTGCGAAAAAAGCGGCGGCAGCAAAGAGCAGCACCCACACGGTAAAAGTTTTGCCGACAAAGCGGCTCAGTTGGCGCAGAGTATTTTTCATGGGCGATTTAAGTTAAGTGAATATATGTAAAGAGGCTAAGCATACCTGCAACAAGCGCAAAATAAAAGGCCGTCTGAAACAATCTTTCAGACGGCCTTTAAGTTTTCCGTAGTGTGTCGCCAAAACGCAATCATCTTGTGTTGAACACATATCAGATTCAATAACTCGGGCTAAGTTTTAAACTTTATTTTCGCCCGCACAGAAACAATAAAGCCGGGTTTTAAAACAAAGCCGGGCTTTAAAAAGAAAAAGGCCGTCTGAAAATTTTTTCAGACGGCCTTTAATGTTTAATCAAATGCAATCATTCAATCAAACGCAATCAGGCAAAACGCTTGGCCACGGCATCCCAATCCACGATTTCCCAAAAGCCTTTCAGGTAATTGGGGCGGCTGTTGCGGTAATCGATGTAATAAGCGTGCTCCCACACATCGCAAGTCAAAAGCGGGGTGGCGTCGGTGGTGAGCGGGGTGGCGGCATTGCTGGTGGAAACCAAATCAAGCGAGCCGTCGGCATTTTTCACGAGCCAAGCCCAGCCTGATCCGAAAGTGCCGGCGGCCACGGTGTTGAAGGCTTCCTGGAATTTTTCAAAGCTGCCCCATTTGGCATCGATGGCCGCAGCCAGCGCACCGGCCGGCTTGCCTTGGCCTTTGGGCGTGAAGCCCAGCCAGTAGAACGTGTGGTTCCAAGTTTGCGCTGCATTGTTAAACAGGCCGCCTGAAGATTTTTTCACGATTTCTTCCAAAGGCGCGTTTTCAAATTCGGTGCCTTTGATCAAATTATTCAGGTTGGTGATATAGGTTTGGTGGTGTTTGCCGTAGTGGTATTCCAGCGTTTCTTTGGAAAGGTGCGGCTCCAGCGCATCCAGAGCATAGGGCAGTTCGGGCAGTTTGTGTTCCATAATGTCACTCCTGTTGGTTTGGTGTGTGGTTTGAAGCCGATGGCGCAAGCGGCCATCAGATACGCTCTGAATTCTACCCTCTCCCTGCCCAAAAGACCAATAAAAGTTATCTTCGTCGGGCAGAGCCGCTATAATGCAAAATTAACCGCCGAGGAAGCCCATTATGGATGATTTTGCCGAAAATATGCCGCCTGAAGACCGCGAAGTGAGCGCTTTGTCGCTGCCGCCGCATTCGATGGAAGCAGAGCAATCGGTGCTCGGCGGCCTGTTGCTGGAAAATTCCGCGTGGGACCGCATTGCCGATGTGGTGATGGGCGAAGATTTCTACCGCCACGAGCACCGGGTGATTTTTCGCACCATCTCGCGCCTGATCAACGAGAGCCGTCCGGCCGATGTGATCACGGTGCAAGAAGCGCTTGAGCGCAACGACGAGCTCGAAGCGGCCGGCGGTTTCAATTACCTGATTACCTTGGCGCAAAACACGCCCTCGGCCGCCAATATCCGCCGCTATGCCGAAATCGTGCGCGAGCGCTCGATTATGCGCCAGCTGGCCGAGGTGGGCACCGAAATCGCCCGCAGCGCCTATAATCCGCAGGGGCGCGATGCCGGCCAGCTTTTGGACGAAGCAGAAAACAAAGTGTTTCAAATCGCCGAGAGCACGGCCAAATCCAAGCAGGGTTTTTTGGAAATGCCGGCGTTGTTGAAAGAAGTGGTCGAGCGCATCGATATGCTTTATTCGCGCGATAATCCTGATGAAGTCACCGGCGTGGCCACCGGCTTTATCGATTTGGATAAAAAAACCTCCGGCCTGCAGCCGGGCGATCTGATTATCGTGGCTGGCCGCCCTTCGATGGGCAAAACCGCTTTTTCCATCAATATCGCCGAGCATGTGGCGGTGGAATCGAAATTGCCGGTGGCGGTGTTTTCTATGGAAATGGGCGGCGCGCAGCTGGTGATGCGTATGCTCGGCTCGGTGGGGCGGCTCGACCAGCATGTGCTGAAAACCGGCGCGCTGCAAGACGAGCATTGGGGGCGCTTGAATGAAGCGGTGGTGAAATTATCGGATGCGCCGATGTTTATCGACGAAACCCCCGGCCTCACCGCGCTGGAATTGCGCGCCCGCGCCCGCCGCTTGGCGCGCCAATTCGGCGGCAAGCTCGGTCTGATTGTGATCGATTACCTGCAATTGATGTCGGGCTCTTCCGGCCGCAGCGACAACCGCACCGCCGAATTGGGCGAAATCTCGCGCTCGCTCAAAGCGCTGGCCAAAGAGCTGCAAGTGCCGGTGATTGCGCTCTCGCAATTGAGCCGTGCGGTGGAATCGCGCACCGACAAGCGCCCGATGATGAGCGATTTGCGCGAATCGGGCGCCATTGAGCAAGATGCCGATTTGATTATGTTTATGTATCGTGATGAATATTATAATCACGACACCCAATTCAAAGGTTTGGCTGAATGCATTATCGGCAAACACCGTAACGGCCCCACCGGCAAAGTGTTTCTCACCTTTATGGGCCAGTTTACCAAATTTGACAATGCGGCCTATGTTCCAGAAGCCGCCATGATGGAAGATTGACACAAATTAGCACAGATGCGCACCAAAGCGCATATTTTATTAGGCGCATCGGCGCTTAATCGTTTAGAATGGCATAACAAAAAATTGATAAAACTTTTCACATTACTTTAAGGGTCTGTTCACATTCCATTCGCAGATGAAATGCAGGCAGACCCTGGAACAACGTCATCAGGCTCTCTTATGCGTTTCAAACCCAAAGGCTTCACGCTGATCGAATTGCTGGTGGTAATCACCATCATGGCCATCATGGCGCTAATCGCGCTGCCCAATATGAGCCAATGGCTCGCCGCGCGCCGTGTGAGCGGGCAGGCCGAGCAGGTGGCTAATCTTTTGCGCTTCGCGCGCGCCGAAGCTGTGCGCATCAATGCGCCGGTGTATGTTTGCCCGGTGCAAATCAAATCCGACGGCAATCCCGATAATTATTGCCTCACCACCAACAACGGCCAAGGCTTGGCTGCTTTTGCAGATATCAATAAAGATGGTGAGTACACCCGCAAGACCGATATCGCCTTGCGCGCCGTGATTATCAACAACCCAGCCCACACCGCCATCACCTACCAAGCCAGCACCGTGCCGCTCACCGGCAGCCGCGGCAACCAGCATGTGTGGGGTTTTCTGCCCAACGGCACCTTCGGCTACGGCACGAGCCCCGGCCTCAATAATCTGAGCCCGGCCTCGGGCAGCGTGCGCATTTTTATGACCGATGCCAAGGCCGACACCGATGAAGCCAAACAAGCCCGCTCCAGCACGCTCTTAATCGACAGCGGCGGCAGGGTGAGCTTTTGCCTGAAAAAAGATGAAAAACGCACCGCCTGTGCCGAGCCGGCCAAGGAGAAATAATATGCAGCCGAGCATTTTCAATTCCTTTTGCATCGATGGCCGAGGCCGTCTGAAAAGCACGCACGCGCAGCAAGGCATGACTTTGCTGGAAGTGTTGGTGTCTATCATTATCTTAACCTTGGGTGTGCTGGCCTTGCTGGCCACCCAGCTCAAAACCGTATCCGGCGTGCGCGAAGCCGAGCAGCAAACCATCGTGGCGCAGGCGGCGCAAAACCTGATCGAAGGCATGCTCATCAACCCCAGGCTTTCATCCGCCACCGCCAGCGGTGTAGAGAGTGGTTGGACGCTAAAATCTTATCCTGACTATGTCACCTCAAGCTCGAAAAAAATCGAAAAAGACGAAGGTGAAATCAAATACGTCAACCAAGGTGCCATTTCCAAAAGAGATTTGGCCAATAAGCAGAAGGCTCAATTTTCTAATGAGTTGTGGCACGGCTTGGGCGGCATTCCGGTGCATTTCATCATTTGCCGCGATACCTCCGGCAAAGCGCCTGTGATCAAAGGCGGCAAAATGGAAGCCAACTGCACCAGCGGCAATAATGCGCCTACTTATATCAAAGTGGCCTGGCTGGTGGAAAAAGAAGGCGGCGATGCCTTAACCGCTGTGAATGCAGACGGCGACTATATCGTTTATACCTATCAGGCGCAGGTAACAGAATGAATCGATCACAACAAAAATATTCCAAAAAGCACAGCGCCGGCTTCAGCCTGATTGAGTTTCTGGTGGCCAGCGTGTTGAGCATGATTGTGCTGATTGCCATCGGCTCGGGCTATTTTGCCGCGCGCAAAATCAACGATGTGGCGCTCGGCCGCTTGGGCGTGCAGCAAGACATGCGCAACGCCGCCAACCTGATTGTGCGCGATGCGCGCATGGCAGGCAGCTTCGGCTGCTTCAATATGGCCAATAAAGAGCCGGCCACTGTAGGCAGCGATGGCAGCGCTTCATCGAACACCCCCCGTAATTTGATCGCAGCAGGGCAAACCACAGGCCTTGTGCCGGTGAAAAGCTTTGCCGGCTCCACCTTTAATGTGACAGGATTCACCGCCAGCGGTGATGCGCTGGTGTTTCAATACGGCATCGGTTCGGCTTCCATCACAGGCAATAACAACGGCACCATGACCATGCAGATGCCGGCTGACGACCCTTTGCAAAACATCAGCAGCAAAATGCCTTTGGTGGTCAGCAGCTGCAATGTGATCGACCGGCCCACTTCATTCACCGCCACCCGCAGCGGCACAGGCGTAACCATCAACAACATCAACCCCGCTTTGAACACAGGCCATGTGGTGGCTGAAATGAGCATTTTGCGCTATGCGGTCAACGCCTATGTGATCGGCACCACCACCGCCGGCGAGCAAGGGCTTTACCGCATTCAGCTGGGCGATGACAACAACTGGCAAAGCCCGCAATTGCTGCTGCCCGGCATCACCGCCATGAATATTTCCTACGGCTATGTGAACAATTGCGCCCCTTCCGGCGCAGCCGCCTCTGATGTCAGCCGCGAAACCTTCACCTTTACCAATGCCTTGGACGACAAGCAAAACCCGCCCACGCCGGCCTTGATCCGCATCACGCTCAATGGCAACACTTTGGCCGCGCAGGGTAAAGATATGGAAAGCGCTGCCTCGCGCACCGATGCGGGCAATGTTTATGTTTACAATATTGAAGCAACCTTACGCGGAGGAAACACATGCGCCGACCGCTCCATTTAAGCCGCGCCCCGCGCCGCGAGCAAGGCGGCTTTGCCTTTTTTATCGTGCTGATTATGATGATTGTGATTGCCTTTTTGGTGGTGGCAGCCACGCAATCGTACAACACTGAAATGCGCATCGGCAGCAACGATGCCGACCGCAAAATGGCCATGGCCACGGCCGAAGCCGCTTTGCGGCAGGGTGAAGGCGACATCAGCACACTGAAAGACCCCACCTTTGCCAGCAATTGCGCAGGCGGCCTGTGCGCGGCAGCGGCAGACAAAGCTCCCACCCCTAATACTATTAAAGACACACCCCAAGGCACGATAACCATCACGGGGGAAGGCAGCGCCATCGCCGCATGGGAGCGCACTTCGTGCACCAATGGCTCTTGCCTGGAAAACAGCGGACGCACGTTTGCGGTGCCCGGCACCGCCAAAGCGCCCCGTTATATCATTGAATTTATCAACCACACCGCCGCCACCAACACCAGCATCTACCGCGTTACTGCCCGTGCGTGGGGTAAAAATGCCAATACCGTGGTAACGGTGCAATCGTATGTGCAGGCATCGGATAACTGAGGGAACAGCATGCAGCAGCGAAACCAGCAAGGCTTCACGCTCGCCGAAGTGATGATAGCCATTGCCATTTTGGGCATATTGAGCGTGATTGCCGTGCCCTCTTATCTGGCCTATGTAGAACGTGGCCATTTGGCCAACGCGCGGGCGGAATTGCTGAAAATCAATATGCAGATTAAAACCGAGCGCGTGAAAAATCCCAAGCTCACGCAAGCCGATCTCGACACCAAAATCAAAAATTTCACCGGCGCGGCCGATAAAACCGTTAGCGATCATTACGAAATCAGCCTAGCGCGCCCGGATAAAAACAGCACGTTTTACTATCTGCTGGCCTTGCCGACAAACGAGCAGCACACAAAAGCCCTGCTGGTCGACAGCGCCGGCAGCACCTATCAATGCAGCAATAAAAAAGCGGCTGAAGACGCCGCCAAAGAGCGAGCCACGCCCGGCAGCGACTGCAAAAAGGTGTGAAGCGGCGCTCAGCCGATATACAGAGAAAGTGCCCAAAAGGCCGTCTGAAAGATTCATCTTTCAGACGGCCTTTGTTATTGCATGGAAAAACAAGGGCTTGCATGAAAAACACGGACAGTAGGCAGGCGCGCCGCCCAAAGGCGGCGTGATTGTGCGCATGAAACTTGTGCCAACACCCAAAACCAAACAGGCCGTCTGAACACCAAAACTTCAGACGGCCTGCACGTTTTATCCCTATTCAAAAAGATAATCTTACAGAATAAGGGTGTTGTGGCGTTGTCGGCGCAGCTTGAGTTAACGATAGTGGAATGCAAGAAAAATCGATACAAAATCACGCTTTATAACGGAGTAGGTTAGGTTGCTAAACCCCCAAGGTTTAAGACGGCCTGTGGCTTGTTGGGTTTTCAACCCAACCTGCCGGTCAAATGCGCCAATGCATTATAAATAAGCATTTGGTTTTCTTTTACTTTATAAGAAGTTTTTTTATAGATGCGGCAATTGATTATTGAATATTCATATCCTCTTACCCGCAGCAGAAACCTGTTCCCTCTCCCGTGGGAGAGGGCTAGGGAGAGGGCAACAAGCCAAAGGCTTGTTTGCCGGCATCTGAAAATGTTCAATATTTAATTGCCGAATCAATAAATCAGTATCAGCCGTTGCTGTGAATGGTTTTGGCAGCGGCATTTTGATGATTTCCAGATTGTTTTTCAATCCGGTATCGCTTTTTAAGCTGAGTTTTGCCACGCATGCTTGTTATTCAAACCAAACTTCAGTATATTGGACACCTGTCCAATACTTTTCAGACGGCCTTACACCATGTCGGACACACGTTCCCAATTTATTGCCGCCGGTTTCAAGCTTTATCCGCAGCACGGCTACCGCAAGCTTTCTGTGCGCATGTTGGCCGCAGAAGCGGGCTTGAGCGCGGGCATGTTTCACCATTTGTTTGCCGATAAAGATGCGTTTGTGGGCGAGGTATTGCAAAGCCATCACGAGCGCTCGTTTGGTTTGCTGGATTTCGATGCCGCAGCAAAGGGCGATGCGGTGGCGCAATTGCGCCATGCGGTGTGGCTGCTGGCAACATGTTTCCGCGACAATTTGGCCTGGGTGCACCGCGCTTATGCCGACAGCGCCGATGGGGTGGAAGTGGTGAATGCTTTTATGCGCCGCAATTTCGAGCTAACGTTTGAGCGCCTGCAAGCTTTGCTCGAAGCCTGCCCGGGGCAAAGCAGCCCGGCCGAGCAGGTGCAGCGTTTGTCGTATTTGAGCGGAGCGGTGCTGGCGCCGATGGCATTGGGCACACGCTTTGATGAAATGGGCGTGCTGCCGGCGGCGATGAGCCATCATATTGGCGAAATCGTGAGCGATGCGGCCATTGCCCGGCGCATCGATTGGGCTTTTGCGGCTTTGTTTCCCGCGCAAGAGGCCGTCTGAATGCTTTATCTCAATTAATCACAGCAGGAAAAAATGATGAAGAAAATCTGGATTGTGCCTGTGGCGGCCGCGCTGGCGGCGGGGGGCTGGTATTACTGGCAGCAGCATCATCAAAGCGGCCTGCCCGAGGGCTTTGCCCAAAGCAACGGCCGGCTCGAGCTCAAGCGCTTCGATGTGGCCAGCCTTTATGCCGGCCGCGTGAAAGCCATGTTGGTAGACGAGGGCAGCCGGGTGGAAGAGGGCGATGTGTTGGCCGAATTATCGTCCGACACCAGCGCGAGCCAGCTTGACGGCGCACGGGCGCAAAAGCAGCGTGCGCAAGAAGCGGTGGCGCGCGCCGAGGCAGAAATCAAGGCTTACGAG
Source organism: Uruburuella suis (assembly GCF_022870845.1). Taxonomy (GTDB): domain Bacteria; phylum Pseudomonadota; class Gammaproteobacteria; order Burkholderiales; family Neisseriaceae; genus Neisseria; species Neisseria suis. Next base: position 1,252,213 of record NZ_CP091507.1, read on the forward strand.
CAGCAGCAAAAAGTGGCGCAGCTTGATTTTACCAACACGCAAAACCTCAGGCGCGATGATTTGGTGTCGGATGCCGAGCTGAGCAAGCGCCGCGCCGCGCGCGACAGCGCAGCCGCTTCGGTGAGCGCCGCCCGTGCCGCCCGCGCCGAAGCGGCTGCTGCTGTGGCCGCCGCGCAGGCGCAAATCGACCAAGCCGCTTCGGTGAACGATGATATGGCCATCCGCGCGCCGATTGCGGGGCGGGTGGAATACACCATTGCCGAAGTGGGCAATGTGATTGGCGCGGGCAGCAAAGTGGTGAGCCTGCTCGATCCGAACGATGTGTCGATGGCGGTTTTCCTGCCCACCACCCAAATCAGCCGCCTGAAAGTGGGCGATGAAGCGCGCATTGTGCTCGACGGCATGGATGCGGTGTGGCCGGCAAGCATTACCTTTATCGCCACCGATGCGCAATTCACCCCGAAATCGGTGGAAACGCAGAGCGAGCGCGAAAAATTGATGTTTAAAGTGAAGCTGCAAGTGCCGGCGGCCACCGCTGCAAAATACAACGGCTTGCTCAAAGGCGGCCTCACCGGCAACGGCTATGTGCGGCTCGACAATCAGGCGGCATGGCCGGCAGATTTGGCGCTGAAGCTGCCGCATTGATATCTTTCAGACGGCACCTGCAACAGAAGAAACACAGGCTGTTTAACGGCAAGGAATATATAGTGGAATGCATAAAAAAGGGATACGGCGGGTAGCTTGGGTTGTAAACCCAACAAATCTGCAAGCCGTCTGAAACGTTGGGTTTATCAACCCAAGGTTCATCAAAGCCACCGCCAAACCGAGCAATATCCGGCTCAAGCGAGCTGTTCAGATGATTTTTCAGACGGCCTGAAGCCGTAATGTCATCTAAACACAATATATTCAAGCTTCCCTTGTCTTGTTTGGAGAAACACATGAAAGCCAAATTAAAAGCCTATTTGGAAACGGTTTACAGCGAAAGCCGCGCACACGATGAAACCCAAACCGAACGTGCCGCCTGTTGGCGCAATCTGCACCCCGGCAGCGCCGCCTTGATTGCCTTGCTGGTGCGCACCAAGCAGGCGCGCAAGGTGTTGGAAGTGGGCACTTCAAACGGTTATTCCACGCTGTGGCTGGCCGATGCCGTGCGCGACACCGGCGGCTCGCTGCGCACGCTCGAAATCGACAAAGCGCGCAAAAAGGCCGCGCGGCAAAACCTGCGCGAAACCAAACTCGAAGACTTTGTGCGCATGGAAGTGTGCGATGCCGGCGAATTTTTGCGCGATTATCCAAAATATTTCGATGTGGTGCTGCTTGATGCCGACCGCAGTCAATACACCGCCTATTGGCCGCATTTGCAGCGCATTCTCACCAAGCCCGGCAGCCTTTTGGTGGTAGACAATGTGTTGTCGCATGCCGATGAAGTGCAGGCATTTATCGCGCTGGTGGAAGCGGATAAAAACTTCAGCAGCATGGTGTTGGACATTGGTGCGGGTTTGTTGTTGGCGAGTAGTGTTTGAGGCCGTCTGAAAAGGAAAAACAATGAAAGCTTTATTAATCGGTGCGACCGGCGTGACGGGCAAAGAATTGTTGCTGTTGCTGCTGGCCGATTCAAGCTTTAGCCGCCGCGCCGGTGAAGTGTGGCGTTGAAAGTGATTAAAGGCTTGAACAAACTGGGTTTGTTGCGCAAACAAAGCCCTTTGCCCACACCGCAACTGACGCAGGCTTTGCTTAAGGCGTTTCAGACGGCCTCAAAGGGTGAAACCGCTTATGAGGCGGCGGATATTTTTGCTTTGTTGGCAAAATAAGCAGATTGGTTATAAGGCAAAGCAACGCCGTTATACCCATTCTAAAAAAATAACCTTACAAAATAAAAGCGCTTCGGCAGCATCATCCGCGTAGGTCGGATTCTTGAATCCGACGTTTGGCCAACGGCCAAAGCGATGTGCGCGCCTTGTTCTGCGAACAAGTGTCGGATTCGAGAATCCGACCTACAGGCTGCCTGTTTGTATATTATTTTTTTGAATGGCTATTACGGCAATTCAAAATAGCTCAAACCGTATTGTTGTTCGTTTAATTGGCCGATGCGGGCGGTTTCGAGATAGTCGTCAATGATGATTTGATCGGGTGTGGCCGGGGGCGCGGCTCGGCTGGCTTGTTGTGCAAGGGTGAATTGCAGCTGCGTGTTGTTGTTGCGGTAGGCGGCAAGATGGCGTCTGAAATCATAATGTTGCAGTTGGCGGTAGCTTTCGGGGGTGCCAAACACGGTGATGCGGTAATGATAGAGCGTCCAGCCATCGGCGGTTAGCGGCATACGGTTTCCATCTCTGAGCAGGCCGTCTGAATGATTGTCGAGCCGGTAAAGATTAGGTGCGGTGGCGGTGCTGCTCCAGAGATTGCGGTTGACATTGCTCATATCAAAGCCGGCTGCATCGAATTGCTGCTCAAGGTCTGCCTTGATTTGTGTGTAAAGCTGCTGCCCCAAAACGTATTCGTAAGGCTGGTGATCTATTGCGTTATCTTCATTGCTGCCGTGAAACACGGCCACCGAGGGCAAATCGATATGGAAAAAATATTGAAACGGCTGAACTTCGCTTTGCTGGTAAACCCACACGTTTTCTTGTGCCTGCAAGCGGGTGAGCCTGGCCAGATAGGGCGCTTTCGGCTCGCCATATGTGCTTTTGCTAACCAGCGGCTGCGCATGCTCGGGCAGGCTGCCGGCGTCGAAATCCCGGTATATCCGCGCCTGCATAGATTTAATCAGGCGGCGGTGCTGAAACAGATAAAGCTTACGCTGATCACCACCCTCACCGGGCAACATGTTGAGCCAAACATGAGGCTCGGCACGCAACACTTGCTCGTGTGCCTGCAAAATGTCCTGTTGCGCCACCAGCGAAGCTTTGCCTTCTTTATCGACGATAACCAGTGCATAGCCGCCTTGCCGCCAATCCGTGCCGCTCAGAAAATAATTGGGTTGGCTGTTTTCAGGCGCATTGCATCCCGTTGCCGACAGCAACAGAAACAGGCTGATTAAAACAAGCCGGCAATGATGTGCATATTTTTTCATGAGTGTTCCCTTTTATGCTGATTCATATCCATTCTAAAAAATCAGATACAAGGCGGGCCAATGCAGTTAGGTTATTTTTTAGGATGGGTATAACCCAATCCCCGCTCATGTAGGAGCGCTTGTCCCGACTTGTCGGGTAAAGAAGAGGGCTGCAAGCTGCAAGGCTTATACCCATTCGAAAAAATAACCTAACTGCGTTGGCTCGCCTAGCCGTACTAGGTGTACTGTCTTCGGCTCGCCGCCTTGTTATCTTATTTTTTCGAATGGGTATTACTAAAGATTTGTTTGTCGGATATGGCTATCCGACAAACACCAAGGCTACCTGAAACGTTGGATAAAACAGCTAGGTTGGCAAGGCTTTCTGAAACCGGAGGAAAGCTCGGATAGTTGTATCCGGCGCTTGTTCGCAGAATAAGCTGCTCATTTATCCGCTTCGTCAAACGGCGTTTTGCCTTGCTCTTTGCGGGTGAGGTAAGTTGCCACAATGGGGAATACCGCCGCCAGCACGCAACACATGCCGATGCCGATAAGTGCCAAGCCGCCGATGGGCTCGTCGAGCAATTCGTGCACCCACGCGCCAAGCCCGACCAGCACCATCAAACCGGGAATCAGGGCGGTGAGCCCGCACACCAAAATGATAATCGAACCGATAGGCAAACGCATGGTACTCCTCCTTTTTCAAGAGTTGGTGCACTTATTCTAACATGATGTGTTATTTATAATTATTTGATTTATTAATATAAAAATAAAAAGCTATCGCAATCGTAGGTCGGATTCTTGAATCCGACATTTGGCCGCTAGGCCGAACATAGGCTGCAATCTTGTTCTGCGAACAAGCGTCGGATTCAAGAATCCGACCTACAGGCTGCATGGTGTCCAGTAAGTTGTTTTTGCAATAACAACGGAACACCAGCTCGATTTTTAAACCCTTATTGCAAACTAAGGCCGTCTGAAAATAAACCGATGGATATGAACAAACCAACCCCTGCTGTGATTGTTAAGGCCGTTTCCCACCGCTACGGCAAAACCGAAGCCTTGCGCGATGTTTCGTTTGCGCTGCCTGCGGGCGCCACCGTGGGCTTGATCGGGCCTGATGGCGTGGGCAAATCCACGCTGCTTTCGCTGATTGCGGGCGTGAAGATCATTCAGGCAGGCTCGGTAAACGTGCTTGGCGGCGATATGGCCGATAAGCAAGCGCGCCAGGCGTTGTCGCACCGCATTGCCTTTATGCCGCAGGGTTTGGGGCGCAATCTTTATCCCACTTTGTCGGTGTATGAAAACATTGATTTTCATGCGCGCCTGTTTGGCTTAAACGCGCAAGAGCGCAAAGCGCGCATTCAGCGTTTGCTTGATGCCACGGGTTTGGCGCCGTTTCCCGAACGCGCCGCCGGCAAGCTTTCGGGCGGCATGAAGCAGAAGCTGAGCCTTTGCTGCGCTTTGGTGCACAACCCCGATTTGCTGATTCTCGACGAGCCGACCACCGGTGTCGACCCTTTATCGCGCCGCCAATTCTGGGCGCTGGTGGACGAGTTGCAAAAAGAAAGCCGCGGCATGACGGTAATCGTGGCCACCGCTTATATTGAAGAAGCGGAGCGTTTTGCGCATTTGCTGGCGATGGACGACGGCAAATTGCTGGTCAACGCGCCCACTCAAGAAGTGATGCGCCAATACGGTGTGAACACGCTGGAAGAGGCCTATATCAAAATGCTGCCGTCTGAAAAGCAGCAAGGCTCGGGCGGATTGGCCATCACCCCGTTTGTGCCCGACCCCGCTTCGCCGCCGGCGATGGAAGCGCACGGGCTCACCAAGCGTTTCGGCGACTTCACTGCGGTAGACAATGTGAGCTTCCGCATCGAAAAAGGCGAAATTTTCGGCTTTCTCGGCTCCAACGGCTGCGGCAAATCCACCACCATGAAAATGCTCACCGGCCTTTTGCCTGCTACGGAGGGCGAGGCCGAATTGCTCGGTAAACCCATCGACGCGGGCGGCATGGCGGTGCGCATGCGCGTGGGCTATATGTCGCAGGCGTTTTCACTATATGAAGAATTGAGCGTGCGCCAAAATCTACTGTTGCACGCGCAGCTTTACCAAATGCCGGATGCGGCGGGCAAACAGGCCGTGGCCGATGCGCTGGCGCAGTTTGATTTGGCCGAAGTGGCCGACACCCGCCCCGCCGATCTTTCGCTGGGTATGCGCCAGCGCCTGCAATTGGCCGCCGCCTGCCTGCACAAGCCCGAGGTGCTGATTCTCGACGAGCCCACTTCGGGTGTCGACCCTGCCGCGCGCGATATGTTTTGGCGCCATCTGCTCAAGCTTTCGCGGCAAGACAAAATCACCATTTTTATTTCCACCCATTTTATGAACGAAGCCGCGCGCTGCGACCGCATTTCGTTTATGCACCGCGGCCGCGTGTTGGCGGTGGGCACACCCGCCGAATTAACCGAGCGCCAGCATGCGCCCGATTTGGAAGAGGCGTTTGTGCAATATCTGCTGGATGACGAACAAGCGGAACACGCTGCACGTTCAGACGGCCTCAATCTTTCCGGCAAGCCCGAAAACGCGGGCAGGCCGTCTGAAACAGCGGCAGCCGAACAAAGTTTGCCGGAAAGCGGAAAAGCGCTTTCAGACGGCCTTGGTGCAGAAAACAGGCCGTCTGAAACAGCGGCAACATTCCGCACAGACGATGACAAAGCCAAGCAAACGCTGCCCGCAAGCGAGGGCTTGGCTGCCAAAGCCGCACGCATTGTCCGCGCCGATCAGCAAGCCGATGGCCGCCAAGCGCTGCCAAGCGCCGCTGCCGATGCGCAAGATAAATTATTTTCAGACGGCCTTCACGAAGAAAACAGGCCGTCTGAAGAAGTTTCTGTTCATCAACAATATTTATCTGAAAACGAAGCAGCGCTTTCAGACGGCCTTCACGAAGGAAACAGGCCGCCTGAAGAAATTGCTGTTCGTCAACAAAATGTATCTGAAAACGAGGCGGCGCTTTCAGACGGCCTTCACGAAGAAGGCAGGCCGTCTGAAGAAGTTTCTGTTCATCAACAACATTCATCTGTAAACGAAGCAGCGCTTTCAGACGGCCTTCGCGAAGAAAGCAGGCCGTCTGAAGAAGTTTCTGTTCATCAACAACATTTATCTGAAAACGAAGCAGCGCTTTCAGACGGCCTTCGCGAAGAAAACAGGCCGTCTGAAAAATCAGCAGTCAAACCAAGCCAATTTGAAACCAATCAAGCGCCTGCGCCGCACACCGACTCGCTGAAATATTGGTTTGCCACCGTGTTTACCTTTGCCATGCGCGAGGGCAAGGAATTGCTGCGCGATAAAATCCGCCTTTTCTTTGCGGTGTTGGGGCCGGTGATTTTGATGTCGGCTTTGAGCTGGAGCATTTCGTTTGACGTGCAAAACCTCACTTTTGCCGTGCTCGACCGCGACCAAAGCAGCGAAAGCCGCGCGCTCACTGAATATTTTGCCGGCTCGCGCTATTTTGTCGAGCAGCCGCCGCTCGATTCGGCCGCCGATATCGACCGTGTGCTCAAAAGTGCGCAAACCAAGTTGGTGATTGATATTCCGCCCGGCTTCGGCCGCGATTTGCTGCGCGGCAATAAGCCTGAAGTGGGCTTTTATGTGGATGGCTCGGCGCCGTTTAATGCGGAAAACATCAAAGCTTATGTGGGTGGCATTTTAAGCCTTTATGCGCAAGACCAAATCCGCGCCACCGGCCTGCCGATTGCATTGCAGCCGGCTGCGGGCGTGGAAGCGCGCTTTATGTATAACCAAGATTTCAAAAGCATGTATGCGGTGGCGCCGGGCATTATGATGCTGGTGTTGATGCTGATTCCGGCGATGATGACGGCCATCGGTGTGGTGCGCGAGCGCGAAATCGGCTCTATTGCCAACCTTTATGCCTCGCCCGCCAGTGTGCCGCAATATTTAATCGGCAAGCAGCTGCCTTATATTGCGGTGGGGTCGGTGAATTATCTGGCTTTGTTGCTGATGATGCTTTTTTGGTTTCAAGTGCCGCTCAAAGGCTCGTTTATGGCTTTGAGCCTGGGCACATTGCTGATTGTGTGTGTGTCTACCGCGCTGGGCTTATTGGTGTCGAGCTTTGTGCGCTCGCAAGTGGCGGCGATTTTCGTGACCGCCATCATCACGCTGATTCCCACCATCAATTATTCGGGCTTTCTCTACCCGATTTCCACCATGACCGGCAGCGCTTATTGGATAGGCACCATTTTTCCCGCTTCGTGGTATTTGAAAATCAGCGTGGGCACGTTTACCAAAGGGCTGGGCATGGCCGATTTGCAACAGGAATTTTGGGTGCTGGCGGCGGCTTTTTGCGTGCTGCTGTTGGCCGCCTGCATGCTCTTGAAAAAGCAGGAGAAATAAAATGCGCACTCTGAAAACCATTTGGCATCTCACCGTGAAAGAATGGCGCAGCCTCTTTGGCGACCCGATGCTGGTGCTGATGATTGTGTTTGTGTTTTCCGCCACGATTTATTCGGTGGCCAAAGGCGTGAGCAGCGATGTGAAAAACGCCACCGTGGCGATTATCGATGCCGACCGCTCGGCGCTTTCCTACCAAATCCGCGATGCCATACAAGCGCCGTTTTTCAAGCCGCCGGTGGATATCCGGCGCGAAGAGGTGGATAAAGCGATGGATGCGGGCGACTATATTTTCGTGCTCGATATTCCGCCCGGTTTCCAGCGCGATGTGCTCGCCGGCCGCAGCCCTGATGTGCAATTGCTGATTGATGCCACCACCATGACGCAGGCGGGCGTGGGCGCGTCTTACCTCACGCAGATTTTCCAGCGCCAAATCAGCAGCTTTTTGCAGCAGCAGGGCGCGGCTGCGATGATGCCGGTGCAGCCGGTGATCAATATCGAATTCAACCCCAATAGTTTAAGCGAATGGTATATGCCGGTGATGGAAGTGGGCAATATGATTACTCTGCTCTCGCTGGTGCTGGTGGGTGCGGCGGTGATACGCGAGCGCGAGCGCGGCACCATCGAGCATTTGCTGGTGATGCCGGTGAACGCGTTTGAAATCATGATGGCCAAAGTGTTGGCCAACGGCGTGGTGATTTTGGCCGCTTCGCAGTTGTCGATGTGGTTTATGGTGCACAAAATCATCGGCGTGCCGATTAACGGCTCGCTGGCAATGTATGCTTTCGGCGTGGGCGTGTATTTGTTTTCCATTGCTGCGCTGGGCATTATGCTGGCCACCATCGCGCCCACCATGCCGCAATTCGGCCTTTTGATGCTGCCGGTGTTTATGGTGTTGCTGCTGTTTTCCGGCTCGGCAGCGCCGCGCAGCAATATGCCCGGCGCTGCGCAAGGCATCAGCGAATATTGGCCCACCACCCAATTTGCGGCCTTTGCGCAAAACGTGATTTACCGTGGCGCGGGGTTGGATATTGTGTGGCCGGAATTGCTGGTGATGGCCATCACCGGCGCCGTGTTTTTATTGTTTGCGCTGTTTCGCTTCCGCAAAATGCTGGAGCAGCAGGGGTAGGATATGTCCACATTCTGCTTTGCTGCCCAATCAAATGTGAATAAATTTCAGGCCGTCTGAAAAGTTGGGTAGCGTGGGCAGAATCCGACCTACGAACTGAATGGCATTGTTAAGTTTTTTAGTTAGAGCAAAGAAAAGAAATCAATCATGAACAAACAAATTAAAGCCTGGTCGTTCAGTCTGATGGCCGCCTGCACCTTGGCGGCCTGCCAAAACACCACCGTGTCGCTCGACGGGCGCATTGATGTGCCGCCACAATTCAGCCAAGCCGAAGCGGCACGCGGCAGCGTGGATATCGGCCATTGGTGGCAAAGCTGGCACGATCCGGTGTTGAGCGCTTTAGTCGAACAAGGTTTGCAGCAAAGCCCTGATGTGCAGATTGCCGTGAGCCGCCTCAACGAAGCGCGCGCCACCAGCCGCATGGCGCGCGCCGATTTGGGGCCGCAAGCCGGTTTGAGCGGCTCGGCAGGCATTGTGCGCGGTAATGTGGATAATCCGCTCAACGACAACACCCGCGCCTTGCTCGGCCAATTCCCGCAAACCGCCGGCTTGACCGATGGTAGCCAAGATATCAAGGGCAACAGCTTGCTCGGCGGCGCATCGGCTTCGTGGGAGCCGGATATTTTCGGCGGCAAACGCAGCGATGCCGATGCCGCCGCTTATGCCGCGCTGGGCGTGCAAGAGCAGCTTTACGGCGCGCAAATGCTGGTGGCGGGCGATATTGCCGATCATTATTTCAGCGCCCGCGCCGCACAAAAACGCCTTCAGACGGCCTCGCGCAATATCGCCACCATGCAGCGCATGGCGCAATATGTGCAAGGCCGCTTTCAAGCCGGGCAGGCCACGCGCTATGAAGTAAACGAAGTGCAAAGCCGGCTGGCCGCCGTGCGGGCGCAGCAATCTACCATTCAATCGGAATACGATGCCGCCGCGCGCGCCATTGCCGTGCTCACCGGCCAAACCCCGCAAAGCTTCAGGCTACCTGAAAGCAGCGTAAACGTGTTGGCACAGCAGCCCGCCGCGCCCGAGGGCCAAACCCCGCAAGGTATGCTCGAGCGCCGCCCCGACATCCGCGCCCATGCCGCGCAAGTCAACGCTTATGCCGCCAAACTCGCCAGCGCCAAAGCCGATTTGCTGCCGCGCTTTACGATTAACTTTTTGGGGCAGGGCGGCCGCATCGAAGTGGATGGCGACAGCGCGCTCAAAGGCTGGGGCAGCCTCTTGAGCGTGGGCATTCAAATGCCGATATTCACCAACGGGCGCATCCAAGCCAATATCGCCGCGGCCGATGCCCGTCTGCAAACGGCGCTGCTGCAATACGACCAAACCGTGTTGCGCGCGCTGGGCGAAGTCGACAACGCCTATCAGGCACAAGCCGCACTCGAGCGCCAAAACCGCCTGCTGGCCGATGCGCAACAACAAGCCGCGCGCCAAGCGGCCGACGCGCAAAAACTGTTCCGCCACGGCAATAAAACCCTCGATGAAGCTCTGCGCGCGCAATTGGGCGAGCAAGAAATGGCCGACAGCCTCACCCGCTCGCAGCTCGCCCGCGCGCAAATGACGGTGAACCTTTATAAAGCGCTCGGCGGTGGTTGGAACGAGATGCAAACACCGTAAATGTAAATACTTTAAAAAAGGCCGTCTGAAAGCTTTCAGACGGCCTGAATATGATTTTCATCATGCTTTGATGTAATCGGTTTGCTTAATCGGCATCGGCCGATTTGCGCGGCTTTTTCACATCCACCAGCCGTGTGCCGGCCAGATAATCGTATAAAAACCGGCGTTCCTGATTGAGCAGGGCAAAGCCCCAGGGCAATATCCACCAAATCAGCGCTGCGCCGAAGGCGGCTTTGGGCGGCACGCCGCCGAAGTGGCGCAGACCGACATAGGCCAGAAGCGGCACAAACACCACAAACACGCAGGCCCACATAAAGCGCAGGCGCAGCTGCGGCAGCGGCGGGCGACGGCCTTGATCGTCGGCCAGTCCGATCTGCCACACCCGCATCGGCAGCGTTTGCCCCTGCCGCGCCCAATTGAGTTTGAAATAAAACCACCAAGCGGCCAACATCCACACGCTCACCGCCAAGCTGGATAAAAGCGGCGAGAGCGTGTTGAGCACGGTGGCGATGATGCCGGCAATAAGCGCGGCCACGGCGGTGACGGCGCCGATAAGCAGCGCTTCGTAAACCAGTGCGGCCAGGCGGCGTTTGAGAGGAGCGGTGGGCAATGTGTGCATAATGTGGGCTTTGGCTGAAGTTGCGCGGATATTATCAGAAAGCGCTTATTGAGGCAGCTTCTTTCAGACGGCCTTTGAGAACCTGTTCACATTTCATCACGCGGCAATCTTGCCGTTTAAAATTGCATTCTCGGTTGAAATATAAATAAGCGCTCATTCAAACATAAAATGCCGTTTGGTTAAACTGATGGCCGTCTGAACCCAATCGCTGCCGGCATAAGGGTCGAGGCTGTGCGCCAGCGGCAATTTGCGCAACCAGGTGAGCTGGCGCTTGGCGAGCTGGCGGGTGGCGGCAATGCCTTTTTCGGTGAAATCGGCGTAATCGCCCGCGCCGGCCAAATAATCCCAAGCCTGGCGGTAGCCGACGCAGCGCATCGAGGGCATGTCGGCGCTAAGCGCGGGATAAGCGGCTTGCAGCTGCTGCACTTCATCCAAAAAACCTTGAGCGAGCATGGCGTGGAAACGCTTGGCAATCTGCGCATGCAGCAGGGTGCGATCGACGGGAATGAGCGCGAGGGTGCATAAATCGAGCGGCGCTGTGTGCGGCGTGTGTTCGGCAAAATGCGCGCTCAAAGGCCGGCCGGTGAGCTGCCACACTTCGAGCGCGCGCTCGATGCGCTGGCTGTCGGCAGGCTTCAGGCGCGCGGCGGTGGCCGGGTCGATTTCCTGCAAACGTGCATAAAGATGGGCCAAACCATGCGCGGCTTTTTCGGCCTGCAAAGCGGCACGGGTGGCGGCATCGGCTTCGGGGAGCGCATTGAGCCCCTGCGTGAGCGCATGAAAATACATCATGGTGCCGCCCACAATCAGCGGCAATCGGCCGCGCGCGTGGATTTCGCCCGCCAGGCGAGCGCAATCGGCCACAAATTCGGCGGCGCTGTAGGCTTCGAGCGGTGAAATAATGTCGATTAAATGATGCGGGCAGGCCGCGCGTTCGGCCGCGCCGGGCTTGGCGGTGCCGATGTCCATGCCGCGATACACCAGCGCCGAATCGAGGCTGATGATTTCCACCGGCAGATGCGCGGCGATTTCAAGCGCCAGGCCGGTTTTGCCGCTGGCGGTGGGGCCGAGCAGGGCGAGGGCTTTGGGTGGGTGCATAAAAGTTTTAGACGGCCAAAGAAAAGGAATATTATAACGTATGAAATGGATAACAGGCCGTCTGAAAAAAAGTAGGAAAGCTTTTCAGACGGCCTGTTGATGACGATGGGTTCGGCCGGGCAATATCGGCATGGCAATGGTTTAATCGCCGGGCAAGCTTGCCGGCTCGGACGGGCTCGGGGAAGGTGCCGCGGCGGAGAGTGCGGCCGATTTTTGTTGGAGCGCGGTCAGCAGGGCCGCATTTTCCTGCTCTGCCTGATAAAGCTGCTTGAATTCGGGCAGGGTAAAGGGCGATAAAAATGCCAACGATTCTTGCGTGGCTGCTTGCAGCTGCCGGATTTGCCCGTCCAGCAGGGTGAGCGTTTGCTGATCGGTGCCGCTTTGCGCCAAAGTGTCTATTTGTTGCGCCAAATTCATAATGGTTTGGCGGCGGTTTGCAACGGCATCCTGGCGTTCGCTGTAGTGGTAGTATTCAAGCTGCACGGCGCGGTTGGCTTTTACATCGCTCAGAGAATGGCCGCCGCCGGTGCCCAGTTGCTCCGGGTCGAGGGTTTGGGTGTTGATAATGTAAACTTGAGCCTGTGCGGCATGAATGCTGAATAAGCAGCAGGTCAATAGCGCGGATTTTATTGTTTTTGAAGGCATTTCCGGTTCCTAGCAAGTTTGTTGGCTGATTTGGTAGGGGCGTAGGAATTTTTCCAGCAACTGATATACACCTTTGTCCACCATTTTTTTCACGGCGGCGGTTTTCGGGTCGCCCACTTCCACTGAATAATCAATACCGTAATCTTTGGTGCCGATCAGGCGGAAAAAATTGTTGCCGGTTTTGATGGTGTAAAAAGTGTTGGTCATGCTCACGCTGGCCAAATCGTTGCTTTCGGGCATTCGCACCACGGCGCCGGTCCACGAATCAATCAGGCGCAGGTTGACGGTGGCGGTGATGGCCTGGGTGTTGTGCGAAAACTGATATTGGTAAATGTCGATGCCGATGTCTTTATTAGTAGGCAATACGTTGGTTTCGTCGTATTGGGTAACGGCGCCGCTGATGTAATAGTTGGACGGAAAAATCGTGCCCACCGGCAAATGCTGCAAGGTGGTCATGGTGGCGGAAAAATTCTGAACGATGCCGTTGGGCATAATATAGCGCGGATCCAGAAAATTGTTGCGCGAATCAATGAGGCCGTCGGGATAGAGCGGGGTTTCCACCACATCGAAATATTTGAAGTGCGCCAGCGAATCCATCACCATATCCGATAACACGGTGGAATTAATGTCGAACACTTTGCCGGTTTTGTCGCGAATCGGTGCTACTGCCATGCGGAACCAACCATCGCCTTTGGCTTCGCCCGATTTCACCAAAGCTTCGCGCTGCGCCAAAAAGAAATCTTTGTGCAAATCACTCAAACATTGCAATTTTTTGCCGTAAAAAGTGCTGCCGTCGCTGATTTGTTGGGCGCGGGCATCGGCCACACGTTGGGCTTTCTCGCGGCTGTGTTCAGAAGCATAATACGAACGCGTGGCTTGCAGCGTGGCGGTGCTGCAAGCATTGAGCGTGAGCAGGGCGCCGCAAACGGCAGCCAGGGTTTTCAAGATAGGCCGTGCGCTCATTTGGAGATGGCCTCGAAAGTATTGTTGCCGCGGATATGCACGGTCATGTTGCTGTCGTCATCATCACCGAAACCGGTGCACACCACACCCGCACAGGCGCTGCCGCCGCTGGTGGATTGGGCGCGTATGGTGCTGTTGCGCGCTTCCACACGCACATTATCCACCTGCACGCGCGAGTGGCTGTTGCCTGCTTGCTTTTGATTGTTTTCAATCACCACGATGCCTGCGCTGCCGTTTTTATTGTTTTGCGTAACGCCGTCTGAAAGAATGCGGGTGTTTTGAATCAAAATCTGCTTGTTTTGTGGGTTTTCAATGCGGATAGCAGGCTCTTTATCGCCTGCTTTGGAAACGATGGTGCCGCCTTGCACGATGATTTTATTGCCTTTGGTGGTGATTTTGCCGCCTTGCAGGCCGTTGATTTTTACCTGCTCGGTGTTGATTTTGTTGTGTTTGTTGGCCACAACGCTGGATTTTTGGCTGACAGAGCCTTTGTCGGTAATGGGGTTGGGGGCAGAGATTGCGGTGTAAGCCGTAACAAGCAGAGCGCCGCCTAAGGCGCTTAAAGCCAGTTTGCGTCGGAAATTCATACTCATGATTTACTCCTGCGAAACGGAAAGGGGTTAGCCGGAATGTTTATCCGAACCACATCAATCATGCCGAATCGGAAAAAATACGGCGCAAGCCGAGGCTAAGGCAGACAATGCCCGGCCTGCAACGTATTGATAGTTCAGATAAAGATAAACAGAGCGGCTGCGGCAGATGCCGGAAGCCTGTTGAAATTATTTGGAAATGACGCCGCCTGCGTAGGCGCCACTACCTTTGCCGTCGGCTCTTGCTTTGGCATTGATGGTGGAATTTTCGATAACACCGACAGTTGCTTTGGCATTGATGCCCTGTTGGCCTTTCGGGGTGGCAGAAATCACACCACCAGCCATGGCTTCCGAATCTTTGCCGGTTGCTTCTGCATCAGCATTGATTTCTGAATCTTTGATAACGCCTACGGTGGCAGAGCCATTTATGCCACCGGCCGCACCTACTAATTTAATTGCCTCACCTACACCGCCAGCCTGCGCACCGGCAGCCGCCAGCATCAAGCCTACAAACAAAATAGAACGCTTTTTCATGATTCAAACCTTTCTTGCTGTTTAACCAGTTTGGAAAACGTTTCGTTTAAAATGAAAAATGTCACTTAATTGAAACGTGTATCCACTCATCAAAGCAAGACTGCTGCACCCCGAATGGCAGAGCTATGGTTAGAAAAATCTTCCAACTTATTTTTAGTAATCATAAGTTTATAAAAATACAATTACCGCCTTGCAGGTTGATTTTTCTGTTTGTATGAGTGAGGGCGGTTAAGAAAAGTTCAGAAAAAATTGCTAAAAGGCAGAAAACAATAAAATATTATTTTCAAATAAATATTGGGATTTTTAGAGGATTTATTGTCGGCATGGCCATTGTAGGCGGGTTGATAAAAAGAGATAGAATAGCCATTCGGTTTATCGGAATGATGTCGATATGGGCATTAAAATTTCAGGTTGCCGTTGAAACACGGCTGAGTGGCAGGCCGTCTGAACAGGATGCAAATGCCGGCCTGGCGATGTGTGGTTTATATTTTATTGGCACCAATATCTTGCTCTGCAAATGATTTTTTGTTCAAAATTTACTTGAATAGCCAAGGCAGATAGAGTCACAAATCAAGCCGGCGGCAAACATAGAAAGCAAAATGTATGGATAAAACAGAAAAATTCAGCTTCGGCACTTTTTTGGCGGCCTTGGGCGGTGTGTTGGCCGTGTGGCTGCCGGTGTTGCTGCTGCATTTAACGGTGGTGCTTTTCAGCGCGCTGATCACTTATGCGGCCGCGCGCGCGGCGGCTTCTTGGCTGAGCCGCCGCCGGCCGGATATGCCGCGTGCTGCTTTGTGGGGGCTGTTGCTGGTGTTGGTGCTGATGGCCGCAGCGGCGGGCTTACTCGGCTTTTGGCTGGAGCACCGCGCAGACGGCCTGGCCATCGGCAGCCTGTCGGAAAAAGCTGCTGCCGTGCTCGAGCAGCTGCACACCACGTTGCCGGCGGGCGCGGCCGAATATGTGCCGGCTTCGGTGGCAAACTTGAAAGAAAGCTCGGTGCATGTGCTCAAATCGCATGCGTTGGCGCTGCAAACGGCGGGTGCGCACACTTTGCGCGCCATCGGCTATGCGTTGGCGGGGGTGATTATCGGCGGCATTGCCGTGTTGCAGGTGCCGACCGTGCCGCCGGCCGGTGCGCGGCCTTTGGCGCAAATATTGCGGGGGGGCTTTGATGAATTGCTGCGCAGCTTTACCGATGTGTTTTTTGCGCAAATCCGCATCGCCGCCATCAACACCGCGCTGACCTCGGTTTATCTGCTGGTGATTTTGCCGTTGATGGGGCGGCCGCTGCCGATGACTGATTCGCTGGTTTTGCTCACTTTTTTGGCGGGGCTGATTCCGGTGGTGGGCAATTTGGTGTCCAACAGCTTTATTGTGGTGCTGAGCCTGGGCGACAGTATGGGCATCACTTTGTTGTCGTTGGCTTGGCTTATCGGCATACACAAGCTGGAATATTTTCTCAATGCCCATATCATCGGCCACAAAATCAAGGCGGCGGCATGGGAATTGCTGATTGCCATGCTGGTGATGGAAGCCGCATTCGGCTTGGCCGGGCTGGTGAGTGCGCCGGTGGTTTATGCGCAAATCAAGCGGGTGATGGCTGATAAAGGCTGGGTGTGATATCCGTTTTCTTACTGAGGCCGTCTGAAACTTTGCTTTCAGACGGCCTGTTTTTTAGCAGGAAAAAGAATGTATCTTAATTACAAAAGCGATGGGCTCTGATTTTGAACCGAGCCGATTTCGGTGTTTGGGGCATGCGGTTTCGGGTGCCTCGGCCTGCCGGGCGGGGGAATCTGGAAAACGTGTGGTTTTTGAGAAATTTCAGCATGTTGTTAATTACTGTTAATTTGAAAAGATATTCTATATTCTTGCCAATTTTGGAAATCAAAATCCAATAGCGGTTAAATATAAGAAATATAGCGCTATTTAATAGTGGTTAACACTTGTTTCCTGTTGTGTAAAATTAAAAAAAATCTTTGACGATTGCCAACAATTTCCGTATTTTAGTCAGACCTAAAGCTTAATATAAGATTGCCCCGGGCGCGCGAAGATAAGCGAGTATTTTTACTACAAGCGCCGCCGGAAGCGCCTCTACCAAAATCGTTTTTGCAGGAAAGGTTTTATCATGTCTAAGCTGTATGATCGCACGCTGGAAAAAGAAAATTGCGGTTTCGGCCTTATCGCCAATATCGACGGCGAGCCGAGCCATAAAGTGGTGCGCACCGCCATTCTCGGTTTGTCGCGTATGCAACACCGCGGCGCTATTTTGTCTGACGGCAAAACGGGCGACGGCTGCGGCCTGCTGCTGCAAATGCCGAAAACCTTTTTTCAGGCGGTGGCGGCCGAAGCGGGCTTCACCTTGGCGCAAAACTTTGCCGTCGGCCAGATTTTCCTGCCGCAAGACGAAGCTTTGGCGCAAGAATATATCGACATTATCAATGAAGAGCTGATTAACGAAACCTTGGGCATTGCCGCTTGGCGCGATGTGCCGGTGAGCGTGCCGGTGCTCGGCTCGATTGCGGCGGCCGATATGCCGAAAATCAAGCAGGTGTTTATCAATGCGCCCAGCGGTTGGCGCATTCAGGATATCGAGCGACGCTTGTTTGTGGCGCGCCGCCGCATTGAAAAACGCATCGAGCACGATGATTTTTATATTTGCAGCTTGTCCAACCGCACCATTATCTATAAAGGCTTGTGCATGCCGAAAGACTTGCCCAAGTTTTACCTTGATTTGGCCGATTTGCGCATGCAGTCTGCCATCTGCCTGTTTCACCAGCGCTTTTCCACCAACACCATGCCGCGTTGGAAGCTGGCGCAGCCTTTTCGCTATCTGGCGCACAATGGCGAAATCAACACCATTTCCGGCAACCGTGCCTGGGCGCGCGCGCGCGCCTATAAATACCGCACGCCGCTGATTCCCGATTTGGCCACGGCCGCACCGTTTGTGAACGAAACCGGCTCCGATTCGAGCTCGCTCGACAATATGCTCGAATTGTTTGTAAACGGCGGCATGGATTTATTCCGCGCCATGCGCCTGTTGGTGCCGCCGGCCTGGCAGCAAAACCCGGACATGAGCGATGATTTGCGCGCTTTTTACGATTTCAACTCTATGCACATGGAGCCGTGGGACGGCCCCGCCGGCATCGTGCTTTCAGACGGCCGCTATGCTGCCTGCAACCTCGACCGCAACGGCTTGCGTCCGGCGCGCTATGTGATCACGCAAGACCGCTTAATCACCATTGCTTCGGAAGTGGGCATTTGGGATTACGCGCCTGACGAAGTGGTGGAAAAAGGCCGCGTCGGCCCCGGCCAATTGCTGGTGATCGACACCAAAAAAGGCAAGCTGCTGCATTCAGATGAAATCGACCAAGAGCTGCGCACCCGCCACCCTTACCGCGTTTGGTTGGATAAAAACGTGCAGCGGCTGATTCCGTTTGAGCAGCTGCCTGAAGACGAAGTGGGCGAGGCGGCGATGGATGCCGAAGCGCTGGCCGTGTATCAAAAGCAGTTTCTGTATGACCGCGAAGAGATTGAAAGCGTGGTTCGCGTGATGGGTGAAAACGGCCAGGAGCCGGTGGGCTCGATGGGCGATGATGCGCCTTTTGCCGTGCTCAGCGAGCGCCCGCGCCTGATTTACGATTATTTCCGCCAATATTTCGCGCAAGTCACCAATCCGCCCATCGACCCTTTGCGTGAAGCGCATGTGATGAGCCTGGCCACCAGCATCGGCCGCGAAATGAGCGTGTTTTTCGAAGCCGAGGGCATGAGCCACCGTGTGAACTTCAAATCGCCGGTGCTGCTTTATTCCGATATGCAGCAATTGCTGCGCCTGCCGCAAGAGCATTACAAACATGTGGTGTTCAACGCTGTGTATAACCCCGCCGAAACCGGCCTGAAAGACGCCATCGAGCGCTTGTGTAACGAAGTGGAAGCCGCCGTGCGCAATGGTGCGGTGTTGTTGGTGTTGTCGGATAAAGCCATCAGCAAAGAAATGCAGCCGATTCCGGCGCCCTTATTTGTGGGCGCGGTGCAAAAACGCTTGGTCGACACCAATCTGCGCTGCGATGCCAATATGATCGTGGAAACCGCTTCTGCCCGCAACCCGCACCATTTTGCCGTGTTAATCGGCTTGGGCGCCACGGCGGTGTATCCTTATTTGGCTTATGAGAGCCTGGCGCACATGGTGAATGTGGGCGCGATTACCAAGCCGATGCGCGTGGTGATGGCCAATTTCCGCAACAGCGTGAACAAAGGCCTTTACAAAATCATGTCGAAAATGGGCATTTCCTGCGTGTCGTCTTACCGCTGCGCGCGCCTGTTTGAAGTGGTGGGGCTCAATAGCGAGATTGTGGGCTTGTGTTTCCCCGGCATCACCAGCCGTGTGGAAGGTGCATCGTTTGCCGATTTACACGACCAATTGTGCGCCATGCGCAAACGCGCCTGGCAGCGCAGCAAAGAGGTGGATGCCGGCGGCTTGCTCAAATTCAAGCCGCAGGGCGAATACCATGCCTACAACCCCGAAGTGGTCAACACCCTGCAAGCTGCGGTAAACAGCGGCGACTACAGCCAATACCGCCTTTACGCCGATGCGGTCAACAAGCGCCCCGTGGCCACCATCCGCGATATGCTGTGCGTGAAAACCGCAGAGCGCACACCGATTTCTGTTGACCAAGTAGAGCCGGCGGAAAACCTCTACAAACGCTTCGACAGCGCCGCCATGTCGATCGGCGCGCTCAGCCCCGAAGCGCACGAAGCCTTGGCTGTGGCGATGAACCGCTTGGGCGGCTATTCCAACTCGGGCGAAGGCGGTGAAGACCCGAAACGCTACGGCACCGAAAAAGTGTCGCGCATCAAGCAAGTGGCTTCCGGCCGCTTCGGCGTGACCGCCGCTTATCTGATGAGCGCCGATGTGATTCAGATTAAAGTGGCGCAAGGTGCGAAGCCCGGCGAAGGCGGCCAATTGCCGGGCGACAAGGTTACACCTTATATCGCACAGCTGCGCTATGCCGTGCCCGGTTCCACGTTGATTTCACCGCCGCCGCACCACGATATTTATTCCATCGAAGATTTGGCGCAATTGATTTTCGACTTGAAGCAAGTCAACCCCAAAGCCTTGATTTCAGTAAAACTGGTGTCGCTGCCCGGCGTGGGCACCATTGCCACCGGCGTGGCCAAAGCTTATGCCGACCTGATTACCATTTCCGGCTACGACGGAGGCACGGGCGCATCCCCGCTCACCAGCGTGAAATATGCGGGCAGCCCGTGGGAATTGGGCTTGGCCGAAGCGCAACAAGCCTTGGTGGAAAACAATCTGCGCCACAAAATCCGCCTGCAAGTGGATGGCGGCCTCAAAACCGGGCTCGACATCATCAAAGCGGCCATTCTCGGCGCCGAGAGCTTCGGCTTCGGCACAGGGCCCATGGTGTCGCTCGGCTGCCGTTATTTGCGCATCTGCCATCTGAACAACTGCGCCACCGGCATCGCCACCCAAGACGACACTTTGCGCAGCAAGCATTACCACGGCCTGCCCGAAAAAGCGATGAATTACTTTAAATTTATCGCTCAAGACGTGCGCGAATTGATGGCCGGTTTGGGCGTGGAAAAGCTCACCGATCTGATCGGCCGCACCGATTTGCTGGAAATCATCGAAGGCAAAACCGCCAAACAGCGCGGGCTGGATTTGAGCCGCCTTTTGTATGCGCCCAAAGTGCCCGAAGGCAGCGCGCGCTTCTGCACCCAAAACAACGCCCCGTTTGACAAAGGCTTGCTCAATAAAGCCATTGTCGAGCAGGCGCAGCAGGCATTCGAGAGCGGCGGCAATGCCGATTTGAGCTTCGACATCAGCAATCTCGACCGCTCGGTGGGCGCCACCTTGTCGGGCATGATTGCTCAAGAATACGGTAGCCGCGGCAATGCCGGCCAAACGTTCAACATCGACCTCAACGGCACTGCCGGGCAGAGCTTGGGCGTGTGGCTGGCCGGCGGCGTCAACCTCAACCTCACGGGCGATGCCAACGATTATGTGGGCAAAGGCATGAGCGGCGGGCGCATTGTGATTAAGCCGCATAACGGCGCGGCCTTCAAAGCCGAAGAAGCCACCATTGCGGGCAACACCTGCCTTTATGGCGCCACCGGCGGCGAATTGTTTGCCTCGGGGCGCGCAGGCGAGCGCTTCGGCGTGCGCAATTCGGGCGCCACCACCGTGGTGGAGGGCATCGGCGACAACGGCTGCGAATACATGACCGGCGGCGTGGTGACGGTGTTGGGCAAAACCGGCATCAACTTCGGCGCAGGCATGACCGGCGGCTTCGCTTATGTGCTCGACACCGACGGCCGCTTCAAAGGGCGCATCAACCCCGAAATGGTGGAAGGCTTGAGCATCGCCGATCTGCCCATGCACCAAGAGCATTTGCGCGGCCTGATTTCCCGCCATGTGGAGCTCACCCACAGCCCCATCGGCGAGCGCATCCTGTCGCATTGGGAAGACTATGTCGACCGCTTTGTGCTGGTGAAGCCCAAAGCCAACGATGTGAACGCGCTGCTCGGCCACAAGCGCCGCACCGTAACCGAATTGCGCGCTGTTACCCAATAAGCCTGAGGCCGTCTGAATGTTTCAGACGGCCTGAAGAAGCCACAACAAAATGTTTCAGACGGCCTTTTCAATAAAGGCCGTCTGAAAGGAAAAATCAGTTTGTAAGGACCTGCCATGAGCCAACATGAAAATGTATACCAATTTATCGACCTGCCGCGCGTAGATCCGCCGAAAATTCCCTTAACCAGTCGCAAAACCACGTTTGTGGAAATTTATCAGGCCTTCACCGACACGCAGGCGCAAGCACAAGCCGATCGCTGCTTAGGCTGCGGCAACCCTTATTGCCAAAACAAATGCCCGCTGCACAACAACATCCCCAACTGGCTGCGCCTGGCCAACGAAGGCCGCATTATCGAAGCGGCGGAGCTGGCACATTCCACCAACAGCCTGCCCGAAGTGTGCGGCCGCGTGTGCCCGCAAGATCGTTTGTGTGAAGGCGATTGCACGCTCAATGCCGAATTCGGCGCCGTAACCATCGGCAATGTGGAAAAATACATCACCGAAACCGCCTTTGAAATGGGCTGGCGTCCCAATCTGCACCATGTGCCCAAAGCCGGCAAAAAAGTGGCCGTCATCGGCGCGGGGCCGGCCGGCCTGGGCTGCGCCGATGTGCTCACCCGCAACGGCGTGGATGTAACCGTGTATGAGCGCCAGCCCGAAATCGGCGGCCTGCTCACTTTCGGCATTCCCGCCTTTAAGCTGGAAAAAGAAGTGATGGTGCGCCGGCGCGAAGTGTTCGGCGAAATGGGCATTCAGTTCAAACTGGGCGTGGAAATCGGCCGCGATGTGAAGCTCGATGATTTGGCCGCCGAATACGATGCCGTGTTTCTCGGCGTGGGCACTTATCAGGGCATGAAAGCCGACATTGCCAATGAAAACGCCCAAGGCGTGTATTCGGCGCTGCCGTTTTTGATCGGCAACACTCAAAACCTGCTCGGTTTCGACAGCCCCGATTTCGTGAGCATGGCCGGCAAGCGCGTGGTGGTGCTCGGCGGCGGCGATACCGCCATGGATTGCGTGCGCACTTCCGTGCGTCAAAATGCCGCCGAAGTGACTTGCGTTTACCGCCGCGATGCCGCCAATATGCCCGGCAGCCGCAAAGAATTCACCAATGCGCAAGAAGAGGGCGTGGCATTCCAATTCAACGCTCAGCCCGTGGCCATCGAAGCCGAGCCGGTAGCGGTGCAAACCGATAGCGAAGGCAAAGTGGCGGGTTTGCGCATCGTGAAAACCCAAATGGGCGAGCCTGATGAACAAGGCCGCCGTCGCGCCGAAATCATTCCCGGCAGCGAAGAAGTGATTGCCTGCGATGCCGTGATTGTGGCCTTCGGCTTCGCCCCGCACGCCATGCCGTGGCTGGAAAGCGTGGGCGTAACCACCGATAACCGCGGCCGCATCGAAGCGCGCGGGCAATATAAGCAGCAAACCGCCAACCCGAAAATCTTCGCCGGCGGCGACATCACCCGCGGCTCCGATTTGGTGGTTACCGCCATTGCCGAAGGCCGCGATGCCGCCGAGGGCATTTTGGATTATCTGGATATTTGATGGTTGCCAGCTGATGACTGATTCAAGGCCGTCTGAAAAGTTTTCAGACGGCCTTTATTTTATTTGGCGCTTGAAATATTCAAAATAAACGCCAACTGCAAATTGATTTAATCTTTTTTGAACAAACAGCCCGCACATGAAAACCTTATTCCGTTTACTCGTTTTAATCATCGTGCTGCTCGCGGCAGGTGCAGGTGTGTGGTATGTTAAGCAACCCGATCATGCCCGGCCGCAGCAAGCGCTCACCCGCGAGGGCGTGCTCACGCAGATTCAAAATCTAAACCGGCTGGAGAGCACCGCTTTTTATATCGACACCATCATCAAAACCGAAAAGCCCGGCAATTGGTATGCGCTGTGGCAAGATGCGCAAAGCGGCCTTTTTATGGCAAAAGGGCAGGTGGTGGCCGGCATCGATTTGAATAAATTGAGCGCCGAAAATGTGAACGTGGTCAACAATAAAGTGATCATCAGCCTGCCGCCGGTGGAAATTCTGAGTGTGAATCTCGACAATATCGAAGTGTACGACCTCAAAACCGGCTCGCTCGGCCTGCATCCCATCGATAAAAGTGTGTTTGAAACCGTGCAGCAGGCGGCCAAAAAGCAGGTGTTGGAAAGCGCCTGCAAAGCCGATATTTTAGCGCATGCGCAAAATCAGGCGCAGCAGCAGCTCGAAACCCTGTTTGCCTTGGCGCAAACCCAAGCTTCCGTTTACCCCGCCGCCTTGCCGCCGTGCAAAGCAGCCTAACCCGTAAAGAGAGGAAATAAAATGTCACAAGTTACCCTGCAAGGCAACCCGGTTGAAGTGGGCGGCCGCTTTTTAGAAGCCGGCCAAAGCGCGCCCGATTTCAAGCTCACCGCCGGCGATTTGTCGGAAAAAACCTTGGCCGATTTTGCCGGCAAACGCAAAATCCTGAATATTTTCCCCAGCGTAGACACCGGCGTGTGCGCGAAATCGGTGCGCACATTCAACGAAAAAGCCGCCGCGCTCGACAACACCGCCGTGCTGTGCATTTCCGCCGATCTGCCGTTTGCCCAAGCACGCTTTTGCGGCGCGGAAGGCATCGACAATGTGGTGATGCTCTCCACTTTCCGCAGCGGCTTTGCCCAAGATTACGGCGTGGCGCTGCAAAGCGGCCCGCTCGCCGGCCTCACCGCCCGCTCGGTGGTGGTGCTCGATGAACACAATCAAGTGCTTTATAGCGAATTGGTGCCCGAAATCGCGCAAGAGCCGGACTACAATTCGGCATTGGCAGCTTTGTAATCGAACTGTAAGCCTGATAAAAAAGGCCGTCTGAACGCTTTAGAGCTTTCAGACGGCCTTTTGTGTGAATAAAAGTAATTGCATGTAATTTTGATGCGAAAGGCATATTCACCCGGCCTGCCGCGCTTGACGTATCAATAAGCCGCCCCTAGAATCGGCGCCGCCACTTCGGACACTTTTTACGGATAATATATGCAATATTGCTACCCTAGCGAGCACGAGCGCCATCATGCCACTTGGCTCTCATTTTGCGCCAACCATGCCGTGTGGCAAGACCTGCGCATCACCGCCGCCATTCAAGCCAATATCAGCCGCTTGGCGTTAAACATCGCCCGCTTCGAGCCGGTGAAAATATTGGTGCGGCCGGAAGAAATGGTGCAGGCCAAAAACCTGATGGGCAGCGATGTGGAATACATCGAAGCGGCGCTCGACGATATCTGGCTGCGCGACAGTGGCGCGGTTTTTGTGAAAAACAGCCACAGCGGCGAGAAAACCGCCGTGAACTTCAATTTCAACGGCTGGGGCAACAAGCAGGCGCACCGGCAAGATGCGCATGCGCCCGCCATTATGGCTGAGGCCGCCGGCGTGCCGCTGGTTCGCGCCGACATCTGCTTGGAAGGCGGTGCGCTGGAAGTGGACGGGCGCGGCAACGCGATTTTAAACGAAAGCTGCATTCTCAACGACAACCGCAATCCGGGCATGAGCAAAGCCGAATGCGAAAAAGCCTTGGCGCGATTTTTGGGCATCGAGCACATTATTTGGCTGCCCGGCATGAAAGATGCCGACATCACCGATTCACACATCGACTTTTATGCCAAATATATCAACGGGCAAACCGTGTTGATCAATCGGGAACACAATAGCACCAAGCCCGACCACATCATCACCCGCCAAACGGCTGCGGCATTGGCCGAGCATTTCGAATTAAATGAAGCGAATATTCTCGACAACCCGCAATCCGTGCGCGTGGATACCGATGAATTTCCCGATTTTGCCGCCAGCTACATCAATTACTATGCCTGCAACGGCGGCGTGATTGTGCCGGAATTCGGCGATGCACACACCGATGCCGCCGCCAAAGAAAAATTGCAGCTTTGGTATCCCGATCGGGAAATCGTTGCCATGAATATCGATTGGATTGCCATCGGCGGCGGCGGCATTCATTGCGTGACGCAACAGGAATTTGGCTGATGCCGGTTTGAAAAACACGTTTTGCAAGCATGGCAAACCAAAGGCCGTCTGAATATTTTTTCAGACGGCCTTTGGTTTGTAAACAAAGCGGCTTTAAGCAAAACAGCTTTCAACTTTAATGTGCAAAATATTTTTTGGAAATAGCCTCATATTCGCCGCTGTCGCGCACTTTCTGCAAGGCATCATCGATTTTTGCCAGCAATTCTGTGTCTTCCGGGCGCAGGGCGATGCCGTATTCTTCCACCGGGAAATCGGGCACATCGATGACGGTGAAATTTTGCTTGCTGTTGTTTTTCACATAATTGCCCACCACCGCGCTGTCGCTGATCATCGCCTGCGCGCCGCCGGTTTCCAGCGCTTTGATGGTGAGCGGCAGGTTTTCAAAACGCGCTACTTTCGGGCTGGTGGCACCAAAAAGCTTTTGCGCCGCATAATCGCCCGTGGTGCCTGTGCTCACCGCGATTTTGTCTAATTTAGTCAAATCGTTAACCGATTGGATATTTTGGCCGTCTGAAACCAACACCACTTGTTTCACCTCAAAATAAGGCCGGCTGAATGCCATGGTTTGGCGGCGCTCATCGGTGATGGTGATGCCAGAAATCAGAATATCGTTGTCTTTGCTTTTCAGCGAAGCAAACAGGCCGTCCCACGGCTGGTTTTTATAGCGGATATTCAAATCACCCGCCTTGGCAATGGCGTTCATCAAATCCACATCAAAGCCGTGCACATTGCCGGCGCTGTCGGTGAATTCAAATGGTGCGAAATTGGCATTCATCCCCACGTTGTAAACCGTGGCTGCATGATGAGTGTCGCTGGCGGCGTTTTGTTGGCTTTGGGCATCGGGTTGGCAGGCTGCGAGTAGGGCAGCAGCGGCAAGCGTGGCAAAGCGGGCGGTGTGTTTGGCAAACATGGCGGGTTTCCTTTCGGCGTGGATAAGCGGATGGGAATAGTGTATGCCGATTGTTGACACAATGATAGTGCGCAGGCCGGATTTGAAAATCCGATGCTTGTTTGCGGCTGCGTAGTTACGATTAGTTTTGTTAAAACAAAGCGTAATCGTCGGTATGATTCCTACGGCAAATGTCGGGGGCAAGTATTCGAGCCACCACTTAAAATCTGAATCCGTGGCCGTTTGAAAGCTTTTAGGTGCTTTTGTATTTTATGCTGTGTGGATTTTCATGCGTACGATTACGCCGTAAAAGCGCGGCTAATCGTACCTACGGCCTGCTTCAACTTTCTTGGCCGTCCGAACATATTTTCAGACGGCCTTTATCATTCAAGCACACTCACTTCCCCTGCAATTTCTTCAACACCGCCTTCACCGTTTGAATGCGTGTTTCCACATCTTCCATCACCGCGTTTACCCGCAATTTATCCGGCCCGGCGAGGCGGTAGTTTTTGTTGGTTTGCATCAGCAGAATAATTTCGGCGGGGTCGATGCTGTGGCCTTTGCCGAAGGTGAAGGTGGCGGCTTCGGCGGTAGCGTCGATGGCGGCGATGCCCAGCTCTTTGGCGGCCAGGCGCAGGCGGTGGCTTTCGAGCAGGGTTTTCACCGGCTGCTCGGGCAGGCCGAAGCGGTCGACCAGCTCTTCGTGCACGGCGTTGATTTGCTGCTCGGTTTCGCAAGTGGCCAGGCGCTTGTAGAGCACCAAGCGCTCGTGGATGTCGGGGCAATAGCCGTCGGGCAAAAGGGCGGGGCTGTGCAGTTTGATGTCGGTGGTCACGCCCAGCGGCGCATCGAGGTCGGGCACGCGGCCTTTTTTGAGCTCGCGCACGGCTTGTTTGAGCATTTCGGTGTAGAGGCTGAAGCCGACCTGCATCATTTCGCCGCTTTGGCCTTCGCCGAGAATTTCGCCGGCGCCGCGGATTTCGAGGTCTTGCATGGCCAGCGTGAAGCCGGCGCCCAAATCATCGGCGGCGGCAATGGCATCGAGGCGTTTTTCGGCATCTTTGGTGATGTATTCGGGCGTGAGCAGATAGGCATAAGCCTGATGGTGGCTGCGGCCGACGCGTCCGCGCAATTGGTGCAGCTGCGCTAGGCCGAATTTATCGGCGCGGTTGATGATGATGGTGTTGGCATTGGGAATGTCGATGCCGGTTTCGATAATGGTGGAACACAGCAGCACATTAAAACGCTGTTGCAAAAAGTCGCGCATCACTTGCTCGAGCTCGCGTTCGCGCAATTGGCCATGCGCCACGCCGATGCGGGCTTCGGGCAGCAATTCGGCCAAGCGCTCGTGCATGTTTTCGATGGTGTCTACTTCGTTGTGCAGGAAAAACACTTGGCCGCCGCGCTTGAGCTCGCGCAGCATGGCTTCGCGGATGCTGGCTTCGCTGAAAGGCTTCACAAAGGTTTTCACGGCCAGGCGGCGGCTGGGTGCGGTGGTGATAAGCGAGAAATCGCGCAGGCCTTCGAGCGCCATACTCAGCGTGCGCGGAATCGGCGTGGCGGTGAGAGTGAGAATATCCACATTGGCGCGCAGGCGCTTGAGCTGCTCTTTTTGGCGCACGCCGAAGCGATGTTCTTCATCGATAATCACGAGGCCGAGGTTTTTAAAAGTGATGTCGGGCTGCACCAATTTATGCGTGCCGATTACGATATCCACCGTGCCATCGGCCATGCCTTTGAGCGTTTGCTGGGTGGCTTTGCCGGTGTTGAAACGGGAAAGCTGCGCCACTTTCACCGGAAAGTCGGCGAAGCGGTCGGCGAAGTTTTGCGCATGCTGCTCCACCAGCAAGGTGGTGGGCGCGAGCACGCACACTTGTTTGCCGCCCATCACCGCCACAAAGGCCGCGCGCAAGGCCACTTCGGTTTTGCCGAAGCCCACATCGCCGCACACGAGCCGGTCCATCGGCTTGCCTTGGGTGAGGTCTTTGAGCACCGCGCCGATGGCGGCGGCTTGGTCTTCAGTTTCTTCATAGCCGAAGCCGTCTGAAAAAGCCTGATAATCCTGCTCGTTTAAATCGAATTTATGACCTTGTTGGGCGGCGCGTTGGGCATATAAATTCAACAATTCGGCGGCGGTGTCGCGCGCTTTTTCGGCGGCGCGGCGCTTGGCTTTGCCCCATGCGCCGCTGCCGAGTTTGTGCAGGTGCACATTGTCGGCGGCGTGGCCGGCATAGCGGCTAATCAGATGCAGCTGCGACACGGGCACATATAATTGCGCTTCATCGGCATATTCGAGCAACATCATTTCGTTGCCGCCTTCGCCTAAATCCATGTTCACCAAGCCCATATAGCGGCCGATGCCGTGCTCTTCGTGCACCACCGGGTCGCCGATATTGATTTCGGCCAAATCGCGCAACAGGCCGTCTGAAACGGCATTGTGTTTGCGCCGCGCTTTGTTGCGGCTGCGGGCAACATATTGATAAAGATCAGATTCGGTAATCACGGCGATATTGCTGATTGGCATATCGGCTGCCGCAAGCCCGTTCCCTAAGCCTTTCCCGCAAGCGGAGGCGGGAAGCGTGGCATCTGCCAATTGAAAGCCGTAGGCCAGCGGGGTAACGGTGAGGCAAAGCGGCGCATCGCTGCTTAAAAATGCCTGCCAGCCGGCCACGGTTTGCGGCTTCAAGCCGTGCTGCTGCATAAAACCGAGCATGGTTTCGCGCCGGCCCAGGCTTTCGGCGCACAATAATATTCTGCCGTTAAAGGCCGTCTGAAAATCTTGCAGCGCCTGCAAAGGCATTTCCGCCTGGCGGTTTACCGCCACATCGGGCAAGGTGTGCGTCGGGCTGCTGAATTCGGGCAACACTTGCGGATAAGGTTTCAGACGGCCTGAGAATTCGCTGTCGTTTAGATACAGATGCTGTGGCGGTAAAGGCGGGTAGGTTTCATCGCCTTGCGCCATGGCAAAGCGGGTTTTCACATCGCCCCAAAAGCGCGCGGCTTCGGCGTGCACATCGCCGATGCACACGGCTACCGCGTTTTTGCCGATATAGTCAAACAGCGTGGCGCATTCTTCTTCAAAGAAAAGCGGCAGATAATATTCCACCCCCGCGCCGAAATGCCCTTTGCTCACCGCTTTATACACGGCGGCATCGGCGGGGTTGGCTTCGATTTCTTCGCGAAAGCGCGCGCGGAAGATTTTTTGCGCATCTGCATCGGTGGGAAATTCGTGCGCAGGCAGCAGGCGGATTTCGCTCACCGGCGCGAGCGTGCGCTGGCTGTCGGGGTCGAAGGTTTTGATGCTGTCGATTTCATCGTCAAACATATCGAGCCGATAAGGCGCTTCGCTGCCCATCGGGAAAATATCCAAAATGCCGCCGCGCACCGCAAATTCGCCCGTGGCCACCACATTGGTGACGCTGCTGTAGCCCGCTTCCACCAGGCTTTCGCGCAAAGCCTCGATATTGAGCGTTTGCCCCGCTTTGAGCCAAAACGTGCGCGCCGCCATAAAAGGCAGGGGCGCGAGCTTCTGCATGGCGGTAGACACGGGAACAAACAACACATCGGCCTGGCCGCTTTTCAATTGCCACAAGGCCGAGAGCCGCTCCGACACCAAATCCTGATGCGGCGAAAAGCGCTCGTAAGGCAGCGTTTCCCAGTCGGGCAGAAACACGGCATGCTCTTGCGGGCGGAAAAACTGCCATGCCGTTTGCAGGCGCAAAGCTTGCTCTACATCTTGGGTGAACACCACTTTAAGCGTGCCGGCCGGCAGATTTTCGGTGAGAAAAAGCGGCAGGCTGCCGCGCGAAAGGCCGGGCCAAACGGCTTTTTGGGCAGGGGCGGGAAGAATGGGTTTCATAAAGGGCACGCGCAAGTATGCCGTCTGAAAAGGTTTCAGACGGCTTGGGATCATGAATAAGAGCGGCTATTTTAGCAGAAACAGCGCCGGCGTGTTCAGGCCGTCTGAAACCCTGTGTCTTCATCACAGGCGAAACACACGTCCCAGTGCGATTGCCACGGCGCCGCCGAGAAAAGTGGCTGCCAAACGGTGCTCGGTGGTGGCGAGCGGGTCGCCGTGGCCGATGGCGAGCAGAAACACGATAGAAGCGGAAATCATGCTGGTAAGCAAGGCATAATGGGCTTTTTGCATGGAAAAAGCAGCGGCAGAAGTGAGGGTGAGACACAGCACCAAGGCGTGTGCTGATTCGTGAAAGGCATACACCAGCAGCGTGGCCAGCGCGCAGCCTGCCAGCGTGCCGATCAAGCGGCTGCTGCCGCGCACCAAGGTGTCGTGCGCCGCCGGGCGCAGCACCAGCAGCACCGTCATCGCCGCCCAATAATTGTTTTTCAGCCCCATGCTTTCGGCGGCATAAAGCGCCAGCGCCACCGCCAACGCCGTGGCCAGGCTGAAACGGAATAAATGGCCGTCGGGCAGCGGCGTGGCGGCAGCCGGCGGCAAAGGTTGGGCGCTGGCGGGGGTGAGGCGGGCAAGCGCCATAGTGATGGCGATTTGCAGACCGCCGCCCAGCAGCACCAGCAAGCCGCGCAGCGCGGCAAATTCAAAGCTGTTGGGGTAATAGCCCGCCACCAAAAAAGCAATCACGATTTGCAGCGCCACCCACCACCAGTCGTTATTGTAGCTGCTCAAAGCGGCGCAGCCGGCCGCCAACAGCGCCGCCACGGCCAAGGCTGTCGGCGGATGGATGCCGATAAGAGAGCCGCCGAATGCGGCCAGCGCCATGCCCAAAGTGGCCATGCCCATGGCGCCCCAGCGGCGGCCGGTGAGCGTGCGCGCCGCGCCAAAGCCCACCGAAAAAGCCGCGCTCACCATAATCACGGCGATAATGGGCTTGAGCTTGAGGCTCACGGCCAGCACAATCAAAATCGCCGGTGCGCTCAGCACGGCCTGGCGCCAATAAATGGTGCCGCAGCTTTGTTGCAGGCGTTTGAACCAAATATGGAGATGGGAGCTGGGTAAAGGCTGCATGGTTGCCGCTATAGCTTATTTCAAATTGGATGTGAGCGGCCGTCTGAAACTTTTCAGACGGCCTGAGGATTAATAAAACCTGCTTAAAACATTTGCAGCAGCGTATCCACCAAAGGCACCACAATCATAAACAAAATGGTGCTGGTGGTGACCACATTAGTGGCAAAGCGCACATCGCCCTTGGCTTCGTTGGCCAAAATCGGCAACACCGCCAAGGCCGACACGGAAGATTGCACAATCAGGGTTTTCGCTTCCAATGAGGGCAGCGGCAAAATAGAGTGGCCGGCCGCAATCAGCGCCACCATAATCACCGGCGCGAGCACGAATTTGCCCAGCAGCGCGGCGGTGGTGTCTTTATCGAAGCGGATGCTTTTCAGCCCCGCATCGGCCAGCGTGATGCCGATATAAAGCAGCGAGAGCGGGGTGACGATGCTGCCCACATAACCCAGCGTGGAATGGATAAACGAGGGCACGGGAATATCGGCCAGCAAAAACACCAGCGCCACCAAAAAGCCCAGCAGCGGCGCGGGCAAGAGTTTTTTCCAGTTGAATTGCTGCCGGTGCGCCGGCTGCGGCTCGGTGCTGTCGTTGGCAATCAGAAAAGCGCCGAATGCCCAGGTGGATACGGTGTTGAGCACGTAATACACCAAAAAATAAGGCATGCTGGCCTCGCCGAACAAAGCGATATTGAGCGGCAGGCCGATGAAAATGGTGTTGGCGTTTACAATAGTGTTGATAAACACACCGCGCCGCCCGCGCCGCACTTTCAGCACTTTCACCATCAGCCAGGCAATGAAATAGCCAAACACGATAGAGAGCGCGCCGTAGATGAGGCCGTCTGAAAGCGCCATTAATTTGTCGCGGGTGAGATAAGTGAGCACCGACACAAAAATCGAAGCGGGCAGGGCGATGTTCATAATCAGCTTGGAAATATTGCCGGCGAAGCTGTCGGCAAACCAGCCTTTATTGCGCAGGTAAAACCCCAGCGCGATAATCAGCACGATAGAAAGCACGCTTTCCACAGCGGTGAGAAAAATCATAGGAAGCTCCTTAAAAAGACAAAAGGCCGTCTGAAACAATACGATGGTTTTTCAGACGGCCTTTTGCGTATCACCGATAAGCGTTTGGCTTAATCGCGGTAAACCGGCTGCCACATCGCGTCTTGCACCGCCTGAATCAGATTCGGGTGCTCGATGGTGGCCACGCCGTCGGCTTTGGCCTGCTTGGCCACAGCCACGGCAACGGTGGCCGAGCTGGCGCGCAGATTGTCTACCGGCGGCAGCAATGATGCGCCCGGTGCCGACACATCCACCTGGCCGGCCACGGCTTCGGCAGCGGCCAAAAGCATGCCGTCGGTAACGTGTTTGGCGCCCGACACAATCACGCCCAGCCCCAAGCCCGGATAAAGCAAGGCATTGTTGCCCTGGCCGATGTGGTAGCGCACGCCTTGGTATTCCACCGGCGCCACCGGAATGCCCACCGCAATCAGCGCACGGCCTTTAGACCACGGCACCAAATCGGCGGGCATCACTTCGATGCGCTCGGTGGGGTTGGAAAGCGGCAGCACAATCGGGCGCTCCACGCCGGCGCACAAGGCTTCCACCACTTCTTGCGTAAACGCGCCGTGATCGGTGGAAGTGCCGATTAAAATAGTGGGCTTCACCTGCTGCACCACGGTGAGCAAATCGATTTTGCCGTTGCGGCGCGGCCAATCTTTCACTTCGGCGGCGGGGCGGGCATAGGCTTGCTGATAATCGGGCGCGTCTTGCATGTCGTCGCTCACCAAGCCGTTGATGTCCACCAGCCACACGCGCTGCTTGGCTTCTTCGGCGCTCAAACCGCTGCGCATCATGGCCGCGTGGATTTGATCGGCCATGCCGGTGCCGGCGGTGCCTGCGCCATAAACCAGCAATCGCTGCTCGGCAAAGCTTTGTTTCGTTACTTTGAGGCCGGAAATCACCGCCGCCATCACAATCGCGCCGGTGCCCTGCATATCGTCGTTGAAAATGCGGTATTTATCGGCATTGTTCACCAAAATGCGGCGGGCGTTGCCGGGGCCGAA
Source organism: Uruburuella suis (assembly GCF_022870845.1). GTDB lineage: Bacteria > Pseudomonadota > Gammaproteobacteria > Burkholderiales > Neisseriaceae > Neisseria > Neisseria suis. The sequence goes on from NZ_CP091507.1 coordinate 1,285,388, forward strand.
ATCTTCAAAATGCAGCAAGGCATTCGGGTAAAGCTCGCTGGCGGTTTTGAGGTATAAATCGATAAAATCGTCATACGCTTTGCCGCTCACGCGGGCATGGCGGTTGCCCAGATAGGCCGGGTCGTTGAGCAGCGCTTCGTTATCGGTGCCCACGTCCAAATTCACCGCAATCACGCGCGCGGGGTCGATGCCGGCAGCGGCGGTGTAAACGGCCAGCTTGCCCACGGAAATATCGGTGCCATTCACGCCCCAGTCGCCGATGCCGAGAATTTCCTGCGCATCGGAAACCACCAGCAAATCAATATCCTCGGGGCCAAAGCCCAGCGTTTCAAACGAAGCGCGCACGTCTTCGGGGCGGTCGATCGATAAATACACCGCGCGCGATTGGCGGTAGTCGCCGCTCCATTTTTTAATCGCCTCGCCGATGGTGGGGTCGTACACAATCGGCAGCATTTCGGCCAAATGGTCGGTAATCACGCGGTAATACAACACTTCGTTGCGGTTTTGCAGCTGGTCGAGATAAATGTATTTTTCCAAATCGGTTTCATATTCGCTGATTTGCTTATAGGCACGGGCCGCTTGTTGATCGAGCGTTTCCACCGCAGCGGGCAAGCGGCCGACCAAGCCGAGTTGGGCACGCTGTTCATGCGTAAAGGCGGTGCCTCGGTTGGTGAGCGGGTTGGTGAGTATTTGCGGTTTTTGCGGCATAACAAACTCCTTGGATTAAGTTGATAAAGCAGCGGAAAAGTTTTTGTTTGCGTGCGTAGCGTTTCTGATGTTTGTGTGTTTGGAAATATTATTGATATTCATGTGCTTATATTTGTATGTATAATGAATACACGCACATTTTGCCCGAATTTTCTTCAATCGGGTGAATATTGCCCGATTCATGGAATTATACACATAATTCTTATTGATAAGAATTTTACGCTCTTTTTATTGTGGTTCGAATGTTTGATAGTAACCACCTTTTATTAAGGCAAGACGAGTGTTGTGAAAAATCAAAATAAAACGCACAAGTTCGGGGCGGTGATTGCTAAATACCGCAAAGCAGCAGGCATCACGCAAGCCGAATTGGCCGAAAAGCTGGAATTGAGCAATGATGCGGTATCCCGGCTCGAGCGCGGGCATATTGCGTTATCGGTGTCGCGCCTGTTTGAGCTGGCGGAAATTTTCGAATGCGATGTGGCGGATTTGCTCAACACCGGCAGCCACCGCATCCAAGATCACGAACGCCAGCTCATGGCCATGCTCAATAAACTCGACAGCAAAGAAAGAAAAAAATTGTTCGATCTGATCGAGCATCTGATTCAGTGGAAAACCAATACGCTGGAGCAAGAGCCGGAATAAAAAAGGCCGTCTGAAAAAAGTTTCAGACGGCCTTTAAATAAACCCTTCGATTATTGAACCGTTTCCACCTGCTCAAACAATTCATGCGGCTGCGCAGCATCGGCATCCGGTTTGGGCAGCGGCCCCTCGCCCACAAACCACAATGCACCCGCCGTGGCTTCCGGTGCGGCGGCCGGCGCAGCCAGTGCATTTAGCAGGCGCTTGTATTCGCCCGATTGGCGCATCAGCACGCCGGCGGCTTGCTTGGGGTCGTCCACCCGATAATGGGGCAGGTAAAAGCTGGTGGGTGTGTTGAGGGTGTTTTCGCGCAGCTGAGATTCGGGCAAGTCGCGCAGATTGAGGCTCACGAAAAACATATTCACTTCATGGCCGCCCACGCGCGCGCGCGCCTGCTCGTTCCAATAATCCACAAAGGCGCGGAAGCGGCGCAGTGATTCTTGCGAATATTGGTCGATGGGGATATTGATAATCGCATTGAGCACTTCGCTCACACCCGGCACGGCAGCGGATTTGTCGATATGGGTGTCGATTTGGTTTTGCGCATTCACATTGATAATCACCACTTTGTTGACTTTGCCTTCGCTGAACTGGCGGTAAACCGAATTGCCGGAATACACTTCGGTGCCATCCAGCAGGCTGCGCAAGCCGAGCTTGTCGGTGAGGCCACCGTCAAGCAGATGGATATAGCGGCGGTTGGGGTCTTCGTAGGTTTTGAAGCTGCTGCTGATTTCGCGCTGGGTTTGGCTCTGCAGCCGGTTATGATCGGCCGCCGCCTGCTCCGCTGCCTGGCGGATTTGCACAGGCAAAGTGTAGCCGCAATTGCCGCCATTGTTGTTGAGTGTAACCGGTGCAAATAGCAAAGGCACCGCGCTGGAAGCCGCCACGGCGCGCGCCAGCGGCAAATCAGAAAGATTCAGGCACATCGCATCAAAATATTCCTGTGTGAAATCGAGCCGCCGCCCTTGCGACATATCAGTGGCGCTGATCACAGCAAACGGGCCTTTGCGGCGCGCGGCCAAATCGCCGAAAGTGGCATCGCGGAACAGGCCGCTTTCAAACTGCTCTTGCAGCAAATCGCCGCGGCCGAATTCGGGCGAGCTCAAGCGCGGCAGGTTGGCAAACGAAAACACTTGCTTGGCCACTTGGCGCTGGAAATTCTGCTTTAAAAAGCGTTGCTCGAAAGAGGGAATGGTGTCGGCGCCGTAGAGCGAGAAATACACGGCCAGCACCGAGCCGCCCGACACGCCGTAAACCAAGTCAATTTGGTCTATCAAGCGGGTTTCCTTGCCGTTCATCCAGATTTTCTGCCGCTCCAATTCTTCCAGCACACCATAGCCCAGCGCTGCCGCGCGCGTGCCGCCGCCGGAAAACATCAAAATTACCATCATATCGCTGGTGCCGGAATCGCGCTTGTGATCCAACGCCGTCTGAAAACGGTAGCCGCTGTTCAAATCTACCTCGGAAATGGTTTCCAAAGGTTGATATTTCACCAACGAGCAGGCCGACAGAGCCAGCGCCGTGGCGGCAACCAGGCTTTTTTTAAACAGGCCGTCTGAAGAAAAGAAGCATGTTTTCATCGATATAAACTTTCAAGATGGGTTTGTAAAAAATAATTAATGCTATTTGAATGGAAAATGCCCATTCAAATAGCAAACCGGCCAAACGGTTAACGCAGCCGAGTTGCTTTTTTGATTTTTTTGAATGGGCATTATTCGGTTTTACTGCCGATTTTGCCTTCTTTGCCGCCCAGCAGATTTTTGATGTTGCTCTGATGCCGGTAGAGCACCAGCAGCGCAATGATCATCGTGGCCACCACCCAAGAGCCGTGCGGCATCAGGAAATAAGCGGCAATCGGGCTCACCAGCGTGGCCGCCAGCGCCGCGAGCGACGACACTTTAAAGCCAAACGCCATCACCAGCCACACCAGTGCGCAAATCAGCGCCACCGGCCACGATAAAGCCAAAAGCACGCCCAGTGCCGTGGCCACGCCTTTGCCGCCTTTAAAGCCGAAAAACACCGGCCACATATGCCCCACCAGCACCGCCACCGCCACCGCAGCAATGGTGGCATCGCTCAAGCCCAGCGTGTCTTGCAGCGCGCGCGCCAAAAGCACCGCCACCAAGCCTTTGAGCGCATCGCCCAACAGCGTGAGCGCCGCCGCTTTTTTCTTGCCGCTGCGCAATACATTGGTGGCACCGGGGTTGCCCGAGCCGTAGCTGCGCGGGTCGGCCATGCCGTAAAATTTAGACACAATCACGGCAAACGAGAGCGAGCCGATTAAATAAGCGGCCGCCACAGCCAATAAATTTAGCAACATAAGCATACTTTTGATTTAGAATGAGGCAACAATTCTAACGTGAAATAAAACAAAATGGATAAAATCTTTTTGCACGGTATGAAAGCCGATACCTTAATCGGCGTGTATGACTGGGAGCGCGAGCAAATGCAAACGCTGCTGCTTGATCTCGATATCGGCGTGGCCGAGCAATCTGCTGCCTCGGATCATATCGACGACACCATTCATTATGGTGATGTGTGCGAAGCGGTGCGGCAAAGCCTGCGCGAGCAGAGCTTTTTGCTGCTCGAAGCGCTGGCCGAGCACATTGCCGAATTGATTTTGCAGGATTTCGGCGCCTTATGGGTGCGCGTGCGCGTGGTGAAGCCGGGCATTTTGGCTAATGTGCGCGAAGTGGGCGTGGAAATCGAGCGGCGTGCCGATGCGGATGGCGAATAAACACACAAGCACCCGTAAAATTAATGCAGAATAGGCCGTGCCGGTGCAAGGCTTTATGCATGAAACAGGCCGTCTGAAACTTTTCAGACGGCCTGTTTGGTTGTTAAGCGAGGGCGAGTTTCATGTGTACGATTACGCCGCAAAAAGCGGGGGCGGGCGTATCTATAGTGGAATGTAAGAAAAAGTGATACGGCAGGTAGGTTGGGTTGTAAACCCAACAAATCCATGAGCCGTCTGAAACGTTGGGTTTATCAACCCAAGCCACGCCGTTGCAAAATGTAGTTTTGTGTAACTTTTTCTTGCATTTCACTATACTGCTTTGTGGAGAGCCGATGCACAGATCAGAAAACAAGTGCCGGGTTCAATAATCCTGCTCACATTTGCTGCGCAGGGTTTAAATTTGACAAAGGCCGTCTGAAAGGTTTCAGACGGCCTGCTTGATGGCTCGGCACTTGCCGGCAGATTATTTCCTGCGCTTGCGTGGTGCCGGTTTTTTCGCTGCCGGCGCGGCGGCGGTGCGGCTTTTTTTGTGTTCATCTGCGGCTTGGTTGTGCTCTTTGCTGACCAAGGTGATTTTGCCGTCGACCATTTTCAGTGCTTTGCTCTGCTTGCCCGAAGCGGCGGCTTTGGCGCTGCTGCTTTTGGCTGTTTTGGCTTGGCCGGCTTTAGCGGCGGCGGCTTTGGCGGGTGCGGCATTTTGCGGCGGCGTCTGCTTTTTGCCGCGGCCGGGTTTCTTGCCTTCACTCTCGCTGCTGATTAAGGTTAAATCAATTTTGCTGGTGTCCAAATCGGCACGGGCCACTCTGACGGTAACTTCATCGCCCATATTGAAGCGGATGCCGCTGCGCTCGCCCACCATGGCCATGATTTCGGGGCGGTAGTTGAAATAGTCTTCACCCAAATCGCTCACATGCACCATGCCTTCGATGTGGATATCGTTGAGGGTGACGAAAATGCCGAATTGCGCCATGCCCGACACGCGGCCGGTGAACACTTCGCCCACTTTGTCGCGCATGTAATAGGTTTTGAGCCAGTTTTCCACATCGCGGCTGGCATCATCGGCGCGCCGCTCGTTAAACGAGCAGCTCACGCCCAGCGCCTGCCAGGATTTCGGCGCATATTTTTCGCCGTTCAATACCGCTTTAATGGCGCGGTGCACGGTGAGATCGGGATAGCGGCGGATGGGTGAGGTGAAGTGGGCGTAGGCTTCGTAAGCCAGGCCGAAATGGCCTTCATTGCTCGGCTCGTATGCTGCTTGCTGCATCGAGCGTAGCAGCATCACTTGCAGCAGCTCTTGGTCGGGGCGGTCGGCGATTTTTTCTGCCAACGTGGCGTAATCTTTCGGCGTGGGCTTGTCGCCGCCGCCCAAATGCAGGCCGAGCAGGCCGAGCTGCTCGCGTAGGGTGGCGAGCTTTTCGGGCGTGGGCCCCAAGTGGTTGCGGAATAGCGCCGTGTGTTTGTTTTTCAGCAAAAATTCCGCCGCGCACACATTGGCTGCCAGCATGCACTCTTCAATCAGCTTGTGTGCATCGTTGCGCACCACCGGCACGATGCGCTCGATTTTGCCGCCATCGTCAAACAGCATTTGTGTTTCGGTGCTTTCAAATTCCATGGCACCGCGCTGTTGACGTTTTTTCTGCAAAATCTGAAACAGTTTATATAAAGGCTCGATTTGGGCTTTGTGCGGATAATCGCCGCCTTTTTCAATCCAGTTCCACACCTGTGTGTAGGTGAGGCGCGCATGCGAGCGCATCACGGCCGGATAAAATTTATACTCTTTGATATTGCCGGCATAAGTGACCACCATGTCGCACACCATGCACAAGCGATCCACATCGGGGTTGAGCGAGCAGATGCCGTTGGACAATTTTTCCGGCAGCATCGGAATCACGCGGCGCGGGAAATACACGCTGGTGGTGCGCTCCAGCGCGTCGGTGTCGATGGCATCGCCGGGGCGTACATAATGGCTCACATCGGCAATGGCCACAATCAGGCGGAAATTGCGGCCGATTTTTTCGGCATACACGGCATCATCGAAATCGCGGGCGGTTTCGCCATCGATGGTCATCAAGGGCAAATCGCGCAAATCCACCCGGCCTTTAATATCATTCGGGCGCACTTCATCGGGAATTTTCGCCGCTTCTTGCAGGCAGGCTTCGCTGAACACATGCGGCAGATGATGCTTGCGCACGGCGATTTCGATTTCCATGCCGCTGTCGGCATAATCGCCCAACACTTCGATAAGCTTGGCTACGGCCGGGCGGTGGCCGTCGGGATAGCTGTCGATTTCCGCCACCACCACTTGCCCTTGCTCGGGCTTGAATGCGGCTAAGCTGTCGGGCTCCAGCATAATGCTTTGGTTCAGGCGCTTGTCTTCCGGCTCCAAAATGGCGATGCCGCGTTCGATATAAAAGCGGCCGACCACTTCTTTTTGCGCCCGCTCGACAATATCGAGCACCTGGCCTTCGCGGCGGCCGCGCCTGTCGATGCCGGCCGGGCGCACGGTAACGATGTCGCCATGCATCAGCCCGCGCATTTGGCGCTCATAAAGCACGAAATCGCCCTGGCCTGTAGGGGTGAGCGGCACGGCAAAGCCAAAGCCGTCTTTATGCGCTTCCACGCGGCATTTCACCAATTCCAGCTTGTCGGCCGCACACACGGCACCGCGCCGGTTGATCAACACCTGACCGTCGCGCGCCATCGCTTTGATGCGGCGCTCGAAAAATTCTTGCTCCGCTTCGGTAATCGAGAGCTTGTTTGCTAAGGCTTCGATTTTGAGCGGCACGCCTTCTTTTTGCAGCAATTCAATCACCCACTCGCGGCTGGGGAGGGGGTGATCGTAGCGCTGTTGTTCGCGTGCCAAAAACGGGTCTTTTTCCCGCAGGCTGGGAGAGTTGGATTTTTTTTGCATTTTAGTGATTGACAATCTTTCTTTTAAATATATAATGCTCATCTTTGTTGAGGCAACACTTTAACGCAAACAACAAATTAAAGCAAAGCCCAGGTGGCGGAATTGGTAGACGCGCTAGCTTCAGGTGCTAGTATCCTCACGGGTGTGGAAGTTCGAGTCTTCTCCTGGGCACCATTTGTTTTAGTTTACACGTTAAATTTGATGTTTTGATAAATTATTTTGCAGGCCCAGGTGGCGGAATTGGTAGACGCGCTAGCTTCAGGTGCTAGTATCCTCACGGGTGTGGAAGTTCGAGTCTTCTCCTGGGCACCAGGTTAAAAAAATAAAACCGGCTTTTAGAGCCGGTTTTATTTTTTAATTTTGAAAACCGTGTGCAGGTTTTATCGGATTTTAAATATCGAAAGCCATATAAACAGGCCGTCTGAAAGATTTCAGACGGCCTGTTTATATGGCTTTTATGCTTGATTGGCTTGAATCGGTGCAACCAACCAAGGCGGCGATGTTGCCGGCATCAATCCATTATTTCGGGTAGCGCCATTTCCAGCACGGCTTCTTGTTGCGCGTGGCGGAAATCGGCCAGCTTTTGCGCCAACTTTGCGTTTTCATTGGCCAAAAGCGATATGGCAAACAAGGCGGCATTGGCCGCGCCGGCTTCGCCGATGGCAAACGTGGCCACGGGCACGCCTTTGGGCATTTGCACGATGGAGAGCAGCGAATCTTCGCCGCGCAGGTATTTGCTCGGCACGGGCACACCGAGCACGGGCACGGTGGTTTTGGCGGCCACCATGCCGGGCAGGTGGGCTGCGCCGCCGGCACCGGCGATAATGGCCTTGATGCCGCGCGCGCGTGCAGTTTCGGCATATTCAAACATCAAATCGGGAGTGCGGTGGGCGGAAACCACGCGGGCTTCGAAAGCCACGCCGAATTGCTGCAAAAATCGGGCGGCGTGCTGCATAACCGGCCAGTCGCTGTTGCTGCCCATAATGATGCCGACTTGAATCATGTGCTGCTCCTTAAGTTAATGTTATGAATAAATGAATGAGAGATAAAAGCTTTCAGACGGCCTGTTTGGTTTAACGCGGGTTCATCTGTCGGTAGGCACGTTTGGCGGCGGGGCTGTCGGGGTAAATCTGAATCAACCGGCGCCAGGTGTCGCGGGCAATGTCGCGCTGTTGCAGGCGGGTTTGGCATTGGGCCACGCTATAAAGGGCTTCGGGTGCTTGGGCGCTGCTGCGAAAGCGGTTGGCATAGCGGTTGCCGATGTTGATCACCGATTCGCAATTGGCCAAGCGCTGATGGCTTTGTAGGAGCAGATACATGCTTTGGCGGGCGGTGTCGCCGCCATTGCCGCCGCTCTCGGCATGGCGTAAAAGGGTGATGGCGGCGGCATAGTTGCCGCTGCGGTATTGTTGTTGCGCTTGTTGGTAGCGTTGCTCGGCGCTGTTGGTGTTAGGCGTGGCTGCGGGTAGGGTTTCAACGCTGCCGGCAACGGGCGGGCGGCGCGGTGCAGCTGCGGCGGCGCGCGGCGCGCTGCTTTGACGCTCGAGCTGCTGGATGCGGGTATGCAGGCTTTCCAGCTGATTTTCAAGTCGGGCAACTTGGATGCCGAGGCTGTCGATTTGTGCCTGCATATCTAGGCTGGGATAGGGAACAGAGGGCTTGGCCGGTTCGGCCGGTTGGGGGGGCACAGGCGCGGGCAGGGTGGCGCAGGCGCTGAGCAGAAGGGCAGTAGTGAGCAGGGCGGCGGTTTTCATGGCATATTTCCCTGTTATTTTTTCAACAATAAGGTGAGGCCGTCGCCCACCGGCAGCGTGATCGGCACGATGCGCGGGTCGTGCGGCAGTGCGGCGTTGAAATCCTGCAAAATGCGCAGGCTAGGCGGGCTGTGGCTGTCGGCCGGCTGCATCACGCGGCCGCCGAGCAGAATATTGTCGATGGCAATCAGGCCGCCGGGGCGCACCAATTGCAGGCAATATTCGTAATATTGCGGTGTAGGCGCTTTGTCTGCATCGATAAAGGCGATGTCGTAGCTGAGCGCTTCGCCTTGCTCGAGCAGCTCGGCCAAAGTGAGCAGCGCCGGTTGCAGATAAAGGCTGATTTTGTGCGCCACGCCGGCATCGGCCCAGCTTTGGCGGGCGATGTCGGTGAAGCTTACGTTGATGTCGCAGGCGCTGATGCGGCCGTGTTCGGGCAGGGCTAATGCCATAGCGGTGCTGCTGTAGCCGGTAAACACGCCGATTTCGAGATAGCGCTCGGCGCGCATCAGCCGGGCAAGCCAAGTGAGCAGGGCGGCCTGCTCGGGGGCGATGGCCATTTTGCCCAAGCGGTGGCCGGCGCTGCGGGCGCGCAAAGCAGCAAGCGCCGGATGCTCCGGCTCGCTGATGTTGCGCAAATAATCGGTGAGCGCCGGGTCGATATTATGGGTGTGGAGGGTCATAATCAGGCCGTCTGAATGGGTTTGGCCGGCGCTGGTGTGAATCAGGCCGCCAAGCCTTGCCGCTTGGGTGTCCGGCTCAAAAACAAACCGGCAAACCGGCCTTATTCGTCGGCCTGATAAGCGTAGGGTGGTTTGGGCAGCTCAGCGGCTTCAAAGCCGGCCTGCTCTTCGGGGCTGAGCTCGACATCCCACAGCAAAGCGCGGTTTTTCAGGCGCTGCTCGGCTTCTTGCGGGTGCTTTTCGATATAGTCGTCGATAAATTGGGTGGCGTCGGATTTATAGTGGTACATGAGGTTCTCCTTATGGGTCGCGCGTATTATAGCCGATATATTTTTTTGCGGGCAGCCTTTCGGGTATAATCATGGGCTGGTTTTTTTGATTAATGTTGTCGGAGCGTAAGCATGCTCTGAGGCCGTCTGAAACCTTTGCACGCTTATTTGCATCAGATAAGCGCGCAAAGGTTTTAATGAAACCGCTGCGTTTCAGACGGCCTGTTTTAATTAAAGTGAATATTATGTTGAAAAAATGGCTACACAAAGTGTTGCCGGGCAAAAGCGCCAAAGCGCGTGCCCATAAAGATGTGCTCGATTTCAGCGAACACGGTATCCGTGCCGATATGCTCAGCTTTGCGGCGGAAAAAGTGGTGCGTCGTCTGCATCATGAAGGCTTTGAGGCTTATGTGGTGGGCGGCGCGGTGCGCGATTTGCTTTTGGGCATCGAGCCGAAAGATTTTGATGTGGCCACCAATGCCACGCCCGAAGAGGTGCGCAAGGTGTTTCGCCGCAGCCGCATTATCGGGCGACGCTTTCAGATTGTGCATGTGATGGTGGGGCCGGAAACGATCGAAGTAACCACTTTCCGCGGTGGCGGCCAGGTGCAGCAAAACGAACACGGCCGCATTATGAAAGACAACACCTATGGCAATATGGAAGAAGATGCCATGCGGCGCGATTTCACCTGCAATGCGCTCTATTACGACCCGGTGCGGCAGAAAATCGTTGATTTTCACGACGGTGTGGCCGACATCAGGGCGCGCCGGCTGGTGATGATAGGCAACCCCGCCGCGCGCTATCAGGAAGACCCGGTGCGCATTTTGCGGGCGGTGCGCCTTTCGGGCAAGCTGGGCTTTGAGGTGGATGAAGCCACCGCCGAGCCGATACACGGTTATGCAGGCCGTCTGAAACAAGAGCCGGTGGCGCGGCTTTTCGATGAAATCATGAAGCTTTTGTTTTCCGGCCATGCCCGCCAATGCCTGAAGCAATTGCACAAGCTGGGCGTGGATGCCGATATCCACCCGCTGCTCACCGCCTTGCAGCAAAGCGGCCAACACAAGCAGCAAAACATTGTGGCGCTGGCGCTGAACAACACCGATGAGCGTTTGCGTGCCGATAAATCGGTGTCGGTGGGCTTTGTGCTGGCGGCGGTTTTGTGGCCGCAGCTCGACGGCCATTGGCAAAACAATCTGGCGCAAGGACAAAAAAGCGCGGCGGCCATGAATGCGGCCATCATCGATTTGCGCGACGATATTGAAAAAGGCTGGGGCGTGCCGCAGCGCTTTGCCGCCACCATGCGCGAAATCTGGACCTTGCAGCCGCAGTTTGACAACCGCAAAGGCGCGCGCCCGCATCGTTTGCTGGCGCAGCCGCGTTTTCGTGCTGCTTACGATTTTTTGATGCTGCGCGATCAATTAGGCGAGGTTGAGGAAGGCTTGGCGCAATGGTGGACCGTATTCCAGCATGCGGCGGATGACAAGCGCAACGAAATGAGCGCCGGCAGCGGCCGCAGCCACGAAGCCGCCATGCCTTCGGCTGACGGCAATCTTGGCGACGCACCCAAGAAAAAGCGCCGCCGTAAACCGCGCAAACGCAAGCCGGCCGGTGCGGCGGCGGAATAATTTGCTGTGTAAACAGAGTTGGATGTTGTCGGCAGTTTGATAAAAGAGCGCACTTTTCAGGTGCGCTTTTTTTGTGGAGAGGCCGTCTGAAAAGGTTTCAGACGGCCTTTGGCTGAATAAATGCCCATGAAGAAATAATCTGTTTTAATCTGCACACTTCATCGGCTTTTGCCATTCAGGCGGCGGCATCGGCGGTGAGCGGGCTGTCTTCCATCACTTTGCTGCGCACAAATTGCTCGGATTGTTCTTTGAGCATATAGCGGTCGATGCCGGGATAATCCTGCGGGTTCAGCGGCTTGGCAAAGTCAACGCGCACATGGATTTCGGGCATCGACACAATGCGCCACAGCGAGCGGAATAAATTCATGCTTCCGGCATAGGATGGTGCGGTGGTGCGCCGGCCTTGGTGGTCGTAATAGCGCAGGGCGATGCTTTGTATGGCCGAGCCGCTGTCGATGGCGGCTTGATAAAGCGCGGCCTTGAAAGGCAGCACTGCTTCGCCGTTCGAGGTGCGTGCTTCGGGGAAAAAGCTCACGTTTTGACCTTGCTGCAAGGCGGCGGTAACGGCTTTTTTAATCGGCTCGATGTCTTTGCGCGAGTTGCGGTTGATAAACACAGTGCCGGCGTTGCGCCCCATTTTGCCCAGCACCGGCCAGCGGCTGATTTCCTGCTTGGCGATAAAGCTGCTCGGATAAAGTGCGCTGAGTGCGAAAATATCCAGCCAGGAAACGTGGTTGGCCACCACGAGCGTGCCCGACACATGAAAATGCTCGGGCGGCGTGGCCACATCCAGCTTGATGCCCAGCGCTTTGAGTGCGCCGCTGCCCAGCTTGATAATGGCTTGGTCGCGCTCTTGGGGGCTGTCGCCGTCGATTTTACGCAGATCGCAACCGGTGGCAAACAGCCACGCGGCCATGCGGGCAAGGCGGAGGAAACGGAGGCGGAGCGGGGCTTTGTTGGCAGACATTGAATGGGCTTGAATGAGTGATAAGGTTAAACGTGAGAAAACATATGGCTTTTGCATGGCGCTTTCTTTAAGGATTTGTTTGCATTTCATCCGCGCTTTTGAGCCAAAATGTTGCCGTTTGATGAAATGCAGGTAGAGCCTAGGGTCTGTTCACATTTCATCACGCGGCAATATTTTGGCTCAAAAACGCGCCTGCTGCGTTGAAAATGCTCGCAAGGTGTCCAACCTTGCTGTGCTTTTCGCCTTGCAGCCACGCTTTTGCGCTCAAAATCTTACTCGCGGATGAATTGTGAACAGACCCTAATGCGGCGGTAAGTATATTATAAGCAGATGGCTTTTGCTTGCCCAAAGCGCCCGACCGGCATTAAAAAAGTGTTAAGAAGCCTTTAAATCGGTATTGCGGCAAAAGGCTTGTTTTCGAGTGGCGATTTTGACGGCGTGGAAAAAGGCCGTCTGAACATATGATGCGGAAAGCTGTTCAGACGGCCTCGGATATGATGTATCGGTTATGATGTATCGGTTAAATTAAAGATGTTCGGCTAATTCCAAAATAGCCTGGCGGTTGGAGGGGGAAAACACTGTTTCTGCCGCAGCTGTGTGCTCCAGCCAGCAAAAAGCGGTGTGCTCTTTGCTAAGCTTAATGACGGTGTCGGGCGCAATGCGGGCGGAAAATACATGCTCGGTGTTGCGGGTGATGCCGGGCGGGTAGCGGTGGCGCCAATGCGGATAAATTTCGTATTGCCGGCTTTGCTGCCAATCGTGCAGCTGGCCGTCTGAAAGGGTGATGCCGGTTTCTTCCTGCACTTCCCGCAGAGCGGTTTGGCTCAAGGTTTCGCCGGCTTCGATGCTGCCGGTGACCGATTGCCAAAAGCCGGCGCGATCGGCACGCTCGATCAGCAATATGTTGCCGTTGCCGTCGTGCAACACCACCAATACTGACACGGGCTGTTTTAATGGTTTGGCCGCGCTCATGAATGCGCTCCGTGCTCATTATCGGGCTCGTCTGAGCGCGTGCTGCTGCGGGCTTTCAGGCCGGCGTGCAACATGGCGGCATCGCTCGGCTCGGGGGCGTCGTTGAGAATACGTATTTCGCGTTGCGGAAACGGAAACTCAATGCCGTTTTCATTAAAGCGCGCCCAAATATCCAATAAAATAGCGGAAAACAAACCCAAAAAGCCGTTTTCCGGGTCGCGCACCCAAAAGCCTACGCGCAGGTTTACGCCGTTGTCGGCAAATTCAACCAAAAAAGCTTTGGGCGCAGGGTCGGTTTCCACCCGCTCTTGGGCGGCAGCGGCTTCTTCAAGTATGCGCATGGCTTGTGTCAAATCGGTGTGGTAGGCTACTTGGATGTTGAGGTTTTGCCACAGCGATTTGCCGGTGTACGATTCATTAATCACGGTGGAAGTAACAAACGTTTCGTTCGGAATCAGCGCTTCAGAGCCGCCGGCGCTGCGCAACACCACAAAACGAGAGGTGATTTTGGTAACGTAGCCGGTGAAGTCGTTAACAGTCAGGCGGTCGCCCGGGCGGATGGAGCGGTCGCCCAAAATGATAAAGCCCGAAATATAATTGCTGGCCACTTTTTGCAGGCCGAAGCCGATGCCCACACCGAGCGCACCGCTAAACACCGACAACACGGTAAGATTGATGCCCACCAGCGGCAGCGCAATCAGCACTGCCAGCGTCACCAGCACCGTGGTGACCACTTTCGAGAGCACGATGCGCAGATTCATATCGAGCCGGTTGCTGTTCATCAGCCGGCTGTTGATGGTGCGCGAAAGCCAGAGGGCAAACACCATAATCACCGCCACCCACACCAAGCCGGTGAGTATGGTGTAGAGATTGAGCGTGATGGAGCCGATGGGCAGCTGCACGCTTTTGAGCATATTGATTACCACATCATCGATGCCGGAAATCCACAATACAAAAGACACCCACAACACCCCTGAGAGCGTGCTTTCGAGCATATCGGTGATTTTATTGTTGGGCAGCGCCGCATGCACCACGGCCAGCAAAAGCCGGATAATAATCATCCAGCGCGCCGCCATCACCAAAAGCTGCAACCACACGCCATTGAAGCCCAGAGCCGTCCAAGTAAACAAGGCGGCAACGGCAGCGGCCAGCAGCATCAGCGGCCACAACACCCGCCTGCCGATGTGGCTCAAGGCCGCCCATTTCGTGGGCTTTTGCGCACGGCGGCCGATTAGATAGCCCGAGAGCCAATAAGTGAGCACCATCAGCGCAATGCAAGTGCCCAGCTCTATCCAGCCCAGCGGCTGATTGAAGCTGCGCTCGAGCAGATGAGAGGCAAAGCGCTCGCGGGCAAACAAATGGGTGAAGAAATCCACCAGATTGGCACCGGTGTTTTTGATGATTTCCGTGCTTTGGGCGGAAACCTGGTTGAGGGTGTCGGACATAATTATGTTTATGCTTCAAAAATAAATGTGTGTTCAAGCTGCAAAACGCAGCGGCTTTCAGACGGCCATCATTATAAGCGCCGTACAATGCGCTCGGATAGCATGCCTGCGTAAAGATTTTGCCGGTGCAGGCAAGCGGCGGCGCTTGGTCATCCGAGCCTGTTTTGAGCCGGATAGGGCGAAAGTAACACAAATAAGCCGCATTTTGAGATTTTAACAGTGTTAATCCTTGCGTTAAAATGCGGCGGCAATTATAATCTTTCGTTTTGCAACCTTGCCTTTTGCTTTTCGCATGGCCAAAGGCTGTTTGATAAACCGTAAGGAGATAACATGCGTCATTATGAGATCGTGTTTATCGTTCACCCTGATCAAAGCGAGCAAGTGCCCGCTATGGTTGAACGCTACAAAACCATGATTACCGAAGCCGGCGGCACCATTCACCGCCTGGAAGATTGGGGCCGCCGCCAACTGGCTTACCCGATCAACAAAATCCACAAAGCACACTATGTTTTGATGAACATCGAAGCCACGCCTGAAGTGGTGGAAGAGATTGAAACCGCTTTCCGCTTCAACGATGCGGTGCTGCGTCATCTGACCATCAAAACCAAACATGCCGTTACCGAAGCTTCTCCGATGATGAAAGACGAGAAGTCTAAAAGCCTGCTGAGCAACAGCGGCGCGGCTGAAGAAGCTAAAGAAGAAACTGCCGAAGCTTAAGATTGAACAATCTTTTCACCCTTACCGCACAAATCGCCCAAACCGGCGAAGTGCGCTACACACCCGCCGGCATTCCTGTGCTGGATATGGTGCTCAAACATGAATCTTGGCAGCAGGAAAACGGCCAGCAATGCCTGGTGAAGTTTGAAATGCCGGCCAAAATCATCGGTAAGGAAGCTTT
The DNA here is from genome assembly GCF_022870845.1 of Uruburuella suis. Classification (GTDB taxonomy): domain Bacteria; phylum Pseudomonadota; class Gammaproteobacteria; order Burkholderiales; family Neisseriaceae; genus Neisseria; species Neisseria suis. The sequence goes on from NZ_CP091507.1 coordinate 1,300,996, forward strand.
GCAGTGGCAGCATGGGCAAAACATGATGGTGGAAATCACCGGCTTTCTCGCACAGAGAAGCCAGCGCTACACCCGGCCCGTGCTGCGGATACAGAACATTCAAGAATATAAAGGTTAAACGACAATGGCTCGTCAATCATTCAAACGCAGAAAATTCTGCCGTTTTACGGCTGAAAAAATCCAAGAAGTGGATTACAAACAAGTAGACCTGTTGAAAGATTTTATCGCTGAAAACGGCAAAATCATTCCCGCCCGCATCACCGGCACCAAAGCAGGCTACCAACGTCAACTGTCTGTTGCGGTTAAACGCGCCCGTTTCCTGGCGCTGTTGCCCTACACCGACCAACACAAATAATTGACGGAGAAAAGTAACATGCAAATCATTCTGTTAGAAAAAATCGGCGGCCTGGGCAACTTGGGTGACGTGGTAACCGTGAAAAACGGCTACGCCCGCAACTTTCTGATCCCCAGCGGCAAAGCCAAGCGCGCTACCGCAGCCAACCTGCAAGAGTTTGAAGCGCGCCGCGCCGAGCTGGAAGCCAAGCAAGCCGAAATTTTGGCCGATGCGCAAGCCCGCCAAGAAAAACTCGACGGCCAAACCATCACCGTGGCTCAAAAAGCCGGTGTAGACGGCCGCTTGTTCGGCTCCGTAACCAATGCCGACATCGCCGATGCGATTCGCGCTGCCGGTGTGGAAGCCGCTAAAGCCAATGTGCGCCTGCCCGAAGGCCCTTTCAAAGCCGTGGGCGAATACGAAGTGGAAGTGGCGCTGCACACTGATGCCGTAGCCAAAATCACCGTTGCCGTGGTGGCTGCTGTAGAATAATCTGCGCAGATTAGCAGTTTATATAAAAGGCCGTCTGAATCTTTCAGACGGCCTTTCTGTATTAAAGATTGCCGTTCAGATGCGCTGCACGAAGCGGCGCAAACAAAGCTGTTTAGGCGTAATCTGTGCTTTAACCCCCACGGTAAATTTGATACACTGCGTGCTGATTGAGTTTAATGAAAACCGGATGTGACGATATGAAAAAATTCGCCATAGGGCTGTTGGCGCTGGCCTTGGCCGCCTGCAGCAGCCAGCAGCAGCCCGCCGAAACATCGGAAACCCTGCTGCCGCCGATCGGCGGCAAACGCCCCGTGTTTGACGCTGCCGCCGAATCGGTGGCCATCAGCGGCTTCAACGGCAATGCCAATGTGCAGCGCTTTATTGATTATGAAGTGCAAAGCGGCCAATTCACACGCCACGAGCTGGAAAACTTTTTCGGCGGCGTGGAATACAAAGGCAATATCGTCAATATTATGAACCGCCCCGGCACCTCGCGCCCGTGGTATGAATTTCGCCAAGCCAATGCAGGCGGCACCCGTGTGAGCGCAGGCCGGCGTTTTTATGCCCAGAATAAAGGCGTGATCGACGCGGTGGCGAAAAGCTACGGTGTGCCCGCAGAAATCATCGTGGCGATTGTGGGCATCGAAACCAACTACGGCACCAATATGGGCAGCTTCCGTGTGGCCGATTCTTTGAGCACGTTGGCATTTGATTATCCGCGCCGAGCCGAATTTTTCCAAAAAGAATTAAACGAATTCCTATTGATGACCAAAGCGGAAAAGCGTGATGTCTACAGCTTTAAAGGCAGCTATGCCGGCGCCATGGGCATGCCGCAGTTTATGCCCTCGAGCTTTCGCAAATATGCCGTAGATTACGATGGCGACGGCTTTCACGATATTTGGAACAATGTAGGCGATGTGGCCGCATCAGTGGCCAATTATATGAAAGCGCACGGCTGGCAAACCAACGGCAAAATGGTGGTGCCGGTTACGCTCACCATCAATCAAGAGCTGCAAGGCATTATCGATGAGAAAACCGCGCTCACCCGCACCGTGGCCGATTTCAAACGTTTGGGTGTACAGCCGCAGGAAGTGGTGGGTGACCACGAAAAAGCCATTCTTTATCGGCTCGAAACCAGCCCAGGCGTGTATGAATACTACCTCGGCCTCACCAATTTTTATGCGGTTTGGCAATATAACCACAGCCGCATGTATGTTACCGCTGTGCGCGACATTGCCAACGGTGTCAGCGGCGATTACCGCCTGTAAAACGGAGCAACATGGCTTATCAAGTTCTCGCCCGTAAGTGGCGGCCGAAAACCTTTGCCGATTTGGTCGGCCAAGAGCATGTGGTGAAGGCTTTGCGCAATGCGCTCGACAAAGGCCGCCTGCATCATGCTTATCTGCTCACCGGCACGCGCGGCGTGGGCAAAACCACGATTGCGCGCATTTTGGCCAAAAGCCTTAACTGCGAGCAGGGGCAGCACGGCGAGCCTTGCGGCGTGTGCGCCAGCTGCACCCAGATCGATGCCGGCCGCTATGTGGATTTGCTCGAAATCGATGCCGCATCAAACACCGGTATCGACAATATCCGCGAAGTGCTGGAAAACGCCCAATATGCGCCCACCGTCGGTAAATATAAAGTTTATATCATCGATGAAGTGCACATGCTCTCGAAAAGCGCGTTTAACGCCATGCTCAAAACGCTGGAAGAGCCGCCCGAGCATGTGAAATTCATTCTCGCCACCACCGATCCGCACAAAGTGCCGATTACTGTGCTCAGCCGCTGCCTGCAATTTGTGTTGCGCAATATGACCACGCAGCAAGTGGCGGCGCATTTGGCGCATGTGCTGGAAAGCGAACAAGTGCCGTTTGAGCCCGCTGCCGTGCAGCTGCTCGGGCGCGCGGCCATGGGCTCGATGCGCGATGCTTTGAGTCTTTTGGATCAGGCGATTGCCATGGGCTCGGGCAGCGTGGCCGAGCAAGATGTGCGCCAGATGATAGGCGCGGTAGACAAGCGCTATCTTTATGAATTGCTGCAATATATTGTGAACCAAGATGGCGAAGCGCTGCTGGAAAAAGCGCAGGAAATGGCTGCGCGCGCTATCGGCTTCGACAGCGCATTGAGCGAATTGGCGATGCTGCTGCAACGCTTGGCGCTGCTCAAAACCGTGCCTGCCGCGCTGGCTGACGACCCCGAACATGAAACCCTTGCCCGCTTGGCACAGTATTTGAGCGGCGAGCAGATTCAGCTTTATTACCAATGTGCCATTCACGGCAAACAGGATTTGAGCCTAGCGCCCGATGAATACGCCGGCTTTGTGATGACGTTGTTGCGCATGCTGGCTTTTGCGCCGATGGCGGCCAAGGCGCATAGCAGCGAGGGCATTATCGAGGGCACGCAGCTGCATAATCCGCAGGAGGATGCCGCCGCAAAAAAGCCCCTGATTCTGCCGGATAGCCCGGCGCTGCCTGCGGTTGCGCGGCCGTCTGAAAACCTTGCCGCCAATGAGCCGCTTAAGCCTGCAGCAGAAGACACCTCGCCGTGGGAAGCGCCGCCTGAGGCAGAAGTGGCGATGCATGCCGAAGCGGCCATATCTGAACTTGAGCCTGCTACATCCGCCACACAAACCCTGTCGGATGAGCCGACGCCCGTGGTTGCGGAAACAGAAGAGCTACCGGCAGAGCCGCTGATAGAGCCGGTACAAGCTTGGGCGGAAGCATCGGACATGATGCCGTCTGAAAGCGTGGGCGAGCTTGCGGATGTTGTGGCGGCCGATGAGTTTTCTGCGGCCGAAGCGGTGCAAGAAGCGGTTTATTTCGGCGATGACGAAGTAGATGAGGAATATGCCGATTATCCGCACCTTGATGCCGCGCCCGTTTTGGCGGCTTTAAATGAAAGCGGCGACAACAGCGAAAATGAAGAAGAGGCCGAAGCCGAAGCGCCTGAATTCGAGCCATTGCCTGCTTTTGACGGCGAACATTGGGCCGCGATGGTACGCCGCTTGGCGCCCAAGCTCGGCGCGGCGCAAATGGTGGCGCAGCATGCCGCGTGGGTGCGCTATGATGAGCCGCAACAATTGCTGATGCTCTCGCTCACCGATGAGGCGCGCGCCACCAGCAATAAAGAGCGCCTAGATAAAATCCGCGACACGCTCTCCGATGCTTACGGCGTTGCCCTGAAGCTGCAAACCGAGCCTTGGCGTGATGATGCGGGCTGGGAAACACCGCTTATGCGGCGCAAGCGTTTGCAGCAAGAAGGCCGCCGGCAAGCGCAAATGCTTTTGGAAGCAGATGCAGCGGCACAAGATATTTTGCGTTTGTTTGATGCGCAATGGCTGCCGGACACATTGGAATTGGCCGGGCAGGACGAGCAATAAGCGCAATACAAACCATGCCGTCTGAAACGGGATATGGCTTTCAGACGGCCTTAATCATGATTTTTTAAACAGGAGTAAAACATGTTCGGAAAAGCCGGATTGGGCGGGCTGATGAAGCAGGCCCAGCAAATGCAGGAAAATATGAAAAAAGCGCAAGCCAAGTTGGCGGAAACCGAAGTGTCGGCCGAAGCGGGCAACGGCTTGGTGAAAGTGACCATGACGTGCAACCATGTGCTGCGCCGCCTTGAAATCAGCGAAGAATTGATTCAGGAAGCCGCTGATGATAAAGAAATGCTGGAAGATCTGATTCTGGCTGCCATCAACCAAGCCGGTGCGTTGGCCGAAGAAACCACCAGCAAAACCATGGGCGCATTCACCCAAGGCCTGCCGCCGGGCATGGGCGATTTTTTTAAATAAAAATGAAAAGCAGGCCGTCTGAAAATGTTTTCAGACGGCCTGCTTGATGCCTGAGGGCTGCACTCTGTTTTTCTGCACTCAATGCATTTTGTGCAGCACCGTAATAAACGCGCATACGCTTTTTTGTTCAATAACAAGGCCGTCTGAAACATTTATTGTTCAGACGGCCTTGGCTTCTGTTATACCAATTCAAATATACCAATTCAAAAAAAGTAAGCTAACAAGGCGGCGAGCCGTAGACAGTACAGATAGTACGGCAAGGTGAGATAACGAAGTTAGGTTATTTTTTTGGATTGGTATTATTGGAAAGTTGATTGAGGTGCCGATAGTGAAATGCATAAAAAACGGCTGCGAATGGTAGCTTGGTTGATAAGCCCAATGTTTGAGACGGCTTGTAGATTGGTGGTTTTCAACCCAACCTACCCGCTGTATCACTTTTTTATGCATTTCACTATAGGTTGGGTTTGGCAACCCAACCTACGCCGGTGATTTTCTACTGCCGTTATTCCGGATGCTCGAGGTGGTAGATTTGCGCCACGGCCTCGACCAAATCGCTGTCGTTGGCACCGGCTTTATTGAGCGTGCGGGTGGGGGAATGCAGCAGCTTGTTGGTGAGCTGCACGGATAAGCGCTCGAGCACTTCTTCGGGCGGCGTGCCTTTGGCCAGCTGCTTCATGGCGTTTTCCAGCACTTGGCGGCGGGCGCGTTCGCCCTCGTCGCGCAGGGCGCGGATAAGCGGCACGCTTTGGCGGCTTTTTTGCCAATCGATAAATTCGGCCACTTTTTGCGACACCATCACTTCGGCTTCAGCAGCGGCTTTTTGGCGCGCTTCTTTGCCTTGCTGCACGATGCCCATCATATCGTCGACGGTGTAGAGATAGGCATCGTTTAATTCGCCCACTTCTTCTTCGATGTCGCGCGGCACCGCCAAATCGAGCATAAACACCGGCATATGGTGGCGCTGGCGCAATGCGCGCTCGACCATGCCTTTGCCGACAATGGGCAGCTGGCTGGCGGTGGACGACACCACCACGTCGTATTCGTGCAAAATGGCCGGCAATTCGGCCAGCAAATGCGGCTCGGCATTAACGCCCAGCTTTTCGCACAATTCTTGCGCCCGTGGCAGGGTGCGGTTGGCCACGGCCATCAGCTTGGGATTTTTGGCGGCAAAATAAGTGGCCACAAGCTCAATCATTTCACCTGCGCCGATAAACAGCACATTCAAATCGGCCACATCGGGGAAAATCTGCTCGGCCATTTTCACCGAAGCGGCGGCCATCGACACGGAATTTTCGCCCACCGCCGTGCCGGTGCGCACTTCTTTGGCCACGGCAAAGGTTTTTTGAAACAAGGCATTAAGCCAAGTGTCGAGCGCGGCTTGCTCTTGCGCCACGCGCACGGCATCTTTAATCTGCCCTAAAATCTGCGGCTCGCCCAACACCATCGAATCGAGCCCGCAGGCCACGCGGAAAGCGTGGCGTATGGTGTCGCTGCAACCGTAGGTGTAAAGATAGGGGCGGATTTCGTCGATGTTGAGATTTTGATATTCGGCCAGCCATTCGATCACACGCTCGGCATCGCCCACGCAATAAAGCTCGGTGCGGTTGCAGGTGGACAAAATCACCGCTTCGGCGGCGGCGCGGCTTTCAATCAGCCCGCGCACGGCATCGGGCAGCGTGACTGCGGCAAACGCGAGCTTTTCGCGTATGCTCAGCGGCGCGGTTTGGTGATTGAGGCCGATGGCGGTGAGTTGCATGATGAGGCGGGCAGGTTGGAAAACGCGCTATTGTACCGCAAAGTGCGATTAATTTAAATGCTTGGCCCGATAGTCGGAAATAAAAACAGACCGGCAAAATATCTGAAAACAAAAGGCTTTCAGACGGCCTATTGATTAATGACGCACGGCTGGTTATCCTGTTAACAAAATATGGCCAAAGAGGCCGTCTGAAAGAAAGCTGAATATGGATTTACACAATATCCGCGCCGATTACAGCAAGCAGGAATTATCGGAGCAAGAATGCGATGCCAGCCCGCTGGTGCAATTTGAACGCTGGCTGAATGAGGCGGTGCGCGCCGAGGTGAACGAGCCCACCGCCATGAATGTGGCCACGGTGGGCGAAGACGGCCGCCCGAGCAGCCGCATGGTGTTGCTGAAAGAAGTGAATGCGCAGGGCTTTGTGTTTTTCAGCAATTACTTGAGCCGCAAGGGGCGCGCGCTTTCGGCGCATCCGTTTGCCGCTTTAACGTTTTTCTGGCCCGAATTGGAGCGGCAGGTGCGCGTGGAAGGGCGGGTGGTGTTGCTGGATGAGGCCGCATCCGACGAATATTTCAAAAGCCGCCCCTACACCAGCCGCATCGGCGCTTGGGCGAGCGAGCAGAGCAGCGTGATTGCCGGCAAATCGGTGCTGGTGGCGCGCGCCGCCGCCGTCGGCCTCAAGCACCCGATCAGCGTGCCGCGGCCGCCGCATTGGGGCGGCTATGTGGTGCTGCCCGAGCGGCTGGAATTCTGGCAGGGCCGGCCCAGCCGCCTGCACGACCGCATTCAATACCGCCTCGAAAACGAAAGCTGGCTCAAAGAGCGGCTGGCACCTTGAGTAATTTCAGACTGCAGGCCGTCTGAAACTTTTTGTTTGCAAAGGCTTATCGAGTAAAGAATAAAAGGAATCCACCCATGCAGCAAAGCAAACCTTTTCCGCGCGTGTTGACCATTGCCGGCTCTGATTCCGGCGGCGGCGCAGGCATACAGGCCGATTTGAAAACCTTTGGCGCGCTGGGCGCTTACGGTGCCAGCGTGATCACTGCGGTGACCGCGCAAAACACGCAAGGCGTGCAGGGCGTGCATGTGGTGCCCGCGGCCATGATTGCCGCCCAATGCGATTCTGTGTTGAGCGACATCCGCATCGATGCGGTGAAAATCGGCATGCTGCCCGATGTGGAGAGCATCAAAGCCGTGGCGCATGCTTTGCGCGAATATCCGGTGCCGTTTGTGGTGTTTGATCCCGTGCTGGTGGCCACTTCGGGCGATTCGCTGGCGCTGGAAAACACGCTGGATGCCTTATGCGGCCTGTTGCTGCCGCTGGCCGATGTGGTGACACCCAATCTGAACGAGCTCGCGCAGCTCACCGGCAATGCTTTGGCGCAAGACGAAGCCGAAATGCTCGCGCAAGGGCGGCAGCTGCTGGCCAAAGGCGCTAAAGCGGCGCTGCTCAAAGGCGGCCATTGGCAGGGCTGCGAAGAGGCGCGCGACTGGCTGGTGCAAGAAGCGGCCGACCCGCAATGCTTTGTCAACGCCCGCGTGCCCACCGCCAACACCCACGGCACCGGCTGCACGCTGGCTTCGGCCATTGCCGCACTCTATCCGCACCGACGCAACCTGAATTTCGCCGTGGCCGCCGCCAAAAGCTATTTGCACGGTGCGATTGCATCGGGGCAATATTGGCATGTGGGGCAGGGCGCGGGGCCGTTGGCGCATTTTTGGCGCACCGTGCGCGATTAGAATTTGAATGCAAGGCCGTCTGAAAGAGCGGTTTCAGACGGCTTTTGTGTGTCATGCGTACTACGGTTGCTGCATATAAGGTAAGGCTGTCTGAAAGAGAAGTTTCAGACGGCTTTTGTTCGTCATGCGTACGATTACGCTTTGTTTTCACAAAGCTAATCGTACCTACGTTTGTTGTTCAGACAGCCGGGACGTTGTAGGTCGGATACTTGTATCCGACATTTTCTCAGCTCCGGAAAACTTGTTCTGCGAACAAGCGTCGGATTCGAGAATCCGATCTACGCCTACGCCTTCAATGCTGTAAACAAAACGATGCCGTCTGAAAAAATGTTTCAGACGGCTTTTGTTCGCCATGCGTACGATTACGCTTTGTTTTCACAAAGCTAATCGTACCTACGCTTGTTTTCAGACGGCCTGTTTGACCGTTTAAATATCGAAATCGCTGCGCTCGTGGGTGGCGGTGATCATGCCGGCGGCTACGGTGTGGTGGCTGGCTTCATCAATCAGGATAAAGGCACCGGTGGCGGGGTTTTCGGCATAGGTGGTGGCGGTGAGCGGCTGTTGCAGGGCAAGGCTGAGGCTGCCGATGTCGTTGATGGCGAGCTTTTCGGCGGCTTTCACGTTGCTCAGTGTGTGCACATCCCACACATAGGCGATTTGCTTCACTTTGGCGGCGGTGGTTTGCGTGCCGTGTTTGAGCAGGTATTTGCGCTGCGGGTTGAGCGCGCGCTCGTCAAACCAGCACACCGATGCCTGAATGTGGCGGGTGGGCAGGGCGGGATTGTTGGCGGCCAGAATGCTGTCGCCGCGCGAGATGTCGACATCGCTGTCGAGCGTGAGGGTGAGGGCGCTGCCGGCTTCGGCGCTTCGGGCTTCGCCTTGCGGGGTGTAGATGGCGGCGATGCGGGCGCTTTTGCCTGAGGGCTGCACGCGGATTTCGTCGCCCACGCTCAAGCGGCCGGCTTCGAGGCGGCCTTGGTAGCCGCGGAAATCGTCGCTGCTGCTGCCGTCTTGGCGGGCCACGCGCTGCACGGGAAAATGGGCGCTCAAACGGGCGGCGCGGCTGCGTTCCACCGGTAGGCTTTCAAGCAGCGGCAAAAGCGGCAGGCCGCGATACCACGGCGTGTGTGCGCTGGCGGCCACGATATTGTCGCCGGCCAATGCGCTCACGGGCAGGTAGTGGATTTGTGCGGCTAGGCCGATTTGCGCAGCGAGCGTGCGGTAGGCCTCGGTGATGGCGCGGTATTTTTGTTCATCGAAATCAAGCAAATCGAGCTTGTTGACGGCCACAATGATGTGCGGCGTGCCCAAAAGCTTCAAGATGGCGCTGTGGCGGCGGGTTTGCGGCAATAAGGCGGGGCTGCTGCCGGAAAAATCGACGCGGGTGGCATCAATCAGCACAATGGCAGCGTCGGCGGTGGATGCGCCGGTGACCATATTGCGGGTGTATTGCTCGTGGCCGGGAGTGTCGGCGATGATGAATTTGCGTTTGGCGGTGGCGAAATAGCGGTAGGCCACATCAATGGTGATGCCTTGCTCGCGCTCGGCGGCGAGGCCGTCGGTGAGACCGGCAAAGTCGGGCGCTTGGCCGTTGGCGGCGGATTGCGCGAGCTTGTCGGCTTGGTCGCTCAAGAGCGTGCGGCTGTCGTAGAGCAGGCGGCCGATCAGGGTGGATTTGCCGTCGTCAACGCTGCCGGCGGTGATAAAACGGAGCAGGGGGGCGGTGGATTGGGTCATGGTTTCCTCAGATTCGGGCGGCTTTTGAATGCTGCTTACTTTAGCGAGGCCGTCTGAAAAAGGGAAAGAATGCTTTGTTGTAATCAAATGCGCTTTGGTTATATAGTGGAATGTAAGAAAAAGTGACACGAACTGCATTCTGAAACAGCGTAGCTTGGGTTGCCAAACCCAACATTTCAGACGGCTTGTGGATTTGTTGGGTTTTCAATCCAACCTACTTGCCGTATCATTTTTTATGCATTCCATTTTTTATGCATTCCATTATTTATGCATTCCATTATTTATGCATTCCATTATTTATGCATTCCATTATATGTGGTGTATATGTGGTGCGGGTGGGGAAACCCTAGGGCGTCCTGACAATTACTTGTCATAAAGGCAGCCATAGCATAATACAAGCTAAAGCAACTACGCTTTCATAATGCCTTTTCAAACGATCGTAACGGGTGGCAACCGCACGAAAATGTTTCAATTTTTCAAAGGCATTCTCTACCAAATGCCTCGCTTTATACAAATACCAATCCATACACACATTCAGACGCTCCCTGTCTTTTTTATAAGGAATATTCGGCCTGATGCCCATATCGGCAAGCAACTGCCTGAAAGCGTCAGAGTCATAACCTTTGTCGGCAGTCAGCACTTCGGTTGAGGATAAATCTACGCTATCCAGCAATTCCGGTGCCGCAGTAATGTCATTAACCGTTCCCGATGTGACCTTGAAACCTACAGGGTTTCCACAGGCATCGACAGCCAAATGAATTTTAGTGCTATTGCCACCACGGCTGTGGCCGACAGCGGCTGCCTCTCCAACAGTTGCCGCTGCATGTTGGTGGACTTTGACATAGCTGCCGTCAATAAATACCCATTCCATATCGGGGAATTCGGTCAAGGCATTGAGTATGCTTTGAAAAATCCCTTTCTCCGACCATCTATGGAAGAGGCGCAACAGGGAATTGCCTTTACCGAAAAACGGCGGGATGTCTTCCCACGGTATGCCGGTTCTGATGCGGTAAAGTATGCCTTCTATTTTGAGACGCAGATTTTTCTTGTGGTAAACGCCTAAATCGAGCAGAATGTTTAACAGCTTTGACCAGTATTCATCTTTGAGTAGTGTTCGAGGCATGGCAGATAAGTATGTTTTGTTTGGCGACAAAAATTTTAACTTATCTGCCTTTCTTTTATCTGATTATTTTTATGACAAGTAATTGTCAGGATGCCCTAGGCCGTCTGAAAAAAGGTTTCAGACGGCCTTTGTGTGCCATGCGTACGATTACGCTTTGTTTTGACAAAGCTAATCGTACCTACGTTTGCTGGCATCCGACATTTTTCGCAGCCCTAAAAATCTTGTTCTGCGAACAAGTGTCGGATTCGAGAATCCGACCTACCCGCCTTGCTGCGTTTTTTTGCTTTGAATGCAAAAAATAAGGCCGTCTGAAAAAAGTTTCAGACGGCCTTTGTGTTGTGCGTATGATACTGCTTTGTTTTAACTTAACAAAGTCAATTGGATTGCGCTTTTCAGACGGCCTGTTTGCAAATGGCTGTATTTTACAATTTCACCAGCGTGCGGCCAGTGATTTCGCCGCGGATAATCTGTGCGGCGGCTTCGGGCACGGCTTCGAGCGCGATTTCATTGCTGGCGGCGGCGTAATAGCTTTCGGGCAGCAATTCGGCCACTTTCTGCCAGGCGGCCACGCGTTTTTCGTAGGGGCAATACACGGAATCGACGCCGATAAGCTTCACGTTGCGCAAGATAAACGGCATCACCGTGGTGGGCAGATCCATGCCGCCGGCCAGGCCGCAGGCGGCCACAGCGCCGTCGTATTCGGTTTGCGCCAGCACTTTGGCCAATATTTGCGAGCCTACGGTGTCTACCGCGCCGGCCCAGCGGGTGGATTCGAGCGGCTTGGCCGGCTGCGCCAATTCGGCGCGCTCGATAATGCGTTGGGCGCCGAGGCTGCGCAGCAAATCGCCGTTTTGCTCGGGGCGGCCGGTTACGGCGGCCACGCGGTAGCCGAGCTTGTTCAGCAGCGTGATGGCCACGGAGCCCACGCCGCCGCTGGCACCGGTCACCAGAATTTCGCCGCGCTCGGGCGTGATGTGTTGATCCGCCAAGGCTTGCACACACAGCATGGCGGTGAAGCCGGCGGTGCCGATAATCATGGCTTGGCGGGTGCTGAGCGCAGCGGGCAGCGGCACGAGCCAATCGCCGTTAACGCGGGCTTTTTCGGCCAAACCGCCCCAATGTTTTTCGCCCACGCCCCAGCCGGTGAGTATCACTTTGTCGCCGCTGCGGTAGCGCGGGTGCGCCGATTCAATCACGGTGCCGGCAAAATCGATGCCGGGCACCATCGGATATTGCTGCACGATTTTGATGGCATTAGTGAGCGCCAGCCCGTCTTTATAATTGATGGTGGAATATTCAACGGCCACGGTCACATCGCCCGCAGGCAGCCGCGATTCATCCAGCGTTTCGATGGCGGCGGCGGTGTGGCCGTCGGCTTGATTCAATACCAAAGCTTTAAACATAAAGTGCTCCTGATGGTTGGCAATAGCGCCGCGATAACAAACGGCTGCATGGTTTGGCGATTAAAAGCCCGGCGGCGGCGGCTGTCAAGTGCGGCGGCATTATTGCAGCGGCTGGGCGGCCACAATGCTTTGAGCTGCCTGCCAAGCTTGCGGTAGCTCGAAAAAGCCGTCATCGCCCATCAAGTGGCCGCCGCCGGCTACCTTGTGCACGAAGCTGCCGAGCTTTTCGGCCAGCGCCAGGCTGAAGGCGGGCGGCACCACAGTATCGTTATCGCTGATGATGCTGTGGATATTCGGGCAGGCGCGGCGGATGGCGGCGAAATCGATGGCCAGCCGCGCCAAATAGCCGTCAAGCTCCGGCAGCTCGGGCAGGGTTTGCTCAAAAGCCGCGGCCAGAATGATGCCGCCGATGCGCTCGGGCGCGGTGCGGCTCAGATAATGCAGCAGCGTGGGCGTGCCCAAGCTGTGGGCAATCAGCAGATGGTGTTCATCCGCTTGGCCGATGTGCTCCGCCAGGCTTTGTTGCCAGCGGCCGAAATCGGGGCGGCCGGCATCGGGCAGCGCAATGCGGGTGCAGACAATGCCTTGGCCGGCGAGCTTTTCGGCCAGCCAAGGAAACCAGTGGCGCTCGGGCGCGGATTGATAACCGTGGATGATGTGGGCGTGTCGGATCATGGGCTTTCTCGAAAAATGCGATGGCTTGGAAAAGCTTTTCATGCCCATTCAAAAAATAGCCTTATAAAGTAAAAGCCGTTCGATAGCACCATCCGCGTAGTTTGGCCATCGGCCAAAGCGTTGTGCGCGGCTTGTTCTGCGAACAAGTGTCGGATTCAAGAATCCGACCTACGGGCTGTAGGTTTGTATCTTATTTTTAGAATGGGTTTCAGAGGGGATTTCAGCAGGTTTCGGCGCTGCCGGCAAGCTTGTGTTCGTTTAAGGTAAAAGGCCGTCTGAAAGGCTTCAGACGGCCTTTTGATGCTTTATCGCTATTGTTGTTTGAAACGGGCATGGTTTTAAAAACGTTTCAAAAATAACCGGCTTTTTTGCGCTCTTCCATGGCCGCTTCGGATGCGCGGTCGTCCATGCGCGTGGCGCTGCGCTCCGACACGGTGGCGGCGGCGGTTTCGGCGATGATTTCGGCGGCGTTGGCGGCGGTGCTGGCCACGGGGCAGGTGCAGGAAATATCGCCCACGGTGCGGAAACGCACGCTGCGGATGGCGCTGGTTTCACCTTCGCGCTTGGGCGTGAGCGGCGTTACCGGCACCAAAAGGCCGCTGCGCTCGACCACTTCGCGCTCGTGGGCGTAATAAATCGGCGGCAGCGCCAGCTTTTCACGCTCGATATATTGCCAGATATCGAGCTCGGTCCAGTTGGAAATCGGAAACACGCGCATGTTTTCACCGGAAAACAGGCGCGTGTTGTAGAGGCTCCACAATTCGGGGCGTTGCGCTTTCGGATCCCATTGGCCGAATTCGTCGCGGAAAGAAAAGATGCGCTCTTTGGCGCGCGCTTTTTCTTCATCGCGCCGCGCGCCGCCCATCAAGGCATCAAAGCCGTGCGCTTCGATGGTTTCAAGCAGGGTAACGGCTTGGGCGGCATTGCGCGAATCGGTTTCGCGGCGCAGCACCACGCTGCCTTTTTGGATGGAATCTTCCACATGCCCCACCACCAGCTTCACGCCGGCGGCGGCCACGGTTTCATCGCGAAAGGCAATCACTTCGGGATAATTATGGCCGGTGTCGACATGCAACAGCACAAACGGCAGCTTGAGCGCCCGGCCGGGAATCTGAAAAGCTTTGATGGCCAGCGCGAGCAGCACCACCGAATCTTTGCCGCCGGAAAACAGAAGCGCCGGCTGTTTGGCTTCGGCAATCACTTCGCGGATGATGTGGATGGATTCGGCTTCCAGCCAGTCGAGATGGCGGTTTTGGATAGACATCGGTTGGGTTCCTTGTTTAAACATGGTGTTTACTTTAGCGAGGCCGTCTGAAAAAGGGAAAGAATGGTTGGTTGTAATCAAATGCGCTTTGGTTATATGTTGTGCGGTGCTTTGTGCAATCTATGTCGGCAGGCCGTCTGAAAGTTTTTCAGACGGCCTTTTTGTTTGCAAACACGGTTTTATTTGTGCAAACCACATTCTTGGCTGCTTTGGTTTTCCCACCACCAACGTCCGGCGCGGATGTTTTCACCGCGTTTCACCGGGCGGGTGCACGGCTCGCAGCCTATGCTGGGGTAGCCTTGGCGGTATAAGGCGTTGAGCGGCACTTGGTGCCGCGCGGCATAAGCCCACACATCGGCCTCTTCCCAATCGAAAATCGGGTTGAATTTGGCGATGCCGCGCGCGTGGTCGGTTTCTTCAAAATCCAGATAGCTGCGGCTGTCTGCCTGGCTGCGGCGCTGGCCGGTGAGCCAGGCGGGCGCATCGGAGAGCGCACGGTTCAGCGGCTCGATTTTGCGGATGTGGCAGCATTGCCGGCGCCGCTCGATGTGCTCGTAAATCGAGGCGGCGCCGTGTTCGCGCTCGAATGCGGCGGCGGCTTCGGGCAGCGGGCGGAACACTTCGATGGCGATGCCGTAGCGCGCATCGGTGTGCGCAATCAGGGCTTCGGTTTCGGGATTGAGCTTGCCGGTGTTGAGTGTGATGATGCGGATGGGCAGCGCGTGGCGGCAGATTTGATCGGTGATAATCATGTCTTCGACGGCGAGGCTAGAGGCCAGCACGGCACGGGGAAAGCGCTCGGCAATGTGCTGCAAGCGCTCGGCCAACGCGGCTTCAAGCTTGTCGGCGCGCTCGGTGGCGGCGGCGGTGGCGGCGGGAATCTGCCAAAATTCGGGCTTGGGCATGGGCATCTTTCGTGAATGGCTTAGGCGGCATTGTCGGCTGCTTGCGGCCAAAAGAGAAAGAATGCTTGTTTATTTGTTTATAACCAATTGGTTTTTCAGGCCGTCTGAAAGCGTTCAGACGGCCTGTTGTTTTTCTTGGTGAATATAACAAAAGAAATAAATATGTTATATTGCAACCTACTCATTATCAATAATAAAAGGGGAAACATAATGAGCATCAAGCAATGGCCCGAGGGCGAGCGCCCGCGTGAAAAGCTGATCGAACGCGGCGCGGCAGCGCTGAGCGATGCCGAATTGCTGGCGATTTTGCTGCGCGTGGGCACGCGGGGCATGAGTGCGGTGGATTTGGCGCGCCATTTGTTGGGCGAATTCGGCAGCCTGGGCCGGCTGATGAGCGCCGATGTGAAGGCCTTGTCGGCACATAAAGGCATGGGGCCTGCGAGCTACACCCAATTTGCGGTGGTGCGCGAAATCGGCCGGCGTGTGCTCGGCGAAGAGTTGCAGGACAATATCGGCTTCGAAAACCCGCAGGCGGTGGCCGATTTTTTGCGCCTGCAATTGGGGCATGAAAAAGTGGAGGTAACGCTGGCGCTGTTTCTCAACCAGCGCAACCGGCTGATCGGCCAGAGCGAGTTGGGGCGCGGCACGGTGGCGGAAAACACCGTGTATGTACGCGAGGTAGTGAAGCAGGCGCTGGAAATGCACGCCAGCGCGCTGATTATCGCGCACAACCATCCCGGCGGCAGCGCCGAGCCTTCGGAAGCCGATATTGTGTTTACCCGCCGCTTGGGCAATGCGCTGGATTTGGTCGACGTGCGCCTGCTCGACCATTTTGTGATCACCGCGCGGCAGGCGGTGTCGTTTGCCGAACGCGGTTTGTTGTAGGGGTGTTTGTTGCAGCAAAGAGGCCGTCTGATACCCATTCTAAAAAATAACCTAACTGCGTTGGCTCGCCTTGCTGTACGTGTGTACTATCTGCGGCCCGCCGCCTTGTTATCTTATTTTTTAAAATGGGTATGAAAGCCGCATGCGCTATAATGCCGCTTTCAGACGGCCTTTTGATATCTGCCATGCTTACCGCCCAAGACCTTGATTTCGACCGCCGCCATATCTGGCATCCCTATACTTCGATGACCGAGCCTTTGCCCGTGTATCCCGTGGTGCGCAGCGAGGGCGTGATGCTCGAATTGGCCGGCGGGCAAAAGCTTATCGACGGCATGTCGAGCTGGTGGTGTGCACAGCATGGCTATAATCATCCCGAATTAACCGCCGCGGCCAAAGCGCAGCTCGATGCCATGCCGCATGTGATGTTCGGCGGCCTCACCCACGAGCCGGCTATTCGCTTGTGCGAAGCGCTGCGCACCATGTTGCCGCCCAATCTCGAATGCATTTTTCTGGCCGATTCCGGCTCGGTGGCGGTGGAAGTGGCCTTGAAAATGGCGCTGCAATATTGGCACGGCAAAGGCACGCCGCGCAGCAAATTCCTCACCATTGCACACGGCTATCACGGCGACACCTTCGGCGCGATGAGCGTGTGCGACCCGGTAAACTCGATGCACAGCCTCTACCGCCGCTTTCTGCCCGAGCATATTTTCGTGCCCGCGCCGCAAAGCCGCTTCAACGGCGAATGGTCGGCAAGCGATATCGAGCTGTTTCAGGCAGCCTTGCGGCAACACCACCGTAAAATCGCCGCCGTGATTTTGGAGCCGATTGTGCAGGGCGCGGGCGGCATGCGTGTGTATCACCCCGAATATTTGCGCCGCGTGCGCGCTTTGTGCGATGAATACGGCGTGTTGCTGATTCTCGATGAAATCGCCACCGGCTTTGGCCGTACGGGCAAGCTTTTTGCCTGCGAACATGCCGCCATCGCGCCCGACATCATGTGTATCGGCAAAGCGCTCACCGGCGGCATGATGACGCTTTCCGCTGCCGCCGCGAGCCGCGAAGTGGCCGATGCCGTGAGCCGCAGCGAAGCCGGCGTGTTTATGCACGGCCCCACCTTTATGGGCAACCCGCTCGCCTGCGCCGTGGCCGCGGCCAATATGCAGATTTTGGCGCGCAACGAATGGCCGGCGCAAGTGGCCGCGATTGAAGCGCATTTCCAAGCGGCCTTAGCGCCTTTGCGGCATGAAAAAAACGTAGCCGATGTGCGCATTATCGGCGCCATCGGCGTGGTGGAAACCCGCCGACCGGTAAACATGGCCGCCATGCAGGCTTTTTTTGTGAAAAAAGGCGTGTGGATACGGCCTTTCGGCAAGCTGATTTATCTGATGCCGCCTTTTATCATTCAGGCACACGAATTGCAAAAGCTCACCGATGCCGTGGCCGCTGCTATGCGCCATGAAGCAGGATTTACCTGATTATCTGTTTGTAATCATTAAACTTTCAGACGGCCGTCTGAAAGAAACCCGGGAGCCATTATGGATTTGAAAGAAACCCGCCTCACCTCCGAGCCGGTGCTGGAAAACAGCTTTTTAAACGTGCACCGCGACACCATCCGCCTGCCCAACGGCCACACCCACGAACGCATCGTGGTGCGCCACCCCGGCGCATCCTGCGTGTTGGCGCTTACCGCTGAAGAAAAAGTGATTTTGGTGCGCCAATGGCGTTATGCAGTGGACAAGCCCTTGCTGGAGCTGCCCGCCGGCAAGCTCGACCATGCCGGTGAAAACCCTGCCGAATGCGCCTTACGCGAGCTGGCCGAAGAAACGCCTTACACCGCCGAGCGCGTGCGCCTGCTGCACACGTTTTACACCGCACCCGGCTTTTGCGATGAAAAAATATACCTTTACCAAGCCGAAGGCGTGCGCGCGGGCAGCACGCTGCAAAACGATGAAGACGAATTCACCGAAACCGTGCTGCTTGGCCGCGAAGCCATCCGCGCCGCGCTGCAAAACGGCGAAATCGTTGATGCCAAAACCTTAATCGGCCTGCAATATTGGCTGCTCAACAGCTGAGGCCGTCTGATACCAATCCCAAAAAATAACCTAACTTCGTTGTCTCGCCTTGCCGTACTATCTGTACTGTCTGCGGCTCGCCGCCTTGTTAGCTTACTTTTTTGAATTGGTATTAGTTTACTTTTTTGAATGGGTATGAAAGGAAGCACCATGCCGAAAATCACCCCGATTGCTGCGTTTAACGACAACTATATCTGGCTGCTCGAAGCGCACGGCCAAGCCGTGTGTATCGACCCCGGTGATGCCGCGCCCGTGCTCGCTTATTTGCGCGCGCACAATCTGAAGCTCTCGCAAATCTGGATCACCCACCACCACGCCGACCACACCGGCGGCGTGGCCGCGCTCAAAGCCGCCTATCCCGATTGCACGGTGTATGGCAACCGCGATATCGCCGAAGCCGACGCAGCGGCGGCAGAGGGCACGCGCATCCGCTTTGGCGATTTGCAGGCCGAAGTGTGGGCCACGCCCGGCCATACCGACAGCCACCTGAGCTATCTGCTCACGCTTTCAGACGGCCTGCATGTGTTTTGCGGCGACACCTTGTTCAGCGCCGGCTGCGGGCGCGTGTTCACCGGCACCATCGCGCAATTGTTTGCCAGCTTTCAGCGCTACAACCGCCTACCCGCCGATACTTTGTTTTACCCCGCGCACGAATACACCGCCGCCAATTTGCGCTTTGCCGCCCACATCGAGCCCGACAATGCCGACATTCAGACGGCCTTGCAACAAGCCGCCCGTACGCCGACGCTGCCGGTGTCGCTGGCACACGAACGCAAGGTGAGCCCGTTTTTGCGCAGCGCCGAGCCGGATGTGGCCGCGCGCGCCGCCGCTTTGAGCGATGATGTGCTGCCGGATGAAGCCGCCGTGTTTGCCGCTTTGCGTGCATTGAAAAACCGGTTTTAGGCCGGTTTAAAAACAACCTGGATTTTTGTCTGCTTATCGGTTGATAGCGCGTAGCCTGTAGGTCGGATTCTTGAATCCGACACTTGTTCGTAGAACAAGGCTCTCATATTGCTTTGGCCTTGAGGCCAAGTGTCGGATTCAAGAATTCGACTTATGCGGATGGTGCGATTGAACGGCTTTTATTTTGTTAGGTTATTTTTTTTTGGATAGGCACAAGGCCGTCTGAAAGCCCGCGCGTAGGATGATTGCCTTTTTTCACGATATAATGCCGCCATGAAACGGATTACCTCTGCTCACAACGAGCCGCTCAAGCATTTGGCGCGGCTGCTCTCTCAAGCGCGCGCGCGCCGCGAACACGGCCAAACCGTGCTCGAAGGCGTGCATCTTGTGCAAACCTGTCTGCAACACGGGCTGATGCCGCAGCAGGTTTATCTGCCCGAATCGCGCCTGCATCAGCCCGAAATCCAAGCCTTGCTGGCGCAATTGCCCGAGCATTTGATTACCTTGGCCGCCAATGAAGCGCTGGCAAAAATCACGAGCCTGAGCGAAGGCGAAGATGTGATGGCGCTGCTGGCCATTCCGGAAGCCGGCGCGCTGCCCGTTGGCGGCGATTGCGTGGTGCTGGAGCGGGTGCAGGATCCGGGCAATGTCGGCACTATTTTGCGCAGCGCGGCGGCGGCGGGGGTGGGGCAGATTGTGCTCAATGCCGATAGCGCCGATGCGTGGTCGCCCAAAGTGCTGCGGGCCGGCATGGGCGCGCATTTTCTACTACGCATCCACAGCCGTGTGGATTTGGCGCAATGGCGCTCGGGCTATCAAGAAAAGTTGTGGGCCACGGCCTTGAGCGGCCGCCCGCAAAATCTTTATACAATGGCGCTGGCCGAGCCTGCCGCGTGGCTGTTCGGCAACGAAGGCAGCGGCGTGAGCGCGGCGGCGTTGGCGCTGGCCGACGGCAGCGTGCACATTCCGATGGCCGGCGCCACCGAATCGCTCAATGTGGCGATGGCGGCCACGGTGTGTTTGTTTGAACAAATGCGCCAACGTATGCAGGCCGTCTGAAAAAATCTCATCAATAAAAGGAATATCCATGCAATTGCAACCGTTTGACCCGGCCGCGCGCACGCGTTTGGCCGAGCTGCTCGACAGCCGCGCCGAAAAAGGCAACACCATGCGCTGCGATGAAGTGCAGGCTTTTATGCTGGCCTTGCTCTCCGGTCCCGATGCGCTCAACACCGCCGAATGGCTGCCCGAAGTGTTGGGCGACGAGGCTTTGTTCAGCAGCGCCGAGCGCGCCGAAGTGGAAGCGCTGGTGTTGGGCATGGCTGCCGATATGCTCAACACATTAAGCGGCAAAACCCTGCCCGAATTGTGGCTTTATGCCGATGCCGCAGGCAACGATGATTTTTTCACCTGGTGCAACGCCTATCTCTACGGCCTCGACACCGTGCCGACCGATTGGTTTGAAGCCATCGACGACGAAGCGTTTGAAGATTTGTTTTACCCGGTGATGGCCTTGGCCGGCGTGTATGATGAAGACGAAGGCGGCGAAGCCGTGCTCACCTTCAGCGCCAAAGAGCTCACCCAGCTTGAGGGCGAGCTGCCGCACACGTTGCTGGCGGTTTACCAATATTGGCAAACCATCATCCACAAACCCCAAACCGTGCGGCGTGAAGGTGCAAAAACCGGCCGCAACGACGAATGCCCGTGCGGCAGCGGCAAAAAATTTAAAGCGTGCTGCGGCAAATAAGGTTTGATGCGCAGGCACGTAGGCCGCTGTTTTTGCGACGCAGCCGTATGCATGTGCTTCGCATGATACCGGCTTTAAATCGATTGAAAACTTACAGGCCGTCTGAAACGTGATGTTCAGACGGCCTGTTTGATTTTTGCGGGTTGGGGCAAATTTTGTATAGTGGAATGCAGGAAAAAGTGACACAACGGGTAGGTTGGGTTGAAAACCCAACAAGCCCACAGGCCGTCTGAAACGTTGGGTTTGGCAACCGAACCTACCTGTTATAGTGCGCAGTTTTGTGTCACTTTTTCTTGCATTCCACTATAGCTGCTTTTTTTACGCTTTCAGACGGCCGCTTGAAACAGGCGGTATCGCTCGGCTATGTCGTGCAGAATCATGGCGGTGAGGCCCCAGATGTCGTAATGCCGATAGGGCAGCGTGGGCGTGGAGAGGGTAAGGCCGTTGTGGGTGAAGGCGCGGCTTTGATAATTGGCAGTATGCAGGGCGAAATCGAGCGGCAGGTAAAAGATTTCGGCCACTTCGTCGGCATTGGGCCGGGTGAGGGGGCTTTCGGCACTCAGCGCGGGCACGGGTGCAACGGCGTAGCCCGAGGGGGTGAAATAAGCGGGCAGTTGCGGAAAAGTCTGCCAATGCGCGGCTTCAATGCCGGTTTCTTCGGCGGTTTCGCGCAAGGCGGTGGCGGTGAGGTTTGGGTCTTGCGCATCACGGCGACCGCCGGCCAGCGCAATCTGGCCGGTGTGGTGGCGCAAGCTGTCGGCGCGGCGGGTGAGCAGAATCTGCCATTGCGCTTCATGCTGCACCACCGCCAGCAACACGGCGGCCTGGCGGAAATCGCCGCCTTGAAACATGCGGTTGCGCGTTTGCTGCAAGGGTGCGGGGAGATCGGCGGCGCTGCTGAAAAAGCGGCTTAATTCGGTGTGGGTCATGGGCGGCGCTAAAAGTGGGGCGGGTAAAATGTAGGCAGCTGTATCTATGCGGCCGTTAAACTTTAAATTTCAAAAGCGGTTGTCGGCGCAACAAGGCGGTGGCCGCATTGTTGGTGTTTTGCATCAGAGATAGTGGAATGAATGAAAAACCGATGCAAGCTGCATGGCAAAGCATGCACACAGAAGCGGTTTAAACCGCGTGCGTGGCTGCGTCACACACCCTGCACACGATTTGAGATTGCTTATTTCTGTATCCGTTTTCTTTGATTTCACTATAAAAATGGCGCTCACACCCGATAGCTGATGGTGGTCATGATTTTTGAAGAAAGCTTCATCATTTCTTTCACCGGCAAGGGTAGCGGCGCGGCGCCGAAATCGTGCGCCATTTCGGCGTGCTGCATTTCATCGAGCCGCATTTGCGCCACGATGGCGCGGCTTTTGGTGTCTTCTGCCGGCAGGCCTTGCAGATGTTCTTCCAGATGCGCGGTTACCTGATGTTCGGTTTCTTCCAAAAAGCCCAGGCTCCATTTGTCGCCGAGCAAGCCCGCGCCGATGCCGATGGCGAGCGACCCGGCATACCACACGGGGTTGAGCAGGCTGGTGCGCCCGCCCAATTCGTGCACGCGCTTGGCTGTCCAGGCCAGGTGTTCCACTTCTTCGTAAGCGGCGTGTTGCAGCGCTTCGCGGTTGGCCGGGGTGCGCGCGGTGAGCGCCTGGCCTTGGTAAAGCGCTTGTGCGCACACTTCGCCCACATGGTTTACCCGCATCAAGCCCAGCGCGTGCTGCTTTTGCGCCGCGCTCATGCCGCCTTCTTGCAGGCCGGCATCGGGGTAGGGGCGCGAGGTGGCGGCGGGTGCAAAAAGGGTGCGCAATACGGTGTCGATATGGGGAATCAGCTTGTCGGCCAACATGGGCGGCTCCTGTGCGGTGTGGCGGTGAAAACAGCATTATAACTGCGTGTCAGGCCGTCTGAAAACCTGCTATACTTGCGCCCGTTTAACACCTCTAATTTCAAGGAGTCATCATGGCTGATTTTAACCAAATCCTCACGCCCGGCGATGTGGACGGCGGCATCATCAATGTGGTTAACGAAATTTCTGCTGGCAGCTGCCACAAAATCGAGTGGAACCGCAAATTGGCGGCTTTCCAGCTCGACCGTGTGGAGCCGGCCATTTTCGCCAAGCCCACCAACTACGGCTTTATCCCGCAAACGCTGGATGAAGACGGCGACGAGCTGGATGTGTTGCTGATCACCGAGCAGCCTTTGCCCACCGGCGTTTTTCTCGAAGCCAAAGTGATCGGCGTGATGAAATTTGTGGACGATGGCGAAGTGGACGACAAAATCGTGTGCGTGCCCGCCGACGACCGCAACAGCGGCAATGCCTACAACACCTTGGCCGATTTGCCGGCGCAATTGATCAAGCAGATTGAATTTCATTTCAACAACTACAAAGCCTTGAAAAAGCCCGGCTCTACCAAAGTGGAAAGCTGGGGCGATGCAGCCGAAGCCAAAGCGGTGATTAAAGAATCGATCGAGCGCTGGAATCAGCAGAAATAATTCGAGCAGAAATAATTCGATAGTTATCAAAAAGGCCGTCTGAAACATTATGGGTTTCAGACGGCCTTTTTGTTGGATGTGAAAAAGCAGGCAACGCAGCAAGCTTGTTTTTGAATGGGCATCAACCGATATTCACAACCAGCCACACCGCCGCCGCGGCCACCGCCAGCGCCGCCAAAAATTTGCCCGTGCCGGCAAATTGCAGCGCCGGCAGCTTGCCGGCCAGCATTTTGCAACCGCTAAACATGGGCGTGATTAAATCGTGTTTTTTGATGAATTTATAAATCAGCACCGTGGCCACATGCACCGCCACCAGCGCCAGCAACACATTGAAAAATAAAATGTGCGCATTGCGCGCGGTGCTGCCGGCCTCTTCGCTTACCAAGCTGTTGAGATAGCCGTTGTAGAGCCAAGTGTTTTCATCGGCGGCAAATAAACCTGTGAACACTTGCACCAAAAGCGCCGCCAACAGCGCGAGCACCATCAGCGCGCCGAGCGGGTTGTGGCCGGGCTGCTCGTTTTCGCTCAGTTGCCCGCCCAAATAGCGCCGAATCTGCGCCGGCCCCTTAACAAATTGGGCAAAGCGCGCGGTGTCGCTGCCCCAAAAGCCCCAACACAGGCGAAACACCACCAAGCCCAAAATAAACACGCCGCAGCGCAAATGCCACGCCATCAGATTGCCGCCCGTTTCGCCGCTATACCACATAAAAGCCAGCGCGAGCACCAGCAGCCAGTGAAAAAGCCGCGTGGGCGCATCCCATACTTTCAGTTTTTGCTTGGTCATGTTATATACTTTCGTTGTGTTTTGAATAATCGGCCGCCCGGTTCGCGTGCATTTTTTTTGCAAGATGCTTTGAATGCAAAAGCTTGTGTACAAAACCAACCCGAGCCGCAAGCTTATTTTGTTGTTTCAGACGGCCTGTCGGGCTAAGCGCCGGTTTACGAGCCAATCTTGCTGCGTTTTCCGCTTTGCAAGCGCGCTTTTGCTCACAAAAGTTTACTCGCGGATGAATTGCAAGTAGACCCCAAGAGGCCGTCTGAAAGCATTGTAACCAAATCTGCCACGGAAATCATTATGTTCACCAGCCCCTACCGCAGCAAAAATTTCGACAGCCTGCAAGCCGCCGCGCAGCAATTTCCGCGCCTGTTTGCTCCGCGCAGCGAGCGCAGCCACAAAGGCACTTACGGCACGCTGGCGGTGGTCGGCGGCGCTGAGGGCATGAGCGGCGCGGTGATATTGGCGGCCACTGCGGCGATGTATGGCGGCTGCGGCAAAGTGTGGGCGGGCTTCAATCAGGCGGAGCTGCCGTTTGCCGTGATAGCGGCGCGGCCGGAAATCATGCTCGCCACCGCCGCTCAGCTGCAGGCGCGCAACGACATCAGCGCCTGGGTGTGCGGCTGCGGGCTGGGCTTGGGCGAATCTTCGCTGCGCGTGTTGCAGAACCAGCTCGCATTGGCGCATGAGCGCGCGCTGCTGCTCGATGCCGATGCGCTCACCTTGCTTGCCTGCCATCCGCAATTGGCCGCTGCCGCGCCGCGCAACACCTTGGTGCTCACGCCGCATCCGGCCGAAGCCGGGCGGCTGCTGGGCATATCCACCGCACAAGTGCAGGCCGAGCGCAGCCTGGCCGCTGCGCGCATTGCTGAAAAATACCGCGCTTATGTGGTGCTCAAAGGCCACCGCAGCATGGTGTGCAGCCCCGACGGCAGCCAATATGTCAATAAAAGCGGCAATGCCGGCTTGGCCGGCGCGGGCAGCGGCGATGTGTTGAGCGGCATCATCGGCAGCCTCTTGGCGCAAGGCATCGCGGCCGAAGAAGCCGTGCGCGGCGGCGTGTGGCTGCATGGCGCGGCGGCTGATGTGTTGCGCGATTCGGAAGTGGGCGAGAGCGGCATGCTGGCCGGTGAAATCGCCGCCGCCGCCCGCTGGCTGCGCAACCGCTTGAGCGCGGCTTTTGCGGCGCAATAATTCGATTGTTTTTTTGATAAAGGGTAAACCCTTTGATTTCACCCGCGAGGCAGACAAATGACTGAAACAGAGAAAATGGCGGTTTTGAGCGCCTTAAACAAACGCAGCGCCGGCACGCTGATGGATTTGCTCGGCATTGAATTTATTGATGTGGGCGATGATTTTCTCACCGTTAAAATGACGATTACGCCGCAAACACACCAGCCAGCCGGCATTATGCACGGCGGCGTGAGCGTGGTGTTGGGCGAAACCGCAGGCTCCTGTTTGTCCAACCTGCTGCTGGGCGAAGGGCAGCATGCGGTGGGCTGCGATATTACCGCGCACCACCTGCGCCCCGTGCGCGCCGGCACGGTTTACTGCACCGCCCGCCTGCGCCGCAAAGGCCGCACCATGCATTACAGCGAAATGGAAGTGAGCGATGAGCAAGGCCGCTTGGTTTGTGCCATGAGCATGAGCAATATGGTGGTGGCAGCCAGAGAGTAGGCGGCCAGGCTTGAATGGCAAAGGCCGTCTGAAATATTTTTTCAGACGGCCTTTATTGATTGCGAATGCCTTATTAAGCTTTGCCGGTGCTGCCGAAGCCGCCTTCGCCGCGCTCGCTTTGGGCAAATTCTTCAACCACCTTAAAAGCCGCCTGCACCACCGGCACAATCACCATTTGCGCAATGCGCGCCATCGGCTCGACGGTGAAGGCTTCTTGGCCGCGGTTCCACAGCGATACTTTTAATTCGCCCTGATAATCCGAGTCGATAAGGCCCACGAGGTTGCCCAACACAATGCCCTGCTTGTGGCCGAGGCCGGAGCGGGGCAGCAGCATGGCGGCATAATCGGGGTTGCTCAAATGCACGGCCAAGCCGGTGGGCACGAGCAAGGTGTCGCCCGGTTGTAAAATAGCGGCTTCATCGAGGCAGGCGCGCAAATCAAGGCCGGCGGAGCCGGGCGTGGCATAGGCAGGCAGCTGGCCGGCCATTTTGGGGTGGAGGATTTTCAATTCGACTTCGGTGTGCATGGTGATGTCCTGTGGTTTTGACTGGCGCGATTATAGCGCAGCGGGCGGGAAAAAGCTTTTGTGTCCGGCTTAAAAACAGTCTTATATTCATTCAAAATAAACTATTATGAATATTGGATATAAAGGCCGTCTGAAAATCTTTCAGACGGCCTTTGCTTCGGATTTCAAGTGCAAGTTTTGGAAAATGGAAAATTATCTGTGGCTTACCGTTTTGTTGTCTTGTTTTTCAGGTTTGGTATAACAAGGCGGCGAGCCAACGCAGGGTTATTTTTTAGAATGGGTATGACTGGATTTTAGTGTAGAAACAGGTGCAGGCAAAACAAAACACAATCAAAAAAATTTTAGCCAAATGCATGAATATATTGATTTTATATTTAAAAACAGGCCGTCTGAAAGGTTTCAGACGGCCTGCGTCAGGTAGGCATCGGCTAAAAAATTTTGCCTGATTCGGAAAATATGCCGATTACGCTTGCTGTTTTAAAAAATCGGCCAATTCGGCGGCGGTGGGCATGCCGCCTTGTGCACCGGCTTTGGTGACGGAAAGTGCGGCGGCGGCACAGGCCTGCTTCACTGCCGGCGCGATGCCTTGCTGCCAAAACACCGCCAGCGCGGCGTTGAAGGTGTCGCCGGCGCCGGTGGTGTCGACGGGGTTTACCTTAAATGTGCTTTGGCGGTGCAAAATGCCGGTGTCGTCATTATAAAGTGCGCCGTCGCTGCCCAAGGTCATCACCACTTGGCAGCCGGATTGGCGGATTAGCGTTTCCACCGGGGTGTCGGTCGGCAAGCCCAAGCTGAGTGCCAGCTCGTAGGCGTTGGGCGTGAGCACGCTCACCAATGAGCGCAATTCGGCGGGAAGTGCTTGCGCGGGGGCGGGGTTGAGCACAAAAGGGCGGGCGTGTTTTTTGGCAAGCCGGGCGGCAGCGAGCACGCAATCCATCGGAATTTCAAGCTGGCACAACACGATGTCGGCAGCGGCGATGCGCGCTTCTTCGGCTTCGATGTCGGCGGGCGTGATGCCGAAATTGGCGCCGGACACCACGATAATATGGTTGTCGCCCTCGGCCACGGTGATGTTGGCAATGCCGCTGGGCAAGGCGGGCAACACTTTCACGGCTTCGGTGTTGACGCCTTCGTGTTGCAGGTTGGCCAAAAGCTCGCGGCCGAAATCATCTTCGCCGATGGCGCCTATCATCTGCACTTCTGCACCCAAACGGGCGGCGGCCACGGCCTGATTGGCGCCTTTGCCGCCCATAAAGCGCTGAAAACCGCTGCCTAAAAGGGTTTCACCCACCTGTGGAAAACGCGGCGAGCGGGTGACCAAATCCATATTGATACTGCCGATAACGGTGATTTTGGGTGTTGTCATAACAAGGTTCTCGCAGAAAACAGGCTGAATCTGAAAAGCATAAAACGGGTAGATGCGGGTTTAGCCGCGGCCGGAGCGCGCCAGCACTTCTTCGGCATAATCGCAGCTGGCGCTGATGGCAAGCCCTTGGCGATCGGCTTCGCTGATCACGTGATCCACCAGCAGGCGCGCTAGGCTTTGGCCGCGAAAATCAGGCATGATGCGGGTTTCGGTGATTTCCCAACCGCCGTTATTTTGGCGGTATTCGATATAGCCGATTTCTTCATCGTCTTTCATAAGCGCGAAACGGTGTTGCTCGGGCTGATGTTGGATATTGCGCATCGCAGGGCTCCTTTCCGGGTTGGGGTGGGCGAAATTGTGCTGAATAATATTAGCGTTGCCACAGTATAGGCCGTCTGAAAGCTTCGGGCAATGTGGGCGCGGCCTTCATGCATTTGGCGTTTAAAAATACCTGCTCAAATATCCACTTCGGCGGTGTCGCCCTCGGCTTCCATCCAAGCGCGGCGGCTGGCGGCTTCGCCTTTGCCCATCAGCTTGACGAAAATATCATAGGTGTCGATGCCGCCGCCTTCGGGAATCTGCACTTGCAGCAGGCGGCGGGTGTCGGGGTGCATGGTGGTGTCTTTGAGCTGCTCGGGGTTCATTTCGCCCAAGCCTTTGAAACGGCTGATGGAATAGGCCGATTCTTTCAGGTTTTCTTTTTGCAGCCGCTCGAGAATAATGTCGAGCTCGCTTTGGTCGAGCGCATAGAGCTTACGCGCGGGTTTGGTTTTGCCCTGGGCGTTGACGTCCACGCGAAACAGCGGCGGTTGGGCCACATAAATATGGCCGTGGGTGACGAGTTGGCGGAAATGGGTGTAGAAAAGGGTGAGCAGCAGCACTTGAATGTGCGAGCCGTCCACATCGGCATCGGAAAGAATGGCGATTTTGCCGTAGCGCAGGCCGCTCAAATCGACTTTATCGTGCTCGCCGTGGGGGTCGACGCCGATGGCCACGGAAATATCGTGGATTTCGGCGTTGCCGAATAATTGGTCGCGGTGGGTTTCAAAGCTGTTGAGCACTTTGCCGCGCAGGGGCAAAATGGCCTGGGTGGCTTTGTCGCGCGCGAGTTTGGCCGAGCCGCCGGCAGAATCGCCTTCCACTAAAAATAATTCGTTTTCGCGGGTGTCTTCGCTTTCGCAATCGGTGAGCTTGCCGGGCAATACGGCCACGCCGCTGCCTTTGCGCTTTTCGATTTTTTTCACCGAACGCATGCGCGCCTGCGCCTGCTTAATGGCCAGCTCGGCGATTTTTTTGCCGGCTTCGATATTTTGGTTGAGCCACAATTCGAGCGGGTCGCCCGACACAGCGGCCACGAGCTTCAAAGCATCGCGGTTGGTGAGCTTTTCTTTGGTCTGCCCCTGAAACTGCGGATCGAGCACGCGCGCGCTGAGCACAAACGCCACTTTGCTAAACACGTCATCACTTTGCACTTTCACACCGCGCGGCAATAAATTGTGGTGGGTGATGAAGTTGTTTACCGCATTAAACACGGCCTGCTTCAAGCCCGCTTCGTGGGTGCCGCCCAAGGGCGTGGGAATCAGGTTGACATAGCTTTCGTTGGCGGCGCTGCCTTCTTCCAGCCAGGTGAGCGCAAAAGCAGCGCCTTCGCCCACGCTGAAATCGCTTTCGTGGCCGTCTGAAATATAGTTTTCCGAAGCGAAAATCGGCACGGCTTCTTGCGCTTCGCTGATGAGATTATCGAGATAGCCTTTGAGGCCGTCGGGATAATGCCAGCTTTGCACCAAGGGCTCGGCCTGCGTTTTCACCGGCCGGCTCAGCGACACCACCACGCCCGGCAGCAGCACGGCTTTGGCGCGTAAAAGTCGCTCGAGCTCGGCAATGCTGTAGTTTGGTGATTCGAAATATTTGCCGTCGGGCCACACGCGCACTTCGGTGCCGCTCTCGCGCACAGGGCATTTGCCGATTTCGGCCAAAGGCTCAATCACATCGCCGCCGGCAAACACAATACGATGGATTTTGCCCTCGCGCTTCACGGTAACTTCCAGCCGACGGGAAAGCGCGTTGGTCACCGACACGCCCACGCCGTGCAGGCCGCCTGAAAAAGCATAAGCGCCGCCGTCTTTTTTATTGAATTTGCCGCCGGCATGCAGGCGGGTGAACACAAGCTCCACCACCGGCACTTGCTCGAGCGGATGCAGCCCCACCGGAATGCCGCGGCCGTTGTCGCGCACCGAAAGCGAGCCGTCATCGTGAATGCTTACGCTGATTTCATCGGCAAAGCCGCCGAGGGCTTCATCGGCGGCATTGTCAATCACTTCCTGGCAGATGTGGGTGGGGCTCTCGGTGCGGGTATACATGCCCGGGCGCTCTTTTACCGGCTCGAGGCCTTTTAAAACGGTGATGCTGGATTCGCTGTATGAATTTTGTATGCTCATGATTTACTTGTGGTTTCAGACGGCCTTTTAAGCCTTTAAAAAGTGCAAACAGGCCGTCTGAAAAAGAAAAGCAGGTTTCAGACGGCCTCAAAGTAGAGGGTGTTAGGGTATCCTGACATTTCGATTTACAGGTGTATTTCGCCCCTGAAAACGCATTTGCTGCGTTAAAAAGCCTCGCAAAATGTCCGCTTGCTGCGTTTTTTGCCTTGCATCTGCATTTGCAGGGGCAAAATCCTCCTCATAAACAAAATGTCGGGACACTCTAGGGTCTGTTCACATTTCATCACGCGGCAATATTTTGCGCTCAAAATCTTACGCACGGATGAAATGGAACAGACCCTAGCGGCCGTTTAAGCGGCGGCTGGTGAATTCATCCAGCGATTCGAGCCCGCGCAAAAAACGCGCCAATTCGCTCAGCGCACCTTGATACACATCGCGCTTGAAATCAATCACTTCGTCGATCGGCGCCCAATATTGGTGCCAGCGCCAGCCGTCAAATTCGGGATGGCTGGTGGCGCGCAGATGCACATCGCTTTCGCGCCCGGTGAGGCGCAGCAAATACCAAATCTGCTTTTGGCCGCGATAAGAGCCGCGCCATTCGCGGCGCACCCAGTGCGAGGGCACATCATAGCGGAGCCAGTCGCGCGTGCGCCCCAAAATTTTCACATGGTGCGGCAGCAGCCCCACTTCTTCCAAAAGCTCACGATACATCGCCGTTTCCGGGCTTTCGCCGGGCTTGATGCCGCCTTGCGGAAACTGCCACGAATGCTCGCGCACACGTTTGCCCCAAAAAACCTCATTGCGCTCGTTGGTCAGAATGATGCCGACATTGGGGCGATATCCTTCTCGATCCAGCATAGTGTCGCCCTTAAAAAGTTAAATATCAATCCGCCGATTTTCCCATAAAGCAGGGGTGTTTGACAAATTTGCCGCTGCCCGCGAGGCCGTCTGAAAAAGAAATTCGGTTTATGATGAAAAGCCTACGGCAGAAAACGTTAAAAAATGTATGTTTTTACGCGCTAAGATATTGCATCTGCAAGGCTTTTGCCGTTTAATGGCAGCTTGCTGTGCAGGGCGCAGCGTCGGGCATATTTTCAACCATAAAGGATAACAAAATGAAGAAAACATTATTGGTTTCCGCGCTGGCGGGTTTGTTTGTGGCAGCGTGCGGCGGCTCCGGCGGCCAACAAGCCCAGCAAGCGGCCGATAGCGGCGCATCCGCTGCGGCGCAACAGGCCGCGCCTGCGGCCACCGGCAATTTGAATATCTACAACTGGTCGGATTATGTAGACCCTGCCACCGTGGCCGAATTTGAAAAAACCAACAATATCAAGGTGCGCTACGATTATTATGATAGCAACGAAACGCTGGAAGCCAAAGTGCTCACCGGCAAATCGGGCTATGATCTGGTGGCACCCTCTATCGCCAACGTGGGCCGCCAAATCCAGGCCGGCGCTTATCAGGAAATCGACAAGAGCCTGATTTCCAACTACAACAATATCGACCCCGAGCTTCTGAAAATGATGGATCAGGTCGATCCGGGCAACAAATACGCCGTGCCATATTTTTGGGGTATCAACACGCTGGCCATCAATAAAGACCAAGTGGCCAAAGCGCTGGGCAGTGATGCGCTGCCGGCCAACGAATGGGATTTGGTGTTCAACCCCGAATACACGGCCAAGCTCAAATCCTGCGGCATCAGCTTTCTCGACAGCCCCACCGAGCAGATTCCGCTGGCGCTCAACTATATCGGCAAAAACCCCAACAGCGAAAACGGCGATGATTTGAAAGCCGCTGTGGATATGATGAAAAAAGTGCGCGCCGATGTGAAACGCTTCAGCTCTTCGGGCTATATCGACGACATGGCCGCGGGCAATCTGTGCGTGGCCGTGGGCTACGGCGGTGATCTGAATATCGCCAAAAACCGCGCCAAAGATGCGAAAAACAACGTCAACATCGAAGTGCTCACCCCCGCCACCGGCGTGGGCATTTGGATTGATTCGTTTATGATTCCGAAAGATGCGCAAAATGTGGCCAATGCCCACAAATACATCAGCTACACGCTCGACCCGAACGTGGCCGCCAAAAACGGCGATTTCGTCACCTACGCCCCCGCCAGCCTGCCCGCGCGCAAGCTGATGGACAAAGCCTATGCTGATGATCATTCCATTTTCCCGAGCGATGCGGTGAAAGCAAAAAGCTTTGTGGTGCTGCCCAAATCACCCGATGCGGTGAAACTGAGCGTGCGCCTGTGGCAAGGCTTGAAAGCCGGTCAATAAGCTGGCAAACAGGCTCAGAGGCCGTCTGAAAAACCAAAGCACCGTTTAGGCGGTGCTTTTTTATTTTGATTTTTCAGACGGCCTGAACGATAAAACCGATGAAATAGACAATATCCCGCCATAATCGGTAGAATAGGCCGTCTGAAAGGGAAATGATGAATATTCTGGTTTGTAACGATGATGGCTACCTAGCCGAAGGCATTGCCGTGCTGGCGCGGGTGGCCGGCGAATTTGCCAATGTGCGCGTGGTGGCGCCTGAGCGCAACCGCAGCGGCGTGAGCAATTCGCTCACGCTCGACCGCCCCCTGCATATCCGCCAAGCCGAAAACGGCTTTTATTATGTGAGCGGCACCCCCACCGACTGCATTCATTTGGGCTTGCACGCGCTGCCCGATTTCAAGCCCGATTTGGTGCTCTCCGGTGTGAACCACGGCGCCAATATGGGTGACGACACACTTTATTCCGGCACCGTGGCCGCCGCCACCGAAGCCTATCTGCTCGGCATACCCGCCGTGGCTTTTTCGCTCAACGATTTCAGCGGCCGCTATTGGGACACCGCCGAAAAAGCCGTGTGGATGATGTTGGAGCATCTGCTGAAAAATCCGCCCAAGCAGCCTTTGCTGTGGAATGTCAACATTCCCGCCGTGGATGCCAAAGATATCCAAGGCTGCAAAATCACCCGCTTAGGCCGCCGCCACCATGTGCAAAGCATTGTGCCGGCACACAACCCTCGTGGCGAAGCCGTGTATTGGATAGGCCCGGCGGGCGATGTGTCCGACCGCGAAACCGGCACCGACTTTGCCGAATGCGAAGCCGGCTATATCACCGTTACGCCGCTGCAAATCGATTTGACAGATTTCGACACCATGGCCCAAGTGGCCGAATTTTGGCAAGGGGTGGGCCGCTGATGCACACCGCCCACTGGACCGGCTATGAAAACCGCCGCAGCCGCATGATAGAGCGGCTGGCGCAAATGGGCATCGGCCAGCCGGTGTTGCAGGCGATGGCTGGTGTGCCGCGCCATTTGTTTGTAGAAGAAGCGCTGCGCACGCGCGCCTACGATGAAATGTCGCTGCCTCTGGGGCTCGGGCAAACCATTTCCCAGCCCTACACCGTGGCGAAAATGACGGAACTATTATGGGGCAAAACGCCACAAAGCATGCGGCGGGTGCTCGAAATCGGCACCGGCTGCGGCTATCAAACCGCCGTGTTGCTGGCGCTGGGCTTGCCTGAAATCTATTCAGTGGAGCGGCTGCGGCCTTTGCACGAGCGCGCCAAGCAGCATTTGCGCGCTGCCGGCCTTTTGGCGCAGGCGCGCATGGTGTGCGGCGACGGCTACCTCGGCCTGCCCGATGTGGCACCGTTTGACGGCATTTTGGTTACTGCCGCGCCCACCGAAATTCCGCTGCCGCTGTTGCAGCAGCTGGCCATCGGCGGGCGCATGGTGCTGCCGCTGGACGAGGGCGGCGTGCAATATTTGTGGCTGATTGAAAAAACCGCACAAGGCTACCGCGAAACCTGCGTGCAGCGCGCCAATTTCGTGCCGCTGGTCAGCGGCAGCGATGCACCGTAAAAAAACGCTAAACACTTGAGGGCAGGGCACAGTTTGATTATGATATGCCCGAATCTCAATCAGAATCCATCTACATAAGGTATTAAGATATGTTGAAACAAACCGCATTGCGCACTGCTCCGCTGGCCTTGGTATTGTTGTTGGGCGCGTGTTCATGGTTGCAACAGCCGGCCGCGCCCGTAGTGGCCGGCACCGCCGGCGGTGCCGCCACCGGCACACCGGCCGACCAAAGCAACCCGTATGGCGCCACGCCTTACGACCCGAATGCGGCCGGCGCAGCACCCGCGCCCTACACCCCGCCCGCAAGCAGCGGCGGCACCTACACCCCTTCTTATGCGCCGGTCGACATCAATGCGGCCACCCACACCGTGGTGCGCGGCGACACCGTGTTTAATATTTCCAAACGCTACAACATCACGCAAGACAATCTGCGCGGCTGGAACAATCTGGCCGACAACACCATCAGCGTCGGCCAAGTATTGCATGTGAAACCGGCAGGCTATGTGGCACCGGCAGGCGGCGCGGCCACACCCGCTGCTACCACACCGGCCACACCGGCAGTTTCAACCCCCACACCGTCCACGCCTGCCACCACGCCGACCGTGTCCGGTGCCACCCGCACCGTGGCCGGCATCACTTGGCAGCGCCCCACCGCCGGCAATATTGTTGCCAATTTCGGCGGCAACAATAAAGGTGTAGACATTGCAGGCACCGCCGGCCAGGCCGTGGTGTCGGCCGCCGACGGCAAAGTGGTGTATGCCGGCTCGGGCTTGCGCGGCTACGGCAATCTTGTGATTGTGCAGCACAACCAAACCTTCCTCACCGCCTACGGCCACAACCAAAGCCTGCTGGTGAAAGAAGGCCAAACCGTGAAACGCGGCCAAACCATCGCCCGCATGGGCAACAGCGATGCACCGCGCACTCAGCTGCACTTTGAAGTGCGAGAAGGCGGCAAACCGGTTAACCCTGCCAGTTATATTCCGTTTTAATGCCGCAAAAGACGTATTTGTGTTGAAAACACAGGCCGTCTGAATGTTCAGACGGCCTGTGTTTTACGCAATTAAATACGGCTTAATACCATTCAAAATAAATAATCTATAATAAAGCCCATTCACAAGCCACCAGCGAACAGAGTTTGTCTTTTTCTGCAACCAACGCATTCCACGCAATGCAGCCAGCCTCTACAATCTGCTCATAGCCCTTATAACAACGGTTGGATAAGGAGGTTTGCTTCAGTTGCCACCATACCCGCTCTATGGGGTTCAGTTCCGGTGAATATGGCGGCAGTTTCAATATGGATACGTTTTTCAGCTCATGAAAATCTTGATGCCAGCCCGCACCGTCCATCACCACCACGGCATGCCGGCCTTCGGGGGTTTCTTTCGATATTTGCTGTAAATGCAGCAGCATCGCTTCTTTGTTGACACCGGGCATCACCAAAGCGGCTGTTGCTCCCGTTGTTAAACAAACAGCGCCAAATATATAGGCGTATTCAAACTGCTGTTGGCGGATAAGGCGAGGCCTTTTTCCCTTTTCGTGCCATACGCGAGTGAGGCTGCCTTGTTGTCCGATACGGCTTTCGTCTTGAAACCAAATGTCGACTTGTTCGGGCTTGATGTGTTCAGGTAATACGGCTTTTACTTCGTCAACAAAGTTTTTTTAAAAGCGTCTTGCGCTTCTGGGTCGGCCTGTGGATGGCGGCTGCGGGCGGTTATCCAGCTCATGCCGATACGGTGCAATAAAGGATACAGGCTGCTGCTGTGTTTGTAGTGGGCATTGAATTCTTGAGCGGCAATGGTATGGATGTCTTCGGCCGTGAGCCTGCCGCCTTCGCGCTTTTCTTGCTCTTCGATGATGCGCTGTTTGAAGGCTTGATGGTCTTCCGGCTTTAGTTTGCTGCTGCGGCCTGGGCGCTGTTTGTCGTAAATGGCCTGTTCGATGCCGAATTCCCAATATTTGCGCCGCAATATGTGTATGGTAAGGGGATTCAATCCGAACAGTGGGGCGATTTCTTCGGGTGCTTGGCCTTGTTGCAGTTGGTGCAGTATAAACAAGCGTGTCCGAGCCCGCGGGTGGGGTTCGGTTTTGGCGAGTTTGATAAAATCATGCTCGGTGAGTTGGTGGTTTTTTGGGGTCAGTTTAGGCATGGGGCGATTATAGCTTATTTATTTTTATTGGTATAACACTTGATTTTTTTAGAAAACCAGCTTATATTGAAACAGAGTGGGCGGGAAATTCCACCGCCTGTTGTTTACCCGAAAAAAGGAAAGTGCCATGCGTAAAGATAAAGATTTTGAAGCCCAAAAAGAAGCCTTGATGAAAGAAGTGCGCTCTGTTTTGCAGGAAGTGGAAAACCTTTATGACGCCGGAGTGGAAAGCGGCACAGTAGAAGCCAAAGCCTTGAAAGCCAAAGCACAAGCGCAATTGGGCAAAGTGAAATCGCAATTTGCCGATTTTGAAGCCGCTGCCAGCGCCAAAGCACATGAAGCCGCAGACCGCGCACGCGAAGCCGCTCATTACACTGCCGAAAAAGCACGCGGCGCCTGCCGCAGCACCGATGAGCTGATTCAGGAAAAACCGTATTACGCCATGGGCTTTGCCGCATTGGCCGGCTTGGTGGTCGGCGTGTTGCTCAACCGCCGTTAATCATCAGGTGAAGGCCGTCTGAAAACATTCAGACGGCCTTGTTGCACCGATTTCGTAAAGCTGAACTGATACCAAACCTAAAACACAGATAACAAGGCGGTAAACCGAAGTGCGCACAAAAATGCGCCAATGCGGAGCAGTGCTTTCAGTTGTTTTTTAGGTTTGGTATGACATGACTGACAAGCCGCCTGCATCGCCTTGCTTCAAGCTGGCATCAACAGGGCGGCCTGACTTTCGGCTGCATACAGGGGCGGATATGAATTTAAGGCAAAACATCAATCACTATAAAGTGCTGCTGCATCAAGGCGCCGATTTGCTGCTGCTGCGTTTGCGCATTTTAGGCTTGGATTTGAACGATCAGGCCACCACCATCTTGAAAATCATCGCCGCTATTGTGTTTGCGGGTGCGCTGTTTTCATTCGGCATGATCAGCCTGCTCTTCGGCCTCGACAGCGCATTGGGTGCCGAAGCCAAAATCTGGGTGTTTTTCGGCATCGCCTTGGCCTGCCTGCTCGGCATTGCCGCATTGGCTGCTTGGATTATGAGCAGCTGGCAGCAGAAAAGCCGCCAAATTGCCGCCACTTTGCACGATATGCAGCAAGATATCGCCTATTTGCGCGGGCAGCAGGCCACAGCCAAGCGCAATGATGAGGAGCCGTTATGAGCCGTTATACTTATCAGCAAGAGCGCGAGCTTTTGGAAATACAGGCGCAGCTTGCGCGGCTGAA
Organism: Uruburuella suis; assembly: GCF_022870845.1. Lineage (GTDB taxonomy): Bacteria > Pseudomonadota > Gammaproteobacteria > Burkholderiales > Neisseriaceae > Neisseria > Neisseria suis. The sequence continues at coordinate 1,338,323 of NZ_CP091507.1, forward strand.
AATCGCGGCCGAATATTTGCAAAAGCGCCGTGCTGCCGAGCAACAAAGCCTGCTGGATGCCAATTTCAGCAAAGCCGTGGGCTTGGCCAACGGCCTGCCTTCCGGCCACCTTTTGTGGAACAGCGTTTTCCTGCCGCTGCGCTGGAAACACCGCATTGCGGCCGCGGCGGCGCTGCTTTTGTGGCAGCTGTGGCGCGACGGCGGACACAGCGGCTCGCGCTGATTGTTGCCGCTGAATCAAGCTCAGCTTTGCTTGCGGCTGTTGTAAGGTCAGGTGCAAAAGGCCGTCTGAAACTTTTTCAGACGGCCTTTGCATAGCAATATTTCAGGAATGCGGTGAATGTCGGATACGAGTATCCGACCTACAACGTTCTGCTATAAAAAATCAAGGTCGTCTGAAACTTTATCTTTCAGACGGCCTTGCTGTTGGATGAAAACAAGGTATGTGCGCTATCGCATTCTATAGTGGAATGCATAAAAAAGTGATACAACGGGTAGGTTGGGTTGAAAACCCAACAAGCCGACAAGCCGTCTGAAACGTTGGGTTTATCAACCCAACCTACTCCGTTATAGTGCATAGTTTTGTATCACTTTTTCTTGCATTTTACTATATATGCTGGATGGATATGCTGGCTGGGCTTTGCGTTGGAGATTATTGGGCGGCCAGCGCCAGCATTTCTTCGGCATGGCGGCGGGTGGTGTCGGTGATGGTTTCGCCGCCGAGCATGCGGGCGATTTCTTCGATGCGCATGGCGGCATCAAGCACACTGATTTCGCTGAGGGTTTGCGTGCCGTTGCTGTGTTTGTGCACTTGCCAGTGGTTTTCGCCGCAGCTGGCCACTTGCGGCAAGTGGGTGACGGCCAGCACTTGATGTTGTTTGCCGAGCCGGCGCAGGGCGCGGCCGACGGTTTCGGCCACGCCGCCGCCGATGCCGGTGTCGACTTCGTCGAAAATCAGGGTCGGTACTTGGGTGTATTGGCTGGTGACCACTTGCAGCGCTAGGCTGATGCGGGCGAGCTCGCCGCCGGAAGCCACTTTGTTGAGCGGGCGCAGCGGCGAGCCTTGGTTGGCGGCCACTTGGTATTGCACATGCTCAAGGCCGTGGGCGGCGGGGGGGCAGGGCAAAAGCTCGATGTGGAATTGTGCGCCTTTCATGGCCAAATCCTGCATGTGCTCGCCGGTTTCGGCGCTGAGGCGGGCGGCGTTTTGGCGGCGCAGGGCGGATAATTGATCGGCGGCGGCCCGATATTGGTTTTCATGCTGAGCGCGGGCGGCTTCGAGGGCGGCGATGTCGGCGGCGGCTTCGAGGGCTTCGAGCGCGGCTTCAAGCTCGGCTTGTTTGGCGGGCAAGTCTTGCGGCTCCACGCGGTATTTTCGTGCCATGCTCATCAATTCGCCCATGCGCTGCTCTTGTTCGGCCAATTCATCGGGATTGATTTCCACACGGGCGGCCACGTCGCGCATATTGGCGCTGATTTCGCCCAATTCGGCTTCGATGCTGGCGAGCATATCGAGGCTTTCGGCAAAGCGCGGCTCGATGGCTTGCAGGCTGCCGAGCAGCTTTTGGCATTGGTAGAGCGCGCTTTGCATGCCGTTGTCGCCATTGATGTATTCGCCTGTTTGTTCGGCTGCCTGCAAAAGATCGGCGGCGTGGGCGAGGCTGTCGTGGCTTTGGCTCAGGCTTTCCCATTCGCCTTGATTCAGGCCGAGCGCTGTCAATTCGTTGTGCTGCCATTGCAGCCGCTCGCGCTCAATCGTGCGCTGCTCGGCTTGGTTTTGCGCGGCATCGAGCGCTTTTTGGGCGGCTTGCCAGCTGTGGTAATGTTGGCGCACTTGTTCGGCTAGGGAAAGGCCGTCTGAAAAGGCATCGAGCAGCCGGCGCTGGGCGGCTTCTTGGTTAAGCGAGTGGTGGGCGTTTTGGCCGTGTATGTCGATTAATTGCTCGCCGATTTGTTTGAGTTGGGCGAGGGTGGCGGCCTGGCCGTTGATAAAGCTGCGGCTTTTGCCTTTGGCATCGATGATGCGGCGGATGCTGAGCTCGTCGCTCTCGTCGAGCAGGCCTTGCTCGTGCAGCTGCGCTTTGAGGGCGGGCAGGGCGGTGAGGTCGAATAGGGCGGAGAGGCGGGCTTCGCGCGCGCCGGTGCGCACTTGGCTGTAGTCGGCTTTATCGCCCAAAAGCAGGCCGATGGCATCGAGGGTGATGGATTTGCCGGCTCCGGTTTCGCCGGTGAGCACGGTGAAGCCGGTTTGGAAATCGAGGTGGAGTTGCTCGACGATTACAAAGTCGTGCAGGGAGAGCGCCAGCAGCATGGGTAATCCTTTTATAGACGCAGAGGCCGTCTGAAAACATGATATTGTGAAATAGATAATAAAGCGCTAGGGTCTGTTCACATTTCATCCGTGCGTAAGATTTTGAGCGCAAAAGCGCGCTTGCAAGGCGAAAAGCGCAGCAAGGTTGGACACCTTGCGAGCATTTTCAACGCGGCAGGCGCGTTTTTGAGCCAAAAGATTGCCACGAGATGAATTGTGAACAGACCCTAAGGTATTGCTGCGCTTTGTATCGCTTTATTCTTCATTTCACGACAGTCATTATAGCTAAGATTTTTCGTAGTTTAAATAAGATTTTATATAGTGAGTGTGATTTTTCTTATTGTTTTGTATTGTGTATTGATTTTAATAGATAAAAGGCCGTCTGAATATGTTTTCAGACGGCCTGCTTTGCTTCTTTAAATCAATTGCTCGCCCCAATGCAGCTTTTGGCGCAGGGTTTTGTAGTATTGGTAGTCGCTCGGGTGCAGCACGCGCAGGCTGTGGCGGTAGCGGCGGATGTTGATGCGGTCGAGGTTTTGCACGTCGACAAACGATTGGCCGTCGAAATGCAGGCGGGCATCGGCGGCTTTGGTCACGAGAATTTCGATTTCGCAGGTGTCGGACACGGCAATCGGGCGGTTGGTCATCGATTGCGGGCAAATCGGCACCAACGTGAAGGCGCGCAGGCTGGCCTGCAAAATGGGGCCGCCGGCGGCGAGCGAATAGGCGGTGGAGCCGGTGGGGGTGGAAATAATCAGGCCGTCGGAGCGCTGGGTGTAAACGAATTCTTCGTTGATAAACACTTCGAATTCAATCATTTGGCCGGCGCCGCCGCGTGAGAGCACCACGTCGTTGAGCGCCAGCGAGGTTTGCACGGCTTTGCCGTCGCGCCACACCGAGGTTTCGAGCAAAATGCGCTCTTCGGGCAGATATTTGCCGGTGAGCATGCCGGTGAGCTCGTTCACCATCTGCTCGCGCGGCACTTGGGTGAGAAAGCCCAAATGGCCTTGGTTTACGCCTATCATCGGCACGCGGTAGGGCGCAAGCTTGCGCGCCACGGAAAGAAAAGTGCCATCGCCGCCGAGCACAATCACCAAATCGCAGCTTTTGCCCAAGGTGTCTTTGTTGACAATGGCGCAGCGGGCTTGGTCGGCGGCGGTGATGATGCCGTCGGCCACGCTGGCATCATCGAGATAGATTTGCAGCTTTTGCACGCACAAAAATTCGATCAGCTCGTGCAGCACGGTTTCGATCTTGGGGGTTTGCGGGCGGGTGACAATGCCGATGTGTTTGAATTGGCTGATCATGGCGGGCAAGGGTTGGGAAAAAGGTGATTATAACGGCATTTTCAGGCCGTCTGAAAGTGTTTGTAGTGTTCAGACGGCCTTAGGGTCTGTTCACATTTCATCTCGTGGCAATCTTTTGGCTCAAAAACGCGCCTGCCGCGTTGAAAATGCTCGCAAGGTGTCCAACCTTGCTGCGCTTTTCGCCTTGCAAGCGCGCTTTTGCGCTCAAAATCTTACGCACGGATGAAATGCGAACAGACCCTAGGGTTTATCCGCGCCACAAATCGGCATATTTTGTGCGCGCTTTCAAAAACTTGGGCGCCACCACCATTTGGCAATAGCCGGCCTGCGGATTGTTGGCAAAATAATGCTGGTGGTAGGCTTCGGCGGGGTGGAAGGTTTGTGCGGCGGCGATTTCGGTGGCAATCGGCTGCGGATAATGAGCCGCCATTTCCTGCACAAAGGCTTGGGCTTCGGCTTTTTGCGCTTCATCGAGATAATAAATGCCGCTGCGGTATTGCGTGCCCACATCGTGGCCTTGGCGGTTGAGCTGGGTGGGGTCGTGCAGGGTGAACAACACTTCCAAGAGCGTGCGGTAGCTGATGATTTCGGGGTCGAATTCGATTTTCACCGCTTCGGCGTGGCCGCTGTGGCCGCTGCACACTTCTGCATAAGTGGGCGCGGGGGTGTGGCCGTTGATGTAGCCCGAAGTGGCGTTGTGCACGCCTTTGAGGCGGTTGTAAACGGCTTCGATGCACCAAAAACAACCGGCGGCGAAAATGGCGGTTTGGTTTGACATGGCTTGGCTCCTTTTGTGTGTGGGATGCGGCTTATCATGTGTGCATCATGGCCGGATTGCAATGGCGGCAAATGAAAAAAGAGGTTGGGCTGCGCTCAGGCCGTCTGAAAACCAATCTGCTTATCGCAGCTCAGGCGGCTGCGGTGCGCGCGATTTTTTGCTCGCGTATCGGCAGGTTCAGCAGCGCCGCTGCGGCGGCCAGCGCCATATCGGCATACCACATCCAGCCGTAATCGCCGAATGCGCTGATGGCCCAGCCGCCGAGCCAGGCGCCGAAAAAGCCGCCGATTTGGTGTGAAAGCAGGGTGAGGCCAAACAAAGTGGCCAAATAACGCACGCCGAAAAGCTTGCCCACAATCGCAGCGGTGGGCGGCACGGTGGCGAGCCAAGTGAGCCCCAGCCCGATGGCAAACAGGTAAAACGTGGTGTCGGTGCGCGGCGACATCAAATAAACGCCGATCAACACGGCGCGTGAAGCATACATCCAAAACAAAATATATTTGCTGCGCCAGCGCCCCACACTCCAGCCGATAATCAGGCTGCCGACCACATTGGCAATGCCGATCAAGGCCAGCGACCAAGAAGCCACGCTCGGCGGCAGCCCGCACAAAGCCACTTCGGTGGGCAGATGGGTAACCAAAAAAGCAATGTGAAAGCCGCAGGTGAAAAAGCCCAAATGCAAGAGAATATAGCTGCGATCGCCAAAAGAATGCCTCACCGCCTGCTTGAGCGATTGCCCCGGCGCGCCGGCGGCCATCAGCGGCGCTTGCGGCTTGGCATCGCCGCGCGTGAGCCAGCGCGCAATCGGCAGCGCCAAAAGGCTGATGGCCGCCAGCGCATACATCGCCCCTTTCCAGCCCAGCGCCGGCAGCAAAATCAGCCCCTGCACCAGCGGCGCAAACACAAATTGCCCGAATGAGCCGCCTGCGTTCACCATGCCCGAAGCCGTGCCCTGCATGCGCGCGGGCAATTTATGCGCCACTTGGCTGATTAAAATCGAAAAGCTGCCTGCGCCCGCACCGAAAGCAATCATCACCCCCATGGTGAGCGTGATGCCCCATTGCGTGGGCATCAGCGGCACCAGCGCGCAGCCCAAAGCGAGCAGCAGCGTGCCGCTCCAAAGCACCGGCCAAGCGCCGTAGCGGTCGGCCATCGCACCGGCCAGCGGCTGTGACACACCCCACATCAGCTGCGTTACCGCCATGGCAAAGCTGATGCCGCCGATGCTCAGCGCCGTGTCGCGCACCATCGGTTGCACAAACAAGCCCAGCGACATGCGCATACCCATGGTAATCATCAACACCGAGGCCGCGGCCAGCACAATCAGCCACAGCTGCCGCTGCTTTATCGTTTCCTGCATCATGTTTTGCTCTTTATTGTGCGCTATGCAAGCTGCCTTTATATAAAAGGCCGTCTGAAAAAGCAAATGTTTCAGACGGCCTTCGATGTTATGATAAGCCACCTTTTTATTTCTGCATAAATCATGACTGCCCAGCCTTTCCACCCGCTCGATATTCCCATTCACGGCACCAATCTGATTGAAGCCTCGGCCGGCACCGGTAAAACCTGGGGCATTGCCGCCTTGTTTACACGGCTGATTGTGCTGGAAAAAATGCCGGTGGAGCAGATTTTGGTGGTCACGTTTACCAAGGCGGCCACCGCCGAATTGAAAACCCGCCTGCGTGCGCGGCTCGATGAAGCCTTGCAGACGCTGGAAATATTGGGCAGCGCCGATGAAGCCGCGCACGCGGCGGACGATGCCGAAGCCTTGGCCGCACTTTATCGCCTGCACAGCGATGATGCGCCGCCCGATGGCTTTATTTTCGATTTGCTGCACCGCGCCTTGCAAAATGAAAATCTGCCGCGCCTGACGGTGCGCCTCAAAGCCGCCATCAGCCAGTTTGACAACGCCGCCATCTACACCATCCACGGCTTTTGCCAGCGGCTGTTACGCGATTATGCCTTTCTCTGCCAAGCGCCGTTCGACACCGAATTGGCCGAACACAAACGCGAACGCCTACTCACGCCCGCGCAAGATTTCTGGCGCACCGAAGTGGCCGCCGATGTGCACAAAGCGCGTTTGGTGTTCAAACACCGCTACACCCCCGAAAACATGCTGGCCGAAATCCAAAAATACCTCAGCCGCCCTTATTTGGCTTTCAGACGGCCTGAAGTGGATTTGGCCGCCGCCGAAGCGGTTTTGCAGCAAAGCTGGCAAAATATTATGCCCAAGCTGCCCGAGCTGATTGAAACTTTCTGGAAAATCCACCCCGCGCTCAACGGCAATATCTACCGCAAAAACACCTTTGAAAAGCTGTTTGCCGAGCTGATGAGCGCCGCCGCAACCGGCACGCTGCCGCAAGATAAAGACGGCAAGCTGATGATGCTTTCCGCCGCCATGTTGGAAGACAAACTCAAAAAAGGCCAAAGCGCCAATGCAGCCGCATTCGCCCGCCTGCAAGCCTTGGCCGATCTCGGCCATTATCTGGATGAGCAAAACATGGCCGAAGAAAACGCGCTGATTGCCTTGCAGATCGATTTGCTCACCCACATCAACCATGCGCTGGCCGAGCAGAAAAAAAGCAGCCGCGAGCGCGGCTTCGACGATTTGTTGCTCGATGTGCACCACGCGCTCAGCCAAAGTCCGCAGCGTGCGCTTTTGGCCGAAACCGTGGCGAAAAACTGGCGCGTGGCGCTGATCGACGAATTTCAAGACACCGACCCGCTGCAATATGCCATTTTTCAGCATACCTTTATCGCCCACGGCAACCCGCTGTTTCTCGTGGGCGACCCCAAACAGGCGATTTACAGCTTTCGCGGTGCCGATATTTACGCTTATCTGCAAGCAGCCGAAGATGCCGAACACCACTACACGCTCGCCACCAACCGCCGCAGCCACGCGCAACTGATCAACGGTATCAGCGCTTTGTTCCGGCAAAAAGCGCAGCCTTTCGTGCTGCCCCATATCGATTATGCGAACGTGGATGCTGCGCGCGCAAAAAGCCGCTTAGCGCCGCCGCGCACGGCTATTCAGGTGCGCTGGATTGATGACGATGCGCAGATTTTGAAAAAAGACACCTTGCGCCGCCGCGCGGCCGATTATTGCGCCGACGAAATCGCCGCTGCGCTAACCGAAGCCGCCGAAGGCCGCCTGAATTATGATGGCGCGCCGCTGCAATCAGGGCAGATTGCCGTGCTGGTGCGCACCCATAACGAGGGCAGCCTCGTGAGCCAAGCTTTGAGGGCGCGCGGCGTGCAAAGCGTGCTGCTGCACCGCGAATCGGTGTTTGCCGCGCCCGAAGCCCAAGCGCTGGCTGCGCTGATCGGCTTTTGGCTGCAACCGCAGCGCACCGAGCCGCTGCGCTTTGTGCTCGGCGGCGTGTTGTTCCGCCAAAGCGCTGCCGAGCTTTACGCGCTCAACTACGATGAAGCCGCGTTGCTCGAGTGGATACATTCTGCCGAGGCCGCCGCCTTGCAATGGCAGCAACACGGCTTTTATGCCGCCATGCAGCAATTTGCCGCGCGCCACGGCATCGAAACGCGCCTGCTCGCCGGCGGCAACAGCCGCAGCCTCACCAATTACCACCAGCTTTTGGAAAAGCTCGCCGAAGAAGACGAGCAAAACCACAACCCCGCCGCTTTGCAGCAATGGCTGCTGGCCGAAATCCAAGCCGCCAAACAAGGCCGCAGCAGCGAGGCGCATTTGTTGCGGCTGGAAAGCGATGAAGCGCTGGTGAAAATCGTCACCATGCATGCGGCAAAAGGGCTGCAATATCCGCTGGTTTATTGCCCGTTTGTGTGGGATGCCCCCAGCGGCAAGCCCGACAGCTGGCAGATTCTGCACCGGCAAGATCAGAGCGAATGGCTGGCCAAAAGTCAGCTTGAAGAAGCCGATTTGCAGCAATTGGCCGAAGAAGAAGCCAGCGAGCGCCTGCGCCTGCTTTATGTGGCGCTCACCCGCGCCGAAGAGCAGCTCACGCTTTATGCCGCCCATTGCGACAACACCGCCGCCAACACCTTTGCCTATCTGCTCGAAGGCGGCTGCGACAGCCGCTTTGCCGACACCGCCGCCGCTTATGCGGCCGAGAAAAAAGCCAATAAGGCAGAGGGCGAGAAAGCGATGTTGCGGCGCAACTGGCAGCGCTTTATCGGGCAAGCGCCTGAAAACAGCGATTTTGTGTTCACCGCAGAAGCGCCGCCCGAAATCGCCCGCGCACCTGTCGCCGGCTTTTCAGACGGCCATTATCAAGCCGCCGCCATGCCCGCACGCAGCTTTGAATTTATCCGCCACACCAGCTTCACCGGCCTGAGCCGCCATGTGCACACACGCGATGATGCGCGCGAGGAATTGCAGCCGGCCATCGATCCGGCTGAGGCCTTGTCTGACGAGAGGCCGTCTGAAAGCCTTGCAAGCCTTGCTGATAATCCGCACGATATTTATCATTTTCCGCGCGGCGCACATGCCGGTGTGTGTTTGCACGAATTGCTCGAGCATTTCGATTTCAGCCGACCGGCCGCCGAGCAAAGCGAAGCCGCCCGTCAAGCCTTAACGCGCTACGGCTTTGACGAAAGCTGGCTGGAAGCGGCAAACGGCATGCTCGATGCCGCCCGCCTCACACCGCTCACCGGCAGCCACACTTTAGCCGCGCAGCCCGCCGCCCGCCGCCTGCCCGAAATGGCGTTTACCCTGCATATGCACGATTTCCGGCTCGATCACTTGCGCGCCTGGTTTGCCGGCCCGCATCTCAAGCTGCCCGCCGCCTGCATTGCTGCGGCGCAATGGCTGGCTTTTCAAGATCTGCAAGGCTATCTCAACGGCTTTATCGACATGGTGTATCAAGACGCCGACGGCCAAGTGTGCATCATCGACTACAAATCCAATCATCTGGGCATGCACGAATCGGATTACCACCAAGAAGCCATGAACGAAGCCATGGCTGCGCATCATTATTATCTGCAAGCGCTGATTTACGCGATTGCCGTTGCGCGCTATTTCAAGCTGCGCGGGCAGGCCTTGCCGCGTATCGCCGTGCGCTATCTGTTTTTGCGCGGGATGGACGGCAGCGGCAAAGGCGTGTGGGCATGGGATATCGACACCGCCGATTTGGCCGCATGGCTTTAGGGTCTGCTCACCATTCATCTCGTGGCAATCTTTTGGTTCAAAAACGCGCCTGTCGCGTTGAAAATGCTCGCAAGGTGTCCAACCTTGCTGCGCTTTTCGCCTTGCAAGCGCGCTTTTGCGCTCAAAATCTTACTCGCGGATGAATTGTGAACAGACCCTAGGGTCTGTTCACAATTACTTGTCATAAAGGTAGCCACATCACAATGCATCCCAATAAAACCGTGCTGTGGAAGTTGCGCTTTAGCTTATCGTAGCGGCTGGCAATCGCTCGGAAATGTTTCAGACGACAAAAAGTATTCTCCACCAAGTGCCTGATTTTATAAAGATACCAGTCCATGTCTTTATTTTTCTCTTCCCTGTCTTTTCTATAGGGAATATTGGCTTTCGCGCCACTTTCCTCTATCTGTTCCCTGAGTCGGTCTGAATCATAGCCCTTATCCGCATTCACAAGCTCAGTTCCGGCAAGATCGATGTTATCAAGCAATTCCGGCGCAACGCTGATATCGTTGATATTGCCCGCAGTAATGATAATCTCAACCGGATTGCCTGAGACGTCTACCGCCAGATGAATCTTGCTGGTCATCCCGCCCCGGCTCATACCGATTGCGTGTTCCTCTTCTTCGCTGAGCCATGAGGCGCCGGCTGAATGTTGATGCGCCCGAACATAGCTGCCATCTATGGCTACCCATTCCAAATCACAGTCTTGGCTGAGCTTTTTTAAGGCTTCGGCAAAAATACCTTTTGCCGACCAACGGTTATAAGCCGTGTAAACGGTATGGTGTTTGCCGAAATACTCGGGCAGATCGCGCCAAGGGATGCCGGTTCTGACTCTGTATAGGATGCCTTCGAAAATCAGGCGTAGATTGGGTTTGCAATAAACACCCAAATCACGCAGAATGGGCAACAGCTTCGTCCAGTATTCATCTTTGAGTAGTGTGCGGGGCATGGCAGGTGTATTAGGGTTGTGTGAGAGCTCCCTTTTTACACCTGCTTTCCTTTTTATTCAATGTTATGACAAGTAATTGTGAACAGACCCTAGGGGTATCGAATCAAACAGGCCGTCTGAATATCGTAGGTACGATTAGCCGCCAAAGCGGCGTAATCGTACGCATGAGCTACGGCACACAGGTTTTCATGCGTAGGCATGAGCTTATCCTGCATAACTTTTTGCTACAGCACGCAAGTTTGCATGCGTACTGTATGACTTTTTTTACGGCAAGCAAGTTCGCATGCGTACGATTATGCTGCGCTAATCGTACCTACGTATTCAGACGGCCTAATTTTTCTCACAGCGCCTGCCCGAAGCTTTCCTGCACCACGCCGATCCAGGCTTTGAGCGCGGGTGTGGGCGGTTGGTGTTTTTTCCAGGCCATCGCCAGCCGCCAATGGATTTCCGGCTCAATCAGCGGCACGGCGGCGTGGGTGGCGGGGTTGAGGCGGTCGGCATAATAGGCGGGCAAAAGCGCGAGCCCCATGTTTTGCGCCACCATATTAATGATTAAATCCCATTGGCTGGTGCGGCACACCACATTGGGCTCGAAGCCTTGCCCGCGACAGGCTTGGTCGATGATGTTGCTCAGGGCGAAGCTTTGGGTAAACAGCACAAATGATTCGTGCCTGAGCGCGCGCAGCGGCAGCGCGCTTTTTTTGGCGGCGGGGCTGTCGCGGCGCACCACCACCATCAGCGGATAGTCGCACAAGTTGATGTGTTCGAAAGCATCGCCCACCGGCTCGAGCAACACGCCGACATCCAGCGCGTTATCGAGCAGCGCTTTTTCGATGGTGTGGGCGCCTTCTTCGAGAAAGGCCAATTCGATTTGCGGCCAGCGCTGGTGATAGTGGAAAAGTGCGCCGGTGAGCAGATTGCTGCCGAGCAGCGAAATGCCGATGCGCAAAGTGCCGGTTTTCACTTGACGGTAGTCGTCGATTTCCTGATAGAGGGCGCGCCGCTGCTCCAGCAGGCTGAGGGCGTGGCGGTAAACGATGCGGCCGATTTCGGTGGGCTCGAGGCTGCGTTTGCGCCGGCCGCTGTGTTTTTCCAGCAAGGGCACGCCGAATTCGGCTTCGAGCGCAGCGATGATTTTGCTCACGCTGGGCTGGGTGAGGCAGAGTTTGTCGGCGGTGGTGGAAAAGCTTTTGCTTTGCACCAGCTCGGTGAAGCATTGCAGGCTTTTGAAATCCGGCATGGTTATTCCGATTCGGCATAATGATTTGTTTAATTATTCATATTATGCCGTTTTCAGACGGCTATAATCAAGTCATAGATGAATTTAAAGGAATATTTATGTTGGCCGGCTTGAATATGCGCATGGGTGCGGTAAGTTATTTATATCATCACAAATGGGTGCGCCTGGCGCGCCAGCTCTCGCTGATTATGGCGGTGTGGCTGGCCGGCGTGTTGGTGTGCCGCGTGGTGGCGCTGCCGGTGTCGCCCGGCATTGTGGGGCTGTTTATCATGTTGGCTTTGCTCGGCAGCGGGGCGGTGAAGATGGAAGCGGTGGAAGAGGGCGCAAAATTCGTGTTGGGCGAATTGGTGTTTTTCTTTTTGCCGATTATCGTGGCGGTGGTGAAATACAAAGATTTGTTTATCGCTTCGGGCTGGCAATTGCTGGTGTGCATTTTTGTCGGCACCGTGCTGGTGATGCTCAGCACAGCGTTGACCTTGAGCTATTGCTATAAATGGCGCCGCCGTTTGTTCAAACGCCGCCACGCTTGAGCAGAAATACCGAGATAGGATAACAAGATGAACGCAATTGCTTTGGCCTGCTTGGTGTGGACGGTGGCCGCTTATTGGCTGGCCAAAAAAGCCTATGCGCGCAAGCAAGTGGTGTGGCGCTCGCCCGCGCTCACCGTGCCGGTGCTCACCATTGCGCTGATGCTGGCGTTGGGCATTTCTTATGAACAATACCAAACCTACACCCATTGGATTGTGGCGCTTTTGGGGCCGGCCACGGTGGCTTTTGCGATTCCGATTTACCAATACCGCGCCGTGATTCGCCGCCAGATGGTGATTTTGGGCGCGGCGGTGGTGGTGGGCATGGTGGTGGGCGTGGGCAGCGCCTTTGTGTTGGCGCATCTGTTTCATTTTAATGAAGAAGTAACCAACAGCCTGATGGCGCGCTCGATTTCCACACCGTTTGCGATTGTGCTGGCCGACCAGATTCACGGCTCGGCCACGCTGGTGTCGCTGTTTACTGTGATGACGGGCTTGGTGGGCATGATTTTCGGCGATATTGTGCTGGCTTGGGGCAAATTCCGCTTTCATTTGGCCAACGGTGCGGCTTTCGGTAATGCCGCGCACGGCTTTGGCACCTTTCGCGCCGGCCAACGCCACAGCGACGAGGGCGTGATTGCCAGCCTCACCATGATTTTGGCCGGTCTCTTTATGGTGCTGGCAGGGCCTTCGTTGGTGAAACTGATTGTGTGGCTGTCGATTTTGTGAGGCGTAGTAGCCTACCTTTAGACCGTCTGTTTCAGACGGCCTTTTTTTAATCAGGCGGCCGTCTGAAAAAAGTTCAGACGGCCTTTTTCTGCTTGTCTGCCCCGGCCGGATGGTGGACAATATTTGCCATCTATTCAGGCTTTATACCAATTCGAAAAAATAACCTAACTTCGTTGTCTCGCCTTGCCGTACCATCTGTACTGTCTTCGGCTCGCCGCCTTGTTAGCTTACTTTTTTGAATTGGTATTATCCAGGTAAAGGAAAAATCATGCACAACCACCGCGTAAACGAATTGCTCGAGCTGCTCAAACCTTATTGGCTCAAAGAACCCACGCTGAGCCTGACGCAAACTTTGCAAAAAATCGCCGCCGAAGCCGGCTCCGAAGCGCCGCTGGCCGATCTTGGCGACGAAGTGATTATTTACCAGCTGAAAATGAGCACGCAAGACAAGCTGGCGCCGATTCCGGGTTTGCAGAAAGATTATGAAGAAGATTTTAAAAGCGCCTTGCTCAAGGCGCGCGGCATTGTGCCGGATTAAAGGCGGCATGTTTTGCCGATTGCCGGCAAACACAGCCAAGCAACTGGTTTCACACCGTTTCGCAAGCGACAAACTTGCTGCACGATATGAAACCAGTTGTTTCGCCATAGGCATCTGCACCGCTGTGCGTGCAAAAGTAGGTGAAGCGGCGTGAATACGGTACAATGCGCGCATTGTTTAACCCAGCCTTAACCCTTTTCAGCGTTTGCCGCCCCAACACAGGCGCGAGCACGGAAAAGAATTGGGGCTGCCGATGGAGCAGCCATGAAAACCAATCCCGCAAAAATGCGTGCGCTCGTGCAAATAGAGCGCGCAATCGGCCATACATTTGCCGACCAGCGCCTGCTCGTGCGCGCGCTCACCCACCGCAGCTTTTCCGGCGACAACAACGAGCGTTTTGAATTTATCGGCGATGCCGTGTTGGATTATGCCGTGGCCAAAATGCTGTTTGACGCTTTTCCCAAATTGAGCGAAGGCGAGCTTTCGCGCCTGCGTGCCAACTTGGTGAATGAAGCGGTGCTGGCGGAAATCGCGCTCGAAATGAATATGGGCGACGCGCTTTTTTTAGGCCCCGGCGAATTGAAAAGCGGCGGCTTCAACCGCCCATCGATTTTGGCCGATGCGCTGGAAGCCGTGTTTGCCGCCGTGAGCTTTGATGCCGATTTCAACACCGCCGAGCAAGTGGTGCGCCGCCTGTTTGCCGCGCGGGTGAAAACGGTGGATTTCAAAAACCAGGGCAAAGATGCCAAAACCCTGCTGCAAGAAGCCTTGCAGGCGCGCCGCCTGGCCTTGCCGAAATACCGCATTGAAAAGCAAACCGGCGAGGGCGACGATGCGCGCTTTGAAGTGTCGTGCGATTTGGGCGAGCTGGGCTTTATCTGCAGCGCCGAAGCAGGCAGTCGCAAAGCCGCCGAGCAGCAAACCGCCAAAGAAGCGTTGGCGTGGCTGGCGCTAAACCGCCCGCTGAAAAAAGCCAAAAAATAATTTCAGACGGCCTTGGTGTTTATTATCAATCAAGGCCGTCTGAAACACAGGAGCAATCTATGAGCAATGAATTCCAACTTCCCGATGCCAATGGCTACCGCTGTGGCTTTGTGGCCATTGTCGGCCGTCCCAATGTGGGCAAATCCACGCTGATGAACCATTTAATCGGCCAAAAAATCAGCATCACCAGCAAGAAAGCGCAAACCACGCGGCACAAAATAACCGGTATTTATACCGATGACACGGCGCAATTCGTGTTTGTCGACACGCCCGGTTTTCAAACCAACCACCGCAACGCGCTCAACGACCGCCTGAATTTGAATGTAACCGAAGCCATCAGCGGTGTGGACGTGATTGTGTTTGTGGTGGAAGCGATGCGCTTCACCGATGCCGACCGCGTGGTGCTCAAGCAATTGCCCAAGCACACGCCGGTGTTGCTGGTGGTGAATAAAATCGATAAAGACAAAGCCAAAGACAAAACCGCGCTCGATGCCTTTATCGCCGAAGTGCGCGCCGAATTCGATTTTGCCGGCGTGGAAGTGGTGAGTGCCAAGCACGGCTTGCGCATTGCCAATCTTTTGGAAACACTCAAGCCTTTTCTGCCCGAGAGCATTCCGATGTATCCCGAAGACATGGTTACCGACAAATCGAGCCGCTTTCTGGCGATGGAAATCGTGCGCGAAAAATTGTTTCGCTATCTGGGCGAAGAGCTGCCTTATGCCATGAATGTGGAAGTGGAGCAGTTTGAAGAGGAAGAAAGCGGGCTTTACCGCATTTATATTGCCGTGTTGGTGGATAAAGACAGCCAAAAAGCCATCCTCATCGGCAAAGGCGGCGAGCGCCTGAAAAAAATCTCCACCGAAGCCAGGCTGGATATGGAAAAGCTGTTTGACACCAAAGTGTTTTTAAAAGTGTGGGTGAAAGTGAAATCGGGCTGGGCCGACGATATCCGCTTTTTGCGCGAGCTGGGTTTGTAAACCGTTTACCTTTCAGACGGCCTGCCTGCTTGATTATTTATTCCTCTTAATAGTGAAATAAAATATAGTGAAATCAAAGAAAAACGGATACAAAAATAAGAAATCTCAAAGCGTGTGTAAGGTATGTGGCGCAGCCACGCACGCGGTTTAAACGGCTTCTGTGTACATGGTTTGTTATATGCGCCTGTATCAGTTTTTCATTCATTTCACTATACATGAACCAAATCGACAACATCATCCCTTTTGCCCACAAGCTTTTGCGCGCCGCTTTAAGCAACGGCAGCCGCGCGCTCGACGGCACGGCGGGCAATGGGCACGACACTTTGCTCTTGGCCGAATGCGTGGGTGAAAAGGGCAAAGTGTGGGCGTTTGATATTCAGCCGCAGGCGCTGGCCAATACAGAAGGCCGTCTGAAAGCAGCGGGCTTGGCAAACCGGGTGCAATTGGTTTCAGACGGCCACGAACATTTGGCTCAATATATTGCCGAACCTTTGCATGCCGCGCTGTTTAATTTCGGCTGGCTGCCCGGCGGCGAAAAAAGCTGCACCACCAAAGCCGCCACCAGCTTGGCTGCACTTCAAGCTGCGCTGGATTTATTGCAAACAGGCGGTTTGCTTCTGGCGGTGCTTTATCCCGGCCACGAAGCGGGGCGGCAGGAAGCCGAAGCGGTGGAAGCTTGGGCGCAGGCGCTGCCGCAGCAGCAATACACGGTGCTGCGCTATGCCTTTGCCAACCGGCGCAATCAGCCGCCTTATTTGTTGGTGCTGGAAAAGATTCACGCATAAAGAATGTTTGTTACAATACAGGCCGTCTGAAAAGAAACACAAGGAAAGCCAAACCATGCAATATCTGTTGGTCAAACACAGCCACATCACTTTTGTGGCCATCACCATCATTTTATTCAACCTGCGCTTCTGGCTGCGCTTTGCCCGCCCCGAAAAGCCGCTGGCGGGCATATTAAAGGTGTTGCCGCATTTTAACGACACTTTGTTGCTTTTCACCGGCTTGTGGCTGATGAAAATCACCCATTTCAGCCCGTTTGGCAATGCCGATTGGCTGGGCGTGAAGCTGTTGCTGCTGTTGGTGTATATCGGCATCGGCATTGTGGCCATTAAATCCGCGCCGCGTTCGGGCAGAGCCAATGCAGGCTATGCGCTGTGCATGGTGTGCGTGCTGGTGATGATTTATTTGGCACGCTACAAACCTTTTTAAAAAGCCGTCTGAAACATGAATACACCGCAAACCGCCGTGATTGCGCTGGGCAGCAATCTGGACAATCCGGCTGAAAAAGTGCAGGCCGCACTTCAAGCTATTGATACGCATCCGCAAATTGCCGTGCAGCGCATATCTTCGCTCTACCGCACCGCGCCGGTGGGCTATGCCGAACAGCCCGATTTCATCAACGCCGTGTGCCTGATCGACACCACGCTTTCGGCACAAGCTTTACTGGCCGCGCTGCACGATATCGAAGCGGCTTTCGGGCGCGAACGCAGCTTTCGCAATGCCCCGCGTACGCTCGATCTCGATATTATTGATTATGCCCATTGCCGCCACAGCAGCGATGCGCTCACGCTGCCGCACCCGCGGGCGCACGAGCGCAGCTTTGTGATGCTGCCTTTGGCCGAAATCGCCCCCGATTATGCGCTTGGCAGCTACGGCACAGCCGCCGGGCTGGCTGAGCGCTTGGGCGGCAGCGGCATCGATCTTTTTTCTCCACCCATTTAATTTCAGTCACACAGGAAACCGGCATGGATTATCGTTATATTGTTGTAGAAGGCTCCATCGGCAGCGGCAAATCGGAAGTGAGCCAGCGCTTGGCCGGCTATTTCAATGCGCTTTATCTCACCGAAAGCCCCGAGCGCAACCCTTTTCTGGAGCAGTTTTACCTCAATGCCGCCAACCACGGCCTGGCCACCGAGCTTTATTTTCTGATGCGCCGCGCCGAAGCGGTGGAGGTGATCAACACCGAAGAAGAAAAAAACGGCCGCATTGTGGCGGATTTTTTGCTGGAAAAAGACCAGATTTTCGTGCCCACCGTGCTCAAAGGCGGCGACCCGGGCAACGAGCAAACACTGTTTTGGGAAATGAAGCGCAAAGTGATGCCCGAATATCCCGTGCCCGATTTGGTGGTGTATCTGCAAACCTCCGACGAATTGGCGCAAAAGCGTCTGCAAAAGCGCAACGGCGGCATGTTGAATTTGTTTCCCGCCGGCTATCTGCAACAAATCCACGATGAATACCGGCGCTTTTTCCACCTTTACCAAAACGCGCCGCTTCTGATTGCTAATGCCGATGAAATGGATTTTGCCGGCAACGACGATCACTTTGAAATGCTGCTGCGCGCCATGAGCAATATGCAG
Organism: Uruburuella suis; assembly: GCF_022870845.1. GTDB lineage: Bacteria > Pseudomonadota > Gammaproteobacteria > Burkholderiales > Neisseriaceae > Neisseria > Neisseria suis. The sequence continues at coordinate 1,356,142 of NZ_CP091507.1, forward strand.
GGCAGCCGCCATTATTTGAATTTGAATGAAGTGTGAGCATTCAGACGGCCTTTAGGCCGTCTGATACCAATTCAAAAAAGTAAGCTAACAAGGCGGCGAGCCGCAGACAGTACAACTAGTACGGCAAGGCGAGACAACGAAGTTAGGTTATTTTTTTGGATTGGTATGAAATATTGAAATACCCCAAATCCGCGCCATATTCAAAGCGTTTGCCGTTTGGCCGTCTGAACACATAAGGAACACCATGATTACCGTCAACACCCTGCAAAAAATGAAAACCGAAGGCGAAAAAATCGCCATGCTCACCTGCTACGAAGCCAGCTTTGCCAGCCTGATGGAAGCGGCCGGCGTGGATGTGTTGCTGGTGGGCGATTCGCTCGGCATGGCCGTGCAGGGGCAAGCTTCCACCTTGCCGGTGCGCCTGCAGGATATGTGCTACCACACATCCGCCGTGGCACGCGGCAGCAAAGAGGCCATGATTGTGGCTGATCTGCCTTTCGGCGCTTATCAGCAAAGCAAAGAGCAGGCTTTTGCCGCTGCCGCCGAATTGATGGCCGCCGGCGCGCATATGGTGAAACTCGAGGGCGGCGTGTGGATGGCGGAAACCACTGAATTTCTGCAATTGCGCGGCATTCCCGTGTGCGCCCACATCGGCCTCACGCCGCAATCGGTGCACGCTTTCGGCGGCTACCGCGTGCAAGGCAAGGGCGACAAAGCGGCGGCACTGATGAACGATGCAAAAGCGCACGATGAAGCTGGCGCGGCGATTGTGCTGATGGAATGCGTGCCCGCCGAAATGGGCCGTCGCGTGACCGAAAGCCTGCGCTGCCCCACCATCGGCATCGGCGCCGGCGTGGATTGCGACGGCCAAGTGCTGGTGATGCACGACATGCTGGGCGTGTTTCCCGGCAAAACCGCCAAATTTGTGAAAAACTTTATGCAGGGGCAAACCAGCATACAGGCGGCGGTGAAAGCTTATGTGGATGCGGTGAAAGCGCAAACTTTCCCGGCAGCAGAGCATACATTTCAAGCATAAATAAATGACTGCTTTCTTTATACTGCGTAGCACCCAAAGCCGACGCGCCCGCTTTAAAATGGCCTTGGGTGCGTGGTTTTTGATGCTGACGTTTGTCGGGCGGATGATGCTAGGCCGCAGAGGAAATAGCGGCATGATGAAGCTGGCTGCAAGCGCAAAGCTGGCAAGTTGGCCGCTTTGGAAATGGATACTTCTGGGCAGCGTGTCGGGGTTGCCGTTTTATTATATGGTTTTCAGCCTGAAAAGCTGGTTTCAGTTTGAATGGCTGCCGCAGGAAAAAGCGTTTTCTTATACCGAACACACAGGCCCGCATCGTAAACAACCGAAGCTTTATCCTGTGGCGGATTATGAGGCGGTGGTTGCCGCATTTACTGTTGGTAACGATTTGATGTGGCGTTGGCGCCTTTATCTCATCCCTCAAAGCCGTTTCATGGCAGTTTTGATGCTGTATGAAGAAATATGTTTGGAGAAAATCGAGAAATTCCCTGCTGAGCGTTTGATGCCGCCTGAATTTTTATTAATGAAAAAGAATGTGGCACAACTGACCGGCTTGCGAAATGGCGGTAGTTTGGGCGTCATTGAAGCAGAAGAAATAGCTTGGCGTTATCGTCAGCACAATCAATCCGCTATTTCAGATTTAAACAGCCGTTGAATCGACAATGGTGTAAAGAAAGTTTTCAAAATGCAAATCATCCATACCATCCAAGAATTACGCCAATGGCGCAAAAGCGCCGGCACCGTGGCCTTTGTGCCCACCATGGGCAATCTGCACGAGGGCCATCTGGCGCTGGTGCGCGAAGCCAAAAAACGCGCCGACAACGTGGTGGTGAGCATTTTCGTCAACCGGCTGCAATTCGGCCAAGGCGAAGATTTCGACCAATATCCGCGCACCTTGCAGCAAGATGCCGACAAACTCAAAGGCGAGGGCGTGGCGGTGGTATTTGCGCCCGATGAAAAAGCGCTCTATCCGCACGTGGCGCAGCGCTACAACGTGGAGCCGCCCAATCTGCAAAACGAATTGTGCGGCAAATTCCGCCCCGGCCATTTTCGCGGCGTGGCCACGGTGGTGAGCAAACTTTTCAATATCGTCGAGCCGCAACTGGCCTGCTTCGGCAAAAAAGATTACCAACAATTGGCGGTGATTCAAGGCTTTGTGGAAGACTTGAATGTCAACATCGAAATCGTGCCGGTAGACACCGGCCGCGCGCCCGACGGCCTGGCATTATCCAGCCGCAACCAATATCTGAGCGAAACCGAGCGCGCCGAAGCGCCGCACCTTTACCGCGAGCTGTGCATCATGGCCGAAGCCATCAAAGCGGGCAACCTTGATTATGCCGGGCTGGAAAACGCCGCCACGGCGGCCTTGGTGCAATCGGGCTGGGTGGTGGACTACATCGAAGTGCGCCACGCCGGCAGCCTCGAAGTGGCGCATGCCGGCGACAAACAAGTGGTGATACTCGCCGCCGCACGTTTGGGCAAAACCCGCCTGATCGACAATATCGAAGTGGATTTGAGCTGAAAGCAGGCCGTCTGAACGCGCAACGTTCAGACGGCCTGTTTGCTGTGTTTTGCCCACTTTAAAAGCAGTTGTTTGCCGGCCGGATGCATGAGTTTCCTTTTCTGCCGCCCCGCTTTCAGACGGCCTTAAAGCCCTGTATGATAAGCCCCTTACCCAACCAGGACACACCATGAATATCCTGTTTATCGCCGACCCAATGGCGACATTCAAAACCTATAAAGACACCACTTATGCCATGATGCGCGAAATGGCCGCGCGCGGCTGGCAGCTTTCACACACGCTCAGCAGCGAATTATCGGTGGCCGGCGGCGAAGTGGTGGCCGCAGCGGCCGCGTTTGAATTTATCGGCGCCCAAAGCGATGACGACCACCATTGGTTTGCCGAAAGTGCCAAAGCGCAAAAAGCCCTGCATCACTACGATGCCGTGATTATGCGCACCGACCCGCCGTTTGACATGCAATATCTTTATGCCACCCAGCTGCTCACGCTGGCGGCAGAGCAGGGCGCAAAAGTGTTCAACAGCGGCCAGGCCATGCGCGATTTCAACGAAAAATTAGCGATTCTGAATTTCAGCCGCTTCACCGCGCCCACGCTGGTGAGCACCCGCAGCGCCGATGTGCGCGCCTTTTTGGCCGAACACGGCGACATCATCGTGAAGCCGCTCGACGGCATGGGCGGCATGGGCATTTTCCGCCTTACCGAGGCCGACCCCAATATCGGCAGCATACTCGAAACCCTGATGCAGCTCGACACACGCACCATCATGGCGCAGCGCTATATTCCCGAAATCGTGCACGGCGACAAGCGCGTGTTGGTGATTGGCGGTGAAGTGGTGCCGTTTGCCCTGGCACGCATTCCGCAAAACGGTGAAACGCGCGGCAACCTAGCCGCCGGCGGCCGCGGCGTGGCGCAGGAATTGAGCGCGCGCGATCGCGAAATCGCCGAAACGCTCGCGCCCGAATTGGTGCGGCGCGGCATTTTGCTCGCCGGGCTCGATATCATCGGCGAGCACCTCACCGAGGTAAACGTGACCAGCCCCACCGGCTTTCAGGAAATCATGAAGCAAAAAGGCTTTGATGTGGCTGCGCATTTTGCCGATGCCGTGGCCGCTTGGGCTGAAGCATAAAGGCCGTCTGAATATGTACACGCCCAAAACTTATGCCGAAAAAATGAAAGGCAAACGCGGCTGGCGCCGCATCGCCAACGCGCTGGGCTATTCCTGCCACGGCGTGCGCTTTGCCTGTGCCGAGCCGGGCTTCCGCCAGCTTTTGTGGCTGCACGGTGCTTTGATGCTGATTTTATGCTTTGCCGGCTTCGGTTTGGCCGTGAGCATGATTTTGGTGCTGGCTTCGTTTGTTTCGATTGTGGTGGAATTGCTCAACACCGGCATCGAAGCGGCGGTGGACCACACTTCGCAAGAGCAGCACGCCTTGGCAAAAGGCGCCAAAGATGTCGGCTCGGCCGCGCAATACATCATGCTCGCCGCGCTGGCAATTTTATGGATTATGGCCATCATAGGAAGCACATCATCATGACCCGAGAATCTTACGCTCAGCAAGTGAAGGGCAAAAAAGGCGTGCGCCGCATTTTCAACGCTGCCGGCTATTCCAAAGACGGCTTTTGCTCGGCCTACCGCTACGAAAGCGCCTTCCGCCAATTGGTGTGGCTCAACGGCGCTTTGCTGGTGCTCGCCTTTGTGCTCGATTTCGGCCCCGCCTCGCGCATGATGCTGATCACTGCCTCGTTTATTTCGCTGATTGTCGAATTGGTCAACACCGCCATCGAAGCCGCTGTGGACCACACCTCCACCGCGCAACATGAATTGGCCAAGCGCGCCAAAGATGCCGGCTCGGCAGCGCAAACCTTGGCGCTGGTGCTTTTGGCGCTGCTGTGGCTGATGGCTTTGTGGCGCGAATACGGGCTTAACCTTTTTTAAGGCCGTCTGAAAATTGAACTGCACCCCAAAAGTTGGACACCCCCATCCAACCCATAAAGGTGCAGTTTTCTTATGAACAAATATACCGTAGACTTCAAATACCAAGCCGTTATGCATTACTATTGCATTCGAAGCCAGCAGCTCACCGCCGACGCATTTCGAATGTCCCGCACCCACCTACGCCGCTGGATTGCCGCCTACGAGCAAGGCGGACTCGCGGCACTCGAGCATCCCCAAGCCATGGCCGACAAAAAAACCAACCCCTTTATTGCCGACAAACCCGATAAAGAAAAAACACAGGATGAGCTATTGCAAGAAGTGGGCTACCTCAGAGCAGAGGTCGCCTATCTAAAAAAGCTCGAAGCCCTTTTTCCTCAGAAGACAGCAACGCCAAAAAAGCGCAAATCATCGAAGCATTAAGGGCAAACCATCCCCTCAAATACCTGCTCCCTGCCGCAAAGATGGAGCGAAGTAGCTTTTACTTCAGCCGGAAGCGCAACCAGAAGCCCGACAAAGACCTGGCCGACATGCAAACCGTTCGTGCCGTTTACGACCAACACAAAGGCCGTTACGGCGCCCGCCGCATTGCCGCCGCCTTATCGTGGAACAAGAAAAAAACAGAACGGCTGATGAAGAAAATGAATCTGAAAGCCATTGTCCGAGAGAAGCGCAAATACTACCCGCCGGCCATGGGCGAAGTGTCCGAAAACCTGCTGAATCGCAACTTCAGCGCCGAGAAGCCCGATGAAAAGTGGCTGACCGATGTGACCGAGTTTAAATGCGACGGCCAAAAGCTGTATCTGTCGCCGATACTGGACCTGTATAACCGCGAAATCCGCAGCTACCACCTATCGCGCCGCCCCAACAGCGAAATGGTGGCCACCATGCTGTCGCAGGCCGCGGCGCAACTGGGCGCGCAAAAGCCGATGCTGCACTCCGACCAAGGCGTGCTCTACCGCTGCCGCGCCTACCGCGCGCAATTGGCAGAAGCCGAAATCACCCAAAGCATGTCGCGCAAAGGCAACTGCTGGGACAATGCGCCGATGGAGAGCTTTTTTGCGGTGCTGAAAACGGAATGCTTCCACAACCGCACATTTGCTTCGATAGAGGCATTGGAAGCGGAAATACACGAGTATATCCGCTACTACAACCATGAAAGATTGAGTTTGAAATTGAAAAAACTGAGTCCTGTGGCATACAGAACCCAGTTTGCAACCGCCGCTTGAAGAATGATTGATTTAGTGGCTTAAAAATGTCCAAGATTGTGGGGGCAGTTCAAATTAAAGTTAAGGCCGTCTGAAAGCACACTATAGTGTTTAACCTGCATCAAGGTTTCAGACGGCCTTTCGATGTATAAGCGATTTGTAATAAACAATCATTTGAAAGGAATAAATAATGAAGAAACTGATGGCCGCACTCTTACTTGCTGGTGCCTGTCAAACCGCTTTTGCCGCCGGCATCGATATCGATAATGCCTGGGCGCGCACCACTGTGCCGGGCATGAGCATGGGCGGTGTGTTTATGGAAATCGAAAACGAAGGCAAAGCCGACGATGTGCTGCTCGGCGGCAGCACGCCCGTGGCCGAGCGCGTGGAAATCCACAACCACATCAACGACAACGGCGTGATGCGCATGCGCGAAGTGGTCGGCGGCCTGCCGTTGCCCAAAAATCAGGAAATCGTATTGCAGCCGGGCAGCTACCACATCATGCTGATGGGGCTCAAAGCGCCGCTGAAAGAGGGCGATAAATTCCCGCTCACCTTGCGTTTTAAAAACGCCAAATCCAAAACCATCACCGTAGAAACGAAAACGCCGGCGCAAAGCAGCATGCCGATGCACAATATGCCGCATTAAGTTTTACCGTTGCGCAGGCCGTCTGAACTTTCAGACGGCCTGTTTTGATGCCGGCAGGCGCATATATCGTTTGGCCGCAAAGGTGATTTATCAGGCAAAACACGCTACAATGCGCTTTTATTTTTTACCGCACCTTATTAAAGACAACCATGTTTGCCTCTATCGAAAAATACAACGGCCCGGCCAAAGTGCTGCTGGGCTTAATCGCGCTGACTTTTGTCGGCTTCGGCGTGAGCACCGTGGCCGCGCCCGGCTCCGATTATATTGCCAAAGTGGGCGATGAAAAAATCAGCGACCATGCGCTCAATGTTGCGCTGCAAAATGCCCAAGCCGCAGGCGACAACAGCGGGCGCGATGTGATTTTCAATTCGCTGCTGCAACGCGCTTATCTGATTCAGGGCGCAAAAATGATGGGCATCAGCGTGTCGAACGAGCAAATCAAGCAGATTATTGTCGATGATCCCGGCTTTCACGATGCCTCCGGCAAATTCAGCCAGGCGATGTTCAGCCAATATCTGAGCCAGCGCAACATGAACGAAGATCAATTTGTTGAAGAAATCCGCCAGCAATTTGCCTTGCAAAACCTGATGAACCTGGTGCAAAACGGCACCTTGGTGAGCGATGCGCAAGCCGCGCAGCTGGTCAATCTGATGCAGTCGGAGCGCACCATACGCAGCTTCACCTTCAGCCCGCAAGCCTTTGCCGCGCAAGTGAAAATCACCGATGCCGCGCTCAAAAGCTATTATGATGCGCATCAGGCAGACTACACCATTCCCGAAGCCGTTAAAATCGAATATGTGGCGCTGAGCAGCCAAGATCTGGCCGCCAAGCAAAGCGTGAGCGAAGAAGAGCTGCAAAAAGCCTTTGAGCAGGAAAACGCCGCCGCCGCGCCCAAGCGCGAAGTGGCGCATATTTTCTTCCCCGTGCCGCAAGATGCCTCAGCTGCCGTCGATGCAGCCGCCAAAGCCGAAGCGGAAAAAGTGTTGGCACAAGTGAAGGCCAAGCCCGCCGATTTTGCCGCGTTGGCCAAGCAATATTCCAAAGATCCGGCCTCTGCCGATAAAGGCGGCAATCTGGGCTATGTCGCCAAAGACGGCGGCTTGGGCGAAGCGTTTGAAAACAGCGCTTTCAGCCTGCAAAAAGGCCAAATCAGCGACGTGGTGAAAACCGATTACGGTTATCACATCATCACCGTGCTCAACACGCAGGATGCGCCCGTGTTTGCGCAGGAAAAAACCCGTCTTGAAGCCGAAATCAAGCAGCGCAAAGCCGCCCAAGCTTTTAATCTGGCCAAAGAAAAGCTGGCCGAAGAAGCTTTCAACCATCCCGAAAGCCTCGCTGCTGTGGCTAAAGCCGCCGGCCTCAAGCTCGAAGCGCCCGATGAATGGCTCACCCGTGAAAACGGCAAGGCCGCCGGCATGCCCGATGATTTGATCAACACCATTTTCAGCGATGAAGTGTTGAAGAAAAAGCACAATTCCGAGCCGATAAACGTGGGCGAAAACACCGTGTGGGTGGTGCGTGCCAAAGAAGTGCGCCCGGCGGAGGTGGAAACTTTCGAAAAAGCCAAAGAGCATGTGCGCACAGCCTATCTGCAAAGCGAAGCCGGCAAGCTGGCCGAAGCCAAAGCTAAGCAAACGCTGGTGGATTTGCAATCCGGTGAAAGCCCCGCGCTGGCTTGGTCGCCGGTGTCGCAGCTGAGCGCCGAGCAGGCGCGCCAATCTATGCCGCCCGAAGCCTACAGCCAGCTGATGAAAGCGCGGCCGGCCGGCGGCAAACCTGCCTATGTGTTGCTCGAAGGTCTGCCGGCACCGGTGCTGATGGAAGTGCAGGCCATCAAACCGCCGGCCAATCTGGCCGAGCAATTGCCGCAAGCGCGCCAGTTGCTGCTGCAAAATCAAGCCAACACCACTTTCGACGGCTTGCTGGCTTATCTGCAAAAAAACATCAAACAAAAGCAGGGCGCGCAAAAAGTGGATAACGGCGGGCAGTAAAGTTTGTTTGGTCAATAAAAGGCCGTCTGAAAAAAGTTTCAGACGGCCTTTTGTCTGCCTGCGGCAAAATACCGCCAAAACCATCAGGCCGCGCCGGCTGTTTTAATTTTTTATCGGTTTTACGGCAGAAAAGCGATGGCGAACATTAGCCCAAAGCCCGTTTTTAGGCTAGAATATGCAGCTATTTGCTTTGAGTTTATCCAGGCCGTCTGAAAACATTCAAACAGCCTTGCCCACTTCCTTTCGGACACCCCACAACAAGATGAAAAATATCCGCAATTTCTCCATTATCGCCCATATCGACCACGGCAAATCCACGCTGGCCGATCGCTTTATCCAATATTGCGGCGGCCTCGATCTGCGTGAAATGAGCACACAGGTGCTCGATTCGATGGACATCGAAAAAGAGCGCGGCATCACCATCAAGGCGCAAACTGCGGCTTTGAACTATAAGGCGCGCGATGGCGAAGTGTATCAGCTCAATCTGATCGACACCCCCGGCCACGTCGATT